>JAEZRM010000157.1 GCA_023412805.1 Pseudomonadota bacterium | reverse complement strand
TGGCGCCCACTAACGAAGACGGCCGGCACGCGGGTGCCGGCCGTCTTGATTCCAACAGTGCCGCGTGCCGTTAGCGGCGGATCGTCATGCTGGTGACGCCGACCGCGACGTTCAAGCCCGTCTGGCCCTGGACGCTGAGCGGCTGAAGCACGATCGACTTGTTGCTGCCGCCGACCAGCGCATTGGCGCCGACGCCGAGCGCGACGGAGGCTTCAGCCGAGACGCCGCCGTAGTCACCAACCAGAAGCGGGCCTCTCCTGACGTCGGTCGAACCGATGACCTGCCACACGAGCGTGGTTTCGTTCTTGAAGCCGATGTCGACGCCGACCTTTGTGATGGTCGCCGTATACTCGCGACCACGGCCGTTATTGGCAGGCTGATACCTGCAGCCCAGTGTCTGCTGCGAGCCGACGATCATGCCGACATGCGGTCCACCCTTGCAGGTGAGCGTGCCGATGAGCGAGCGCGCGGCTTGGGCTTCCGCCGTGGTCGTGGAGACGTTTGCGAAGCCCGCTGCGATGCCGATGCCGAAGAGGCCGGCCGCTACGCCCGTCGTAATTCTGTTCATGTCACTCTGCTCCCTCGAAGTGAATCCATAGCGCGATCGGGAAAGTGCCCACCCCGAATCGACATGCAGTATAGTCAACTCTGCCGCGGCGATTGCGGCAACGCCTTGCGACAACGCAATTTCCAGAGGTCGGAGTTTCAGAGGTTTGCGCGTTTGCCGGGCTATTGGTGCGCCGGCGCCACAGATTTGTGCGGCTGCTCAATCCTCGAAGATGGCAACCACGCGCGTGAAGCCCGCCGACGCGCGTTTGATCTTGAATGGGAAGCAACAGACGGTGTAGCCGGTCGCCGGAAGTTGCTCGAGATTGGCGAGCTTTTCGATGTGGCAGTATGCGCGCTCCATGCCGGCGCGGTGTCCTTCCCAGATCAGAGAAGCGTCGCGCGTCGCCGCGTACTTTTTCGCGGTATGAACAAAAGGCGCGTCCCAGCTCCAGGCATCGGTGCCGGTGATCTTCACGCCGCGTTCGGTCAGCCAAAGCGTTGCCGCGCGGCCCATGCCGCAGCCGCGCGAAACGTAATCGGCCTCACCGTAGCGCGCGCCCGCTGCTGTATTGACGAGCACGATATCGAAGGGCTGAAGCGTCACGCCGCTGCGCTTCAACTCGGCTTCGACATCGCCGGGCGTAGCGACATACCCGTCGGGCAGGTGGCGGAAGTCGAGCTTGACGCCACGGTTCATGCACCACTCGAGCGGTACCTCGTCGATCGTCCACGAGCGCTTGCCGCCATCCATGGTCGAGTGGAAGTGATAAGGCGCATCGAGGTGCGTGCCATTGTGCGTCGAGACGGTGAGCTGCTCGACGGCCCAGGCTTCGCCGCCCGGCAAGTCGTCTGCGGAGAGGCCGGGAAAATGCGGCAGCATGCGCGAGAGCGCCGCCGGATCCTTGTGCGCGATATAGGTGATCTTGGGCTCGTTGCCCGGTGGATCGGAGGCGATGTCCGCTTCGAGCGCGACGGAGAGATCGACAATACGACGCGCCATGACGGTCCCCCGAAGATGAGCTACTGCGCCGATTTGATCTTCTCGAGCACGGGCATGATGTAGCGGCGGAACTGAGCCGGATTCTCGCTCATGGGAAAATGACCGAGCTCTTTCATGATCGTGAGATCCGCACCGTCGATGAGCGCGGCCGTGCGCTGAGAGTCCTCCGGCGTGCAGGAGAAGTCGTACTCGCCGGTGAGCATGTAGAGCGGACAGCGCTTGGTATCGATGCGGTCGATCTTCTCGCGCAGATCGCCGTCGACGCGATAGAAATAGAGATCGCCCTTGAAGATGCCAGGGCCGCCACATTTGTACATCCAGAGTGTCTCGTGACGGCTCTCGGCGGGGCTCTGTGGTGCCATCATGCCAGAGACGAGCGCAGCACAGACTTCGCCGCCGTGCACATCAGGACGGTTCAGCCATTCCGTATCGTACCAGGGCTGCTGATGGGCGGCGGATTCGAGGCCGATGAGCGCGCGGAAGCGCTCGGGATGCTCGGCTGCGAGATTGAGCACGAGGCGGCCGCCGATGGAGCAACCCATGACGACGGGGCGATCCAGCTCCAGCGCATCGCACACATCGAGCACCATCTGCGTGTAGGCAGCCGTCGTGAGCTGGTACTCCTCAGTCTCGAAGCCTGCGGGCGGCAGGGATTTGCCGTGCCACGGCATGTCGAAGACGATGACGCGGTAATCGCGCGTTATCACTGCGTCGTTGAGCAGATGGCGGAACTGCCGACCGTCCGCGCCGGCCGTGTGAAGGCACACGAGCGGAATGCCGTTGCCGGCCTCCTCGATATAGAGACGGTGCGGGCGGCCCGAGAGCGTGAGATGGGCATAGCGGCCGACGATCGGTTCGAAAGTCGCTTTCATGACGCGCCTCCTCACATGAGCGCGCGCGGCGCGGTGACGATGTCCTTGATGACCTGAAGGTTGGCCATGAAGGGCTGCAGATTGCCCTCGATACGCGCGAGGCCGACTTTCGAAAGCGCCATGAGGTCATGCGTGCCGGGATCGGGGACGGCCTTCAGCAGTTTGAGCCACGTCTCGGACGATGCCGTGATGGAGAATGTCCATGGCCTCAGCAGGAATGGGCCGCGCGCGACCGATGTCACGCGGCCTGCTTCGACGCGCACGAGCAGTGGCGTTGCGCCGATGACAACTGCGAAGTCGGTCGTCAGGAAGCGACCGCGGCGTATGAGATCGGCATTGGCTTCGACGAGCGCGGGCAGGCGTTCGAACAGTCCGATCACGCGCTCGCCGGTTGCATCGATTGTCGGGTTGGTCGGCATGGCGATCACGCCTCCACCAATCCAGCGACGAGCAAAAAGAGGCCGAGCGCGGCCAGTGCACCGCCGGTCGCGCGCAATGTCACGGGACTCGCTCCGGCCGGAACGAACAGACTGCGCGATGCGATCATGGCGAGCGTGGCGATCGCTGCCTGGATGATTGCAAGGCCGATCAGATAGGTACCAATCACGGAGCGCTCGGCGCCGACAACCGCCTCGCCGAAGGCATAACCATGAAAGAGGCCCGCGATGACCGCCAGTGCGAGCCAGCCGGCGCGCGCCGAAGTGCGCCCGATCGCCAGTGCGGCGCCGGCGACGATCACGCTCGTGGCGACGAGGACTTCGACAAGTGGGACGTTCAGCTCGATGACATGCGCGAGCACGCCGATCGAGGACGCCGCGATGAAGCCGGCAATGATCCCGAAACCGCCGCTGACGAATGCCGCGGCGATGCCGATGGCGATGATGAAGGCGAGGTGATCGATGCCGATGACGGGGTGGCCGATGCCGGAGAGGAAGCCCTCCATGAAGGTCGTCGGCATGGCGCCGCCCATGGGGTGGTGTGCGGCAGCACTGCCGATGCCAGTCACGAGGAAAGCTGCGGCAAGGCCGAGCCGCTTCATTGTGGTGTGCTGCATGCCATTCCCCGAATGATCTGTAGCTGACAGTTCGTCCGCCTCATCATGCCTGCGTGGATGGCGGGTGATCAAGGGCGCTGCGCGGGTGGGCTGCTTGTTCCCTCTCCCCGCGTGTGGGGAGAGGGAATGTTCGACTACAGCATCTCGGTCACAAGATCGCCGATGGCGAGCGAGGATGTGAGGCCCGGGCTCTCTATGCCGAACAGCATGACGAGGCCGTCGACGCCGTGCTGCTTGGGACCGTGGAAAACGAAATCCGGCACGGGCTCGCCCTCGCGATACAGCTTCGGTCGGATGCCCGTGTAGTCCGGGTGCAGACGATCGGGATCGAGTGCTGGATAGTACGTGCGGATAAAGCCTAAGAACTTCTCGAGTTTCTCGGGCTTGAAGGTGTAGTCGATCTCGGGGATCCACTCGATATCGGGGCCGAACTTGCAGCGCCCGCCAAGATCGACGGTCACATGCAGGCCGAGCCAGGCGCCGTCCGGCATGGGATAGATGTGGCGCGCGAAGGGTGAGCGGCCGGTGTAGGCATAGTATTGGCCGACGGCGTAATAGGTCTCGGGTGGTGCATAGCCCGACGGAAAGCTCAGCGTGCGCGCGAGCTTCGTGCCGTGCAGGCCGGGTGAGAGAATGAGTTCTTTGGCCGTGATGGTGGCTGGCGCATCGCCCGACGTCACGACCTCGAAGAGCCCATCGGCGCGGCGACCGACACGTTCGACGTGCGTATTTAGGACCACATGGCCGCCGTGCGTTTCGACATGCCCTTCCAGTGCCAGCATGTAGGCGTGCACGTCGATCGTGCCCGTTGACGGCGAGAGCAGTGCGGCAACGCAGGAGACTTCCGGTTCGATGGCGCGCGCCTCGTTGCCCATGAGCGGCTGGAGATCCGTCACGCCATTGCGGATGGCGGTTTCCTGGATTGCCTTGAGCTTTGGCACCTGCGCTTCATTCGTTGCGACGAGAAGTTTGGTGATCTGCTGGTGCGCGACGCCGTTCTCGGCGCAGAACTTGTAGAGCTGCGCCTTGCCCTCGACGCAGAGTTTGGCGCGGAGCGATCCTGGCGGATAGTAGATGCCCGCGTGGATGACCTCGCTGTTTCGCGAGCTCGTTTCCGAGCCGATGATGTCGTGCTGCTCGAGCACCATGACCTCACGACCTGCCATGGCCAGCGCGCGGGCAATGGCGAGGCCGACGACACCGGCGCCGACGACTACGGTTTCAACATCAGCAGTCATGGAATTCCCTGGCTCACGTGCCGCGCTCGGCTGGACGATCAGCCGCCCTTGCGCGCCTTATAGCTGTCGATCGCGGCCTGGACAGCCGCCTGATTTTCCATGCCAGCGCCCGCGCGCTTGGTCTTGGCGTCGTCATAGCTCCAATTGCGAAGACTGTTCGCGCTGCGCTGGAAGTGCGGGTGCACGTAGCGCGCCATGAGTTCATAGCTGCGCTTCGTTGCTTCCCAGTCTGCCCAGTTGTGGGCGAGCAGAAGAACCGCGCCGAAGCCGCCGTTGGAGCCCTTCCACAGTCGCTCGAAATGACGGATGCAGTCATCGGGTGTGCCGATGCAAGCGAGGCCGCTTTCGGTCAGATAGTTCAGCGGATCCTCGATCCCTGGCGGCACGATCGGGAATGTCGCGACGTCGTTGAAGTAGCGGTTGAAGTCAGCGAGGCCATAGACCATGTCGGCCCGCGCCTTCTCTCGCGTCTCCGCGACGTGCGCGAAGGTGACGATGCGCCAGCGCGAGCGGTCCGTGGTCGCGCCGGCTTCGCGCGCGGCGTCCTCGTGAATGGCCCAGTTCTTCGCGTGCGCGGCGAGCGCTTCGTCTGAGGTGCCGCCGATGGAAAGCATGCCGATGCCGTGCTTGCCCGAGGCGACCGCGCCGACCGGCGAACGAGAGGACGCGACCGCCATCTCCATGTGTGGGTTCGAATAGGGCACGAGCTGCAACTTGGCTTCCTGCAACGTGAACCAGTCGGTCTTGCGCGTGACCATCTCGCCCCGCATGAGCGGAATGATGCAATCGAGCGCTTCCTCCATGCGGCGCCGCTGGTCGGCTGCCTTGAGGCCGATCTTCTCGGCATCGTAGATCAGCGAGCCCGGGCCGACACCGAACATCGCGCGCCCGCGCGTCATATGATCGAGCTGCGTCATGCGGCTCGCGAGCGTGAAGGGATGGTGATAGGGCAGCGAGACGACGCCAGTGCCGAGGCGGATGTGGCGCGTCTCGCGTGCCGCGGCGGCAATGAACATTTCCGGGCAGGCAATGATTTCGAAGCCGCCTGAATGGTGCTCGCCGATCCAGGCCTCGTGATAGTTCAACCGGTCGAGGTGGATCACGAGATCCATATCGCGGTCGAGCGCGAGCGTGGGATTCTCTCCGAGCGCATGAAATGGCGCGAGGAATACCCCCGTCCGCAAGAAACGATCGTCCATCGCGCGTCCCCTCATCATCTTGACATGCGGTCTTAGTCCTCCGAGAGAGAACCGGCCGTTCGCCTCCTTCGTGCCCGCCCGTCCGCTGGCCGTCAAGGCGCGCGGGGCGATGGTGCGTATGCTGACGCAGGGTCAGAATGCCGCTTGACCGGGCAGGTTCATGAACGGACTATGCCGAACTTATGCGGTGGATGCGGAACAAGGAACGGCACATTGGGCGTTGTGGTCTCCATTGACGGCGCACGCGATCCGGCGGCGAGCCTGCAGCCGCTGCTCGATCTCGTCAGCGCGGAGATGGCGGGGGTGAACCGCATTATCCTCGACAAGGCGGTTTCAGATATCGAGCTCATCCCGACGCTCGCTCATCATCTGATCGATTCGGGCGGCAAGCGGCTGCGGCCCATGCTGACGATCGCGTCGGCTAAGCTCTCGGGCTATTCGGGCGAGGGCCATGTCCGGCTGGCGGCGGCCGTCGAGTTCATGCACACGGCAACGCTGCTGCATGACGATGTCGTCGACGAGAGCGACGTGCGCCGCGGCAAGGCATCGGCACGCCGGCTCTGGGGGAACCAGGCGAGCGTGCTCGTTGGAGATTTCCTGCTGGGCCAAGCCTTCCGCATGATGGTGGAAGTCGGCTCGCTCGCGGCGCTGCGCATTCTCTCGAACGCCGCAGCGGTCATCGCCGAAGGCGAGGTCATGCAGCTCTCGGCGGCCAAGAACATGGGCACGACCGAGGACGAGTATCTCGCGATCATCAATGCCAAGACGGCAGCGCTGTTTGCCGCAGCGGCCGAGGTCGGGCCGGCGATCTCATCCCGCCCAGCGGCTGAGCAGTCGGCGCTGCGCTCTTACGGTCGCAATCTCGGTGTCGCATTCCAGCTCGTCGACGATGCGCTCGATTATGCGGGCGACAGCGCGCGTCTCGGCAAGTCCGTCGGCGACGATTTCCGCGAGGGCAAGATTACGCTGCCGGTCATTCTCTGCTATCGGCGTGGAAATGAAGCCGAGCGGGCCTTCTGGGAGCGCACGCTCTCGGGTGGAGAGATCGAGGACAGCGATCTCGAGCACGCCATCGGCCTCATGCGGCGCCACAAGGCCATCGAGACGACGCTGGAGCGCGCGCGCCATTACGGCGCTATTGCCTCCGACGCGCTGGCGATCTTCCCGGAGAGCGCACCACGTTCAGCGCTCGAAAAAGCCGTCGCCTTCAGCATTGCGCGCGCGCACTGAATTTCAGGAGACTTCCGCCAGGTCGAGCCGACGCTCGATGCGGTCGAGGCGACCGTCCATGCGATCCATCCGGAGCGAATGCTCGGCGAGTGTGACGTGAAGCTCGGCCACGCCCTTTTCCAGTCGTCCCGTGCGCGTCTTCAACTCGCCCACCTCATCAGAAAGGCGCGCGATGTCTCCCCGAATGGCCCGGAGAAGCTCAAGTGCGAGGTTTTCTGTTTCAGGCGCCATGCCCCAGTATAAGGGATCACATTGCGAAAATGATCGGCCTTCAGAAATCGTGGTAACCGATCAGGCGCGCCCGCCCGCGGCTTGCGCCTGTGGGGACTGGGCGCCGCCTGTCGCAACGCGCGCGAGGATTTCATCAGTGAGCCCGCGCACGGCCACGCCCACGTCACCTGGATACTTGGCGATATAGGAGCGCTCGCTCGGCTGGAAATGGCCAGCCTGCTGCATGGCATGAATGCGCGGCAGGGCATGCGTGAAACAGCGGTTGTTCGGGTCCGCGGCGAGCCAGCGATGGTACTCTTCTTCGAGCGAGGCCCCGCGGTCCTTCATGTTCACGACGACGCCGAGATTCTCGGCAAAGCCCATTTCCGGGTTCAGATCGCGAAAGCGCCGGAAGACGTCGAGCCCGCAGACCGACACATAATCTGGCTTCGTCGGCGAGATATGGAAATCGGCTTCCCTGAGCCAGCTTTCAGTGAGCACCGAGAGGCCTGGCGGGCAGTCGATCAGCACCACGTCGAAGACAATGCGGGCGCGGCTGAGAAGGGCACCGATGGCGGCGCGCAGTCGTGCGTGCTGGCTCTCCTTGGAGACCTCGCGTTCGAGCAAGGTGAGCTGCATGTCGCTCGGCATGAGATAGACCGAGCGGGCGTCGTCGATATCCGATACGCCGCCGACCACGAACTCGGTCCACTCGACCTGCGTGCCCTTGAGAACCTGGGCGACGAGATAGTCGACGATCGTGCGGCCCTCGTTCTGCAGCTTCCTCAGACTGTCGGTCGCCATCAGCATGGTGCTGATGCTGGCCTGGGCATCGGAGTCGATCACGAGCACGTTCTTGCCATGGTAGACCGACAGCGTCTCGGCTACCGCAAGGACGATAGTCGATTTTCCGACCCCGCCCTTCGTGTTCATGATGGCGATGGTGTTACGCATCTCCCCGCGCGATCCTGGAGCTCAAGGCATTGGTCTTACGATGGAATAGCCGAGTTATCCAGTACTTGAACAATAGTGTGGCGAACTCAAGAAGCACGTGCCGGAAGCGGCGTTTCAGCGCCCCTTGAACTGTGGTTTGCGCTTTTCCATGAAGGCGCGTCGTCCTTCGATGTAGTCCTCCGAGCCGAAGCACTCGGCGACCATCGAATCGAGCTTGGCGTAATCGCGCTCCGACGAGGGGCGGCCGATCTCGCGCGCGACGGCCTTGATGGTGTTGATGGTCAGCGGCGCATTCTCGGCAATCTGACCGGTCATGGTGGCGACGGCGGCGTCGAGATCTTCGGCAGGCACAACCTGATTGAGGAAGCCCATGGCCTCAGCTTCTGCAGCCGTGAACTGGCGCGCGGTGTAGAAGAGCTCCATGGCCTTGGAAAGCCCGACGATCTCGGAGAGGCGCTTGACGCCGCCATAGCCATAGCCGAGGCCGAGCTTAGCAGCGGGAATGCCGTACTTCGATGCGTCGGTTGCGATCCGCACGTCGCAGCAGACGGCGACATTCATGCCGCCACCGATGCAGTAGCCCTGGATCTTGGCAATCGTCGGCTTCGGGAAATTGTAGAGCGTCTCGTAGGCCTTCGATCCGACGGCGTTGTAGTGGGCGACGGCTTCCGCGGTCGAGCGCTGGCTCTCGAACTTCGAAATGTCGGCGCCCGAAACGAAAGCCTTACCGCCGGCGCCGCTTACGACGAGCGCGCGTACGCTCGGGTCGGCCGCGAACTCGCCGAGCAGCTTCGTCATGCGCTCCCACATTTCGAGCGAGACGGCGTTGTGGCGCGCCGGATTGTTGAACACGATCTCGGCGACCGAACCGTTTTTCAGGCCGAGCATTTTTTCTTCGACGGGCGCTTCGGCTTCAGCGGCCTTGCTCATGGTGTGACCTCGTTCGTTTGTGTCGGTTGTCAGATGACGCCGTCCTTGGCGAGCTTTTTCACATCCTCGGCGCCATAGCCGATATCGGCGAGGATCTCGCCCGTATGCTGGCCGAGTGTCGGCGGCGGACGGCGCACGGAGGCTTTCGAGCGGCTCATGAGGATCGGCTGGCCGAGAACCTCGGTCGGTCCGCGCTCCTGGCTGTCCATAGGCTGCGCGAGGCCGAGATGGCGGACCTGCTCCAGATCGAACACTTGCTTGATGTCGTTGATCTCGCCTGCTGGTGCACCCGCGTCATTGAAGATCGCGATCCACTCGGCCGCCGTCTTCTTCACGGTGTGGCTCTCGATCAGCGCGTTGAGCGCCTTTCTGTTCTTCGAGCGGCCCTTGGCCTCCGCATAGTCGGGGCTGTCGAAGGATGGATCGTTGAACAGCGACTTGAACTTTTCCCACATCTTCTGGCCGGCGACGGCGATGTTGATGTAGCCGTCGGAGGTCTTGAACACGCCGGTCGGGATCGAGGTCGGATGATCGTTGCCGGCCTGGGGCGGGATGTCCTGGTCCATGAGCCAGCGCGAGGCCTGGAAGTCGAGCATGAAAACCTGTGCCTGCAGCAGCGAGGTCTGCACCCACTGGCCCTTGCCGGAACGTTCGCGCTCCATGAGTGCGAGAAGAATGCCCTGCGAGCAGAAAATGCCGGCGGTGAGATCCGCAATTGGGATGCCAACGCGCATGGGGCCCTTGCCCGGCTCGCCCGTGATGGACATGAGACCGCCCATGCCCTGCGCGATCTGATCGAAGCCGGGGCGATTGGCGAGCGGGCCGTCCTGGCCGAAGCCTGAGATCGAGGCGTAGATGATGCGCGGATTGATCTTCGAAATGGCATCGTAGTCGATGCCGAGGCGGCGCTTCACATCGGGCCGGTAATTCTCGACGATCACGTCGGCCTTCTTGGCGAGCGCCATGAAGATCGCGATGCCCTCCTTGGATTTGAGGTTCAGCGTCATCGAGCGCTTGTTGCGATGGAGGTTCTGAAAGTCGGAGCCTGATCGCGCACCACCGAGGCCGATCTTGTCGGACTCCGGATCTTCGATTTTGATCACGTTGGCGCCCCAGTCGGCGAGCTGGCGCACGCAGGTCGGGCCCGAGCGGACACGGGTGAGATCGAGAACGGTGTATTGCGACAGCACGTCGCTCGCAGGCTCGAAGGGCATGGGCAGTTTCCCGGATCGGTTTTTGAGAATTGGTCGGAATGGGGAGGCCGCAGCCTCCACCATCATGAGGCCTTGCGCAGACCGGCCTTGAGATCGGCAACGACCTGGCCGAGGATCTCGCCGGTGCGCGTGATGTCGTCGCGCGAGACATCGAGGTGGGTCACGGCGCGGATCATGTTGCCGTAGGTCATGCCCATGCGGACGCCGCGCGCGAGCAGCGTCTCGAAGATCTGGCGCGAGCTGATATCGGGCAGCGCCGACTCGAAGAACACCATGTTGCTCTCGATGCGCGGCGAGAAGAGCTTCAGCCCTTCGACGGCGGCAACCGCCTCGCCGAGCGCAACGGCATTCTCGTGATCCTCGGCGAGCTTCTGGATGTTGTGATCGAGCGCGTAGAGACCAGCGGCAGCGAGAATGCCCGACTGGCGGAGCGCGCCGCCGAGCCGGTGCTTCCATCGCCACGCTTCGTCGATGAAGGCGCGCGAGCCGACGAGCACACCGCCGACCGGGCAGCCGAGGCCCTTCGACAGATCCGTCCAGGCGGTGTCGATTTGGGCCGTCATGTCCTTCACGGGAATGCCGGACGAGACGGCCGCGTTCATGAGGCGCGCACCGTCCATATGCAGAATGAGGCCATGCTGCTTAGTGGCCTTGGCGACATCGGCGATCTCATCGACGGACCAGATGGCGCCGCCGCCGCGATTGACCGTCTGCTCGATGACGACGACGCGCGAGATGGGATTGTGGCGACCGGGCGCTCGCACAGCCGCCGTTACGTCGGCGCCGGTGAAGATCCCGCGCTCGCAGCGGATCGGCCAGGTCTGCGCGCCCGCCAGCGCCGAGGCGCCGCCGGCTTCCGACGTGAAGAGGTGCGTGACTTCCGCGCCGATGATCTCGTCGCCCTGGCGGCAGTGCACGAGCATGGCAATCTGATTGCACATGGTGCCGGAGGGGAGGAACAGCGCCGCTTCCTTGCCGAGAAGGTCCGCGACGCGCTCCTGCAGGAGGTTGGTCGAAGGGTCCTCGCCGCGCTGCTCGTCGCCGACCTCGGCATCGGCCATGGCCTTGCGCATGCCCGCGGAGGGGCGGGTCTGGGTGTCGCTGTACAGGTCGATGATGTGGTTCGTCGACAAGTGAAGCCTCCTCTCGGGCGGCGCGCAGGCCGTTGAGCCGCGCGTCCGGAATGAGCAGTACAGGCAGTAGGCCACTGCGGCCAAAGTCCAGACAAGCATACCAACTGGGCCGGCTGTTGGCCATTCCGAGACGGCAGCCGTCCCGTCCACAAATGGGATGGGGCGTGGCGGGGCAGCGGAGGTTCGGAAGCCGACGCCTTTGTGCTTGACGGCACGGCTCGGACCGGCCTTCTGGCAGGGGAACAATCCATACCCGGGATCAAATATGACACTGCTCATCGTCGTGCAGGGTGCGGGCGAGAACTGGACCGCCGAGCCGTGGCGTCAACGGTTCGGCGCGCGCCTGAAATCCATGCCCGTTGCGCTCTGGCCTACGGACGCGCCGGCGCCCGAAAGCGTGCGCTATGTTGCCGTGTGGAAGCCGCCGCCGGGGCTGCTGCAGACGTTCCCCAATCTGAAGGTGATCTTCAATCTGGGGGCGGGCGTCGATGCGCTCGTCGCGGATGAAACGCTTCCCGATGTGCCGCTCGTGCGCGTGGCCGTGAGTGATCTGACGAAGCGCATGACGGAGTATGTCGTGCTGCATGTCCTGATGCACCATCGCCAGCAGCGCTATTTCGACGATGCTCAAAGGCGAAAGGCCTGGGACACGCCCGACCAGCGAGCGGCTTCCGCTGTGCGCGTCGGGATCATGGGCCTCGGCGAGCTAGGCCGCGACAGTGCGGAGGTGCTGGTGCGCCTCGGCTTCCAGGTTGCGGGATGGAGCCGCTCGAAGCGCAATATGCCGGGCGTCGAATGCTTTGCGGGGATGGAACAGCTGCCCGCTTTTCTCGCACGCACCGATATTCTCGTCGTGCTCGTACCCCTGACGCCGGAAACCAAAGGTATCCTCAATGCGTCCCTATTCCGAAAGCTCGCGCGCAACGGGCCGCTCGGCGCACCGGTCGTGATCAATGCCGGTCGAGGTGGACTGCAGGTGGAGGATGATATAGTCGCGGCATTGAACGACGGCACACTCGGTGCGGTCACGCTCGACGTGTTCAACACCGAGCCGCTGCCGGTCGATCATCCGCTTTGGAGCCACCCCAAGGCCACGATCACGCCGCACAATGCGGCCGACAGCGATCCCGAGGCGGTGTCTGACTACGTGGTGGCACAGATCGAGGCTTACGAACGCGGTGCGCCGCTGCAGAACGTGGTCGATCGCGCCCGCGGATACTGAACGAACTGGACGGAGGTTGCCACCATGAGCAGCAAGATCATACTCCATCATGCGGCGCCCAGCCGGTCCTCGACCGTGCTCTTCATGCTGGAAGAGATCGGCGCGCCCTACGAGCTGAAGGTGCTCAATCTTCAGAAAGAAGAGCAGTATCGGCCGGAATATCTCGCGATAAACCCCATGGGCAAAGTGCCGGCCATCGAATACGACGGCGCCGTCGTTACCGAGGTCGGTGCGATCTGCACGTATCTGGCCGATGCCTTTCCTGCGGCGAACTTAGCTCCGCCGATTGGCGATTCTCTAAGAGGGCCCTACCTGCGCTGGATGTTCTTTCAGGGCAATGCGCTCGAGCCCGCCATTGTCGATCGTGCTCTCAAGCGCGAGCCGGGACAGCGCGGGATGATGCCGTACGGCACGTACGAGATTGCCGTAGGTGCGCTCGAAAGAGCCGTCGAGAGGGGCCCATGGTTTCTCGGCGAGCGCTATTCGGCGGCCGATGTCTACGTCGGATCGGCGATCTGCTGGGGGCTGCAGTTTGAGCTGCTGCCTCCAAGCGACGTTTTCAAGCGCTACGCGGCACGCCTCGCCGAGCGTCCCGCCAGAAAGCGCGCGTTCGCCATCGACGAGAAGCTGATGGCGGCCGCGAAGCAGGCGTGAGATTGGAAATTCGCTCGGCGCGCCTATCCCCAAGTGGGACTATCCCCAAGTAGACTGGGCGCCGACAAGCATGATGGTGATGTGCCCCATGGTCGAATCCGCCTTGGCGCCGTGCCAGTGGCGCTCACCGGCGGTGATATGCGCAACATCTCCGACGTTGATCTCGTGCTGCTCAGTCTCCGTCGCCACGATACCGGAGCCGTCGGTCACGATGAGGATTTGATCGCAGTCGTGAATATGCCAACCCGTGTTGCAGCCTTGGCTGAAATTGACCACGGAGCAGGTGAATTCCTTGGAGTCGCCGGGTTCGATGATGGTCTGGCGGGTCCGGTGAACCGGCCCGGTCCAGCCTGCGGTCTGCTCGGCGGCGCCTTCGGCCGGCATGATCGGGATGTCCTTGAGTGTGACGACCTTGACCACGGGGCATCTCCTTCGCTTGTTCTGGGCGGAAAATTACGCGTTCCGCGTACCACGACTAGGGAGCAGCCGCACCCTCGAAGGGACAGCACGCGTTTACAACCCGGCGCAGGGCACCTATAAGCCGCGCCGAACACCCGAATTCGTCCGAGGAGGCCAACATGCGCGCCGAGCACACCGCTCTCGTATCCGAGATCAAGGAATCCATGGCCTTGCTCCGGAGGTCTCTTTGACTGGGATACGGCCGACATGCGCCTCGGAGATCTCAATCGCCAGGCGGAAGATCCCTCGCTCTGGAATGATCCGGCCCGCGCGCAGAAGGTGATGCGCCAGCGCCAGACGCTGGAAGCTGCGATCAACGGCTACAAGAAAATCGAGCAGGAGCTCGATGATGTCGTGACGCTCGTCGAGCTCGGCGAAGCCGAAGATGATGAGGCGACGATCGAAGAGGGTGGAGCAGGGCTCAAGAATCTGCTTGCGAAGGTCAAGCGGCTCGAAGTCGAGGCGCTCCTCTCCGGCGAGGCCGACACCTACGACACGTACCTCGAAGTCCACGCCGGCTCGGGCGGCACGGAGAGCCAGGACTGGGCGCAGATGCTTCTGCGCATGTACATGCGCTGGGCTGAGGGGCGCGGCTACAAGGTCACGCTGATCGACGAGAGCCCGGGCGAAGAAGCGGGTATCAAGTCGGCGACGCTCGAGATCAAGGGCCAGAATGCCTATGGCTGGCTGAAGACGGAGTCGGGCGTGCATCGCCTCGTGCGCATTTCGCCTTTCGACTCCAATGCGCGCCGGCACACGTCCTTCTCGAGTGTGTGGGTCTATCCGATCGTCGATGACAACATCGAGATCGAGATCAAGCCGGACGAGATCGACGTGTCATTCACGCGATCGAGCGGCGCGGGTGGCCAGCACGTGAACCGCACCGAATCCGCCGTGCGCATCGTGCACAAGCCGTCGGGTATCGTGATCTTCTCGCAGGAAGGGCGCTCACAGCACCAGAACCGCGACGCGGGCATGAAGCGCCTCAAGGCGCGCCTCTACGAGCTGGAACTGCAGAAGCGCGAGCAGAAGGCACAGGCCGAGGCTGCGTCAAAATCGGATAACAGCTGGGGGCACCAGATCCGGTCGTACGTCATGCAGCCATATCAGATGGTCAAGGATCTGCGCACGGGCGTGCAGACGAGTGATATCGCCGCGATGCTGGACGGCGATATCGATTCATTCATCGAGGCTTCTCTCGCGCAGCGCGTGAAGGGTGGCGCCGTCGATGTCGAGGATATCGAGTAGCGCCGATTACGGCGCTACTTCGCTGCCGAGATACTCGATAGCGGCCTGCGTGCCGCCTTCGCCGTGCGGGATCTTGAGCGCCTTCAGTGCCATCTCCACGGCGGCGAGCGTGCCGAGCACCATGGGCGCATTCGTGTGTCCCATGTGGGCAATGCGGAATGCCTTGCCGGTCAGATCACCGATGCCGACGCCGAGCACGACGCCGCACTTCTCACGGCAATAGTCGAGAATGATCTGCGGATTGAGGCCGTTGACGAGGACATTCGTCACCGAGTTCGCGCGCTGGGCGGGATCGATGATGTTGAAGGACAGCACCTGACCCTCCGCCCATTTGGCGACTGCGCGCCGGGTCGCTTCCGCGAGCAGCGCGTGCCGGCGGTGGGCGTTCTCCAGGCCTTCGGCGAACAGCAGATCGATGGCTTTGCGGAGTGCAAAGATCGTGTGCTCGGGCGGCGTACCGCAATACTTCTGATAGTGCTCGGGACCGTCGCGGAACGTCCAATCCCAGTACATGGTGCGCATGTTGGCGGTCTTGTGCGCTTCGAGCGCTCGCGGACCGGCAGCGACGAGGGCGAGGCCCGGCGGCGTCATGAGGCCCTTCTGCGAGCCGCACATGGTGATGTCGATCCCCCAGGCATCCATCTCGTAGGGCATGCAGCCGAGCGAGGCGACGGTGTCGACCATGAGCAACGCCGGATGGTCCGCCGCATCGATGGCCTTGCGGATCGCAGGCAGGTCGTTCACGACGCCCGTCGCCGTGTCGACCTGGACGACGAAGATTGCTTTGATCGAGTGCTTCGTGTCCGCCTTGAGGCGTGTTTCGACGGCTGCCGGGTCGACGGCTTTGCGGCCGCTCTGCGCGAGCACTTCGATCTCGGCGCCCATGAGCTTGGCCATCTCACCCCAGCCGATGGCGAAGCGGCCGCTCTCGAGAATGAGCACGTGATCGCCGCGCGAGAGCACGTTCGAATAGGCTGCTTCCCAGCCGCCGTGGCCATTGGCGGCGTACATGTAAACGCGGCCAGACGTCTTGAAGAGCTTGGGCAGGTCGTCGAGCAGGCTGTACGTGATGCCCAGCATGCTGCCCGAGTAGAGGTCGATCGCGGGCCGGTTCATGGCCTGCAGGACTTCGTCGGGGATGTTGGTCGGACCGGGAATGGACAGGAACTGGCGGCCGTTGCTCACGGTCATCGTAGGCGTCCTCGCTGTCAGAGGTTTCTGCCGTGGCTTAGCACGGCGCCCGGGCGCGCCCAAGCGCGACAATCAGTCGGCCCGCCTATGTTCCTGACATGAGTGTGACAGCGCTCAGACGAGCATGCGCACGGGATCCTCGATCAGACCCTTGAAGGCGTTCAGTAGCTCGGCGCCGATGGCGCCGTCCACGACGCGGTGATCGCAGGAGAGCGTGCAGCTCATGATGGTGGCCGCCTCGATTCGGTCACCGACCACCACGGCGCGCTTCTCGCCCGCGCCGACGGCCAGGATTGTGGCGTGCGGCGGGTTGATCACGGCGTCGAAGCTTTTGATGCCATACATGCCGAGGTTCGAGATCGAAGTGGTGCCGCCCTGGTACTCGTGCGGGGCCAGACGGCGCTTGCGGGCGCGGCCCGCGAGATCTTTCATCTCGTTGGAGATCTCGCCGAGCGTCTTGAGCTCCGCGTGGCGGATGATGGGCGTGAAGAGACCACCTTCGACCGCGACGGCCACGCCCACGTCCGAATGGCGGTGGCGCAGCATGCCCTCGGCGGTCCACGTGGCGTTGGCGGCGGGCACATGCTGCAGCGCCAGCGCGAGGGCCTTGATCACGAAATCATTGACCGAGAGCTTGTAGGCGCGCGGCCCGTCCTTGGGGGCAGCGGCATTGATGCGTTCGCGTGCGGCGAGGAGAGAGTCGAGACGACAGTCGAGCGAGAGATAGAAATGCGGGATGGTCTGCTTGGACTGCGTGAGGCGTTCGGCAATCACGCGGCGCATGCCGTCGTGCGGCACGACGTCGAAACTGCCCTGCTCGTAAAGCGCGAGGATCTTCGAGTCCGCCATGGGCGCAGCCATGGTCGGTGCCGCCGCTGCTGCCGGCGCCAGCGCCGTGCTCTGTGCGGGGGCGGCCTTTGCCGCGCCACCCTTGGCGGCAGCTTCGATGTCGCGGCGTACGATGCGGCCGTGCGGTCCGGTGCCGGCAACGCGTGCGAGATCGAGGCCGGCTTCCTTCGCAAGGCGGCGTGCGAGTGGTGAGGCAAAAATGCGCTCGCCGGGTGCGTGGCCGTTGGCTGCGGATTTTGCTGCCGGAGCTGGCGCTGCTGGCGCCGGCGCACTTGCTGGTGTGGGAGCCGACGCTGCCGCGGCTTGCGGCTTCGGAGCGACTGCAGCGGGCGCGGGGGCAGGAGCCGGAGCTGCTGCGGGCTTCGGCGCAGGGGTCGCAGACTTCGCGGCACCGGCACTCTCGCCGTCACCGAGCAGAACGGCGATCGGTGTGTTGACCTTGACCTTGTCAGTACCCTCGGCAATCAGTAGCGAGCCAACGGTGCCTTCGTCGACGGCCTCGACTTCCATGGTGGCCTTGTCGGTCTCGATCTCGGCGATGATGTCGCCGGAACGCACTTTCTGGCCTTCCTTCACGAGCCACTTGGCAAGCTTGCCTTCCTCCATCGTCGGGGACAGGGCGGGCATCAGGATCTCGGTCGGCATGGTCGTTTCCTGCTCGTCGGGCGGCGATGGTCGTTGCCGCTGTATTCTGGACTTGAAGGCTGAGGCGCGTCCACCTTCACATTGGCATATGCGCCGGTCAGAGGCCCCCCGTGCGCATCATCAGATAGGCGTCATTGGGTGAGAAGCGCACCTCACCACCGATCACCTGCACAGTGGCCGGGCGGTCGATACGCATGTCGTGCTGCAGATGATAGATGTGCACACCAGCAGCTTCGATCTCGGCCTGGATTGTCGCGGCGCTTGCGGTGTCGCCAACTTTGAGCGCGCTTGCGATCGAAAGGAAGCGCTCGGTGAAATCCGCGTAGGCTGGGGCGTGCGTGAAGAGGCCGCTCATGGTCGCGCTGTCGCCCGTCGCGCCCGCCACATTGCGGAGCGAGCCGAGCGTGGTCTCGCCCGCGCGCAACTCGATTGGCGCCGCCTCGCCGCGCTTCTTGATGGTGACCGAGCGAGTTGCGGAACGGGCCATGGTTCAGGGGCCCTCCGCGACTGGCGGCGTGTCGTAGGGCCAAAGCGCGCCGAGCGAAAACGTGATGGCATCGAAGGGCTCGGCGCGGACGTCGTCGTGCCCGCCGAACGTCTTCAGAGTCTGCCAATGCCCCGCGCCGCGTCCGAATACTTCGAGCGTTCGATACTCCGGATCGAGGTACCACAAGTGGCCAACACCGAAGTCGTAGTAGATTTCGAATTTTATGGTCCGATCGTAAATCGCCGTGCTCGGAGAAAGCACTTCACAGGCCCAATCGGGCGCTACGGTAATGCCAACTTCTTCCGGCATGACAGGGAGCCGTTCTCGGCGCCATGCCGCCAGATCCGGCACCACGACGTTCTCGCCAAGATGTAGTTCGGGCTCAACAATAAAAATCCAACCACCAGGCCCGCCTCCCGCGCCCTTCTGAAATGGGCCTGTGAGCTCGGAACCAAGTGAGTTGGCGGCAATTCCATGCCGCGGTCGCGGCCGGGGGTGCGTAACCAGCTCACCGCCGAGAATCTCCGCCACCATATTCGGCGGCACGGTTTCGAGATCGGCGTAGGTCGCCGGTCTCTTGCGTGTCTTTGCCGAGGTGGTCATTCGATCAACAGCCTTCCAAGCTGATGCCTTAAGCCATAACCGACTTCACTGCGGCGACGACCTGGTCGGCGTTGGGCAGGGCGAGCTTTTCGAGGTTTGCGGCATACGGCATGGGCACATCCGCGCCCGAGACCTTGGCCGGCGGCGCGTCGAGATAGTCGAAGGCCTGAATGGCAGCCTGGGCGCAGATTTCCGAGCCGATGGAGCAGACGGGCCAGGCTTCCTCGACTGTGACGATGCGGCTCGTCTTCTTGATCGAGGTGAGGATGGTGTCCCAGTCGATGGGGCGCAGCGAGCGCAGATCGATGACTTCGGCGCTGATGCCTTCCTCAGCCAGTTTCTCGGCGGCGGCGAGCGCATACTGCATGCCGCGCGCGAACGAAACGATGGTGACGTCGGTGCCTTCACGCGCGATGCGGGCTTTGCCGATCGGTACGAGCCAGTCCTCGACCTTGGGTACCGGTCCGCTCATGCCGTAGAGAAGTTCATTCTCCAGCACGAGCACTGGGTTCGGATCGCGAATGGCGCTCTTCATGAGGCCTTTTGCATCGGCGGGATTCGAGGGCACCACGACCTTGAGGCCGGGCACGTGCGCATACCACGATGAATAGCACTGCGAGTGCTGGGCACCCACCCGGGCCGCCGCGCCATTCGGCCCGCGGAACACCATCGGTGCGCCCATCTGGCCCCCCGACATGTACAGCGTCTTGGCGGCAGAGTTGATGATCTGGTCGATCGCCTGCATGGCGAAGTTCCAGGTCATGAATTCGACGATGGGTTTGAGGCCGGCCATGGCAGCACCGACGCCGATACCGGCAAAGCCTTGCTCGGTGATAGGCGTGTCGATCACGCGGCGTTCGCCGAATTCATCGAGCAGGCCCTGGCTGACTTTGTAGGCGCCCTGGTATTGCGCGACTTCCTCGCCCATGAGGAGCACGTCCGGATCGCGGCGCATTTCCTCGGCCATGGCATCGCGCAGCGCCTCGCGCATGGTCTGCGTCACCATCTCGGTGCCGGGCGCGACGCTGGTATCGGCAATCGCGGGAGCGGCAGGCGGCTGCGGGGCGGCGGGCGTCGCGTTGACCGGCGCTGCTGGTGCGGCCTGCTGTGGTGCGGCCTTGGGCGGCGTGCTCGGCGGCGCTGCGCCATTGCCCTCGCCTTCGCCGACGATGGTCGCGATCGGCGTATTCACCTTCACGCCCTCAGTGCCTTCCTCAACCAGCAGCTCCGAGACTGTGCCCTCATCGACGGCTTCGACCTCCATGGTCGCCTTGTCGGTCTCGATCTCGGCGATTATGTCGCCAGGTTTTATCTGGCTGCCACTTTTCACGAGCCACTTGGCAAGTTTGCCCTCCTCCATGGTCGGGGAGAGCGCCGGCATGAGTATCTGGGTGGGCATGGTGGTCGGTTCGTCCCTGATGCTTCGGTCGGCGGCGTGGATCAGCCGAGTGACGCTGCTTGTTGTTGGATCGACTTCGTCATGTCGGAGATGGTCTCTCCGGTATGCTTGGTATGCGCAGGCTCGACGAGCACGACCCAGCACTCGTCGCGGGCCAGCGGATTGTGCTCGACGCCCTTGGGCACGACGTGGGAGTCGCCCTCGCGGAGGACGACGTCCGGCCGGTCGCAATAGCGGATCGTCAGCTCGCCGCGATGCACGAGGAAGAACTCATCCTCTTCGGCATGAGCGTGCCAGACGAACTCGCCTTTCACCTTGGCGACTTTTACGTACTGGCCATTCGCTGTCGCGACGACGCGCGGTGACCAGAACTCCGAGAGCCCTCGGAATGCTTCGTCGAGATTTCGCTGGCGCACGGTCTCACGCATTACGGATCCTCACGCCGGCAGCAGCACGTCTGTCCATAGCTCCTTGGGATCCGGCTCGGGATCGTTCTGGGCGAACTCGGCAGAGGCGTTGACAACTGCGCGGATCTCGCTGTCGATCTTCTTGAGATCGTCCTCCTTCACCATGCCCGCTTCGAGCATGCGGCGGCGGACGCGCTCGATAGGATCGCGTTCCTCGCGCACGCGCTCCACTTCCTCGCGTGTTCGGTACTTGGCCGGATCGGACATGGAGTGGCCGCGATAGCGGTAGGTGAGCATTTCGAGAATGCAGGGGCCTTCGCCAGCGCGGGCGCGCTTCACCGCGCGCTCTCCGGCGGCGCGGACCGCGCGCACGTCCATGCCGTCGACCTGCTCGCCAGGGATGTCGAAGGAGGCGCCGCGGAGGGAGAAATTCGTCGTCGCGGCCGCGCGCTCGATCGCGGTTCCCATGGCATAGCGGTTGTTCTCGATGATGAAGATCACCGGGAGCGACCAGAGCTTCGCCATGTTGAAGGTCTCGTAGACCTGGCCTTGGTTCGCGGCGCCGTCGCCAAAATAGGTCAGACAGACGTTATCGTTGCCGCGATATTTGTTCGCAAAGGCGAGACCAGCGCCGAGCGGCACATTGGCGCCGACGATGCCGTGGCCGCCGTAGAAATTCTTCTCCTTCGAGAACATGTGCATGGAGCCGCCCTTGCCGCGGGAGTAGCCCCCTTGGCGGCCAGTCAGCTCGGCCATGACACCCTTCGCGTCCATGCCGGTCGCCAGCATGTGGCCGTGGTCGCGGTAGGTCGTGATGACCTGATCGCCCGGCTTGATCGCCATCTGCATGCCGACGACGACCGCCTCCTGCCCGATGTAGAGGTGGCAGAAGCCGCCGATGAAGCCCATGCCGTAGAGCTGGCCGGCCTTTTCCTCGAAGCGGCGGATCAGAAGCATCTCTCGGTAGGCGGTCAGCTCCTCGTCGCGGGTGAACTGCACAGGCGTACCGGCACCCGGGATCTGGCCGTTCGCAGTGTGGCTCGTGGCGGCCATGCAACCTCCCTGCTCATCATCCGTCATTGCGCTGATTGGCGATTTGCGCACTCACCAAGACTACTAGCCGACAGGGGCGAAGCTGGCCAGTGCGTTGACTACGTTCGGTCAATGGATGGGCGGTCGGGAAGGACGGTCATGGTGCGCTGCCGCAAGCTCAGGTTTCGTTGCGCCGGCCTGCCGAAATACTCGACCACGGCGGTCAGGAAGGTTTATGAGGGGGCAGCGGGCGCGGTTCGTGCGGTCGCGCATCAACCATGTCCCCCGAATGGGCGGCAGAGAGCCCAGAAGCGAATGCCGACCGGCAACATTGTGCCATCCACGCAGCAGCCCAGGAGACCGGGACGCGCTCTTGGCGAACTGAGGGCCTGGCGTGCGCGCTGTCCCATTTCGCCGGGTTGGACGATCGCGGTCGCGCTCATCGTGGCGCTGGTCGCGCTGCCTGTCGCGGCCATCGTCGTGATGGCACTGTCGTCGGGTTTCGGAACGTGGCCGCATCTCATTCGCACGATCCTGCCGAATGCTCTCTCGACCACGCTGATCGTGATGGCGGGGGTGGCGGCGATCACCCTCGTCGTCGGGGCAGGCACGGCCTGGATCGTCACGATGTATCGATTTCCGGGGCGGGGGCTGCTCGACCGGCTGCTGGTGATCCCGCTCGCGGTGCCGACCTACATCGTCGCCTACTGCTACGTCGATCTGCTGGGCTATGCCGGGCCCGTGCAGGGGTGGCTGCGCGCGTTCTTCGAGTGGCGCACGCCGCGCGATTACTGGTTTCCCGATGTCCGCTCGACCATGGGCGCCATTTTCCTGCTTTCGAGCGTGCTCTATCCCTATGTGTATCTCGCTGCGCGCGCGAGCTTCGTGCAGCAGTCCATCTGCGTCCTGGAGGTCGCCCGCACGCTCGGGCGCACGCCGTGGGGTGCATTTATCGGCGTCGCGCTGCCGCTCGCGCGTCCGGCACTCGCCGCGGGCGTCGCGCTCGTGCTCATGGAGTGCCTGAACGATCTCGGCGCCGTCCAGCACCTGGGTGTCGAGACGCTTTCAGCCGCGCTCTATGCAACCTGGCTGCAGCGATCGAGCCTCGGCGGGGCAGCGCAGATCGCGCTTGCGGCTCTGGCCGTCGTCCTCATCCTGTTCGCCATCGAGCGCCACGCACGCGGACGTCGGCAGTTCCACCATACCACGGGACGCTATCGCTCGATCCCGTTCTCCGAGCTTTCGGGCCTGTGGGCAGCGGGAGCTATCGTGGTTTGCCTGCTGCCGTTCATTGCGGGGTTCGTGCTGCCGTGCCTCGTGCTCGCCTATAACGCCTTCCACTTCACGGATGAAGCGGGCTGGGCGGCGCTCTCGAAGGCGGCATGGAACAGCGTGCTGCTCGCCGTGCTCGCGGCAATGGCAGCGGTGGCGTTTGCACTGATCCTTGCCTACGCGCGCCGCATCGTGGGCGGGCCGTTCATCCGGCTGGGGGTGCGTCTCGCGGGCGTCGGCTATGCCCTGCCGGGTACGGTGCTGGCGCTGGGGCTGCTCATTCCGCTCGCGGCCTTCGACAACCGGATCGACGCCCTGTCGCGCGCCTTGCTCGGGATTCCGCTGGGGCTGCTGATCACGGGCACATTGACGGCGCTCGTGCTCGCATTTGCGATCCGCTTTCTGGCCGTGTCACTCGGGGCCATCGAGGCCGGCATGGAGCGCGTTTCGCCGAATCTCGATGCTGCGGCCCGCACGCTCGGATCGCCGCCACTCTTGACCATGGTGCGCGTGCACTTGCCGCTGCTGCTGCCGGCCTTGGGAAGTGCCGGCCTGCTCGTGTTCGTCGATGCCATGAAGGAATTGCCGACGGCTCTGCTGTTGCGGCCCTTCAATTTCGAGACGCTGGCGACGCACGTCTACGCCCTCGCGTCGCTGGAGTTGTTCGAGAGCGCGGGAGCGGGTTCGCTGGCGATCGTGCTCGTGGGACTACTGCCGGTGTTGGCCTTGCATCAGGCGATCGCTGCGGGACGATCGGGGCAGGGAAGCCCGCGAAGGACGCCGGCGAGCGCGTCGCCTAATACAGCGGCTTCTTCTTAAAAGGACGGCCTATCGGCCGGCGCGCAGTCGCGCGCTCAGGAAGGGGGCGTCGCGATGATCTCGTGGTGCCGCGGTGGGTGTGCGGAGAGCGCTTCAACAAGCTCCAAAGTCATAAAAAGAAGGGGGTTCGGGGTCTCCCCGATGGAGCGCGAGGCAAGCCTCGCTCGCGTCGAAGACGCGAATGAGCAACGCCCACCTTGACGGATGCTGCCGCCCCTCACGCCGTGCTGAAAGCACGCCTCTGGCGTGACCCTCTCCCCGTAAAGAACGGGGAGAGGGGATCTAGGAGAGGGGATCTCAGGTGATCAAAACCGCCGCAACAGCCGCTCGATGTAGTCGAGCTCGAGTAGCGGGCGCTGCTGATCGCCGAGGCGCTTGCGCAGTTCTTCGAGAATCTCACGCGCGCGCTGGATATCGATCTCGTCGGGCACTCTTACCGATGTGCCCAGATCGGGGCCTTCAGTGCGCTGCGGACGGCCCATGGGATCGAGCGGCACGTCGGCCGACCGGCCGAGCTGACCGGGCATCTGCTGAAGCATCTGCTGCGCCATCTGCTGGGCACCCTGGCGGAGCTGTTCGAGGGCCTGCTGCTCGGCGCGCGCGGCACCGTCCAGATCCCCTTGGCGCAGCGCCTGCTCGGCTTCCTCCATCGAGCGCTGAGCGCCACCGAGTTGCGATGGCGGCTGCATCCCGAACTGCTGCAGGCCCTGGCCAAGTTGACCGAGGCGATTGCGCAGCTCACCCTGACGCCGGCTCAGCTCGCCGTGACCCTGGCCCTGCTGACCCTGACCTTGCTGGCCTCTCTGGCCGCGCTGACCACGTTGTCCTTGCTGGCCTTGGCCCTGCTGCCCTTCCTGGCCGTCTTCACCAGCCTGACGCTGCTCGTTGAAGGTGTCGTCGAGGAGCTGCTGCTGCTGACGGATGACGTCCCCGAACTGGTCCATCATCTGCATCATTTGCTGGTTCTGCTGGCCCTGCTGGCGCGCCATGCGGCCGGACTGCAGTCGTTCCAGGAGATCGCGAAGCTGGCTCAGCATCTGCTGCGCGTTGTCGCGCGAGCCTTGGCGCGCCATGTTCTCGATGTCGCGCATCATGCGTTCGAGATCGCGCTGGCTCAGCATCTGGTTCTGCTGGCCCTGCGGCATCGGCTGCGGCGGCTGCCCATCGGCCTGTCGCGCAAGCTGCTCCATGAATTGATTGAGCGCCTGGCGCAGCTCGTTCATGAGGCGCTGGATTTCCTCGTCGCTCGCGCCTTCCTGGAGCGCCTTGGCGAGATCCTCCTGCGCCTGACGCAGGCGGCGCTCAGCCTCGGAGAGATTGCCGTCCTCGAGGCGCACGGCGACATGCCAGAGCTGATCGACGACGCTCTTCATGCCCTCGCGTGTCCGGTCGCGCATGAGGCGCCAGTAGGCACCGCGCAGACTGATGTACGCGCTGTAGTCGGGGAAGAAACCCTCAGGCTCCGTCGCGATGGCATCGAGGCCGATGAGCACCTGATCGCGGTTGCGCGGATCCTCGATGAGGTAGCGGCGCTGCTCGACGACGGCGCGCGCAATGGGATTGTCGAAGCGGCGCTGGGGCAGAATGAATTCGATCGGCTCGCTCTTGCCGACCTGACCTGCCTGATCCTTCGCCGAGAGCACCATGCGCACGCGCATCCCAGCCCACGGGTGGCCGGAGAGCTCATGATAGCTCGTGCCTTCGGCCTGCTTCGCGTTCATGCGCGGCAGGCGCAGCGTCAGAACGGGCGGCTTTTCGAGAGGCGGACGTGCGCCCTGCTTCTTCGGCCGCGCCCAGCTCGTCGCTGGATCGCCGGCCTTCGGGCGCACACGCGTGATGCGTGCTTCGGCGCCGGCAATGCCGTAGTCGTCCTCGACCTTGTAGGTGAGCTTCAAGGAGCCGCGCGGCATGCGCTCGGGATCCTTGGTGAGGCTGATCTTCGGCGCGTGGTCGGGGATGATGCGGAAGGCCCACTGCGGCTCACCATTGACGCCGCGCGCGCGCACCGTCATCGGGCGGGCGAGCTCCATGCGGATCTCGGCAACTTCGCTCGTGATTGTCAGGCCGGGCGGCAGTTGCGGCTTCTGGGGTGAAAGGATCTCGACTTTACCGCTCTCGTCCGTCGCTTCGAGCGTCATGCCCGATGCGCCTTCGCCACTGGCACGCACGACGAGCGCACTCTTGACGGGCACTTCGAAGGCAGGGACCGCATCGCCGAGAACGGTCGGCGCGCTCGTACGCGAGCCATCGACGAGCATGAGCGGCGGGCGGGCGGTATAGGCGGGCGGCGTCACCCAGGCATCGAGACGGGCGGTACTGACAGCGGTCGCCGGGGTGCCGAAGCGGAAGGCTTGTGAAAGGCGATCCATGAAGCCATCGCCGACGGATGCAGCGAGTACGCCAACGCCGATGAGCAGCACGGCGCGCAGTGCCCAGGGATCGGCGCGATCGGCGCGCGGCGAGGGCGTGCCGACACGGAGCTTGGCGAGCGTTGCGGCGAGGCGGGCGCGATGCGCTTCCCAGAGCGCCTGCGTCGCACCGCCCTCACCGGGAGATGTGAGCGTATCCTCGTATGATGAGGCTGGACGGTGGGGGACATCCGAACGCACTTCGAGGCGGCGGAGCGCTTCCTCGCGGCTCGGGAAGGGCGTGCGGGCCATCCAGAGAAGCGCGGCGGCGGTCGCGAAGCCGAAGGCGGCCAGCAGCGTGTAGTGGCCGCTTTCGGGGAGGCGCGGCCAGATGCCGGCAAGCGAGACGAGCACGAACAGCGCCATGACGGCGAGCAAGGCCCACGTACGCGGCCACAGGCGCTCGAAGAGCTGGGCCCAGCGGCTCAACCGGATTTTGCGCTCGAACGACGCGGCCGGATTTGACCGCAGCGGGGTCGTCTGATCAGCCATTAGGCGCACCTTACTGCGAATCGGCGGATCGGGGGCTAGTTCAGGCCCGGGATCGCGGCGCTCGGCGTTCGTGCACGAGATTCAGCGCGGGCACAGTCGCACCTGCGTACCGGTCGTACCCACACTCCGGCAGGTTCGTTCCTACCATGCTTCAGGTTTACCGCGCTGCAAAACGATCCAGCATCCCGATCAATTTGCGTTCAACCACAACCTGCGCAGGTATGTGCGGCGGGATCGTGGCCGGCGAGGAAGGCTATCGGGCGCCCCCGAGCCACGTTGGCAGACGGTCGAGCCCGATCAGCTCGTCGTAGGAAAGCCGTGGGCGAACGACAGCCCATTCCGAGCCGCTGACCATGACTTCCGGCACCAGCAGTCGGGAATTGTAGGTCGAGGACATGACGGCCCCGTAGGCGCCGGCCGTCATGATGGCGACGAGGTCGCCGGGTCCCGTTTCGGGCAGCGTGCGGCCGGTCGCGAACGTATCTCCGCTCTCGCAGATCGGTCCGACAACGTCGTAAATGCGCTTCGGCGTTCCGGCTGACGGCTCGTGGACGGGCCAGATATCGTGGAAGGCCTCGTACATGGCCGGCCGGATGAGGTCGTTCATGGCGGCATCGACGACGAGGACCGTCTTGCCGGTGCGAGGGTTCAGGGTCAGCGCACGCGTCACCAGGATGCCGGCATTGCCCACGATCAGGCGGCCCGGCTCGTACCCGAACTCGACATCGAGCCCGGCGAACGTGCAGGCGACCATGGCCGCGTAGTCCTCGATCAGATCGGGGCCGTGTTCGACGGCCTCCTCCATTTCGTAGGGAATGCCAAGCCCACCGCCGAGGTCCATGCGCTCGACGCGGTGCCCCTGCGCGGCAAGGCGCTCGGCAAGTTCGCGCATACGGCCGAACGCGGCCTGCAACTCATCGAGCACGCGGATCTGGCTTCCGATATGGACGGCGAGGCCCATCATGCGCACGCCGGGAAGGTTGGCGGCGACGGTGTACAGTCGCTCTGCCTCGCTCAGGCTGATGCCGAATTTGTTGGCTTCAGAGCCGGTCGTGATCTTGGCGTGACCGCCGGCGCCGATATCCGGATTGATGCGAAAGACGGCGTTCTGGCGCTTGCCCCGAGCCGCGGCGATACGCGAAAGCGCGTGCAGCTCGCCCTCGGTCTCGATGTTGATCTGGTAGATGCCGGCATCGACGGCAAAGGCGAGTTCCGCATCGCTCTTGCCGACGCCCGAAAAGACGATCGAGCTTGCAGGGATGCCGGCCGCCATGGCCTTGCGGATTTCGCCTTCCGATACCGTATCGGCCCCCGCACCGAGACGCGCGAGCGTGCTCAGGACGGCAAGGTTGCTGTTGGCCTTCATGGCGAAGAAAACGCGGGCCTCGGGCGCACCGACCGCGCGGGCGAAAAGCGTGTAATGGCGTTCGAGCGTCGCCGTTGAATAGCAATAGAAGGGTGTCCCGACCGCGTCGGCGAGCGCCGTCAGATCGACATCCTCGGCATGGAGCTGGCCGCTGCGGTAGGTGAAATGGTGCATCTGAGAGGCTCGGATCGGACGGGGTGGCGCAGACGCATCGGGACACGCGAAACATCACGCGTGAACGACGGCCATCTCAATTACAGCGGGAATGTCCGGAGCGCTAGCGGATCAGGCCGTCGAGCAAGAAATCCTTGTGCGGCGGTTTCTTGGCTGGCTCGCCGACTTTGGCCGGCGCAGTAAGCGTGCTGGCGGAACTGCTCTTGCCGCTCGGGCCGTCGAGCGCGCCGCGCACGCCACAACCCACCAGCGAAACCGCCAGCAAGCCCAGCACAATGCCGACCGATGCAACCCGTGCGTTCATGGTCACCCGTTCTATACGGCCCGGTCCCTGACGGGCCGGCGCGCAACAAGCGGCGCGCACAAACCTATCTAGGCTTTCCCTGGCGCTTTTTCCAACCGCTTTATCCAACGTCGCGCCATTTTGCGGACGTTCTGTGGCGCGGTTCCCCCATAGCTCGTCCGGCTGCGCACCGACGCGTCCACGGAAAGCACGCTGAACACGTCTTTGGTAATGCGTGGTTCCACGGCCTGCATCTCCGCCAGCGAGAGATCTTCGAGCGCCGTGCCCCTGCTCTCGGCCCGTTTGACGATCGAGCCCGTGACATGGTGAGCCTCGCGAAAGGGGAGGCCGAGGGCGCGGACGAGCCAGTCGGCGAGGTCCGTGGCTGTCGAATAGCCTCGTCCGGCGGCCGCCCGCATGGTCTCTGGGACGGGCTCCAGATCCTCGATCATGCCGCGCATGGCTGCGGCGGCAACGGCGAAGGCGCGGAGCGCGTCGAAAGTGACTTCCTTGTCCTCCTGCATGTCCTTGGAATAGGTCAGCGGCAGGCCCTTCATGACCATGATCAGGCTCTGGAAGGCGCCGGCAATGCGCCCGATCTTGGCCCGGCAGAGCTCGGCGGCGTCCGGGTTGCGCTTCTGCGGCATGATGGACGAGCCTGTCGTCCACTTGTCGGAGAGTCGGACAAAGCCGAACTGCGGCGTCATCCAGATCACGATCTCCTCGGCAAGGCGCGAGAGATGCATGGCGGAAATGGCAGCCGCAGCAAGGGCTTCCAGCGCAAAATCGCGATCCGAAACGCCGTCGAGCGAATTCGCGGTCGGGCGGTCGAAGCCGAGCGCCTCGGCCGTGTACTCCCGGTCGATCGGGAAGGATGTCCCGGCAAGCGCTGCCGAGCCGAGCGGGCTCTCGTTGAGGCGCTTTCTCGCGTCGGCGAAGCGTCCCCGGTCACGGCCCAGCATCTCTACATAGGCGAGCAGGTGATGGCCGAACGTCACGGGCTGGGCCGGCTGGAGATGGGTGAAGCCCGGCATGACGACATCGGCGTGGGTCTCCGCCTTGGCCGCGAGCACCTGCTGTAGACCTGCAAGAACGCTGTCGAAGGCATCGAGGCTGTCGCGCACGTACAACCGGAAGTCCAGGGCGACTTGGTCATTGCGCGAGCGCGCCGTATGCAGCCGCCCCGCCGCCGGACCGATCAGCTCGGCCAGCCGGCTCTCGACGTTCATATGAATGTCCTCGAGGGCCTGCGAGAAGGCGAATTCGCCGCGTTCGATCTCGCCCCGCACCTGCTCGAGACCCTTGAGGATTTCGCGCGCGTCGGCCTTCGTGATAATACCTTGGCGTGCCAGCATTTCCGCGTGCGCCTTGGAGCCCGCAATATCCTGCGGCGCCATGGCCTTGTCGAAGCCGATGGAGGCGTTTATCTCGACCATCAGGTCAGCGGGTGACATTGCGAAGCGGCCACCCCACATCTTGTTGGCATCGGAACGGGTCACGGCGGGGCCTCTTCGGTGGAGGAGTGGGGCTCGGAAGCCGGAAGGATACTCATGAGCAGCGACGATAGCAGCGACGGGACCGGCAAGGTCGCGGCCGGGGGGCTGCCCCTTATAGCCTATATCGCTATTGCCGCCGTTTTCGCGCTGATCGGATTCGGCGCGGTATACGTGACCATGGGGGACGCTGACAATCTCAAAGGCGAGGCCGTGGTTTCCGCGCCCGCAACCTCATCGCAGCCGATCGCCGAAAAGAAGCCCGCTGCATCACTGCCGGCGGGAGCGGGCAAGAACACGCTGAGCGTCGGTCAGATGGCCGGCTTCGTGTTCAAGAACGCGCCCGAAGAGCTACCACACGCGCCGTTCGTCGATGCCGATGGACGTGAGCTCACACTCGCTGACTACAAGGGCAAGGTCGTTCTGCTCAACCTCTGGGCAACGTGGTGCGCGCCATGCCGCAAGGAGATGCCTGGGCTTGACCGACTGCAGGCCAGCCTCGGCTCGGACAAGTTCGAGGTGGTGGCTGTCAGCGTCGACCGCACAGGTGTCGACGGGGCGAAGAAATTCCTTGAGCAGATCCACGTGCGGAGCCTCGCCGTGCTGGCCGACCCCACAGCCCGCATGGCAACCACCCTGAAGGCCATCGGACTGCCGTCCACGCTGCTGATCGATGCGGAAGGCCGTGAGATCGGCCGCCTCGTCGGTCCTGCCGAATGGGATACGCCGGAGGCCAAAGCGCTCATCCGCGCGGCGCTGAAGCAGGGATCGGCAACAGGCGGATAGCCATCGGGATAGGAGGAGGGGCGGCCCTGTGGAGTCGATGGCCTGCAGCCGCCCCTCTCCGCCTCTCCGTGGCAGTTAAAGCTGGAGAGGGGGACCGGCGCTTGCTAGGCGGTCCCGAGAGCTTAAACGCGGGACGCCGCGAAATCCGTCGCGACGCCGGCCCCATTCGCGAAACGATCCCGCGGTAAGGAAAAAATACCTACACGATCTCGTTCACGAGCTTGCTGTCACCGCGCGCGAGACGATCGGCGTTCTCGATGAGCAAATCGATGACGCGATCCTCATAGCGCACGGTCTCGCCGCCCGAATGCGGCGTCATGATCACGTGTGGCATGGACCACAGCGGCGATGATGCCGGCAGCGGCTCCTCGACCGTGACATCGATGCCGGCGCCGCGGATTTTCTTCGCCTGGAGCGCTGCGATGAGCGCCGGCTCGTCGACGACCTTGCCGCGCGCGACGTTGATGAGAAAGGCTGTCGGCTTCATGGCAGCGAGCTGCGGGCCGGAGATGAGGTTCGTTGTCTCGGGTGTCAGCGGGCAGGTGAGCACGACGAAATCGGCTTCGGGCAGCTTCGCCATGAGCGCGCTGTCGGCGACCACCTCATCGGCCGCGCCGGCGCCTGCTGCGGGATTGCGCCGCGTTGCAATGACCTTCATGCCGAAGGCCTTGCAGAGTGCGGCGAGCCGTTGTCCGATGCGTCCCGCGCCGACGATGAGCACGGTCTTGCCCTCGATCTCGTCCTCGCGAATGGAGCGATCGCCCTGCATGCCGCGCCACGACTTCGCGGCCTGCGCGTCACGTAGGAAATGCAACTGGCGCGAGAGCGAGAGCATGAGCGAGATGGCGTGCTCTGCAACCGCGTTGGCATTGACGCCATGGCCGCTCGCGAGGCGGATGCCGTTCGCCTTCAGTACGTCGCGATCGTACTGGTCCGTGCCGGCGCTGATGGACTGGATGAGCTTGAGGCGCGGGCTCTTGGCCGCGAGTTCGTTCTTCCACATCATCGAGACGGAGAGCACGTCAGCGTTCGGCAGCTTGGCCGCGAGCTCGTCGTAGTTGCGCGCAATGTCGAATGTCATGCCGGTGTTGCGCGCCGTAAAGGGCTCAGTGAATTCGTAGGCGACATGCGCAAAGAGGACGTGCGTGTCTTTGCGGGCGGGGAAAGCGGCCATTTATTCTCTCCGGATCATCGATCTTGTTGTTCAGTCTTTGTTGGTGGTGCGGTGGGGATCGTCGGCGGGCAGGATATCGCGGATGTAATCGCGCGACTTCCACTCTGGTGCCGGTGGGATGCCTTCGCCCTCGCGCGGCACGTACGGTGATGGCGTGCCCTCGACCATATCGGGCACGTAGCGCGGGCAATTCGGATAGAGCTCGCAGACGATGCGCACGACGAGCTTGGCGCCATGATGCCGCGCCAGCGTCTCGGCATCGTCGTGAATGGTGGCCTGACCGTTGACGCGGATGCGGCGGCTCTTGCCGTCGAGCTTGACGAACAGCAGCCCGACACTCGGGCTCAGCGCGATGTTCCCGAGCGTGCGGTACATCGAGTTCCCGTCGTACTCTGGATACTCGATGATGTTGTCGCCGACGATCTTCACGAAGCCCGGATCGCCGGACTTGATGTTGCCGTCGACATGGCCTTCGGCCGCGGATGCAATGAAGAAGAAGCGGGCATTCTCGATCATCTCCCGCTCGTCGTCCCAGAAAGCGTAGTGCTTCCGGTGCTTCTCGATGGCATCCGCCACGCGCCGCCCGTCGAAACGGTCCTGCAGGGCGCGCATGCCTTCATGGAAGAAGGGCCGCTGGCTCATGTCGCTCGGCTCGCCGTCAGATCGGATCCCAGGAGAACACATCACCCGAACGGTCGAGCGGCGTCAGCGATGAGCGCATGGAGGGCAGCGCGTGCTCGGCGATGGTCTGCGGCGTCCAGCCTTCCTCGCGGTGCACGCTGCGGATCGGGCGCGTCTGGTTGAACAGATAGATCTCGTGCATGCGCGAGGCGAGGATCTGGCCGGAAACTTCCTTGGCGAGATCAGAGAGCAGGAAGATCGCGAGCGGGGCGATCTTGTCCGGCGTCATCTTCTTGATGCGTTCGACGCGGGCCTGCTGCTCGGGCGTCTCCGTCGGGATGGTGCCGATCATGCGGCTCCAGGCAAAGGGCGAGATGCAGTTCGAGCGCACGTTGTACCGCTGCATGTCGAGGGCGATGCCGCGCGAGAGACCGACGATGCCCATCTTGGCGGCGGCATAGTTCGCCTGTCCGAAGTTGCCGATGAGCCCGGAGGTCGAGGTGAAGTGCACGAACGCGCCCGACTCCTGCTCCTTGAAGTGGTTCGCGGCGGCGCGGCTTACGTAGAAGGCGCCGTAGAGGTGCACCTTGATGACCTGATCGAAGTCGACGATCGACATGCGATGGAAGATGCGGTCGCGCAGGATGCCGGCATTGTTGATCACGCCGTCGATGCGCTTGAAGTTGTCGAGCGCGCACTGGACGATCTTTTCCGCGCTCTTCGGCTCGGCGACGCTCTCGAAGTTGGCGACGGCCTCGCCACCCGCCTTGCGGATTTCCTCGACGACTTCTTCGGCAGGCTGCTGGCTGGCCGCGCCTTCACCGTCGACGGTGGCGCCGAGGTCATTGACGACGACCTTCGCGCCCTGCTCGGCGGCGAGCATCGCCATGCCCCTGCCGATGCCGCGGCCTGCGCCGGTTACTACAACTACTTTGCCTTCCAAGCAGCCAGCCATCGTCGGTGCCTTTCCTCTTGGTATGTCTCTGGGCTTGTTCGTGGATTTTGGTGACGGCAAGCTGGCACGGGGAAGGGGAGGGCGTCAAACGGGGAAGGTGATGACTATGCCGCGCGTGTGTACCAGTACGCCTGCAGAGCCTCTGTGATGGTATCACTCGCCAGCCTCTCTTGCGCCACGCACCACTCCAGGTAGTGCACGATTGCAAGCGCTTGCTGCGGTGTGAGCGGCGCCCAACGCGCTCGGGCATAATCGCCATAGGTCGGTGGTTTGCGCCCGCGCATGGGCGTATTGCTCATGCCATACGCAAAGCCATGCGTGAGGGCGAAAACGGGGTCGGCCATGTTGAGCTGTCCCCTCAGATCGGCTTCCAGAAATGCCGGAATATAGAAGCAGAGGGCCTCGTTCGAGAGAAAGTGCAGCGCGCAAGGTATGGCTTCGAGCCAGTCGTCGCGCAGGAGCGTCCAGTCCGTCTTGTTCTGAAAGGCGCGTGCCACTTGCTCAGGCTCATCGCCCTGAGTGCTGCTGACGAGGGGCTCAAACGGCTTCGACCGCGTCGGGGGAAAGGCCGCTCTGATCTCCTCGTGGATCGTCTCGACAGCCGTCGGCATGCTCGAACCTCGCTCAGATCCCCCCACTTCAATGGACGTTCAATGCGACGTTCACGAGGCGTCACTCAGTCGTCGATTGCGGCGACTGCTAAAGCGGCAATGGCAATATCGATGTCCGCGTTGGCACCGTCGCTTATGAACCACGCAGCGGAAAGGCCGCACCACGCGAGGATCCACTGCAAAAGTCGCTGCCGTTCGATGCCCGAGCGTGCGACGACGATCTCGACACGGCGGAGGAAGTGCGCACGATCACGTGCGATTGTGATGGCCGGATCGCCGAGGTCGGGATTGCAGAAGATGTTCGCGTAATCGAAGCCGCGCTCGCCGAGTACGGCGTGGGGATCGATCGCCAGCCAGCCGCGCGCACCGAAGTCGAGCACGTTCTCGTGGTGGATGTCACCGTGTAGGGACATGATATCGCGGGGCGATGTGAGCAGCTCTCCTGCAACCGCGTCCGCGCGCGCGATCAGGCCGCCATGCGTGCGTGCGACGGGGCTCAATGGCGCGAACCACACATCCAGCGGTGTGAGGTCGGGAGCTGGTCTTCCGCGGGGGCGATGCAGGGTCGCGATCGTGTTGCAGAGAATATGCGTCGCCTCGTCATCGCGGCCGCTTCGCGCGAAATCGACGAGAGAGCGTTCGCCGAGCGCGCGCTCCATGAGGAGAGCATCGCCATCGCGTTCGTAGACGCGCGCGGCGCCTTGTCCGTCCCACCACGTAAGCAGGTCAGTGCCGCGCTTGGCCTCATCGAGTGTGACGACTTTCAGCATCGCAGGCATGGTGCCCTGACGTACGGGAAGCAGGCGCGCTGCGGGCGTGACGATCGCTGCGCCGTCCGGCGTCAGACGCCAGCGCTCAAGATACGGCTCGAAGATCGGGTCGCTCATGGTGCGGCTGATGCGGCGGGGCGCTCGGCTACGCGCATCGTCAGCATCTTCACGAGATCGGCCACGACGAAGCGGCTCTCGACGAGTTCGAGCCCGGCCGCAGGGACATGCTGCTCTGTGTGCCGGTCGTAGCTCGCGCCATAGGCCCAGGCGATCCACGGCTGCCAGAGGTATGTGATGGCGCGCCGCAAGCCGCCGCTCGGTCGAACATACTCGAGCAGGCGAATGAGACCGCCGGGCTTGACGACGCGGCCGAGCTCGCGGAGCGCCGGCACCTGCTGGTTGTCAGGCAGAACGCAGAAAAGGAAGCTCGAGACGGCAGCGTCGAACGAGGCCGCAGGAAATGCGAGCGCGGTAACGTCCATCTCATGGAGCCGACCGCCCTCGGCGAGCGTGGGACACCGCGCCCGCGCCCGCGCGAGCATCGCTGGACTGAAATCGATACCCGTAACGGTGGCGTCGCGCGGATAATACGCGCAATTCCGGCCCGTACCGATGCCGGCGTCGAGCAGTCGCCCTGATATGCCATCGAAGAGCATCGACCGCAGCGCGCGGTAGCGCTGGCGCTCGAACGGCCCATCCAGGAAGTCGTAGAGCGGGGCGATCCGCTGGTAGCGCTCGACATTCGTGGTCATTTCATACCACCCTAGATGTCCGGACATATGGCGGACCGTGAGCCGATCGGATAGACATACTCCGAAGAAGCGGTTTCGCAGCCATGAAATGCGGGCCGGACAGGGAGAGATTCGAACCCATGGCTCGAGCATTCGCCGACCGCCTGCTGCGTCCTGAACGCGTCGCCATCGTCGGGGCTTCCGGTGATGTGAAGAAGAACAATTCGCGCCCCCAGCGCTATCTGCGCAAGCACGGCTTTACCGGCACGATCTACCCCATCAATCCTGGGTACAAAGAGCTCTTCGGCGAGCCCTGCTATGCCTCGCTCGCTGACTGTCCCGAGCCGCCGGATCATGCCTATGTCATGCTCGGCACGAACTCGGTCATCGAGGCCATCCGCGATTGCGGCAAGGCCGGTGTCGCGGGCGCGACGATCTTCGCCGGCGGTTTTGCCGAAGGCGGAGACGCCGGCAAGGCACGACAGGCAGAGCTGATCGCCACGGCGCGCGAGGGTGGCGTCCGCCTCATTGGCCCGAACAGTCTGGGCGTCATCAACACGCATTGGCCGCTGACGCTTTCGGCGAATGCGGTGCTGGAGCGCGAGCGCCTGCCGAAGGGGCGCACCGGCCTCGTCTCACAGTCGGGCTCGATGATCGGCGCGCTCGTCAGTCGCGGCGAGGCACGCGGCATTGGTTTCTCGACGCTGGTCTCCATCGGCAACGAGTGTGACCTGACGGTCGGCGAGATCGCCTCCATGCTGGTGGATGATCCCGATACCGACGTGATCCTGCTCTTCCTCGAGACCATGCGCGATCCGGTCGGCGTCGCCGAGATGGCGCGGAAAGCCCACGTTGTCGGCAAGCCTGTCATGGCCTACGTGCTCGGCCGCTCGGATCTCGGGCAGGCGCTTGCGCAATCGCACACCGGCGCCATGGTCGGCGAGACGCGTGCGCTCGATGCCTTCCTCGCGGACTGCGGGATCATGCGGCTCGATCATTTCGAGAGCCTCATCGAGGCGCCGTTGCTGCTCAAGGGGCGAAAGCCGCCGAAGGGCAAGCGCGTCGCTGTCACGACGACGACGGGTGGCGCAGCGGCGCTGGTCGTCGATCATCTCGGCTCGCGCGGCATCGAGGTCGTGCCGGCGGCGGAGAAGCTCAGCGAGGAACTCGCCACCTTCAAGATCGATGTGGCACCGGGATCGCCGATCGCCGATGTGACCATGGCTGGCACCAAGCCCGAGGTGGTCGACGCGGTCATGTCGAATTTCATGGCCGATCCGCGCGTCGATGCTGTTGTGGTCGGCGTCGGCTCGTCGGCGGAGTATTTCCCGGAGCTGGCGGTGGCGCCGCTCGCTAAATGGGCCTCGGCGGAGAAACCGATCGTCGCGTTCCTGCTGCCGAACGCGCAGCGCTCGCTGGAGCTCTTGGCTGGTGCGGGTATTGCAGGCTTCCGGACGCCGGAGTCCTGCGCCGATGCACTGGGCGCCTATCTCGATTGGACACCGCCGCGCGAGCAGCAGGTGATCGCGCTACCGGAAGCGGCGCGCACCAGCCTCGATCGCGCAATGGGCGCTGCAACCTTGAACGAACAGCGGGCGCTGGAGCTGTTCTCCGCGCTCGGCGTACCGGTGCCGGTTATCGCGCAGGTCAGTGACGCGGCGGGCGTCGATGTGCTGAAGTTGAGCTATCCCGTGGTCGCGAAAATCCTCTCGGTGGACATCGCGCACAAGAGTGAGGTCGGCGGTGTGAAGGTCGGCATTGCCGATGCCGCAGCGCTGAAGTCGACGGTGACATCGCTCCTGACGGACGTGCCGAAGAAGGTGCCCGGCGCGCGTATCGATGGCGTCGTCGTTCAGGAGATGATCAAGGGGATCGGCGAGGCGATCGTGGGTTTCAGGCGCGATCCGCGTGTCGGTCCGCTGGTCGCGGTTGGCGTCGGCGGCATTCTCGCGGAAGTCTATGGCGACGTCGCCGTGCGTCCCGCGCCCGTAGACCTCGCGTCCGCACGCGCCATGATCGCCGAGGTCAAAGGCTTCGCGCCGTTGCGCGGGTTTCGCGGATTGCCCGAAGGTGATCTCGAAGCGCTGGCGGTAATCGTCGTCGCGATCTCGCAACTCGCGCTCTCGGACGCACCGCAAATCGCCGAAGCCGAGATCAATCCGGTCATCGTGCGTGCGAATGGCGAGGGCGCGGTCGCGGTGGATGGGCTGGTGGTGCTCGGGAGCTGATCGGTGATCGAAGCGACTGTTACACTCGTGACGTCGTTGGTGTCGCGTTTCCCAGGTCTACGCGGGCTTCTCGCTAAGCACATCGAGGGAAATAGCGGTGAGATCCTGCCGCACGTCTTCTTCGGCGATGTCACGCGCTATGTCATCAGGTGCGCCGGCAGCGGCGAGGCATCGTCGGAGCTTCACGACATTCTCGGCTATCTCGAAGAGGCGTTCGTACGTGGCGACCGCGACGTTATCGAGCTCGTCTCGGTCTCGTTCCTCGAGAACCTGCCACGCGAAGGCGAGGCTGGCGCGCAGGTTCGTCAATGGCTGGGCCCCTGTCTGGCGAAGGAGCTTCGGGGCATCGGATAGGGGCCCTATCCGATCACCGCTACCGCTTCGATTTCGATGAGCCATCCTGGGAGCGCCAGCGCTGACACGCCGACGAGCGTGCTCGCAGGTGGCTCGCGGCCCGCAAAGAACGGCGTCCGCGCCTTGCCGATGACGGCGCGCATCTCCGGCTTGTAGTCGACGACGTAGGTCGTGATCTTCACGACATCGGCGAAACTGGCTCCTGCCGCCGCAAGCGCCGTGCCGAGGTTGCGCATGACCTGTTCCGTCTGTGCGCCGAGATCGCCGTCTCCGACCAGATTTCCCTGGGTATCCATCGAGACCTGACCGGCGATGTAGACGGTGCGGGCGCCTGATGCGATCGCCACATGCGAATAGGCAGGATTCTTCAGGAGACCTTCGACGTGCGGATATGTGATGGCGGCCATGCTGCACTCCCGATTTAAAACTCCCGAGGATCTTACGACAGATATCTCACGGCCGCATACAATCCAATGAGCGCCGCACATCCGAGCGCGGCCAGCGTGCCGAGACGATCTTCGATAAAGTGCCGGATCGGCGCGCCGTAGCGATTGAGCAGCCATGCGAGAAACAGGAACCGCGCGCCACGTGCGACGATCGCCGAGGCGATGAACAGCCAGATGTTCACGTGCAGCGCGCCGGAAAGAATGGTGACCACCTTGATCGGCGGCAGATGCGAGAGGCCCGAGGTGATCAGAAGCAGCAGCACGAGATCAGCGTCAGCGGATTGGCGCAGCCTCTCGAAGGCCTCGAACTTGCCGTAGAACTCGAGGGCGGGCTTCGCGACCGCATCGAAGGCATAGTAGCCGATGTACCACCCGGCGATCCCGCCGAGCACGGACATGACCGTCGCAACGATCGCATAGCGATAGGTGCGGTCGGGCCGCGCCAGTGCCATGGGCACGAAGAGCACGTCCGCTGGAATGAGAAAAACCGAGCTCTCGACGAATGCGATGAAGGCGAGCCAGTATTCCGCGGTTTTGCGGGCAGCAAGGGCCATCGTCCAGTCGTAGAGCCGGCGCAGCATGAAATCCCTCCCAGGCGGGCGAGCGATTTAGCGGCTTGACCATTGTCTGCGCAATTGCATCCTCGTTGCCGGACACCAAAATTGATCTGATGTGGTTGACGTGCCCCCGACCTCACCGCAAGGATGTCGGTAAGGCAGGCAGAAGGAGGCGGGCATGGCCGAGCGAGGCGTGCATGATATGGGCGGCGAGGCTGGCGGGCCGGTCGACAATCACGAGCACGTGCCGACGCTCTCGGAACGCCGTGTCGATGCTCTCATGCAGCTCATGCGTTCCAAGCCCCGCAGCCACTGGGTGGTGGATGAGATGCGCCGGACCATCGAAAGCCTGACGCCCGAGCACTACAACGCGGCCGGCTACTACGAAAAGTGGGCCTATGCGCTTCGCGGCCTCCTCATCGAGAAGGGGGTCGTGACCGAGGCCGAAATCGAAGCCAAGCTCGCCGAGGTCAAGGCGCGGATCGCCGAGCAGTCGGAGAAGTGCTGATGGCGGCATTCGAGATCGGACAGGCGGTCAAGGTGCGCGCGGAGCACCCGCTGAAACCGCAGCCCATACATATTCGCACGCCGTGGTACTTACGCGGCAAGCATGGCGTGATCGAGCGGCGCTTCGGCGAATTTCACAATCCTGAGCATCTTGCCGTCGGCCAGTACGACACCCCGGAGGTGACACTCTATTGGGTGCGCTTCACGATGGATGAGATCTGGGCCGGCGAAGGCACGTATGGCCCGAACGACAGCCTCGTCGTCGAGATCTACGAGCACTGGCTCGAGCCGGACGATGGTGACGACGCACGGAGGGCGGCATGACACACGATCATGACCATGACCATGACCACGACCATGATCATGGGCACCACCACGATCATGACCACCCGCACGGCCACGGCCCCTTCCAGCCCGACATCAAGGAACCGAGCGAGGAATGGGAGTTCCTCGAGATCGCGATGCGCGAGCTGCTCATCCAGAAGGGGATCATCACGGCGCGTGAAGTCGAGGACATGATCGAGGAGTGGGACGGGAAGGTGCCTGAGAACGGTGCCCGCGTCGTCGCACGTGCCTGGACCGACCCGGCTTACAAGGCGCGTCTGCTCGCGGACGGCAATGCCGGTGTCGAGGAGATGGGCATGAGCGTGCCGGGTCTGAAGCTCGTCGTGCTCGAGAATACGCCGACGGTGCACCATATGGTCGTGTGCACGCTCTGCTCCTGCTATCCGCGCACAATCCTCGGCCTGCCGCCGCTCTGGTACAAGTCGCGCGCCTATCGCACGCGTACCGTGCGCGAGCCGCGGGTGGTGCTCTCCGAGTTCGGCACGGAGCTACCCGACAGCGTCGAGGTGCGCGTCGTCGATTCGACGGCCGACTGCCGCTATCTCGTGCTGCCGATGCAGCCCGCCGGGACCGATGGCTGGAGCGCGGAAGATCTCGTTCCTCTCGCAACCCGCGACAGCATGATCGGGACGGCTGTGGCGCTGAATCCGGACGGCGCGCGGGGCTAGGACGCGTCGCGCATTGACGGCTCGGGACGCGTGACTATAGTGCCGCGCCGTTGCCCGTGTGGCGGAACGGTAGACGCGACAGACTCAAAATCTGTTATCCGCGAGGGTGTGGGGGTTCGAGTCCCTCCACGGGCACCATGCGGGTATGCCGGCTAATGCAACCTGAAGCCGCTGGTGCCTCAAGGCAGGCGGAGGCCTGAAAGCCTCTTGCGTCCAGCAGCTGCACTATTCACGGGCAGCTGTGATGCGCTAATAGGCTCGGTCACAATGGTTTTTTCCCTCATGATGGGGCAAGAGCAGCAGTATGCTGCCACACCCCACGGGATCATCATGAGAATAGCTTCGTTCCTCTTTCCGCAGAGCCAAGACCCGGCTGACGACGGTCGTCATATCCAGGAAACACTACAGGAAGCCAAGCTGGCGGAGGAGCTTGGCGCCGACGCTGTGTTCCTCGCCGAGCATCACTTCGATGGCAATTGCACCTATGTCGATCCGCCGACGTTCGCCGGAGCGCTGAGCGCTGCCACCAGTCGCGTCAAGATCGGTTTCGCGGTCCTTCAGACCTCGCTCTACCATCCGCTGCGGCTGACCGAGCAGATCTCCCTGCTGGATCATCTGAGCCAGGGCAGGCTCATCGTCGGACTGGGTCGCGGCAGCATGGTGAACCTGTACGAGTACATCGCCTATCAGATCGATCCCGAGGAGGCGCAGGAGCGTTTCGAGGAGATCGAGAAGATCATGCTCGAATGCTGGACCAAGGAGCGCGTGGTTCACAACGGCAAGTACTGGAGCTTCGACATCCCCCGCCTGCGCCCGCGCCCGTTCACAAACCCGCATCCGCAGATCCTGCGTGCGGTGACCTCCGAGGTGTCGATCAAAGCACAGGGACGGCGCGGCCGACCGGTCATTCTGCCGCCAGGGCCGAACGAAGCCACGGCAAGGCAGATCGCCTGGTTCCGGCAGGGCATGGCCGAGGGTGGCTTCGACGACAAGGCCATCGAGGATGCGCTGCAGCAGTCCTGGGTAATGCGCCAGACCGTGATCGCCGATACGGACCGCGTCGCTCTCGATGAGGGAGTGGGCTACTACAAAGCGATGCAGGCCTACCGCTCGGCCCAGAGCCCGGGCTACCGCGATATGGTGATGGGCGATTCGGCTGCGGCTTTGCCGAGAGGCCTCATTGCCGGCTCACCGGATACAGTGCGGGATCAGTTCGTCGAGTTGTCGAAGCTCGGCATCGGCGGCGTTGCAATTCGACTGCGCGTGGGTCCCATGCCCGTCGAATTCTCCATGAACGCTTTGCGCCTGTTCATGAAGGAGATTGCGCCGGCATTGTAGTAGAAGCAGCCGGCACTCGTCGGCGTGAGCGGCGTGGCTGATGACGGAGCACCGCTCTATGAGACCGTACAGAAACTTCCCGAGAGCCGGCAGGCAAGGGGACTCGCGGAGGACGATGCGGTCGGTCAGGTATCTACTGACCCTGTTCGGTCTGCTCGCTGCCGCCACGGCTTTCAATGCGTGGATTACAAAGCGTACGTCCGGTGTGCCGAGCATTGGTAGCGCGCGCGTGATCGACGGCGATACGTTCGATCTGTGTCGGCAGGGCAACTGCGCACGCATCCGCCTCTGCGGGATCAATACGCCCGAACGCGAGCAGCCCGGATATGCGGCGGCACGCGCGGCACTCGTGGAGATGGTCAAGTCGCAGGACGTGCGCTGCGTCCCCGTCGGGGGTGGCACCGTGTGCGATGGCCGTTCAGGGGCGACTTCGCACGAGCGGACAGTGGCTCAATGCGGAACGCCATCCATTCCCGACCTGGCGGGAGAACTCGTGAGGCGCGGCCACGCCTGCGACCTGACGGGATTCACGCGCGGACACTATCGCGACCGCTTTCAGGGACGGGCGTGCTGAGATTGCTGCCGCTGGCGCGGCTGCGATCGCAGGGATATTGTGGGCACAGTCGCTCCGTGTCGGAGGTGCAGGCCATGCCCATGTACCATGACGGCAATCGCGTGCTTCAGGATCAGTTCGGCTCACGTCCGCTTGCCGATCGTCTCGTCGAACGTCTGTGGCGCGATAGGTTCAAAGACGAAGACAAAGCGTTCATCGAAAGCGTGGGCTTCTTCTTTCTCGCGACGGCGGACGCGGAGGGGCATCCCGACTGCTCGTTCAAGGGGGGGCCGCCGGGCTTCGTCACGATCGAGGCGCCGGATCTGCTGACGTTTCCCGACTACGACGGCAATGGGATGTTCCAGAGCCTCGGCAATATTCGCAGCAACCCGTACGTCGGCATGATCTTCGTCGACATGGGCGAGAAGCCGAAGCGCTTGCGGGTCAACGGCCGCGCGTCCATCCATGCCGATGATCCGATGTTGGAGCGGACGCCCGGTGCGCAGATGATTGTGCGTGTCGTCCCCGAGCACATATTTCCGAACTGTCCGCGCTACATTCCGAACCTGCGTGCGGGCGAGGCTTCGCCTTACACGCCCTGCGCGGGCGTCGCGCCGACGGAACCAGCCTGGAAGAGCTTCGACGCTTTCAAGGATGTCGTGCCGCCGCGCGTGCGGTGAGCAGGTGGCGGCCGTGCTCGCTGAGCCGCTGGAAATGCAACGCCGCTGATACCGGGATGCGCTCGCACTTTGGCCGCGTTCGATTATGTTCGCTCCCGATCGACAGTCGAGCGAGGTGAACGCATGTTCGTGGATGAGCGGATCTATACGCTGAATGCCGGGCAGGTGCCCGTCTTCCTCAAGCTCTATGAGGAAGAAGGTATGGAATGCCAGGTGCGCATACTCGGCAATATGGTGGGCTACTACTACACGGACTTCGGGCCGCTCAATCAGATCGTCCACATGTGGGGATACGAAAGCCTCGACGATCGCTTCGAACGCCGCAAGCGTCTGCTTGCAGCACCCGAGTGGCAGTCGTACGCGAAGAAAATGCGGCCGCTTGTCGTGAAGGTGGAGAACAAGCTGCTCGTGCCGGCGCCGTTCTTCAAGGTGCCAAAGCCAGCGGCTTGAGAGTCTGCGTGGGCGAGCCTATTGCAGGCCGCCCACGCACGCGATCAGGCTTTAGCGCCGATCTTGTCCTGTGTCTTCGTTTCGAAGTCGCTCGCGTCATGGCGCTCGTGCAGTTGGCTCGCCGGATCGCCCTGCACGCGATTGACCATGCGGCCGCGCTTCACGGCAGGACGCTTCGCGATCTCGTCCGTCCAGCGGTTGACATGCTTGTAGCTGGCGCCGTCGAGGAACGTGCCGGAATCACCGTAGAGCAGGCCTTTGGCGAGCGCGCCGTACCAGGGCCAGATGGCCATGTCGGCGATAGAATACTCGTCGCCTGCCATATACGCGTTGTCGGCGAGATGGCGATCCATCACGTCGAGCTGACGCTTCACTTCCATGGCAAAGCGGTTGATCGGATATTCCCACTTGGCGGGCGCGTAAGCGTAGAAGTGCCCGAAGCCGCCGCCGAGATAGGGTGCGCTGCCCATCTGCCAGAAGAGCCAGTTCAAGGCTTCCGTGCGGTTGTCGGGATCCTTGGGCAGGAAGGCGCCGAACTTCTCCGCGAGATAGAGCAGGATCGATCCGGACTCGAACACGCGCCGCGGCTTCTTCGGATTCGAGCGGTCGAGCAGTGCGGGGATCTTGGAGTTCGGATTGACGTCGACGAAGCCCGACCCGAATTGGTCGCCATCGCCAATGCGAATGAGCCAGGCATCGTACTCGGCGTCCTTGTGTCCGGATGCCAGGAGCTCCTCGAACATGATGGTGACTTTGACGCCATTGGGCGTCGCCAGCGAATAGAGCTGGAAGGGATGTTTGCCGACGGGGAGTTCCTTCTCATGCGTCGGCCCGGCGATCGGACGATTGATGTTTGCGAAACGTCCGCCGTTTTCCTTGTCCCACGTCCAGACCTTGGGAGGCGTGTATTCGACGCCGTTGCTCATGTGTGATCTCCATATTTTCTGATGACCACGGTGGGCAGCATTTCAGCAGCCCAGCGCTTGCGTGACGTGCATTCTTCCAGGGATCGCGCCGGGTATCCAGCCTTGCCGCTGCAGGGCTGTTGGCCGCTGAAATCGCGCGAGATCACGAGATATTGAGGTAGTTGAGCTTTGCCCCCGGTTCGTCCCAGGGGAGGCTGACGAGCCGTCCCGTCATCGAGAGCGTGACGAACGCCGTGCGCAAGTCCTTGCCGCCGAAGCAGATGTTCGTGACGTAGGTGTCACCGGGAATGGGCAGGTGCCGGACGCGCGTGCCGTCCGGCGAGATGACCGTGATGCCCGGATTGAAGAGTGTCGCGACGCAGACATTGCCGGCGCCGTCGACGGCCATGGAATCGAACAGATTGAAGCCGCCGACGCCGGCAAGCAGACTGCCACCATGCGGTGCCGGCCAGGGTGCCTTGGCGATCTCTCCGGGTGCGGTGATGTCGTAGGCCCACACGCGGCCGGTCCACGTCTCGGCGACATAGAGCGTGCGGCCATCCGGCGAGAGCCCGCAGCCATTCGGCGTCATGAGCGGGAAGGCGACTTCCTTGATGAGGCTGCCATCGGTCTTGGCATAGTAGACACAGCCGCGATCCTGCTCGCGGTCGCGCACCTTGCCGAGGTCCGTGAAATAGAAGCCGCCGTGGGCGTCGAAGACGAGATCGTTCGGGCCGTTGAGCTTGTGATTGGGCCCGTGCGTGTAGAGTACGTCGACGCGACCAGTTGCGAGGTCGACGCGCTCGATGCGCCCGCCCTTGTAATCCTCAGCCTGCATGTGCGGCCGCAGCGTTCCTTCGCCGCGCACCCACGCGAAGCCGCCGTTGTTGCAGATGTAGCAGGCGCCGTCCGGGCCGATAGCCGCGCCATTGGGACCGCCGCCTGTCTCGGCGACGACCTCCGTGCGCCCGTCCGGATGCACGCGCGTCAGTGTCCCGCGCTCGATCTCGACGAGCAGGATGGTGCCATCCGGCATGGCAATAGGGCCTTCGGGAAAGCGCAAGCCGGCGGCGATCTCGGTGATTTTTGTCATGGGATACCACAGCGAAGGGAAGCGGGCGGACAGGCTGGCACGCGTATGGCTGAGTGGCAAGAAGGCCGACGCATATTCCGCCCGGAAGTCTGATAGGCTTCGGCAGTACCTGCATTTGCTGTCTTGCGCAGAGGAATGATGCCAATGCCTGATGACGATGCTTCCTTGCGTCGTGCCTACCTCGATCTCATGCGCGACAGTCTTATCGGACGGCTCAATCGCGATCCGCCGCTGCCATCGTCAAAGGTCGACGCCTACTACGAGGAATATCGGGAGCAGGGCTGGGACTGGCCCTCGGCGGCACCGTCGATGATTGGCTTCAAGCGCATGGAGAATGTGCGCAGCGAATGCGAGCGCGTCATTCGGGCCGGCGTCCTGGGCGACTTCATGGAGACGGGCGTCTGGCGCGGCGGTGCCGTCATGATGATGCGCGCCGTGCTGAAGGCCTATGGGATCGCGGACCGCCGCGTATTCGCCGCCGACAGTTTCGCCGGCCTGCCGCCACCGACGGAGGGCGTTGCCCCCGATGCAGGCGCCGAGTTCCACAAATGGACGGACTTTGCCGTCTCGCTCGACGAAGTGAAGGCAAACTTCGCGCGCTATGGTCTGCTCGATGATCAGGTCGTGTTTCTCGAAGGGCTCTTCAAGGACACGCTGCCGAGCGCGCCAGTCTCGCAGCTCGCCGTGTTGCGCCTCGATGGTGATATGTATGAAAGCACGCGCGACGGTATCGTGAACCTCTACCCGAAGCTCTCACCGGGGGGCACGCTGATCGCGGATGATTATCATCTGTTCGAGGCGCATCGCACGGCTATCGACGAATACCGGGCCGCGCACGGCATCACCGATCCGATCATGCGCATCGACGAGTGGGGTGTGTATTGGATCAAGTCGTAAAGGCGGGTGGGTTCGGGAGGGTGTCCCTCCCGATGGGGTGTGGGGCTAGCGCCACTCGCGCCGCAGGCGCGAACATGGTTTGCGCTAGAACCCACTCCACAGCGAATAATTTCCGAGTGCCGCGTGGCCGTTGAACGCGATCGACTGCGTCGGTGCAAGCTCGGTAAGCTGAATCTGCAGGATCTGGACGCCATAACCGTTCAGGTTTGCGCCGACGACATCCTTGAGCTTGTTGTTGAATGCCCAGCGGTCCGCCTGGATTTCCTCGAGCGTATGCTTGCTGACTTCATTGAGGATGGCGCCTTGTGAGCGCTCGATGACGTCCGAGGCGAGATCGGCGATGTGCGCGAGTGCGGCGACGATATCATCGACATAATAGGTCACGAGCGCGCCGACGATGATCGTTTGCTGATCGCGGCTCATGATGACCTTGGATTGGATCTTCTGTGTCTGACGCACGGTCATCATCAGCTTGTACGTGGTCGCGACCGGCCAATACCAATGCAGGCCCGGTTCCCACTTCTTGATGCGGTGTCCGTGGACGAACGCGACGCCAGCATGGGTCGCCGGCACGATCACCAGCCACGGCAGGAGCCGCAGCAATGTCTGAAAGATTTCGCCGATCCAGCCGAATGCCTTATCCACCCGTCGTCTCCCTCAGCCCGTACCCGTGTTTCTCAGTCGATTATGGTCGAGGATGCGCAGTTGGTCACGATGGCCATGCCAAAACCGTCGATCTGAACCGTGCCGTCAAAGTCTGCGCGCTCGACGCGCGCGCCAGTTCGCATATCCAGGCGGAGAACTTCGCCGCATGACCGAAGCGCGCCATCCCACTCGACGGCATTGAGCTTGACCGTCTGTCGCGACGTGTTGACGAAGACTGCGCTCAGCCGTCCGTCCTCGTGCGAAGCGACGATGGTGTCGATCTCGGGAAATTCGAGCCGTGTCGGCGGAAAGCGGACGATATCGCCATACTGCACGTGCTGTACGAAGATCTGCTTGGCGAGCGCCGGCGCCATGGGCTCGCCTTCCATGGAGAGAAGGCCGTAGGCGTCGGTGCCGTGCGCTGTCGCGGTCCAGCGCATCTCGGCGTCGGCACCACCACGAATGAGATGGATCAGCGCCGAGATGTAGAAGGTTGCGCCGAAGACGTCCTGGTTCAGGCCGAGCGTGTAGTAGTTCTCGTGATGCGAGATCGTGTTGAGCTCACCGCAGATATTGAGGATGTCGCGCCCCTTGAGGAGACGCGCGACACCGCGTGCGCGACCTTCGTACGTCGGCGTCTGCGCCATGAGCAGAGCTTCGTAGGTCGGGCCGAGCGGTGCGTCCGGTGAGTTCCACATCTCCAGTTCGAGCGATGCGCTCGGTACGGCCGGCCGCCAGTCGCCGTAGCGATGCCACGAGACGAAACCGAGAAGCTGATCGTCCACGTCATCGACGAGGCGGGCGATCCAGTCCATCCAATAAGGCCGGTGATTGCCGTCGATGGCCGGGCCACCGATGCGCGCCTTCTGCGTGCCGAGATGCGGCGCGAGCAGTTCGTGAATACGCGTCGCCACTTCGACATAGATGCGATGATACTGCTCGTAGGTCAGATCGCCGCCGATGATCTTGTTGTTCGGCTCATTCCAGATGCACCAGAACCAATCTTTAACGCGGTTCGCCCCCCACTGCTCGATGCAGCACCAAACGATCTCCCGGCAACGCGCGACGAATGTGCGAATGTTGGCGGGTTTGTCGAATGGCGGCTCGAAGCGTGCGAAGGTGATCATAGGCACGGCGCCGGCATCGAGTACGCCTTGCACGAAAGCCGCGAAACTGCGCCAGTCGGCGAAGGGATCGGGCACTTGCGGGTCGAACACGAATATGCGCACGAGGCGCGTGTCCATCAGGCGCAGACGGCGGCGAATCGCTTCACCATGCGGGCCATCGGATAAATGCCACCAGCCGTTGATCTCGTTGAAGCCGTAGCGCAGGCCCATGCGCCGCACGGGAGGAGCACTTTCTGCCGCCTCGCCGCTCCGATGCAGATCTGGCCCGATGGCATTGGTCATTTTATCAGGCTTCGATGATCTCGATCAGATCCTTGAGCCGCGCCGCTGGGCTATGGCGTTGCCGGAAGTCCTCGCGGATGCCCATCACTATATCAGCGTAGTGCTTCGGTCGGTCGACGACATCGAGGATCTTACTCTCGGGTGACGTTCCAAGCACCAGTGCGGCGGCGTCCTCGCCGAAGACGCCGCGGACATAGTCCTCGTCCAGCAGGAAGAGGGGGATCGTGCCTGACGCCGGCGTCTCGAACGTGCGGCAGGTCACGAAGCCGAGCCGTTCGAAGAGCGGGCGGTAGATGACGGGATTGAAAACGCCCCGGCTCATGGTCGCAATGACTTCGTCATACTTGACCGCACCCAGGGCCTCGACGCCGAGCCGCTTGAGATAGTCACGATCGACATAGTAGTCGTCGCGGATCTCCTTCCATTCCGTCCACTCGAGCGGGGCATCCCAACCCTCGCCAACGAGCCCGATGCGTCCGAGCCTGTCACGAATGGGCTCGATGCCGCGCAGCACCTGCGACATGCCGTGCCAGCGAAACTTGGTGTGCCCGACATAGATCATGCCGAACTCTTTGGCAGAGAAGTCGAGCGGCGTTTCCCAGGCGGGATCGTAGATATGAAAAAGGAAGGGAATAACGTTCGCCCGCTCGGGCTTCAGCGTCGGCTGGCAGATCTTGTCGGCGATGCTGTCGCAGATCTCGATCCAGGCGCGGCTCTTCTCCGGCGTCTTGTGATTGTAGTCGCCGCGGAAGGCGATCGGATCGTTATAGGCGCCGTCGCAATCGATCACGACACGGCGGCTGCGCGGCACGGACGAGATGAGCCGCAGCCAGTCGAGGCGATCGCCGAACTGGAGGTCGGTCGTCCATTCGACGACGAAGACGACGGCATCGGCGTTCGTCAGATCCTTGGAATAGTTGAGGGCGTATACGTGACCCGGCGGGCCATAGACGGTCACTTCGTGGCCTGCGGCCTCGGCAGCGCGCGCGTAGCCCTTGAGGTCCAGCATGCTGCCGGCGTTCTCGAAGCCCCAATATACGAACACCAGCTTCATCGTGCGCTGCGCTCCCGCAATCTCTTCAGTTCTTCAGCGCCGCAGCAAGCTCCTGCATGCGCCGGTCATAGCCATGGTGCTTCGCGAGATGACGGCGCACGTCCTGCACGATCTCGCGGTAGCGCGCGGGGCGTGCGAGCGCATCCATGATTCGCTCGTCGGCATTCGCGGCCGTCAGCGTCAACTCGCGCGCGGCCGGCCCATAGACGTCGGCGGCGTGGTCGGTGTCGAGCACCATCAGCGGGATCGTATCGGCGTAGAAGGTCTCGAAATACTTGAGCGTGAGATGGCGCAGGTGATGCAACACGGGGCGCTGAGTGAAGATATTGATCTTCGCCTGGCTCATGGTGTGCACGACCTGGTCGTACATGACCGAATCCTGCGTCTCAATGCCGAGCCGGTTGAACTCGGCTGAGTCGAAGGCGAAGGCGAGTGGATTACCTGATCCGGCTTCCGTCGGCGGCTTGTCCCACCACAGGCCGACGAAGCAGACGCGGCCGATCTTCTCGCGGTTTTTGGAGACGACGGGAAGGAGCACCTTCTCGATGTCGCGCCCGCGCCACCAGTTATGACCGACGTGGAGAATGTCGTAGATTTTTTCCGGCGCGGAGGCGGGCTCGGTTTCGAGCGCCGGATCGTAGCCGTAGAAGGTCAGCGGGACGTCGCGCGGTGTCGCGGGCGGCGCAATCGTCGGCTTATGCACACGCTCGGCGAGCGCGTGATAGTGCTCGATCCACTGGGCGCGTTCTTCCTCAGTGTCGTGATTGCGGTCGTATCCGTCGAGGCAGATGACGGGGTTATACATCCCGTCCATGTCGAGGATCATGCGATCGCTGCGCGGAATGGCGCCGATCAGCGTCGCTTCGTGCACGGGGCTCAGGCGGTAGATCTCGGACTCGAAGAGATAGACGACCTTGTCGAACTCGCGCACCTGATCGGAGAAGTTGATCTCGGGAAGCCAGGGCAGCGCGCGGCCGAAGATTGCGACGCGGTGGCCAAACTCGGGCGCCACGCGCATGTAATCCGCCACGGCGTGGGTGTTCCCCGCATTGCCGCGATGCTTCATGACGAACAGGATGTTCATCGACTGCGCCCGGCTGCGAGCGCCGCCAGTTCATCGAAGCGGCGTGCATAGGAATGATGCTTTGCGAGGTGCGCGCGTGTCTTCAATACGGCATCCCAGATGGGCTCCGGTTCCTTGACGGCCTTGGTCAGGTAGGCCGCGACGTCATCGCCCGGCACGAGCGCCAGGGCCGCAGGGCCATACACCGCCTCGACGAAGGGCTTCGGCAGCATGAGCAGGGGCACGCTGTCGGCATGGAAAGTCTCGAAGGAGCGGGCCGTCACGAAGTTCAAATGACGGAAGAGCGGGCGATGGAAGATCGGCGCGAACTTCGACTGATTGAGATAGCGGAAGATCTCGTCGAAGCGCACACCGTCTTTGATCGTGATCTCGAGGTTCAGCATGAGCTCGGGATCGGTGTCGATGCCGGCCATGCCTTGCTGGATCGCCCACTCGGGGCGTTCCTTCCAATCCCAGCCGATGAGCCCTGCCCAGCCGACGTCCTTGCGCACGGCGGCGTGCGCCTTGAGGAAATCGCGCACCTGCTCCCAGCGTTGCCAGTTGCTGCCGACATAAGCGACGCCGAACCAGCGTTCGCTGTCACGCCAGCGCGCAGCAGCTTGCTCGACGCTCGTCTCGGGTGCGGCAACGGCCTCGGGCGCGAAAGCATGAAAGAGGAACGAGCCGACGTCCGGACGCAGCGGGCTCAGCGACGGCTGAAGTATGACGTCCGATATGGCTCGGAATGCCTCATCCCACTCCCAGCCAAGATGGCCGTCCATCTTCTCGAGGTGATTGAAGTCGTGCTCGATAAAGATCGTTTCATTGTAGCGGCCCCAGAGATCCACGACGGCGCGCTTTTCGCGCGGGATCGCATCGATGAGGCGCGCGAGATGCGGCATCTGCGGAAAGTCGCCCGGCACCTGGATGACGAAGAGCGCGAGATCCACGCCGTCGAGATCGGTCGTGTAGGGGAGCGATGGCAGCTCGGGGTTTGGAGGACCGTAGAGCGAGACATCGTGTCCGAGCGCGCGACCGGCGGCGACATAGTGATGGATGGTCGAAACGCTGCGCGTCCAGGCATCGCACGAGGTGACGAGAAGGAGTTTCATGCTTGTCTCAGCCGCCCGTTAGCGCGCGTCCTTGGCGGACGGTTTCGGCAAGACCGTCCGCGAGCTGCGTGCGTGGTGCCCAGCCGAGCGTCGCGCGAGCGTGGGAGATGTCGGCCTGGACACGGCGCTGCTCGCCGGGCCGGGCCGGTGCGTAGCGGATATCGTATTCCCCCGGCTTGTGGCCGAAGGCGCCGGCGGCGTAGTTCGCAAGGTCCTTGATGGTGGTCGAGCGCCCGCTGCCGAGATTGAAGATGCCGCCGGCGGCTTTCTCATTGGTGAGAGCCGTGACCCAGCCCTCGACGATATCGTCGATATAGATGAAATCGCGCGTCTGCTCGCCATCACCGAAGATGATCAGCGGCTCGCCGCGAATAAGGCGGCCGGTAAAGATGCCGAGCACGCCCTGGTAGGGGTTGTCGAGTGCCTGGCCGGGGCCATAGACGCAGAACATGCGCAACGAAGTCACGCGGAAATCGAAGTCGAGATCCGGCCGGATGGCCGTCGCATGGACGTACCGCTCGGCGGCATATTTGGTGATCCCGTAGTAGGCGTCCGGGCTGCAGGGCTCGGTTTCAGGCGTCGGCACGCGTTCGCAATTGCCATAGGCGGTCATCGAACTTGCATAGATGAGACGCGGCACGCGGTGCTTCAGGCACTGTTGCACGACATTCACCGTGCCCTCGGTGTTCGTCCGCAGATCACCGACGGGATTGTCGAAGGCTCGGATGATGGAGACCTGACCAGCGAGATGGCATACCGCGTCGAGCTTTTTCTCGAAGACCGGTTCGAGGTCTTCCGGCCGGACGACGTCGCCGAACACGAAATGCGCGCCAGCAGGAACAGCGCTGCGTAAGCCATTGTATTCATTATCTATTACGAAGACTTCATGGCCGTCGGCGAGCAGGCGCCGGGTGAGGTGGGAGCCGATGAAGCCCGCTCCCCCTGTAACGAGAATTCTCATTGATACGGACGCTCCCTGCCTTCGCAGCCAAGACTTGCAAACCATGCTCCCTGCGCAACCTCAGATGAACCGGCCATGAACGCGGCGCAAGCGCGAATGTTCCGTCTGAGCGGTGTTGCACAATAGCCTGAGGCAGGCCTGCAATACCGGCAGCCTGCCGTGCAAAGGGCCATTGTGCAGCGCACGGCTTTTGTTCATGTTCGCTCCAATAATATCAGGGGTCTGAACCATTGTGGCTGGCACTGCGTCTCAAGGTGCGGTTGCGCCAGCAGGTCGGGCTCGTGTGGCTCGGGTGGGGCTGCCGGTCCGATTGAAATGGTCCTCGAGGAGGCGAAATGCGCGGTAAGAGGGTTTTGATTACAGGGGGAGCCGGCTTCGTCGGCTGCAATGCTGCCCGTTACTTCGGAACGCGCAACTGGCGCGTGACAGTGCTGGACGATCTTTCGCGCGACGGTACGGACCAGAACCTCAACTGGCTGCGCGATGGCACATCCTTCGATTTCGAGAAGGTCGACATACGCGAGCGGGCAGCCGTCGAGCGTGTGCTTTCCGAGCGACGCTATGATGCCGTGATCCATCTCGCGGCGCAGGTCGCGGTCACGACCTCGGTCACCGATCCGCGTACCGATTTCATGATCAACGCGCTCGGCACGTTCAATCTTCTTGACGCCGTGCGCCGGCATTCACCCGAGGCGGTCTTCATCTTTGCCTCCACGAACAAGGTCTACGGCAAGATCGAAGGCGCCCGCTACGAGCTGCGCGGCAATCGCTACGCGTATGTGGATCGCCCGCACGGCATCGACGAGGATCAGGCGCTGGATTTCCTCTCGCCCTATGGCTGCTCGAAGGGCGCCGCGGATCAGTACACGCTCGATTATGCGCGGATGTACGGGATCCCCGCGACCGCGTTCCGCCAGTCGTGCATCTACGGCACGCGTCAGTTCGGCATCGAGGACCAGGGTTGGGTTGCATGGTTCACCATCGCCTCGCGTCTGCGCCGCCCGATCACCATCTATGGCGACGGCAAGCAGGTCCGCGACGTGCTTCATGTGGACGACCTCGTGCGGGCCTACGAGGCTGCGATCATGTCGCCCGACAAGATCAAGGGGCAGGCGTTCAATATCGGCGGCGGAACCAGCCAGCTTCTGTCGCTCGTCGATCTGGTCGGCCTGCTGGAGCAGCGTATGGGCCGTAAGATCCCCCTTCGCTTCGACGATTGGCGTCCCGGCGACCAGCGAGTCTACATCAGCGACGTGCGCAAGCTCGAGCGCGTTCTCGGCTGGAAGCCTGAGATCGGCGTTGCGGACGGTGTCGCGCAGCTCGACAACTGGGTGCGCCTCAACGAGAGCGCGTTTGGCGGACCCGCCGAGGTGCCGGTGCCGAAGCCCGCAGTTGCGGTGGCCGAGCCCGAGGTCGCCATTCCGGCCGAATAGAAAAGCGGCCCCTTATCGGCTATTGGTTCCCTCCTGAGTTCATGGAGGGTGGCTTGATGGGGGCTTCTTTCTTCACGTGCGCGTTCTGGGCGCATTGGCGGGCGCGGTTGGCGCTGCTCATGGCGACAGCGGCGCTGGCCCTGACGGCCGGCACGGTCGAGCCGGCCGAGGGCGCCACGCGGCGCGCCTTCGTGGTCGGCAATTCGGCCTACCAGTACACGTCCGTGCTGCCCAATCCCGGGAGCGACGCGCAGGATCTGGCGGCGCGGCTCGGCGATCTCGGCTGGGACGTGACGCTGAAGCTCGATCTCTCGCGCGCCGAGATGATGAATGCCTTCGCGGCATTCTCCCGCCAGCTTCAGCCCGATGACGTCTCGCTCGTATACTTCGCCGGTCATGCCCTGCAGATGGGTGGCGAGAACTACCTCGCGCCGGTCGATGCGCGCGTCGAGAGCGAGGATGGCGTGCGCCGGCAGTTCGTTCCGCTCAATGCGCTGCTCGCCGATCTCTCGCGGCTTTCACGCACGCGCATCGTGATTCTCGATGCCTGCCGCGATAATCCCTTCGCCGAGGGTATTGCCGTCGGCGGCGAGAAGTCACGCTCGGCGGGCGGGGGCCGTGGCCTCGCGCGCGTGTATGCCGGTGTGGGATCGTTCATCGTCTATTCGACGCAGCCGGGAAACGTCGCGCTCGACGGGAGAGGGCGCAACAGCCCGTTCACGCGTGCGCTCCTCGATAACATGTCGCTTGCGGGTGCCGACGTGCACGCGGTCATGCGCCGCGTGCGCGCCGCCGGTCAACAGGAGACGAAAGAGGCACAGATACCCGGGGAGAACTCGTCGCTCGTCGATGAGGTAGCTTTCGCCGGCACCGGTGCGCCAGCGCCGCGGCGCACGGCCGATGCGCCGCCGAATGCGCCCATGATTCCGTCCGGCCCGCGCGGGATGCCGCAAGCGGTGCTTGAGCAGTACCACTACGTGACCGGGCTCGATCCGAAGGGCGACAACTTCCTCGCCCTCAGGACGGGGCCGCTGCCAAGCGATGTGCGCATTGCCACCATGGGGCCGGACACGTTGCTGAAGGTGCACGAGAGCCGCGGCGCCTGGCGTCGTGTCGAACTGATCGACGGCATGAGCGGATGGGCGCACAGCAACTGGATTGCGTGCTGCCGCTCCGTGGCTGTCCCGCGGCCGCAGCCTGCCGCCATGCCAATGGCGCCGCCGCCGCGCGTGCAGGCACCCGCATCACAGCCCGCGGCGGCGACGAGCTGCGACGATCTCTGGTTCCGCCGCAATGCCATCTGGCACAGCCATGGCTATTGCTTCACCACGACGCGTGCGCGGCAGGCCTTCGATACATCCTCCTGCTTCCGCGATCAGCAGGCTGCGCGTGCGGCGATGTCGCCGGCCAATCGCGCTGCTGTCGATGCGTTGCAGGCCCAAGAGCGGCAGCTCGGATGTCGGTGACCGCGCCCAGCAGCCCGCGGAGAAAAAATGACACCTGAAGAGATCATAGCGACGCTCGGCATGAAGCCGCATCCGGAGGGCGGGCACTACGTCGAGACATGGCGGCACGCAGGCGCGGATGGGGCTCGCGGAGCAGGAACCGCGATCTATTTCCTTCTGCAAGCCGGCGAGCGCTCGCATTGGCACCGCGTCGATGCCGCCGAGATCTGGCACTGGTATGCCGGCGCGCCGCTCGAATTGTCGATGGCGGTTGAGGGTGAAGCGGTGAAGGTGACGACGCTTGGCAATGACCTGGCTTCCGGCGCACGACCGCAGGTAATTGTGCCAGCCGGCGTTTGGCAAAGCGCGGTCAGTCTGGGCGCCTGGACGCTGATCGGCTGTACGGTCAGCCCGGCATTCGAGTTCAGTGGTTTCGAGATGGCGCCGCAAGGCTGGACGCCGGGCGGCGGAGACGCCTGAGGCGCTTTACCTCAGCGCGATCTGTCGGGTGACGAGCAGAGCTTCGTCGATAGTGGCGACGCTGTGCGTTGCTTCGCTGTAGCCAGCGGGTGTGAAGGCATACGTGCCGCGTCGCCAACACCATGCGCCGCGATAGTGCGTGCCGCGTCGGACGATGATGCCGATTTGGCTGGCGGCTTCGGCAGCGCAGCCCGCGGCGTTGAGGTCCGCGTCCGTGCCGAGGGCGACGAGAAGCTGTTCTTCCATGATGCCTGCGGACATGCAGCATCTCCAGGTGAATGACGAACGCCGCCGGCTGCGAATTCCACGCCCGACGTTGCCACCAGCGCGGCGTCTCCTGCTCAAGCGCCAATTGCGTCAAATTTGCCGGAATTATGCTTCCAATGCCATGATTTACCGGCGTTAATATGAGGCGCGGGTGAATGCTGTAGCTGGCATTCGAGCAACTGCATTAGGCAGTCGGAAACCACGACGCCAAGATATCCGCCTACGCCCGATCAATAAATTTCCGAAGCCGCACCGATGCGTTGGGCGTGCTGGTGGAGAGATAAAGGTGCGGGCAATCAGGCCCGCTCGCCAGCTTCGTTGGCTTGGACCGGGCGGCCGAGAGCGTTGAGGACAGTCGCGACGATGCCGGCAGCGCCGAGGCCGGCCTGCTCGTACATGCGCTCGGGCTTGTCGTGCTCGATGAACGTGTCCGGCATGATCATCGGGCGCACTTTGAGACCGCCGTCGAGCAGGCCTGAGCTCGCGAGGAACTGGAGAACCTGGCTCGCGAAGCCGCCGATCGACCCCTCCTCGATGGTGATCAGAACTTCGTGGTTGCGCGCGAGCCGACGCACGAGATCCTCGTCGAGAGGCTTGGCGAAGCGTGCGTCGGCGACGGTCGTCGAAAGGCCGAGGGCCGCGAGCTGGTCGGCCGCCTTGAGGCTTTCGGCGAGGCGCGTGCCGAGCGAGAGAATGGCGACGGCCGAACCCTCGCGCATGATGCGGCCCTTGCCGATCTCGAGTGGTACGCCGACTTCGGGAAGATCGACGCCGACGCCCTCGCCACGCGGATAGCGGAAGGCGCTCGGGCGATCGTCGATGGCGACGGCGGTCGCGACCATGTGGCGAAGCTCGGCTTCGTCGGCGGCGGCCATGATCACGAAATTAGGCAGGCAACCGAGGTAGGCGATATCGAACGAGCCTGCGTGCGTCGGGCCATCGGCACCGACGAGGCCGGCGCGATCGAGCGCGAAGCGCACGGGCAGGCGCTGGATCGCGACGTCGTGCACGACCTGGTCATAGGCGCGCTGCAGGAACGTCGAGTAGATGGCGCAGAAGGGTTTGTAGCCCTCCGTCGCGAGACCAGCGGCGAACGTGACGCCGTGCTGCTCGGCGATGCCGACGTCGAATGTCCGCTCTGGGAATTCCTGACCGAAGAGATCGAGGCCTGTGCCGGACGGCATGGCAGCCGTAACCGTGACGATTTTCGGATCCTTGCGCGCTTCCGTGATCAGGCTGTCCGCGAAGACTTTCGTATAGCTCGGTGCGTTCGGCTTGACCTTCACCTGGGCGCCGGTGACGACGTTGAACTTGTTGACGCCGTGATACTTGTCGTCGGACGCCTCTGCAGGCGGATAGCCCTTGCCCTTCTTGGTCACGACATGGACCAGGATCGGTCCCTGCTCGGCGTCGCGGACGTTCTTCAGCACCGGGAGTAGAACGCTCAAATCGTGGCCGTCGATCGGGCCGACGTAGTAGAAGCCGAGCTCCTCGAAAAACGTGCCGCCGGTCCAGTAGGTGCGGGTGTATTCCTCGGCGCGGGCGGCGCGCAACTCCCACTGCTTGGGCAGCCGCTGGGCGAGCTGCTTCATGGCTTCGCGCAGATGCAGGTACGTGCCGCTCGAGGTGATGCGCGCGAGATAGGTCGAGAGTGCGCCGACCGGCGGCGCGATGGACATATCGTTGTCATTGAGAATGACGATAAGGCGCTCGTTGCGGGCACCGGCATTGTTCATGGCCTCGTAGGCCATGCCGGCGCTCATGGCGCCATCGCCGATGACGCACACGACGTTGTTCTTGGCGCCGTCGAGATCGCGGGCCACCGCCATGCCGAGACCGGCCGAGATCGAGGTCGAAGAATGCGCGGCGCCGAACGGATCGTATTCGCTCTCGGAGCGCTTGGTGAAGCCGGAGAGGCCACCGCCCTGGCGGAGTGTGCGGATGCGGTCGCGCCGGCCGGTGAGGATCTTGTGGGGGTAGGCCTGATGGCCGACGTCCCAGATCAGGCGGTCGCGCGGCGTGTCGAACACGTAATGCAGAGCAACCGTAAGCTCGACGACGCCGAGTCCGGCCCCGAGATGTCCGCCGGTTACAGAAACCGCGTCGACGGTCTCGGTCCGCAGCTCATCGGCGAGCTGGCGCAGATCCTTCTCGAGCAGCCCGCGAAGATCGTCGGGTGTGCGGACTTGATCGAGAAGGGGCGTTTTGCTCTCGGAATTCGACATGAAATTTCCAGCTCACGATCTCGGGCGCTCGGCGCCTCGTTATCACGCTCCGGAGCGTAGCAGAAGCCACGAGCCACACACGAAGAAAAAGTCATCCTACGCCAATGGCTTCCCTCGGCGATGACGCCAAAGGTCGCAATCCGCGCAGGGCTACGTGCCGAGGCCGACGGCGCGATGTACCGGCCAGGAAAACGCAGATAACGCGCATCTGGCGGTCCCAGCTCTTGCGCATGCAAACATGCATCCGATGGTCCTTGGACTCGCGTCGGGTCATGGAGGCAGGCGCAATGCCTGTGCCGTGCTTTGAGGTGACGACGAGTGTATCCCCCTCCTGAAGCTCGGCCTGATCGACTGGCGCGCAGTCGTAGCCGCTGCAACATTCGATCGGGTACCAATCGTGGGCGCTGGCAGGCGCCGGCATCATCAGGGCGAGCAGAACAGCAAGTCCAAGTCCGAGTCGCATGGTGACCTCTCGGGTTATCTGTTCACCGTGCTCCCTCCCAATAGCGTCTGCTTTTCTCGATAAGTTCCCTCGGCCGTCGCCACCGGGGACAAGATGATGCCGCCGGCAGCCGCGAGCCGGGCTCATTTTCTCGTGATTCAGCGGGATCAAGTACGCCTAGGCGGCTTGTCCCCGGGCATTTGCCGCGAGTTTTCCGAGCAGGCTGCCGCCGGAATGCGCGTGCGACGCTCAGCGCGCGGACGGTGTGTCCGGCGGGCATCAAATCCGATCGGTGGGAATGCAGCTGAAGATCGTGCGTGCGCGCGGCGACGCAGGTGTGCACCCGCGTGCGTCAGGTATCCTTGTCGGGATCCAGCGGCGCGGCGCCCTTCGGCGTGCCATCGCTCGCGAAAGTGAGTTTCTCGACCTTGGCCTCGGCCTGCTTCAGCAGGCGGTCGCAATGCTCCTTCAGCGCTTCGCCGCGCTCATAGATGCTGATGGATTCCTCGAGCTCGACATCGCCGCGCTCGAGGCGTCCGACGATGGCTTCGAGCTCCTTCAAGGCACGCTCGAACGACATTTCGCGAATATCGGCGTGCCGGCTTTGGGGCTTGGTCGTCTGCATGATTGTCTCCTCGGGCGGGACGCTACGATCCGGCGTCCATCAGGCCCTTGACGTGAACGGCGACCGAGCGCGCCAGGCCGGTCAGATTGTAGCCCCCTTCGAGCATCGAGACGACGCGGCCATGAGCCTGGCGACGGGCCACCTCGGCGAGGGCCTCGGTCGCCCAGGCAAAGTCGCTTTCGACGAGCTGAAGGTTGGCCAGCGGGTCATCGCGGTGCGCATCGAACCCTGCGGAGATCAGCACCAGATCGGGGCCGAAATTCCGCAAGGCGGGCAGTATGCGCGATTCCATTGCTTCGCGGAACGGTTCGCCGCCGTCGCCCGGACGGAGCGGGGCATTGAAGATATTGCCGACGCCGGACTCGCCGAGCGCACCCGTGCCTGGATAGAGCGGCATCTGGTGCGTCGAGGCGAAGAAGAGATCCTTGTCGCTCCAGAAGATGTCCTGCGTGCCATTGCCGTGGTGGACGTCGAAATCGACGACAGCGACACGCTCGGCGCCGTGCTTCTTGCGGGCGTACATGGCGGCGACCGCGACGTTGTTGAAGATGCAGAAGCCCATTGCGCGGGCGGTCTCTGCATGATGGCCGCATGGGCGTACCTGACAGAAGGCATTGGCAAAGCCGGATGACTTGTCGAGCACTGCATCGACGGCGCGCAGGCCCGCGCCGACAGCCCTTAGCGCTGCCTCCCACGATCCCGATGAGAGAAGCGTATCGCCGTCGAGGTGCACGGGCCCCTCGCCCGGCTTCGGCCGCGCCTCCTTGATGGCATCGATATAGCTCTGCGGATGCGCGAGCGCGATCCAGTCCTCGACATCGTCACGCAGGGGCGCCTCCTCGCGCGCGAGCGCCGGAGTCTGGAAGATCTCGTGCGCGAGCACCTTGTCGATGGCGCGCATCCGATCCGGACGCTCGGGATGGCCGGGGCCGGTATCGTGCTCGAGGAAGACGGGGTGCGTCAGCAGAAGCGTTGTCATGCGGGGAACAGGCTCATGTCCGGGTGCGGTGTCAACGGCTCAAGCGCCCGATGCCTTGAAGAAGGGCGCGGGTAGCAGGATCTTGTTCTCCTGCTTGAGGAGGGCGCCGAGTTCGCCCGAACGCTTCACGTAGTCGAGCCATTCGGGATCGGCCCAGAGGGCTGCGCGGCGCGCGGTGCGGTCGGCCAGATCTTTGTAGGCCCAGACGTGCACGTAGGAGTTCACGTCGCCGACTTCGGTGGTTGCGTACAGAAAGGGTTGGCCGAGGTGGCGCGTCTGCGGTTTGAGCCCGTACTGCTCATACTGGGCCAGATGGGCGCGAACCATTCCGGCCTTGAGGTAGTAAGTACGGTGGTCGAAGATCATCTGATGCTCGCAGGTTCGAGGGAAGGGCTTCGCTTAGCCTAGAGGCAAGCGGGCGGCGATGGAAGGCGCGCCGGCCATGCAGCGTGTGCGGGCTGGGTCGGAACCCTGATTTCCCGCCGCACGTTCAGCGATCAAGTAGAAATGGGAGTAGCCGCATGGTCGATATCGCGCTGTTCATCACGCATCGTGCGAGATCCGGGAAGCGGGAGGCCGTGCGGGCTATCTGGGAGCGGTACATGCGACCGGCAATCGCCAGCAATCCAGGACATTTGGACTATTTCTACTGCTTCGCCGCCGACGACGGCGATGTCATCCGTGTCTTCCAGCGATATGTGGACCGTGACGCGGCACAGGCGTTCCTCGGGCATCCGTCCTATCGGGCTTATCTGGCCGAGGTTGAAGGCCTGCTCGCCGGTCCGCCGGAGGTTGTCGAGGCTGAAGTCATGTGGAGCAAGCCATAGGCCTGGGGGCCTGCGGCGTCCGGTGGGGTGGCGGCGACGAAGCGCGAGGCTTAGGCTTCGTGGGTAATGAAATTCGATCCGGAGACTTCCCTATGACCACTGCCCGCCCGAAGGCTGTCCCGACGGTCCTCATCGACAATGAGCGCGTGATCACGACGCGCTGGGATTTCGCGCCTGGCGCGGAGACGGGCTGGCATCGCCATGGCCACGATTATGTCGTGCTGCCGGTGACGGGCGGCGCTCTGAAGCTCGAGGAGCCGGGCGGGGCCGAGCGCACGGTCCCGCTCACGAACGGCGTGCCCTACTATCGCGGCGAGGGCGTCGAGCACAATGTGATCAACCCGACGGATCACGACGTCGCGTTCATCGAGGTCGAGATCAAGAAGGGCTAGGCCGAGGCGCGTCCGGCGCTCAGTTGTTGCCGCCGGTCGAGCCGTCCGCCGCCTTGTCGGAGAAGCCGGTCTTGCCCTGGAAGCCGCTCATGACTTCGCCGAAGTACTTGGAGTCATCGCCGGCCATCAGGCTCGGATTGCAGTGCGGCGCGCAGTTGTACGTCTCGCGCTTCACGCCGCGGTAGAGGCTCACCTGGCTCGTGCCGTCGCGGACCACGACGACGCGCTGGTCCTGGATCACGTTGCGGTCGGAATCGAGGGCGATCACGTTCGTGATGCCGAATGTACGCCCGGTGACGACGAGCAGGTTGGGGGACTGCACCGTCACGTCGGCGATGCTCGGGTTGCCGATGATGATCGAGGTCACTGCACGCGGGATGCGCAGCAACTGCGACTGGTCGTACTTGACGACGAGGTCGCTGGCGGCGGCGGCAGGCGCCAGGGCAACGAGCGCGATTGCGGCTTGGGCAATGCGGCAGACGGCTTTGGCAGTCATCGGGCGACCATCCTCGGCAGGCGGGCTGAAACAATTCTTGCCGAGTTAGCCACCAATTGGTGAAGGAAACGCAAACGCGCGACCTGGATCAAGCCGCGATCGGCAGTCCTGATCGGGTACCCGTTAACGGGCGCTTACCTCGTTGCCGCCAACGCGATGGTCCTTGAGAACCTCGGACTTGAAGACGACGCCGTGACCGGGAGCTTCGCCGGGTTTTAGCTCGCCGTTGATTGGGATTGCCGGGTCGACCCAGAGATCGTCGTTCCAATCCATGTATTCGAGATAGTTGGCATTGGGGATCGACGCCATCACGTGCACGGTCAACTCGTGGAAGAGATGCGGCGCGATCTGGATGCCCCACGTGTCGGCGACGGCCGCGATCTTGCGCAGTTCGGTCAGCCCGCCGCGCATGGGATCGGGCTGCAGAATGGGTGACGAGGGCGTGATGAAGAACGGCCGCAGATCGAAGCGCGTGAAATGGCTCTCGCCGCCGACGATGCGGGTCTTCAGTGCGGCAGCGACGCGCTGATAGCCGTCAAAATCTTCGCACACGACGGGCTCTTCCAGCCAATAGGGATCGGCCTCGTCGATGTGGTGGCCGGCCTGGATGGCCGTATCGGCGGTCCAGCCCATGTTCACGTCGATCATGATCTCGATATCGGGGCCGAGCGCCTCGCGCATGGCGTGGACATTGCGCACGTCCTCGCGCCAGGGGCGGATGTGCGCGACTTGCATCTTGATGGCCTTTAGGCCCATGTCGGTGAAGTGCTTCGCGCGCTCGATCATGCCGTCACGGCCGAGCCCGCGCCAGCAGCCGGAACCATAAGCGGGGACAGATGCGCGCGCGTTGCCCCAGAGGCGGTGCAGCGGCAGTCCTGCGCGCTTGCCGACGATATCCCAGAGCGCGATGTCGACGGCTGAGAGTGCGAAGGTCGCGACGCCGCCGCGTCCGACCCAGTACGTGCTCTTCCAAAGCGTCTGCCAGATACCTTCGACCTCGGTCGCGTCGCGGCCGAGGATTTTCGGCGCGATCATCTCTTCGAGGCAGGTGGCGATGGTCGCGGAGCCACCGCTCAGGATGTGCAGATAGCCGAGGCCGGTCAGGCCGCCCTTGGTGCGGAGCTCGACGACGACGAACTCGCGCGGTCCCGGTGGCACGATCCCGGCTGCCGGCGGGGCACCACGCCAGGGCACGCGCAAGAGCGTCGTCTTCAGGTTCACGATGGTCGTGTCGGACATATGGGGCTCACATCTTGAGGAGGATCTTGGCCGACGTGACCTTGCCGGCAGCAAGCTCGGCGAAGGCCGTGACGCCCTCCGAGAGCGGGCGCTGTTCCGTCCAGTCGATCGGCCCGAAGATGCCCGCGGCGAGGCCTGCCAGTGTCTCGCGGAACTCGACGTGCGTGTAGGCAAAAGAGCCAATCAGGCTGATTTCGCCGCGCGTGAGATGTAGATATTCGACGCCGCCTTCGGCTGATGCGAGCCCGACGTGAACGATCGTGCCGCCGTATTTGACCAGCCGCACGGCTTCCTCGCGGGATGATTTCCCGCCATAGGCGTCGATGACGAGATCGAAGCTTGCAGCGGTGGGCTTGCTACCGCCCAAGGGATCGTAGGTGCCAAAGCGGCCCGCGGCATCGATGCTCGCGCGCCGGCCTTCGCTCGTCTCCGCGATAAGGATGTTGCGCGCGCCGCGTGATTGCAGGATCTGCGCGGTGACGAGCCCGATGGGCCCGCCGCCGATCACCGCAAGATTCGCGGCAGCAAGTGGCAGATGGATCGCATGCTCGCCCAGATTGACGGCGTGGTAGCCGACGGCGAAAGGCTCGGCCAATGCCGCCATCTCGGTCGATAAGGTGTCGGGCACGACGAACAGATTGCGCTCGGGCGCTCTGACGTATTCCGCGAATGCCCCTGCGCGCGGCGTACGCGAAATGACCTGGCGCTCGCGGCAGAGATGCTGGCGGCCGCTTCGGCAGACATCGCAGTCAGCGCACGAGATGATGGGATTTACGGCGACGCGCTGACCCTGAAGTCTGCCCGAGACGACGACGCCCGCCGCTTCGTGGCCGAGAATTTCAGGCGGCGGCTGAGCGGGGTTGTGCCCGAGGTAGACGTGCATGTCCGAGCCGCAGATGCCGCAGACGTCGACCTTCACGACGACGTCCTCGTTGGCTTGCGGATCGGGCTCGTCACGAAAGACAAGCGTCTTGGGGCCGGTATAGACCAGCGCTTTCATGGGCGTGCCTCTCCCGGGCAGGCCGGCACGCCTCTTGTTCTGATCGCGGACGCGCCGGCGCAGTCGACTTTAGAGCTTGAAGGGCACGACTTTCTGCTGCTGCGTGCCGAGGCCCTCGATCGTGAGTTTCATCACGTCGCCGGCCTTGAGGAACGTCGGCGGCTTCATGCCGAGACCGACACCCGGAGGCGTGCCTGTCGTTACGACATCACCCGGCTCCAGCACCATGAACTGCGAGAGATAGTGCAGAATGAAGTCGCACTTGAAGATCATCGTGTTCGTCGAGCCCGACTGCGCGCGCTTGCCGTTGAGATCGAGCGACATCGTCAGGCTGTTGACGTCCTTGACCTCGTCGGCAGTGACGAGCCACGGCCCGAGCGGACCGAAGCTCTCGGCGCACTTGCCCTTCATCCACTGTCCGCCGCGCTCCATCTGGAAGGCGCGCTCGGAGACGTCATTGCAGATCGTGTAGCCGGCAATGTGGCTCTTTGCATCCTTCAGCTCGACGTAGCGCGCGCGCTTGCCGACGACGAAGGCAATTTCCAGCTCCCAATCGAGCTTGGTCGAGTCACGCGGGATCATCACGTCGTCGTTCGGGCCGACGATGCAGTTCGTGAGCTTGTAGAAGACGATCGGCTCGGCGGGGATAGGCTGGCCGGCTTCCTTGGCATGGTCGGCGTAGTTGAGGCCAATGGCGAGGAAATTGCGCACGTTGCCGACGGGGGCACCGAGGCGCGTGCCCGCGGGCGCAGCCGGCAGCGAGGCGGGATCGATCGCGCTGAGCTTGGCGAGGCTCGCTTCGCCGAGCACGCTGCCGTCGATGTCCTTCACGTGGCCCGAGAGATCCCGGATCGTGCCGTCGGGACCGACGAGACCGGGCTTTTCGGCGCCGGGCGCACCGAAGCGAACGAGCTTCATGGGCTTTCACTCCTCTGAGGGATTTTTTGATTGGGTTTTGCATGCGTAGGGCGCAGACGGGGTCCTGTCCAGAGCCATTGCCACTCGCTGGCAAGCCTGCTCAGATGCCGCCAACCTAAATTCCCAGCGAGGAGACGCCATCATGAAAAACCCCTTCGACCTCAAAGGTCAGGTCGCATTGATCACAGGTTCGAGCCGCGGCATCGGCCGCTCGATCGCCGAGATCATGGCCGCGATGGGGGCAAAGGTGGTGGTCTCGAGCCGCAAGGCGGATGCCTGTGAGGAAGTTGCGGGCGCGATCCGCAAGGACGGCGGTGACGCACACGTCATCCCTTGCAACATAGGTCGGCGGGAGGAAGTCGAAGCGCTCGTCAAGGGTACGATCGACAAGTACGGCAAGATCGACGCGCTCGTGTGCAACGCAGCAGTGAACCCATATTACGGTCCGCTCGGCGGCATCTCCGACGAGCAGTTTGACAAGATCATGGCGACGAACATCAAGTCGAACCTCTGGCTCGCCAATCTCGCCATTCCGGGCATGGCCGAGCGCGGCGGCGGCACGGTGACGATCATTTCCTCTATCGGTGGCATTCGCGGCTCGAGCATCCTCGGTGCCTATGGAATCTCGAAGGCTGCCGACTTCGCGCTCGCGCGGGCACTTGCCGTCGAGTGGGGGCCGAAGAACATTCGCGTCAACTGCATCGCGCCGGGCCTCGTGAAGACGGACTTCGCGAAGGCGCTGTGGGAGGACAAGGCGAACCTCGACAAGCGCCTCGTGACGACGCCGCTGCGCCGCATCGGTGAGCCCGATGACATCGGCGGTGTGGCGGCCTTTCTTGCGGCACCCGCGGGCGCCTTCATCACGGGGCAGGTGATCGTTGCCGATGGCGGGGTGACGATCGGCTCCTGAGGCGGGGGCGCCCTAAGCGTGAGCCGAGGCCGCCCACGCTGGACAAGCGTTCACTGACAGGTCACTGTCAGTCGTTCGCGACGTCGCCTCTGCGTCGGCAGGGGCCAATCGCGCTACCGAACCCGGTGAAAGCAGCAGTCATGGCTGCTGCCGGGTCTTGTGTGCCTGAATTCAAAAATCAATCTCGCCTCGAAGCGGGAAGCATTAAAGGGAGGACTGAATATGACCCGTCGCCGGGTACTCGCTGCTATTGCCGCCGCGTCGCTGATCCCAACCTTTGCCTTCAACGCGCCCGCTCACGCACAGGCTTATCCCACGAAGCCGATCACGCTGATCGTGCCCTGGCCTGCCGGTGGCTCGACCGATATTTCGATGCGCGCAATCGCCAAGGGTGCCGAGAAGCATCTCGGCCAGCCCATTATCGTCGAAAACAAGGGTGGCGCTTCCGGCACGCTCGGCCCTGCGACCATGGCAGCCACGGCGAAGCCCGATGGCTACACCATCTCGCAGATCCCGATCACGATCTTCCGCCTTCCGCTCATGAAGAACCAGAAGGTCTCGTGGAATCCCGATACGGACTTCACGTACATCGTGCATCTGACCGGCTACGCGTTCGCTGTCGGCGTCCGAGGCCAGAGCCCGTTCAAGAAGTGGCAGGACGTGATCGACTTCGCGAAGGCCAATCCCGGCAAGGTGAGCTATGGCTCGCCGGGTGCCGGCACGTCGCTTCACATCGGCATGGAACTGATCGCCGGCCAGTCCGGCATCCAGCTGACGCATGTGCCCTTCAAGGGGGATGGCGAGCAGCGCGCCGCTGTTCTCGGCGGGCACATCGACATGGCGGTCGGCGGCAGCGGCCTCGTGCCCTTCGTCGGGGATGGGACCATGCGCGCGCTTATGATCTGGACCAAAGACCGCGCCAAGGCGTGGCCGGATGTTCCGACGCTGAAGGATCTCGGCTACCCCTGGGTCTTCGACAGCCCGTTCGGTGTCGCCGGGCCGAAGGGCATGGATCCAAAACACGTCCAGATCCTGCACGATGCGTTCAAGAAATCGCTGGAAGATCCCGAGACGACTGCCGTGCTGGACAAGTTCTTCATGGTGCCAAACTACGCCGATCAGAAAGGCTACCTCGAGATCATCAAAGCGACGACTGCCTACGAGAAGCAGGCGCTGGAGCGAATTGGGCTTGCCAAATAGCGCTGCGCCGGGCATTGGGGCCTTATCACGTTTTTGAGAGCAACTGCGGACGCGCGACGTGCGCGTTCGCGCAAGCTTTCGTCCGAGCTACAAAATTTGCAACTGGAGGAAACGTATGAGGCTTAGGAATATCTTCACATCAACGCTGGCGGCTGCTGTCGTCGCGGCGTCGGCGACGATGGCGATGGCACAGAGCTACCCCACGAAGCCCATCACGATGATCGTGCCGTGGCCGGCGGGTGGTTCGTCCGACGTGGCGCTGCGCGCCATGGCCGAGGCCGCCTCGAAGCATCTTGGTCAGCCTATCATCGTCGACAACAAGGCCGGTGCGTCAGGTACGCTCGGGCCCGCGACGATGGCGGCGACGGCGAAGCCGGACGGCTATACGGTTGCTCAGATTCCGATCACGGTCATGCGCCTTCCGCTCATGCAGAAGGTCAGCTGGGATGCGGAGAAGAGCTTCACCTACATCGTGCATCTGACTGGCTATACTTTCGGCATTACCACGAAAGCCGACAGCCAGTTCAAGACGTGGCAGGATGTGGTGGACTTCGCGAAGGCGAACCCGGGCAAGGTGACCTACGGAACGCCGGGTTCGGGAACGTCGCTGCATATCGGCATGGAGCAGATTGCCGACGCAGCAGGCATCAAGCTGACTCAGGTCCCGTTCAAGGGTGGCGCCGAGACGAACGCCGCCGTGCTGGGCGGTCACACCATGCTGCAGGCGGACTCGACGGCATGGAAGCCTCTGGTCGATGCCGGCCAGACGCGCCTTCTCGCCATCTGGACGGCCGAGCGCAGCAAGAACTGGCCTGACGCGCCGACGCTGAAGGATCTCGGCTATCCGTTCGTGTTCGATAGCCCGTTCGGTCTCGCTGGCCCGAAGGGCATGGATCCGAAAGTCGTGGCGATCCTGCATGACGCCTTCAAGAAGGCACTCGAGGACCCCGCCGTCATCGAGGCACTTCGGAAGTACGACATGGTCCCGAGCTACAAGAGCACCGACGACTACAACAAGTTCGTCAAGGAAGTCATCGCTCAGGAAACCGCTGCGCTCAAGAAGATCGGTCTCTACAAGAAGGACTGATCTCTCGCGTTGTTCACCGGGGTTGGCACCGATGTCGCGAGACATCGTGCCACCTTCTCGTGCTCGTCTCGCGCCGTCATCAGCAAGCAACTTTTTAGCGGTGCCACAAAAAGCAGACAGGAGGGGATGATTCCGCTACTGCGCAATGCTCAGCTGTGGGGCGGTCTTTTCTGGCTCGCCTTCGGCCTCTTCATCGCAAACCAGGGCTATGACCTCGGCCTTGGCGAAGCACGCGAGCCCGGTTCGGGGTTTGCGATTTTCTGGCTCGGGCTCTTCACGGCGGCCTTCGCGACCTCGATCATCTTCAGCGCCATCAAGAACGGCAGCGAAGACATAGCGAGCCTCTGGCGCGATACGCGCTGGGGCAAGGTCATGCTGGTTATCGCCCTGCTGCTCGTGTTTGGCTTTTTCTTCGAAACAGTCGGCTTCGTCGTCTGCTCGCTCGTGCTGCTGCTCGTGCTGATGCGCATTGTCGATCCCGTTTCGTGGCCCACAGCGCTTCTCGTCTCGTTCGGTGCCACGTTCGCCATCTGGTACTCGCTCAACAAACTGCTGCTGATTCAGCTGCCTAATGGCTGGCTGAGCCCCTGGCTCGGCTGAGGAGCGCATCATGGAAATACTCTCTGCGCTTGGCCACGGGTTCGCGGTGGCATTGCAGCCGGTCAACCTGGTGGCCTGCTTCTTCGGCGTGTTCATCGGCACGCTCGTCGGCGTGCTGCCGGGCATCGGTCCTGTGTCGGCGATGGCGCTGCTGCTGCCGGTGACGCTTTCGGGTACGCCCGAGACCGGCATCATCATGATGGCCGGCATCTACTATGGTTCGATGTACGGCGGTTCGACGACGTCGATCCTGGTCAACATTCCTGGTGAGGCGGCGTCCGTCATCACCTGCCTCGACGGCCATCAGATGGCGAAGAATGGTCGTGCTGGCCCTGCCCTCGGCATCGCTGCGATCGGTTCGTTCGTCGCGGGCACTTTCGCAATCATCCTGCTGATGCTGGTTGCGCCGGTGCTGGCAAAGTTCGCGGTCGCATTCGGACCGCCTGAGTACTTCAGTCTCATGGTGCTCGGCCTGACGATCCTTGCGTTCCTCACGCAGGGCTCGATGGCGAAGTCGCTGCTCATGGCCTGTGTCGGCGTGACGCTCGGTCTCGTCGGTATTGATGGGATCACCGCCGCGCCGCGCCTTACGTTCGACAGGCTCGAGTTGCTCGACGGCGTTGGCCTCATACCCGTCGTTATGGGCCTGTTCGGTGTCGCGGAGATCCTCGCCAATATCGAGCGTAGCGTGCAGCGCGAGGTGGTTTCCTCCCGCATCGGCAGCCTGTGGCCGACGGTGCAGGACTGGGCCTATTCGAAGTGGGCGATCGTGCGCGGCACGCTATTGGGTTTCTTCCTTGGGGTTCTGCCCGGTGGCGGTGCCGTCATTTCCTCGTTCGCGTCCTATGCGCTCGAGCGCCGGCTATCGAAGCGCCCGGAGATGTTCGGCAAGGGGGCGATCGAGGGGGTTGCAGGGCCTGAAGCGGCGAACAACTCGGCGGCCGGCGGGGCCTTCATTCCGCTGCTCACACTCGGCATTCCACCGAATGTCGTGATGGCGCTGCTGCTCGGCGCCTTCATCATTCACGGCATTCAGCCGGGCCCGCTGCTGATCACGCAGAACCCCGGAATCTTCTGGGGCATCGTTGCCAGTATGTACATCGGCAACGTCATGCTGCTGATCCTGAACTTTCCGTTGATCGGCATGTGGGTGCAGGTGCTGAAGGTGCCCTACAAGCTGCTTTTCCCCCTGATCCTGATGTTCTGCATCGTCGGCGTGTTCAGCTCGGGCAGTGCCGTGTTCGACGTGTTCGTCATGACGGTGTTCGGCCTCATCGGCTATCTCATGCGCAAATTCGGTTATGAGCCGGCGCCGCTGGTGCTCGCGTTCGTGCTCGGCCCGATGGTGGAGAACAATCTCCGGAAATCGCTGATCCTTTCGCAGGGTGATTTCTGGGTGTTCATCGATCGGCCGATTTCGCTCGTCTGTCTGCTGCTGGCGGCATCGATGCTCATCATTCCGCTGCTGCCTTCGCTCCGCGCCAAGCGTGAGGCGGTGGCGCTCGATCAGGAGTGAGGGGATAGCGCGGGCCGCTGCCTCAGCGCGGCGGCCCCCGCCAAGGCACCCCCCATTTTTATTTGGCCTTCCCAGCAGGCGAGCCTCGGCGCAACATATCTGCATGGCCGCCCTCGCCATGGCACCACGTCTGCGGGGGGAAACCTCTTCCGAGCAGGCGAGGGCAAGAAAAACATGCGCATCACCGTCGTCCAGACCAACACCATGCACGACAAGGCCCGCAACATTGCGCAGGCCATCGAGCTCATGTCGCGCGCCGTCGAGACCGACCGGTCGGATGTGCTGGTGCTGCCGGAAGTGTGGAACTGGCGCGGCGGCACCACGGCCGTCAAGCTCGCCAATGCCGACCGCATTCCCGGTGGCGATGCGTACGAGGCGCTCCAGGCCTTTGCGCGCACGCACAAGGTCTGGGTCCATGGCGGCAGCATGATCGAGCACATTCCGGGTGGCAATCAGGTCTACAACACGACCTGCGTCTTCGACCGCTCGGGGGCCGAGGTCGCGCGCTACCGCAAGATCCACATGTTCGACATCACGGCGCCGGACGGCACGCCCTACAACGAAAGCGCGACCGTGAAGGCTGGAGAGGACGTCGTGCTCTACGACCTCGAAGGTTTCAAGGTTGGCTGCACCATCTGCTACGACATGCGCTTCGCGGAGCTTTACCTCGCACTCGCCAAGCGCGGCGCCGATATCATCATGGTACCGTCCTCCTTCACGCTGCAGACGGGCAAGGACCACTGGGAAGTGATCCTGCGCGCGCGTGCCATCGAGACGCAGACCTATATCGTGGCGCCCGGACAGTACGGGCCGTTCGTCGATGGTGGCGGCGCGACGCGGCTCTCGTACGGCCACAGTCTCATTGCCGACCCCTGGGGACATGTCGTCGCGAAGGTCTCCGACGGCACGGGCTATGCGACGGCGAACATCGAGCGCGATCAGATCACGCGCGTGCGCGGCCTCATCCCTGTCGCGAGCCATAGACGGCTTTAGAGCGTACGAGGCTGCTGTTGCCCTGCTGCATCGACGACGCGCCTCTATGAGGCTTCTGACATCGCGTTAACTTTTTGTTAACCGCATCAGCAGTCTGATCGACTCTATCGGAGCGCCGGATTTTCCGGCCGTGTCGCGTATCTCATTAGAGCGCCCTCGGTTGGAGACGAGCCATGGCGATGATACTGGAATTTCCCGAAATGCAGGTGCCCGTGCGTCGTCGGGCCGAGCGCCGCAGCAAGCCGGCAGGCGAAGTCGTCCTCTTTCCAGGCGTGCGCTATGAGCGCTGGGACGACGCCGGCGCGGAGCACGCCACGGCACGCGAAGCTGTCGTGCGAGACCGCCTCAAGCTCATCGAGTAGCAGTCCGAGCGGCTTTCGAGCACTGCGCCAATGGCGCCCTTGCCTCGCCTGTTGCTCCTGTGCCCAGATGCGATCGAGCCCGACGCGATTCCTCGTGGCGGTACGCTCCCGATCCGAGGTGGTTAGGTCTTGGGCAAGGAGACCGATCGATGTCAGATGAACCCGTGGTCGCTCAGCTCGGACCGTATCAGGTCGAGCTCGAGGAGGGCCGAGCCTATCTCTGGTGCAAATGCGGGCGCTCGTCCCGCCAGCCATTCTGCGATTCAGCCGGTCACAAGGGCACCTCCTTCCTGCCCGTCCGCTTCGTCGCCGAATCTTCCGGCACCTTCAATCTCTGCGGCTGCAAGGGAACCGACGACGAGCCCTTCTGCGATGGCACACACAACATGATGTAAGCGCGTGTCTGTGACGGGAGTGGCACGGGCTGCACGGAGAATGGGCGTTCGCGGGCGAGTTGCACCGCAACCAAGCTTTACACCAGAGCTGCTTCACCGCAGACTTCGCGTCCAACCCTGGGGACGAGTGCACTAATCTGGAGAAAAGTTTGGCCGGTCCATTTCCGCCGGATCGATTCGTTGGTCTGAGCTACCGCTGCCAGCGTGCGGTCGGGGCCGTGCGTGGCCGATGAGGTGACGAAGGAGCCGGTTAGGTGGAATACTTCCTCCAGCAGATTATCAATGGTGTCACGCTCGGCTCGATCTATGGTCTGATCGCGATCGGCTACACCATGGTGTTCGGCATCATCGGCATGATCAATTTCGCTCACGGCGATCTGTTCATGCTCTCCACGTTCGTCGCGCTCATCGTCTTCCTGTTCATGACCGTGGTGCTCGGTGTCGGCTCTGTCGCGATGGCGCTGCTGGTTGTGCTGTTCGCTGCCATGTTTCTCACTTCTCTCTGGAGCTGGGCCATCGAGCGCATCGCCTACCGGCCGCTGCGAGGCTCGTTCCGCCTCGCGCCGCTCATATCGGCGATCGGTATGTCGATCTTCCTGATGAACCTCGTGCAGCTCACCCAAGGGCCGCGCAACAAGCCGATCGCGCCCATGCTCAATGACGTCATCACACTCAAGCAGGGCGCGGCCTACGCGGTCACGATCTCCTACAAGCAGATGATGATCATGCTGGTGACGATCGTCCTGCTCACGGTCTTCTGGTGGATCGTGCAGAACACCTCGCTGGGACGCGCCCAGCGGGCCTGTGAGCAGGACCGCCGCATGGCCGCCCTGCTCGGCGTCAACGTCGATCGCACGATCTCGATCACGTTCATCATGGGCGGTGCGCTCGCCGCTGTCGCCGGTGTCCTCTATCTCATCTATTACGGCGTCGTGAACTTCGCCGACGGGTTCATTCCCGGCATCAAGGCCTTCACCGCTGCCGTTCTCGGTGGTATCGGCTCGCTGCCAGGCGCCGTGCTCGGCGGATTGTTGATCGGTCTCATCGAGGCGCTCTGGTCGGCGTACTTTTCGATCGACTACAAGGACGTCGCCGTCTTCTCCATTCTCGCGATCACGCTCATCTTCATGCCATCGGGTCTCCTCGGCAAACCCGAAGTCGAGAAGGTGTGAGCGTCATGGCAGGCGGGCAGCATCATCAGCCGATCGGGATTCTGGGTGCGGCTCTCGATGCCAGCAAGACGGCGCTTCTCGCGCTCGGCCTCTGCATTCCGATCGTGCTGCTCCGTACGGACCAGGATTTCTCGAACCAGTTGATCCTGGAGCCGCGCGTCGGCCTCACACTATCGCTCGTTGCGACCGCATTTGCTGCGCGCTTCATCTGGTTGCTCGTCGCGAACTGGCGCGCGAGCCGCCCGGAGCGGACAGCGCCGGTGCCGATCCTGGCCGGTATGACAGTGAGCCCGGAAGCCGCGCGCCGCTTTGCGATCGGCGGGCTCATTTTTCTCTTTGCCTATCCGATGCTGTCGCTGGCGCTCGTCGGGTCGGCAGGTTCGGTCAAGTGGATCGACAACTTCGGCATTCAAATCCTCATCTACGTGATGCTCGGCTGGGGCCTCAACATCGTGGTCGGGCTCGCAGGATTGCTCGATCTGGGCTACGTCGCGTTCTATGCCGTCGGCGCCTATTCGTATGCGTTGCTCGCCGCCAATGACGTCGTGAAGGACTTCATGGCCGAGCTGATCGGCCCGTGGTTCTGGCCGGCGTGGGGCTTCTGGATCTGCCTGCCCGTCGCCGGCATTCTCGCGGCGTTCTGGGGCATCATTCTCGGCTTCCCGGTGCTGCGCCTGCGCGGCGACTATCTCGCCATCGTCACGCTCGCCTTCGGTGAGATCATCCGGATGGTGCTCATCAATTGGGTCGACGTCACCGGCGGTTACGCGGGCATCTCGGGCATTCCGCGACCTAGCTTCTTCGGATTTCCATTTACGGCATCGGAGTCGGGATTTGCGGCGACCTTCGGGCTCGAATTCACGCCACTGCACCGAACCATCTTTCTCTTCTACCTGATACTCGTGCTGGCACTGATCACCAACCTGGTGACGTTGCGTCTGCGCCGCCTGCCGGTCGGGCGCGCCTGGGAGGCATTGCGCGAAGACGAGATCGCGTGCCGCTCGCTCGGCATCAACACAACGAACACGAAGCTGACGGCCTTCGCCATCGGTGCGGGCTTCGGCGGCTTCGCCGGCGCCTTCTTCGCTGCGCGGCAGAACTTCATCAGTCCAGAGTCTTTCACGTTCCTAGAGAGCGCGGTGATCCTCGCGATCGTCGTGCTCGGCGGCATGGGCAGCCAGATCGGCGTTGCGATTGCTGCGGTCGTGATGATCGGCGGCACCGAGCTTCTGCGTGAGCTCGACTGGATGAAGCACGTGTTCGGCGCCGACTTCGATCCGACACAGTACCGGATGCTGCTGTTCGGTCTTGCCATGGTAGTCATCATGATCTGGCGGCCGCGCGGGCTCATTGCCAATCGCCAGCCCACGCTGTTCCTCAAGTCGCGTCGCGCCATCTCCGCCGATCTCGTCAAGGAGGGCCACGGCTGATGCGCTGGGAGACGGCGCCGCTTCTGGAGGTCGAGCATCTGACCATGCGGTTCGGCGGCCTCGTTGCCGTCAACGATGTCACGTTCGGCGCTGGCCGCGGCGACATCACCGCGATCATCGGTCCGAATGGGGCGGGCAAGACGACGGTCTTCAACTGCATCACGGGCTTCTACAAGCCGACCTCCGGCCGCATGGTTATGAGCCATGCGGGCAATGCGCTCTCCGATGATGTGGCCGTGCTCACGCGAAGCCCCGCGCGCTACATGCAGCACGGCGAGAATGCGCTCTATCTGCTCGAGCGCATGCCCGACTACGAGATCGCGGCCAAGGCGCGTGTCGCGCGAACCTTCCAGAATATCCGCCTGTTCACAGGCATGACCGCGCTCGAGAACCTGATCGTTGCCCAGCACAATGTTCTGATGGCGGCCTCGGGCTGGACGGTGCTCGGGCTCGTCGGCCTGCCGCGCTATACGCGCGCGGAAAAGGCGGCGATCGAGCGCGCGCAATACTGGCTCGATCTCATCGGCCTGACGAGCCGCGCCGACGATTCCGCCGGCAGTCTTCCCTATGGCGATCAGCGTCGACTCGAGATCGCGCGCGCCATGTGCAGCGATCCGCTCCTCCTTTGCCTCGACGAGCCGGCTGCCGGTCTGAACCCGCGGGAGAGTGCCGAGCTCAATAAGCTGTTGAAGACCATCCAGCGCGAGCACGGCACGTCCATCCTGCTCATCGAACATGACATGTCCGTGGTCATGGAGATTTCCGACCACGTGATCGTGCTCGAATACGGCACCAAGATCTCGGACGGCACGCCTGAGCAGGTGCGCAACGATCCGAAGGTCATCGCCGCCTACCTCGGCGTCGAGGACGATGAAGTTGCCGCCGTCGAGCGAGGAGAGCTGCCATGAGCTCGCCCCTCCTCAGCGTCAGCGGCGTCAAGAGCTTCTACGGCAGCATCATGGCGCTGAAGGGTGTCGACATCGACATCCGCGAAGGCGAGATCGTGTCGCTGATCGGTGCGAACGGCGCCGGCAAGTCGACGCTCATGATGACCATCTGCGGCAATCCGCGCGCGCGCGAGGGGAAGATCACCTTCGACAGTCGCGATATCACGAAGCTGGAAACACATGAGATCGCGCGTCTGCGCATTGCGCAATCACCCGAGGGGCGGCGCATCTTTCCGCGCATGACCGTGCTCGAGAACCTCCAGATGGGCGCCGAGATCGATCGTGCCCGCCATTTCGACGAGGATCTCGCGCGGGTGACGGAGCTCTTTCCGCGCTTGCGCGAGCGTCTCGCGCAGCGAGGAGGCACGCTTTCGGGTGGCGAGCAGCAGATGCTGGCGATCGCACGCGCGCTCATGAGCCGGCCGCGTCTTCTGATGCTCGACGAGCCCTCGCTCGGCCTTGCGCCGATCATCGTGCGCCAGATCTTCGATGCCATACGCGAGCTCAACAAGCGCGAGGGCATGACCGTCTTTCTCGTCGAGCAGAATGCCTATCATGCGCTGAAGCTCGCGGACCGCGGCTACGTGATGGTCAACGGCCTGATCACCATGCAGGGAACGGGGGCCGAGCTTCTGGAGCGGCCGGACATTCGCGCGGCCTACCTCGAAGGCGGCCGGCACTAACTGGAGGCACAGGGGCAAGATGCCGGAATGGCTCTACGATGCAGGCCCGAACGGCGACTGGGTATTTCTCCTGGTTACGGTGATCATGGGCGGAATGGCCGCCTACGCCACGGGGAGCGCGATCGCGACGACATGGCGGCCGCGCTGGCAGCTCATCGTCTATGGCTTTATGATCGCCGCCGCCGTGCGCTTCATCCACTACGCGCTTTTCCAAGAGCCATTCATCGCGCCACGCAGTTATGTGGTTGATCTCGTTGTGCTCATTGCCGCGGCAGTGCTCGGCTATCGCGTGACGCGTCGGCGCCAGATGCGCGAGCAGTACGATTGGCTCGTGCCGGGCACAGCCGAGAAAACGGTGCGCCGCGCGGATATTTAGCCTGATGCGCGCCGCCTGATCCTTGGTCCCAAAGGGACTGTGGATTGGGCGTGACTTTGCCCAACTTTCGGTGAATCCTGCCGCCACGGGCGCGGCTTTTGTGTGCGCCGGTGCGGGACGTCCGTTTCCGATCCGCAAGTTTCAGCAGCCGATTGGCTATAAGGGAGAGCGTTGCATGAAGAAGCTCATGTGGTCGGGAGTAGCAGTTGCGGCGTTGCTCGCGATGACCGGTGTGGCAAGCGCGCAGGTGAAGATCGGCCTCGCAGGGCCCCTAACGGGTGCAAATGCCACTTTCGGCGCCCAGTTGAAGCGCGGTGCCGAGCAGGCCGTCGCCGACATCAATGCCAAGGGTGGCATCAATGGCCAGAAGCTCGAACTCGTGTTCGGAGATGATCGCGCCGATCCGAAGGAGGGTGTCTCTGTCGCCAACAAGTTCATCGGCGAGGGCGTGAAGCTTGTCGTCGGCCACTTCAACTCCGGCGTCTCGATCCCCGCATCGGAGATCTACGCGGAGAATGGTGCCCTCATGTTCTCCCCGGGTTCGACCAATCCGCGTCTCACCGAGCGCAAGCTCTGGAACACGTTCCGCATGTGCGGTCGTGACGACCAGCAGGGCGAGGTCGCCGGCAAGCATCTGATCGACAAATTCAAGGGCAAGAAGGTTGCCATCATTCACGACAAGACGACTTACGGCAAAGGCCTCGCGGACGAGACCAAGAAGGCAATGAATGCCGGCGGTCTCAAGGAGGTGCTCTATGAGGGCGTCAACCTCGGTGAGAAGGACTTCGCCGCGCTCGTCTCGAAGATCAAGGTGTCGGGTGCCGACGTCGTGTACTGGGGCGGGCTGCACACCGAAGGCGGGCTGATCGTGCGCCAGATGCGCGACCAGGGCGTGAAGGCGCCGTTGATGTCCGGTGATGGCATCGCAACCGACGAGTTCGCTGCCATCGGTGGCCCCGGCGTCGAGGGCACGCTCATGACGTTCGCGCCCGATCCGCAGCGCCGCCCGGAGGCGGCCGAGGTCGTGAAGAAGTTCCTCGCCGCCAACTTCAAGCCCGAGGCCTACACGCTCTATGCATATGCGACGGTGCAGGTCATCGTCGACGCGGCCAATCAGGCGAAGTCGAACGACCCCAAGAAGATCGCCGAGACGATCCGCTCCGGCAAACCGTTCTCGACGGTTCTCGGCGCGCGCGCCTTCGACAAGAAGGGCGACGTCACGGAGCCCGACTACACGATGTACACGTGGAAGAAAGTTGAGGGTGACAAGATCACCTATGTGCAGGATTGAGCAGCAGCGTGCTGCCATTCTCAATGTCGACCGGAAGGCAGCCCGCGCGGCTGCCTTTTGGTTTTGTGATGCCGCGATGGCTCATGTGCGCGCCGGCATTGCTCATTCTGCAGTTTGACGTGCCCGCAATGGCGCAGATGGCGGATGGCGAGCTCGTGATCATGGCCGTCGATTCGAGCCGGATGCCCGAGCCCGATGGCAGGAGTAATCGCATCGCGCCGCGTCCGGTGGGCGAGGGCGTGGAAGGCGTGGCTGGCAGTCTCAACCAGCAGGGCGGATTGCTCGGCCGCCGGTTACGCGTCGTCCACGAGAACGACGTGTGTGAGAGCGACGAAGCCGCCGCGATCGCGGCGCGCGCGGTCGCACTGGGCGTCGATGTCGTTATCGGGCACGTTTGTCCGAGTGGAGCGATCCGGGCGGCCGAGACGTATGCTGCGGCCGGTATCCTCATGATTGCAACGGGACCGCGCCATCCGCGTCTCACGGCCCCCAATGGGCGCCGCGGCATCCATCGTCTCGCAGGGCGCGATGACCGGCAGGCCGACAGCATCGCGGCGCTGATCGCAGACGCGTTTCCCGCCGCGCGGCTGGCGATCGTGCATGACCGCAGTCTCCAGGGGCGGGGCATGGCGGAGGAAATTCGCCGAAGCGCGGTGGCGGCAAAAATGCCACCGGTCCTCGTTGCGCACTACACCTCGGGCATGAAGGATTTCACGGCGCTCATCGCCGAGCTTGGAGCGGTACGGGCTGATCTTGTCGTATTTCCAGGCCAGCCCTTCGAGGCGTCGATGATGCTCGATCAGGCGAACCGTGCCGGGACGCGCATAACGACAGCCATCGGCACCGACGTCCTCGGCGCGGAAGCGCCACCGCGGCGGCTACTGGCTGCCGTCGATGCGTTTCTCGTCATGCTGCCGTGGCCGAGCCTGAGCGCGGACGGGCGCGCGCATTCAACCGAGGATGTCAGCCGCGAGCTGGCGGGGGCGGCACTCGAAATTTGGGCAGCCGCGATCACCGAGGCCGGAGATCGGGCGTCGGAACGCGTCACTGCAGCGTTGAGGGATCGCCCGTACCCCACGCGGCTCGGCGCGGTGCGCTTCGACGCGAAGGGTGATGCCGTGGTGCCGTCCTATGTGCCGCACACGTGGCGTGACGGGCGTTGGCAGGTCTGGCGCTGAGCATGGCGCCGGCAGAACGCCCGCAAACTCAATCGTCTTGCTCTTTTTTGATTAGCTTGAAGTTGCGATCGAATTCGAAGTCCCAGTCGCGGCCGTCGGCGCAGCGCGCATCGTCGACCTCGAATTTGTTGTCGTCGAATTCCATCTCGCCGCCGGTGCAGCCTTCTGCGTCAAGCAACGCGACCAGCTTGGCGCGCTCTTCTTCGGTCACGGGGCGATCGGCCAGGGCCGGGCTCGCGACGAACGCAGTCAGGGCAAGAGCAGCAAATAGTCCGCGCATTAGGTTCTCCGGTTCGAGTGTTTCAGTGAACGCGCAAGCATGCGCATCTATGTAACGAGCCAACGACAGCTTTGTTCCTGCCGTCGATCCGAAAAATACGAGCTTTGATGTTGGCGAACGCTGAGGAGGGCGTCGCGACGCGCCCCATCCGATGTGCGCAAAGCGATCCTCAGTGCAGGAGGCGCGCGACGGTTTCAGCGACCTCGGCACTGCCGGACTGCTTTGTCAGCACCGGCGCGTTCGGCCAGGTCGCAGAGGCTTCGGTGGGATCAAACTTCGTATAAAACATGAAGGGGATCCCGAGATCCTCGAGCCGCCGGCAGACGGCCGCCGTCGTATCGCTTCCGAGACGGAGATTGATCACGGCCGCCGCCAGCGCCGGATACTCCGCCAGATAAAGTGCGTCGCGGAGCTGCTCTGCCGCGAAGACCTTGGCGCCCGCTTGTGTGAATTCGCTCATAAGCTCACGCGCAATGGTGGGCTCGTGCTCGACGACGAGTATGGACTGACCTTTTAAACGCATCATCATCACAGTACCCCTGTTCGATGCCGCCGCGTTCGACGTCAATGTTAGCGTGGCCATGCTGCCTGACGTCAACCCGGTTCGCGTGCAATGCACACGCGCTGCTTGTTCTTCGTCTATCAGCAGCACAAGTCCTCAATGCGACCATAAGGCGAAAAATCAGAGACTTGCGATGCGCGACTTCTGCTGCGTCGCACCAAAAGCGCGGGTCTGGCAATGACTTGGTTCTTATCTGCAATCTAAATTTACGAAAAAGTGATGGGCGAGCGTGGTGTCCGTTGAAGCACCGGTCGTGCGCGCGCCGAGTGACGTGACGTGCGACGCCGCGCGACTTTCGCGATGACGCAATCCTGCTACGTGCAGGCCACACTGCCGACGCCCAACTCGCCGATCATCATTTCACACACGGCATGGACACCGCTGAGGCCTGCGGGTCTCACTCGCAGTCGTTCTTGTGGAAATCTGAAATCAGCGCGCTGACGATGTCGTGTTTCGCCCTAACATATCAGCTTGATGACGGGGGTGGAGCGAGGCATGACGGGGGAAAAGCGTCGGCAGTTTCGCGTGGTTGGGGGCAATGAGGCGCTGGTGCGCAGTGCGCGCGTAAGCCGGGAGACGCGTTGGCCGCCATTGCGTGTGGTGAGCGCGCGTGTGGTGAGCGCGGAGGAAGCGCGCGAAGCTGTCGCGCCGCGACCGGCACCAGTTTTGACAGTGGCAGTTCCGGTGCGGCAGGCGCAACCGATGCACAACCGGGCCCCATGGAGCCAGGCGCTGCTGGCGGGTTTAGTGGTGGTCATGTTGAGCAGCGTCGGCCAGGCTATCGCAGCGCACTGGTGAACTGAGCGCTTCGGCTGGAAGCTGAGGCTTGAAGTCGGCGGCGACACGAACTCGCGCCCATCAATGGAGGTGTTTGTCCTGCAGGGATCTGCGTCGGATCGCGTGACATGCGCGGCTACGGCTGCGCAGGCATCCGAACCAACAGAACCCTGGGCCGTCATAGCCCAGGGTTCCTGAATATCCGGGAAGCTTGATGGCTTAACTGCCCGAGTGAAATCACTTCAACCGATTCATTGGGCGTTTGTGGGGCAGCAGCGTGGCGCGAACATGTGCTGCGCGGCCGATGGGATCCGTTCGCGCTGGAACCGGTGCAATACCGCGGACGTTGCTTTGGCGAGCGAAGCGGAAACGAGCCTGCATCCATGCTGAAGCAAGCACACGAGGCGATGGAGAAGATGAGCGCCGTCGCGTCCGCGATGAAGGATGAGCGCTGGGGCGATGCCGAGCGCCTCATCCATGAGCTCAGCACGATACTCGACACCATATCGAATGATGTCAGCTCAAAGGTGCGCGGGGCGATGAACGCTCCCGATCCCGACTCGCGCGATCGCGGTTGAAAATAAAAAATCGGAGGCGACGGAAACCCTGAGCGCCCTCCGTTGTTTAAGAGTGTGAATGCCTGCCGCCCCCCGTCGGATGGGCATTCCTCTCAGCCCGGCCCGGTGAGCTCTCCCCCTCAGCTCGCCGGGCTTTGGCGTTTGCGGGGGCGTTTGCGGGCCCCGAGCACATGATGAGCACGGCGCCGTCCCTGAGCCGCTCTGCGAGATCGGGGCCGCTGAGACGCGCCGCACCGGCATTGGCTGGCGCCGGCGTGATGCCATTCGCTTCCATGAAGGAAATAGCTTCAGTGGACTTGATCGCGAAGTTCACATTCTGCGGGATGTCGCCCCCTGCGCGCGCGACGGCCAGCGCATTGAGTTTTGCTACCACTACACCGACGACTTGACCTCGCTCATCGACGACAGGGCCACCGCTGTTGCCTTGCTGCACGGGTGCGGAGAGCTGGAAGTGTGCGTGATTGTCGGCGACGCCGGCGAGTGCCGTCACGTCGCCACGCGTAAAGGTGCCGGAGGAGGCAAGCGCACCCAGATAAGGAAAGCCGAAGATGGCAATCTGCTCGCCGAGGCGCGTGTCGCGCCGCCAAGTGAGCACGACGTGTGGCGTGGTCTGAGGCGTGTCGAGCGCAATCAGTGCGAGGTCGCGCTTTTCGTCGGATGCGGTCACGCGTGCCGGCGTCGCGCTCGCGTCGCCATGGCCTTTGACGGCAATGCTGCTGCAGCCGTGTACGACATGCGCGTTGGTCAGGATCTGACCGGCTTTGGAGACGTAGAAGCCGGTGCCGGCGGAGAGGCGCGGCTTGTTTCCTGATTTTGCGCTACGCGCGGGCGGCACGCCATCGGGCAAGCGGGCGGCGGCCTCGCGAACGGCAGTGGCGCACTTCGATGCAGCAACGAGCGCGGGGCCTGCGCCAGCAAGCGAGAATTGGGCGCTGTTCGTCGAGGCGGCGAACGTCAGCGACTGGCCGCCGGCGATGACGCCCATGCGATCTGCCGGAAGTTGCCCGATGATCGTGATGCCGTTCGGCAGGCGTCGCGGCACCGCGACGTGAAGAACCTTGCCATCGACCGTGATGGTAACCTGCAGCCCGGCCATCCGTTCTGCGGCCGGCCCGATCATGGCTAGGCCCCAGTCCCCTTTCACGGTGCTGATGAAACCCCAAGCCGCACTGCGGCGAGCATCATGTGTGCTCGAGAAACCCTTGATGGCTTGGCATCCGAGCGCAGTCCGCGATGAGACCAGCATCTGGACCCGCCAGCCGTCCTTTTCCCACACGACACCGCTCTGAGCCGAGGCGGCCGAGGTGAGGCAGGCGATAATAGCAGCCCCGGCTGCAGTCACACTCGGAGCGCGAAGGCACGTGCGCATGGGACGGGCTCGTGGCTTGAGTTCGTGACGTCCAGCAACGACTATCGGGCGCACGCGGCATCGCCGCCAGTGCGCGGAGCCCACACTTTCACACCAACTGCAGGGCGCGGATGTGGCGCAGGGCCGGCGCGCCATACGAGGGATGGTTCTGAACGGTCGCGCGTTTCGGGATGGCGAAAGTCGTGGTGCCGCAAGAGGGACAAATTTCCCTTGGGTTATCGCCTTGTTCCCACTCGACGATTAAATATCGGCTGCATTGCCGATGCCCCGATTAATAACCCGCGCCCATGGAACAGGGAAGAAATTAATTGTCGCGACGCACACGCGGGAAGCCGACTTGATCACAGTTGGCATCCGCGCTGCAGGTGCAGCCGGTGGACGCAAGCTCTTCCTCGTGGAGATCAACGATTGATTAGTCCGTATCGAGTACTCTCACCCCTCTTGTGTGCAGGCAGAGAGGTACATTATGAGATTTCTCATATCTATATCGGCACTCCTGGCACTTAGTTTCCATTCTAGCGCTGTCAGCGCTCAGAGCCTTGAGCAGCAAGCGGCTAGCATCATCAGGTCAAAGGGCTTTTGGTGTGGCCGCGTGGCCAACATCAATCCCACCTTCTCCGGTCAATCTGCCAACAAGAATACGTACCGAATCTTCTGCGACGACGGTCGCGAGAACGCCACGTACATCATGGAAGTGGGTCGCGGCGGAGGTTACGTTACTGTGCGCGAGAACTAGAGGCCATTATGTGGCAAAGTATAAAGCAACTCAGGGCAAGATTTTGCATATCGCTAGCGTTGCTCGTCCTCGCGCCGCTGGGAGGCCGTGCAGGGGAGCTGTACATCTACGAGCACAATGGCTCAATCATGAATTGGTACGTTGTCGGAGATCACATTCGAACAATGTACGAGACGCCACGACTTGGCCTCGCAGAAGCTGGCATCACCTCTGGAACCGTTCTCTTCAAGGGTGAGTATGAGGGAAGCCGTATCATCGGCATCGCTTATGCCTTTAAGCGAGGCTGTCTTCCAGCGCCGTATAGCGTAATCGGGTACGACAGCGGTGACGAGATTGTGCTGAGCGGACCAGCTCCGGTTCGAACAGGATGCATCGTTACACGATACTCGGCTACCAGCCCGCACGCGCGCTTGATCTTCAAATATTCAGCTACACATCATTGATCACCCTCAAGCCATGCGGACCTGATCACGATTGGCATTGTAGGAGTTGGAGCGGCAGGGCTGGAAAACTCTGCCGCTCTTCTTTCAAGATTCATGCCGCCAGCTCCGGCAGGATCGGGTCTAAAGTGTTTCGGCGGTCTTTCGGCCGATCCAGGAGATTCCTCGAAAATAATTCATCGTTCTCTCTCTCTCTCTCTCGCGCGCGCGCGCGCCTTATATCCGCTTCCCGATTCATTTTCGATTTAATAGCCGCATATGTAGCGACTGCACCCCGATACGTGGTGGTCACGGGACCCATACAAAACGCGTAACTCCTTGATTTGCCGGCATCCGACACATGTGATACATCTCGTCCATGCGGACGCATAGCGAGAGTAAAAACACCTCAAGTCTTTATTAGTGCCCTATACAGAGCCGCATGGAAGACATGTGCCACATGCGTCAGGGCTAGCACTATCGGTCATTGTCATTTCCCTGCTTCAGCTTCAGTCCGCGCCAGCCTCTTCCGCGAATGCCAAATTGATTCTCAAATATGCCTGAACCCCCGCTGCTTAATCGCGTCGGGAAATGAGCGCTTCTTACTCCCTGCATCCACACCTGCCTCATGTGCATACGCCGACCAAGCGTCCCATATCTCACCGCTCTTGACGACGTAGCGTTCGCCAATCTCACAGCACTCATTGATGAATTGGCCAAGCACATCCTGCTGCGCGAAGTATTCAGCAGTTGCGCGCTCAGAAACACGCGGAGGCGAGTGAGAGAGACCCGGACGGCTTCGTCGACAACGCGCAACGGCTGTTCGCGGCGATGGCGCAGCCCAACGGCAAAATCGATTTCACGCGGATAGAATGGTTCAACGGCGGACTGTTCGATGATGACAACGCGCTACCGCTCACGCGTAAGGATATCAAGACGGCGTTGAAGGCCGCCAACCAGGACTGGTCGAACATCGATCCGTCAATTATGGGCACGCTCTTCGAGCGCGGTCTCGATCCTGACAAGAGAAGCCAGCTCGGCGCGCACTATACCGATCCTGAATTCAACGTCTATGAGGGCCGCGTGCCAGCGGAAGCCTATCTCGTCTGCTACTGGTTCGCGAGGGCAAGCGAGCAGTTTGAAAGGGCGACGACGACGCGCGTGGGTCTCGTCAGCACCAACTTCATCCGGGGCGGCGCCAATCGCGACGTGCTCGACGATATTGCGGCATCTGGCCGGATCTTTGAAGCATGGAGCGACGAGCCATGGATCGTCGACGGAGCGGCGGTTCGCGTTTCGATCACTTGCTTTGACGCCGTGCAGGATGGGAAGGCATTACGCCTTGATGGAAAGCAGATGGACCAGATCAATCATGACCTTACGGCGAGTGCGACCGATCTTACGAAAGCTGGGCATTTACGTGAAATTTCGGCATCGTCTTCATGGGCGCTTCAAAGGGTGGAGCATTCGAAATCGTCGGAGAGCTGCGAAAGCTCCGCAGGACAACGAGTGGACAACTGCGCCCGTCCCGAAGTTCGACCAGCTCAAGGGTTAGTATAAACGCGGACAGAATGTAAGCGTCTGGCTCGGCAAGAAGCCACCAGTAGGGTTGCGGTTTTGTGGCCACGGCGGCGCGGTCGAGAGCAGGGATCATTGCGAGGAGATCGAAGCAATGATTGAAGCGCCACTTGAACTCGGCGAGATAGCGGACGATGTGCTTCTTGCGCAGAGCGCGGTAGGTGCCTGTGATCGCACCATCCTCATCCCTGATCTGACAAGTACTCTCCGCCGATCCGGATGGCAGCATCACGGCTCATGATGTGCGTAATTTGGTCGTCGGAATCTCCACTAGCGCCACATCATTCGTATGAAGGATGACGATGTCTCCGCCAGTCCGTAGCGTCGCGACGGACTGTGTGTAACGCGTACTGTGTGGTAGTGCCGTGACGCGTATATTTGATGACGGCAATCAGAAGTTGGTTAATGGCCGAGGAAACAACGGACCGGCTACCCCACGCGTCGCCGGCCGCGGGCCAGGAGCGCCGTCGCATGAACTGGACCGCCCGCTCGCCGCATTGTGGCGAAAGCGCGCGCTGATCGTCTCGATAGCCGTGTTCGGAACGCTCCTTTCGGGCATCGCGCTCCTCTACGCACCACGAACCTACACCGCCTCGGTGAACATACGCATCGCGCCGCCGGAGATCAGCGATCGATCCCACCAATACCTCGACGAAGCCGTGGTAGATACGCATCTCGCGATGCTCAACTCGGAGGCCAATTTAGGCGCGGCGCTCGAGCACCTCGACCGGATCATTGCGCCACAGCCCGCCTCCGACGATGATCCGACCGGAACGCGCACCGAGATGTCAGCTCGCATCATGGCACTGCGCAGCCGCCTGAAGATTTTCCAGGAGCGGCGCTCGCACATCATTACAGTCGCTTTCACCGACGAGAGCCCCGCGCGCGCGGCGCAAACCGTCGACGCTGTCGCCGAGACACATATCACCCGGTTGCGGAATCGCGTCCGCGATGACGCCCAAGGGATGCTGACGCATCTGGGCCGCGCGATCACGCAGGCCGGTACCGAGCTGACGCGATCCGAGGGGGCCGTGAAGGCCTATCAGGTCAACCACGGTCTTTCGGACTCGGGCGCGACCGACCTCACTGCTCTTGTCGAACTCAGACGCGAGCTGGCTCAGGCGCAATCCATCCTGGCGTTGCGCACGCTCGAGTTGGGGCGCCGAAGACCGGATCCTGACGATCTCAACTTGAAGCCCCAAGAGAACGGACACCCGGCGAGCCGCATGCCGGCGAGCGCAATCGAGCAGTTGACATTCGACCGACCGTCACTCAGGGAACTCGCCGACCGGAGGGAAAGATACGCGCCCCGGCCCGGCAACGACGTCGCCGCCGGTGTGCTATTGCCGGGCACAACGGATCATGTCGAGCTGGCCCGCCAAGTCGATATCGCAACCGAGCATGTGCAGCTTCTCCGGCAACATCTTGCCATCGCTCAGAGCATCGCTGCCGCCGGCTCGGACAAGCGTGCAGAGCTTTTCGTACTGGAGCGGAAGGCGGCCACGAGCAGCAAGATCTACGAAGAGCTTCTTCGCCGCCGGCAGAACATCGAGGAGCGCGTGCGCACGACGCCTATCGACGCCTCGATCGTCGCTCAGGCCGTGGTCCCTGCCATGCCGAGCTCGATCGATCCACTTCTCCTGCTGCCACCGGCATTTCTGGCATTTCTTGCCCTCGGAATTACAGCGGGACTTGCTGCCGATCGGCTGGACGGAGGCTTGCGCGGTGAGGCACTGGTCGAATCGGTGCTGGGGATACGCTGCCTGGGGCGCTCACTTGCCGGCAGCTCAGACGAGATCAAGCCGGGCTTGCACGATCTCTACACGCCGGCCGGACGCTCCATACGGGAAATCTTCGATGCGGCAACCGGCGGAGACCGAACCTCATCGACAGCGACCGTATTGGCCGTCACGTCGAGCATCCCCGGTGAAGGTGCCGCGCAGCTCGCCGCCGACCTGACCGCCTGTGCGTCGTGGCTCGGGCAACGCACTCTCCTCCTCAATCTGGAGCCCACCACCGAGCTCGACAGCGCGCCGTTCCCCTATCTCGCAGGACGAGCCATTGGCCAGGAACCGGCCAAGCTTTCGAGGTCCGGGCTACTGGAGGCATTGCGCCCTCTCTGCGACGAGCACCAGTGCATAATCATTCTGGCGCCACCCGTTCTGGCCTCCGCGGACGTCCGAATAATTGCCTCCATAGCCGACCTCACCCTCCTTGCCGTGAGATGGGGCGCGACGCGGCGTGGACTCGTCTCCTACGCGCTGGAACGCCTGGAATCTGGCGCCGTCTCGCTTGAGCGCGAGACACTCGCCGCGGTGCTCACCTGTGCTCCCCCAAACCAACTCCTTGCCGCCGGCCTCGCACCAGCGTCAGCGCGGATCAGCAATGCCTCCCCCCCCGATGAGCAGAAGCAGAATGCGAACCAGAATACGAAGCGCCGCGACCGCAGCGCCGCCATGCCGGAGTTAACATGAGCGGTCCACGGTTACCGCTCGCGTCACATGCGAGACGCGGGCAGGACTTCACGGCGAACCTGTCACGTGGCGATGCTGGGGCGCAGTTCGTCGCGAACGTCGGCTCGAATATCGCGTTTGTCGCGGTCACCATGATCTCGATGCTTCTTTTTGTTCCCTATCTGATTCGCAATCTCGGTGTGGCGGCATACGGCGCGATCTCGCTAGCCAACCTCGTCGTTCTCTACGTGGCAACGTTCTCGAGCGGAATTACAAGCGCAGCAACGCGCTTTCTAGCGATCGACCTCGGTCGCCACGACGATGCAGCGGCCAACGCCACCTTCAATTCCGCAATTGCCGCATCGGCAGCATTCATCGCGGCTGCACTGCTGCCGCTGCTCGCGGTGGGGCTGTACTCGCCCTCGCTGTTTCGAGTTCCCGAGACTCTTGAGTGGCAGACGCGCATCCTCCTTCTTTGCGCGGCGCTGTATGCGCTGCTGAACCTCATTGTCGACTGCTTCTCCGCGTCGACCGTCATTCTGCATCGGTTCGAGATCAGAAACGCTCTGCGAGCGCTCGGCCTGCTGCTCCGGATCAGCACGGTCCTTCTGCTTTTCGCAATCGTCGATCCGCAGGTCTGGCATATCGGCGCCGGACTCGTACTTTCCGTGATGGTGTCCTTGTTCGCCAGTCGATACATCTGTCGCATGCTGACGCCTCAACTGCGCGTCGCGTCCTCCGACTTCGATCGCTCGCGAGCAGGCGAACTCGCTGCATTCAGCGGCTGGGCCCTGCTTAACAGCATCGGTATACTCCTCTTCGCCACCAGCGACCTGATCGTCATCAATCAATTTTTCGGCGCCACAGCCACAGGACACTTCGCCGTTCTGGTGTTGTTTCCCGAGGTCATTCGGCAGGGCATGGATGCGATCACATCCGTGACCAACCCAAGCATTCTAGCGCGCTATGCCCGCCGGGATCTCGACGGTCTCCGCGATTACACACTGCGCGCGGTGAAGCTAATCGCTCTCGGTCTCGTACTACCCGTCGGGCTTTTGGTTGGCCTGGCCCAGCCGTTGCTCGAACTCTGGCTGGGGTCCGACTTCGCTCACCTCAAGGGACAGTTGATGGTCATGAGCTTCCCGATCTGTGTAACCATGGCCACACTGCCACTTTCCTACGTCCTCACTGCCTACAACAAAGTGCGCGTTCAGAGCCAGTTCACCGCCGCGTGCGGCATCGTCTGTCTGCTCGCAGCTGTGGCTGCGGCGCGGTGGGGCGGTCAAGGTCCGGTCGGCGTCGTGATGGCTAGCGCTAGCCTGCTCGTGATCCGCAGTTGCGTGCTCATCCCAGCCTACGCGGGCAAGGTTACGGGATGGGGAAGCCTAGCGATTTATCGGCATCTCATGATCGGTGTGCTGGCCACGGCGCTGGTCGCACTTGCGGCTCACTCGCTGGCCTCGCTCTCGGTCACCCCGTCCTGGCAAGTCTGTGCATCAATCGCCGCCGCTGTGACGGTTCCCTACCTCGTCATTGCCGCTACTTGCCTGATGAATGGCGGCGACCGCGCGGTCATCGCGAGCGTGTTTCCCTTCAAAACCCTCCTGCCCCTGCCCACATCCGATTGGCGGCACCGGCAGCCGTGAAGGAGGACAAGATGCGATGGTGCTTCTTCTCACCCGGTCCCCGATCCATCCAGGTCCTGGACGGCGACACGTGGGCGTCTGGCGGCGCAGAGGCCCAGATCGCGTACATCGCAGCCGCCCTGGCGCGAGCAGGTCATAGCGTCAGTCTGATCCATGGCAACGGCCGTGGCGTTGCGGTGCCCGTGATACGTTCGGGCGTCGTCTGTCTCGAAGCAGCGCCGTCCTGGCGGCAACCGCGCAGTCTCAATCGCTTCTGGCTGGCGATGCAGTCACTCTCACCCGACATCCTCTATGCACGGCTGCCGAGCGACTTCCTGTGGTTGATGGGCTTGTTTGCCAAGTTGGATCCGGACCGCCGCTTCATCTATGCGTTGGCTCACGACGATCACTGCAATCCGCGAACCAGCTACGACCACAAGCGCTGGCTGCACGTACCCCTCTATGCGGCGGGGTTGCGGACAGCCGACGTCATTGCCGTCCAGCACGATGGTCAGGTTGACCTCCTGCCGCAGCATCTCCGCGCTAGTCGGATCGTCCCGCTGCCGAACCTAGTGCGCCATTTCAATACTTCACCACGCAGTTTCCTCCGGACAACCTACGATGCCGCCTGGATCGCCATGGTGCGCCCTGAGAAGCAACTGGAGCTTTTTCTCGATCTCGCGCGACGGCTGCCCGACCACCGCTTCGCCGTTGCAGGCAGCTACGATACCGCCTTATCCGACCGTTGTCGGGCCGAGCTCGAGACAACGATCGCCGGTCTACCAAATGTCGATTACAAGGGTCCGCTGCGCTCGGACGGTGTCCTTGCACTCCTCAATGCATCAAGAATGGTGGTGAACACCTCCTCCGGGGAAGGATTCCCGAATACGATGCTGGAAGCATGGAGCGTCGGCATTCCGGTCGTATCGTTGAGTGTGGATCCCGGCGGCGTGATCGAACGCGAAGGGCTGGGCCGCATCGGCGGTACTGTCGACGGGCTCGTCGGCCACGTCCACGAACTCGCGCGAGATGCCTCGCTCAATCTCACCATCGGTGCGCGCGCCTTGGCGTTCGTGCGCTCCCGGCACAATTTCGACGCCGTGTGCGCGGCGCTCGAGAAGCTCACCCCGGATGTCGTCAGCTCGCACGCATCCGGTCCCATCTCGGACAACTCCGGCTACGGGTCATGATCGCTGAGCGAATTCACAGGCTGATCGCAAGGTGGGGATATTTCATCGGTGCACTGCTGGTGCTCCTTCTCTTGCTCTGCTCGGCTGTGCTCGCCGGGTCGCTCGGCCCGCGAATGGTGGTCGCCGCCACGATGCTTGCGCTGCTATCGGCTGCAAGTCTTTTCCTGATCCGATTTCCGAGGCACTTACTGTTAATTGCCCTGTTCCTTTTTCTCGTCCCGTTTGGACTGCGTCCTGAGCCGATCAGCGGCCTGTTCTCGGTCGCCGCCTTCGGGATGCTGGCTATTGCATTTCTGGCGTGGCTCGTAAACCGCGCAGGCGGCGAGCCGGCCAAACCTGCCGGCGTCACCCTTTTCATGCTATTCTTATTCATGGGCTGGGCCGCCTACACGGCCATATGGGCTCCCGATCTCGTCGCAGCACGGCGCAAGCTGGTAGCCTACGGAATTGGCATCGTCCTGCTTTTCTTGGTCGTGCAACAAACGCGTACCCGTGATGAGCTCGTCGCGCTCACCCGCGTGCTCGCGTTGTCGGGCTGGCTGCTCCTGGTGACGGGTGTCGGCAGTATTGCTCTCAGCTTTCAACCGGGCCACCGCCTGCACGTCGCCAACACCAATCAAAACGAGCTGGCAATGCTGTTGCTGGCAGCCATGCCCGGCGTCTTGTGGGAGCCCGCTCTCGCCCAAGGCAGATCGCGAACAATCCTGGCAATGCTCTGCGTCGTCTATGTCCTGGGCACCATCAGCGTGGTCGGCTTGTCGGAATCCCGCGGCGGCGCGGTCTCTCTCGTGGCAACGCTGCTTGCGTTCCTCGCAATCCGGCGCACGCGTGCATGGGGCGCAATCGGCGTCGCACTACTGATCAGTCTCGCTGTCGCCATGCCGTTCATCTTCGAGGGTATCTTTAATCGGCTGGACGAGGTCTACGGCGGGCGGACCGGAGGACGAGACGTCTTGTGGCAAGCCGGGCTCACACTCTTCTACAACAACCTGATTGCGGGAGTCGGTATCGGCAACGGCCCGTTTGAGCTGCACGACTCCCTCGCGTCGCTGACAAGCGACTACAAGCACCGCATCGACCTGCCCAGTCATAATCCGCTCATCGAGGTCGGCGTGGATACCGGATTGGTTGGGCTGGTGCTCTACAGCGCGGCCTGCGGAGCTGCACTGGTGAGCTTCTTTGCGAGCTGGCGATATTGGCGAGGCTGTGACGCGAGCCTGGACCTGCTCTGCTGTTTCATCCTCGCATCCCTTGTCGGCTTCGGTGCCTCGTGGATCAAGTCCGGCGGCGTCGATAATCATCCGAACCTCTTCGCCTTCCTCATGCTGTTGACGGTGGTGGGTCTCCGCCGGCGGGCGACAGCCGCGCATGGCAGCCCGCCAGACGAGGCAACGCAGCGCGATGCCGTGCCGCATGCCCCCGCCGGCACGTATCACATCGGGAGTGGCACTCGGTAGGAGCTGGAGCATGTGTGGGATCTGCGGATGGCTTGGACGGGGCTGCCTACCGGGGGCCATCATGTCCATGACCAGCCGGCTTCACCACCGGGGTCCGGACGACAGCGGCCAGGCCGCCGGCGACGGATGGCAGCTCGGCTTCACGCGCCTGAGCATTCTCGACCTCAGTCCACTCGGCCATCAGCCGATGGAAACCGACGACGGCAGGTTCAACATTGCCTTCAATGGTGAGATCTATAACTTCATCGAGCTCCGCCGCGATCTCGAAAGCAGAGGTGAGCGCTTCCGGAGCGACTCGGATACCGAGGTTCTGCTTCGTCTTCTGGCGCGTCATGGCCATGCGGCGCTCAACATGCTCAACGGCATGTTCGCCATCGCCTTCATCGACACCCGGGCACGCACATTCCTGCTGGCTCGCGATCGCCTCGGTGTGAAGCCGCTTTATTACGTCGCGCGCGGCGACGCGCTGATCTTCGCCTCCGAGATCAAAGCGCTGCTGACCGCATCAGGCATAGAGCGAACCGTCGACCGCGTAGCCGTCATGCAGTACCTGATGCTCGGCTATCTCCCGAGTGAAACCTGCATCTTCTCGCACTTCTCCAAGATCCGCCCCGGACATTATCTTGCCGGCTCTCTGGACGAGCCGCACGCGGCACGACAGGTCGCATACTGGAGCCTCCCGCGTTGCGAGGACAGATCCGATCGGCCGATCACACCGGACGAGATCGACGAGCTGCACGCGCTTCTGGAGGATGCCGTCGCACTGCGCCTGCGCAGCGATGTTTCCGTCGGCGTCTTTCTTTCGGGCGGCATCGACAGCGGTCTCATTGCCTCACTTTCTGCGAAAGTGTCGAACCGCCCGCTAGTTGCCTTCACAGTCGGTTTCGAGGATACCGCAACGGACGAGACGGATCTCGCGCGGGACAGCGCGCGCCACGCCGGACTTGAGCATCGCGTCATCATGCAGAGGCAGGGCGGGCCCGGCGACATCGACGAGCTTGCTGGCATCTACGACGAGCCGTTCGGGGATGCGTCGGCGCTGCCGACCTCCGCGCTTTGCCGTGCGGCGAGCGAGCACGCTACCGTCTTTCTTTCGGGCGACGGCGGCGACGAGGCTTTCGGCGGCTACCGTCGATATATCGAGTGCCAGCGCCATCGGACACTGATCGCCGCGGCCAGCCGGATTGGACAGGGCCTGCGCGTCGCCGCGAGGCTCACGCCCGAGCTCTCGCTCACGCGCTTCCGGCTTGCCAAGCTCGGTCTCGCTGATTGCGGTGCTGCGGCCGTCTTCGACGAGATGCCCGAAGACAGGGCCATCCGGCATGTTCTGCACGATGACTTGCGGCCATTGACGGCCATGGCAAGCCGGCCGGTCTGGGAGCGGTGGTCGCGCGATCGTGATGCGCCCCTGATCGAGCGCCAGCAGCGTCTCGACTACCATCTCTATCTGCCGGACGACGTCCTCGTGAAAATGGACCGGGCTTCCATGGCGCATTCGATCGAGGTGCGCTCGCCATTTCTGGACTGGAGGCTGGTCGAGTGGGCGGCACGGCTGCCGCGCTCGAGCCTGCTCGACACACGGCAGGGAAAACTGCCGCTCCGCAGGCTCGCCGCCAGAGTGTTGCCTGCGAGTGTGCAGCGAGGTGCGAAGCGCGGATTCGGCGTACCGCTCGGCGGCTGGTTCCGCCAGCGCGCGGGACTCGAGATGCTGCGCACACGGCTGCTTTCGCGAAACGCGCGCGAATTGGGCTTCTGGGATACCGGGCGTGTAGAGCACCTGATTGCCTGTCACGCAAGTGGACAGGGCCGCGATTTCGGTCTCCTGCTGTGGCGCCTGCTCATGCTCGACGCCTGGTGGCATCTCTATGCCAGCCCATCCGCGACATCGGCCCATGCCTCCGGCCAATCCAAGCCGCTTGCCACGGACGGACGGTCGCCCGAGACGACGAGCTTCGACATCGGACGCGTCGGGTGATGGACAAGATCATGTCGGTCGAGATCGCAACGCGCACCGCCATCGAAGTCTCCGGACCGGAGCCGATTGCAATCGTGATCGGACAACTCGGCCAGGGCGGAAGCGAACGCCAGCTCCACGGCTTCATCGCCGCCTGCGACCGTCGCCGCTGGGCTCCTGTCGTATACGTATCCGGCGAGCTCGGCCCGTGGCTCGGACCGATCAAGGAGCTCGACGTTCCCGTCATCCTGCTCGAAGGCAATCCGCTTGCCAAAATGGCTCGGTTCCGGCGTGCCTATGTCAAGCAGGGCGCCACCTGCTTCTTCTCGTGGTCATCATATACCAACGGGTATTCTCTTGCGCTTCTCCTCTGCGGCGGGCGCCGCATAGGATCGTTCAGAAACGCCCTGTTTGCCGATCTGCCCGAGCGTCATCGCCGGCTGTGGTCGTGGATGAGCCTCGCGGGCATAGACACCATCGTATGCAATTCGGAAAGCAGCCGGGCGGAGATCTCCGATCTTGTCGGCACCGGCAAGCGCATAGCGCATGTTCCGAATGTCGCGCCGCGCTTTCAAGACACCGACATTCCCGCGTGGCGGCGGCGCTGGCGGACCCGGCTCGGCGTCGCCGAAGACCAGCTTCTCGTCGTCGGCGTCGGCCGTCTGGCGCCGCAGAAGAATTTCCACCGGTTCATCGACGTCGTCGCGGAGGCGCGCCGGCACATTGCCATCTCGGCGGTCATCGCGGGCGAGGATCGCGGTTGCCTCGAAGCACTTCGCGACCATGCTGTCGCGCGCGGCGTCGACGAGCATGTGCGCTTCCTCGGAGGCGTTCCGGAGGGTCGCGAGCTCATTGCCGCGGCCGACATCCTGCTGCTTACCTCCGACTTCGAGGGTACCCCGAACGTGCTGCTCGAGGCCATGGCGGCGGGCGTTCCATGCGTTGCGACACGAGTCCCAGGTGTGCGGGATTGCATTCGAGACGGCGAGACGGGTCTGCTCGGCGATCCTGATTCCGGAGAGCTCGCCCAGCACCTCATAACCCTCGGCGAGCGACCGGATCTACGTGAGAGGATCGGCGCTGCGGCGCGCTCGGCAATGGAGCGATGGCCACAGCCGGACGACATTTCCCGCAGGCTCTGGCAGCTCTGCGGCGACTAGGGCCAGCGTTTCGGTAGAAGATCGGAGTCGGCCATGCGCCTCGCAATGTACGTCGATCAGGTGTTCTGGCAGGAGCACGGCGTCTTCTCCACGGACGAGGCATTCATCCTGTTTCCCGCGAGCTTCATCGAGGCCGTCGACGAATTGAGCTTCATCGGTCGCGGCGCTCCCGAGGCGGGGCGGGCTCCCTATGTCATCGCCGACCCTTCGATACGTGTTCACGGCCTGCCGTACTACCCGCGTCTCTGGGACGTCGGTGCCGTCGCGAAATCGGCGCCGCACACATACAGGAAGATCCGGGAGACGGTTCGCTACAACGCCGATCGGTGGGATGCCGTCGTGATCGACGGGCCGCATCCGATCGGACAGCTACTGGCGCGGGAATGCCTGTCTCATCGCGTTCCGGTCGCACTCATGGTCCGACAGAATCTGATCGAGCAGATGCGCGCCTACCCCGGCCGTCTCGGCCAGGCGGCCGTTGCAGCGGCGAAGCTTCTGGAATGGGATTTCCGCCAGTTGGCTCGCGGCCGACCGGTTTTCACCGTCGGCATGGAGATGGCCAACGAGTACGCACGCTTCAGCTCGAGCGTCCACCATCACTTTCCGTGCCTGGTCGGTGCCGACCAGTTCCGGATGTTGTCGACAAAGTCGTGCCACGCAGATCCGTCACGCCTGATCTGCGTGGGCCGCCTCGCGCCGGAGAGAGGGCACAGGTTTCTGTTCGAGGCCATGGATCTTCTCAGAACCCGCGGCGTGAACTGCCATCTCGATGTGGTCGGCTCCGGCGAACTGAGCGACGAGCTGCCGCGCCGGGCGGCCGCGATCGGTCTCGAGGAGCAGGTCACCTTCCATGGCTACGTTCCCTACGGCCCCGCTCTTTTCGAGCTTTACCAGCAGGCGGGGACTTTCGTGCTTCCATCGCTGACGGAAGGCTTCCCGCAAGTCATCAACGAATCCCTGTCGATCGGCTTGCCGACAATCGCCAGCGCAGTCGGTGGCGTTCCGGAATTCCTCACACACGAGGAGACCGCGATGCTTGTACCGCCGACGGATGTCGGGGCTCTCGCGACGGCGATCGAGCGCGTCATTCTGGAGCCCGCCCTGCGCGACAGGCTGGTCGCGAATGGTCGCGCACTTATGCATCGCAATACTCTCGAGGTGAACCGATCCCGCATTCTTGGAGTGCTACGCGATGAGCTATGCAGCTAGGCCGATGCGATCAGCGCTCGACAACCGCCCTACCGGAGGCGATCCGATACGACCCACCGTGGCGTTGATCGTTCCCATTTTCAACGAAGCCGGGCACATTCGGCAGTTGGTAGCGGACCTGCGGGATCAGGACTACGCGGCAATCGCCGAAATCTGGTTCGTCGATGGGATGTCGACAGACGGCACGCTGACATTTCTCGCCGGCATCGAGGCGGAGGACCGGCGCGTTCGCGTTCTTGAAAACCCGCGTCGTCTCCCGGCCGCCGCGCTCAACATCGCGATCGCTCAGACGCAGTGCGAGGTCGTGATCCGCCTCGATGCTCACGCAAGATACGAGCGGGATATCGTCAGCGTGAGTGTCGCGACCTTACTCGAGACCGGTGCCGGCGGCGTCGGCACCATCGCGCGACCGGCGCCGGGAGGCACCCTCGTTGCGCAGGCCATAACCGCCGCCCACAAGAATCCATTGGGGCTCGCCGTTGCGAGTTTTCGCCGCGAAGGGCGCCGAGGCTGGGCTGATACCGTCTGGAATGGCTGCTACTGGAAGCATGTCATCGACGAGCTCGGCGGCTTCCGTGAGGATCTCGCCAGAGCCGAGGACAACGACTTTCATGCACGATTGCGCGCGGCGGGCTACGGTCTCTATCTCACTCCCGAGATCCGCACCCTTTATCAGCCGCGGACGACAATTGCCGGCCTGGCGCGCCAGTATCGCGGAAACGGACGGGGCGTCGCGCATGCGCTTTTCGAGAACCCTGCCGCGGTGCGCGCCTTCCACTTTGCGCCGTTGCTCTTGATACTCGGTCTCGGTGCTCCTCTGTTCGCGGGCATCGCGTCGCCTCTCGCTCTGTCGGTTGCCGGCATGGTGTCGGCAGCCTATGCGCTGGTCCTGCTGGTGGCCATGATGATCACGGCACGGCTTGATCCGGGACCGCACGTATTTCTTCTCCCGCCAGTGCTCATCGCACTGCATTTCAGCTACGGATGGGGCGCACTCGAAGGCTTAATTTCCCGGTTACTTCCCAGGCGACCATCTGGCCACGGCCACACCAAGCGCTTCCTGAGCGAAGGCCAACGCGGCAAGTCCCTCACACCGCATGGCTCCCTCGTGCTTCCGATCGGGCTCGCGCTGGCATTCACGTGTGCTGCGTCCATCGAACGGGCACGAGCCTCGTCACTCCAGGTCTGGTTAGCGCCCAGCCTTGTCCGAATTGGACACAACGCGCCACCCGGCCCGCATCGCAGCCTAGAAATCTACGGGGCGCGCGGCGAATGGGAATCGTTCCAAGTCGGCTTCAGGACACGGGAGGACGGCGGACCAATCCACTCCGGTCTCCATATCGGCGCCCTGGAGGGGCCGTCAGGAGCGCACATCTCCGCCAGCAACATCACGATCTATCGCCAGCATTTCGTGCATGTCGGCCGGCCGAGCCCCTATGCACGCAGGGGCAATCGTTCGCTCGGCGCCGGCTGGTACGCAGACGCCCTGATCCCAATTTCTGACGCCGACAACAGCTCTCTTGCAGGAACGAATGAGATCATCGCTGCTGCGCCCGGCCCGAACCGCTCATTCTGGGTCGATATTCGAATTCCGGAGGATGCCGTTCCCGGACGATATACGGCCGCCGTCACCGTGCGTTCCGGCTCATCCGAAGCGACGGCGCACATCGCGCTCAACGTATGGGATTTCGCGCTGCCGCTGGTGCCTACCCTCAATTCGGCGTTCCTGGTCTGGAAATCGAGCCCCGAGGCTGCGGTGGAGCTACTCCGACACCGCCTCATGCCGCGAAGTGTCTCCGCTCGCGATCAACCCGAACTGATAGAGCGATGGGGGTTGAAATCCACGAACATGGGCTTCTGGAGCGAGGCCGACCACAAGTCCTGCACGATGGGCGAGCCCCCACCGCTCGATGTCGTCCGCGCTGCCGCCGCGCGGGCCCATCCGAACTTGCGCCGCTACAATTACACAGCCGACGAGATAGACCTCTGCCCGCAGCAGTTCGATACCATCAAGGCATGGGGTCGCGTTCTGCATGCTGCCGGCATCGACAATCTCATCACGATGACACCACGCTCGGAACTCTATGACGACGGCTCGGGCACGGGCCGTTCGGCGGTCGACATATGGGTTCTCCTCCCGAGCATGTACGAAGAAGCCCGCGCAGAGGTGCAGCACGTCCTGGCGAAGGGCGACGAGATCTGGTCGTACAATGCACTTGTCCAGGACGATTATTCGCCGAAATGGCAGATCGACTTCGCGCCCGTCAACTTCCGCATTCAACCGGGTTTTCTCAGCCAGAGCCTCGGAATATCGGGGCTTCTCTACTGGCGTGTCGACGGATGGACGGAAGAGCCCTGGCGAGACGTCTACACCTATCGCAACCAGTATCCCGGGGAGGGCATGCTGCTCTATCCGAGTACCACTCCTGGATCGGCTGGCGTCTCCCCATCCTTGCGTCTCAAGTGGATTCGGGACGGCGTGGAGGATTTCGAGTACATCGCCATTCTGAAGCGTCATGGCTGCGAGAAGACGGCTCTGGAGATGGCGCGAGCGCTGGCTCCGTCATGGCGGGACTGGCCCCGGGATCCGGACAGCCTCGAACAAAAGCGCCGCAAGATTGGCACTTTGATCGAGCGCGCAGTGCGTTCGCCTGCACCACATTGCAAATAGCATCAGCCGAATTGCGATCGATCAATGAAGCGAGTCCGGCCGCTCGGGCCGCGCCCGGAAGCGGCCACCATGAAAATAAATAAAATGAGATCTCGATTTCATGCAAATGACTGAAGACGCCGCAGAAACCCTTCCGTAGTCTAATATTCATAGTCGCATAAGAAAGGCGTCCGTTCTCATATTGAGTACACGGAAGGGGCCCTCCATGAAGGCTGTGATCCAGGCCGGCGGCAAAGGAACACGTCTACGGCCATATACATCGGTTCTTCCGAAACCGCTCATGCCAATCGGCGCTCGTCCCGTTCTCGAGCTTCTTCTCAAATGGCTTCGTCGTAACGGAATAACACAGATCTACGTGACGACTGGCTATCTCGGACATCTCATTCGCAGCTACTGCGGTGACGGAGGACAGTGGAATATCTCCATAACCTATACACAGGAGCATGAGCCGCTCGGCACCATCGGTCCTCTGAGCATGCTGCGCGACAATCTCGATTGCACGTTCATCGTGCTCAATGGCGACGTTCTGACCGATCTCGACTTGAATGCGTTCATCAACGCGCATCGCCGCCACGGTGGGCTGCTGACCGTCGCGACCACAACCCGATCTCTGAAGATGGACTACGGCGTCATCGACGGCGATGCCGGCCGAATAACCCGCTTCATGGAGAAGCCGACACTGACAAACAGTGTGTCCATGGGCGTCTACTGCATGGAGCCCGAGATTCTTGATCTTATTCCTGGTGGCGTACCCTTCGGCTTCGACAATCTCGTAGTGGGTATGCTCGACAGCGGTACGCCTGCGCATTTCTACATGCATCAGGGGCTCTGGCTGGACGTCGGACGTATCGAGGATTTCCAGTTCGCACAGGAGGTCGATTGGAGCGACCCGATGCCGGCTCGGGAAGCGCTCAGCGCTTGAGGTTGCTGTCGCCCAGCGAAAGAGTGTCCGACTTCGCACGCTGTATGAGTTCGCCCATGTTGGCCGTAGCGCAACCCATTCTCGGCGCCGAAGAAAAGGCCGCCCTTGCTGAGGTGATCGACAGTTGTTGGATCACGATGGGCGATCGGGTGGAACGGTTCGAGCGCGCGTTTGCCGAATTGCATGCGATGCCCAACGCGGTCGCGGTCAGCTCGGCCACGGCCGGTCTTCATCTCTCACTCCACGCGCTCGGCCTAGGCGCCGGCGACGAAGTGCTGGTCCCAAGCCTCACCTTCGTTGCAAGCGCCAACTGCGTGATCTATACCGGCGCCACCCCAGTTCTGGTGGATATCCAGTCGGTGAACCGTCCTCTGATGTCGATCGAGGATGCCGCGCGCAAGTGCACGCCGCGGACGAAAGCGATCATGCTTGTGCATTATGCCGGCTATGTCGCCGATCGTGACGCTTGGCGCTCCTTCGCCGCAGAGCGGGGTCTGCTCATCGTCGAAGACGCCGCGCACGCAGCAGGGCTTCGCGAAGCCGGCACCGTGGGCGATGCTGCCGTCTTCAGCTTCTACGGCAACAAGAACATGACGACCGCGGAAGGCGGGATGGTCGTTGCCAGCGATCCGAAGCTGCTTGCCGCCATCCGTCAGTTGCGCGGCCACGGCCTGACAAGCGGAACGTTTCAGCGTCACAGGTCCGCGGCGCCGATCTACGATGCGACGATGCTCGGTTTCAACTACCGCATGGACGAGTTGCGCGCGGCTCTCGGCCTCGTCCAACTACGCAAGCTACCAGCATGGAATGCGCGCCGACGAGCATTGACCATGCAGTATCGCGAGCTGCTCCGTGGCATCGAGCCGGACATCGAGATACCGTTCGGTGATCTGGAGTGCTCATCGTTCCACATCATGCCGGTGACGTTATCCCGCGAGGTCGACCGGCAAGCGCTCATCGAGCAGATGCGGAGCGATGGCATTCAGACGTCGGTGCACTATCCACCGGTACACCAGCTCTCCCTCTACCGACAGCTCTGTCCCGGCGCCCGCCTCCCCGTCACCGAGGACTTTGCCGCACGCGAGCTTACGCTACCGCTTCACCCCCAGCTAGAACTCGATGATCTGCGTCTGATCGCACGATCTCTTCAGGGGGCTCTGACAAACCGTCTGGCGAACCCATGACACCCTACCAGCAGCCGCACCCGATCGCCCGTCACGAGCAGTTTTCCGAGCTAGCACGACGAGGGCTCGATCTGGCGATCGCCGTGATCGCCCTTGTGCTGCTCAGTCCAATCATCATTCTCATCTCGATTGCCATTCTGATCGAGACGGGAGCGCCAATCATATTCACTCAGACACGCCTCGGCCGAAACCATAAGCCATTCAAGATATACAAGTTCCGCAAATTCCGCCCCGACTGCGGCACCTCGGGGCTTGCGCTGACGCTTGAGCGTGACCAGCGTATGACGGCGGTCGGACTGGTCCTCCAATCCACCAAACTCGACGAACTGCCCCAATTCTGGAACGTCATCGAGGGGACCATGTCGATTGTCGGACCGAGGCCGGAGGCGATCGCCTTTGCCGACTGTTTTCAGGGAGAGCTTGAGCAAATCCTGCACTACAAACCGGGGTTGCTCGGCCCGACGCAAGTCATGTTCCGGAATGAAAGCCGGTTCTTCACCGATAGCGCCGACCCCGAGCAGCTATATCGTACATACCTGTTCCCGCTGAAAGGACATATCGACCTCGAATACTACCGGCGCCGCACCCTTGCCGGCGATCTCAGATGGATCCTTCTGGGTACCGCATCGATCGTCAGGGGGGAGTGAGATCCGCAGTTGTTCTCAACGACGGGGCGTCAATCGATCCGCAACTTCAGTGAGAGTGGAATAATCGATGATCAATGCTACGGCATATCGGGGGCGGCGGGTCCTCGTCACTGGCGCCGACGGGTTTATCGGCTCGCACCTCGCGGAAGCTTTGTCCGCGCTCGGCGCCGAGGTCACGGCGCTTGCCCTCTATAATTCGTTCGACAGTCATGGCTGGCTCGACGAGCTTCCCATTCAAGTGCGGCGGCGCTTGAGTTTGATCCGTGGCGATATTCGCGACGGGGCATTTGTTCACCGCATCGTCAATGAGAATGACATCATATTCCACCTTGCCGCACTGATCGCCATTCCGCAGTCGTATGCCATCACTCATTCGTATGTCGAAACCAACATCGTCGGGACATTGAATATACTCGAGGCCGCCCGCGCGCACGATCCGGTTCGCGTCGTGCATACCTCGACCAGCGAGGTCTACGGCACGGCGATGAGGATGCCGATCTGCGAGAAGCATCTGCTCCAGGGGCAGTCACCCTACTCGGCTTCGAAGATCAGCGCAGACATGATGGCAGAAGCCTTTGCGCGCTCGTTCGCCGTCCGGGTCGCGATTCTGCGCCCCTTCAATACGTTCGGGCCCCGTCAGAGCGAGCGGGCGATCCTGCCAACTCTCATTCGCCAGGCTCTCGACGATAGGTGCCCCTCGGTCAAGGTCGGTGATACCGACATCATTCGGGACATGACCTTCGTCAGCGATACCGTCAGAGCCTTCCTCGCGCTCGGGGCATCGCCCGATGTGAAATTCGGACAGCCTTACAATGCGGGCAGCGGCAGGGCCACGAAGGTCTCGGAACTGCTGACGCGCGTACTCGATCTCACCGAATGCCGTAAGCCTGTCGAGACGGAGAGAAGCCGGTTTCGCCCCGCCAATTCCGAAGTTCGCGCGTTACTGGCCGACAGCAGCCGTCTTCATGCGGCCACCGCGTGGCGCCCGCAAGTGGAACTCGATGAGGGCATCAAGCGGACCATCGACTGGTGGCGAGGACGTCTCGCAGCCGGACTGGTTCGCCCCGAAGCTAGCTACATGACTTAAGACAGACCGTGTGGAGCTGGAGCCAGACGAGCAGGCGACGATCGACATTAGCCCAACTGCATGAGGTCCACATGAATGTCGCGATTTCGACACGGTTTCGGCGGGCCGCGTTCCGCATCCTTCAGTTCGCAGCGGTCGTTCTGCTTGGTACTTTCTCGTTGGAGGTGACCGCGAAAGACGCGGTATCGGCCTATCGGCTCCAGGCCGGCGATGTCGTCGAGGTCAGCATATTCGGCTTTCCGGAGCTGCGCCAAATCGTGCCGGTGCAGCGAGGCGGCGCTATTGCCCTGGCCGTGGCAGGCAGAATTCAGGTTGCGGGGCTGACCGCGAGTGGCTTGCAGGAAAAGGTCTCTGCCGAGCTCGCCCAGCATCCCATTCGCAATATGCGGCCCGGCGGGCGCGACCAGCTCATCTATCTGCAGTCGGCGAATGTCACGGTGAGCATAGCCAAATTCCGGCCGATACTTGTGAATGGCGATGTGCTCAATCCCGGCGAGTTCGAGTATCGCCCGGAGATGACGGCTAGGCATGCCGTGATCCTGGCGGGCGGCATCAGCCTGACCCGGCGCGGCGAATTGCCGGTGCGGTACGATCCGATCGATCTCGAGCGCGACTACAGGACACTCTCGCTCGAAGTTGCGCGAGTGCAGGTTCGACTATGGCGCCTTGCTGCGGAAAAGGAGGGAGGCTCCAGGCTCGAGCGCCTCTACATTGGCGATCTTCCAGTCTCGGAAACGGTCATTGCCGCGTTCGAGCGTTCCGAGAATGAATTGCTTCACCTCGGCCTCAAGGAAGCCGAGCAGGAACGGCTGTTCACTCTCGAGTCCATCCAGCGCATTGAGCAGCAGATTACTGTGCTGACAGCACAGGACGAACTCGATCAGATGGCGGTAGATGCCGAAAGGGTCGAGCACGCTCAGGTCGATGCTCTGGTCCAGCGCGGTACAGCGTCGCGCGCGAGGAGCCTCGACACACGCCGGGCCGTCATGCAGTCGACGAGCCAGCGGATGCAGACGAATATGCTACTCATGCAAAGTCGCCTTCAGCTCGACGAGCTGAAATCCAGGCTGGCGCGCATGGAGAACAAGAGGAAAATGAGCGTTTTGCGCCAGATCGGCGAGGATAATGTGCGACTAGAGGACTACCGGATGAGGTTGAGTGCGGTCGCTGACAAGCTGCAGTTCAGCCGGAACATGCCTGCCCTTTCCGGTCGCGACGCCGGTCGTCAGGCGTCTTTCTTGATCGTCAGGCGGACCGAGACGGGATTGCAGCGCTTGAACGGCGAAGACGATGCGGAGCTCCAACCGGGAGATGTCGTCGAAGTGACACTACAGATAACCAATCTGTTAAGTCTCGGTTCGAACTAGGATGTTTGATCCCGGATTTTGATGGTGGATCCTTATCATCCGAATCAAAGGATGCGCTATGGGCCAGGTTCTTCATGGAAGCGCCACGACGAGAGGCGATCCGTCGAGTCGATACAACATAGTCAAGAGAGCCTGAGAGCCCTCGCCAAGCGTTACGGCATCAGCCCGAAGACCGTCTCCAAGTGGCGGAAGCGGACCTTTGTCGCCGATCTTCGGACCGGTCCAAAAGAGCCGAAGTCGACAGTCCTCTCCGCCGAGGACGAGGCCGTCATCATCGCCTTCCGGCGTTACACGATGCTGCCGATGAAGCTCTCCGCAAACGCGAGGCTGGCGCACCCGGCGCAAAGTTGCAGCAAGCAGTCATTCGAAATTGATCTCAATCCTGGAGCCGCTGCCGTCGCCGATCAGGCCGCGGGCGTCGTCGGGCGGCCGTAGGCGATGCGGAGTGCCTTATCCCACACCGGTCGAGCGAAAGATTTGACGAGCCCTTTAGCATCCCAGACCATCTTCTGTCGGAGTCTCGCGCCGGAATGCCCTCCGACCAGTGCGGCCGACCGCGCCGCCGAATCAGCGCGCCGCACCGTGAACCGACCGGCAACGAGACAACCGTGAGACCTTGCGAGCGCCGTAGTAGGCTCGGAGTTGAATAGCACCTCAATTCCTGCATTTCGCGCGCTTCGCGCCACGCTCTCCGCGAAATACCCGCCGGGAACCGATCCGGTTCGAGTTGCAGAGCCCGTCACCTGCGCAAGAACAGAGGCGCTTCTTTGCCACTCGTCGTCGAGACGCGTGGTTGGCAGCCGGCTCATCCAGTCGGGATGGGAGCAGGAATGCGATCCGATCACGTGTCCCCTGTCATGCAATTCCCGGATTTGCGGCCCCGAAACAAACGTTCTGCTCCCGATCCGATCCGTGGTTATGAAAAAATGGCAGCGCCAGCCAAGCTTTTCCAGTCGATCCGCAATGTGCATGGCACACGCCCCGCCGTCATCGACCGTGAAGACGAATGCCCTCGGATCTCTTTTTATCAGAGCATCAAACACACTCACCGCCTGCACGTCGCCCATGCGCGACATATGCTGGATATGGCGCTCAAACTCCGTTTTCGTCAATTTGTAGCGTGCGGCAGCCGATCCGGGAAATCCGGATGAATCCCATCCTCCATCGACCACATCATGATAAAGGATGGTCACGAGCCGGCCGGTCTCCTTCGACTTGGCATCCACGTAAAACATCGGCCACGCCTCAGGCAGAGGAAAATCGAGAAACACTATTATTACAATCACCGGGGTTGCACAACGCCTGCCTCCCTCGGCAGCACTCTCCAGACAGGTTCACCGATTGCGCAAAGGGGCGTGCATCGATACGCGTCGCCTCATCCCGGCCGGCCCCTGCGCCAGCTCAGTAGTCCCACTCGGCGCCGAGGCCGGTTTGCCGTCGTCGTTGGCGCCGACTTCGCCGCGGGCCTTCAGATTCCGGATCAGCTTGTGATCGATGAAGATGCGTGTGTTGCCAGGCATGCCTTGCTTCACGCCGACGTAGGCCTTCTCGTCGATATAGCTTCCGGCAGTGGCCTGCGCGTTCCCCTTCTCGTCGATGGTGATATCGAGTGGCGGTTCCTTGCGCGCTGGCGCTGCGTGAGCGCGCGACCCGGCTTCGCCTTCACTGCCCACAGCACGCATCGTCTCCGGCGGCGCGCTTCTTCGCGTAGCTCACATAGCCCTTGTTGCCGTACACTGCCGTGTCGTCCTCTGGAGCAGGCGGTCTATCACCTTCGCATCGTGAACCTTGCTGGTTGTGAACCCGCCGTGTGCACGAGCCCGTTTTCGCATCGACGCCGACGTGCGCCTTCATGCCGAAATCCCATTGATTTCCCTTCTTCGAGGAGGTCATCTCGGTATCGTGATTCTGCTCCTTGTTCTTCGTCGAGGGCGAGGCTGCGATCAGCGTCGCGTGGCGATCGTGCCGCCGCGCAAGAGTTCACCCTTCGCCTGAAGCTGCTCGGCAATGGCCGCGAAGATCGCCTTCGTCAGGGTATGGCGTTCGAGCAGATGGCGGAAAGTCAAGACCATCGTCTCGTCGGAGATCGCCTCGCGACCGAATTCGAGACTCGCGAACGCACGCATCGACTGAATATCATAGAGTGCTTCCTCGGCGCTCGAATCGGACAGATTGCACCATTGCTACAGGCAGTAGATGCCCAGCATCGTGGGAGCGGGAACGGCTGCGGTCCGCCCTGCGATCCGAGCTTCGGATAGTTCGGTTCGATCACGGCTTCGAGCGTCGTCCACGGCACGATGGCCGCCATCGTCGCCAAAAAACACCTCGCGCTTCGTGCACTTCTTCTTCGCCGGATAGTCGACCGACGAGAAGCCCAACTGATTGACCATCGATGCCCCTCGAATTAACCAACTGCGGCAGGGCATCATGATATGAATAATGTTCATATGCTTTACAAGCGGGCGAATACTTGTTTAACCTTGCTATTGAGCCCATTTGAGTGAAGCTGAAGCATTGTCCGAGCAGTATCCCGGCGTCGATATTTTCGCTTCGCAGGGAGTGGATTGTGATGCAGTCGCTGCGTGATTGCAGAGAGTGGTGAAATTGGTTTTCAGGATCCTACGTGGAAGGAATATCGATCATGTCCAGAGGAGCTTTGTCGGACAGGATTGGGGGAAATTTTGCTCATACTCCGAAGCTGGAGCTAGATGATGTTGGCGAGCCGCCTGCGTCTGCGGTCGAAAATTTTCGCTCCATAATTCGGGCGAAGGATAGGAATTTCAAGAGAGCATCGCCGAAAGAGGATTGCGGCAGGGTAGCTGAATTGTGGCAAGACGCGGATGCCCAGCTGAGCGATCTCGAGATTGCTCTTGAAATAGTGCATCGGTTGGGCTGCGGCGGGGCCATTCTCGATCGCTCCGGTTGTGCAAGGGCCGTCAATGATATTCTTCTCGATATGCTCGGGATTTTGATGCCCGCAGCCTGCGTAAGGACCGAGCCATTGTTCGAGGATGTACGGCGACGGTTGGAATCGGCCGTACTGCGCGTCAAGATGGAGAAGAGATCGTGGGTCCACTGGGATTCGGTTGCCGATCGACCGCTCATGGTGATGCAGCTCGGAAACGCCGATCTCGGCGCACCGACATTTCTCGTATTCGTCGATATTCGCAGCGCTCTGCAGCCTGCACCGGCAACATTGCAGCGCCTGTTCGGGCTGACGATAGCCGAGGCGAGGTTGGCCGCCGGGATGGCCGCCGGCTTCACGCCCAAAGAGATGGCGGCCAAGACGCGCGTCAGCACGTCCACGGTTCGCTCGCAACTCGGCTCCATATTCGGGAAAACGCAGACCCATCGGCAGGCGGAATTGGTCTCGCTCCTGGCAAGGGTCTCGATCATCTCTTGATGTGCCATCACATGCTGCCGTGACGGCTCGCAGCTGGTTCGGCGCCCTCGCCTCCAGACGGGACAACGCTGCCAATCGCCGGACGGGTAGGTTCTTTCACTTGCCGAAAGGGAAAGCTTGGATAGTGGAGATCCGTCGCGCAGCTCTTTGCAAATCTTCGCCCAATCGACCATGAGCTTCACGCGCTCATCCCAATACTCGGCCCGATTATAAGCGCGCTTGACTTCGTTCTCTTCAAGGTGCGCAAGCTGAAAATCAATTACCTTCTCTCGGGTAGTGCCGCGCTCGTTCAAGATCGTGTCCGCGCTCGATCGGAAGCCGTGTCCACAATGTATCCCTTGATAGCCGAGACGCCACAGTGCGGCGTTCAAAGTATTCTCGGATAGCGGCTTACGGATCGCCGTTGCTGATGAAGATAAGACCATCTTCTTCCCAAGAGTAAGGATTGAGCTTGCGAGCTTCTGCGAGGATGGCGACTGCTGCGGCGCTGAGAGGCACATCATGCGGGCGGCGCATCTTCATGCGCTCAGCAGGAATGCGCCACACGGCGCCTTCTAGGTCGATCTCAGGCCACGTTGCCAAGCGCAGCTCAACTGTGCGTACAAAGGTTAGCGATAGGAACTGCAACGCGAGACGTGTGACGGGCCTTCTATAGCCCTTAATCTTGCGCAGCAGCTCCCCAAACTGTCTTCCCGAATGCTCGCGGGGTGACTCGTCACACGTGGCGGCTTGATCATGCCGCGCAGGATGGGCGTAGGATCTCCCGCAGCAAGATCATCGACTGCGGCACGTCGGAACACTTGCCCCATGATCTGACGCGCGCGCTTGGCCGTCTCGAGGATACCTTTATCTTCAATCTTCTTCAGAACGCGCAGCACGTCGGCGGGCCGAATCTCACCGATGGGATCGTTGCCGATCTCGGGATAGATGAAATCCCTTTAGCAGCCATCGCTTTTTGCTCAGCGTGACTTCCGCGAGCTTCTGCTTTTCGGCGGCGGCGAGTACCCGCTTGGCAACATCCTTGAACGTGGTCACAGCGGCCTTCTCAGCCTTCTTGGCCCGTTGCTTGTGCTGTGATGGGTCTACGCCTTCAGAGATCAGCCTGCGCGCCTCTAGGCGGCGCTCACGGGCCTTTGCGATACTAGATGCTAATCGTGGGATATGCGCCGATGGACAGCGTGCGCTGCTTACCGCCGAATTGATATTTGAGCTGCCATAGCTTACTGCCGTTGGGCTTGATGAGCAGATAAAGTCCCTGCGAGTCGGTGAGTTTGTACGGCTTGGCGCGCGATTCCGCTGCCTTAACAACGACTTCAGTAAAGGGGCATGTCCCGTCCTCACGGCTTGGGCGATACCCCGATAAATACCCCCAAATCCTTGCGCTCGCGTGAAACTGAATGGCACCAGTTGGCACTAGGGCGTGTTTCGGATTTCAGGGTATTGTGAGGAAATTCAGCATCTTGCGGAACAGTTGGCACCACATGGTACTGCATGGGACCGACTGCTATAATGTAACTGGTGCCGCAAGAGGGCGTTTGATTTCAATATCTTGCAGGATCACCCTGCGTCAAATGGGATCACAATTCGCGCAGGCAACTGTTACTCCTGACTCTATCCGGATCAGCGCGGATCAGGCGGCATCACGCGATGCCACCCAGCCGCGCCGCTAGAGGTAGACAAAAGGGGGGATGGATGGGCGCGGAAAAACGGCTGACAGCCGCGGAAGTGCAGCACGCACCTGCCGGCAGACTATGTGACGGCGGTGGGCTGTGGCTCGTCAAGCGATCGGCGCGCCGGGGACAATGGGTTCTCCGTGTTACGGTTCACAACCGCAGGCGTGAGATGGGCCTGGGACCGATTTCGAAGGTCACCCTCAAGAAAGCCCGCGAGGATGCCGCCCGCTGGCGTGCGCTTGCCTACGCCGGCACGGACCCGATCGTCGAGCGCGAGCGCCTGCGTCGCGAGGCGGCCCGCTCGCTCCATCTTCTCCGGGACGTCGCCGAGGATGCCTTCGAGGCCCGTAAGGCGGAGCTGAAGCGCGACGGGAAGGCCGGCAGATGGTACGGCCCGATCGCGCTCCACATCTTGCCGAAGCTTGGCTCAACGCCGGTTGCGCAGCTCGATCAGATCGCGATCCGCGACGCCTTGCGCCCGATATGGCAGTCGAAAGCCGTCACCGCCGATAAGGCGCTTAAGCGCCTTGGTATCGTCATGCGGCATGCCGCCGCTCTCGGGCTCGATGTGGATCTCCAGGCCACTACGAAGGCGCGGGCGCTACTCGGCCGGCAGAGGCATGAGGCGGCGAATATCCCGGCGCTCACTTGGCAGGACGTGCCAGCCTTTTATGCGAGCTTGAGCGATGGCACCGTAACGCATCTGGCGCTGCGCCTGCTGATCCTGACCGGCGTTCGGAGCGGCCCGCTGCGGCATCTGCGCGGCGAACACCTTGCCGGCGATGTGTGGACGATCCCCCGCGAGCTGATGAAGGGCCGGCTTGGGCACGTCGAGGACTTTGCCGTGCCTCTGGTGCCCGAGGCGTTGGCTGTTATCGCCGAAGCCAGTCGGCACGCGCGGCGCGGTTTCCTTTTCCCGAGCACGCGCAAGGGAGTGATCAGCGATGCCACGATGTCCGCACTCATGCGCAGGCGTGGGCTCGATGCCCGGCCGCATGGCTTCAGATCAGCGCTGCGCACGTATCTCGATGAAGCGACCGACTGTCCTCGTGATCTCGCCGAGATGGTACTCGGGCATGTGGTGGGCAATGCCGTAGAGCGCGCTTACCGGCGCACCGATCTGATCGAGAAAAGGCGGGTTTATATGGAGCGCTGGGCAAAATTTGTGGCCGGAAATGATATTGATTGATACCGCCTGATGCGGCGGCAACCATCGAACGTCGAACATCGCTCTCGCTGAAACACGCGAGGGGATAACAGATGGATAACGATCCGCTTTTGAACAAGAATGAGGCTGCGGCTCTCCTGACAATATCGGTGCCGAGCCTGTGGCGCCGCGTCCGCGAGGGCAGTGTCCCGAAGCCGCTCAAATTAGGGGCGACTTCGCGATGGCCGCGCTCGGAAATCATCGAGGCTATCGAGCGAGCAAAGAAGGTGCGCGATAAGGCTGCTTGATCGAAAAATTGGATCGCGAAATGCGATTAAGCGGCATAGATGACTCAAATCGCTCAATAATTTCTCTGGCGGCATATGGGCTGTTGTAAAATTCACAACGGTAAATCAATAGCTTGCGCGATATCACGAAGCAGATCATGATGCTCGCTGAGTTTTGTATCCGGGCAAAAATAAAACCGCCCGGCGAGTGATCACCGGGCGGCCCTAAGCAAATCGAAAGGCATTGGCAAAATCCTTTCTATCCTGCTTCGAGCGCGCCTTCAACACCTATCTTGAAAGGCGCTCGAAATGCAGCAATACGCTCCGCAGTTCCCTCCATCAGTTTCTGGCGGCCCTTATCGACCGCCCCTTGATCATCCGTGCTGCGAAAAAGTCGGCGCGCGCGCAGATCGCGCTTATCGCGATGCCCCTCTGACCGATATTGAGAGGGCCTGCTTGCTCAAATACTACAGTATGCTCCAGGGAGCAGATGAGCGTGCGGTCGACCTGTTCCTGCATGCGCCAATGCCGAAAACGGATTTCAGGCCTCCGGTTTGGAGCCCTGGCCGATTTCATGGGCGGGACACGCTGCTAACCCAGGGGATCACTGAAAAGCGCCATGCCGCATGGCTTGCTGGCTGGGTATGGCGCGTTTCCGAATGGGTCGAGAAGGTCGAGCGTAAGTATGGTCTCGCCGCAGGGGGCGATCATGCCAGCGCAGACATCTGAGCGCCCTAGCGCCCGCCAGCGCGCGAATGCGAACGGGGCGGCGGGGGCGGTGCGGTGGAACGCACCCCGACTCTCGTCAGCCGAGCGCATCGCAGGGCAGATCAGGCGCAACGTAGTATCGGTGCTTGATGCTCCCGACGCGCCAGCATTCGATGTCAATGTTGCGGTTATCGAAAGCATCATCACCGCGTCGTTCTGGTCGGGAGTGCGGTCGAAGATTTATCTTTTGACCTCGCTCGAGGATCTTGTGCAGTTCCCGGCTGTAGAGGGGCCTAAGTTCCTGCGGCGACGGCACGGCTCTCCCGTTGACATCGATGAGCTGGCAAAAGTCGAGATGGATGCCGCCGCACGAAAAAAGCTCGCGGGCTGCATCGAGGCTGCCGTTTTCGGACCGATCATCGATCAGCTCAAGTACGCGAACCAGCGGGATGCGGTGGAATGGCACGTGGACATGTTCGCGAAAGCCGCGCGCATGGAGCTTGTCGAGGATCGTGTCAGCATCACGCTTACACATCGCCCGCTGACCGTTGATGCGAGCGATGCCGACGATACGGTGATGGCCGACTACCGCGAGCATTTTCCAGAGCTGGATGACGTGCTCGCCTTCATCGTTGCCGGCCGCTTCGCGCTGGATCGCAAGAAGGCGTATCTGTGGATGCAGTGCGCTAGCGATTGGGGCAAGGGCCTCCTTCTCGGCGCTCTGAGCGATCTCGGACTTGTCGTGCAGATGAGCACGACGGAAATCGAGGCGGCCTTTGACGGCAAGCCGGTTGGGCGAAGGCCCGAGGATTTCAAGCGCGCGTTTGTTCTGGCCGTCGATGAGTTCAAGTCGGTCAAATCGGAGCTGAAGCAGCTTCAGTCTGAGATGTGGATCGCGCCCAAACACCAGCTCACAGCCAAGGTCGATCTCTATACCAAGCTGTTTCTGTCCGCCGAGAATGTTGCGAGCCTCGTGAGCGACCACGGCGTCGAGGATCAATTTGCGAACCGAATGTCAATCATTACGGCGAGCGGCAACATCACTGCCCGGCCTATGTTCGATGGCGATGGAGGGGCTTACTTCCGGGCTATCCGCGCGCACATCGGCAGCGAGATCAATCGACTGGTCGCCGACTATCAGCGTCTTGGCCGTCATGGCGCGGAGCTGCGCGCGAGCGTATTCTGGCCTGCCCCACGAAGCGGCGCCATGTTCTAAGTTAGAATCCGGCCGTCGCTGGCCAGCGTCTGATCTGGCCGAAGCGGAGCGTAGGGCAGAGCAGATGCTGGCGGCAAGATCGTTTCGGGCGC
>JAEZRM010000138.1 GCA_023412805.1 Pseudomonadota bacterium | reverse complement strand
GTAGATCGCGGTGAGAAGCGCCGCGCCGCCGACGACGAGGAGCGCATCCCCGGCGATGATCTTGGCGCGCGCGCCGTCGACGTCCGACGACGAGCAGTCGGGGGCGCACTCGCTCCTCAGCCGCCGGAGTTCCGCCGACCCGAGGATGTCGAGCGTGCCCCCCGCGGAAGCCATCACGGCGCCGATCCCGCCGAGGAGCCACGGCAACGACGAGGTCGCGCTCCTCTCGCTTGCCCCGTCCATCGAGGGGGCGGCACGATGCGGAGGCAGCGAAGGAACGTCGTCGAGCGTGAGCACGACGAGTCGGTTCTTCTCTCCGAGCTTGACGAGGATCGTCTGGTCGGCGACGCGTCCATCCGACGCGGTTACACGCAGCCGGTGCTCGCCGGGGTTCATCTCGATCGGACTGCCGGTGAGCCTCGACTGGACCTGGTGATCGTCCAACGCGACCTCCGCATCGACGATGTCTTCGCCCGACTTGGAGTGCGCACCGACGACGGCCGAAGGCACCTCCGCATCGACCTCACGAAGCCAGCCGACGCAATCCCGTCGCGCGAGCTCCGGACAGGCGTCGCGGCTGCACGTCGCAAACTCGGTGCGTGCTTCGAGGAGACGTCCCGCCTTCCGGCGCTGCTGTCCCTGCTCGTACGCAGCGACGCAGCGTCTGGTCTCGTCCTCCGCGCCTTCGGCGCCGGCACTCGAGAGCAGCGCCGCTGTAACGACGACGGTGAACATGCTCAAAGGCACTCCGGGCGGATGTGCCAAATCCCCTCTGCATCGAGACTGTAACATCGCTCATCGCCTGGGCGTGCACTCTTCGGCGAGCGATGGGGCGCTCGCGAGGGAGATGGCGCGGTCCGCTTCGCAGGACGCGGGGCGATCGGCGCGTTCGCCACGAGCGAAGGTGTGGGTGTGGGTAGAGGATCTGGCTCGCCGGTGACCGTGCGGATGGAGGCTGACGGCGGAGGCGCCGGCTCGGGAGCAAACGTCGGCGCAGCCACGGACGGAGTCGACTCGCGCCGCAGCGCCAAGGGGACGAGCAGGACGGCGAGGAGGATCGCGACCAGCGCTCCGAGCGCCGCGGACATCGTCCTCAGGCTCCGCACCCGCCGCTCCACCATCGTCCGCGAGGTAGCGCTCGGGGGCTGGCCGGGTCCCGTCTCCAGGATGATGCACTCCGTGGCGCGACGCTCGAGATCTCCGACGAGCTCGGTGCGCGCTTGGAGCTCGGCTCGCGCGAGCTGCTCGATCCAGGTCCCGACCTCGGAGGCGCTCGCGGGGCGAAGTGCGCGCTCGAGCTCCTGAGCCATCTCACGCGCCGTCGCGAAACGCCCCTCCGGGAAGCGAGCGAGGGCCCGGCGAAGCACCGCCTCGAGCTCCACGGGAGCATCGGGCCGCTCGTCGGTGATCGATGGGACCTTCCCGTACAGGATCTCGCCGATCATCTGGTTGCCCTCACCTCGGAAAGGCCGGGCCCCTGCGAGCATCTCGTAGAGCACGACGCCGGCGGCCCAGATGTCCACACGGCGATCGAGCTCGCCTGCCCGGAGCTGCTCCGGCGCCATGTACGGGACCTTGCCCTTGATCTCGCCATCGCGCGTGAAGTGCGTTCGTCCGGCAGCCTTCGCGATCCCGAAATCGGCGACGCGCGGGACGCCGTCTGCTGCGAGCAAGACGTTCTGAGGCGAGACATCACGGTGTACGAGATCGAGCGGGGCGCCCTCCGAATCACGCGCCTCGTGTGCCGCGTGCAGGCCATGGAGCGTACCGACGGCAATGGCGATCGCGATCGGCGTGGGGATGCTGCCTCCGGTCGCGCGTAGGGCGCGGAGGACGAACGCGAGCGAGACCCCCTCGACGTACTCCATCACGAGGAACAGGTCGTCCGGCGTACGCACCACGTCGAGCGTGGCGACGACGTTCGGATGTGCGATCCGCGCGGCCATCCGGCCCTCGTCGAGGAGCATCGATACGAAATCGGGATCGCTCGCGAAGTGTGGATGCAGGCGCTTGATCGCGACGTGGCGTGAGAAGCCCCCCGCTCCGAGCATTCGCCCGAGATGGATCGTGGCCATGCCGCCCGAGGCGATCGGCGCGATGACGGCGTACCGCCCTGCGCTCGCGGCTCGCTCGGGAGCTCCGACGGTCACATGCACGAGCGTATCACTTTGTCGCGCATCGATCGTCGCGGCTGCTGCGGTTCAAAGGGCCGCAGCGCACCCTCCGACGACGGGGTCGGGTGCGGTTCGGCACACCGCATCGAATCGGTCCGGAGGCCGGGCAATCGCGAAGATCACCGCTGTTCGTCGTGTGGCGCGAGCGTTGCTGATGCTCAGGAGAACGCCGGCGGGGAAGCGTCGAGCGAGAAAGGACTGCGAGATGATCGGTCTTCGGGCAGCGCGCCTCTGCGCCTTCGTCACCGTGTTGGGAGTGCTGGTGCTTACGCCGGCGTGTGCTGGTTCGGACTCCGAGACCGAGGAGGCCACCGCCGCGAGCGAGCAGGGATTGACGTTCGGGGGCAGCGCGAACGCGACCAACCGGTCCTGGTTCACGTTCCCGTTCACGGCCAGCGCCGGCGACACGATCGACGCGACGCTCGACTGGGACAACGCCGCAGCCGACCTCAACGTCTACATCTACGATCCGACGGGAAAGGTCGTCGCGTTCGAGAACTCGACGACCGCGAAGCCCTCGCGCGCGGCGACGACGGCGTTGCTCTCGGGCGCATGGAAGGTCGCCGTCAAATGCGCGAGCGGGACGGCCAAGTTCGACATCCAGCTAACCGTCAGGCCGCCTGCGCCCGTCCCGCGCTTCCCGGGTGATCCCGGACCGGGGAAGCTCTATCTCGGCGCGGCGGTGAAGTCGCAGGCCCCGGACGCGCTCGACCCGCTGCACGCGAACCTCGGCGGCATGAAGTTCACGATGAGCCGCCTCTATTACAGTGACAGCATCAGCTGGACGAACGTGGACGGCCACATCGCTCGGCAGCGAATCCCGGCCATCTCGTTCAAGAACGGCGCCCGCTCGATGTCGAGCATCGCGTCGGGCGGCGAAGACGCATGGATCGACGCGATCGGCACCGAGATCAAGAATCGCGCGCCGGTTCCGTTCTACATGACGTTCTACCACGAGCCGGAAGACAACTTCCCCGCGGCCGCGGACGCCGCGACGTTCCGCGCCGCGAGCCGGCGCATCGTCACGCGCTGGCGCGAGCGCGGCGTGAAGAACTTCACGTACGTGGCCGACTACTACATGACGAGTTGGAGCTTCGTCGCCGCGTCGGGGCGAGACTGGCGGTGGTGGTACCCGGACTGGAAAGGGACGACGCAGCCCGGCAGCTCGAAGGACGGCCCGAACATCGCCGACTTCTACACGGGCTCGAGCTCGGTCGTCGACGTCGTGGGCCTCGATATCTACAACTGGTGGAAGCCGGGCATGGC
>JAEZRM010000098.1 GCA_023412805.1 Pseudomonadota bacterium | reverse complement strand
GGGCGCCCTCACCTCCCCCCCGGCCCCCCCCCCCCCCCCCGAGCGCTCCGCCCTCGCCGGGGGCGGAGCCCACAACCGTGCCCTTCATGGAATTCTTCCTGCGATCATTGAAACGTGCGAGCAGGTCATGGACGGCACCCCCTCGGTAAGAGCGCCGTGGCGTCGCAAAGGCGCGTCGCCATGGCCCCGTTGAGTAGTCGGATCAGAGGGAGCTACTTCTTCTCTTTCTTGGCCTTCTCGATCTCCGCGAAGATCGCATCTAGCACGCCCTGCGCGTCGAATTTATCCTTGTTGTCGGCCACCCACTTGTCCCAGACGGGCTTGCCGGCGATCTCGCGGAAGCGCTTCAGCTCTTCGTCCGTGTATAGAACCTCCTTGAGCTTGGCCTTGAACATCGGGAGGTTCTTCTTGTCGATCTCGACGTAGGCCTCGATCTGGTCCTTGTAACCCTGCGGCAGCGCCTCCTCGAGCAGCTTCTTGTACTGCGGCGGCAGTGCGGCATAGGCGTCCTTGTTGATCACCGCAGAGCACTCGGCGGTGCCGGGCGACATGTTGTTCGTGAACCAGTTCGACACCGTGTGAAGCTGGTAGGCCGCGTGCGCGTAAGTGTAGGGGAACGAGGCGGCGTCCATGGTGCCGCGCTCCATGCCCGTGTAGACTTCCGTGGCCGGCACCGTCGTCAGTGAGGCGCCGAGGATCTTCATCGCATCACCAAGACCGCCACCGGCGCGCACGCGGCGGTTCTTCCAATCCTCGAGCTTCAGCGGTGGCTCGCCCTTGCCGAGGAATTCGTACTGCGGTAGCAGGCCGGACTTGTAGGGCATGGCATTCCACTGATCCATGTCCTTGATGAAGGCCGGATGCTTGAGCATGGCCTCGGTCACCTTGCGCCGGACATCCCAGTCGCCGAGATCGAGGAAGGGCATCGTGAAGACCATCCACGCCGGGTTCTTGCCGGGATGATAGAAGTTGCAGAACTGCGCCATCTGGAAGGCGCCGAGCTTGATGCCGTCGAGGTTCTCGCGGTCACGCGAGAGCGCCTCGCCGTAATGGATCTTGATCTGGAATTTTCCGCCGGTGCGATCCGCGAGTTGCTTCGCGACCGACTCCATGCCGGCGGTGAAGGCGCGCTGCTTACCCCAAGTGGAAAGATTCCAGTTTACGGCCGGGCCATCGACGGTCTGTGCAGCAACGCCAGTGCCCAAAAGCACGACGAGCGCCCCCGCGCTTAGCGGGACAGCGTATTTACGGCTCATCCTATTCCTCCCAAGTGCAGCATCAATTTTTTTTGTTTAGGTAGCCTAGTTCGAATTGGCGGCAACCTGCAACAGCTTAAATCGGTCGGCGTGGGAGGTACTTGCTGCGGAATCTATTCCGCAGTCGCGAGCTGTCGGACCTGATCGAGCAGCTTTGCATCGACGTTGACGCCGCTATCGGCAGCGTGCGCGCGGAGCGCGAGCCTGCGTGATCCCGGCAGTCGTGCGCCATCATCGGCCGCAATCATTTCGCCAAGCACGGCGAACCGATCGGCGAACTCATCAGCGCCTGCGAATGCCGCGGGGGCGATCGCGATGAGAAATTGCCCCGCGCCCGGTGGCGGTCCTTCGGCATCGAGGAACGAGCTCGCCTCGAAGGCGAAGTTGGCGCCCGTCAGTGCCACTGCGAGCGTTTCGATCATCAGGGCGAGTGCTGCGCCCTTGGCGCCACCAGCCGGCACGAGCGTTCCGGCGAGGGCCGCTTTCGCGTCGGTCGTCGGCTGGCCGCCGGCATCGACGGCCCATCCGAGCGGGATCGGCTCGCCCTTCTGCGCCGCCGTCACGATCTTCCCGCGCGCGACTTCCGACAGTGCCATGTCGATCACGAGCGGCGGTGCGCCACGGCGCGGTGCTGCAAAGGCAATCGGATTCGTGCCGAACACGGGGCGCTTGCCGCCCCAGGGCGCCATGGCCTGCGGCGTGTTGGAGACCGTGAGGGCGATCAGCCCTTTCTCCGCAAGCCGTTCGACATGTCGTCCCGCGACTCCGAAGTGGTGCGAGCGCACGAAGCCAGCCGCCGCGATGCCGGTCTCGGTCGCGATCGCCGGCAGCTCTGCGATGGCGAGGTCCATCGCCGGATAGGCAAAGCCGTTCGCTACGTCGATCATGAGCGTCGCGGCGCGCGTTCGTTTGGCTTTCGGCGTGGTATGCCCATCGACTTTGCCGACGCGTGCCTGCGCGGCATAGCTCGGCACGCGCGAGAGGCCGTGGCCTTTCTGGCCGTCGATCTCGGCCTGCGCGAGCGCGCGCGCCACTGATGCGGCATTGCTCGCGCTGGTATTCGAGGCTTCGAGTGCGTGCCCGATCAGCGTCTCGAGCTCGGCAGCAGGAATGGTGACTGTGCTCATGCGAATTCCATCAGGCGGCGCATTTCAGAGAACATCTCGCGTTTGAGTTCCATGCCGATACCCGGCGTGTTGTGTGGCTTCGTATAGCCATCCACGACAGGGATATCGTCAGCAAAGCCGCCATAGGGTTTGAAGACACCGGGATAGCTCTCGGTGCCGCCGAGCTGCAGGCCGACGGCCATGTTCAACCCGAGCTGATGGCCGCCATGTGGGACCATGCGCCGCCGCGACCATCCCGCGCGCTCGGCCATCTCGAATATGCGCAGCGATTCCGTCAACCCATAGCAGAGCGACGGATCGGGCTGTAGCCAGTCGATATGCGTGCGCATACCGCCGTGGCGCACGAAATTGCGGAAATCCTGCACGGAGAAGAGGTTCTCGCCTGTTGCGATCGGCAAGCTCGTCTGCTCGCAGAGCACGGCGTGCGCCATGTAGTCGAGCGGCTCGACGGGTTCCTCGAACCAGCACAGATCGTACTTCTCCATGGCGCGCGCATAGGCCAGAGCCGTGTCGAGATCGAAGCGGCCATTCGCGTCGACGGCGAGGTTCTGTCCATCGCCGGCAATTTCCAGTGACCACTCGATGCGCTTCAGATCGTCATCGAGCGAGGCGCCGCCGATCTTCATCTTCATGAGCTTGTAGCCGAGATCGCGGCACTGGCGCATCTCGTCCTGCAAGCCTTGCTTCTCCTTGCCGGGGTAATAGTAACCGCCGCCGGAGTACACGAGCACGCGCTCGTCGTGCTTGCCGCCGTTGTAGCGCTCCGAAAGCAGCTTCCAGAGCGGCTTGCCGAGGATCTTCGCCGTTGCGTCCCACACCGCCATATCGATGCCGCCCGCCGCGAACGCCCGGTCGCCGTGACCTCCGGGCTTCTCATTGCTCATCATGGCGGCCCAGATGGCGTGCGGGTCGAGCGTGTCCGCCTTCTCGTCGCGCAGCTTGGCGGGGTCTGCTTCGAGAATGCGCGGTGCGAGCCGCTCGCGGATGATGCCCGATTGCGCGTAGCGACCGTTCGAACAGAAGCCATAGCCAATGACCGGTTTGCCCTCGCGGATCACATCCGTTTCGACGGCGACGATGCTGATCGTCATCTTGTCGAACGAGATGACGGCATTGCGCATGGGCGAGGGAATCTTCGCGACCGCGTCGCGAATGCGGGTGATCTTCATGGCGTGGTGTTCCGTGTCTAGTGTGATGATCGAGAAATTCGCCAGATCTTGCGACCGGGTGCGGAGCGAATTTCTCGATCTGAATCACACTAGCAAATCTATGCTTCTAGTGTCTCTTTTGATTCCGAAGTTCGCTCCGGACACCAGCATCGGGCTCAAGCGAACTTCGGAATCGAGACACTAGGCTGACCTCAGCTCGACAACATAGCGAAGGTGCGGCTCGGGTCCAAAGTGTTCATTGACGTACGTATCGACGTATTTCCCGCCATTGCGCTCGATGACGCGCTGCGAGGCGGCATTATCCGGATCGGTCGTGATCTCGACACGCCCAAGGCCCACGGCCTTCGCCTCGAGAAGTATTTCCCGCAAGGCCTGTGTGGCGTAGCCGCGTCCGCGCTTCCATGGCACAACGGCATAGCCGATGTGGCCGAGCACGTGTGCCGGCAGCGCGTCAGTGCCCTCTTGCCAGCGCAGTGAGATGCTGCCGCAGAATTCTCCGTCCCACATCCAGCGCGCGATGAATGGCAGCTTGGGTACTGTTTGCCCGCTTGGCAGCGTGATCGTGCCGCCCTGCATGGAGAGGCCGACGATGAAAGCCACGGCATTCTCACGAATGGCCGCGAGCTGCTCCGCCGAGACGTTGTGCACGTTGTTCGGCGACCAGCCCGTCTCCAGCGCCGCGACGTAGGAGGGCAGATGATCCATGGATGGCACGACGAGCTGCATGGCGCGAGCAATAGTCCTCAAAAGCAAAGCGCTCAACCCGGGGCCGGGTTGAGCGCTGCAAAGTGCAGAGCGAATTCCGGCGACTTTATGCGCTCCGGTAGAGTTTCGTCATGACGAACTCGCGGTGGCCGAGAGCCTCCGCAGCCGTCAGGCGCCCGTTCGACGTACGCACGATCATGTCGATCAGCGCGTCGCCGGCCGTGTCGAGTGTCATCTCGCGGCGCAGGATGCCGGTCACATCGACGTCGATGTGCTCGGGCATGGTGCGCAGCGTCTTCGGGTTGGCCGAGATCTTGATCACCGGCACGATCGGATTGCCGATGATGTTGCCCTGACCAGTCGGGAACGTGTGGACGACATAGCCACCCGCCGCCATGAGCGTCACGCACTCGGCGGCCGCCGACGACGTGTCCATGTAGTAGAGGCCGGGGCCGACAGCCGGAGCCTCGGCCGGCTTCAGCACGTCGATGAAAGAGCTGACGCGACCGATCTTCTCGAGATTGCCGAGCGCCTTTTCCTCGATGGACGAGAGACCGCCGGCGATGTTGCCCTTGGTCGGCTGGCTCTCGGAGAGGTCGTCGACCTTGTTCGCCTCGATGACGTCGTTCTGATAGGCGGTGAAGGTCTTCATCCATTTTTCGCCGATCTCAGGCGATGCGGCACGCATGACACAGATATGCTCGGCGCCCGTGATCTCGCTCGTCTCACCAAAGACGCCGTAGATGCCCTTGGGGATCAGCTTGTCGTACATGTTGCCGACGGTCGGGCACGAGCCGAGGCCGGTCGTCGTGTCACTCTCGCCGCACTTGGTCGAGACCCATAGCTCGGAGATGTCGCACTCCTCGCGCTTGAGCTCGGACGCCCACTGCACGAACTCCTTGGCCTTGTAGGAGGCCTTGGCGATCGTCGCGATGTCGCCATGGCCTTCGATGCCGAAGCCGACGACGGGCTTGCCGGTCTTGGCAATGCCCTTCACGACGCGATCCGTCCAACCGTCCTCGATGCCGATCACGACGACGGCTGCGACATTCGGATTACAGCCCGTCCCGATGAGCGTGCGGAAATGCAGCTCGAGATCCTCGCCGAACTGCAGGCGGCCGTAGTGGTGCGGCAGCGCCATCGTACCTTTGATGTTGTTGGCGACCGCCTCGCACGCCGCGTTCGAAAGATCGTCGAGCGGCAGGATGATGACGTGATTGCGCACGCCGACGCGGCCGTTCTCGCGGCGCCAGCCCCAGAACGAGAGGTTGGAGCCGTCGGCCGATGACTTAGCTTTTTTCGTTGCCATGTGCCTGTCTCCTACCAGCGCTTGGTCCGATGATTGTGGACGTGGACGTGCTCGCCCGTCTTGGCGCCGCCGGTCATGCGGCCGACGTCCTCGCCGTACTTGATGACGGTATCGCCCTCTTTCAGATCCTTGAGCGCGATCTTGTGGCCGATCGGTATGTCGTGCTTGGCGGTGACATGGATCGTCGTGTCGTTCTCGGTGATGACGCCGAGCATCTTGGTTCCGGCCTTGAGGTCTTCGACGACGACGACGCCGACGTTGTCCTCGGGGCTATGGACCAGGAACTGCGGAATGTTGGACTTGGACACAGGCCCTTTCTCCCTCGGTGGCGTACGGTGGGGTATTTCCGTACATGACGCGTCCCGCAAAGTCTTATATAAGACTTGCTTCGCGAGGTTCACGTAGCCGGGATCAGGGCCGTGCGCAAGCATCGTATTGAGCAGCCGGTGAATGGCAGCCCGCTGTACGCGCGGGTCAAGGCCATCGTGCTGGACCGTATTACGAGTGGGGAATGGCCTCCCGGGACCGCGCTGCCGGCCGAAATGGAGCTGGCGCGGGAGCTGGGCGTCAGCCAGGGCACAGTGCGCAAGGCGCTCGACGCGCTCACGGCCGAGCAGGTGGTCGTACGCCGCCAGGGCAGCGGCACTTATGTTGCGGAGCACACGCCCGCGCATATGTTGTTCCGCTTCTTCAATATTTACGATGATGGCGGCACGCAGGTGCTGCCGGACAGCCGGCCCGCCCGGGTTGCGACCGGTGAGGCATCGGCTGCCGAGCGGCGGCGCCTCGAACTGGACGATGGCGCAAAGGTGATCCGCATTTCGCGTGTGCGCACACGCAGTAATCGCCCTTTCATGGATGACCGCATTGTTCTGCCGGAGGCGCTTTTCCCGGATCTCGTGCGGGAAACCAAGGTCCCGAACACGCTCTACGACCTTTTCCAGCAGCGCTATCGCATTCACGTCGCTCATACGGAGGAGCAGGTAACGGCAGTCGCCGCGACGGCGCGTCTCGCCGAGCGGCTCGATGTGACGCCGGGGACGCCGCTCCTCGCCATCGACCGCGTCACGTTCGATCTCAGCGGGCGGCGCATCGAATGGCGCGTGAGCCACGCCCATCTGGATCGCGCCCACTATTTCGTGCGGCTATAGTACGGCCTGAGCGCATACCCCTATGGCGCCATTCGGCTGGCCAAAGCAGCCCGGGCGCGATATTCCGGGCGCACACGAATTTCCCCCGCGCGCTCGAGCGCGCCAACAGCGGACGCGCGCCCAGGCGCCAACTGCGGACCGGACAGGACCACGCATGGCAACACATCCCGCCTACGAGACCATCAAGCTGGAGATCGGCCCGGACAAGGTCGGCATCATCACGATGAACCGCCCCGAGGCGCTCAACTCGATGAATACCTTGATGATGCGGGAGCTGCGCGACTGCTTCATGCAGTTCTACATCGATCCCAATCAGGTGGCCTGCCTCATCATCACGGGCGCCGGCGAGCGCGGGTTCTGCACGGGCGCGGACCTTAAGGAGCGCCGCGGCATGACCGACGAGACATGGCGCCAGCAGCACGCGCTCGTCGAGCAGCTCGGGCGCGCCATGATGGACTGCCCGGTGCCTGTCATCGCGGCTGTCAACGGCCATGCCTATGCGGGCGGTCTCGAAATCGCACTCGCCTGTGATTTCGTCTATGCCGCCGAGCATGCCCGCTTCGCGCTCACAGAGGTGACGCTGGGCATCATGCCCGGCCTCATGGGCACGCAGAATCTGCCGCGCGCGGTCGGTGTGCGTCGCGCTAAGGAAATCATCCTCACGGGCACGCCCTTCTCCGCCATCGACGGTCTCGCCTGGGGTATGATCAACAAGGTCGTGCCGGGCCCCGAGCTGATGGACGAGGTGCTCGGCGTGGCGCGCAGCATCGCGAGCAATGCGCCGGTCAGCGTGCGTCAGGCGAAGAAGTCCATGGATCGCGCGAGCGATCTCAGCCGCGCCGACGGCTATGGCTACGAAATCGAGGCGTACAATCGCACGGTCGTTACCGAGGACCGCCAGGAAGGCATCAATGCCTTCAACGAGAAGCGCAAGCCGGCCTACAAAGGCCAGTAAGAGCTGAGGAGCCAGACGCCATGACGAAAGTTATCGTACGCGAAGTCGGTCTGAGAGACGGCCTTCAGCTCGTGAAGTCCTTCGTGCCGACCGAGACTAAGATCAAGTGGCTCAAGGCTGTCGCAGCGGCCGGCGTGCCGGAGGTCGAGGTGACGAACTTCGTCCCAGCCAAGGTCATTCCGCAATTCGCAGATGCGGCCGAGGTCGCGAAGGCCGCTCTCGATATTCCTGGGCCGCAGATGTGCGCCCTCGCGCCGAACCGCAAGGGGGCCGAGAACATGCTCGCGGCCGGCATCCGCAAGATCAACTTCGTGCTCTCGGTCTCCGAGGGCCACAATCTCGCAAACGTGCGCAAGACGCCTGACCAGTCCTTTGCCGAGTTCGAGGCTGTCGTCGCGCTGCGCAAGGAAAAGCCCGAGTACAAGGATGTTGTCATCCAAGGATGCCTCGCGACGTCATTCGGCTGCACCATCGAAGGCAATGTCGATCCGAAACGCGTCGTGAGCTTCGCCGAGCGCTATCTCGCCCTCGGTGCCGATGAGATCACACTTGCCGACACGGTTGGCTATGCTGGCCCCGGAGCCATAAAGAGTCTCTTCAACGACGTCGTGAAGCTCGCGGCGGGCAAACCCGTCTACTGCCACTTCCATGACACGCGCGGCCTTGGTCTCGCCAATGCCTATGCGGCACTCGAAGCGGGCGTAACTGGATTTGACGCCTCGACCGGCGGGCTTGGTGGCTGTCCGTTCGCGCCCGGCGCCTCCGGTAATATCGTGATGGAAGACCTCGTGTTCATGCTGGAAAAGCAGGGCATCAGAACGGGCGTTAATCTCGAGCTTTATCGCGAAGCGCGGCGCATTGCCGAAGAGACGCTCCCGGACGAGAGCTTCTACGGCACCATCTTCCGCGCCGGGTTGCCGAAGGGTTTCAATCCGCCGACCCGCCGCATGGCCGCCGAATAACAAGGACGCACGGATCGATGACGACTTCCGAAGAGCTGACGATGCCGATCGACCCGCAGTGGTCGGAGATCCGCGAGGGTGTCCGCGCCATCTGCGAGCAGTTTCCTAACGACTACTGGATGAAGCTCGACGCCGCATCGGAATATCCGACGGAGTTCGTGCAGGCGCTGACGGACGGCGGCTATCTCGGGTGTCTCATTCCGGAGGAGTACGGCGGCTCGGGCCTGCCGCTCTCGGCGGGGTGTGCTGTTCTGGAGACCATCCACGAGACGGGCTGCAATGCCGCCGCCTGCCACGCGCAGATGTACACCATGGGCACCGTGCTCAAGCACGGCTCGGAGGAGCAGAAGCGCAAATATCTCCCCGAGATCGCCTCGGGTAAGCTGCGCCTGCAAGCCTTCGGCGTCACCGAGCCGACGACGGGCTCGGATACGACCCAGCTCAAGACGCGCGCGGAAAAGCGGGGTAACAAGTACGTCGTCAACGGCCAGAAGGTCTGGACGAGCCGCGTGCTGCACTCCGATCTCATGCTGCTGCTCGCGCGCACGACGCCGGTCGATCAAGTCAAGCGGCGCACGGATGGTCTCTCGGTCTTTCTCGTCGATCTTCGCGAGGCCAAGGGCCGCGGCGTCGAGATCAATAAGATCGACGCGATGATCAATCACAACACCTGCGAGGTTTTCTTCGACAACCTCGAAGTGCCGCCGGATGCGCTGATCGGCGAGGAGGGCAAGGGCTTCCGCTACATCCTCTCCAGCATGAATGCCGAGCGCCTGCTGATCTCGTCGGAGTGTCTCGGCGATGCGAAGTACTTCATTCGCCGCGCCACGGAGTATGCCAACGAGCGCGTCGTGTTCGGCAATCCGATCGGCAAGAACCAGGGCGTGCAGTTCCCGATCGCGCGCGCCTATGCGGAGCTGATGGCAGCGGAACTCGTCGTGCGCCGTGGGGCGGCACTCTTCGAGGCCGGCCGCGACTGCGGCGCCGAAGCCAACATCGGCAAGATGCTCGCGGCAGATGCGGCCTGGAAAGCCGGCGAAGCCTGCCTGCAGACGTTCGGCGGGTTCGGCTACGCGCGTGAATACGGCATCGAGCGCAAGTGGCGCGAGGCGCGCCTCTATCAGACGGCGCCGATCTCCACGAATATGGTTCTGGCTTTCGTGGGCCAGAACGTGCTCGGCATGCCACGCAGCTACTAAGATCCAAGAAGCGGACAGCAAACTATGAAAATCGCGATTATCGGCGTCGGCGCCATGGGCTCGGTCTACGCTGCGCTGCTCGCCGATCAGGGCAAGCACGACGTCTGGGCCATCGACACGTGGAAGGATCATGTCGATGCCATCCGCGAGAAGGGCCTGCGCGTCGAAGGCGCGTCCGGCGATCGCACGGTGCGGATGAACGCCACGACCAATCCCGGGGACGTGAAGGATGCCGATCTCGTCATCGTGGCGACGAAATACGACGGCGTTGGCGCGGCCGCGAAAGCCGCACTCGAAATCGGCAAGGCCGATGCGCCCATCCTCGCCATTCAGAACGGCCTCGGCAGCGCGGACATCGTCGCCGATGTGGTCGGCTCGAAGCGGATCATGCTCGGTGTCGTCGGCGGTTTCGGCGCGTCGATGAAAGGCCCGGGCCACGCCCATCACAACGGCATGGAGTTCCTGCGTCTCGGCGAGATGGACGGCGGGATGACCGATCGACTGGAAACGGTCGCCAATGCCTGGCGTTCCGGCGGCTTCAAGGTCCTGACGTTCGACGACATTCACAAGATGGTTTGGGAAAAGCTCATCTGCAACTGCACCTACTCCGGGCCATGCGCACTCACGGGGCTTCGCGTCGGCGAGGTGCAGGCCAATCCGAGTGCCTGGAGTATTGCTGCCGCCTGCGCACACGAGGCCTATCAGGTCGCGCGCGCGAAGGGCATCACGCTCGACTTCGACGATCCCGTGCGCTATGTGCGCGAGTTCGGACAGAAGATCCCGGGCGCGCGGCCATCCATGCTGCTCGATCATCTGGCTGGGCGGCGCGCAGAGGTCGACAATATCAACGGTGCGATCCCGCGTGAGGGTTCGAAGGTCGGCATTGCGACGCCCGTCAACTCGGTCGTGGTCGCGCTGCTGAAGGCCAAGGAATCCGGCTTTAAGTGAGGCGCGGCTGAGCGCTGCATCTGGGGATCAAGATGGCGGTCAGCAAGCAGCTATCCTTCGAGGTCGATGGCACGCCCGACGATCTGCTCGAGCCGATGGTGCGCGCGCTTGGTGACATGCGCTGCTACAAGTTCAGCCGCGATGGCTTTATCGTGACTGCCCGCACACCGATCAACTGGCGCAGCGTCGGGGAGATCATGAGCGTGCGCCTGAGCGAGGTCGGCAGCGACCGAACGCTGGTCGAAGTATCGAGCCACAGTGCGCTCCGTACGGTGATCTTCGACTGGGGCAAGAACGACTACAATCTCAGGCGTTTCGAGGCCGCTTTTCGGACCCGCCTCGCGAGCCAAGTGAAGGCGGAATGACAATGGCTGAAGTCACATGCAATGGACGCAGCTATCGGTTTCCGAAGCGGCCGACCGTCGTCATCTGTCTCGACGGCTCGGAGCCCGGCTACATCGAGGCCGCGATCGATGCCGGCGTCGCGCCGACCTTCGCCCGCTTCATGCACGATGGGCTGCACACGCACGCCGAGAGCGTGATCCCGAGCTTCACCAATCCGAACAATCTTTCCATCATCACGGGGCGCCCGCCGGCCGTGCACGGTATCGCAGGGAACTTCTTCTACGATCCTGCGACCGGCACCGAAGTGATGATGAACGATCCCAAGTTCATGCGCGCACCGACCATCCTGGCGGCATTCCATGATGCCGGCGCCAAGGTCGCCATGGTGACCGCGAAGGACAAGCTGCGGCTGCTGCTATCGAATGGCCTGGACTATACGAGCGGGCGCGCCATCGCGTTCTCGTCCGAGCGGGCCGACAAGGCGACGCGCGCGGCAAATGGGATCGACGGCGTGCTTGAGCTGGTCGGCAAGCCCGTGCCGGAGGTCTATTCGGCCGATCTTTCCGAGTTCGTCTTTGCGTCGGGCGTGAAGCTCGTCGAGCGCTTTCGCCCCGATCTCATGTATCTCTCGACGACCGACTACATCCAGCACAAGGTCGGTCCGGGTACGCCCATCGCCAACGCTTTCTACGGTATGATCGACGGATATCTCGCGAGCCTCGATAAGCTCGGCTGCACGGTCCTTGCGACTGCCGATCACGGCATGAACGACAAGCATCTGCCCGATGGATCGCCGGACGTCATCTATCTGCAGACGCTCTTCGACGCGTGGCTGGGCAAGGATGTCGCGCGCGTCATCCTGCCGATCACCGATCCCTATGTGGCGCACCATGGTGCACTCGGTGGTTTCGCGACGGTGCATGTTCCGGATGCGGCTGCCGTGCCCAGCCTCCTTGAGCGCCTGTGGGAGATGGACGGTATCGAGATGGCTTGCGCGAAAGACATCGCGTGCAAGCAGTTCGCGCTGCCACCCGACCGCATCGGCGATATCGTCGTGATCTCGGAGCGCGAGAAAGTGCTCGGCACGTCGCCCGAGCGACATGATCTCTCAGGCCTCGATGAGCCCCTGCGCTCGCACGGCGGGCTTTCCGAGCAGCGCGTGCCCATGATCGCGAACCGCCGCGTCGCCACACCTTTGCCCGTGATGCTCCGTAACTTCGATGCCTTCGAAGTGGCACTGAACAGGCTGGAGTAGTCACGCAGCTGGCTGCGCGAGCAGACGCGGCTTCACTTGAAGCGAGTGCGCAGTTAGAGACGGCAGTCCAGACCCATTTGCCAGAAGTCGATTTCGAGACGTGTCGCATCCTTGAAGATCGTCGCCAGCTCCGCGAAGCGCTTCGGCGTCACAGTCGCGAGGTGCTCGTCGAGCCATGCCCTTTCGCCGGTTGCAGCCGCCTGGAACTCGTCGCTCGCGTACATCGCGATCCAGTTCGAATAGGGATTGCCTTCGCGAACGACAAACGTCTGTGAACTGAGCCACGTCGCGATCTCCGCATAACCGATCAGGCACGGTGCGAGCGCGACATGCAAGTCCACGAGATCGCCGCGATTTCCCGCGTCTAGCACGTAGCGGGTATATGCCATGGTCGCGCGTGCTTCGGGCAGCGTCATGAGATCGTCTTCGGTAATGCCCCAACCGGCGCAGTATTTGATGTGCAGCCCCATCTCGACATCGACGATGGCTTTCAGGCTGTCGAGCGCGCGCCTGAGGTCGGCAATATTGCGGCTCTTGTACACGGCGAGCCCGTAGGCGCGGGCGAAGTGCACCAGAAAGAGATAGTCCTGCTCGAGATAGTGGCGAAAGGACGCCCTCGCGAGCGTACCGAGGCCCAGCTCACGAATGAATTGGTGTTGGCAGTAGGCCCGCCAGTCGTCGTCACAACTGCGCTTGAGATCGTCGAATGTCGCCACGTGCACCTCCCTGTTCACGGCGAGGTTAGCATGCGGCACGGCGCGGGCAATCGCGTGCGGACGGTCCGTACTGCATCAATCCGCCGGCATGTTTGGCGAGGCTGTTTTTCCATCCATATCTGGCCGCTACGCGCCGCGGCTGCGGAACTATCCGCTGCTCATGGCATTGGTCGTCGATACGTCAATTGACGAGCAAAGGAGATCGTCATGATGCAGGAGCTTTTGCGCACGGTATCTGTGTGCGCCCTCGTTGTTGCCATGGGTGGCGCAGCCGTCGCCCAGACCGGCGGTTCTGGCGGTGGTGGATCCTCTCCAGGCGGCGCCGCACCTCAGACACAGCAGAAAGAGCCCGAATCCGGCGCAGGCAATGCCGCCCGCGAGGGCCAGCCTGGACAGCCCGGACGCAGCGGCGAGACCGTGCGTCCCAAGGGGGGCTCGGCTGAGCGGCCGTCGGAGCGTCAACCCGGCGCGGCACGGCGCAGCGACGAGCGCACGACACAACCCAAGCAAAACCGCAGTGAAGGACAAAGCAATCAGAAGCGCACACCGCGCACACCGCGCGCATCGGACGATCGCAACGATCGAAAGCGTGCGGACGAGCTTCGAAAGGACGAGCAGAAGGATCGCGCGCGCACCGGACAAGATCAGCGCCAACGCGGTGCGGATCAGGCAGAGCGCGAGCGCGGTAAGGACGCGGACCGGCAGCGTCAGGGCGCTCGGCCCGATCGCGATGGGCGGACGCAGCTCTCCGAGCAGCAGCGGACGAACGTACGAGAGCGCTTCTCTCGCTCTGGCGGTGAACGCAATCGCGTGACGAACGTCAACTTCGACATCCGTGTCGGCGCCAGCGTACCGCGTAGCGTAACGCTGCATACGCTGCCCGCCGACATAGTCGAGGTCGTGCCTGCGTATCGCGGCTATCGCTACGTTTACGTGCGTGACGAAATCGTCATCGTCGATCCGGCGAGTTACGCAGTCGTTGCGGTCATCACTTCGGGTGGCAGCCGCGCAGCAGCCAGACCAGATCGCCGCCTTACGCTCGCCGCGCCCGATCGCGTCTTCGTGCGGGAGCACATTGATCGTGGCGCATCCATCAGACTCGGTATCGGTGGTGTTACTGTCGGCATGACGATCCCGCAGGGCGTCGAGCTTCTGCCCATGCCGAACGTCGTCATCGATCGCTATCCTGATCTCCGGGACTATCGCTACTTCGTCTATGAGGACGACATAGCGATCGTGGATCCCGCGACGGATGAGGTCGTCCTCATAGTCGAGGATTGAGGTCACCAAATTGAAGAAAGCGGAGCCAGCGGCGTCTTTGCGTCGCTGGCTTTTGCGCGACCGGGATACGGTATCACTTGTAGGGGACGTGCTCCGGCTCGCTGCCTAATCTGAAGCTCACGCGCGCGAGGACGGTGTGAAGGCCGTCAGGATCGAAGCTGCCGGACACGGGCTTCGGCGGCGGGCAGTAGACGGCCGTCGAGGCCAAGCTCCGAGGCCCGCCACTGCCGGCGAACGAAAAGCTCTTCGCACCGAGATCGATGTAATTGTACTCGAGGCCGATGCTGACGTTATGCGTAATCTGGCGCTCGAAGCCGAAGCCTGCTGTCCAGCCGTCGACACGCGAATGGCCTGAAAACGACCCCCCAAACGTCGAGATGCTGAGATCGACATCGGCGGACGCGTAGCCGCCCTTTACGTAGAAAAGCCGGTCTCGCCAGGCGTAGCCGAGCCGGCCGGTGATCGAGAGGATGTCGCTGACAGTCGCCTTGACGTCCGCCATGCCGGCGATCGTCTTACTACCATCGAGGTCACCGCCGGTGATCGAGGCTTCGATACCGAAGACCCAGCGGTCGAACTGTCGCTGAAGGCCGACGTGTCCGCCGGCGAGCCAGCCGTCGACGCTGATGTCAGGGCCGAGGCCGGTGTCCTGCTTCGACCACCCGTAGCCGCCGTGCAGGCCGACATAAAGACCTGACCAATCGATCGAAACACCTGGAGATTGCTCACCGAGGATGTTGTTTCCGGCGCTCGCCGGCGTCAGGACCGCAAGACCGCTAAACATCGAGAACGCAACGAGTAACGAACGCAAAAACCCACGCACTAGACACACTCCCCCCACAGCTTATTAACAAGTTATTAACAGGGCGGAGGCAGGCGCGTGCAGGTCTCCCGATGCAGTCGGGCAACTTTGCAGAGTTATGGTTGCATATGGGTAACAGGCGGCGGAGGGCTTGGCTGGAGCCTGAAATTCGCGATGCCATTGGCGCGCTCTACGGCGCCGGCCACACGATCGTGGAGCGCTCTAGGCGTGCGATGTAAGCGGTGCTCGCGCTATCCCGGGCCAATCGCCTTGATGGAACTCGGATCGCTCATTTCGGCAGTGCGCGGGAGATTGCCTCCTGACACCGACGTTCCCGCCGCTCGCAGCCGTTCGATATCCTTGAAGAGGCGCTGACTCGTCAGCTTGAGGAAGTAGAAGCCGAACTCGGGGTTCTGGAAATAGAGCTGCTTGACGTGATCGTAGCTGATGACAAGCAGCTCGCCGTCCTCGGTGCATTCGAACGTGAGCGTGCGCTTGTTGTCCGGTGCGATGAGGCCAAGCTCACCGATCAACTGGCCGGGCAGAACGTCCTGTCCGATCTCGCTCAAGCGATATCGGCCTGACACAGTATAGAACATGTCCGAAGAGGGATCGTTCTTGCGGAAGAGAACATCGCCGCGCTGAACTTTGCGCCTGCTCATATGCGGCTTGAGCCATTCCATGTTGAGGTCGCCGGCCGAGGCGGACTTCACCTTGCGCACGAGAACGAGCATCTCGCGCAGTCTGTAGGCATTGATGGGGAGCAGGATGCCGTGCAGGACCATCTGAGGATACACCTCTCCCAGGAACCCGTACACGACGAAGACGCAGTTGGCGCAGATCCCTATAATGCGAAGGGGGATCATCCTCTTCATGGAGTAGACGCAGAGCGTCAGCGATGCGCCGAAGTATCCGAGGAGATCCACCCAAGGCATCACGTACTTCTCCATCTGCGCGCAGCGCGCGTCGTCGCGCTGGAAACTCGCGCCAGTCCTGCTCTACGTAAATCAAATCCAATAAGTGTGCGGCTGAGGCACAGCGCTACACCCGTCGCTGCCAGTCCGTCAGAATGGCGATATTTTCCTAAGTGTTCGCTCGATCGACTTGCCGCCCTGATCGAGCACACGGAAGTCGTCAGTGATGGACTTGTGAGACAGGCGCCGCACGGGATCGATGACAAGCCTGCGGCCGACGAACGGAAAGGCCTGCCTGACGCCCACGCCGCGAACGAGCTTCGCAGACCACTTCACGGGTTGCGAGACAACGCCCAGAGGCGTCGCATGGACGACGCGCCCGACACGACGATGCGAGCGGCATGAACGCGTACGGGAGCAAACTTCGACCTCGCCCTTGTGCAGCAGAACGAACGTATCGCCTTCGGGACCGATATAGATATCGAAGACGGTCCCGCGAACGCCGATGGTCGCCGATGGTGTTTCGATCTTGTAGCTCTCGCTCGAGTGGCGGCCGGTGAGAAATCGCAGCGTCCCTTTGAGAAGCCGCACGGCGATCGACCTCGCGCCATCACCTGATGCTACGACGAACTCGTCGAGGCGCAACTCTGCGTCGGGCCCGAGCGCGAGCTTGGTGTTGTCGTCGAGTTTGAGCTCGACCTGCGCCTTAGGCCCCGTGCGGACGAGCTCATTCCGATAAACCCGGGATCCTGCCTTGAGAGGCCGCTCTTCGGTGCCGCGGACGCCGAGAACTTTCGCCTTCGCGAGGACTGTCGTTCCGACCTCGGGCTCGTTGGCGCGTACACTGGCGGCACCGGCCCCGAGCGCCAAGGCGGCTGAGAGCATCAGACCTAATGCGGTTGCACCGCACGACCACCGTGCACCGGACATGACAGTGCGAGCACGCGCATACGCCAAGATACCCCCCCACATGAGCATAGATTTTTCTTCATGGGGAAAGGTAACATGGGGGTAACGGAGCGTACAGAGGATTGGGCCGGCGGCCCGGGGCGCAGGCCGTCTAAAATTTCGAGGGATTCTTGCGCACCCGTGCGATGTACTGGCTGGCGGTTTTGCTTGTGCTCGGCGCAGCGGCCGTCGTGCGTTGGCTCGATCCTGAGCCGCTGGCGCGCGTCCGGCTCATTGCCTTCGACACGCTGCAGCAGCTCCAGCCACGCCAGGCCGATCCAGCCTACCCTGTTCGCATCATCGATATCGACGAGCGCTCGCTCGCGGTAATGGGCGCGTGGCCCTGGCGACGAGACATACTCGCCGATCTGGTCGAGCGGCTCACGGCGCGCGGCGCCAAGGTCATTGCCTTCGATATCGTGCTGGCCAGCACCGAGCCGGACGCGTTGTCTGCGCTCCCGCCCGCGATCCGATCGGCGCCGGATATGCAACCTTTCGTTCAGAAACTGGCCGCTCTACCGTCCGGCGAACAACGGCTTTCCCGATCACTGGAGGCGGGTTCCGTCGTGCTTGGTCTCATCGGGCGAGGGGGCACACCCGAAGCGCCGAACGTGTCGAAGGCCGGATTTGCCTTGCTCGGCATGGATCCAGGGCGGCATTGCCCCTTTCTGCCGGCAGTGACGGGCAACACGCCGGTTCTGCAGGAGGCGGCAGCCGGGCTCGGTGTCCTCAACTGGTTTCCGGAGCACGATCAGGTCGTGCGCAAGGTGCCGATGCTGGTGCGGCTCGGCAGCGCGCTGGCGCCGTCGCTCGTGGCTGAGACGATGCGTCTTGCGACCGGCACGAATACCATTGCGGTGCGCTCCTCGACGGCAAGTGGAGAGACCCCCTTCGTCGGCGAGACGGGGATCACTTCGGTGCGCATTGGTAAGTATCTCGTGCCGACGGACCATTCCGGACAGATGTGGCTGTCTTTCACACCGCATGATCCGAACCGCTTCCGTTCTGCCGTCGACGTGCTTGAGGATCGTGTGGCGCGCGAGGAAATCGCGGACCGCATCGTGCTCGTCGGCACGAGTGCTCCGGGCCTGTTCGATCTCCGCGCGACGCCGCTTGGCTCGGTCGTCGCCGGTGTCGAGATTCATGCCCAGGCAATCGAGCAGATCATTGCCGGCAACATGCTGCATCGGCCGGATCTCTCCACGGGGCTGGAGGTGGTGTTCACGACCCTGGCCGGTCTTCTGCTGGCCATACTCGTATTGCGGTCAGGTCCGGTTCTGGGTGCCGTCATGGGCGCTGCGACAATGATCGCCGTGCTGTCGATTGCCTGGTGGGCGCGCGCATCCACGGGCTCGCTTCTCGACCCATCATTTCCGGCCTTCACTCTGACCGGCCTCTACATTTTCTGCACGGGTTTCTTCTATTTTCACACGACTCGCGAACGCAACCGCGTGCGCCAGGCCTTCAGCCACTACATGGCACCCAGCATCGTCGAGGAACTCGCACGCCACCCCGAGAGGCTTCGACTTGGTGGCGAGCGGCGCATCGTGACGTTGTACCGGTCCGATCTTGCCGGCTTCAGCAAACTCTCCGAGGATCTCGAGCCGCAGGAACTCGTGACCCTGATGAACGAGTACCTGACCGCCATGACCGATATCGTCATGGCGCATGAAGGCTTCATCGACAAATACATCGGTGACGCGATCGACGGCGTATTCGGCGCTCCCGCAGATGACGCGCAGCACGCGCTCAATGCCGTCAAGGCGGCTATGACAGCGCGCACGCGATTGAGTGAGATGAATGCGGCAGGCCTCGCGGTGCGAGGTCGCTCACTCGAGCAGCGCATCGGCCTCCATTCCGGCACGGGGATTGTAGGCAATATCGGCTCGAAGCGACGCTTCAACTACACCGTCGTCGGCGACAGCGCGAATCTGGCATCGCGCATCGAGGGAGCAAACAAATTCTACGGGACCGAAATACTCGCTTCGGAAGCTACCGTGCAGCTCGCGGGGCCGGCCGTTGCGTGGCGTGAGATCGACACCATCCGGGTCGTCGGGCGATCGAGCCCTGTACGCATCTACGAGCCGATGGGGATTGCCGGCGAGATCACCGGCGAGATCCAATCTATGATGAAGACCTATGCGGATGGCCTTGATTGCTGGAGATCGAAGGACTTTGCAGGTGCCAGCCTTTGTTTCGAGCAAATTGCGCCGCGCGATCCACCCGCCCGCTTCTTCCTGCAGCGCTGCAGCGTGCTTCTCGACGCATCACCGGGCGAAGCGTGGTCTCACGTGCATGAGCTCGAAAGGAAATGAAAGGCCCTGCCCCCGCGCCGATCAGCTCAGGCTCTGAGACCGGCCCCAGTACCAAAGCGCCGCCAGCACGAGCAGTGAGCCGACGAGCGCGGAAGTGACATCGCGTAGCGAGACGGCATAGCGGTCGAGTTGCTCAAACAGACCGAACATGCGGAACAGGAAACCTCCCGCCAGGCCTCCCATAAGGCCCAGCGCCAGATTCTGCATCAAGCCGAACCCCTTTCGGTCACGCTTGATAATATACCCGGCCAGGCTCCCCCCGATCAGTCCGATCACAATCCAAACGACAATCTGACCGATCGATGCCATCACGTTTCCACCATGCTAAAGGGCTGACGACGCATCTGCCTGTAGGCAATGGCCGTCAGCCGACCTGGAACATCAAATTTACTCGCGCAGCCGAAGCCGCTGTGTCTCAACGGTCGACGCACTACGGTTTGGCGACCTGCGGATCAACCGGTGACTCCGACAATGGCAGTGCCTGACGGAAATCGTCGTTGCAGCATGTGCCGGGCGCCTGAGCCACGACGGCATTGCCCGTCATGAGTATCGATTGTTGAGTATCCGCCGAACGCGGCAATGCCAGGCGCGGGTCGTTGAATGGATCGAACGACGAGACCGCGAGCAAGCCAATAGCAATGAGAGCTGCGCTGATCACTTTCATTTTTTCGACCTCCGCTATCTCATGCCCGGCCGCGGGGCTCTCGCGAAAAATGGGGATCTGCGTTTCGGCAGTCTCCGGCCGGGCATGCGCTTTCGTCACTGCGACCGGCAGTGCTAGGGACGATCGTTCCGCGATTGTCGTTGGTCTCGCGGACTTCGTACGGCATCGACCGGTTCGGTATCGATCTTCAGTCGTGAGCCACCGCGCAGCTATCGGGGGCAACCCTGAAAGGCACCTCGTCATATGCCCATGCGCGCCACAGCATCTGGCCGAGCGCGCTTTACGCCTCAGAATGGCAGCTTGAAACGCAGCGGCGTATCGCCCCGGATCAGGCGTATCTCAGGAGCCTCCGTACTATCCGCACTGAGCTCGAACAGATCCTCGGGCGTCCGGATGATGCGGGTATGCACGTGCGTGATGATGTCGTTCGGCAGGAAGCCGGCAAATTCCGATGCCGAGCGTGACTTGGTATCCACCACAAGCACGCCGCTCACTTCGCCGAACTTGGGATTCTGCGGTCCAAGCTCTGTGACCACGAGCCCGCGCAAGCGACCGGAGTTTGCGGGCGCTTCGTATCGCTTTGGCTCCGGAAGCGGGCCGAACTGGACTTCGGAAAGCTCGGTTTCGGTGCCGCGTCGAAATCTCAGCAGCAGCTTGTCGCCGACGCCATGGATGCCGAGTGCCGCCTCGAGATTGCGCCCGGAGATTATCGGCACCATCATGGCGTCGGCCTTCGCCGAGAATGTATCGGGTTTGAAGATGCCGACCTCGATCACCGCATCGCCGACTTTTAGTCCGGCCTTTTCCGCAGGAGAGCCCGGAGCAACCCGGGTAAGCATGGCGCCCTGTGAGATATCGAGGTTGTACTCCGCGGCAATTCTTGGCGTGACATCCGACGATGAGACGCCGATATCTCCGCGGAGAACTCGCCCGTTCTTGATGATCTGGTCGCCGATCTTCATGGCCAGGCCGACGGGCTGCGCGAACGCCAGACCCACGTTGCCGCCGCTCGGGCTTTTAATGGCGGTGTTGATGCCGATCAGCTCGCCGTCCTCATTGAGGAGCGCGCCCCCGGAATTGCCGGGATTGACCGAGGCATCGTGCTGAATGTAGCCCTCGAAGTTCCGATAGTGGACGGATGATCGGTACAAATTGCTGATCATCCCGAGCGTCGCCGTCGACTCAAGTCCGAGCGGCGCGCCAATTGCGATGACTAGGTCGCCGACCTGCAGCGGCGCGCGCGTTCCGAGACGAATAGGTGCGAGCCGCGGAGCTTCCAGTGCAAGGACGGCGATATCCGTTGCCGCATCCCGCCCAATGAGCTTGGCTTCGAATGCTCGGCCGTCGTTCAGTCTGATGCCTATGCGATCTGCACCCTCGATGACGTGAAAATTGGTAACGATCAGGCCCGTGGTGGCGGTCGCCGCGACGATCACACCGGAGCCGATCGAGCCAACCGTACGCGTCTTGCCCTTGGGTGGCTCTTTGCCTTCGGTGAACGTCACCGGATGGTTGAAGAATGCGTTCGTTTCCTCGACGTGCTCTTCGCCTTTGACCTGGATGCCGACGACGCTTGGCAAAGCCTTCTTTATGGCCTCAGCGAATGAGTGGCGCAGTTTCTGCTGCTCGTTGGCCGAGCTGCTGGAGAGGGCGGGAAGCGTCATTAGCAAGGCAAGTGCAGTTGCGGCATAGCGCTTTGGCCAGCGTGATTGCAGTCCCATAACCTGTACTCCTCGGAGAGAAGATGCTGGCGCGACCGCCATACGCAAACGTGCGTGGCAGGCTGGCAACGAGCGTCGGCGGCGCGGATTGATGCCTCGCACCGCCGCAACTCCAGTTGGTCGTCGTCGTGCGATGACTCTACTTGACGATATCCGGTGCCTTCGCGCCTGTTGCGGCCAGATCGTCGAAGAAGCGCCTTGCATCGAAGCCGACCGGCGTCGACGCGCCGCGCGCCTGGAGTTCCTGGAAGAATCTCTCCGCCGAGAAGGGCGCCTGGGCACTTGCGCCCGTTGCGCGCATCTCTTCGAAGAACTTGTCCGGATCGAGAGTTCCGGTGCTCACGCCGCGACTCGTAAGCTCGTTGAAGAACTTCTTGTTGTCGAATTCCTGAGCGACTGCCGCCGAACCGAGAACAGCCGCACCCAGCACACCTGCAGCGATCATTCGCGTTAGATTGGTGATCATGTCGTACTCCATACACATCGGATCGACGTCGATCCAAGCGCATGTATTGTGAGGTGACCTCATGGTGACTCCCATCAGGGATAACCCCAAAATGGGCTCGGGTATCTCCTGGAGAAGCGGCGGAACAAGGAGCGGCAGCCTGCGCGCGGTGCGCGTTCGTCCATACTCTCGCGTGATGCTGCGCTTGACAGCGAAGCCTGCTCTCGATGCGGCCGAATGTGTCAGTCGGCGCCGGAGATCGCGACCGCCAACACGATGAATGCGACGTGACCGACGATAAATATGAGGCTGCGTCGAGCAATGTCGGTTGTCATCGTCGGGGCCCTGCAAAAGCAGGTGGCGGCGGGCGTTGCGCCGCCACCTGTCAGTTGGCAGCTACTGCTTGGCTGCTGGGAGGCTCTCGTAAGCCGGTGCGGATTGCAGCGCATCTTTCATCAGGTCGATAACCATGTGCGGATTGCCGTTGCGCTGCTCTACGCGAATTGCGGTGAATGGCACTGCGATATCCTTCTCGCCGATGCCAAGATAACGGCCCACGCGAATGACGGCGGCAGCGGCTCTGCCATCCTGGGCAACAAGAAGATCGCGCACGGTGCCGAGGCTCTCGCCGCGTGCGTTGTATATTTCCCGATCGACATAGTCGTTGGGGGACGCGCCGATCGATACCCAGTTCGCGGCGGGGCGGGTGATGTACACCGTCTTGAGGTCGGAGCCAGATACCGGCATCGACGCCTCTCGCGTCGGTGTCGGCGTAACGGAAGCTTGTTCGACTGCGTTGTCTCCGCGCGGCAGGAACGACCACAAGAGGCCGCCCAGTGCGATGAGCGCAAATGCCCAGTAGGGCCAGGTTGCACGTTTCAGCGTATCGGCTCCGGAACGTGATGGGGGGGGCGGCCGGAGGTTCCACTCGCGCCGCGGTGCGCGTGACCGGTTGCGGTCCTCCAGAAGTTGCTGTGCGCGTGCTCTCTCCGAGAAGGCTCGATAGACCCTCTGGCATTGCATTGGCGATGTTGTCCTTTTGATCAGTCAGAAGACGCGCGAGCCCGTCGGTGTCGAGGCCTTGAGCGCGCTGCACACGCCCGAGGCAACCCAGCACCAGCGGCGTAACGAGCCCCAACACGGTCTGGATGGCATTCGCATTGATCCCGAGGAAGCGCCCGATGCCGGCGGCTAGGAGATTCGGCGTACTGCCGCCGAGCAGAGAGGACAGAAGAACATTGCCGTGCGAGGCGGACTGTGCGGGACCGATAAGGCTGCTCGAGAGGTTCTCCAGCGCATCGGCGGGCAGATCCGTCACAACGCTCATCAGCCGACGTGCGCCGCCGGGTTTGCTTGCGAGTTCCGCCAAGCTGCCGAGCAATGTCGGGACCGCCGCATCGGCGACTTTCTGCGTCATCACGCGATCCAGGCCCGAGGCGCTTGCGATTTTGCCTAGTATGTCGGGGGTCAAGAACTCTGAGATTGCGGAAACTATGTTGCTGGCCATTGAGCCATCCTCTTCTTTGGCGGCGCTCTCAGGGACCAGTGTCGGCCCGAGCGCGATAATTGTCGGAGGTTCGTCGCCTGCTACCGGGCAGGATTAAGCGTCGCCCACGGGTGCAGTGGGAGATATCGGGACGAGTGCTTAAATTTGATGCCGGCAACCCTGACGGGCGTAGCTGCACGACGCACGCGCGTGCGGATCAGCGCCAGCTACTGGAAGTACGGCAGCGCAAGCTGCGTTCAGCGTCAGACACATCAATGTTGATGCTGCTGCTGTTGCACCTTTGCCCAACGCCGTGTCTTGTTCGGATCCGTACTCGCTGTGCCTGCACGGCCTCCTGACACTCTATGCTCGGCGATACGATGAACGCCATTCTGCGGGTCGATGGTGGCAGTTCTGGGCAGGGCGACTTCATGCACAAGGTCAAGCGGCAGAACCGCGTGCACGAGTGTGCCCGTAGGCTTGCTCCGAACGTCGAGCCTTCCGCCGAGCTGTCGGGCGCGCGCGGCCATCCCCGGGATGCCGACCCCCAGAGGAAGGGCCGAATTCTCTTCGTCGCCCATGGTTGGTGAATGCTTCAGTCCGACGCCATCGTCGGCGATCAGTAGGTGTACGCGATCGGCACTGCGCAGGAGCTTGATCGTGACGCGGGATGCCGACGCATGGCGGTGTACGTTGGCCAGAGATTCCTGAACGATACGCATCACGGAATGCTGGATCGTTGGCGAAAGGTCTTCGAGATTCTCTGTGATCCGCAGCTTGACCTGGAGCCCAGTACGCCGGCTGAAGCCTGCGATGTACCGTCCAAGCGTTTCCAGCAGTCCATCGCGCGAGATATCCTGCGGATAGAGCAGATAGGTGAATGTCCGCAGCTCGTTCATCGCCGCAATCAGCGAGCCCTGGATATCTGCGAACAATGGAACGGTCTTCTCCGCGGGATTGCTCGCGCCGCGGAGCGCCATCAGGTTGAGATTGATCGCGGCCAGATGCTGGGCCGTCGAATCGTGAAGTTCCTGCGCGATACGCTGGCGTTCCTCGTCCTGAATGCTCAGGATGCGCTGAGAGAGATCTTTCGCCTCCCTCTGGGCGGCCCTGTAGGCCGTCAGGTCACGAAAGATGCCGCTGACGCGGATGGCGTTGCCGTGGCTGTCGAACGTGCTGTGACCACGTCCCTGAATCCAGCGGACCTGCCCATCCGGCCTCACGATACGGAACTCGATCATGGTTTCGGCGAGCAGGCCGTATGTGGCCGCGCGGATCGACGCTGAGGCAATATGCCGATCTGCCGGATGTACGCGACGCAGCAGGACGTCGGTGGTCAACGGGCAGTCCGGCGACAGTCCGAACATCGTGCGGCAGTGCTCGGATGACCAGAGTTCGCTATTGCCGATGTCGTACTGCCACAGGCCGATACCCCCGGAGGCCGCTGCGAAATTCAGGCGCTCTTCACTATCCTTCAGGTAGGTCTCCGCTTTCCGCCGTCTGCCTATCTGGACCAGCAAAATGGCGAGTGCGAGAAGCGCGGCGCCGAAGATGGTAAGTATCCCGAGGACGGCCTTACGGTGGCTGTCCCATAACGTCGAGGCCTCGAAGCTCACCGTCGTGCCCGCTGGCAGCGCGCTTCTCAGCACGCCCCAGCGTTCGAGCTGGCGTGCGTCCCCGCGATATCCGTGATCTGTCGTCGTCAGTGCTGGAACGGCACTCCGATCGGTGCTGGCCAGTACTTGAAACGAGACATCTGCGGCTAGCTTTCTTGCGGCTTCGAACGTATCCATGTAGCCGCCCACGATGCCCTCACCGAGCATCGTACCGAAGATGCTGTAGCTCGGCGCGGGAGCAGCGGTCGCGACCTTGGCCGCAATCTCCTTCGGAATGTAGCTCTCGCCCTTATTGTCCTTGAAGTACGCGAGCACGAGAATGATCGTATTGCGGCTGGCTTCCGAGATTCTGCGCAGGAGCTCCGGAGGTGGCAAGCCGACAAGATAAGCGGTGCTCAGGCGCGCTTCGTACGAAGTGAGTGCTGTTCGTGCGTGCTGAATCCACCGATGGTCGAGATCTGAGCCGCCTGAGACCACCACGAGATGTTGAGCGGTCGGCTGAAGCCGCAGCGCGAGGTCCATGGTCTTGCCGACATCGAAGTCACTCACGACACCAAAGATGTTGATCTCTGGTTCTAGTGCTTTTGCGCTGCTGGTCGGAACACAGCAGTACACGATGGGCTTATCTGCGCCGAATGCGTGCCGATAACTCAGCGTGAATTCCAGTGTCGGTTCCCCCAGTGCGACGATCAGATCCGGTTGGCTGAGTTTGTATTTCGCTGCGAGGTAATCCGCTACTCGCCGCTTATGCGATTCATCGGGAAAGCGGGCGAGGTCCAGGAAAAAAGAATATATATCTACGTTGTTGCCGTAGTGTTCCGCCAAGCGTTGCCGAGTCGCGTCCCCGGCTTGGGTGCTCGCTGGAAACGTCTCATTGTAAGGGTATAGGAGCAGGATGCGCGTTTTGACATCCGCCATTGCTGGCCGCGAAAATGGCCAAATGGCTGATATTACGGTTAAAATAATAACCGCGTACGGCACGGTTTGAACTCCTGCAGAGCCGGCGGCGTATCTCCCCTCGGGAAGTAGATATGCTTCCTTGTAGCTGCGGAATCGGCTTAACACCTGATGTGCGTCAACGTGAAATCGGCAATCAGATCTCCAGGACGACCCCGAAACACTTTATCCGCAGAAGCGCGATTTCGAACTCAGGATAAACCCTATTATGTGAACCTGATATGGTTAACTCGCGGAAATATCGACAATGGTTAATTGATCGTAATTGTCTCGATATGCAAACTGGTTCCTGATTATTCAGGGTCGTTCAGTGAACGGCGGAAATAAGCGATATCTGGGATTTGTTCAGGCTTCTGTTCAAGTGCGGTGGCTCGAGCGACGGTTCACTCGCCTTGCGCTTGGAGTTCAAGCTTCGCGGGTTTCTACGGATGCCGGCTGGCTGTTCTAGATGTCATGCTGCTCACATACTCGAAGCAATCCATTGGGGCACATTCGGTGGGCTTTCGTGAAGTCGAACATGACAGACCGAGCATCGACGTAGCTCTGCTCGAGAATGTATTCTCGTTCGCAGCACGCATGAGCGAGCTAGATGCGCCTCCAGACGTCCTCGCCAAGCTCGGCACGGCGATCAACGGCCGAACACCACTCAAGGTGCTCGGCGCCGCGCGCATTCCTGTTCAGTCGCGCGATTGGCTGACGGCGCGGCTCGGGGAGACGGTGTTTCTGTCGGAGGATGTGCCGCGTGGCTGGTGGGAGGAGTACGCCAACCTATGCCAGACGTACGCCGACCAGGATCTCATGATGGCTCGCACCAGCCTCGCACCCTTTACGTGGACAGAGAGCCGCCGAATGCTGGAGCCCATCGGGATCGACCGGTGGCCTTACGACCTCGCGTTCAAATACGGTATGCGGGATGGGCTTACATGTCCCGTCGGGCGGCGCTGGATCGTGGCCTTCTGGTCCCCCAAGCCGCTCAGTAAGTGCTGCGACCAGGAGAGTAGGGCAATCATCTTCCTCGCAGCGAACTTCACCGCGCTTCGCCTCGAGCAGCTCGGCACGCCTGACGCAAGACGCGTTCCCAGGAAAACGCGCCTGACGCCGAGGGAGTTGGCCGTGCTGCGGCTTTCATCGCTTGGCCGTCAGGTGGCGGAGATCGGTGAGGCACTGTCGCTGGGAGAGGAGACGGTGCGTAGTCATCTCAAGAAGGCGCAGCAGAAGCTTGGGACCCGTAATCGTACGCAAACAGTTGCCGAAGCGCTGCGCCAGCACCTCATCCCATGATGCCGCGGTTGCGGCCTGTTCTCCAACTCTCCCCTGAAACGGGGGTGGGCAGCGACGGGCTGTGCTGGCATCTAACGGTGTGTGACCGCCGCTGTCCGTCAGGATCCAGGTCACGGATTGGGCAGCCCGGCACGGTCGTCAGGGCTTGTCCCAATCTTGCTGGGCCGCGCCAAGCTTCGGGGGAGGCTTCGGCGCGGCCCCTCCCCACCGCTGGCTTGGCAGCGCTGCCGCGGTGCATTTTCTCGCATATGCAAATAGGGCGCTGGCGGTGACGAGACAGGGTAATCACCGATAGCAACCTGTCCCATTCTTCGTGAACGTAGGATTTCAAGTGCGCCGAGAGTCGGCAGCGATGGAACTGCGTTCATATAAAATGCTGCTCCATTAAGCCTGTTCAAGGCGAAGCGTTTGATCGTTGGTTCAGCTAATCTACGCTGCGAAATACGGCCCGCTTCACCGCGGTGTACCTGCCAGCTCATGGGGCTCGACGCAGCAAAGTGGAGCGATCATGGTGCGTCTTCTTATTGCCGACGATCACGATGTCGTTCGCGCCGGACTGCGGCGACTGCTCGAAGCGCGCGCTGATTGGAGCGTCGTTGCTGAAGCAGGCGACGGCAGGAAGGCCATCGCGCAGGCGATCGCACACAAGCCGGACGTTGCGATAGTCGACTACTCGCTGCCACTGATCAACGGCGTAGAGGCCACTCGCCAGATCAAGATGCGCGCGCCGACCGTAGAGGTTCTCATTTTCACGATGCACGACAATGAGACACTGCTGCAGGATCTACTTCAAGCTGGCGCGCGTGGCTATCTGCTCAAGTCCGACGCCGAGCAGCATCTGTATTCGGCCGTGGAGGCGCTGGCCGTGGGGCGCTCCTTCTTCACAGGAAAGGCCTCCGACCGAATTCTCGATGCCTATCTCATGAAGTCAAAGACCGAAGGCGTCCTGACGAGTCGCGAACGCGGCATCGTGCAGCTGATTGCCGAAGGTCACAGCAACAAGGCGATCGCAAGCGTTCTCAATATCAGCATCAAGACCGTGGAGACGCACCGGTCCAACGTGATGCACAAGCTCAAATTTGACTCGACCGCCGCGCTCGTGCGGTACGCGATCCGGAATAGGCTTGTCGAGCCTTAGAGGTGTTGAGAAGGCCCGCTCCCTCCGGCGCATCTCGAAATACCGCTTCCACAATTGTCGATCCATCGGCCGAGTAGATGCTGAGGCGCCCGCCCAGGCGGTGAAGGCGTTCGGTCATCGCAACGACGCCGAGGCCATTGGTGACCGGTGCTGGCGCGATGCTCCTGAGGCGCGACAGCATGCTTCCGCCTTGTCGATTGCTGGCCGCTGGATCCTCGATCTGTAGAATCAGCTCACTAGGCTCGGCTCGGCTCCGCGCCAGGACAATCTGCGCGGTTGTGCTATTCGAATGGCGTTCGATGTTCGTCAATGCCTCTTGAACAATGCGGAAGACGACATTCTCGGTATCGGGTGCCAGCCTTGCTATGCTGTCCGATATATTGAGCTCCACTGCAATTCCGCTCCGGTCCGAAAAGGTTCTGAGAAACGAACGAAGCGCAGGCTGAAGTCCGGCTTCGACCAGGAGGGGTGGATACATGCTGTACGCTGCCGTGCGCAGTACTCTAATAGCTGCCTGCAGATCGGCCTCGATCTCCTCCGCTTCGTCTCGCGTTTCGGGAGGCAGCTTCTTGAATAAGTGCTGTGCCTTCAGATTGATCGCGGCCAGATCCTGGCAGATGCCCTCGTGCAAGTCTCTCGCCGTCTTGCGCCAATCCTCCTCTCGCGACCAAAGGACCATGCGGGCCAACTCGCGGCTCCGCCTCTCGGTGCGTTTCGCACTGTCGACGTACGTGCCAAGCAAGAGCACGGGCACAGCGAGGCCCATCGAGAACAGCTGGAGGGCGAGCACGTTGTCTTCGGGGGTCGCTGCGGTGAACACCGTGGGACCGCTCAGGTTCAGCCAGATTGATGTGAGCGTGATGATCAGGATCGCCAGGCTCGCCCCGCGTATGCCGAACCGGACGGTCGCCCAGAGGGCAAACGGGAGCGGAAGGTAAAGCAACGCGGGCAAGAAGCTAACGCCACCGCTCAGCATCGATGCCTTGCTCGCAATCGCGCAAGAGACCAGCAGGCCGATCGACACGAGTGCGGCCTCCATCCAGCGCTCGCGCGAGAGAACCCGCCACGCCTCGCCGCCGCCCGCCCCAAAGAAAGCAAGCAGCACAGGTCCGAGCGTGAGATTTCCCAATGCATTGGCCGCGTACCACTCGAGCCAGAACGTCCAATAATTATCCGGCGGCGCGCCGCCAAAGGGCCTGACATAGGCTCCAAAAAACGCGACGATCGCGGGGCCGATCCCCGCAGCGATGATGATATAGACTGTGGTTCGGCGGAATGAGCTGAGCCAAGGGGGCGAAACGAGTACCCATTTGATGGCAGCCGCATTGAGTACCGCGATGGCGCAATTGGTGAGGAATGCCACCATCAACTGTGGCCAGTTCATTCCGATCTGAAGCTCGGCGATAACATGAGCCGGCAGAACAGCCAGAATGAAAATCCACCAGCGTGTGTACGGTGCGCCTAGGAGGGCGCAGAACAGAATAATGTTCGGTGGCCAGAAAGGCGCAAAGACTTGGTCGGAGAGCGTACCGACGAGGAAAGCGGCTTCGGCGCCCAGAAGATAGCCCAGCGATGTAAGGAGCGGCGCACGGACCGGGCGCGGAAGCCGCTCCAGGCTTCGGCGCCATATAGACGTCGGCTGGCGTCTCATCTGGGCTCCCCCCACCCATTTGTTCGCTTCGGTTAGATGCTGCATCCCGAGCTTTCTTCGAGATTATTTCCAGCTTTTAGTCCCGGCAGGGTCGGCAAGTACGCGCGCTGGCGGCCCCGTATCGCAAAGTCGTCGGCGATGGTGCGCCGTATTATGTCTTATATATGACTTAGCTGGATATTAAAAGAATGAGTTTCTATCACATTTCTTATCGCTACTAAACATAGGCCTTTATTCCTATTCTCGGAATTCTAACTCGGAGCGGTTTTCGAGCGCGGGAAGTGATCGTCTCCGGGCGTGCACAGAAAATTATTTCTGGGCCGCGCGATGGATGCTGGGGATTTATGGTGGAGGGAGGGTTACGGTGCAAAAAGCAGGCTTGCAAACCAGACGGCAATTTTCACCACCCCCAGGTTCAAAACGGACAGCAGTAGCGCGACAAAGAGTATGTTTGGCGTTTCAGCCATGCCCCCCGAGCTCCCTCGGCCCCGAACGATCCAATGAGTTAACGAATATTTTGCTTCTGAAGAAGTCGGGAAAAGTACTGATCCTCGACGGAAGGAACCCCGAGATGAGGCGGGATGAAGCTGTCGCGAAGGGCAGCGATTGCCCACACCACGCCGCCGGGTGATCCGTGCGAGTTCTATCAATCATTTCTAGGGTGCCTCCCGATGTGAGGCGCGAACCACACTTGGGTAGCATGATGCGAAATTCGGACAGCGCGGCATCGACCTGCCGATAGCGACGGAGACTGGATGCGCATGTCGACTATAAAAGCGCACATCGAGCGGCCTGAGCGGATCTCCGAGAAGCCTGTACCGCCGGTGCCGACTGTCGATGCTTCTCATCCCGATCAAGCCTCGACCCAGTATTCCGAGCACCGCACGAATCTGTCGACACATCGCACCGCTTTGTCCGAGCATCGGACGTCGCTCTCGGAGTACCGCACGGACCTCTCGACACAGCGGACCGATATGTCGACGGATCGCACCGAGATGTCGATGCGTCGAACGGGCATGTCCTTCCAACGCACGCGCATGAGTGCAGATCGCACGCTGATGTCGGTGATCCGCACATCACTGTCGCTGATCTCGTTCGGCTTCACGATCTTCCAGGTGTTCCAGAAGCTCCGCGATCAGGATCTCCTGACCAATGCGGCGCCCGCGCGAAACTTCGGCATGGCACTTGTCGCGCTCGGAATTGGTATGCTGATCGTGGGGATCGTTTATCACGTGCAGTTCATGCTTGGTTTGCGCGAAGAGCGCAAAGCGATGACGGAAGCAGGACTCATCCACGGCGAAAGTCATTTCCCGCCGTCCATGATTCTGATCACGGCCATCCTCCTGCTTCTCATCGGTATCTTTGCAATCGTCAGCATGGCGTTTCAGATCGGCCCGTTCGGCTGAGCGGATGCGCTCGCCGAGCTGCTCAACCGGAGGATGGTCGCCATTATGCAGGAGTGGCTCACCGTCGCATCGCATTACTCTGTCTCGCTCATCGATGCGATGGCGCTTCTCATCGTTTTGGTCGGGACGATCGAGGCGTTCATTCGCGGCGTGCATCTGTTGCTTTCATCGCCGACAGGTCACCAGAGGCGTGATGTCTGGCTGCGTTATGCACGCTGGCTCGTGGCAGGACTAACCTTTCAGCTTGCCGCCGACATCATTGAAACGTCCATCGCTCCAACGTGGGACGACATCGGCCGCCTCGCCGTAATCGCCATCGTTCGCACCTTCCTGAACTACTTCCTCGAGCGGGATCTTGCAGAAGTCAGGGAGCGCCAGGAGCCGCTCGCTGACGCTGGCAATGCAAATTTGCGCGGTGAGTCGCGCCGTCAATTGGAGGTCGATCATGCGTAGTGCACCTGTTGTCCACCACACCAGCCATCCATTGCGATCCAGGATCCAGGCGCTTGCCGATAACTGGTGGCTCATCCTGCTCAGGGGCATAGCGGCCATAGTCTTCGGCGTTCTCGCGATGGCCTGGCCTGGCGTGACGCTCGTCACGCTGGTCGTTCTCTATGGAATCTTCGTGCTCACCGATGGCGCATTCGCGGTCCTGGCCGCCATACGTGGTAGCGAGTATGCATCCAGCTGGTGGCTTGCGATCGTAGGTCTGCTCGGTATCGCCGCCGGCATCATCACTCTGCTCTGGCCAGGCATCACGGGCCTCGTTCTACTCTTCTGCATCGCGATCTGGGCCATTGCGACGGGCATCCTGCAGATTGTCGGAGCCATCGCCATGCGCAACGAACTCGACGACACGTGGCTGCTCGTCGCGACCGGCGCCCTTTCGGTGCTCTTTGGCGCCCTCCTGATCGCGCGCCCCGGCACGGGGGCACTGGCGCTCGTTCTGGTCATCGCCAGCTACGCCATTATCTACGGCATCCTGCTCTGCCTGCTTGCGTTCCGGCTGCGCAAGCACGTCAGTCCGGCATAGCCTGAGGCCAGTCGAAATTTTAGTGCGCAGCGTCGTGCATCGGCGCAGGCCATAGGCGTGCGAGTTGCGCCGATCCGCGCCTGCCGCGACGCCGAGACCGGCGTGAACAATGCTCAAGGACAAAATTGTCGGCCGTGCCGCTCGATTTGCGTCCGCGCGAATGCGGAATCTTGCGGCAAAGTGTCCGTCGCCCTGGCGACCCGGGGCCGTAGATGCAGTATTTAAAGTGGCGGGGGCGGAAATTGGGGGGAAACCACTATGCCACTCGATGGATCAGCGTTCGATGAAGGTCCCCACGGCCAGCGGTGGTGCCGGGCGTGCAAGGAGCCCATTGCGAAGGAACAGCGCGTGACACGCATCGAGTTCCGAAACGATCCGCATGGCTTCAAGGGATTGACCGGAGACTATCACGCGACGTGCAGCAAGCCGTTCGCGTCGCTCGCTCATGTCATCAACATGAACCCTTGGGCCGGTCGCTGACATCGCGACCGAGCAAACCCGCAAAGCCATCGCGACGACAGTGCACAGCGTGACTTGTGCTGCGTTCTCGCACGCGGTGTGCTCAGCGGAATTTCGATCTCTTTCGAAAGGGCCTGCCTCTAAGGGCCGCCCCGACGACGATTGGGGGCTTCCCCCGATAGGAGCGCGAACGCAGTCCTCACTATTGTGAGCACGTAGCGCATATGACCAGCCGAGCGGCTGGATCGCCTGCCTGAACCTGTAAGGCATCCGACCTGGAGGGGATGAGACATGCTGTTCTCGTTCGCGGTTCTGCTCATCCTTTGCGGCATCGGGATCATGGGTTTCGGTCTTCTCATGTTCTATGCGTGGCTGCCGCTCCTCTACGGGCTGTTCGGTCTGGAGATCGGATTCTTGCTTGGCCGGTGGCTCACCGGAAACGTCGGCTTCGCCACCGTCGCTCTTGCTATTGTGCTTGCAGTTGCTGCCGCGACGGCCGCGTACGCGCTCGAACACTATCGGCGCGCGCTCGTGGGCTTCATGGGCGGCGCGGCTCTCGTTCTGACGCTGCTGACCGTCTTCGGCATGGACCGTCTGATATCCGGCATGTCCGGTACGGTTCTCGCGGCAATCGGCGGCGTCGCAGGCGCGACCATTGCACTGAGGTTCTTCGATATCTTCATCGTCGTCGCTTCCGCATTTGGCGGTGCGGCGCTCGTCGTCATCGGCGGGCAGCTACTTCTCCCGACGCCCGCCGAGCACTCCGGAAGCGTTCTGCCCGCGCTGCTCACTGCCATTCTTGGGGTGTTCGGTTTGAAGTGGCAGCTCTCCAACATCGCATCGTGGGTTCCGGCAGAGCCGGGCACCGCGGATCCGTTCGCTGATCGCGTCGGCAAGCAAGCCGGTCTACGAAATCCCTAGCGAATGCGTCAGAACACGCCCCCGGCCGGATCGCAAAAACCGCTTCACCGTCTGCCGTCGGATGCCTCCGAGCGACAGGCACTCACTTCAGCGCGTGTCGTCGCCGGAGATCCTGCGGACGCGCCTGACGCGAGCCGTCAAACAGAGCAGCGCGCGACAGTGATCATCGATCTGGCGCTTCAAGGTGGCGGCTCGCATGGCGCCTTCACATGGGGCGTACTCGATCGCCTGCTCGAGGAGACGTGGCTCCAGATCGATGCGATCTCGGGCACATCTGCCGGCGCCATGAACGCCGCTGTATTGGCGGATGGCTGGACGGAGGGCGGCGCTGCCGGCGCGCGTGCGGCGCTCGACGCCTACTGGGAGCAAGTGGGCCGAGCGGCCGTATTCAGCCCGCTTCAGCGCACACCGCTGGATCGAATGCTCGGGCGCTGGAGCCTTGACGCTTCTCCAGTGTTCATCGGGCTCGATCTGATGGCACGTCTGCTATCGCCGTACGATCTCAATCCGCGTGGCGTCAATCCGCTCAAGCGTATCCTCGATGACTGCATCGATTTCGAGCGGCTGGCGCAGTCTTCGATCAAGCTGTTCATCACGGCAACCAACGTACGAACGGGGCGTGGGCGCATATTCCGAAATCCGGAGATCACATCGGAAGTCCTGCTCGCCTCGGCCTGCCTCCCCACGATGTTCCAGGCTGTCGAGATCGACGGCGAAGCCTACTGGGACGGCGGTTATTCCGGTAATCCCACGATCACGCCGCTCGTTCGCGAGAGCAATGCGCGTGACACGATCCTCGTCCAGATCAATCCGCGCGAACGCCGGGGCACGCCCCGATCGGCAAGCGACATTCTCAATCGGTTGAACGAGGTGTCGTTCAATGCGCCGCTAATGAAGGAGCTACGCATGATCGCGCTGCTTCGGCAGGCGGCCGATCCAGGGCGCGGCGAAGGCGCGCGATGGGCGGAGATGCGGACACACCGCATCATGACCGAGATGATGGCTGAGCTCGGCTATTCTTCGAAGCTCAATGCCGAGCGCGAGTTTCTGCATATGCTTCGGGCGGAAGGGCGGCGTGCGGCGAATGCCTTCCTCCATGCGCACGCCGACGATATCGGGCACCGTTCGAGTGCCGACCTCGATATCCTGCTCGCCGAGTGTTGACCAATGGGGATGATCGGTATCCTCGTCGGTCTCGCGGGCCTCATCTATTTCGCCTATCGCGGCTCGAGCATTCTCATTCTTGCGCCCCTGGCCGGCCTGATCGCGGCCGGCTTCTCGGGTCAGCCGCTGCTTGCGAGCTGGACACAAATATTCATGACGAACGCTGCCGACTTCGTCGCGCAGTTCTTTCCGCTCTTCCTCCTGGGGGCGCTGTTCGGCAAACTCATGGAGGACTCGGGCTCGGTCGCATCGATTGCCAACTACATGACTGCGAAGCTCGGCGCGCAGCGTGCCATCCTGGCAGTGGTGCTGGCCGGCGCCATTGTCACGTACGGCGGCGTCAGTCTGTTCGTCGCTTTCTTCGTGCTCGCACCCATGGGTATCGCATTGTTCCGGCAGGCAGGTGTGCCGCGCCGGCTCATGCCGGCTGCGATCGCACTGGGCACTTCGACATTCACGATGTCTGCCGTGCCCGGTACGCCGGCGATCCAGAATGCCATTCCCATGCCGTTCTTCGGCACGACACCATTCGCAGCGCCAGGCCTCGGCCTCATTGCTTCGGCGATCATGCTGACGTTCGGCATGTGGTGGCTGAGGCGCGCGGAGCAGAAAGCGCGACTGGCCGGCGAAGGCTTCGGTCCGGAGGATCCGAGCTCGGCCGATCAAGCGGCGGACGATCCGATCGTTCGCGAGCGGGCGACGACGGCGCGCGAGTTCGATCCGGCCGAGATACATCGCAGCGTCGAAGCAAAGAGCGGGCCTCCCATAGTGCTGGCAGCTCTACCCATAGTGGTCGTCATAGTGACCAATCTTCTGATGTCGTTCGCGATCCTGCCGCGCATGGACGTGGCATTCCTGTCCGAAGCGAAGTGGGGCTCGACCGGGCTGTATGCGGTCGGTGGATTATGGTCCGTCATCGTCGCGCTCCTGGCGGCCATTGTTGCGGTGATCGCCATTAACTTCCGCAGCGTACCGGAGCTGCGCGCGACGATGAGCGCGGGCGCCAATGCCTCCGTACTGCCGATTGTGTCCGTGGCAAGCCTCGTCGGCTTCGGCGCCATTGTGGCTTCGCTTCCGGCTTTCGCGGAGGTTCGCGACTGGGTGCTCTCCATAGGTGGCGGTCCCCTCGTGTCGCTTGCGGTCGCGACGAACATTCTTGCCGCGCTCACCGGTTCGGCTTCAGGCGGACTGACCATCGCCCTCGATGCGCTCGGGCCAACGTATATGAAGCTCGCTGCCGAGATCGGCATGAATCCCGAAGTCATGCATCGCGTTGCCGTGATCGGCGCCGGTACGCTCGATAGTCTCCCGCACAACGGTGCCGTCGTAACGCTTCTCTCGGTGTGTGGTGTCACGCACAAAGAGGGTTACCTCGATATCATCATGGCGGCGATTGTCGGGGCGCTACTTGCACTCACAGCGGTCATTGTTCTCGGTACTCTGGTGGGAAGTTTCTGACGGCACCAGGGGGCGCGGCATCTCCATAGGGACGACTGCTCGCAGGATTTCCGGGTTTCCTCGGATGTACTCTCTGGATGGCCATTCACTACGTTTTCCTGCAGTGACAATCACTTCGGGAGATGATGCCGTGACATGCATGGATCGCCGGCAGATGCTTGTGCTCGGTCTAGGCGCAGTAGCAGCAACTTCAATGCTTGGGCGGGTTCTGTCGCAGGACGCGCAAGCCGCACCACCGTCTTCTCGCGCCATCGCAGCGCAGGGAACTGGCGATCTGTTTGACAAAGCGCAGGTCGTGGTCGTGGCGCCCCGCCGTCGACGCAGGCGGCGCAGGTGGGTGTGCTGGTGGCATCGCGGGCGTCGTGTATGTGGTTGGCGCTGGCGCTGGCGCTAGCGAGCCGCGAGCGATGATCGACGGTTGCCGCGCGAGCTGTCGTGTCGCCGCTTCGTCGGCGGCGCGACTTCGCGGACCGTCAGGAATTCATGGCTCCAGTGAGCTCGGCGCCGTGTTCAAGGGTTTGCCCTGATAGGCACACGTCGCCTCCGAACGCAGTCTGCATCAGAATTGCAGCTCACGTCGCATGATTCCGTCCGCGTTTTGACATCCTGCTTCATCACCGGAGTCCGCTGTTCATGGAGCAGTATCTGTCCCCGCCCTCCGCGACCGCCGGCCCGCGAGACGTGCTCCGAATATTGACCGGCCTCCTTCGGTGCGATTGGCGGCGCACTGCACTCCTGTTGATGCTTCCTGCAATGGTGGCTGGTTGCCGGCCGGAGGTAGAAGCGACCGAGGCTCACGCAAGACCGGTGCGCACGACGGTGGCCGAGAAGAGGGTCGGCGCCACCCCGATCACGTTCACCGGCCGCATCGAGGCGGACGACGAAGTATCTCTCGCCTTCCGCATCTCCGGTCGGATACTCGAGAGCGACGTCAGTCTTGGTGACTGGGTCAAGGCAGGCCAGCTCGTTGCTCGTCTGGAGCCTCAGAATGAGCTGAATGCGCTGCGTGCCGCGCAAGCCAATTTGAATGCAGCGCGCGGGCAGCTCACGCAGGCGCGCAATCACTTCGAGCGTCAGGACACGCTTCTCAAGCAGGGCTGGACCACGCGCGCGAACCATGATGATGCGGCACAGGCGCTCCAGACCGCGCAATCGCAAGTGGACGCGTCCGAGGCGCAGCTGAAGCTCGCCAAGGACGGGGTGAGCTTCACAGAGCTCAGGGCGGATGCGCCAGGTGTGCTCACGGCGTTGGGGCCAGGTCCCGGAGAAATCGCGCAGGCCGGGCAGATGATCGTCAAGCTTGCACGCAAGGACGGTCGCGACGCCGTGTTCGACGTGCCGGCCCAGCTCATTCGCTCGACGCCGAGCAGCCCGGAGGTGCAAGTGGCGCTCGCCGACGATGTGTCCGTCGTCACGCGCGGCCGTGTTCGCGAAGTCGCGCCTCAGGCGGATCCGGTTACACGCACCTTTCAGGTGAAAGTCGGTTTGACGGACCCGCCGCCCGCGATGCGTCTCGGCGCGACCGTTACCGGGCGTATCGAGCGAGAAGCCCTGTCATCGTTCGAGATCCCGGCCACCGCATTGACGCAGTTCAATCGTCAGCCTGCTGTATGGGTCGTTGATCCGGCAAGCCATGCGGTATCGATAAGAAATGTTGAGATACTAGGCTTCGACCAGGCGGTGGTGGCCGTTTCCGGCGGTCTTACTGCCGGTGACATCATCGTCACTGCTGGTGTGCAGGCGCTGCATCCGGGGCAGACAGTCCGGCTGCTCGGTTCGACGCCATGAGCGAGTTCAATCTCTCTGCATGGGCACTGAGGAACCGCTCGATCATCGTCTACCTTATGATCACGATGGTGATCGCCGGTGTCTTGGCCTACTTCCGTCTCGGCCGCAGCGAAGATCCGTCCTTCATCATCAAGACTATGGTCGTTCAGGCTGCCTGGCCTGGAGCGAATGTCGAGGATACGCTGAAGCAAGTCACCGAACGCCTCGAGCGCAAGCTGCAGGAAACGCCCAAGCTCGACTTTCTGCGCAGCTTCACGAGCGCGGGCAAGACGACGATCTTCGTCAATCTGCTCGGCAATACGACTGCCGATGAAGTGCCCGACATCTGGTACGACGTGCGCAAGAGCATCGGCGATATCCGCCACACGCTGCCGCAAGGTATTGTCGGACCGGGTTTCAACGATGATTTCGGCGACACCTTCGGCATCATCTACGGATTTACGTCCGACGGCTTCACGCACCGCGAGTTGCGTGACTATGTCGAGGATATTCGATCCAAGCTCCTGAATGTGCCCGATGTGTCCAAGATCGAGATGCTGGGTGCACAAGACGAGAAAATCTTCGTCGAGTTCTCGATGAAGGAATTGGCCGGTCTCGGTGTGGATAGGTCAGCACTCATCGGAGCGCTGCAGGCACAGAACGTCGTGCAGCCCTCCGGTACCATAGAGACCGGATACGAGACGCTCGCGCTGCGCGTGTCCGGTGCGTTTCGCTCCGAGCAGGATGTGGCGGAGACCAACTTCGTGGCCGGGGGGCGCATGCTGCGCTTGAGCGATATCGCTCAGATCAGACGCGGCTTTGCAGATCCGCCGCAACCCTTGTTCCGTGTCGATGGTGCACCGGCGATCGGACTCGCGATCGCTATGCGCGATGGTGGCGACATCCTCACTCTCGGCAGGAACATACGAAACGCAATCAATGAGATCACCGCCGAGCTGCCGATCGGCATCAAGCCAATCCGTGTCGCCGATCAGGCCGTGACGGTGACGAGCGCAATCGCCGAGTTCATGGCCTCGCTCTGGCAAGCCATCGCGATCATCCTTGCGGTGAGTTTCATCAGCCTTGGTGTGCGCCCCGGACTGGTGATCGCGCTCGCCATACCGCTGACACTCGCCATCGTGTTCTCGATCATGCAAGCCACCGGCATCGATATGCAACGCATATCGCTGGGAGCACTGATCATCGCGCTCGCATTGCTCGTCGACGATGCCATGACGACCACCGATGCGATGCTCAATCGGCTCGCTCTCGGTGACGACAAGGTGGCGGCTGGAACATATGCATTCCGCACCTATGCCTTCGCCATTCTGGCTGGCACATTGGTCACGATCGCTGGCTTTGTTCCCGTGGGCTTTGCCGCGAGTTCCGCTGGCGAGTATACGTTCTCGCTCTTTGCTGTGGTCGGGATCGCGCTCATTGTCTCGTGGTTCGTCGCGGTTCTGTTCGCGCCGCTTCTGGGCGTTGCGCTCCTCAAGTCGCCAGACAAGGCCGAGGCGGAGAAGCCCAACACGATCATTCGCTGGTATCAGCAATTCCTCGAGACCGCCATACGCGCCAAGTGGGTGACCATCCCCGTAACCTTGGCGCTGTTTGCTGCATCTTTCCTGGCGCTTCCACTAGTCCCTCGTCAGTTCTTCCCGTCATCGGACCGGCCTGAACTCATGGTGGATCTCGGGCTTCCTCAAAATGCGTCCATCCACGCCAGCGAAACTGCTGCTCGGAAGTTCGATGCCGTGCTCAAGGATGATCCGGATGTCGCGCGTTGGAGCACCTACGTCGGAAGAGGAGCCATACGCTTCTATCTGCCGCTGAATGTGCAATTGCCCAATGACTTTTTCGCGCAGTCCGTTGTCGTGGCCAAGGACGTGGCCGCGCGCGAGCGTCTCCGAGTGAAGCTGGAGAACGTACTTGCCGCGGATTTCCCCAATACGATCAGTCGCGTCTATCCATTGGAGCTTGGACCACCCGTCGGTTGGCCTATCCAGTATCGCGTGAGCGGTCCTGATCTTGCGCAGATCCGAGAAGTTGCTCTCAAGCTTGCGCAGATCATTGCTGCCAATCCGCACGCAACGCACGTCAATTTCGACTGGATCGAGCCGGAAAGGCAGATCGGCGTTCGTATCGATCAGAATGAGGCGCGCCTGCTCGGGCTGAGTTCGCAAAGCCTCGCCGGTGTGCTCAACACCGTCATATCCGGCACTTCCGTCACGCAAGTGCGCGACGATATCTATCTGGTCGACGTCGTCGCGCGTGCGACCGACGATCAGCGCGTCTCGCTGGCGACGCTGCGCACGCTGCAAGTGCCACTGCCGGGTGGCCGCACGGTTCCTCTCAGTCAGTTTGCGACGTTCGAGTACAAGCAGGACTTTCCACTGGTCTGGCGTCGCGATCGCATTCCGACGCTGACCGTTCAGGCCGATGTTACGCCGGGCACATTGCCAGAGACGGTCGTCACGGCTCTCGCGCCCACGATCGAGGCGTTGGCTAAGGAGCTCCCGCGACCCTACAGCATTGCGACGGGCGGCACTGTCGAAGAAAGTCGCAAATCGCAAGCGTCGGTTATTGCCATCGTGCCGGCGATGATCCTCATCATGCTTACCGTGCTGATGGTCCAGCTCGGAAGCTTTCAGCGCCTCTTCATCGTTCTGAGCGTCGCGCCGCTGGGGCTCATCGGTGTCGTCGCTGCTCTCTTGTTGTTCGGTCAGCCACTGGGTTTCGTGGCCATTCTCGGGATTCTCGCGCTCATCGGTATGATCACGAAGAATGCCGTCATTCTCGTTGGTCAGATCGAAGCCGAAAGGGCCGCCGGTAAGGACATCCATCGAGCCACCGTCGATGCGGGAACCGCGCGCTTCCGGCCCATCATGCTCACCGCAGTGTCGACCGTGCTTGGCATGATACCGATTGCGCCAACTGTATTCTGGGGCCCCTTGGCACTTTCGATCATGGGTGGCCTGCTCGTCGCGACCCTGCTCACGTTGATCTTCCTGCCGACCCTCTACGTAACCTGGTTCGGCTGGAAGGAAGCTCAACGATCGGAGCAGGTCGCCGCCGCATGATTTATCTATGAGTGTCCCATGTTGAGTGGCACCGTGAACCAGGACTTGGAAGCTACTGTCGCGCCGAGGCGGGCGCTTGGCTTTCTCGCGTTCTGGCTGATCCTCTCCGGCTTCAGGCTTGGTGACCTTCCCGCGGGACTACTGGCCAGCGCGTGCGCGAGTTGGGCAAGCCTGCGCTTCCTGCCGCCGGGACGGAGCAAGCGGCACCCGATACTGATCGCCCGATTGATGGCTCGCTTTCTGCAGCAGTCTGTCGTGGCCGGATTCGACGTCGCGTTGCGCGCTCTTGATCCTGGATTGCCGCTCAAGCCCGGCATTGCAGTTTGCCGGTGCGCATCTCCGATGGGCGCGTTGCGAAGCGGATTTTGCACGATGGCGAGTTTGCAACCGGGTCTGCTTCCCGCTGGCTTCGACGTGGATGGGAATCTCGTCGTTCATTGCCTCGACGTCGATCAGCCAGTGGCACAGCTGCTCGCTGATGAGGAGGAGCGTTTCCTGCGCGCACTTGGCCTGGAGATACACCATGCCTGAGTTTCTGTTTGGCGCCGCGTGCTTCATCCTCGGCACAATCGCGATCGGCCTCGTGCGCATTCTCCATAGCCGGCAGGCTGCGGACTGTATGATGGCCGCACAGCTTATTGGTACTGGTGGGGTCGCCATGCTGCTGTTGCTTGCAGTGGCGATGGATGCGCCGCCGATTGTCGACGTCGCACTCATGCTGGCTCTGCTTGCAGCTTTCGCCTCTGTCGCCTTTGTCGGGGGATTGCACGGTAGGCCCTCTGCTCAGGTGGAGGACCATCGCAAATGAGCATTATTCTGGATGCCTTCACGGTTCTGGCGATTTCCGGCGGTGCCTTCTTCTTCCTTGCGGGCACCATAGGATTGCTGCGTTTTCCAGATGTGCCGACGCGTCTTCACGCGCTGACCAAGGCTGACAATCTGGGGCTCGGTCTCGTAACCCTGGGATTGCTGCCACAGATGGCGGGGCCGCTCGCGGCGCTCAAGCTGAGCAGCGTCTGGCTGTTTGCCCTGATATCGGGAGCAATCGTCACGCAACTCGTCGTTCGTGCCGTTCGCTAGAGGAGCAGTGCACGATTATGGCTGTTGCATTTGACATCGGCTTGATCGTCCTTCTGGTCGGTATCGGTGCATGGATGATGTTGGTGCGGGATGTCGTCATCGCTACCATCATCTTTGTGGTCTATGGGCTGCTGATGGCTATTGCCTGGGTGCGGCTGTCGGCAATCGATGTTGCGTTGACCGAGGCTGCAATTGGCAGCGGCATCACAGGGATGCTGCTCCTGCGCGCCGCCGCGCGTTTGAAGGGGGACGGCGTGAGCGGTCCGCGCGTCTCTTTCCCGATGACTGCAGTAGCGGCTGTGCTGTGCGCCATGTTCTCGGCGAGCCTTGCCGCGGTCGTTCTACTACCAACCAACGCCGCTCCCACTCTCGCGCCTGTGGCCATGCAGAACCTGGATCAGACCGGTCTCGGAAATCCTGTCGCCGCTGTTCTCTTTGCCTATCGCGCGCTCGATACTCTTCTCGAGAAGGTCGTGCTTTTGCTGGCTCTGATCGGCGTCTGGTCGCTGGCGCCGGATCGCGCGTGGGGTGGTGCGCCGTCATTGGAAAGCTACGTGCCGCCGAGCGACATCCTTGTCTTCTTCGCTCAGATTCTGCCGCCGTTCGGCATCGTCTTCGCAATCTACATGACATGGACAGGCGCCTCATATCCCGGCGGCGCATTTCAGGGCGGCACCGTCCTCGCCGTCATGTGGTTGCTCGTCATGATGGCCGGCGTTATGCGCACGCCACCGATCAACAGCGCTCCGCTGCGTTGGATGCTCGTTGCCGGACCGGCGCTTTTCCTGATTGTAGGACTCGCCGGATTCTTCATCGCGGCTGGCTTTCTTGCGTATCCACCGGCTTACGCCAAAGCACTCATTGTCGTCGTCGAGTTCGCCTTGGTGATCTCCATCGCCGCGACACTGGGACTGTTGGCGGCCGGCCCACCCGAACGGATGCAGTCGAAATGACCACGGCGACGCTGTTCGGTCTTTGTAGTGCCGCTTTGGTCGGGCTCGGGCTGTTCGGCCTCATCGTCGATCCGCATCCTCTGCGAAAGGTACTAGCGTTCAATCTGCTGGGAAGCGGTGTGTTCCTCTTGTTCGGCGTCGTCGCGCGTCGAGGTGCGGCGGCAGGCCTCGGCGGCGATCCAGTGCCGCAGGCACTGGTCATTACAGGTATCGTCGTCGCCTTTGCTGCGACAGCCCTTGCTGTTGCGCTTTTACTGCGCCTTTTCGCGTCAGACGCCGGCCGCGCGGAGGAAACAGGGGCGACCTCCGCAAGAAAGCACGCGGATGGGGGACGCTCGTGATGTCGACAGCAGCAGTCACGACAACGGCCGATGGACATCTGCTCGTGCTCGCGATCATGTGGCCGGTCGCGGGCATTCTGCTCGCGCTTGTCGTAAGCGGTCGCAGTATCGAGCGTGTGGCCTACCTCGTCCTCCCGATCGGATTTGCCATTGCGACCGCCGTCGTTGTGGCCGTCGCTCGAGGCGGACAGTCGCAGATCTATGTTGTTGGCAACTGGGCGCCCCCGCTCGGCATCGCGCTTCGGGCCGACGGCATATCGGCCGCCATGATGATGACGACGGCCGTGGTGATCTGCGCCACGGGTGTGTTCGCCCGTGGAGAGTTCGTTCAACCTGTCGACGGTCCGGAGGTGCGTGCGCCATGCGTATTCTGGATTCTCTTGCTCTCTATCTGGAGCGCACTGAATGCCCTGGTGCTCGGATCCGACCTCTTCAATCTCTATGTAGCTCTCGAACTACTCACCTTCGCCGCGGTGCCCCTCGTCTGTCTCAAAGGACAGAAGGAAACGATCGAGGCGGCGCTCCGGTACATGCTGTTCGCGCTCATTGGCTCCGTACTCTATCTGCTCGGCGCCGTGATGATCTATGGCCTGTACGGCACGCTAGACATCAGTTTGCTTTCTGGGCGTGTGCGCGCGGAACCTGCAACTTGGATCGCGGCCGCGCTGATGACCGTTGGTCTTCTGGCGAAGACGGCGCTCTTTCCTCTGCATCTGTGGTTGCCGCCGGCGCATGCCGGTGCGCCGGCACCCGGAAGCGCGATCCTGTCCGCGCTCGTCGTAAAAGGATCGTTTTTCCTGATTGTCCGGATCTGGTTCGACGCGATGCCGGGACAGCTCAGCTTTGCGGCGGCGCAGCTGCTCGCAGCGCTCGGAGCTGGCGCTATCTTGGTCGGCAGTGTTCTCGCACTCCGCCAACAGCGCCTGAAGTTGATGATCGCGTACTCGACGATTGCGCAGCTCGGGTATCTGTTCTTCATATTCCCGCTCGCCATGGGGCTCGCCGCGGGCGTTGCCTGGAGTGGTCTCGCATGGACGGGCAGCTGGATGCAGCTCTTCTCTCATGCTTTCGCGAAGGCTGCGATGTTCATGGCGGCGGGCCTGATCGCGGAAGCACTGGGGCATGATCGTATCGCGGACCTCGGCGGCATCGGGCGCAAGCTTCCCATCACCATGTTCGCGTTCGCGCTGTCAGGTCTCTCGCTGATTGGCATTCCCCCCAGTGGCGGCTTCGTCGCGAAGTGGCTTCTGCTTATTGCGACGATCAACGAGGGACAATGGTGGTGGTCCGTTGTCATTGTTGCGGGTGGGCTGCTCGCGGGCGGATACATATTCATAGTGCTGGGTAGGTTACTCGCCGATCCGCAATTCCCGATCGCTATCCGAGGCACCGTATCGAGATCGCGCGAGCTTGTTGTCCTGAGCCTCGCCCTCTGCGCTGTCCTGCTGGGGCTCGTTCCGCTGCAATCTTCTGATTTCCTGCAGATCGGCAGATGACTATGCTGACGGATGAAACAGCGATCATGTTGCTCGCTGCCGCCCCGGCCGTTCCTCTCCTCATGATTGCGGCTGCCATTCTACCGCGAGCGCGCGAGCGTCTCATCGAATATCTGCCGTTCGCACCCGTACCGGCAATTATAGCGGTCGTTATCGTCCCGCACGGTACGAATGTTGTGCTGCCGCAAGCGCTGCTCGGTCTCACTCTTCAGATCGACAAATCTGGTGCCATTCTTCTGGGTTCTTCGGCGCTCCTATGGATCGCAGGCGGAATTCACGCGCGCGGCAGCATTACGGTGCGGGCCGAGCGCTTTGCCGTGTGGTGGCTGGCCACGCTGGCGGGAAACCTCGGTGTGTTTCTTGCTGCCGATATGATCGGCTTCTACTTCTTCTACACGCTGGTGAGCCTCGCTGCTTACGGATTGGTCGCGCATGACGACACGCCAGAGGTTCGGCGTGCGGGCCGCCTATACGTTGCCTTGGCCTTGCTTGGCGAAGCGTTCCTGCTCATGGCATTTGCTCTGCTCGCCGCGGGGGCGCCAAGTGGCAGCATCCTCATAAGTGATGCCGTCACTGCTCTTTCGGCATCGCCCTGGCGGGAGCCGGCCTTGCTTCTGATCATTCTGGGCTTTGGATTGAAGATCGCTCTTGTGCCGCTTCACGTCTGGATGCCGCTCACGTATGCAGCCGCGCCCACTCCTGCAGCCGCCGTCCTGAGCGGCGCCGCGGTGAATGCTGGAGTCGTCGGCCTGATACGCTTTTTGCCTTTCGATACTGCCATGCCGGCGTGGGGCGAAGCTCTCGCCGCGATCGGTCTTCTATCGGTGCTGTATGGCGTTCTCATCGGCGTGACGCAGCCTAATCCCAAAACCGTCCTCGCGTACTCGAGCATCAGTCAGATGGGATTCATCGCCACTGTTCTCGGCATGGGGCTTGCCACCGGCAACGCGACAGTTCCGCTTGTGGTGGCGCTCTACGCGGCGCATCACGCGCTGGCCAAGGGCGGCCTCTTTCTCGCCCTGGGTCTGCTGGACGCACGAACGCCGCGATATGTTTGGCTGGTACTGCTGCCGGCCGCGGTGCTTGCGCTTGGGCTTGCAGGATTCCCGTTGACTGGTGGCCAGTTCGCCAAAATGGCCGCCAAGGGACCGCTCGGCGATGGCGTTATAGCAGCGCTTGCGCATTTGTCCGCAGCAGGGAGCGCACTGTTGATGCTCTTCTTCCTGCTCCGTCTGGACACCGCCCATCCACAGAGCATGGCGAAACCGGTCATCAATCCACCCGTCTCTGCGTGGCTTGCTGTCTCATTAGCGGCCCTCGTCTTGCCGTGGATATTGTTCCCTGCAGTTGCAGGCGATTCCTGGAGTCTGGCCTTGACGCGCAAGGAGCTATGGAGCGCGTCGTGGCCGGTCATCGCAGGAGGCTTGTTGGCGGCCGTATTGTGGCCTCGCCGCGTGAGTTTGCCAAACATCCCCCCAGGAGACCTTCTGGTTCTCTGGGAGCGTTGCGTGCCTGCCGCACGCCATATCGCCAGCGCATTCGAGCGCGCCGATGCCGCTTTGCGTCAATGGTCGGTGGCGAGCGCGGGCATCGTGCTTCTCGTGCTGCTGACGGTGCTGGCACTTGCCGCATCGTAGCCCACCCGAGGCATCTGTTCGTTGCATCCTCTCAGCCCGGCCACTTCGGTAATATCCCTGGGCGTTTGGTGGTTTTCCCGTATGGCCCGGATCAGCGCCAGCCTGCGATAGTTCTGATCACGAGTGCTGTGTGAACAAATGACGCCCAGCGATAGCAAGCTCGGGCATGGCTGATCCCTTGAGGCTCCCTCGAGCATGAGGGGGTGGCATGAGAGGGCGGGAGGAAATATGTCTGATCTCGTGGTCCTTGGTTTCGATGGCGTCGGTACCGCTGATGAGGTGCTGACAAAACTGCGCGGCATGAAAAAGGAAAATCTCATCGATCTCGAGGACGCCTGTGTTGTCGTCCGCGATGACAAAGGGTCCGTCCAGATCAAGCAGGCGGTGCATCTCGTTTCTATCGGGGCCGCGAGCGGAGCCAGCACGGGAATGCTGATCGGTGCACTTGCCGGCTTGCTGGTGCTCAATCCTCTTGCAGGCATGGCGATGGGTGGACTTGCCGGCGCGGGATTTGGCGCATTGTCCGGTTCGCTGGCCGACTATGGCATCAACGATGAGTTCATCAAGGACATCGGCAAGCATATTCCGAATGGCTCGTCCGCGCTGTTCGTACTGATCAAGAGCTCGACGCCGGACAAGGTTCTTCCCGAGCTTCAGCCGTACAATCCGCGCGTTCTCAGGACGTCTCTCTCCAACAACCAGGAAGAGAAGCTCCGCGAAGCGCTTGCCCGCAAGCCGGCTGCTGCCTGAGCGAGTTCAGCGAAGGCCGATACTCATCGATATTGCGGTGACTGAGCAGGGCCCGCAGTTTCCTGCGGGCCCAGTTGGCGTTTCCGCGAATGGAGCGTACGCATGGCAGATGTCGCCGCAACAGGATCCATAGCGAGCACGGGAACATCGCAGAAGCTGTCGTTGTTCGCGCTGACGGGCATGGTGGTCGGATCGATGGTCGGTGCGGGCATCTTCTCACTGCCTCGCACGTTCGGCTCAGCCACCGGCCCATTCGGTGCCATCCTGGCGTGGTGCATCGCCGGCGGTGGCATGTACCTCCTGGCGCGTGTGTTCCAGTCATTGGCGGAGCGCAAGCCGGATCTCGATGCCGGTGTGTACGCGTATGCCAAGGCAGGGTTCGGCAGCTATCCGGGCTTCCTTTCCGCACTCGGATACTGGGTTGGAAGCTGTATCGGGAATGTCTCCTACTGGGTGCTCATCAAGTCTACGCTCGGTGCGTTCTTTCCGGTCTTCGGTGATGGCAATACGTTGGTTGCGATCGCCGTCGCCTCCATCGGTATCTGGATCTTCCATTTCATGATCCTCAAGGGCGTCCAGCAGGCCGCCTTCATCAATACCGTCGTGACGATCGCCAAGATCGTCCCCATTCTGGTCTTCATCCTCATCCTCTTCCTGGCTTTCAATTTCGATCTCTTCCGCGCCAATTTCTGGGGCGGCGTCGGAATGCCTGACATGAGCCTCTTCGAGCAGGTTCGCGCGACGATGCTCGTGACCGTTTTCGTGTTCCTCGGCATCGAGGGGGCGAGCGTCTACTCGCGCTACGCGCAGACGCGATCCGATGTCGGCGCGGCCACGATCATCGGCTTTATCGGCGTCATGTGCCTGATGGTTCTGGTGACTCTGCTGCCGTATGCCGTTCTGGAGCGCAGCGATATCGCCGAGATGCGCCAGCCATCCATGGCGGCGGTGCTCGAAGCCGTGGTCGGCCCTTGGGGCGCCGTCTTCGTCAGCGTCGGCCTTCTCATCTCCGTGCTCGGCGCCTATCTGGCGTGGTCGCTGATCTGCGCCGAAGTGCTGTTCACAGCCGCCAAAACCAAGGACATGCCAGGCGTGTTCGCAAAGGAGAACGAGAACAAGGTGCCGGCGGCAGCACTCTGGCTCACCAACATCATCGTGCAGCTCTTCGTCATCAGCACATACTGGTCGCAGGACGCTTTCTCGCTGATGCTGAATCTGACGAGTGCTATGTCGCTCATTCCCTACTTCCTTGTAGCGGCCTACGGCTTTCTTCTAGCCCGCAGCGGCGAGACCTACGGCGAGCAATCGTCAGAGCGCACGCGTGATCTGTTCATCACCGGCGGTGCAGCGCTCTACACGGCCTTCATGATCTACGCGGGTGGCATGAAGTTCCTGCTTCTGTCGGCGATCCTGTATGCGCCAGGAACGCTTCTCTACTTTCTGGCCCGACGTGAGCAGGGCAAGCAAGTATTCACGCCGATCGAATGGATCATCTTTCTCGTTGCCGCTGTCGGCTGCGTCGTGGGCATCCACGGCCTCGTGACCGGTTATATCACCATTTAGACGCTGGAGGCTTCGACGATGAAAGTGCAAGTCGACTATGGTGTCCACTCGGAGATCGGTCAGTTACGCAAGGTGATGGTTTGCGCACCGGGACGCGCCCACCAGCGACTGACACCGAGCAACTGCGACGCGTTGCTGTTCGACGACGTGTTCTGGGTCGATAATGCCAAGCGCGATCACTTCGACTTCATTCAGAAGATGCGAGATCGCGGCATCGAAGTCGTGGAAATGCACAACCTGCTGGCAGAGACGGTTGCGATACCGGAGGCTAAGGCGTGGATCCTCGACAATCAGATCGCGCCGGACCAGGTCGGCCTCGGTCTGATCGAAGAACTCAGGAGCTATCTTGCGGGGCTCTCCAATAGAGAGCTTGCCGAGACTCTGATCGGCGGCCTCTCGACGTACGACTTCCCGGAAGCCAATGGCGGCGACATGCTGAAGCTCGTGCGGGAGGCGGCAGGCGTCACAGAGTACCTTCTGCCACCGCTTCCGAACACGCTGTACACGCGCGATACCACGTGCTGGATCTACGACGGCTGCACGCTGAACCCGCTCTACTGGCCCGCCCGCCACGAGGAGACGATCCTCACGGCGGCCATATACAAGTTCCACCCGGACTTTGCCGGCAAGGTCAATGTATGGTGGGGTGATCCGCTGCGCGATCACGGTCTCGCGACCCTGGAGGGTGGCGATGTCATGCCGATCGGTAAGGGCAACGTACTGATAGGCATGAGCGAGCGAACGTCGCGCCAGGCTATCAGTCAGCTTGCGGCGGCACTCTTCAAGAAAGGAGCGGCGGAGCGCGTGATCGTTGCCGCTATGCCGAAGCTTCGCGCGGCAATGCATCTGGACACGGTTTTCACATTCGCGGATCGTGACTGCGTGCTGATCCATCCGGACATTGTGAACACGATTACGGCGTTCTCCTACCGGCCGTCGAAGAATCGCTCCGGTGTCGATCTGCGCAAGGACGACAAGCCGTTTGTCGATGTCGTATCCGAAGCCCTCGGCATCAAGAAAATGCGCGTAGTCGAGACGGGCGGCAATGACTACATGCGAGAACGCACGCAGTGGGATAGTGGCGCCAATCTTGTTTGTGCCTCGCCCGGCGTCGTGTTCGCCTATGACCGCAATACCTACACCAACACGCTCCTGCGCAAGCAGGGCATCGAGGTCATCACTATCTCTGGCGCCGAGCTCGGGCGCGGACGTGGTGGTGGTCACTGTATGACGTGCCCGCTTATCCGGGATGCGGTCGACTGGTAGGCATTGCCAATGCCAATCGCAGGCGACCCATGACCGCTTCAGATCACGGCCCGCAGCTCTCGCTCATCGAGGCGATCATTCCGATCGCCAGCCTCATCGTTCTCGTAGGACTGTCTTACTATCTGTTCGGCGACGCCGGAGCCAATGGGCCGAGTCAGGTGGCGCTGATCGTCGCCACCATGATCACCGTACTCGTCGCCCGGTACCGAGGGCACACGCTCGAGTCGCTCAATGAGGCTGCGGTGGCGAGCGTCAGCTCGGGCGTCGGCGCCATCTTCATCCTGTTCGCTGTTGGCGCGCTTATTGGTACATGGGCGTTGAGCGGCACGCTCGTGGCCATGGTCTACTACGGAATGAAGGTCCTTCATCCGAGCTACTTCTATGTCAGTGCCGCCGCGATCTGCGCCATCGTTTCCGCCGGCATCGGCAGCTCGTGGACGGTCGCCGGCACGATCGGCATCGGGCTCATGGGCATTTCGCACAGCATGGAGCTCAATCCGGCGATCACGGCCGCCGCCATTATCTCCGGCGCGTACTTTGGCGACACCGCGTCGCCCCTTTCCGACTCGGCCAACCTTGCTGCGGCGGCTGCCGGTGTCGATCTCTACGATCATGTTCGCGAGACGGCTGTGACCTCAGCGGCCGCGCTCGCCATTGCCTTGATCGTGTTCTGGATGCTCGGCAGGCCTGGAGAGTTCGATGCATCCGAGAAGATGATGGCCATCGAACGAGCGTTCTACATATCGCCGATCTTGTTCTTGCCGCTGGTGGTCGTCGCCGCCCTCGCGTTGTTGAAGTTTCCGCCATTTACCGCCGTGTTTGCTGGTGCGCTGGCTGGGGGCGTGCTGGCGCTCTGTGTAGCGCCGGAGCGGGTTATTGCGTTCGCTCGGGCTGGCGATGGAGTGCCGAAGTGGCTTGCTCTCGTCAAAGGCATTTGGCTCGCCCTCGCCGGCGGGTACAGCTCCAGCACGGGCTATGCGCCGATCGACCAGCTTGCTTCGCGTGGCGGTATGGCAAGCATGCTCAACACGATCTGGCTCGTGATGGCAGCGCTGGCCTTCGGCGGCGTCGCCGAGAAAGCCGGCGTGCTCGAGCGCCTGATGAGACCGATCATTGCTGCCGCGAAGTCGGCTGTCGCACTGACAGTCTCACTGGTCGGTGCTGTAATCACCACGAGTGCCGTGACGGCGGATCAGTACATGGCGGTCGTGCTGCCGGGCCGCATGTTCAAGAGAGCCTTCAATGAGAAGGGATTTGCACCTGTGGCACTGTCTCGCGCTGTTGGAGCGTCGGCGACGCCGACATCGGCGCTCATACCCTGGAACAGTTGCGGTGCGTACATGGCGGCGACACTTGGTGTTGCCACGTTCGACTATGCGCCATATGCCGCCTTCAATCTGGCGAGTCCGCTGCTGATCATTGCATCGTCGTATCTTGGCGTGCGGATGCTGCGGATGCCAGAAGTACAGGAGCAGGCGTCATGATGTCTCTTGCAACTTAGCGACGTTGTCATGTCGGAGTTGGCCGAGGCCCCGAGAAAATCTACGCCCGAGGAGCGGCCGCGCTCAGGGGCGGACAGACTGCTGCTTGCGTCCACGGGTGCCATCGCGGCGATAGCCGTTCTTAGTGTCGTCTATGTTGCGAGCTCGGTACTTGCGCCGGTGGCCTGTGCCCTCTTCATCATAGCGCTGGCGTGGCCGACGCAGAAGTGGTTGCAGTCTCGCATACCGAAGATGCTGGCGCTTGCGATCGTCATTGCGATCATTGCTGTCATATTCCTGATTTTCGGATCGCTCATCACATGGGGTTTCGGCCGTGTCGCGCGCTGGATTGCAACGGACGCCGAACGGTTCCAGATGCTCTATGCTCGTGCTGCCGCGTGGCTGGAGCAGCACGGCATTGTGGCTGCCGGGATGTGGGCCGAGCACTTCAATATGCGCTGGCTCATTCGGACTGCGCAGGAGGTCACCGGGCGGCTCAACACGACGATCAGCTTCTGGCTCGTCGTCATTGTGTACGTGATCCTCGGCCTTCTGGAGATTGGCCCGACGGAGCGAAAGCTTCGCGCGATGCCGGACCAAAGGGCTGCGCGTGTTCTGCTCGACGGCGGCGCCGCGACTGCCGCCAAATTTCGCCGGTACATGCTGATCAGGACATTGATGAGCGCGGCGACCGGAATGCTTGTTTGGGTCATCGCCTCTGTCGCTGGCCTGCCATTGGCGGCCGAGTGGGGCGTGATTGCATTTGCGCTCAACTATATTCCCTTCATCGGACCTTTCATCGCTACCGTCTTTCCGACCTTGTTTGCGCTGGCGCAGTCCGGATCGTGGCAGGAAGCGCTGATCGTGTTCGTCTGCTTGAACATCGCGCAGTTTGTCATAGGCAGCTATATCGAGCCACACGTCTCAGGCAGCGCGCTCGCCATATCTCCCTTCCTCGTACTCTTCTCCGTATTCCTTTGGACCTTCCTTTGGGGATTGTTCGGCGCGTTTATAGGCGTGCCGATCACGATCGCCATTCTGACCTTGTGCGCGCAGCACCCATCGAGCCGCTGGGTGGCCGATCTGCTTGGCTCTCCGAATGCCTCGCCGGGGACCGACGCGACGCACTAATCAGGCGAAGGTCAGACGAGCCTACGCCCCCGCGATTTCTATACGTTCCGGCTCCAGCAAGCAGAGACCACGCCGCGGGCTCGCTGCGAGGTGGTGAATGTAGAAGCAGGTGGGCTCCGCATTGGTCGCCTCCATGACTGGAGATGGCGCGGAGACGATCCGAACGCTGCCGCATTCGCCGATCCAGTCGATGTGGCGATGACCATGCATCGCAACGATCCGGCGGCCTGCCGGCTGGAGCTGCCGGACGAACCAGCTGCCGTTGATCAGCGCTGTCCCGATGCGTTCGGAGAGTGCCTTTGCCGGCTTCGGATACTCCGCGAGGTGATGGTGAACGGCGACGATCCAGTGAACGCGAGGATACTGATCGATGAGTGCGAGGATTTTGCGCGTCTGGGTGCTCGATACTAGTCCTAGCGCATTGGTGAAGGAGAAGTGCGTTTCCGCTGTCGAGTTGATCAAGAGAACGCCCAGCCCATCGTCGCTATCAGGAGGGACCGCCATGGGGAAGAGCTCGTCCCAGAGGTCCGCGAGCTCGATGGATAAACGCAGCGCGCCTGTATCGGCGAACGCGCGGATCGAGGAGGCGCGTCGGGCCAGTGCATCGGAGAGCGTGGCGCCAAGTATGCCAGTCTTGTCATCGACGACTTGTACTCTGTTTCCTTGGACAGCAGCCATCGCCGAAAGTGTACGCATTTGGCGGAGGCGCCGCCCGGGGCTTGGCGGCAGGTCGAGGCGGGCCGGATTCGCCCGGTCGACGACGTTCACGTCGTGATTGCCGGGCACGATCAAAGTGCGCTCGGCGAGATGTGGATGCTTTGCAAGCGCCGACAGGAATTCTGCCCATTCCGCTGAGCGGCCGGCGTCGGTCGCGTCACCTGTTACGAGTACGAAATCGAGCGGTTGATCGCTGTGGATCTGATCAAGACGCGCGAGCACGCGCTCGAACCGTCCATTGCCACGCGGACCCGATCGACCGCTTTCAATCCGGAAGCCGTATCGCTCCCCAACGACATGGAGGTCGGAGAGATGCGCGACGCGCCATGTGCGCGCCTCCGGCGGCGACGCGTCGAACGCGGTGATATCCTGCGGCTGGTCCATGGTTGCGTCTGCGAGACCCCACGCGAGGGAGACCACGGCCAGATAGCAGCCAACGATCACCAGCGCATTCGCGAGCGCCGGAAAGATCAGCCTGTGCGGCGAAGCAAGATCGCCGGCGGTGCCGAGCCAGCGCGAAGCGGGCCAAGCCAGTAGGACAACTACGAGGGCCACACCGCACAGGATCAATCCCGCTCCGGCGGCGGTTGCCGCGCGCAGACGAGTGCTGGCTATAGGATCGCTTCGCCGGTGGGAGAAGCGCTCGGCAAAATGTCGAAGGCTTTCGCGGCAAAGCGCGTATCCGGGCTGCACAGCCACGGAGTTCAGGGACCAGAAGGCCTGCTCGGCCGCTCTATAAATGGGGCGACCACCGACGTAGCCGACTGCAAGGACTAGAACGAGGACGATAAGCGGCCAGATCTCGTACAGCGGTGTCGCGAACTGTCGGGAGAGTGTCGCCAGCCAACCCGAAACGACAAGCGGGGCAAGGCCGAGCAGAATGCCCGGCAGGACGAGCAGCAGCAGCCACGCAAGAATGAGCTTCGGGAGGCTGATTTCGGCGAGCAGGCTTCCTGCGATTGCGAGTAGAGACCGCCGCTTCGTACTTGAAGCATCGTCCTCGACATCGCCAATCCGAGGGTCGATGAGCTGCGGCCCGATGGACTCGCACGCATTCGCGGACCGCGATGTGCGAGGCTCGGTCTCAGAAGCGCGGTCCTGAGCCCTGTCTGTGCCCGCCGCTTCGCTGGTAGTGGACGACGTGGCGCTGCCCGGGACCATGCTTTGCTTGATGCCTCGTCGTCACATGAGCCTACTGCGCCTGCCAGCGCCTGCGCAGATACGTGTGGCGCAGTGGATCGTCACGGTGGAGACAACTGAGCACTGCATCGGCTGACTGGAGCGGGCGCGTTGTGCTTTGCGCGTGCGAAATCTCGCATTTCGGAAGCGGCGCGATCGATCGTCCCGGGCTGAGTGGCGAGAAGCCGCCGACGCTGTGAGATTCTCGGTGGCAGAGATTGTCGGGAGAATTCAGCAAGAGCATATCAACTACCCCCTATGCCTGAACGACTGGGCCGTCGCGGGCATGGCTTGAGTTAATGGTTATCGAGCTTTCGATTGCATGGTCGCTGGTTCTGGGCGTCGATCCATCAGTGAAATCCCCCAAATCCCCTGTGCGGCAGTACTGATATGGAGGTTTCGACAATTGCCGCGCGCCGAGCGGGCTCTCCTCCGGCCTGATCGCGAACTCGGGTTCTTCCTGATGTGCATATCGGCCCACAGATCACACAGTGGCCGGATGGGGATCGTTCCGATCCAGCTGGCATGGAGGCCGATATGATCACGAAGGTAACGAGGATTTGTGCTGTTGGCATTCTGGGCTTGGCTGTTCTTGCGCCGGCCGCATTTGCGCAAGGCTTCGACAGCAAGAAGTTCTTCAACGATATGGAGAGCCGCGGTGTAAACACCGGGACATTGGATCCCGAGACCTTCTTCGAAGAGCTGCGCGCGACGGGCGCGAGCACACAGAACCGCTTGGATCCAGAAGCCTTCTTCAAAGAGCTCCAGGTCCGCGGAGCATCCATGCCGGCAAACTTTGATGCACGGCGTTTCTTCGACGATCTCGCGGCAACAGGCGCAAGCGCACCGGATATCGTGAATACCAAAAAGTAGCTCGGACGATGAGTTGAGACACAGAAGAGAGCGGCGACGGCGCCCAAGCGTCGTTGCTCGCTCATGTTGGCCAGGTCGCAATCCGCGGCGGCGAAGGTCATCGCGCTTTGCGCTTGCCCCTGGCGAAGGATCAGAACTTGTCCGAACGGCACCGGCGCCCATCAAGGTGGGAAACAAGGGTGTCGTGCAGCTCACGGCCCCCGATGGCTCCTCCGCCCAGGGCAAATTCTGACAACGCCAGCGCTCTCGTCAATCGCTCGCAAAACTCCAATGCCTGTGACCATAGAAATTGCTCGCAGCCCCAGCAGCGATCCCAAAGGCGTGAGACACCGCTTCGGTTTGCCAGTGCCATCCCATGAATGGAAGGACGTAGTCAGAGAAAAGTACCGACACTCCCACGACGACAATCATGCTGAGCAGATTGACAAGAACGAAGTGGATCAACTGCTGACGCAATTCGCGGTTCGAGTTGGGAAAAACGAACATACGATAGCAAAGGAAGCCAAATACCATCCCGATCACGTTGGCGAGGGCGACTGCATATGCGAAAGGTAACGCCAACGAGAGCGGAAAACGTACGAACCAATTCAGTAGCGCGGCAGCGCTTCCCGCAATGAGGAAGCGGGCGGGTTGCGGCAGGCCCATGATCTGACTACGCATCCTGAGTGCGCTCACAACGGTACGCCGATCCATGCGAGTACAAATACCGTGGCCATGACTGCACCGAGCACAAGGCTCTGCCGATCCTGGAGTGCAAAAGCCACTGGATCATCATTCAGCTCGCCCCGTTGAGCAATCATCCAGATACGTCCAACCCAGAGAAAAAGGATGATCGGAAACAGCCAAAGCCAATTTGGATTGCCGTAGAAATCGAGATTGAAGGCATCGAAAATCAAGTAGAGAACCAATATCAGGATTGAAGACGTACCAGTTGCAAGGCCGAGGCCGAGCACGAGCGGTGCGTCTACGATCAAGTATCCACGGCCGGAGACGGCGCTTTCTCCCTTGCCTGCGGTGCGTTCGATTTCGGTGTAGCGCTTGGCAAAGGAAAGCGATGTGAACAGCGACATGGAGAACACGAGGAGCCAGGGGGAAGGATAAACCGCGGCCGCAGCAATTCCGATTGCCAGCCGCAGAGTGAAGAGCGTGGCGAGCACGACGACATCAAGAATGCCAACTCGCTTGATGTGCATCGAGTAGGCGAGCGTCAAGGCAAGATAGGCGAGAAGCCCGTACAGCATCCGCGCGTTGACTGCCCCTCCGATTGCAAGCCCACCTATGATCGCAACAACGGCCGCGACAAGGGCCGTGCTAATGGGAAGATCACCAGATGCGACTGGGCGGAAGCGCTTGGACCAGTGCCGGCGATCGTGGCCGATATCGAGCAGGTCGTTGATCAGATAGGTTCCGATCGCAACAAAGCCGAGAGCCAGAAAGGCGAGCAGGCAGCTGATCACCACACCGATGTCAACGATCGTTCCGCCCAGTATCGCCGGGACAAAGATTAGTGCGTTCTTGGCCCACTGTTGCAGCCGTGCTGCTTTGATAAGTGCTCGGGTCGTCGATTTGCCTTCGATGATGGTCGTCGGCTTTCCGAGCTTTTCTATCTCGCGACGGGTCGCAGAGCTCGGTGCTACAGCAATAACGCCTCTCGCATTCCGCCAGACATGAAGATCTCCCGTGCTGCTGCCGACATAGTCATACCCGCCGGGAAAGCGCTCAGGCACGACGGCTGCGATCTGGTCGCCTTTCGGATTGCTCAGGTTTGCGCTGGCGATGACGCCATCGATAAAGGGGAAGCGCGACGTAATCCCATCTGCCGCCAGTTCCTCGTTCGCGGTCACCAGGAAAACCTGACGACCTTCACGCTTCGCGCGCCGCGCGAGTGCAACCACCTGCTCATTCACCGGGACAAATTCGAGATTTAGGTCGACGGTCTCGCTAAGCTTGCGCTCGAGATGCGCACGGCCCCGCAGGAGCCAGGTCGCCGCGCGCCAAATACGCCAGGGATCAGAGCCGACGTACGCAAGTGCAGCTTCCTGCAACATATCCGTGCAGAGCAGGGCGCAATCGAGATCAACCAGGAGAGGTACATCTGACGGCGAGAAAAATTCCCCCGTATGCGGCTTGGAAGGCTCACCATGATTGTTATTCATGGCCCTTTTCTAAGCTAGGCCGCACCAGATGGCTAATAACAAAGGCGCTGGAGCTTCGCGGCAGCACGCGTTGCTGCGCGAGGTCGAAACCATTCGCGATTTTCGTGCTTCTGGGTGAGGACAAGCGCAATCACCGATGCCTCTCCTTCCGCGCAGCACCGTATTCCGTGCGGGAGCACATCTCACCCGAGCATATATACTTGCATCATTCGTCAGCGGAGGGGGCGAGCCCGTTTGCCGCGAGAGGCATTCGGTGGTCACGGGCGTGATCGCCGAGCGGCCTCCGCGCGATAGCCGCAGCGACTATCGCGTCTGTGTATAGGCACGATGTTCCTGCATGAGCTCGGATGCCAGGTAGGCGACTTCGGTGCGGTTCTTGGCATTGAGCTTTTTCATGATGTTGCGCACGTGAACCTTCACTGTGCTCTCGCACATGTTCAGCTCATAGGCGATGATCTTGTTCGCCTTGCCCTTACGGAGCGCATCGATCACCGCGACCTGACGGCGCGTAAACATGCCCCGCGGCCCTGGTGCCGACGCCTCCCGCTCCGACATGAGCCTGCGCGCCGCAAGAAGACTCTCCGCTGGAAAATACTGGCCACCTGCTGCGACCAAGCGGAGGGCGTGCGCTGCAACTTCCAACGAAATGTCCGCCGGCATGAAACCGTTCGCGCCCTTGTCCATCAGCGTCATCACCAGTTCCGGATCCTCGGCATCGGACATCACGACAACAGGCACGCCAACAGCCGCTGCCTGCAGGCGCGTGAGCTGCGCATCCGCCTCGCGCGCGCCAAGCCCGATCGCACACAGCACCACGATCGCCGGCTTCAGCGTTGCCGCACGCGACGCGTACTCCTCGACGCTCGCAACACCCACGCCGTCGAGCGTCGTCGCCTCCGAAAGGATCGACTGGATGCATCCCCTCACGAACGCCCGCCGCTCGATGATCACGACTGACGTCGTCGCCTTCGCAGGCGCCGCCGATGCAGGCTCCGGCACAAGATTCGCGCGCGTCTCCACCGCACGCGACGTACCATTCATGCGCGGCGTGCCATTTTGACGTGCGGGGTTGTCCTGAAGTGATGCGATCTTGCTCGGAACCGAGCGTTGCGAAGAGGTACGCATTTTACTCACCAGCCTCTGATAATGCCGCAAGGCGACTACTGAAACGCCGCCTACAGATCATGCTCGCGTCATCCCTCAATGGGACATACTTTATACCAATATTAGCCACCGTTTAGCCGCTTTTGCTCTAAAATCAAAACTGAGTAGTTGTGCATCATTAATGCAACACATGCTCTTTCGGCAGAGGGTTTCGGAGCCCGTACGCCTTAGGAGTGATTGATCGCGTTTGTGTGCACTCCGGAAGGAGGACGGTGGAGCAGGAGCTTCTTACCCAGCCTCCTTTCGAGATTCGTGCCAGAGCGCCCATCCCCGCTGCCGTGCGGCAGCGTGCCAGCAGCGCTCGAACGGACGTACGAGATCATGGAGGCGGGGGACGGCGCGTGCCAGCCGGTGTCAGCGGTGTGCCTGTCTCGAAGCTGTGAGGTTGTTGGCCGCGTGCTTGATATTGCCAGGGCACTTGCTTATAGCTCTCCGCCACGGAGGCGTGGCCGAGTGGCTTAAGGCGGCGGTTTGCTAAATCGTTGTACTCAGAAATGGGTACCGGAGGTTCGAATCCTCTCGCCTCCGCCAGCCCGCTGTCGTGGGCTGTTTCCCGGATCCCAACCCGTCGGCATGATGGGGCGTAGCCAAGTGGTAAGGCAGCGGATTTTGATTCCGCCATGCGGAGGTTCGAACCCTCCCGCCCCAGCCAGCACTTAGCGCCCTCAGCTCGATGCATCGTCCGATGAAGCTCGCCGTTTGGCATCCCCGCGCATATTAATGTTCGTTTAGTTTTATAGCCTTACTGTGAGTGCACCGTCCGCGTCCTAGCGCGCCACCTCGGCAGAAGGATTGCACAAGTGCTCGCCACCGATGCCCTCTCCGACATTGATGTCGTCGGCTTGCAATCAAGCGCGAGGTCTCGCCCTCGACCCGGGCGGGCAGCGCTGCTCTCCTTGGTGGTGCCGACCTTCAATGAGCACGACAATCTCGCGGAACTCATCCGGCGCCTCGATGTCGTTCTGCACGGTGTAGATTGGGAAATCGTATTCGTCGACGACGACTCGACTGACGGTACTCCCCTCGCTCTGCGGGTGCTTGCCCAAACCGATCCGCGCGTGCGCTTTCTGCATCGTATAGGAAGGCGTGGTCTCGCCTCCGCCGTCGTCGAAGGCATTCTCTCGACAAGTGCACCCTACGTTGCAGTGATGGATGCCGATCTGCAGCACGATGAAACCCGTTTGCCTGCAATGCTGAGGCGACTGCAGAGCGGCAACGTCGATATCGTCGTCGGTTCGCGCTACATCGAGGCAGGCGGCGTCGATGGCTGGGACGAGCGCCGGCAAACGATCAGTCGCGTCGCGACCAAGCTCGCGCATATGCTTCTGACGACCGAGCTCAGCGATCCGATGAGCGGCTTCTTCATGGTTCGGCGCGAAGGTTTCGACCGCGCGGCACGGCGCTTGTCGAGCGTCGGCTACAAAATCCTGCTCGACATTCTGGTCTCTGCACGTCCCCCGCTGAAGGTTGCGGAAGTCCCGTTCAAGTTCCGGAATCGTGTCCACGGCGAGAGCAAGCTCGATTCGGCCGTGACATGGGAATACGTGATGCTGCTGCTCGACAAGACGATCGGCCGCGTCGTTCCCGCGCGATTCGTCATGTTCATGATTGTGGGCGGACTTGGCGTGCTCGTTCACATGCTGACGCTCGCGGCACTAAATCAGGCCGCTGGCGCTCCGTTCATTGCAAGCCAGTCGTTCGCAGCTGTCGTGGCGATGACGTTCAACTTCTACGCCAACAATATCCTGACCTATCGCGACAAGCGGCTCAAAGGTTTCTGGCCGCTGCTCTGGGGGCTCACAACGTTCTATGCGGTTTGTTCGGTCGGCGCGGTTTCCAATATCGGCATTGCTGCCTTCTTGTTCTCCCAGCACTACTCATGGTGGCTTGCGGGTATCGCGGGAATTCTGCTGGGTGCAGTCTGGAACTATGCAGCGAGCTCGATCTTCACGTGGCGCAAGTAACGCGTTGGCGCCGCCAGCGTGCTTAGCCCTACGTCGTTTGCGTGGAGAGCTTCAGGCCGACCGCGCCGACGGCAATCATCGCGATGAAGAGCAGCTGTATCGGCGAGAGTGTTTGGCGCAGAATCAACCAGCCCGCGAGCGCGATGAGCGCGATGCCGGATCCTGCCCAGATGGCATAGGTGACGCCGACAGGAATGCGCGTCAGCACGATCGATAACCCGACGAAGCAGCCGCCGAAGATCGCCAGCGACGCGAAGCCGTAGAGGGGCTTCTCGAAGCCCTGAGACTTGTTGAGCAACAGCGTAGCGGTCACCTCCGCGAGAATGCACGCGCCGAGCAGCAGCCAGGGATTCATGTGTATACCTCTCTCGTCCCGGATCTGCGTCCGGTCCGAGGCTCCTAGCCTGCTTCTGCGTTGGACCGCAAGCAGCAAGGCAGCGCAGGGCCCAAGCCGGACCCGCGCTTGTATCGGTTGAGGGAGAGGACGCCGCGCTTAGCGGCAGACCAGCACCGGAACCTTGCTGTGCGTGACGACCTTGTTGGCTTGGCTGCCGAGCAGGAGGCGCTGCACGCCGCTGCGGCCGTGCGAGGCCATGACGATCAGATCGGCGCCGTCATTCTTGGCCGTCTCCAGGATGCCCTCGGCGGGAAACTGGTCCTTCACGTAGCGCTTCTGGCATGCGACGCCCGCCGCCTCCGCGCGCTTCTCCACGGCCGAAAGGATCGCCGAGGCATTCACCTCACATGCCTGCTCGTACTCCTCGATCGGGAAGGAGGCGCCCACTTCGCCGGTGGCGAAGGCCGTCCAGGGATCTGAAACAGTAACCACGATTACCTTGGCACCGAGGGCCTTTGCGAGTGCGAGCCCGTGCGTCACACCCTTGTCGGCAAGCTCGGAGCCATCGGTGGCGATCAGGAGGTTCTTGTACATGTCACTGGCCCTCGCGTTGGTGCGCTCAGCAGGTCTGCGGGCATGGTGCCATGCCGTCCGCAGCATCACAATTGCTGCAGCCTACATGGCTCGCACTGAGCCGGCGCGCCTTGATCGCTATCAAGACGTGGTCAGTCGGGCTCGGTGAGGCGGTCGATCTGACGGCGGTCCCGCTTGGTCGGACGGCCAGCGCCGCTCGGTCTTTCTCCGCGACCGGGTTGAACCGGCGCCGCGCTCGCAGGCGGCGAGCGATCGATATAGAGCCCCTGCGCCTCCGTGGCGGGGCCGCGCCGGCTGCCGATCGCCGCCACCTCGAGCACCCTGATGCGCGGTCCGACGGCGATGGTCAGCACATCGCCGATACGCACCATCTGGCTCGGCTTGGTCGTGCGCTCGCGGTTGAGACGGACCTTGCCTTCCTCGACCAGACCGGCAGCGAGCGTGCGCGATTTCACGACGCGCGCGAACCACAGCCACTTATCGAGACGGAGCTGGCCGCCTTCTGCAGTGGCTCTGTCCGCCTCGGTGCTTTGGCCGTGGTCTGGCGTCATGAAGAGCCCGTCTCGTTGCCTCGCTTCTCGAGCTGCTGTTTCAGAGCACTGAGTGCCGCGAAGGGCGAATCCGGATCGACCGTGGTGCGCTTCGGTGGCGCTGCCGAGCGCATATAGCCCTGCGAGCGATCCTCACGCGGCGGGCGGCGATCCTCGCGCCGGCCTTCTCCGCCATGCCCTTTGCCGCCACCCTGGCGACGGTCACGATCTTCGCGCGGGCCGCGCGACGCCTGATCGGGCCGGCCCTCACGCCGCTCGCCATCGCGGTTACGGGGCGGGCCGCCACGCTGATTGCGATCACGGCGTCCACCGTCTCGGCGCTCGCCTGACTGCTGCGCGGCATCTGCAGGGGCTGTCTCGCCGCCCGCCTGCGCTGCAGCGGGCGCTGCCGGCGCCCCCGGCCTACTGGACTGGCGATTGCCACCATCGCGACGCCCATCGCGTCCATGACGGCGATGACGCTCGCCCTGGCGCTCCTGTCGGCCGTCGACAGCGCGGTTTTCCCCGCGATGGCGGCGGCGCGGGCGCCAGATCTCGATGAGGACTTCCTCGGCAGGCGCGGCTGCCGCCTCGCCAACAGGCTCCGGCGCTGCGGCGGCTTCGGCACCTTCCGGTGCTGACGCCTCTGGCGCAGTCTCCGCGACTGCGGGCTCTGCGATTGCAGGCTCGACGCTGTCCGAAGCTTCGGCGACCGCTGGAGAGGCTTCAACTTCAGCAACGACAGCAGGCTCCGAAGTTGCCGGCGCTGCCTCCGCCGGCTCGACCACAGCAGCCTCCGCCTCAGCCTCGGCGGGCGTCGACGCAGGCTCGGTCGCGTCGGTGGCAAGTTCCTCCGATGCGGCGACGCTTTCCTCCGTGGCCACGGTCTCAGCGTCAGCCGCCGTCGCCGCCGCAGCCTGCGCCACAGGCGTGATCGGCGCCGGATCGATCATGCTCTTTGGGGCCGGGCGACGATCGACATGGAAACCGAGCGTGCGCAGAACGCCACCGAGCTCCTCTGCCGAACAGCCGAGGATCGAGAGCATCTCCGGTACCACGACGAAACCGCCGTCGCCGGTTGCGCCCTTGGGCCGCGTGCCGCCGCCCGAACCGGGCTTCCAGGCAATGAGGGGACGGATCTGATCTGCCAGCCGCTCCAGGATATCCGTGCGTACGGCGCGCTGGCCGCAGAGGTGATAGCCCGTCGCGCGATAGAACGCGCCGGGCAGCGCCGGATCAGCCGGAACCGACGTGCGGCCAGCCTTCGGCGGCTCGGGTAACGTATCGAGAGTGAGGTTGTGCTCGCCCGCGTGCTTCAAGGCCCACAGAACGAGGCGCAATTCACCCGCAGCCGGCTTGAGCAGCAGCGGCAGATAGATGTTGAAGGCGCCAAAGCGTACGCCGTATTTGCGGAGCTGCCCGCGTGCGGCCTGATCCAGCGCCCGGATATCGTCGGCAACGGCTTGCCGCTCGAGTATGCCGAGCCCCTCCTTGAGGCGGAAGGCAATGCCGCGCGCCATGCCGGAGAGGTCCTCGGCCGACGAAAGCTCGATGAGCGGCTTCAGGCGCTCGTTGATGATCTCGCCGATCCAGGCATCGAGGCGCGACTGGACGCGCTCCTTGTCGGGGCCAGTCAGATTGTCATCCGCCAGCAGAACGACCTGCGGCTTCAGCGGATCCTCGCCCGCCTCGAGACGTGCGACTTCCTCGTCGCGCCAGAGCACGCGCCCGTTGCGCGTGAGCTTGAAGGCATCCGTGCGTGCGGAGGCGACGCGACGCGCGCGCATCGCAAATTCTTTCACCAGCACGTGGGCAGCGGCATTGCGCGCGGCCTTGCCGTGAATGCCCTGCGCTTCAGCGTTGGCGTCCGGCGAGAAACGGAACCCCTTGAGGCGCCCGACGTAGTGGTTCTCGACCATGATCGCGCCATCGGCAGCGATGTCGGCGTTCATCTCATCTTTGTCGCGCAGGCCCTTCATGAGCGCACTCGTGCGCTTGTCGATGAAGCGTTGCGTCAGCTGCTCGTGCAACGCGTCGGAGAGGCTATCCTCGATCGCTCGCGTGCGCTCCTGCCAATGGGCCGGATCCTCCAGCCAGTCGGCGCGATTTGCGACAAACGTCCAGGTGCGAATATGCGCGATGCGCGTCGCCAGCGTATCGATATCACCATCGGTGCGATCGTTGAGTCCGACCTGATTGGCGAACCAGTCAGTCGGGATGCGCTCTTCCGGCGACATGAGAAATTTGTAGAGCGTGCCGACGAGCTCGGCGTGGCTCTGCGATGAGATCTTCCGATAGTCGGGCACCTGGCAGACTTCCCAAAGCCGTCCGACGGCCGCCGGTCCCTGGGCTTTCGCTCGCACATCCGCATCCGCGCTGACGCTCTCGAGCGCCAGCACATCATCCGCCATGCGTGCGCGCTGCAACCGGATCTCGGTCGGCGCTTCGCGCAGACTGTCGCGCAGGCGCTCGATCGTCGCGAGATCGAGATCGCGATTGCGCCACTGCAGAACCTTCACGCTGTCGAACGAATGCGTCTCGAGCCGATCGATGACATCCGCCGAGAAAGGCTCGGCGTCACCCGTGACGCCGAACGTGCCGTCATTCATGTAGCGACCGGCGCGCCCCGCGATCTGCGACAGCTCGCCGGGTGTGAGATCACGATGGTTCTGGCCATCGAACTTGCGCGTCGCCGAGAAGGCCACGTGATCGACGTCGAGATTGAGGCCCATGCCGATCGCGTCGGTCGCGACGAGGTAATCGACATCGCCGGACTGATAGAGTGCGACCTGCGCATTGCGCGTGCGCGGAGAGAGCGCGCCGAGCACGACAGCCGCTCCACCAATCTGCCGCCGGATCAGCTCGGCGATCGTGTAGACTTCGGCCGCCGAGAAGGCGACGATCGCCGTGCGCTTCGGCAGGCGCGTGAGCTTCTTCTGGCCGGCATAGGTGAGCTTGGACAGGCGCGGGCGCGAGATGAAGTTCGCGCCGGGAATGAGATCGCTGATCGCATCGCGCATGGTGCCGGCGCCGAGCAGCAGCGTCTCGGAACGGCCGCGGGCATGCAGCAGGCGATCCGTGAAGACATGACCGCGATCGGGGTCGGAAGCGAGCTGGATCTCGTCGATCGCCAGGAAATCGACGTCGACGTCCCGCGGCATGGCCTCGACCGTCGAGACCCAGTAGCGCGGGCGCTCGGGCTTGATCTTTTCCTCACCTGTGATGAGCGCGACATTGCCCGGGCCGACGCGGGCCACGATGCGATCATACACTTCGCGTGCGAGCAGCCGCAGAGGCAGGCCGATCATCCCGCTCTCGTGACCGAGCATGCGCTCGATGGCGAGATGGGTCTTGCCCGTGTTGGTCGGGCCGAGGACGGCCGTCACATTGCGGATGCGGGTCTCAAGCGGCATATCCACTCCTGGCGAACTTCGCGTGCCATGGGCAGGCATCGCAGAGCGGTGTTCGGCAATCAAGCGATGAATTCGGCGAATGGCCGAAATATTCCCGCCCTATGGTGGGCCGGGAACGGATTGCTCGCCCCGCCGCACCTGCTGAAAAGAGCTGCGCCGTGCTCTCGCTCCCCCCGCGCCAAGGCCATGCCCGCTTACGGGACATGAGCAGTATGCGCCGCGGTGGCCCCAAGTGGACACGCAAATGTCCGGTCAGCCAGGGAACTGCACGTCAGTTCACGAGCGCGATCTGCTCGCGATTGGTGCGAATGGTTAGGCTCTGCGCGACGAGCTCGGCCGAACCGGCAAAGGTCGGCATGGTGATGCGGTGCGGTACGAAGAGCCCGGCGCCCGGAACGGCGCGGAAGGCGATCTCTATACCGAGGTTCCGCTTGAGTTCCTGCGCCTTCTCATCATCCACATGGCCCGCGATGGGCACAACACGCACTCGGCAGACGCTCAGCGTCTCGGGTGTCGCTCCCGCCTTGTTCTCGGTCAGGGGAACCTCACCCTTGGGCGAGAAAGTCAGATCGAAGCGAGCCTTGCCATCGAACACGGCAACACGCTGATTGCACGGATTTCCGTCCTTCGGTCGGCTCAGTGCGAGCATCGCGCTCAGCGGATCGAGCACCGCACGCATGTGAACGGGCTGAACCGGAACGGTGCCCGGCAGATCCGGCATGGGCGGATTGAAATCGACGGTCTTCACGGCACCGCTGGCGAAGGCCATGCGCACCGACCCCGACTTCGAGCTGCCACGGAAGTCGAAGGAAAAGCCGGAGGGCCGCGGCGCATCACCTGCGAGCGCACCGGCAACACGCGTTGCGCCATTCCAGCGCACGAGCCCCAGCAAGGCGGAGATATCGGCATTGGCCGAGACGGCATAGGTACGCCCGTGCACGCTCGAATTGAACGTGAACTGGCCAACTTCAAAGCCGTTGAACTGGATACGGTAGTTAGCCTGGATCTCGGCCGGCCAAGGCTCCGAAGCATGAGCCTGCGGCGTGATCGCGATGCTCGTGAGGGCCACGAGGCCGAGGGCGGATATCGCGGAGCCGCGAACTGACTTCAACAAGTACATGGTGGCCATGACGCTGCCCGCAACTCCACAGAACAAGTCCGAACCGAACGACGCTACTGAGCCCACCAGCCACTATTATGAGGTAGGCCGCGTTTGCGTCGAATATGTGTCTTGGTTAACGGTCCCATCATTTGATTAACAACCCATTCCAAACCGAGCCATCCTCGGTCATGGTATGCGAGGTTTCCCATACTGCAGGCCACGGAGCACCATTCGGCATTGCGCCGTGTCCCGCCTGCATCGCAGTGCCAGCCGACAGAAGAGCCCTCGATGCGCCTAAATCCTCCCTCCATTCCGGTTTTCCTGATCGCGCTGGTGCTGGCGACCCTCGCCATGCTCATGAAGACCGGGTTCGTCGCGATCCCGCGCTACCTGCCGCATCAAGAATACTGGCTCGCCATCAGCGCGTATTTCGTGCTGCTGATCGGCAACATCGTGAAGGGCTTGTAGGGAGCTGGGTTTCTGAGCATCGAACGCCGGCACGTCCGGCGCGGTTCCGTCAGCCGGCCGACAGGATCGCGCCGAGCCCCGAGAGCACCAGCAGCACGAGGACGGCCATGCGGAAGGCACCTTGCGTGAGATAGCGCGAAAGCCGCAGCCCAAGCAGCGTGCCGAGATAGACGACAGGCGCGAGAGCCAATGCAAGCCACCACACACCTTCGCCCATGCCGGCCCAGAACGTGTTGAGCGCCGTCACGAACAGATAGCAGAGGCCGAAGAAGGATACCGCCAGCGCACGTGCATTCGCGTGCGGCAGCGGCGCGTGCGAGAGGTACAGCATAAGCGGTGGGCCCGGCATCACGAGCAGGGCTGTCATGGCGCCCGACGCTGCACCGGTCAGATAGGCGAGCGGGGATTGCGTCGCGTCGCCACTGGCTTCACGGGCGGTCCGGTCCGGCGGCTTGCGTGTAAGCCATCCCACTTCACGCGCGATCAGCAGCGCCGTGAAAAGCAGGATCAGCACACCGACGGTGAGCTTCAGCGCTTTGACGTCGAGCCGCATGAAAACGAGAAGGCCGAGCGGGCTGCCGATCAGCGCACCGATGACGAGCACCTTGAACATTTGCCGCGGCACGAGCGCCCACACACCCCGCAGCATCATGACTGTCTGTACAAGATGAACGACGACGAGCACTTGCAGCGCCGCGTGCGAATTCATCGCGACCAGAAACAGCGGCGCTGCGACGATGGCGAAGCCAAAGCCCGTCGCCGCCTGCACGACCGCGCCCCCGAGCGCGCCGAGCCCCAGCAGCGCCAATGCCCCCGGATCCATGGCTCAGCCCTTACCGAAAAAGACGAAGGCCGCGCCTGCCGCAATCAGCGTGAAGCCGACGAGGTGGTTCCAGCCGAGCCCCTCCTTGAGCACCACGACGGAAAAGCCCGCGAACACGATGAGCGTGATCACTTCCTGGATGGTTTTGAGCTGGGCTGCCGAGTAGACCGCATGGCCGTAGCGGTTAGCGGGCACGGCGAGGCAGTATTCGACGAAGGCAATGCCCCAGGAGACGAGAATGACCAGCATCAGGGGCTTCGACTTGTAGTTCAGGTGTCCATACCAGGCGAGCGTCATGAAGATGTTCGACGCGACGAGCAGGAGTATCGGCATCGCGTACGCAAGTGGCCCCGCGGTCGGCATGGCAGCTCTTCTCCAGGTTATGGGTAACGCCGCGTGCGGCGGGGGCAGGGGGGACGCAATCAGCTCTTCTCGCCAGGGCGGCCTTTACGCGGATCGACCGGACGCTCGTCGAGGCGCTCGAAGTCGCCCTCTATGACAGGGCCCCCGTTCCCGACACCGGCATTGCCTTGACCAGCGCGAGGCTCGTGTCGCCGCTCGTTCTCATAGACCTCCACATCGATGTCCGCGGCGCCGAACATGCCTGCGGCCAGCCGTCCGGCGACGAATTTGCGCACGGGCGGGATGAGGAGCAGAAATCCAAGCGTATCCGTAATGAGGCCGGGCATGATCAGGAAGAAGCCGGCCATGACCGTCATGGCCCCCTCCATCATGGGGCCGACGGGCGGCTCGCCCCGCATGACCGCCTCTTGAGTGCGGAGCATCATGGTAAGCCCCTGCCGCTGCATGACGCCCACACCGAGGATCGCCGTGCCGACGACAATGGCGAGTGTCAGCCACACGCCTGCCCACTGCCCGAACATCACGAGCAGGGCGATCTCCAGAAGAGGCAGTATCGAGAGCAGCGCGAACAGTGCCAAGCGCATAGGGTGATTCCCAGCGGGATTTGGGGCTGCATATGGCCGGAATGAGGCTACTTTGGACATCGCATTCCGGTTGGCTTCACCCCATGAATGCCGTAAGTTCGGCGAGAATACCAGCGGCGGCGGTCCCTTAGGCGGTCCCTTCCGGTCTTGAGCGCCCTGCGAGGGTTGCGGGTAGAGGCCTGGACCGGAGACTTGGTTACTCCTACATCATAGGACTGCGGCCTACGCTGGCGAGAGGCCTATTCTATGGAAAGTGGCTGACCTTATGGACGGCAAGATCGACATCTTCACCATCATGTTCCTGGTTCTGGCGGTGGTGATCATCCTGAAGCTCAGGAGCGTCCTCGGCAGACGCACGGGCGACGACGAAGCGCGGATCGATCGCAAGCGCGAGCGAGCACTCGAGCGGGCGCAGGCTTCGGCCAAGAATGGAACGAACGACAAGGTCGTGGCCCTTCCTCGGCGGGACCGCCCGGAGCAGGCGGGCGAGGCGACGGCTGCGGCAGCGGCCAACGTGGCCGCAGAAGAACGCGTGCGCACCTTTGCCGGCGGCGACAGCAATCTCGAAGAGGGGCTCCTCTCGATCGTGCGCGCCGACCGCAGCTTCGACCCCGACGGCTTTATCAAGGGGGCCCGCCAAGCCTACGAGATGATCGTCACGGCGTTCGCGGAGGGCAACCGCAAGGCGCTCCGTGCGCTGCTGAGCAAGGAGGTCTTCGACGGCTTCTCCGGCGCCATCAGCGATCGCGAGGCGCGCGGCGAGATCATCGACCAGAGCTTCGTCGGCATCAACAAGGCGGACCTTCTCGAAGCCGAGCTCAAGAACGGCACGGCCCATGTGACCGTCAAGTTCGTCAGCGAGCTCATTTCGGCAACGCGCGACAAGGCTGGCGCGGTCATTTCCGGTGATGCGAAGAAAATCAAGGAAGTGGTCGATATCTGGACGTTCGCGCGCGAGGCCGCCTCACGCGATCCGAATTGGCGCCTGATCGCCACGCAGGCGCCGAACTGAGGCAGGCCGGCCGCCGGGGGGCGGCATAGGCCGAGCGAGGAAACGCCGGAGCCAACGGGGGCATCGTGCATCTGCGGTACAAGCGCATCGCGCTGACGTGTGCCTCAGGAGGACGATGGCGCCCGGCAATCCGGTTGCTTTCCTTTGCTGTGCTCGGTGCTAGTCTTGTCGCAATTCCACCCTGCTCGAAGGGGAGCGCCGAAGTGCCGCGCGGAGCACCAGTGAGCACGACCACCACGGGCTCGGCATCTTTCGAGCCTGTCACGTTCGCCGATCTCCCCGGCTGGGATACCGACGACCATCTCGCGGCATTCAAGGCTTTCCGCGCATCCTGCCCGCGCCTCAAGGCCGCGGCTCGTGCAGGCAATCGCGCCGGCGCGATCGCGCTGCCTCCGGCTCTACTGGCCACCTGTGATGCTGCGGCGGCCCTTCCCGAACCTGTGACCCGAGCAGCCGCCCGCGCATTCTTCGAGCGTGAATTTCAGCCCCACCGCGTCGTCCACGCCGCGAAGCAAGGATTGCTGACCGGCTACTATGAGCCTGTGCTCGAAGGCTCACGCACGAAGGACGACAAGTTTGCGACGCCCATCTACCGGCGTCCGGCTGATCTCGTAAATCTAGTGCACGAGGCCGAGCGTGGCGCAAAGGCCAGCCAGCTCACCCACGCGCGAAAGACCGCGACCGGAACCGAGCCCTATTCGACGCGCGCGGAGATCGACGCAGGCGCGCTCGGCGGCAAGAATCTCGAGCTTCTCTATCTCGCGGATGCCGTCGAAACCTTCTTCATGCACATCCAGGGCTCGGGCCGCATCCGTCTTACGGACGGCTCGATGGTGCGTGTGCACTATGATGGGAAGAACGGGCACCCCTATACATCCATCGGGCGCTACCTGATCGACAACAACATCCTCGCCGCCGACAAGATCACCATGCAGGCGCTCGGTCGCTGGCTGCGTGCAGATCCCGATCGCGGCCGCCATGTCATGCAGCAGAATAAATCCTTCGTCTTCTTCCGTGAGCTTCAGGGAGACGAGGCCCAAGGCCCGCTCGGCGTGCTCTCGATCCCGCTCGTTGCCGGCCGCAGTCTCGCCGTCGACGCCGGAACGCACGCCATCGGCACGCCCGTCTATGTCTCGTCGCCCGCGCTCACGCACGCCTCGCGCACAAAGAGCGACGGCGGCTTTCATCGCCTGATGATCGCGCACGATGTCGGATCGGCCATTCGCGGTCCCGAGCGCGGCGACATCTACTTCGGTTCGGGTGACAAAGCCGGCAAGCTCGCTGGCATCACCAAGCATCCCGGCCGCTTCTTCGTTCTGTTGCCGCAGGGCGCAGCCGCGATCGAGGCCGGCATCGTAGGCAGTGGCCGTTCGCGCCAGGCAAAGCAATGACGAAGCGGCCGCCGCACGGCCGTGATGTGAGCGCCGGCCCAAGTAAACGCAGATCCGCGAAAGGCGGTACATCGCCCGAGGACTTGGCACTCTGGCATCACACGGCAAGCTCGGTGACACCGCTCAAGAAAGCCAAGGCCCGCGTGCCCGACGTCGGGCCTCCCGATGAGACGAAGCCGAAGTCCGAGCCTTCACCCATTCGAGTGCCCTCGTTACCCAAGCCCGGCGCGCCTCCGAACGCTGCACGTACGCCACCGCCGCCTCAGCCGCAGCGCGCACTCCTGCCGAAAGCGCCGCCGCCGCTCGTTCCGATCGAGCGGCGCAAGGCGCGCCGCATTGCTCGCGGTCATGTCGAGATCGACGCGCGTCTGGATTTGCATGGTCTCACGCAGGCCAATGCCGAGCGTCGGCTGCGCGCCTTCCTGCTGCGCGCCCGCGCCGATGGCCTGCGCACTGTTCTCGTCATCACCGGCAAGGGGGCAGAGCGAGATACCCACAATGGGCACGACTCTTTCGGGCGCACCGAGCGGGGCGTGCTGCGCCGCAGTGTTCCGCTGTGGCTCGAAGCGCCGGAACTGCGCGACTGTGTCGCCGGCATCGCACCGGCACACGTTCGTCATGGCGGCAGCGGCGCGCTTTACATTCATCTCCGCAAGATGCGCGGAGGCTGAGGGGGCTAGCCGGGTTGCTCCGGCGCGATGCTTTTCACGATCGACGCATCGAGCGCCTCGTAATCGTGATAGCGGATCAGCTCGTAGAGGCGCTTGCGCGTCTGCATCTTGTCGAGTTGTGGAGCGGTCGTGCCATCACGTGCGAGCTCCGCAAAGAACGTCTCCATGGCCTGCGCGGCAATGCGCAGCGAGGACACCGGCCAGATGACAATGCGCACGCCTGCCGCATCGAGTGTCGCTGCATCGATCAGCGGCGTGCGGCCGAACTCCGTCATGTTGATCATCGTCGGCACGGGCACGGCCGAGGCGAAGGCCTGGATCTGTTCGAGGCTCGTCAGTGCATCCGGGAACACCACATCGGCGCCTGCCGCCGCATAAGCCCGCGCCCGTGCGATCGCCCCTTGCAGGCCTTCCGAAGCGGCCGCGTCCGTCCGCGCGATGATCGTGAGATGGCGGCGCGCCTTGCGTGCAGCCGCGATTTTGGCGGCCATCTGCTCGGTGGGAATGATGGTCTTGTCGTTCAGGTGGCCGCATTTCTTCGGCAGGATCTGATCCTCGATGTGGACCGCGGCGGCGCCCGCATCCTCGAGCTCGCGCACGAGCCGCATGGCATTCAGCGCCTCGCCATATCCGGTATCGCCGTCGACGATCAGCGGCAGGCCGGTCGCACGTGCGATTGCGCGTACGGTGCCGGTCAATTCCTCCATGGTGAGTACGCCGAGGTCTGGAAGCCCTCGACTCGCAGTCACCGCGGCCCCCGAAACATAAAGCACGTCGAAACCGGCTTCGCGCGCGATGAGGCCGGCCATGGCGTCATGCGCTCCTGGCGCCCGCACGATCCCGCCGGCCGCCAGGCGCTGACGAAGCCACTCGCCCATGCGCTCTCCCGTGCCGCCCTGCGGTTCGAGCCATGTCGTCATTGGGGGCTCCTGTTGATGCCGTTCGGCCGATCGGAACTTACGGATGATACTCCGAGACCGAGTAAATCACGATCGGCTCCTCGATGAGCTTGATCGGCAACGTGCTCGTCCCCACGAGCTGCGGATTGTTCGGCGGCGGCGTCTTGTCACGCGGGGGTGCCATCCAGAAGCTGCGCGGCGGCGTCCGGTCGAGCGCGATTGGATAGACCGTCACCTTGTCCGGCTCGAATTTCATGCGCAGGAAGTTGCGATAGTCGCCGATCCGCAGCGCCGCGAAGGCATCCTCCGTGTGCATGCGCATGAGGCAGCCCGCCAGCACCCAGTACAGGCCCCAAATAAAGGCGCCGATGAAGCCGCCGATGAAGATCATCTCGATCGGGTACATCACGAAACCGACGATCTGACGCACTTCCTTGTACGGCAGCCCTCCGCCCTCCTCACCTGTCGGCTCTACAGCCTCCATGATCGGACGCAGGGGCGGCAACTCCCTGTTGCTCGGGTATTGGATAGAGCGGCCGCTTCGACGCGCGAGATCCTCGCGCTCGATGATCTGGCGCTGCTCGATGGCCTGCCGCGTGATCGGCTCGAGCGTCTCGGTGATGACGTCGCGCACGATATCGGGTTGCTGCGCGCGATCCTGCCAGATCTTGTCGACCTGCGTCTTAATGGTCGGCGTAATCTCGTTGTGGAAGAGGACGAGCGCAAGCCCGATCGTGAACATCGCGAACACATGCGCGAGGAAGTGCGCGCTGCCGACCAGAAGCTTGACGAGGTAGTGCTTCCATCGCGGTCGCTCTACCGAATCCACATACCAGCACAGGAGTATCCAAAGCCCCCCCATCATCGCGACCAGCGATATGGAGACCAGCAGCCCTTGGACGAGATAGAGCGGCATGTACGCCACGAGCCCCCAGAACGTCTCCGGCGTGACGACATCGATCTGGCCGTTCGAGATATTGTGCTGGCTCGCGATCGAATAGAACTGCCAGGTGATCATCCAGTAGATGAAACCGATGCCGACACCGAAGAAGTAGTTCGTGAGGGGGAAAAACAACCCCTTGAGACTGAGCAGGAAGCTTGTCGTCTTGCTCGGATAGACTTTGGCGGTGCGCTCGCGTGCGCGCTTGCGGCGGGCTTCGCGCCGTGAGGGCTTTTCGGGCGCGGTAGGAGTCTCGGATTCTGCAGCGTTCGGCGTGTTGTTCTTCAGGCGAATATCCTGCCGCTCGGACGTCACACCCGGCTCCGCCTGAAACTTGGTCTCGAGGCCCTCGGGTGTGGCGACGTTTGGATTTGGCCACGTGATGGAGATCTCGTTCTTCAGCGTGTGCGTCGGGTGGAGGAACGATCCGCCGCCGCCGGACGTGAACAGGTGCACGTCGATGCCGGGGGCGTAATAGCGATTGTAGTGGTGCCAGTCACCGGCGATGACCGCGCAGATGTTGATGCCTCGGCGGCGCGCGATCGACGTGATCTTGAAGAAGTTGCTGTCTTCGTCAAAGCCCTGCTCGTCCGCAATCATCCAGGTCGGCTGAGCAATGCAGATGATGAGATTGTCACCAGGCCCCATGAGCCCGGCGATCGCTTCGAAGTAGTTGACCTGCGAGATGTCGAGATACTGCGAGAACTGGATGTCGCAACCCCAGATCCACCAGCGGTACGGCAGCTCGATCGCCCAATAGCTGCGGTGCTGCTTGCACTGCCAGCCGCCGATCTTGTTGCCGTTCTGCTGCGACATGCGATCGCGCGCCGAACAGAAGAGACTGTCGAATGCCGAAAGGCCATCGTACCAGTCGTGATTGCCCGGAATGGCGAACAGCTTCCGTTCGGCCGTCGGAACATTGTACGCCCAATCGTACGGCGTCTGCAGGCGGAGCTTGTATTCCTCGCGCGTGGCCTGCGGATAGCACTGGTCGCCGCCCATGATGAGAATGGAACCGGCGGTCAGCGGCTCGTCCACGTCCTTGATCTTGAGCTGCGGCTGCGCGAGCAGGTAGGCGGTCGTGTACGTCTGGTCGAAGCCATCGCCGATGTCGGCGATGTAGTCGATCCAGAATGAGCCGTTCTCGCCGAGCGCGACGCGACGGTCCGGATCGTCGCTGCGAATGTCGGAGTAATTGTAGCGATTGATGATCGTCTCGACCGGCGCGACGTCCGTCGCGGCCTGGATGAGGCGCTGGTCGGCATATTGACCGAAGACCGACGAGATGATCGTCCGCACGCCGACGCGCGCCAGGAGCCGCGGCTCATACCAGCCGACGAGGCCGGGCATCTCGCCACTGTTGAGCTTTTCGATCGGTGTCTTTTCTACCATCCCACCCCCCGACGAAACAGGACATGAACGCGTCGAGCGGCCGGACGTGCGCCGGCCAACACCGCGGAGCCCCACCCCGCAGCCGCCCGGTCAACATACACGTCAGCCGTCGTTTAGATGACAGGCGGAATAACGCGCCGGTGCGATTTCCTTGAGCACTGGCACTTCATTGCGACAGCGGTCGAAGGCGTGCGGGCAGCGAGGATGAAAATGACAGCCGCTCGGCGGGTTGAGGGGCGAGGGAATCTCGCCTTTGATCGGGTGGAATGACCGCTTCTCAGTCGAAATGCGCGGCACTTCCGCCAGGAGTGCCTGCGCATAGGGGTGATTGGGGCCGGCGAACAGCGTTTCGGTCGATGCCGCCTCGACTACACGGCCGAGGTACATGATCACCACCCGGTCGGTGATGTGCTGGACGACTCCGAGATCGTGACTGATGAAAAGATATGTCAGATCGAACTCGGATCTCAGATCCATGAAGAGGTTGATGATCTGAGCCTGGATGGACACATCGAGCGCCGCGATGGCCTCGTCGCATACGAGGAACTCGGGATTGACCGCGAGCGCGCGCGCAATGCCGATGCGGCTCCGTTGTCCGCCCGAGAACTGGTGCGGATAGCGGCGCTTCAGCTCGGGATCGAGGCCGACCCGGCGCATCATGTCATCGACGTACGTGGCCATACCAGTGCGCGTCGTGATGCCGTGCACCAGCGGCGCCTCGCCGATGATGCCCTCGACGCGCGCGCGCGGATTGAGCGAGGCATAGGGATCCTGGAAGATCATCTGGATCGCGAGACGTGCGGCGTGCGCCTCCGCCCCCGACAGCGCATCGCGTGATCGGCCCTTGAACTGGACCTCGCCTTCGGTCGGCGTCAGCAGTCCGGCAATCATGCGCCCGAGCGTCGACTTTCCGCAGCCGGATTCGCCGACGAGACCGACGACCTCGCCTTTCATGATCTCAAGATCGACATGATCGACGGCGTGCACGGTTTCCTCGCGCACGTCCGCGCCGAGATGACCGGCGATGCGCCCGGCGAGATCAGGCTTCTTCACGAAGCGCTTCGAGAGCCCGCGTGCGCTGACCAGAGGCTCACCGCTCATGGTGCGGCCTCCGCCGGAGCTGGTTGAACGGCACCCACAGGATTGAAGCAGCGGATCTCGCGGCCGGGCTCGATCTCGCGGATCGGTGGTGCCTCAAGACAAGCATCGATCGCCTGGGGGCAGCGCGTACGGAAGGCACAGCCCTTCGGCAGGTTGATCAGAGACGGCGTCATGCCTGGGATCTGAGAGAGGCGGCTGCCGCGCGCATTGTGGCTCGGCACGGAATCGATAAGTCCCTTGGTATAGGGATGGCGCGGCGCGCTCACCACATCCGACGTGCGACCCGTCTCGACAACGCGGCCCGCGTACATGACCGCAATGCGATCGGCGAGCGAGGACACGACGGCGAGATCGTGCGTGATCCAGATCATGGCCGTGCCCGTCCGCGCGCAGAGTGCCTGCGCCTCCGCGAGGATCTGCGCCTGGATGGTCACGTCGAGGGCCGTCGTCGGCTCGTCGGCAATAATGAGGTCGGGCTTGTTGATGAAGGCGATTGCGATCGCCACGCGCTGGCGCATGCCGCCCGAAAGCTCGTGCGGGTAATTCTTGAGGCGGCTTTCCGGTGAGGGGATGCCGACCTCGGCGAGCGCGGCGCGCGCCCGCTCCAGCGCTTCGGCCTTGCTCACACGGTGATGGACGCGCACCGTCTCGATCATCTGAGTGTCGATACGCAGGACCGGATTGAGCGTCATCATCGGATCCTGAAAGATCATCGCAATGCGATCGCCGCGCAATGACCTCAGCTCCTCGTCGTTCGCAGTCGTGAGCTCGCGGCCCTTGTAGCGGATCGAGCCTTCGACAATGCGGCCCGGTGCATCGATGAGGCCGAGGATCGAGAAGCCCGTGATCGATTTGCCGGAGCCCGACTCGCCGACCAGCCCGAGGATCTCGCCGGGATTGACGTGCAGCGATACACCGTCGACGGCCTTGACCACGCCGGCCTTGGTGAAGAAGTGCGTCTTGAGCCCGTCGACGGCGAGCGTCGGCTCCTGCTTCAGCGCATCCGCCCCCGTCATTTGCTGAGCCTCGGATTGAGGACATCGCGGAGCTGATCACCAACGAGATTGATCACGACGATTGTCATCAGCAACACGAGGCCGGGGAAGAAGCTGATCCAGTATTCACCCGAGAGCATGTACTGGAAGCCGTTCGATATGAGCAGCCCAAGCGATGGTTCGGTCTGCGGCAGGCCGACGCCGAGGAAGGAGAGCGTCGCTTCGAGCGAGATCGCGTGCGCCGTCTGCACGGTGACGACGACGATCAGCGGCGGCAAGCAATTCGGCAGAATCTGGCGGAAGAGAATGCGGGCATTCGAAAGCCCCAGGCAGCGTGCGGCCTCGACATACTCCTTGCGGCTCTCGACGAGCGCGGAACCGCGCACCGTCCGTGCGTAATAAGCCCACTGCACGGTGACGAGCGCGATGATGATCTTGTCGACGCCCTTGCCGAGGATCGCAATGAGCATGAGCGCGACGAGGATCGCCGGGAACGAGAGCTGCAGGTCGACGATGCGCATGATGATGCTCTCGGTGCGACCACCGGCATACGCGGCGATGAGCCCGATCGCCGCGCCGAGCGCCATGGCAATGACGCCGGACATGACGCCCACCGCGAGCGAAATGCGCAGCCCGTAGAGCATGGCGCTCACGAGATCGCGCCCCGCGCCGTCCGTGCCGAGCCAGTGCGTATACTTGCCGCTGGCGGCGGGAGTGCCGGGCTTCAGGCGGCTGTCCATGATGTCGACTTGTGCGAGATCGTACGGGTTCTGCGGCACGATCCAGGGCGCGATCAGCGCCAGCAGCATGGTCACGATGAGCAGGATGAATGCGATCGTGGCAAGCCGGCTCTCGGTGAAATCCGCAACGAACCGCTGGAACGGCGTCTGGCCCGCGGGGCGCGCCACGGGGGCCGGAACAGTGTTGGCATCGGTCACGCTCATGCGGATTTCTCCCCGATGCGCACGCGTGGATCGAGCACCGAGTAGAGGATATCGACCACGAGATTGATGATCACGAAAAGCAGCACGATGATGATGAGGTAGGCGACGATGACGGGCCGGTCGAGGCTCTGGATGGAATCGATCAGCAGCTTGCCCATGCCGGGCCAGGCGAAAATCGTCTCCGTCACGACCGAGAAGGCGACGAGATTGCCGAACTCGAGCCCGAGGACGGTCACCACCGGGATCATAATGTTCTTCAGGAGATGCACCCCGACGATGCGGCTGCTCGAGATGCCTTTGGCGCGTGCGAACTTGATGTAGTCCTGATGGATGACTTCCCGCGTACCGGCGCGCGTCAGGCGGATCACGAGGCTGATCTTGAGCAACGCCAAGTTGAGCGCCGGCATGGCGATGTGGCGCAAGCCATCGATCGTGAACAGGCTCGATGTGATGCCGAGGAAGGTTGCCGTCGGCCCGCGTCCAGTCGATGGCAGCCAGCCGAGCATGACCGCGAACACCATGATCATCATGATGCCGACCCAGAACGTGGGTAGCGAGAAGCCGAGGATCGACGTCGCCATGATGGACTTGGAGAAAAAGCTGTCGGGCTTGAGGCCGGCATAGAGACCGAGCGGAATACCGAACACGATCGACATCAGCGTCGCGGCGATCGCGATCTCGAGCGTCGCCGGCATCCGATCGACGATCAGCTTCAGCGCCGATGTGCCATGGACGAACGACGTGCCGAGGTTGCCCGTCAGCGCGTTCGTGATGAAGTTGAAGTACTGAATGTAGATGGGCTGATCCAAGCCGAGGCGTTGGATCGTCCGCTCGATCTCGGCCTGATCCGCCTGGGGATCGATCAACAGATAGATCGGATCGCCGATGACGTTCAGCCCGAGGAAGACGATGACCGACATCGCCAATACGACGGCGGCACTCTGCATCAGGCGGCGGATGATGTAGGCGGTCAAGCGCAGCTCCGGATGGAATCGCTACCGCCCCCGCAAATATGCGAGGGCGGTACGTGAAGTAAGGCGCTTACTGCTCGCTCACACTCGACGCGACCGTGTTCTCGTCAGTGCGCGGCGTGTACTTGAGGCCTTTGCGCGTTGCCCAGGTATTGAGCTGATAGTGGCTGACGATGACGCCAACGTCCTCGATGGCGATCTCGCTCGCCTTGGCAAGCAACTCGCCACGCTTCGCGTCGTCGACCGTCGCGAGCGCTTCATCAATGGCCTTGTCGAGGACAGGGTTCGAGTAGCGGCCGCGGTTGGCCGTGCCCATACCCTTGGTCTTGTCGAACGTGGCAACCAGCGACTTCAAGGGCGACGACACCTCACCCGTACCCGCACCCCATCCAACGAGGATGAAGCTGAATTCGGGATTGCCGCCAGCGCCCGCCGACGCGCGATTGAAGAACACGGCCGGCGGCATGGTCTCGACCTTGGTCTCGACGCCGATGCGCGTGAACATCTGCGCAACGGCCTCGGCCATGCGCGCGTCGTTGATGTAGCGGCCGTTCGGGCTGTGCAGCGTCAGCTTGAAGCCGTTCGGGAAGCCGGCCTCCGCAAGCAGCTTCTTGGCGCCATCGGGATCGAAGGCCTCGGGCTTCAGTTTCTTGGAAACGCCGAAAAACCCGTCGGCCAGGAACTGCGACGCTGGGACGGCCGCCTTCTCCATCAGGCGATCGACGATCGCGGGACGGTTGATCGCCTTGGAGAGCGCCTTGCGGACGCGCACATCCTTGAGCGGATTCTTGATCTTCGAGCCATCGTTCGCCGTGATGAACGGCGACTCGTCGCGCCACTGGTCCATGTGGAAGAAGATGACGCGGTTCGACAGGCCCTGACCGAGCGAGACCTTCGCATCGCCCTGAAGACGCGCGATATCCGTGGTCGGGACTTCCTCGATCACGTCCACGTCGCCCGCCAGCAGCGCCGCAACGCGTGCCGGACCGGTCTTGATCGGCCGGATGGTCACCTTCGCCCACTTGGGCTTGTCGCCCCAGTAATCGTCATTGCGCACGACGACGTAACGGTCGCCCTTCACGAACTCCGAGTACTTGAACGGCCCCGTGCCAATCGCGGCCTTGCCGGAGTTGAAGTCGTCAGTCTTGGCTCCGGTCGCAGCCTTCTTCGAAATGATGGCGATGGTCGCCATGTCGTTCGGCATGAGCGGATAGGGCGCCTTCGTCGTCACGCGGATCGTGTGATCGTCGACCTTGCTGAAGGTCTTGCCGCGGACATAGAGCGCGAAGCTGCCCGGGCTGTTCTCGACATTCGGCGCCCGCTCCATCGTGAAGATGACGTCATCGGCCGTGAACGGCGAGCCGTCATGGAACTTCACGCCCGTGCGCAGTTTGAACTCCCAGGTATTGTCGTCGATCGTCTTCCAGCTCGTCGCGAGCCCCGGGACCGGCGTCTGCTTCTCGTCGAAGTGCACCAGCCGGTCGAAGACGTGCGACGTCAGCGCGTTGTTCGGCGTCAGGTTGTGGAAATGCGGGTCCATCGCCGACGGCTCGGCGGATAGCGCCATCCTCAGATCCTTGGCAATTGCCGAGGGCGCTGCAGTCAGGGCCAGACCCGCTGCAGCAACGGCAGCGAGAACCGACTTGGAAAACGTCATTCGGGAGTTCCTCCACTATCAGGGGACGCTTGGCGGTCACCCTTCCGAGCATGCACAAACAGATACACCGGGCGGGCCAGCTGGCC
>JAEZRM010000006.1 GCA_023412805.1 Pseudomonadota bacterium | reverse complement strand
GGCCCGGACCGCTCAGCGGCCGGGCCTTTCGCTTCCCCGGCGGGGCCTCAGGGGCCCCGCAAGGGCCCAGGGAGGACTCGGCGGGGGCTAGCCGATCTCCTCGATCGAGGCGGGAGCCTGCGGGACCGCGGCGGACTCCTCGACGGCCGGGTCGACGACCAGCGGCTGCACCGCGTGGGCGCTCAGGCTGCCGTCCGCGATCTGCTCGGCGTAGTGGCAGGCCACGCGCTGCGCGGCGGGGACCCCGGGGATCTGGAGCACGCGCAGCTCCGGCCGCTCGCTGTCGCACCGCTGCGCCTGGCGCCACGGGCAGCGGGTGTGGAACCGGCACCCGGCGGGCGGGTTGGCTGGGCTCGGCAGGTCGCCGGTCAGGAGAATGCGCTCGCGGCGATCCTCCACCACCGGGTCTGGCACCGGGACGGCCGACATGAGCGCGCGGGTGTAGGGGTGCAGGGGCCGCGCATAGAGGTCGTCCGCGGGGGCCTCCTCGACGAGCGCGCCGAGATACATCACCCCGACCGTGTCGCTGATGTGGCGCACGACGGCGAGGTCGTGGGCCACCACGAGATAGGTGAGGCCGAACTCCTGCTGCAGGTCCTCCAGCAGGTTGATCACCTGGGCCTGCACCGACACATCCAGCGCGCTGACCGGTTCGTCGGCGACGATGAGTTGAGGATCCACCGCCAGCGCACGGGCGATGCCGATGCGTTGGCGCTGGCCGCCGGAGAACTCGTGCGGGTACTTCTTCAGGGCGGCCCCCGGCAGGCCCACCGCCCCCAGCAGGTCGCGCAGCCGCTTCCCGGCGGATTTCACGTCCTTGCCCAGCCCGTGCGCGCGCATGCCCTCGATCAGCAGCGACTCCACGGACTGGCGCGGGTCCAGGCTGGACATGGGGTCCTGGAAGACCATCTGCATGTCCTTGCGGCGCCGGCGCAGCTCCTCGCCGTGCAACGAGGCGACGTCGACGCCGTCGAAGAACACCTGACCCTCGGTGAGCTGCTCCAGCCGCAGCAGCGCCCTCCCGAAGGTCGACTTGCCGCACCCCGACTCGCCGACCAGCCCGTAGGTCTCGCCCCGGCGGATCTGCAGGTCCATCCCGTCCACGGCGTACACGTGGCCGACTGTCCGGTCGAAGATCACGCCGCGCTTGATCGGGAAGTGGACCTTGACCCCGCGGACGTCGACGAGGACGTCGCCACCCGTGGCTGCGGGTGCGGCGTCGGGGCGTACGGCGGTGCTCATGGGCGCTCCTTCGCGGCGGCGCTGGGACCAGCCGTCTCGTCCATCGGGTTATGACAGCGCAGCGCCCGGCAAGGCGCGGGCTCGGGCCGCTCCGAGATCAACTCGGGGGTGAGGCGCACGCACTCGTCGATCGGCTGGCTGCACCGCGGGGCGAACGCGCACGCCGACGTCCACGGCAGGTTGTCCGACACCGACCCCGGCACGGGGGTCAGGCGCTGGCCGCGGGGGGCGTCGAGCCGGGGGATGGAGGCCAGCAGCCCCGCCGTGTAGGGGTGGCGCGGCTGCGCGAACAGTTCGTGCCGGTCGGCCCGCTCCACGATCTTGCCGCCGTACAAGACGTTGATCCGGTCGCACAGGCCCGCGACCACGCCGAGGTCGTGGGTGATCATCAGCAGCGCCGTGCCGGAGTCCACCACCAACGCCTTGAGCAGCGCGAGGATCTGCGCCTGGATGGTGACGTCGAGCGCCGTGGTCGGCTCGTCGGCGATGATCAGCTTCGGATCGCAGGCCAGGCCGATCGCGATCATCACCCGCTGGCGCATGCCGCCGGAGAACTGGTGCGGATACTGGCCGAGCCGCCGCTCGGGATCCGGGATGCCGACCAGCGCGAGCAGCTCGAGCGCGCGGGCGCGTGCCTGCACCTCGGTCATGCGCTTGTGGATCAGCAGCGGCTCCATGATCTGCAGCCCGATCGTCAGCACCGGGTTGAGCGACGTCATCGGCTCCTGGAAGATCATCGAGATGTCGCGACCGCGTACCTGGCGCATCGACTCGTCGTCCAGCTCGAGCAGGTTGCGGCCTTCGAAGAGGATGCGGCCGTGGACGATGCGGCCCGCCGGCTTGGCGAGCAGGCGCATCACCGACAGCGCGCTGACCGATTTTCCGCAGCCGGACTCGCCGACCAGGGCCACCATTTCGCCGGCATGGACCTGCCAGCTCACGCCCTCGACCGCGCGCACGACGCCGCGCGACGTCACGAAGTGGACGTGGAGGTCTTCCACGGACAGCAGCGGCACCGCGCCGGCCTGCGTGGCAGCGCTCGCGAGGGGTCTGGCGATGACCTGGTTCATGGGGGGTGGGCACGACGTGACCGCCGCGTGTCTCCTGAGGCACTCTCCTGTCGAAGCCAGTGTGCCACAGACCTTCCTGCCGCAGAGGCGCCGGCGGATCAGGGAATCCCCTTGTTGGCAGGCCCGAGGATGGCAGCGCGGCGGCGCTCAGCGCTCCTCGCCGCGGCCGGCGAAATGACGCGCCAGCGGCTCGATCAGGTGTTCCGGAATCCGCCGCGCGATCATCGGCATCGTGGCGCTCGACTTGCGCGCGTCCACCACCGTCGGGTCGCCGCGCCAGTGGCGTAGCCGGGCGGCCAGGTATTCCGCCTTCTGGCCATCGAGGCGCGGATAGACCGGTCGCTTGCCGCGGCCGTGGCAGCTCGAGCAGGCCGGCAGGTCGAGCTCCGGCAGGCCCTTGTCGACCACGTCCGCGGCAGTCGGGCCGTCGTCGTCGCCTGCGCCGCCTGCGCCGCCTG
>JAEZRM010000025.1 GCA_023412805.1 Pseudomonadota bacterium | reverse complement strand
ACGTCGTACGCGACATCGACGGCGCCGACCCGGACGCGGCCTTCCGGCTTCGAGCTCGTGCTCGATGACGGCAGCTCAGAGAGCATCCGATCTCCTTTGCATGCGACCGAGCAACTTCCAGTACGAGACGGGGACGACGCGCTCGAGGATGGATAGCGCGACCGCGTCGTTGCCGACGATCACGCGAGGCTTGCGTGCTTCCATGCCGCGCACGATCGTCTCGCCCGCCACGTCGGGTGAGAGGCGAAGGAACTTGTCGAAGGCCGCGCGTCGACGCGCGATCTCCTCCTGGTCGGCCCCTCGAGGGACACGCGCATTCTTCGCGATGGAGGTCGCGACACCGCCCGGATGCACGACCGTGACGTCCACCGTCGACCCCTCGAGCTCGTGCCGGAGCGATTCGGAGAAGCCGCGTACCGCGAACTTGCTCGCCACGTAGGCGGTCTGTCCAGGCGGTGCGACCAGACCAAAGACGCTCGATAGATTCACGATGCGCGCGTCGTCGCTCCGCCGTAGCAGCGGCAAGAAGGCTCGCGTCATCTGCACGACGCCGAAGAAGTTGATCGAGAAGAGCCAATCGAAGTCGTCTTCGCCGACCTGCTCGAACGTGCCACCCACGGCGACGCCCGCGTTGTTCACGAGCACATCGACGCGTGGATGCTCCGACTGGACTTCGGCGGGGAACTTCGCGACGGCGGCTCGATCGCCGACGTCGAGGCGGTGCCGGCTGACGAGGAGCGACTTGTTCTGCACGAGGTCGGCGGTCTCCTCGAGGCCAGCCTCGTTCACGTCCGCAAGCGCGAGGTGACAGCCGCGCCGCGCCAGCGACAGGGCGATGGCTCGACCGATGCCGCTCGCAGCACCGGTGACGATCGCGGTGCGGTCACGAAGGTCCATTCGCTCAGGCATGGTGCGCTCCTCCGGCGAGGCCGGTCCGTGGGGCTTGGATCGGCACGACGCGTCCTTTCGGTGCTCGCGCGAACTCCAGCTCGTCCTCGGCGACACGACCGAAGCGCAGGAGCAGCAGATCCTTCACGTAGTTCTGGTGGAGTCGCCAGGGCGCACGCGATCCCTGCTTCGGAATGCTCCCCAGCGCCCGCTTCACGTAGCCCGACTGGAGATCGAGAAGCGGCTCGTTCGTCATCGACGCGTCGCGAACACGCGGCGTGACGCTCGCGAAGCCGTGCTCGCGCATGTGGTCGAGGACACGGCAGACGTGCTCCGCCGTGAGGTCACACTTGAGTGTCCACGACGCGTTCGTGTAGCCGATGGCCGAGGCGAGGTTCGGCACGTCGCTGTACATCATGCCCTTGTACACCGTGGTCTCGGCGAGGACGACCGGTGCGCCATCGACGATCAGCGAGAGCCCGGAGAGCACCTTCGCGTTGAGGCCGGTCGCGGTGACGATGATGTCGGCGTCGAGATGGGCGCCCGAGTGGAGGCGAATCCCCGTCTCGGTGAAGGTGTCGATCGTGTCCGTCACGACCGACGCGCGCCCGTCTCGAATCGCGCGGAAGAAGTCGCCGTCGGGCGCAACGCAGAGGCGCTCGTCCCACGGTTCGTAACGGGGCCTGAAGTGGGTATCGACGTCGAAGTCCGGTCCGAGCGCGCGACGCGCCGCCTTGCGCAGCGCGCGCTTCACGAGCGCCGGGCGCCGGCGCGCGAGCTGGTAGAAGAACATGCTGAGGAGCACGTTCTTCCAGCGCGTCGCAGCGTAAGCCGTGCCGTCCGGGAGAACGCGACGGAGCGCGTTCGCGATTTTGTCCTCTCCGGGCAACGACGCGATGTACGTCGGCGAACGCTGCAGCATCGTCACGTGCGCCGCCTTCTCGGCCATTGCGGGGAGCAGCGTGATGGCCGTCGCGCCGCTCCCGATCACGACCACGCGCTTGCCGGTGTAGTCGAGCTCGTCGGGCCAGTGCTGCGGATGGACGATGCTCCCACCGAAGCGATCGCGCCCTGGCAGCTCGGGCGTGTAGCCCTTCGCGTAGTCGTAATAGCCCGTGCAGGTGTAGAGGAAGTTGCAGGTGTAGCGCACGGTCTCGCGTTCCGGGCCCACCTCCGCCGTCACGAGCCATCGCGCCTCCGGCGACGACCACTCGGCGCGCACGACGCGATGCCGAAAGCGGATCTTGTCGTGGAGGCCGGACTCCCTCGCCGTTGCTTCGATGTACGCCTTGATCGACGGGCCATCGGCGATCGCCTTGCCGTCGCGCCACGGCCGGAAGCGGTAGCCGAGCGTGAACATGTCCGAGTCGGAGCGGATCCCCGGATAGCGGAAGAGATCCCACGTGCCGCCGATCGCCTCACGACCTTCGAGGATGGCGTACGTGCGCGTCGGGCAGAGGGTCGACAGATGCCACGCGGCGCCGATGCCCGAGAGGCCTGCGCCGATGACGAGAACGTCGAAGTGCTCGATGGGCGATGCGGTCATGATTTCCTCTCGTCCTAGGCGACGATGCCTTGCTCGCGGAGATCTGCAGTTCGCATCACCGTGTACACCGGTGGTGCTCCGAGCCCGAGGAGCCTACGGACGTCATCGATGGGCTTCTCGAGCAGCGACTCCCAGTCTCGAGACGGGAGCCAAGCGGCTCGCCTGCCTCGGCGGTAGCCGTCGCGTACGATCGAGACGATCTCGGTGCGTCCCGCGCCCTTGAGGACGGCAGCAAGGACGATCAGCCCGATCCCCAGGTTGCCCATCTGGGCGAAGGTGAATGCGAGCAGGCCCACTTCACCGAGGACGTCGCCCTGATAGCCCGTTGCCGCATGCCACAAGTCATGCGTATCGCGCAGGCGATCGGAGATGAACTCCAGCTCCGCATCCTCGGCTTCGAGTCGTCTGTCGACTGCGCTCGCATCACGGATGCCTTGTGCCGAGATGTTCTCCTTCTCGACGAAGGCGAGGTACGCGCGGCCGAGCGA
>JAEZRM010000024.1 GCA_023412805.1 Pseudomonadota bacterium | reverse complement strand
TCCTGCAGGAGATAGGTCCGGTTGCCGTGCAGCACGCCGGGCTTGCCGCCCGCCATCGATGCGCAGTGGCCATCGGGCACATCGAGACCATAGCCGCCCGCCTCGACGCCGTAGATCTTCACATCCTTGTCGTCGAGGAAGGGATGGAACAGGCCGATGGCGTTCGATCCACCCCCGATGCAGGCCACCAGCGTATCCGGCAGCCGGCCTTCCGCCTCCATCATCTGCTCGCGGACCTCCTGGCCGATCACCGACTGGAAGTCGCGCACCATCGCCGGATAGGGATGCGGGCCCGCGGCGGTGCCGATAATGTAATACGTGTCCCGGACGTTGGTCACCCAATCCCGCAGGGCCTCGTTCATGGCGTCCTTGAGCGTGCCCGCACCGGCGGTCACCGGGTTGACCTTCGCCCCCAGCAGCTTCATGCGGAACACATTGGGCTTCTGTCGCTCGACATCGGTCGCGCCCATGAAGATTTCGCACGGCAGCCCATACCGCGCGCAGACGGTCGCGACGGCTACACCGTGCTGGCCGGCACCGGTCTCGGCAATGATCCGGGTCTTGCCCATCCGCTGTGCCAGCAGGATCTGCCCCAGGCAGTTGTTGATCTTGTGACTGCCGGTGTGATTGAGCTCGTCGCGCTTGAAATAGACCTTGGCGCCGCCCTTCTGCCCATTCCTGGCGGCCACCTCGCGCAGATGCTCCGTCAGGCGCTCGGCATGATAGAGCGGCGAAGGACGCCCCGTATAATGTGTGTTGAGGCTTTTCAGCTCGGCCTGAAACTCCGGGTCGCTTTTGGCTTGGTTGTAGGCCTGCTCGAGGTCGAGGATCAGCGGCATCAGCGTCTCGGCGACGAACCGGCCGCCGAATAGACCAAAGAAGCCGTGCTCGTCAGGTCCCATGCGAAAGCTGTTGGGTTCCGCAACGGGAGCCGTTCTGACTTCGCCACTCATGCCCTTTCGCTCCTCGCCTCTGCGGCGTCCACCGCTTCACTCGTTTGCGCAGCCTTGGCAGCCGCCAGAAATTTCCTGATCAGTCGAATGTCCTTCTCGCCGGGACGCGTCTCAACGCCGGAGGAGACATCCACGACTTCGGGCATCGTCAGCTTGATGGCAGCCGACACGTTCGCCGGGTCGAGCCCGCCAGACAGCATGAACCGGACCTTGCCCTTGACGCCGTCGAGCGCGTGCCAGTCGAAGGCGATGCCGTTTCCGCCGGGCAGAGCGTTGGTCACGTTTCGGGGAGCTTTGGCGTCGAACAGGAACAGGTCAGCCGCCCCACGATAGGCGAATGCGGCTTCCGCATCCGCCTTGGTTTCAACCTTGATCGCTTTCATCACGGGCCGTCCGCACCGTTTCCGGATGGCTGCCACGCGGTCCGGCGTCTCGTGCCCATGGAGCTGAATCAGGTCGGGGTCGACCATTTGCATAATCTCATCGAGCAATGCGTCATCCGCATCGACCACCAGGGCTACGATCTCGGCGCGCCCCCGCGCGATGCGGGCGAGCTTCCCCGCTTCCTGCGGCGAAAGGCTCCGCGGGCTCGGCGGGTAGAAGACGAAGCCGACATAATCGGCGCCCGCTTCGAGCGCCGTTTCAAGCGCCGCCTCGGTCTTCAGCCCGCAAATCTTGACCTTTACCGTCATCCCGATGCCAGTCTGGGCGCGCCACCTGTATCGCGCCGAAATAAGCCCCAGAGGGCCTCCTGCTATGTGCACCGAGCGGCCACGAAACGCAACTCGACCGATCCTCGCAGCGCGAGCGGCCCGCTCGCGGCAAATACACGATTGTGGACTATCGGCTCTCGTAGACGGCGATAGCCGCTGCCAGGTCCTCGATCGAGGCTCCGACGGACTTGAACATCGTGATCTCGTCAGGCGAGGTGCGGCGCGGCGCGGTACCGCGCGACAGGCCATAAAGATCGCCCCGAATATCGGCCCCGCGGATCACGCCGGACTTCAGCGGCATCACGATATCGCCCGCCTCGCCGAGCGCGCCGGCCATCGTGTCAACCCAGATGCGCGCGCGGCGGACGACGTCGTCATCGGTCTCACGCATATCGGGGCGGAACGCACCGACGCAGTCGATGTGGCATCCGGACTTCAGCCAGGCGCCGTGGATGAGCGGGGTGGTGGAGATCGTTGCCGTGGAGACGAGGTCCGCTTCACGTGCCGCCACCTCGAGGTCGTCCACAACCGTGACAGCAAGGCCTGTCCCGTCGAGATCGCGCTTCAGCGCCTCCGCCCTGTCGCGGCTCCGGTTCCAGAGCATGACCTCGCGAATGGGACGCACAGAGGCATGGGCGCGAACGAGATACGGCGCCAGCGCCCCGGCTCCCACCATCAGCATGCGGCTAGCATCGTCGCGCGCAAGATAGCGCGCCGCCAACGCCGAAGCGGCAGCCGTCCGCCAGACCGTGAGCGCAGGTGCATCAATGAGAGCAACCGGCTCGCCCGTTTCTGTCGAGAGGAGAAGATAGGCCCCATAGATCGCCGGCTTGCCCAGGCGGGAATTGTCGGGGAAAACCGTGACCTGCTTGATGCCGATGTAGCGGCCAGCAGTCTCCGCACCTGGGGCCGAGCTCGTCCACGCCGGCATGAGCAGCAACGTCGCCTCTGGCCGGCCTTCAAGCTTCACCTGATGATGGTGCCGGGGCGGCGAGATGGCCCCGCTCCGAAAAGCTTCGTCGAGAACATCGACAAGCTTCGGATAGCCCAGCGCCTTCTCAACCGCGGCCGCATCGACGAGGCGCATGGGATCACCCCTCAATGGCTCGCGATTGCGAGCTGTCGTGTGTCGGCGGCGTGTGCCGTGGATCTGTTGCGCTGAGCAACGTAGGCATCCCGCTCGCGCGTGAGGCGCTCAGCCTCCGCTCGCCACCGCGCGGCATCCTGACCGCGGGCACGCGCCAATCGCCGCCAGCGGCTCTGGCTGACCCAGGTGGCCAGGCCGCCCATCACCACGCCGACGATGAGCATCGCGAAGATATAGGCGTAAAATGGAAGCTCCAGCGCCAGGACCGGGTCCAACGGGTTGAACGGGTCGAGCACGAGCCGAACCGAATGGCGGTTGGCGACCGCGAGCGTCACCAGGAAAACGGCAGCGACGAAGCCGAACAACAAACTCAGAATGCGACCGATCACAACGTGCGCCCTTCCCGAACCGTCCCGGCCACCTCTGCGCGCTATCGCGAAGCCGGCCGGTTGAGGCGCTCGCGCAGCTCCTTGCCCGTCTTGAAGAACGGAACGAACTTCTCCTCGACCGGCACGGGCGCTCCGGTTCTCGGATTTCGCCCCAGCCGCGGCGCCCGGTACTTGACCGTGAACGCGCCGAAGCCCCTCAGCTCCACGCGATCGCCGCGCGCCAGGGCGCTGACGATCTCGTCGAAGATGACATTGACGATCCGCTCGACGTCACGGTGATACAGGTGTGGATTGGCGGCGGCAATCTTCTGGATGAGCTCGGACTTGATCACGACGGACTCCGGACGAAGGCAAAGTGATTGTATTTAATCAGTTTTCGGAAGGTTGCCAAACCGACACGAGGCCGTCAAGGCCGAAGATCCCGAGCCGCTCGCGAGAGACCAGCCCGGCAAGCTCGCTCCCGATTGCGCCCGTCAAATAGCGAACCACACCTGCCACCGCGCCGCCGAGCGGCCAGTCGACGCCGCTGCTCTCTTTCCAGTTGACCACCTTCAAATCTTTCTCGACACCTCGCCCTTCGAGCCAGTCGATGGCCTCGGGCTCGCCACCGATCTGGTCTACAAGCTTGTATTCCAGGGCCTCGCGCCCGGAGAACACACGCCCCTGCTCCAGGCCAGGGATGGTGCTCGTCGTGACCTGCCGGCGTGTGCTGACCAGGTTCAGGAACCAGCCGTGGCTCTCTGCGATCATCTGCTCCGCAATCGCACGTCCCCACGCATCGAGCGGCTGGAAGGGCGAAGGATTAGCCTTCAGCGGCCCACTCTTCAGCTCGTTCATCCGAACGCCGAGCTTGTCCAGCAGGCCGGAAACCTCCGGCCATTGCATAATGACGCCGACCGACCCTGTGATCGAGTTTCCCCGGGCCACGATGTGGTCGGTTCCGAGCCCGGCGATGTAGGCCGCCGAGGCCGCTACGGTTCCGAACTGGGCGACCACCGGCTTCTTCTCCGCAAGCCGTCGCAGCGCCTCGTAGATGGATTCGCCGCCCGTCGTCGTGCCCCCGGGGCTGTTGACGTAGACGATCACACCCGCGACGTGCTTATCGTCGCCGATCCGCTTGAGAAGGTTCAGGAAATCGCGGCTCTCCGTGATCATGCCCTCGATGGAAACGCGGGCGATCTGGCGGCGATCGATCAGCCCGCCGTCGCTTGAGAGAAAGAACGCGCCTGCCGCGAGCGTCAGCGCAATGACGGCCAACACCCGCCAGAACGACAGCTGCCGCTTCACCCGGCGCCGGTCGAGGATCGTCTCGGTATCGAGGCTCATGCTACTCCCGTGCCGCACGCGGGCGGCTGTCACACAAGACGTTGGCCATGAAATTAAGCTGCCGGGGTGGGCTGTTCAACGATTGATCGCCCGCCCTAGACGAAAAGGAGCGCAGCCGATGGCTGCGCTCCCGGGATCTGAGCTCGGGTTAGCTAGTGGAGCATTTGAATTTGACATTTGCTCTCGAGCTTACCCCGATGGGATGCAAATGTTGGAATCGGACCACTAGCTCACTCCTTCGTTTCGTCCTCGCGCTTCTTGATGGCGGCCTTGAAGATGTCGCCCAGCGAAGCGCCCGAGTCCGTAGAGCCGTATTGTGCGACGGCCTGCTTCTCCTCGGCCAGCTCGAGCTGCTTGACCGACACCGAGATCCGGCGGCTCGCCTTATCGACGCTCAGCACCGCAGCATCGACCTTGTCGCCGACGTTGAAGCGCTCAGGCCGCTGCTCGGCACGATCGCGGGAGAGATCCGAACGCTTGATGAAGCTCGTCACGTCGGTCCCGGCGATCTTCACCTCGATGCCGTTGTCCTGCACCGCGATGACCTCGCAGGTTACCGGGTCGCCCTTCTTGAAGCGGCTGATCACGTCGAGCGGGTCACCGGAGAACTGCTTGATGCCGAGCGAGATCCGCTCCTTCTGCGGATCGACGTCAAGCACCACGGCGCTGACGTTGTCGCCCTTCTTGTACTCCTTGATGACCTCGTCACCGGCGCGGTTCCAGTCGAGATCCGACAGGTGGACCATGCCGTCGACACCGCCATCGAGGCCGATGAACAGGCCGAACTCGGTGATGTTGCGGATCGGACCCTCGACGGTCGCGCCCTTCGGATGCTGAGCCAGGAACGCCTCCCAGGGGTTCTCCTGCGTCTGCTTCAGGCCAAGGCTGATGCGGCGCTTGTTGGGATCGACCTCGAGGATCTGGACTTCCACCTGCTGGCTCGTCGAGACGATCTTGCCAGGATGGACGTTCTTCTTCGTCCAGCTCATCTCGGAGACGTGGATCAGGCCTTTGACGCCCGGCTCCAGCTCCACGAACGCACCGTAGTCGGCGATGTTCGTCACCGTGCCGGTGAAGCGGGCGCCGACCGGGTATTTCGCCTCGATGCCCTCCCACGGGTCCGCCTGCAGCTGCTTGATGCCGAGGCTGATGCGCTGCGTCTCCGGGTTGATGCGGATGATCTGCACCTTCACGGTGTCGCCGACGTTGACGACATCGCTCGGATGATTGACGCGGCGCCATGCCATGTCGGTGACGTGCAGCAGGCCGTCGATGCCGCCGAGGTCGATGAACGCACCGTAATCCGTGATGTTCTTGACCACGCCGTCGATGACCTGACCTTCGGCGAGGCGAGCGACGATCTCGGTCCGCTGCTCGGCCCGCGTCTCCTCGAGCACCGAGCGGCGCGAGACGACGATGTTGCCACGACGGCGGTCCATCTTGAGGATCTGGAACTGGGTCGGCTGATTCATCAGCGGGCCGATGTCGCGCACGGGACGGATGTCCACCTGCGAGCCCGGCAGGAACGCCACGGCGCCGTCGAGATCGACCGTGAAGCCGCCCTTGACCTTGTTGAAGATGACGCCTTCGACCTTCTCGTTGGCTTCGAAGCGCTTCTCGAGACGGGTCCAGCTCTCCTCGCGGCGCGCCTTGTCGCGCGAGAGGACGGCCTCACCGAGCGCATTCTCGACGCGCTCCAGGTAGACCTCGACCTCGTCGCCGACCTTGAGGTCGCTGTTGCGGCCGGAGGCGCCGAATTCCTTGAGTGCCACGCGGCCTTCCATCTTGAGGCCGACGTCGATGACGGCGAGATCCTTCTCGATCGCCGTGATCTTGCCCTTGACGACCTGGCCCTCGAAGGCGCCGTTGCCGCCGGAAAGGCTCTCGTTCAGCAGGGCCTCGAAGTCGGCCCGTGAGGGGTTCATTTCATTGGGTGCAGCAGTCGTGCTCATTTAGGCTCCAATCTGTTGAATGCGGGATACGGGCCAGCCGACCGTGGTCTGCCGCCCGTGCGTTCGAAGTCGGAACGACGCTTGTGGGAGGTACCGCACCGGCCCAAACGGCCATGCGCGCAAACCCCCGAAGCTTCGTCGGTTGTTCTGGCTTGTTTGCTCGAGTGCCACCGGCGGAGGGCAAGGCCCGCAGCTCTGATTAGGTCCGCCGTTTCAGCGGGCCGAGCTGGCTGATCTCCTCTTGATCAGTCCTGGGTAGGTGGAGCAACGGTCAGATAGCGCTTCGGAGGCCCGAAAGCAAGGCTTAACGCGCTTCGGATCGGCCGCTCGTGGCGCGGGAAATGATGTCCAGGGCCGCAGCAAACGCCGTTTCGATATCCATGCCGCTCGTATCGAGCAGGATGGCGTCAGGGGCCTGCACGAGGGGGGCCGCTGAACGGCTCGCATCCCGGGCATCGCGCTGGCGGATGACGTCGAGCACCTCCTCGAAGGTCACATTCTCCCCGCGACGCACATACTCCTCGAAGCGGCGCCGGGCCCTAATCTCGACGGCGGCGGTGACGAAGATCTTCACGTCCGCGTCCGGGCAGATGACCGTGCCGATATCGCGCCCATCCAGCACGGCGCCGGGCGGCGTGCGCGCAAAATTCCGCTGGAAATCAAGGAGGGCTACCCGAACGGAGGGATGTTTTGCCACGACCGAGGCGGCCTCTCCCACCGCCGTGGACCTGAGTGCGGGATCGCCGAGACTCCCGGCATCGAGGGCGGTGGCCGCCCGCGCGGCCGCCTCGGCATCCTCGAGATCGGCGCTGGCCGCCAGCACATCGCGCGCGACGGCTCGATAGAGCAGGCCCGTGTCCAGCCACACGTAGCCAAAATGGCCGGCAATGCGCTGCGCGAGTGTCCCCTTGCCGGAAGCCGCGGGACCGTCGATGGCGATGATCATCGGCACCCAGCTCCCGAATCAAGCGCCAGCGTCATAGCGCGCGCCGAGTTGCTCCATGAGCCCGCGGAACTCGGGGAAGCTCGTCGCGATCACGCGGCTATCGTCGACCGTCACCGGCTTCTCGCTCACGAGTCCGAGCGTCAAAAAGGCCATGGCAATGCGGTGATCGAGATGCGTCGCGACCGTGCCGCCGCCGGGCACCGCCTTGCTGCCCGTGACGATAAGCGTATCGCCCTCGACCTTGGACTCGACGCCATTAGCCGCGAGCCCGGCCGCCGTCGCGGCGAGGCGGTCGCTCTCCTTCACCTTCAGCTCGGCGAGCCCTTCCATGCGCGTCGCACCCTCGGCGAAGGCCGCCACGGCCGCCAGCACGGGATACTCGTCGATCATGGACGGCGCCCGCTCGGGCGGTACGCGCACGCCCTTGAGCTGCTTGCCGCCGCGCGCACGAACATCGGCAATCGGCTCGCCACCTTCCTCGCGCATGTTCAGGAGCGTGATATCGGCGCCCATTTCCTGGAGCGTCTTGTAGAAGCCCGTGCGCGTCGGGTTGTAGAGAATGCCTTCGACGGTGACGTCGGAGTCCGGCACCAGCACCGCAGCCGCGATCAGGAACGCGGCGGAGGACGGATCGCCCGGCACCGTGACCGGCTTACCTTCCAGTTCAGCGTTGCCTTTGACCGTGATCCGCGTGCCGTCCGCCGTCTTCTGGGTCCGTACATCGCCGCCGAAGTAGCGCAGCATCCGCTCGGTATGGTCGCGCGTCGCTTCCTTCTCGATGACGGTCGTCTCGCCCATGGCATGGAGACCAGCGAACAGGATCGCGCTCTTCACCTGTGCACTCGGTACAGGAAGCACGTACTCCATGGGCACGAGCTGATCGCTGCCACGCACGGTCAGCGGCAGCGTGTCCTTGTTGTCGACGGTTTCGAGGCCCATCTGGCGCAGCGGGTTCAGCACCCGCCCCATGGGCCGGCGCGAGAGCGAGGCATCGCCGATGAGCTTCACCTCGATCGGGTGGCCCGCGATGATCCCGAGCATGAGGCGCGAGCCCGTACCCGAATTGCCGAAATCAAGCGCTTCCGCCGGCTGCTTGAGCCCGCCGACACCGCGTCCGGTGACCTCCCAAATATCGCCGTTCTTCTTGGCGGGGGCGCCGAGTGCCGTCACGGCATGCGCCGTGTTAATCACATCCTCGGCCTCGAGCAGGCCACGAATACGCGTCACGCCCGTCGCCACGGCGCCGAGCATGAGCGAACGGTGCGAGATCGACTTGTCGCCCGGCACGCGCACGGTGCCGTTGAGCGCGTTCGCTCGCCCGGCTGTCAGAGGTTTTGCCTGTCCTTGGGTCTTCATCAGCCGTCCGCCAATAATCCATCGCGGGCGCCGAAGCCCGTTCGCCGCTTATAGCCTGTCAGAGGCTGCCTGACAGCGTCTCGCTGCTAATTCTGGCTTTCCTTGCGCCGGGACATGAAGGCGAGGCGCTCGAAGAGGTGCACGTCCTGCTCGTTCTTGAGCAATGCGCCGTGCAGCGGCGGGATCAGCTTGCGCGGATCCGTCTCGCGCAGCGTCTCGGGCCCGATGTCCTCGTTCATGAGCAGCTTGATCCAGTCCAGCAGCTCCGACGTCGAGGGCTTCTTCTTGAGACCCGGCACGTCGCGCATGTCGTAGAAGATCTTGAGCGCTTCCGTAACGAGCCGCCCCTTGAGATCTGGGAAATGGACCTCGACGATGGCCTTCATGGTCTCGGGATCGGGGAACTTGATGTAGTGGAAGAAGCAGCGGCGCAGGAACGCGTCCGGCAGCTCCTTCTCGTTGTTCGACGTGATCATCACGATCGGACGCTTGTGCGCCTTAATTGTCTGGCCCGTCTCGTAGACGAAGAATTCCATGCGATCGAGCTCCTGAAGGAGGTCGTTTGGGAACTCGATGTCCGCCTTGTCGATCTCGTCGATCAGGAGCACGGGGCGCACATCGGCCGTGAACGCCTCCCACAGCTTGCCGCGCTTAATGTAGTTCGAGATGTCCTTGACCTTCTCGTCGCCGAGCTGGCTGTCACGCAGACGCGACACAGCGTCGTACTCGTAAAGCCCCTGCTGGGCCTTGATGGTCGACTTGATGTGCCACTCGATGAGCGGGGCACCGAGCGCCTTGGCGACCTCCTGTGCAAGCACGGTCTTGCCGGTCCCGGGCTCCCCCTTGATGAGGAGCGGACGCTCGAGCGTGATCGACGCGTTCACCGCGACCTTCAGATCGTCGGTCGCGACGTAGGACTTGCTTCCCGTGAACTTCATGAAGCCTCGCAGATGGGCGCAAAAAACCGCGGCAGATTAGGGGCTCGGCCGAGCAGGAGCAACCGGAACCCGCCCCCTCTCCCGGGATGCGGCCATGTGCCTGGGGAGGGGTGGGCCCAAGATGTCGGGTGTACCGGGAGCCATTGCCCCAAGCCATTGGCTGAGCCGGTAAACGCTGCTAAGAGGGCCGCCGTAACACACGGTTACGCCTTCAACACTCCGGGATCCGCCCATGTCGACCGCCGCGCGCGCTCGTGAAGCGCAGAACGCCTTTTTCGCCCAGTCCCTCGCCGAGGCTGATCCCGAGGTGTTCGGTTCCGTCGGTCGCGAGCTCGTGCGCCAGCAGACCGAGATCGAGCTCATCGCGTCGGAGAACATCGTTTCGCGCGCCGTCCTTGAGGCCGCCGGTACGGTTCTCACAAACAAGTACGCCGAGGGCTACCCGGGCAAGCGCTATTACGGCGGCTGCCAGTACGTTGACGAAATCGAGACGCTCGCCATCGATCGCGCCAAAAAGCTTTTCGGCGCCAAATTCGCGAACGTGCAGCCGAACTCGGGCAGCCAGATGAACCAGGCCGTCTTCCTGGCGCTGCTGCAGCCCGGCGACACGTTCATGGGTCTCGATCTCAATGCCGGCGGCCATCTCACGCACGGCTCGCCCGTGAACATGAGCGGCAAGTGGTTCAAGGTCGTGCCCTATGGCGTGCGCAAGGACGATCAGCTTATTGACCTCGACGAGGTCGAGCGGATCGCCAAGGCCAACAAGCCAAAGCTGATCCTGGCCGGCGGCACCGCCTACTCTCGGTTCTGGGACTGGGCGCGCTTCCGCGCGATCGCGGACAGCGTCGGCGCCTATCTCATGGTGGACATGGCCCATATCGCGGGCCTCGTGGCGGGTGGCGTGCACCCTTCGCCCGTGCCGCACGCCCATGTCGTGACGACGACTACGCACAAATCACTGCGCGGCCCGCGCGGCGGCATCATCCTCACGAACGACGAGGATATCGCCAAGAAGATCAATTCGGCTGTGTTTCCGGGCCTCCAGGGTGGCCCCCTCATGCATATTATCGCCGCCAAGGCCGTGGCGTTCCATGAGGCACTGCAGCCGTCGTTCAAGGTCTACGCCAAGGCCGTCGTGGACAATGCCAAGGTGCTTGCCGAGACCATCAAGGCGGGCGGCTATAACATCGTCGCCGGCGGCACGGACAACCATCTCCTGCTGGTCGACCTGCAGCCGAAGAAGCTCACAGGCAAGGCCTCCGAGATCGCACTCGGGCGTGCGCACATCACGTGCAACAAGAACGGCGTGCCCTTCGACCCGCAGAAGCCGTTCGTGACGTCGGGCATTCGCCTCGGCACGCCGGCCGGCACCACGCGCGGTTTCGGCACGGGCGAATTCCAGGAGATCGGCCGCATGATCATCGAGGTGCTGGACGGTCTCGCGCGCAATGGCGATGCCGGCGACGCCCAGATCGAGCACCGCATCCGCGAGGAAGCCATCGCTCTCTGCGAGCGTTTTCCCATCTACGACTGAAGCTCCGCGCCCGGCCAATATCAGCCGGGCCGGCCGCTCAACGAGGCCCGCCAGAACCGGGCCCGCCTGCCCTACCTGGAGGCCAACCGATGCGCTGCCCCTACTGCGCGAGCGAGAACAGCCAGGTCAAGGACAGCCGCCCGACCGAAGAAGGCGCGGCCATCCGTCGGCGTCGGATCTGTCCCGATTGTGGTGGCCGCTTCACGACCTTCGAGCGCGTGCAACTGCGCGAACTCGTCGTCGCCAAGCGCTCGGGTCGCCGCGTCGGTTTCGACCGCGAGAAGCTCGCCCGCTCGGTCGAGCTCGCCGTGCGCAAACGCCCGGTCGCCCCCGAGCGCATCGAGCGGATGCTGACCGGCATCGTGCGGCAGCTCGAAAGCATGGGCGAGACTGAGGTAACCTCCTCCGCCATAGGTGAGTTGGTCATGGAGGGCTTGCGCGCCCTCGATCCCGTGGCCTATGTGCGTTTTGCCTCCGTGTACCGCGACTTCCGCGAAGCGGCCGACTTTCACGAAGTGCTCGGCGAGATCGCAGGCCGGCCGCTCGGGCTCAACGACGATGCGCCCGACGTGGCGCCGCCGGCCATCCCCGGTGTGGACTTGAAGCAGTGAGCTGATGCCGACCCCCAGCGCCGCATTCGACCGACATATGATGGACATTGCGCTGCGCGTCGCGCGGCGCGGGCTCGGCACGACAGCGCCCAATCCGTCCGTCGGCGCCATCGTCGTCAACGAGGACACCGGCGAGGTCATCGCACGCGGATGGACGCAACCGGGCGGACGGCCGCACGCCGAGAAGGAAGCGCTGCAACGCGCCGGCGAGCGCGCACGCGGCCGCACCATGTACCTCACGCTCGAACCCTGCGCGCACACCGGCCGTCTGCCGACCTGCGCCGATGCCATGGTCAGCTCGGGTCTGAAGCGTGTCGTCTGCGCGATCCCCGATCCGAACCCGATCGTCTCCGGTCGCGGTTTCGCCCAGCTCAGCGAAGCCGGCATCAAAGTCGAGATCGGTGTTCAGGCCGACGAGGCGCGCCTCGTCACGCTCGGCCACATTCTCTCGCAAACGGCACAGCGCCCGTTCGTCCAGCTCAAAATGGCCCTCGATGCCAGCCACGCCGTTGCTGCCGGCGATGGCGCTCCTGTCTGGGTGACGAGCCCCGAGGCGCGGGCCTATGCCCATCTGCTGCGCGCGGAGGCGGACGCCATTCTCGTCGGCGCCGGCACGGTTCTCGCGGATGATCCGGCCTTGAATTGCCGCCTGCCCGGCCTTTCGGGCCGCTCGCCCCGACGCGTCATCGTCGATGGCGCCTTGCGCACGCCGGCAACGGCCAAAGTGTATTCGGCCGCCGACAGCAAACCGGGCGCCCGCTATCCCATGGTCTGGCTCGCGACACGCGCCGATGAGGCGCGGCTGATGGCGTCGCCGCATGCCGCCAATCGCGGGCATGTGACCTTCGATATTCATCCCGAGGACAACGGCCTGATCGTGCTCTCGACGCTGCTCGCACGCCTCGCCAAGAACGGCGTCACGCGCCTGCTCGTCGAAGGCGGACCGAAGATGTGGGCGGCCTTTCTCGCGGCCGGTCTTGCCGACGAGGTTATCGTCGCCGTCAGCCCCGCGAAAAGCACCGGCCCCACCATTCAAGTTGCCGGTCCCGACCTCGAGCAACATTTCGCCGGTCAAGGCCTCGTCTGTGTCGCCCGCCATATGTCGGGCCCCGATACGCTCCACGTCTTCCGCAGGGAAAGCGAATGAACCCGTTCCGCTACTACACGCGCGTGCGCTACCAGGATTGCGACGCCCAGCACGTCGTGTTCAATGCCCGCTACGGTGATTACGTCGACCTCGCCGTGACGGAGTTCCTGCGCGCGACATTTCCGGGGCGCGATCCCTTCGACGGCTCGCTCGAAATCCAGGTCGTGCGCCAGCTCATCGAGTGGACGGCGCCGGCGCGCTTCAACGATGTGCTGGAGATCTCCGTGCGCCCCGTCCGGCTCGGAACAACGTCTGTCACCCTCGGTTTCGAGCTCCGGGTGGCGGGTTCGCGGGACACCATCGTCACGGCGGAGGTGGTCTACGTCGTCGTTGATCCGTCTGTCTGGAAGAAGCGCCCGCTGACCGCCGACGAGCGGACCCGCTTTGAGGCCGGCGCCGCCGGGCGGATCACGGATCATGCGGGCCATTTCCCGATCCAAGTCGCAAGCAAGGCCATCCTCGAATAAGGCGGGCCGGCCCGGCTGGCGCCAATTCCGGCAATCCGCTGTTTCCTGCCCATCCGGGCGGCGGACGTGTGCCAGAATCGCCTGATTTTCCGCTGAACGGCTGGCCTGCTCGAAGGCCGGCCAACGAATTGACAGTACGATCCACACTGATCTATGTATCCGCCCCATCCCGACTCGGCATACAGGAGCACAAGGAGCCTCCTCGCCGCATCGGAGTCGCGGCACAGGTTATCAGGCGGCAGACCCTCGACGGGAGACCCAGGCGAGGTCCCGAAGCGGGTCGGAAGGCGCCGTTGCCGGGGGCGGCACCGCGTTAGGACAGGCAAACAAAAGGCAAGGCGGGGTCCGGCTTTAGCCGGGCTGTCATATGCGTTTTGTACAGGCTCTGACGACGGCGAAGCCTTGGTGCGCGAAAAGGAGGCCCTGTTGGCCATTAACCGTGATGGTGCTGGATCGCAACTCGAGCATGTGTTTCGGAGGCCGCGGTCGTTGCCATGATTTCGTGCCGGCGACGTGGCAGAAGCCCGCTCTGGCACCGCTTATGCATGAAAATCTCGACAGTTAAGACGGGTCAGCATCGGTCGTGGCGTTTGAAGAATAAAGACGTTTGACGATGCCCTCTCCCTTTCCCCGGGACGGGCACCCATCTGAGGGGAATGAGAAGAAAAATGGACCTCGGTGACCTGATCAAGCCGGAGGGCGTCATCGCCCTCATGAAGGCCAAGAGCAAGAAGCAGGTGCTCCATGATCTCGCCCACAAGGCGGCTGAGCTGACCGGCCTCGACGAACGAGCCATTTTCGAGACCCTGCTCCAGCGCGAGCGGCTCGGCTCGACCGGACTTGGCCGCGGCATTGCCATTCCACACGGCAAACCGCCGGGCCTCAACCGGATCGTGTGCCTGTTCGCACGCCTCGAAACGCCGATCGACTTCGACGCGACCGACGGGGAGCCTGTCGAACTGGTCTTCCTGCTGCTCGCGCCCGAGCAAGCTGGTGCCGATCACCTCAAGGCGCTCGCCCGTATTTCGCGTTTGCTGCGGGATCCGCTGGCTCTCGAGAAGCTCAAGGCGTCACGCGACCGCGCGGCCCTGCACGCCGTCCTCACCGAGCCCGCGACGTCGCACGCTGCCTAGCCCAGTACCATCAGCGCGCCGAGGCCGAGGCCGCCGATGACGATCCGCCACCACGCGAAGAGCGCGAAGCCATGCCGGCTGACGAAGTCGAGCAGGTAGCGCACGACGATGACGCCGGCGATGAACGACACCACGAAACCGAGGGCGATGCCGCGGATGGTCTCCGCGTCGAGCTCCGCATAGGTCTTGTAGAGGTCGTAGGCGAAAGCGCCGGCCATTGTCGGCATGGCGAGAAAGAACGAGAATTCCGCCGCCGCGCGCTTCGACGTGCCCATGAGCATCGCGCTGACGATCGTGGCGCCCGACCGCGAAACGCCGGGGATCATCGCCAGACACTGGAAAAGCCCGATCTTCAGGGCCAGCAACGGGGTGATGTCCATGGCATCGTGGATGCGGGGCTCGAGACGCATACGATCGACGGCGAGCAGCACGAAACCGCCGAGGATCAGCATGATGCAGATCAGCATCGGCGAGGCGAACAGCACCTGCTTGATCACGGAATGCAGCGCTACGCCCGCGAATGCCGCCGGCAGGAAAGCGAGGACCACCGCTGCAACGAACTTCTGCGTGCGCCGGTCACTTGGCAGGTCTCGCGCCATCTGCCAGAGCTTGGCGGCATAAACGGTCAGGATTGCCAGGATGGCGCCGAGCTGGATGAGCACTTCGAACGTCTTCGAGGGCGAGTCGAAGCCCAGGAAGTGCCCGGCAAGCAGGATATGACCGGTCGAAGAGACGGGAATGAACTCGGTGAGGCCCTCGATAAGCCCGAGCAAAATCACTTGCCAGGTCGGCATTGGGTCGTCGCCCCTGCGAATTGACTGCGTCGAACGGCAGCACGAGCAGCGCTAACTGTCGCCGACTCGCCGAATTGTGAGCATAGTCTGGCGTGAGCACATACACGAAGCCTGCACGGCGGCGGCCAAACGTCGTATACTGTTACAGTGTTTGGTCATGAGGTGGGTCAAAAGGGCAACGCCCTGCGCCACCGAATGTTTCGCTCATAACGTCGCGGAACCGCGGCACGCTGAGGAGATGATGAGCCGATCATGAGGCGGACCCTGGTCATCCTCGGCGTCCTGGTCGTCGCGGCGCTTGCGGCGCTGTTCGTCGTGCCCGCCACGATCGACTGGGACCGCTATCGCGGCGCCATCGAGGAAGAAGCGTCGCGCCTCGCGGGCCGGGAAGTTCGCATCGGCGGCCGGATCAATGTGCGCCTTCTGCCGGTGCCGTACATCTACATCGAGCGCCTGAGAGTTGCGGACACCACCGCCGCCATCGGCGAGCCGCTCTTCAAGGCCGAGGCAGTCACGGTATTGCTCGCGCTTTCCCCGCTCATCGGCGGGTCGATCGAAGCGCGCCGCGTGGATCTGGAAGGGCCAGTCCTCAATCTCGTGCTGGACGAGAACGGTAGCGGAAACTGGGCGAGCCTTACGGGCCGCGATGGCAATGCGGCGCTACCGGGCCGCATCACATTCAATGACATCAAGATCAGTGACGGCTCACTCGTCATCCGCGAGCCCAAAGGCAACGTCAAATCGCAGTTCCAGCAGATTGCCGGCACCATCTCGGCCTCGACGCTGGAAGGCCCTTATCGCATCAGCCTGAACTATGCGCCGGCAGCGCCGCCGGCACAGCAGGGCCGCAGCGACACCGCGCCTCAGGCCGACAAGGAACTTCGCGAGCTCCGCCTTTCGACGGCCCGCCAGGATCCCGACGGCGGCATACGCTTCAAGGGCACGGTGCGCGTCCCCGCGCGCAATCAGAGCTGGGCTATCGATGCGACGGCGCATGATCTGCTCGGACGTGCGCGCGTCGAGGGCAGCCTTACGGCACGCTCACCGTTCGTTCGCAGCGATCCCGTTGTCGCGCGCGGTCGTGCGGCGACACCTGCCATGGTCGAGATCAAATCGTCGCTCAAAGCCGATACGGCCGGTGCCGAACTTGCCGATCTCACACTCACACTCGACACGGACAACCAGCCGCAGCTCGCCCAGGGCGCCGCCAAGTTCACATGGCGCCAGGAGACGACGGCTGAGATCCTCATCAACGCACGCTGGATCGACGTCGACCGCATCATCGGCACGGATGCCAGCACCGCCTCGACGGCGACGCTCGCGCGTATCGTCTCAGGGCTCGGCGATGCCTTGCCCGGCACCGATCGTTTGCGCGCGCTCTTGCTGCTCGATCAGGCGACGCTCAACGGCGACGTGATCAGCGGCCTCAAGCTCGATGTGCAGAAGGGCGCTGCTGACGGCTACGACATCCGCGAATTCTCCGGCAACCTGCCCGGCAGTGCGCGCCTCATTCTGAGCGGGAAACTGACGCCCGGCGCCGTGGACAGTGAGTTCGACGGGTCGGTCACGCTTCGCGGTGCCTCTTTCAACCGCTTCATCGCCTGGGCCGGGCGTGGACGTCAGCCGCCCGAGATCGCGCGCGATGGTCCCTTCGCGCTCGATGTGCAGCTCTCGGTCGGACCGCGCCGCATTGCAGGCCAGGCCATCCGCCTCGAAATGCCCGGCGGTCGTCTCGGCGGCGATGCGAGCTGGACGCACGGCGTACCGGCCGCCGACGCCAAGGCCGCCGCACGTGGGCCCGCGCTCTCGCTCGCACTCGACGGGCCCGCATTCGACATGGGCGCCCTGCTGCCGAACGAGCCGCGGCCGGGCGCCATCCTGAAGTCGATCCTCACATCACTCGCCTTCCCGTCGGGCGCCCCGCGCGAGAACGTGTTCGAAGTGCCCGGCGGCCTGCAGTCGATGGAGGTCAAGCTCCGCTTCGGCCGGTTGGCAACCCAGGCTGCCGTCTATCACGATGTGGATGCAGAGCTCAGTTGGGACGGGCGCAGCTGGCAAGTTCCGCGCCTCAAGGCACGCGGCGCCGCCGGCTGGCAAGTCGATCTCGAAGGCCATCTCGCGAGCACTGACGACGCCGATCCTGCCGGCAGCCTTGCCGGCGTCGTCATCAGTCCGGATCGGACAGCGCTCGCGGACCTTCTGACGTGGCTCGATGTGCCGACGACGGGGCTTCTCGATCAACCACGCCTCGCGCGCCTTGCTCCTTTGCGCCTCGCCGGCCGCCTGCAGCTTTCGCCGAAAGGCCTGCTCGGGGCGACACGCCTGAGCCTCGACGGATCAGTCGGCGAGAGCCGCGTATCGGCCACGCTCACCGCACCGAAGCGCGTTGCGGCGACAGCGGCACAGCCCCTCGAGATCGATTTCACGGGCGACGCCCCCGCTATCACCACGCTCGTCGGCCAGATCGCGCCGGCTGGATGGAGTGCACCGTCGGCCGGCCGCATGGCCATGCCCGCGCGTCTTACAGTCTCCGCCGTCGGCACGCTCGACGATGGCTTCGAGACACTGGCCGCCATCGACACTGCCGGCGCGCGCGCACAACTGCGCGGCCGCATAGTAACACCTGCGGGTGCCACGCCGGAGCTCACTGGGCTCGTGCTGCTCAGCGCGGAGGATCTCGCGAGCATCGTCGCGGCAACGGCTCTCGGACGCAGTAACGGACTTGCCGGCGTACCGCTTTCAGGCCGGATGAGCATCGCGCTCTCCGACAAGCGGCTGAAGCTCGAGAGCGATGACCTGACGCTCGCTGGAGCGAAGCTGCGCGGCAGTGTCGATCTCGATTTCTCGAAGCCGCTGAAGCGCCTCGATGCGCGCCTCAACGCAAGCCGCGTCGAGCTTGCACGCGCGCTCGTCCCCATTCTCGACGAGCGACCACTGGCCGCCGTATCGCCTGAGGCGCGCGCGCCGGTTGCCTCATGGTGGCCGGAAGCGCCATTCGATCTCGACCGCCTCGACGGTCTCGAAGGCACCATTGCGATCGATACGCCCGAATTCGTCGTCGCCAACGGTATCGCGCTCGGCGCGGCACGCCTCGAAAGCACGATCAAGCAGGGTACGCTCGACATCCGCCTTGTCGAAGCCACAGCGCACGGCGGCAAGGCGAACGGACGCTTCACGCTCGCCAAAGCGCCGGCCGGCGCCGCGCTCAAGGGCAATCTCCGCATCGACGGCGCGGAGATCGCGAGCACGCTGTCCGATGGGCGCGCGCCGCCCGTTGCCGGCCGTCTCCAGGTCTCTCTCGACGTGACAGGCTCGGCGCTCACGGCACGCGGCCTGATTGCGTCTCTCAGTGGTGCCGGCGAAGCGCGTCTGACGGATGGCGTGCTCGGCCAGCTCTCGCCGACCGCGATCGTCGATGCGAGCGAAAGCGTGCTCGGTCCGGAGGGCTCGCTGGCACCGGGCCATCTCGAAAAGATGATCCGCGAGCGTCTCGGCGCCGAGCGCATTTCCCTCGGCCGGCGGCGTCTCGCGCTCACCGTCAGCGACGGCCATGTGCGCACGGCGCCGATCATCGCTGAGACGAAGGCAGGACGCGTCACCGGCACAGCCATCATCGATCTCGACAGTCAGCGCATCGACAGTGAATGGAAGCTGGACAATGCCAACGTCGCGCCGCGCCCTGGCGCCAAGCCGCGTGGCCCCTTGCCAGGCATCTCGGTCATCTGGGCTGGTCCTCTGGCAAAACTTGCCGCGATCGATCCGCAAGTCCACGTCGATGGCCTCGAACGCGAGCTGAGCGTGCGGCGCATGGAAGGCGAGGTCGACGAGCTCGAGCGCCTGCGCCGTCTCGACGAGGACCGTGCGCGCCAGGAAGCCGAGCGGCAAAAGGCCATCGAGGCTGAGCGCCTCAAGGAGATCGAGCGCCAGCGTGAAGCCGAGCGCACGACGCGCGAGAGCCTGAACCCACCGCCCGCAGGCCAGGAGGGTCAGTGGAAGCCCTTCACGACACCCTCCAACCCATCCGGCAGTGCGGAGGCTCCTGCAGCCAACCCTGCGGCAAGCGCCCCGCCGCAGGGCGAGCCCGCGCCACCTGCCCCACCCCCCAAGCGCCGGGCACCGCCGAAGCAGCAGCCCTTCAATCCCTTCTCCTCGCTCTGGGGTAACTAGCAGTTTCACGCCGGAACTTGCCGGCTCGCGCCGCATCGGCGCGCCCACTTATGTCGTTTGCTGCAATTCCGACGAAGTGCGCGGCTTGAATACCCCACCATCTGACCGATCATCCAGCGGCTCGCGGCAGCGCCACGGGCCGGCAGCAATTTCAGGATAGTCCATGTCGCGTCGTCGTCCGTCCCGGCCATCCCACACCGTGCGCAGAGCCCGCCGCATTGCCACGGCGGTTTTCCTCGCGAGCCTCGTCGCGCTGCCGGTTGCCGCCAATGAGCTACCACTGCGCCGCGTCGTCCTCGCCAGCATCGGCCTCGCGCAATTCACGCATGCAGGCCCTGTCTCCGCCGGCGCGAGCATCGACCTGCCCGTACGCCTCGATCAGGTCGACGATCTGCTGAAAAGCCTCACTGTCTTCGATCGCGAAGGCGGCATCGGTGCCGTGAGCCTCCCCGGCAAGGCGCCGCTGCAGGAGCTCTTCCGCGATCTTCCCTTCGGACCGGAGGCACTCGGCTCACCGAGCGCACTTCTCAATGCGCTCGTCGGCAGCGAGATCGAGATTGCCGGCCCCGTGAGCGCCAAGGGTCGCGTCTTCCGCGTCGAGCCCTTCGAGGTGCGTCTGCCGAACGATGGCGGCACGCTCACGCGTCATCGCCTGAGCCTGATGAGCGAGACGGGTCTCGTGCAGGCCGTGCTCGAAGAAGTCACCACCCTGCAATTCACCGATCCGCAGGCACGCGCGCAGATCGAGCGCGCCCTGCAAGGCCTTTCCGAGAACCGGGCCAAGGAGCGCCGCAAACTCTCGCTCGACATTCTCGGCGAGGGCACGCGCGACATCGCACTGAGCTATGTCGTTGCCGCACCGGTCTGGAAAACCTCATATCGCCTCGTGCTGCCGAAGGATGGCGGGCGTGCGAAGCTACAAGGCTGGGCTGTTGTCGAGAACCTCACCGGCGGCGACTGGAAAGATGTCGAGCTGACGCTCGTCTCGGGCAATCCGGTCGCTCTGCGTCAGTCGCTCTACACGGCCTTCTTCTCCGACCGGATCGAAGTGCCCGTCACGGCGGGCCAGAAGATCCTGCCGAAGCAGGACGACAGTGACGCCGCCCCCATGGCACGCAGCGCCGACGCGCGATCGGTCGCCCCCTCTCGACCCATGGCCGCTATGGGCGGACTGCGGCAGGCGGAAGCGCAGCGCTATCGCTCCGGCCGCGCTTTCGAAGCACCCGCGCCCGTCGGCGCACCACCACCGCCGCCACTTCCCGATACGCTCGGGACGGCAGCGATCGCCGCTGAAGCCGAGGAAGCACCGACGCAACTCCTCTACCGCTTTCCCTCACGCGTCTCGCTCGCGACAGGGCACACGATGATGGTGCCGTTCCTCGATCGCGAGGTCGCAGCAAGCCGCACATGGCTCTACCAGCCGGACACGCACGCGCGGCGACCGCTGGCTGCCGTTCGCCTGCGCAATGACGGCGACGCAACGCTGCCTGCCGGCATTGTCACGACCTTCGAGAACGCGGGCGATGGTGCTACGAACTTCGTCGGCGACGCGCAGCTTCCGCTGCTGCCCAAGGGCACGTTCAAGTTCGTGACGCTCGCTCTCGATACCAAGACAGACATTCGCCGCGAGGATCAGGGCGTTCAACGCACGACGCTCGGCAAGGCCGTCAACGGCGAGCTGACGATCACCACACGCTCGCGGCGAACGCTCGCCTACGAGATCACGTCGCCGACCGAAGAGGATCGCGAGATCATCGTCGAGGAGCCGCGCGCCGCCGGCTGGGCGCCCTCCGCCGACCAGCAGGAGATCGAGGAAACGCCGACGCGCTTCCGCTTCAAGATCGATGCACCGAAAGGCCAGACGACAAAATCGAAGCTCGTTGTCGAGCGCACGGACCGCCGCGTCGTGCATCTTACGACGCTTGCGCCCGAGCAGATCCTGACGACCATCCAGGGCCTCGAAAACGAGACGCCCGCGCTGAAATCCGCTATCGCGCGCCTCGGCGAGACTATCGGCGAGATCAATCGTGCCCGCTCTCAGCGCGGTCAGCTCGATGCCGAGCGCAAGAAGATCGGCGAGGATCAGGAGCGCATTCGCCGCAATCTCGCTTCCGTCGGCGCCAATTCCGATCTCGGGCGACGCTATCTCGAGTCGCTGAAGCAGCAGGAGGAGCGTCTCGCCGTCATCGCGCGCAGTGAGCAGCTTCTCGATGCGGAGATCGCGGCCCGCCGCAATGTCGCGGAGGAAATCGCGAAGGGCCTGAGCCTATAGTTAGTGCCGCGAATTGACCGGTTCGCGCCTGCGGCGCGACGGGGCTTTCTCCCCTGACCCCAACCGGGAGGGACACCCTCCCGGACCCACCCGCTTTTATGACATTTCTCTTGGATGCCGCCCATCCGCATGGCCGCTGCGGACATAGCACCGCGTTGGAAAGCGGCAGCCCTCTTCCTGAGCGCGCGACTGCGCGCCGGCCGGTAGGCCGAGCTTAAAAAGAGCAGCCCCGCAGCAAGAAAAAGCTAAACCTCCGCCTTCTCCTTCACCTCGGTCGGCTCGGTGAAGCCGCCCTCCGCGACGAGGCGCGCGAAGCGGCCGCCCTGCTCGACGAGTTCACGGAATTTGCCGCGTTCGATGATCTTGCCGTGCTCGAGCACGAGGATCTTGTCGGCATTGGCGACCGTCGAGAGGCGGTGCGCGATGATGAAGGTCGTACGTCCCTGGCGAAGGGCGTCGAGCGCGCGCTTGATGCGTGCCTCGGTCTCGGCATCAAGCGCACTGGTCGCCTCGTCGAGAATGAGGATCGGCGAGTCCTTGAGGATCGCCCGCGCAATGGCCAAACGCTGGCGCTCACCACCGGACAGCGCCGTACCGCGCTCACCGATGAGAAAGTCGTATCCACCCTGCTTGCGCATAATGAATTCATGCGCGCCGGCAAGCTCGGCCGCGCGCTGCACTTCATCATCGCTGGCGCCGGGTTTGCCGATGCGGATGTTCTCCGCAATCGTCCGATTAAAAAGTCCTGCATCCTGGAAAACGACGGCCATCGACGATCTGAGCGATGAAAGCGTCACATCGCGGATATCGAGACCATCGACCGTGATGCGGCCGACCTGCGGATCGCGGAGGCGCTGGAGCAGTGCGAGTGCCGTCGTCTTGCCGGCACCGGTATGACCGACGAGCGCGACCGTCTCGCCAGGGAGCGCCTCGAAGCTCATGTCGTCGATGCCGATCGTGCCGTCCGGAAAGCGGAACGTGAGATCCTCGTAGCGCACATGCCCGCGCGTACCGTCGATCGCGCGCGCGCCAGGGCGATCGAGCACGGGACTTGTTGCATCGACCAGCTCGAAATAGGCGTCGATGGCCGGCTTTTGCTGAAAGAGGCCGAGAAAGAACTGCGATAGCGCATCGAGCCGTGTGATCAGCAAGTTCGCGAAGGCGACGAAGCTCACGACCTGCCCGACCGTCAGCTCACCACGCTGCACGAGAAGCGCGCCGAGCGCGAAGATCGCAACCATGGTGATCGTCGACGCCGCACGGGTCAGCACCATCACCGCGGCCCACCACGAGAGCACGGGGTATTGCGCCTTCAGCAGGTCGCTCATGAGATTGCGCAAGGCCTTGGACTCGGCGTCGAAGCGCACATAGCTCTGCACGACGGTCACATTGCCGAGCACATCACCGACGCGACCAGCCAGCTCGCGATGATAGCGCTCGACCTCGCCCTGCTGGTCGATCGTGCGCTTGAACACGAACATGTTCGCCGCGAGATAGACCGCACCGAGACCGAACAATAGCGCGGCCATGCGCACGTCGATCGTAACGGCGGTCGGAATGAGCAGCGCGATCGAAACGAGCGCCGCAAGATGATCGCGCATGAAGGCGAGCCAGAGGCCGAACAGGCAGTCCGTACCTTGCTGGATGGCGCGAATGACAGCGCCGGAGCCTTTCCGCGCGTGGTAGCTGATGGGCAGCGTGATGGCTTGGTCGAACGCCGAAGCCATGGCAATCAGACGGCGGCGATGCGCGAGCCGGTCGGCTGCAAGCGAGACGACGACACTCGCCAGAATGCCGAAGAGCCCGAGCACCGCCCATAGGCCAATCAGCGAGAAGGCGCCCGAGCCCTGCGAGAGGGCATCGACGACGCGGCCGAACAGGATCGGCTCGGCGAGCAGGATGATGCCGATTGCGACGTTGGCCGCAACGAGGCTCCCTGCGAGCCCGCGCTCGGGCGCAAGCAGGGCGAGTGCCCGTCGATAGGTCGTGACGATGCTCACGCGCGGCGGCACTACCGGCGCTTGTTCGTCCGCGGATGGTGCCCTTACCGATGTGTCGGTCGCTTCGCTCATGCCGGATCCCGCTTCGCGGTTGTCGCTTTGATTTTGCGGTGCCGATGCGCCCGCTTGTCCTGCCATGTCAGCCACGCGAACACGCCTGGCATGAACCATGGCGTACCGTTGTAGAAGGGCACGACGGAGGGCGGGCGCATTTCGAGAGCCGACTCGCCTCCATCCGCGCCGAGCACTTGCCAGGCGGCCTTCTGTCCCGCCCATCGCGCCCACACCACACCGGAGCCGCAATAGCCCACCGCATAGCGCATACCCTGCCGCGAAAAGATGCGCGGAATCATGTCGCGGTTCATGGCGACGTGGCCGAACCAGCTATGGGTCAGATCGACATCCTCGACTTCCGGGAAGATGTCGATGAGCGCGCGGCGCAGATGATCCGTCGGCCATGTCGGATCACCCGCAATGGTGCCGTCGCGTCCACCGAAGAGAATGCGGCGGCCATCCGGCGAGGGGCGGTAGTAATAATGCAGCTTGCGCGTCTCGGAGAGCATCATGCGCTTCGGCATGAGCTGGCGCATGAGATTGTCGGAGAGCGGAGCCGTCGCTATGATGCGGCTCCTGACCGGCACGAGGCGACGGCGCAGCCAGCGATCGGATTTGTCCGTGTAGCCGTTCGTGCCCGTGATCACGTGACGCGCGCGGACGCGGCCGCGCGCCGTCTCTACTTCGTAGTCGAGGCCATCACTGCGGATGCCGAGAACGGCCGTCTCGCCGTGCACGATCGCGCCCGATGCGAGCGCGAGGCGCAACATGCCCGCATGGAACTTGCCGGGATGCAGGCCGCCGATATCCATACGCACCGAGCCGCCGTAGTAGTAGTCCGTGCCGAGGTACTCACGCTGTTTGGCGCGCGGCACGGCATAGGCGGTAATCCCGGTGGTTGCCACGAGCATGTCGGCATCGCGGGCAAGGCGCTCGTAATCTCCGGCGGTCGAAGCGCCGGCAAAGCGACCGGTGACGGAGAAATCGCAATCGATGCCTTCTTGCGAGATGAACGCCGCGAGATCCTCGCGCGCCGCTTTGGCTTCGAGCAGCAGCGCGCTCGCCGCAACCTCGCCGAACTTCTTCGAAAGCTCGGCGAACGAGGGCCTGAGATTGCCGCTCGCGATACCGCCATTCCGTGTGGACGCCCCCTCCCCCGGCCGCATCTTGTCGAAGACCTGGACGCTGCGCCCGGCGCGGGCGAGCGTTATGGCGGCGGACAGTCCCGTGTAACCAGCGCCCACGATGACGACATCGCACTTCGAGCGGACGGGCTCGCGGGCAAGCGTCGCCGGAGGGGCGGCCTCCCACCAGTAGGGATCGGATCGGACCATGGGTGCACTTCTGGGAATGTTTCGGGGGTACTCAGGTTGTATCGCGCGCCTCGGGACGAGAGAAGCTCAGGCATTGGAACGCGCGAAAACGCAAAATGATTGACCGGATTAAGTCAATCATTTTGCGCATGACCTGACGTGTGGCCGCAGGGCACCGAGCCGACGCACGCCCGACTAGAAATTGAACTGCGTGGAGGCGGGAACCCAGCGGTAGCCACTCGCCGTCTTTTCGACGAAGCCCACGGCCGGAAACGGCATGTGATAGCCGGCGACGGGGATCTTGTCGGCCGAGACCATGTCGAATATGCGCCGGCGGGTCGCCACGGCAGCGTCCTTGTCCTGATCGAAGCCCACATGCCATTCCGGGTGCTGGACCGACAGGAGATAGTGGTTGGCCGTGTCGGCCCAGTTGAGAAGCCGCTTGCCCTCGCTCTCGATGTGGAAGCATAGCATTCCCGGCGAGTGCCCGAACGCCGGCACGGCGCGGATACCGCTCACGACTTCCCCATCCTCCTTGATCATGGTCGCCTTCTCGGCGAGGGGGACGGCGAACTGCATGAAAGTGTCTCGCGTGCCCTTGCGCGCGTCGGGAATGTTCTCACCCTTGTTCCAGTAGTCGAACTCCTTTGCGCCGAAGACGTAGCGGGCGTTGGCATAGACCGGCTTGCCATCGACGAGCAGTCCGCCGACATGATCGGGATGGCCGTGGGTAATGACGACGATGTCCACCTGCTCCGGCTTGTAGCCGGCCGTCGTGATGAGATCGGACAGGTGTCCTGTGGTCGGCGCACGGCCTTTTGGATTACCCGCATCGAACAGAACGAGTTCTTTGCCTGTATTCACGAGCGTGACGTTGAACTGGTTCTCGTGGCGCGTTGTCGGCAGGCCATGGGCAGCCGCGAGCGCCTGAACGACCTCGGCCGGCTGATTGCCGCCGAACGTTGGATGGGGGCCGTTCACCTGCACGAAGCCATCGAGGATATTCGTCACCTCGAAGGCGCCGAGCTTGAAGCGATAAATCGAGGGGCGAGAGACGCCAAGCATCGGCGCTGCTGCTTGTGCCATCTGCGGAACTCCACTGCCGAGTGCGCCAAGCGCTGCTGCGCCACCGGCGAGCATCAGCGCGTCGCGGCGCGTGACCGAACGATCGTTCGTCATGTTTCTTGTCCTCCCTTGATATTGCGTGCGTCGCTCCGCGGGCCACTGGAGGGCGACCCGAGGAGACACACGGCCATTGCTGCAAATTGAGCTTAGCGATCTCGAGGCGACAATTCGATGGCTCGCATTCGTCCGCAACGGGCTTGCGGCTTGAACAATCCGTGAGATAGGCCGTGAGTTGGGCCGTGAGAGGTTGGCCGCACTGCAGCAAACGCTGCCTGCTTTCGGCAACGGCGCCGCCAACTAGCCTTTGGTTGGGCCCCTGGTGCAGCAGCTTGACGACCCCGATACGACGGCGCAGGATCAATCCATTCTAATTCGCGGTTTCAGGGGCTTGCAAAGCCGCACCAACGCCAATTCGCCAAGGGGAGACACGTCCCGACTGCCGAGCGCCAAACAAGCGCACAATCAAGAACACCGAACCGGAGGACGCCGAATGACAAAACTCTCGCTGACCATCAACGGTCGCAAGGTCAGCGCGGACATAGATCCGCGCACCCTGCTCGTCGATTTCCTGCGCAACAACCAGCGCCTGACGGGCACGCACGTCGGCTGCGACACCAGCCAGTGCGGCGCGTGCACGGTCCATCTCGATGGTCGGTCGGTCAAATCCTGCGCGGTGCTCGCGGCCTCATGTGAAGGCGCCGACGTCGTGACGATCGAAGGATTGGCCGAGGGCACCACACTGCACCCCATGCAGGCCGCCTTCCGTGAGCATCATGCATTGCAGTGCGGCTTCTGTACGCCCGGCATGATCATGGCCGGCGTCGACATCGTGAACCGCAATGGTCCGAACGTCGACGAAGCGACGATCCGCAAGGAGCTCGAGGGCAACATCTGTCGCTGTACCGGCTATCACAACATCGTCCGCGCGATCGAAAGCGGTGCCGCCGCCATGGGCGGCGTCAAGATCGCCGCCGAATAGCGTGACAGCCGGACAGGAGATATTCCCATGACAGATCAGGGCATTGGCGCGTCAGTCAAGCGCGTGGAAGACCTGCGTTTCATCACAGGCAAAGGTCAGTACGTCGACGACATCAACCGGCACGGACAGGCTTACGCCGTGTTCGCGCGCTCGCCGGTTGCGCACGCGACCATCAACAACATCGACGTCAGCGAGGCGCTGGCCGCACCGGGCGTGCTCGGCATCTACACCGGCGCGGACCTCGCGGCCGACAAGATCGGCGGCCTCATCTGTGGATGGATGATCCACTCCAAGGACGGCTCGCCCATGAAAGCCGGCGCCCATCCGGCTTTGGCGCAGGGTAAGGTGCGGTATGTCGGGGACCACGTCGCCGTCGTCATCGCCGAGACGCTCGATCAGGCCAAGGACGCCGTCGGCCTCATTCAGGTGGACTACGGCGAGCTGCCGGCCGTCGTCGATGTCGGAAGCGCGCAGGCCGCCGGCAAGGCGCAGATCCACGACGAAGCACCGAACAACACGGTCTACCAGTGGCACCTCGGCGACAAGGACGCGGTGGACGCGGCGTTCTCCAAAGCCGCGCACGTGACCAAGCTCGACATCGTCAACAACCGGCTCGTGCCGAACGCCATGGAGCCGCGTGCCGCGATTGGCGACTATGATGCAGGGCAGGACCAGTTCACGCTCTACACGACGAGCCAGAACCCGCACGTCGCGCGTCTCGTCCTTTCCGCCTTCATCGGCATCGCGCCCGAGCACAAGCTCCGCGTGATCGCACCGGACGTCGGTGGCGGCTTCGGCTCGAAGATCTTCATTTATGCCGAAGAGACGGTCTGCATCTGGGCGTCGAAGAAAGTCGGCCGTCCCGTCAAGTGGGTCGCCGAGCGCACGGAAGCCTTCCTCGCCGACGCGCACGGCCGTGACCACGTCACGACGGCAGAGCTCGCGATGGATGCGAGCGGCAAGATCCTGGCGCTGCGTGCCAACACCAAGGCGAACCTCGGCGCCTATCTGTCGACCTTCGCATCGTCCGTGCCAACGTATCTCTACGCACCGCTGCTTTCCGGCCAGTACGACATTCCGGCCATCTACTGCGAGGTGGACGGCGTCTACACGACCACGACGCCCGTCGATGCCTATCGCGGTGCGGGACGTCCCGAAGCGACATTCGTGGTCGAACGCCTCCTCGAAGTCGCCGCGCGCCAGACCGGCCGCGATCCGGCGGAATTCCGCCGGATGAACTTCATCAAATCCTTCCCGCATCAGACGCCGGTGATCATGGCCTATGACGCGGGCGACTATGCCGCCTCCCTCGACAAGGCGCTGGAGATGGCGGACTACAAGGGCCTTTCCGCGCGCAAAGCCGAAAGCGCGAGGAAGGGCAAGCTGCGCGGTCTCGGCTTCTCGGCCTACATCGAAGCGTGCGGCATCGCGCCCTCGCGCGCAGTCGGCTCGCTCGGTGCCGGTGTCGGTCTCTGGGAAAGCGCGGAGATCCGCGTGAACCCGGTCGGCACCATCGAGGTGCTCACCGGCTCACACAGCCATGGCCAAGGGCACGAGACCACGTTCGCGCAGGTCATTGCATCGAAACTCGGCGTGCCCATCGAGCAGGTCTCGATCGTTCACGGCGATACCGACAAGGTGCAGATGGGCATGGGCACGTACGGCTCACGCTCCGGTGCGGTCGGTGCCTCGGCCATCGTCAAGGCTGCCGAGAAGATCGTCGCCAAGGGCAAGCGCGTTGCGGCCGCCTGCATGGAAGTGCCGGAGGACAGCGTCGACTTCGAGAACGGCGAATTCCTCGGTCGCGGCACGAACAAGAAGATGACCTTTGGCGAAGTCGCGCTGCAGGCGTACGTGGCTCACAAGTTCGATCCGGAACTGATCGAGCCAGGCCTGAAGGAAGGCTCGTTCTACGACCCGAAGAATTTCACGTTCCCATCGGGCGTGCACATTGCCGAGGTCGAGATCGATCCCGAAACCGGCCATACGCGCATTGACCGCTGGACGGCAGTGGATGATTTCGGAATTCTCATCAACCCGATGATCGTCGAAGGTCAGGTGCATGGCGGCATCGCACAAGGTGTCGGGCAGGCCATGCTCGAGCACACAGTCTACGACGAGAACGGCCAGCTCATCACGGGCAGCTTCATGGACTATGCCATGCCGCGCGCCGATGACGTGCCGTCCTACAATGTCGCGATGACGACGACGCCCTGCCCGTCGAATCCGCTCGGCGTGAAAGGCTGTGGTGAGGCGGGCGCGATTGCAGCACCTCCTGCCCTCATCAACGCCATCACCGACGCGCTCGGTCATGAAGAAATTGCGATGCCGGCGACGCCGCAGGCCGTTTGGCGGGCGGCGCAGAAGTCGGTGCGCAAGCAGGCGGCGGAATAAGGGAGGATACCATGCAAGCGTTCGACTATCGCCGCCCGGGCACGATCAACGAGGCGGATCTCGCACTGAAGGCCGCTCCTGGCGCCCGGCTCCTTGCCGGTGGCCAGACCCTGCTGCCGACCATGAAGCTGCGCCTCGCGACACCGGAGACGGTCATCGACCTCTCGGCCATCGCCTCGCTCAAGGGCATTGCGCGTAAAGATGGCGGCCTCGCCATCGGCGCCATGACCACGCACGCAGCGGTCGCGGAGTCGGCCGACGCGAAGGGCGCCATTCCCGGCCTCGCCAAGCTCGCAGGCGGCATCGGCGATCCGCAGGTGCGCCATCGCGGCACCATCGGCGGCTCGGTTGCAAACAACGACCCGGCAGCCGACTACCCGGCCGCGGTTCTCGCCCTCGGCGCAACGCTCAACACGTCGAAGCGCAGCATCTCGGCGGATGACTTCTTCCAGGGCTTGTTCGCCACGGCCTTGGAGGAGAACGAAATCCTGACCGAGATCACGTTTCCGGTCCCGCAGAGCTTCGCCTATGCGAAGTTCGACCAGCCGGCATCGCGTTTCGCGCTCGTGGGCGTAGCGGTGGCACGCACATCAGGTGGCGTGCGCGTGGCCGTGACCGGTGCCGGGCAAGGCGGCGTGTTCCGTTGGACGGATGCGGAGAAGGCGCTCTCGTCGAACTTCTCGGCCGCGGCGCTCGATGGGCTCAAGCTCGATGCCTCGAACGTGCTGTCGGACGTGCACGGCAGTGCCGATTACCGCGCACACCTCGTCGGGGTCATGGCACGCCGGGCCGTCGCGGGCTGAGGTCGCTTCGCGAGTGGGGACTAGGTCCCCACACCCCAACCGGGAGGGACGCCCTCCCGGACCCACCCGCCTTTATGACTCGAAGCGAGCCGCGAGCGCAGTGGCACAACTTCATGAGCGCGCGACTGCGTGTCGGCCGGTAGGCCGCGCCGAGAGCATGAGCGCGCGACTGCGCACCGGCCGGTAGGCCGTCCTTCAAATTAAGCAGCCCGATCTTTCTCGTCACGCGGGCGCGTGAACTCTGCCGGAAGCTGCCAGGCCGGGAACCCGAAGGCATTCGGGAAGGTGAGCAGATCGCGCTCGCGTGCCGGACCGGGCGGCGCACTCACTTCACCGTCGAAGGCCTGCAACGCCGTCACCATGCGCTGAGCGTAGTCGGCATAGTCGCGCACCATGGTCTGCCAGAACCGCGCCTGGGCGGCGAACAGATCCTGGGGGCCGCGGCACTGGGCCATCTCACTCGGAATATCGAGATAGGCCCTTGCCCGCCGCCCCGCGAGCGAGGCAAACTGCATATTGGCGCACGCAGCGCACTTCATCATCGGGGCAACGGCCTTCGCCGCTTGCTCGGTGGAGGCAACCAGCCTCTGGAACGGCTCGTTCTCGGACCGTCCTGGCGGTTGTTGCTTCGGATTGGTCATGACGCCGCACTCCTTATTTCCCCCGGCCCCCATGCGGGACCGACGCCGGCTCCTCGCATGGAGCCAGCGTTAATCATGCTATACCAGACCCGACCCTTGCGCATTGATCTTGAGCAAAAGCCGGATTTAGCTGAGGAATAAAAAGCTTAGGCGCTAGTGGTGAGAACGGGTGTCAGGCCTTGCCGACGCCCGCCATGTAGTCTGCCAGCAGCTGCTCGGAGATCCGGCCCGGCTGATAATTATAGGGGCCGATTTCGCGCACGGGCGTCACTTCCGCCGCCGATCCTGTGATGAAGCACTCCGTGAAGCTGGAGAGCTCTTCCGGCATAATGCGACGCTCGATGACCTCGAGACCACGCTTCTTGGCAATCTCGATGACCGTCTCACGCGTGATGCCCGAGAGGAAGCAGTCAGCGAGCGGCGTGTGCAGCTTGCCGTCCTGCACGAAGAAGATGTTGGCGCCCGTGCACTCGGCGACGCGACCCTGCCAGTCGAACATGAGCGCGTCGGAGTAGCCCTTCTTCTCGGCCCGGTGCTTTGAGATCGTGCAGATCATGTACAGGCCTGCCGCCTTGGCCATGGCCGGCGCGCAGGCCGGATCGGGCCGGCGGTACTCGGCGATGTCGAGGCGGATGCCGCGCATGCGCTCGGCGGGGTCGAACATCGACGGCCACGTCCAGGTCGCAATGGCGACGTGTATGGGATTCTGCTGCGCCGAGACCGCCATCATCTTCTCGCCGCCACGGAAGGCGACCGCGCGGACGTACTTATTGCCGCCGCCGTTGAGCCGCAGGATCTCGGTCTTCGCCGCCTCGAGCTCGTCGACCGAGTAAGGAATGGTGAAGTCCATGATCTGGGCAGAACGGTGAAGGCGCTCGGTGTGCTGGCGCGATTTGAACACGACGCCGTTGTAGGCCCGCTCGCCCTCGAACACGCTGGAGCCGTAATGCAAACCGTGGGTCAGCACGTGCACCCGGGCCTCGGCGGAAGGCATGAATTTGCCGTTGTACCAGATCTGACTGTCGCCGAAGTAGATGAACTCGGACATGCGCGTATCCTCCCGCGGGACGAACTTGGAAAATCGGCGCTCCAGCGCCTGCAGCCGGCTCGCGGTCAGGCGAGGGTGCGAGACGCGAGTTGTGCGCAGAACGATCCTTTGGCGCCTCTCGCGGCTTATCCCCTGCCTGCGAGCGGATAAATGCTCGCCTGAAAGAGAAAAACCGCCCGACACCGGCTGCCCCAGGCATCACCCGCGTATCGAAGTCACCACTGTTCGATGGGATCTGATACGGTGGCGCGCCAAGGCCAACCGGCCCAACAAAGCGCTTGCCACGGGTATCAATCGACTACAAATATGTCAATATGACTGACGTAAATTCAAGCCGCCCCTCCACGCCGCGCATGACGGTCGCGGCTGCGTCCGGCACGCCGGCCCATGACGCGGCGGACGAGCCGTCACCGGAGGTAGTGCAGCTCGTCGAGCTGCTTTTCTTCGCCTATCGCGATTTCACCGGCGACGCCGATGCCATCCTCGCCGAGTACGGCTACGGCCGCGCCCATCATCGCGTTCTCCACTTCATCACGCGCTATCCGGGCCTGCGGGTTGCCGACCTGCTCCTGATCCTCAACATCACCAAGCAGAGCCTTGCGCGCGTGCTCCGTCAGCTCGTCGAAAGCGGCCTCGTCGTGCAGTCTGCCGGAGATACCGACCGACGCGAGCGTCGCCTGCACGTCACGCCATCCGGCCGCGCACTCATGCGCCGCCTCGTCGGTGCGCAAGTCCGCCGTATTCGTCGCGCCATCGGCCTCAGCGGCAATGGCGCCGAGGCCGCCGTTCGCCGCTTCCTCACGGCCATGATCGAGCCGGAAACGCGCGACATGGTTGCCCCCTTGCTGGACCTGCCAAAGCTGCCCAAGGACCTCAACGGAGAGCTTCAGCCATGACGCTCGCGAGCAGCCTCGCCCGCCGTGAACCTCTACCCGACAATGCCCCCCACGTGCTGCTCGTCGACGACGACCAGCGCATCCGCGAACTGCTCGGCCGCTATCTGCAGGACAGCGGCTTTCGCGTGACGACCGCACAGGACACGCTGACCGCACGCGCCGCCATGCGCGGCCTTGCCTTCGACCTCGTCATTCTCGACGTCATGATGCCGGGCGAGAGCGGCCTCGATCTCGCGCGCGACCTCAAGAGCATCTCGCCGATCCCCATCTGCATGCTGACCGCGCGGGCCGAGCCGGAGAACCGCGTGGAAGGCCTCGAAGCCGGTGTCGACGACTACGTGACGAAACCCTTCGAGCCTCGCGAGCTCGTCCTGCGTCTCAACAACATCATGCGGCGCGGCCGGATCGGGCACGAGCCGCGCGACGAGATCCGCATGGGCGACTACGCCTTCAGCGTCGAGCGCGGCGAGCTGCGGCGCGGCGAGGAAACGATCAAGCTCACCGAGCGCGAGCGCGACCTCCTGCGCCTTTTCGCCTCGCGGCCGGGTTCCCCCATTGCCCGCCACGAACTCGCGAGCGATGAATCGACCGGCAGCGAGCGGGCGATCGACGTCCAGATCAATCGGCTCAGGCGCAAGATCGAGCTGGACCCCTCGAACCCGGTCTATCTCCAGACGGTTCGGGGCAAGGGCTATATCCTCTATATCGACTGAGGATCTCCCCTACATCGATCGAGGCATATGCCGGCCCGCACGCCGGCACGGAGAGACAGGATCAATGGTTGCGGCGCGGGACTCGGTTGGCGAACTGGAGCTGCCTCCTGCCCGGCGAAGCTGGTGGCGGCGGCTCAAGCTCCTACGCTGGCGCGCCGCGTGGAGCCGCATTGCAGCTTTCTTTGCCGAACTCGCGCCGAAGGGCCTCTATGCCCGCACGCTCATCATCATCATCACGCCGATCGTGCTCCTCGAAAGCGTCGTCGCTTTCACCTTCATGGAGCGGCACTGGCAGGCGGTGACACGGCGCCTCTCCGAGGCAACGGCGCGCGACATCGCTGCAATGATCGAGGTCTACTCCAGCTTCTCGATTGCCGACGATCCCGAGAAGCTCGTCAACATGGCACGCGAGAAGGTCGGGATCTCCATGCAGATCCTGCCGCTGGACGATCTGCCCAAGGCGCAGCCGAAGCCCTTCTTCGCTCTTCTCGACCGCACGCTCTCGGACGAGATCAGGAGGCATGTCGCTCTGCCTTTCTGGATCGATACCGTCGGCGAGTCACGTCATGTGGAGATACGCGTCAAGCATCCCAAGGCCGTGCTCCGCTTCATCGCGACGCGCAACCAGACCTATGCCTCCAACTCGCACATCTTCCTGCTGTGGATGGTCGGCACGTCGGTTGTTCTGCTGACCGTCGCCATTCTCTTCATGCGCAACCAGATCCGGCCCATTCTGCGCCTCGCGGAAGCGGCCGATGCATTCGGCAAAGGGCGGCGCACCGTTGGCGATGACTTCCGCGTGCGAGGCGCGCGCGAGGTGCGGCAGGCTGCCCAGGCTTTCGTCGAGATGCGCGAGCGCATTGTCCAGCATGTGGATCAGCGCACGACCATGCTTGCGGGCGTCAGCCATGACCTCAGAACCGTGCTCACGCGCTTCAAGTTGCAGCTCGCCTTTCTCGGCGATGGCCCCGAGATCACCGCCCTGCGTGCCGACGTCAACGAAATGCAGCACATGCTCGAGGACTACCTCGCCTTTGCCAAAGGCGACGGCGGCGAGCAGGCAACGCCCACCAATGTGCGCCAGCTGCTCGAGGAGGTTTACGTCGACGCTCAGCACTTCGGCGTACCGATCGATCTCAGACTGCGCCGGCGCCCGACGGACCTCGTGCTCGAGCTCAAGCGTAATGCCTTCAAGCGCGCCGTGACCAACCTCGTCTCCAATGCCGCGCGCTTCGGCAATCGCATCGTCGTGCGCGCCGCGACTGACCGGCAGTGGCTGCGCATCGAAGTGGACGACGACGGCCCCGGCATTCCGGCTATCGAGCGCGAGAATGTGTTCAAGCCCTTCTACCGGCTCGACCATGCGCGCAACGAGGGCGCGGGCAACTCCGGCCTCGGTCTCGCCATCGCGCGCGACATCGCGCGGAGCCACGGCGGCGACGTGGCGCTCGATACGAGCACCATGGGCGGTTTACGCGCGATCATCCGTGTGCCGCTCTAACCCCCGTGCGGCAACAAAGTGTCCCTCGGGTTAATGCCTGTAAATATTCGAGATTCTGGCTATTAGCCATCGATTCGTGCGCCTAAGGATGATATACTCCGATCGTTGGGGAAGATGAACAATAACCCTACGAAACTGGAGGTTCTTGGAATGCGAAAACTGATGATGGCTTGCCTGTTCGGCCTGCTGCCCGTGATGGGCGTGGCCACTGCCGGATCCGCGTCTGCCGCGGCACCTGGCAACATGACGATCCTGGATAGGCTGGCCACGACCAGCCCCGTCGTCGATCAGGTCCGCTATCACCGCCGCAGTTATCGCCGCGGCTATCGCTGCTATCGCGTGTGCACGCGGCGGAACTATCGCGGCCGCTGCGTCCGGACCGCTGAGCGCTGCTATCGCCCAGCCCGCCGCCACTATCGCCGCTGGTAGTCTGAGGGCGGCTTTCGCGCAATGAGGGCCGGGTCGAGAGCATTTGCTCCAACCCGGCCCTTTCTTTTTGATTTCGCCGACTTAGGTTCCACGCCCACCGCAGGACTGTGGTCCTCAATCCCCACCCACCCGGAAAATGAGAAAGCGGGGCATTTAAGGGCGATTGCGCGGAGACCGTTCGCTAACATCGGCCGGCCGGAGAAGATCACTTCGATCGATAAGAAATTTGGAGGTTTGGAATGAGAAAGACAGTGTTGGCACTTGCGGTGTGCCTGCTCCCGGTCGTGGGTGTCGCAACCAGCGGACCAGCATCGGCAGCAGCGCCCGGCAACATGACACTTCTCGACAGGCTCGCGACCGCTGAGTCGCCCGTCGACCAAGTGCGCCACCGTTGCTACCGGCGCACCGTCCGCACGTGCACGAAGCGCGTGTTCGGCAAGTGCGTGCGCTATCGCCATCGCACACAGACCTATTGCCCGCGTCACCGTCGCTAGTGATCGCAGCGGCTATTCTCGGAGGCCGGGCCCAGCATCACGCTGGGCTCGGCCTTTTTCATTCAGAAGAGACGCCCGCCATCGGGCACCTTCTGCCCCGGTCCGATCAGCACGACCTCGCCTTGTTCATCCGGAAAGCCGAGCGTCAGCACCTCCGACATGAACGGTCCGATCTGGCGCGGCGGAAAATTCACGACAGCGGCGACCTGCCGTCCAAGCAGCGCCTCGGGTGCATAATGCTTGGTGATCTGCGCCGAGCTCTTCTTCACGCCGATCGTGCCACCGAAGTCGATGCGCAGCTTGAATGCAGGCTTGCGCGCCTCTGGAAAGGGCTCGACGGCGACAATCGTACCGACGCGAATATCGACCTTCAGAAAATCGTCGAACGTGATCGATCCCGCCTCGAGGCTCTTGCCTGCCGCCATGTCATGCATCTCCATGAAGTACGCGTTCAGGCGTTGGCCTTCACCTCACTGAGCGCGCGGTTGAACTCGGCGCCGAGGATCACGACCATGGCCGTGACCTGGAAGAAGATGAGCGCCGTGAAGAGCTGCGTCAGACCCGCATAGAAGCGCGAGTAGTCGCTGATGCCGAGCCACCGCGAGTAGAGCTGCGCGATCAGTATCCACAGGACGACGCTCAGCAGGACGCCCGGCCACACGTCCCAGAACGAGCGCCTACCCGCCGTCAGGAAGAGGTGATAGGTCAGCAACTGCGCCGAGATCACGCACAGCACCAGCACATATCGCAGCACGACCGAGACCCGGTCTTGCGCCATCAACCAATGCAACCAGTGCACCGCCTCCGAATCGAAGCTTTGCGCAATCACGGGACCGACCACGACGCCCCACGCGAGTGCCAGCATGCCGGCAGCCGTCAGAAGCACGAGGAACAGGCTCTGCATGAGACAGAACAGATACGAGCGGCCTTCCTTGACGCGATAGGCCATGTTGAGCGCGGCCCTCAACGTCTCGACGGCACTCGTCGCGAAGAAGAGCGCGATCGCCGCGCCAACGGTCAGCAGCCCGAACTGGCTGCGTCCCATCACGCGATCGATCTCAGGTGCGAGCGCCTTGGCTACGGGCTCCGGAACGAGTTCGAAGAGCTGGGCGACAGCCGACGCGGCGAGCTCGCGCCCACCGATCGTTCCGGCCAGTGCGCCAAGAAAGATGCAGAACGGAAAGAGCGACAGCAGGAAGGTGAAGGCCACCGCACCGGACATCGAGAACCCGCAATTCTGGAACAGGTTCCACATCGCCAGCCGCAGGATGTTCAGTCGTCGACCCATGGCCATCCTATCACCGCACGATTCGGCGGCATTGTGGACCCGCTCCCACGATAACGCCGGGGAGGAATGCTGTAGCAGTGTTCAGTCGGTGCGGCCCGCAGCGTGCAGCGCCTCGAGACGGGCGAGTTCCGCCGCGCGTGCAGCCTCGAATTCGGGGCCGGTCCAGGCGCGATGGTTGCCGGCGGCATAGGCCATTGCATTGCGGTGGTAAAGCCACGCATTGAGCCGGTTGGCTAAGAAATTATCGGCTGTGCGCACAACCTTCGCAGGCGTCCCCATGACGATGGAGTTCGGCGGGATGACCTGCCCTTCCCGCACGAAAGCATGGCCAGCAACGATAGAGTTGGCCCCGATCACGGCCCCATCCATGATCGTCGCGCCGATCCCGATCAAACAGTTCTCGCCGATCGTGCAGCCATGCAGCACGACGCGGTGCGTGATCGAGGCATAGTCTCCGATCACGGTCGGCATCGTGTAACCGATGTGGACCATCACGTGATCCTGCAGGTTCACGAACCGCCCGACGCTCACCGACTGCAGCTCCGAGCGGACGACCACGCCCGGCCATAGACTTGCGCCCGCGCCGATCGTGACGTCGCCAAACACCGACGCCGTCGCATCGATCCATGCCGCATCGGGAAACCGCTGCCGGAGTGCGTTCGCCATCGCAGCCTAACCCTTCCGCGGCGCTTGCCCGTGATCGCGGTGGTGATGGCCGTGATCGTGCCCGTGGTGATGGTGCCCATGATCATGGCTGTGATCATGCCCGCAGCCGCACGCATCACCATGCTCGTGGTCATGATGGTGGTGGTGATGGTCGTGATCGTGGTGATGGTGGTCCGCGCTCACTAGCGCCGCGGCGAGTTTGTGCTCGATGGCCGCTGCCTGCTCGCGGCTGCCGCCCACGTCCTCGATGGTCAGCGCCATGATCTCGGCGGCAAGGCGGATGTCATCGGGATGGCCGAAGTAGTGGCGGCGCAGGCGGCCGGCCCGGTCGAAAATCAGCAGCGAGGGCGTGCCCTGCATCTGGTAGGTCGCGAAGGTCTTCGGCGGCCCCTTGCCGTCCGGCTTGTCGATGCCGACCGGGAACGGCCACTTGTATTCGTTCTGGAAGACCTCGAGCGCCTTCTCGGTCATGACCTCGTGGTGCTCGAAGACCGAATGCAGGCCGATCACGGCAACCTGATCGGGGCTGAACCGCTGGCGGATCTTCCGCGCCTGCGGAAGTCCCTCGGTGACGCATCCTGGACACAGCATCTGGAAAGCGATCAGCACGACCACCTTGCCCTTGAGACCAGCCAGGGTGACCGGCTTCTCCGAATTGAGCCAACGCGTTACGGCAAGTTCGGGCGGTGTCTCTGGATTGAACATTTCCGGCCTCCGGCTGTGGACGCGGCTGCATAGCACGGCCGGGCCCGCTTGACACGCGGCGCCTGAGCGCGGACCAGTCTCCCGGGGGCAAGACGGAGGACAATTCCATGTCGCGTGAGACCGACCGCGCACGCCTGATCGAGATCATCAAGGCCCGCTCTTTCACCAGGGGCGGCGAGATCAAGCTGGCTTCGGGGCGCAGTTCGAACTTCTACTTCAATATGAAGCCGACCATGCTCGACCCCGAGGGGGCGCAGCTCATCGGCAGCCTCATCTCCGCGGCGCTGAACGGCAAGAAGGTCGACATGGTCGGAGGACTGGAGATGGGTGCCGTGCCGATCGCCACGTCCGTCGCCGTCGCGAGCCAGCTCGCGGGATGGCCTCTGCCGGCCTTCTTCGTGCGCAAGCAGGCCAAGGAGCACGGCACGCAGAGCCTCGTCGAGGGCCTGCCCAACGGTGAGACCCTCAAGGGACGCCGGGTCGTCATCCTGGAAGATGTCACGACTACGGGTGGATCGGCCATGAAGGCCATCGAGGCCGTCCGCGCCGATGGTGCCATCGTCGAGCGCGTGATCACCGTCGTCGATCGGCTCGAGGGTGCGGCCGATAACTTCAAGGCTGCCGGCATCGAGTTCGAGCCGATCCTGACTGCAAACGATTTCAACGACTGATCACGGAATTTCGCGCCGCTGGCGCGACGGGGCTTTTGCCCCGCACCCCAACCGGGAGGGACACCCTCCCGGACCCACCCGCTTTTATTGAGTCTGGAGTGCAGAAGGTGCGACCGGTCCGCATGACCCGATTGGTCGTACAGCACCTCTTCATGGGCGCGCGACCGCGCGCCGGCCATTAGGCCGTCCTAAAGAGGATCAATTCGTCTGGCGGGCAGCGCCGTCCACGGTTTCGGTCGGCTTGAAGAACACATCGACACGCATACCGGGCAGCAGCGGCGGCTGGCCTTCCATGTCGGCCACGACTTCGAGCACATCGACGTCATTGGGGCGGCGCGGACCGCGCTGGCCCAGCTTGCCCGGTCCGAGCGACGGCGCGAGGCTCGCCACTTTACCGGCAAACTCGCGACCCGGATAAGCGTCCGACTTCACGATCACGTTCTGACCGACGCGCACCTTCGCCGCGTCGCGCTCCTCGACCTCGGCGCGCACCTTAAGCGCCGAGACGTCACCCATCAGCAGCAGAACCTGCTCCGGCGAGGGCGTCGCCGTCTCACCGACCCGCGCCGCGACATTGAGCACGGTACCGTCGCGCGGTGCCCGCACGCGCGTGCGCTCAAGTGCCGTAACCGCCAGCGAAAGCTCGGAACGGGCAACGGTGAAGCCCGCTTCGGCGCGCGTCGGCAGCGCAATGCCCTGCGCCGTCTCGGCCTTGCGGAGTGCCGCGCGATCGCTCTCGAGGCGCGTCTCCGCATTGCGCACGCCCTGGCGGCGCTCATTCAGCTGCTCCATGTTGGCAGCCGACGCATCGCGGCGGTGGGCCAGGAAGGCAGCGTCCATTTCGGCACGCGCCTGCGAAAGCGCATACTCAGCTTCGACAAGAGCATCCTCGGCCTGGCGGCGCGCGCGCACCAGCTCATTCGGGTTGCCTTCAGCCGCATCGCGCTCGCGTTTGCGCACGGCTGCCTCGGCGCGCGCGCCATGAAGGCGAGCGAGCGCTTCCTCATCGCTGAGACGGACAAGCAGATCGCCGGCCGTCACGCGATCGTTCGGCTGCACCGTCACTTCGACGATGCGCCCCGGCGTCACCGCGCCAATGCGGATTTCACCACCGCTCGGCTCGACACGCCCCGGCGCGGCGGCATCCCACTGCACTTTCGGCAGCGGCTTCGCCGTCGTCTGCGCGTTGAGCCTGCCGGAGATGTTGGCCGAGGGCAGGTAATACGATGCTGCCGCCACGACCGCGGCCGCGATCACGAACGCGAAAAACAGACTGGAGATCGTCGAGCGGTTGCTATCCATGGGACTTCATCTTCCGTTTCTTCGCGAGGCGGGCATTGCTGGCAGACGCGGAGTCGGGCGACGCGTGCTCGCTGCGAACCTCGTCGATAGGAATAGTGGGGGGCGGCGTGACGATGGCATCGCGCACCCTCTCGGGGCGCTCGTCACCGACGATCAGGCCATCCTCGATGTGAATAATGCGATCGGCATAGGGAAGCGTGCGGTGGTCGTGCGTCACGGCCAGCACGGCATGGCTCTTGTCCTTCGCGATCTCGGACAGGAGCTGCATAACCGACTGGCCATTCTCGCTGTCGAGCGCTGCGGTCGGCTCGTCCGCCAGCAGCAGCGACGGCGCACTCGCCAGCGCACGCGCTACGGCGACACGCTGCTGCTCACCGCCCGACATGTTCCCGGGATAGGATTTGAACTTGTGCGAGAGCCCGACCTTGGTGAGCGCTTCGCGTGCCTGGTCGGCGGCGAGGCGCCCCCGGCGCCCGCGCACGTCGAGTGCGAGGCGGACGTTCTCTTCCGCATTGAGCGTCGGGAACAGATTGTAGGACTGGAACACGAAGCCGATGTGCCGGCGGCGGACTTCGGCCAGAGCTTCCGGGCCGAGATTGGCTGTCGGCGTGCCGGCAACGCGGATGCTGCCCGAGGTGGGCCCAAGAATGCAGCCCAAAATCGACAGAAGCGTCGTCTTGCCCGAACCCGAGGGGCCCATGAGCAGCGTCAGTTCGCCGGGATTGAGGGAAACGCTGACGCCCTTGAGCGCACGCACGAGGCCGGCACCCTGGCCGAGCTCCTTGATGATGTCGGTGGCTTCGAGAACGGGGGCACTGCTCATCGTGCGAACACCATGGCCGGATCGAGCTTGGTGACCTTCACAATCGCCGAGACTGCCGAGATCGCGCACATCGCGAGCGTCAGCACGAAGAGGCCGATGGCCAGCTCCGGTGTCATCAGAATCGGAAGTGCCGTCTGCTCGCTGAAATGCACGACGATCATCGCGATGGTCATGCCGAGGACGTAACCGAGGATGGCGGAGAGCGCCGCCTGCATGAGGATCACGCGGTGGATGTACCCGGCGGACGAGCCGAGCGCACGCAGCGTCGCGAACTCCCGCAAGTGATCCTTCGTGCTCGAATAGAGCGTCTGCGCAACGATCACCGTGCCGACGAGAATACCGAGAATGGCGCCGCCGATCAGAGCGACACCAGCACCTGTGCCGAACAGCCAGTGATCGAGACTGCGGTCGCGGAACTCCGCTTGCGTCAGCACGTCGACATTGGCGAGGCGCGACTTGATCTCGTTGCGCACGGCTTCGGTGGTTGCAGGATCGTCCAGCTTGACGAGGAAGAATGTCGCCTGGCCCGGCTCGAGACCGAGCATGGTGCGCGCCCGGTTGAGAGACGTGAAAACATAGGGCGCCATGGTGAAGGAGCGGATGCCGTCGGTCAGTGCCGCGACCTTGACGCGGGTCTGCTCGACCTGTGCGATATCCGAGACGCGCGTGACACCGAGATTGTCCATGTACGTCTTGTCGACGGCCACGGCGTGCGGCTCGGTCAGCGATCCTGGCGTGCCTTGCACGAGGCCCCAGGGCTCGAGGCCACCGTCGGCAGGATCGGTGCCGACGAGCACGATCAGGGCCGAGCCACCGGCAGGCTTGCGCCATTCCGTGAAGGCGGCGACGAGCGGAGTCACGGTTTTCACGCCCGGGACAGCAAGCACGGCATGACGCTCGCGCCCTGAGAGCTGCCCCGCTTCCTCGAAACTTTTCGCGCCGAACGACGTGATCCAGATCTCGCCCTGAGCATTGTCGATCATCGAGATGATCATCTTGCGGGCGCCCTGGTAGAGCCCGAGCTGAACCGCGACCAGCACGATCGCGAACAGAATACCGATCAGGGTGACCGCCAATCGGACGCGGTCATGCACGAGATTGCGGAACGCAAGCGTCAAAACCATGGGAATGCCAAACCGTCCTTGCCTGACGCTACAAAAACCTGAATGCCCACTCAGCCCACGAGCCTCAGTACCGGCCCGCGTGAGCCACCCCGAGAAGGGCTCGGCTCCCCGATCATCCATTCTGGAAGGGGCCCGGAAGTGTGCCGGAGGCCCTCGATGAGCCCGTTATATAGGGAAGGTGGCCAACCGGTGCCACCTGCGGCAATCGTAGTAAACCGCCGCGGGATCCTGCCGTCCGCCGGCCGGAAAAATCGCGTTCGGCCCGCCGACGCCGCCGAATACCCTCTCCGGTGCGGCAAAATCAAGGCGGCCGAGTGAGCCTGTGTCGCCTTGCCGCTGCCACACTTGCAGAATTTACCACCCACAACACGTAGCCTTGACCCTGCTCCGGCAGCTCAGATCAGGATGATGACATGGCCACGAAATCCAACGCGAAAGTGCGCGTGCGCCGCAACCCGGCGGCTACCGTATCCTTGATGATGATCAGTGCGATGACACTCGCGCTTCTGCTCGCGGCGCTCATCGTGTCCGCCGCTCAGGCTCAGCAGCAGCCCGTGCGGAAAGGCGCCCAAGCCGCTGTTCCGGCAGCCCCTCCACCCACGCCCCACGGTGTGTGGATCGACCATACGGGCCGCGGCGCCGTTGAGATCATGCCCTGCGCTCCCGATGCTGCACCCGGCACGCCGGAGGCTGCAAACCTCTGCGGCCGTATCGTCTGGATGAAAGATCCGAACGATCCGAAGGGCCAGCCAATCCGCGATAGCCTCAACAAGAACGCAGCCCGCCGCGGCCAGCCCATCTGCGGCCTGCAGATCATCGGTGACGTCAAGCCGCAGCCCAATGGCTCTTGGGACAAAGGTTGGATCTACGACCCCGAGCAGGGCTCATCCTTCGATCTCGAGCTTCAGCTGCGCAATCCCGAGACGCTTCAGGTCAAGGGTTACATGGGCGTGAAATTTCTCAGCGAGACGTTCGTCTGGCGCCGCGCCAAGGAGCTGCCGCCGAAGTGCACCGGGGTCTGATCGAAATCGCGCCCCAGCCCTGCCCACGCTCTTACTGCCAAGTTGCATCGGCCGGATCTCGCTCGGAGATCCGGCCGATTTTGCATGACAAAGAGGCCGCTCATGCGGTTGGCGGCCGGCACATCGCTTGGTAGACATAATACCAAGCGCGCCCGCGCCGGTTCACATCCCACAGCGCCCTTGCGCGCCCACATGCCCCGACAGGAGTTCTCGATGCGCAACTTCGCCCTTCCCGGCCGTTCGCCGGTCTATGCCACGCGCGCCATGTGCGCGACGTCGCACCCGCTGGCGACTGCCGCAGCCCTGGAGCAGCTTCAGTCGGGCGGCAATGCGGTCGACGCGGCGATCGCGGCGACGGCGGTGATGTGCGTCGTCGAGCACGCCATGACCGGCATCGGCGGTGACTGCTTCGCCATCATCGCAAAACCGGGCACCAATCCGGTCGCACTCAATGCCTCGGGCCGCGCGCCGATGGCAGCAACGCCCGAGTGGTACGCCAAGCAGGACATCACCAAGATCGTCACGCAGTCCCCACACGCGGTTACCGTACCGGGCGCGATCGACGGATGGGCGACGTTGCTCAAGGATTACGGCACGCGCACCCTCGCCGATGTCCTCGTCCGCGCCATCGAGTATGCCGAGGGGGGTTATGTCGTGAGCCCGCGCGTCGGCTACGACTGGGCCAAACTGACCGAAAAGCTCAGCGCCCATTCCGGCGCGCGCCAGCATCTGCTCCCCAGCGGTCGCCCGCCCAAGGTCGGCGAGATCGTGCGCTTCCCCGAGCTCGGCAAGACGCTGCGCGCCATCGCCGAAAAGGGCCGCGACGCCTTCTACACCGGCGAGATCGCTGCCGACATGGTGGCGGAGCTGCGCGAGCTCGGCGGCCTGCACACCATCGAGGACTTCGCCGCGCAGAAGGCAACCTATGTCGATCCGATCTCGGTCAAGTATCGCGGTGCCGACCTCTACGAGATGCCGCCGAACAACCAGGGCATCGTCGCCCTGATCATGCTGCGCATCCTCGACAAGCTCGGCACGCTCGGCACCGACCCGCTGTCCGTCGAGCGCTATCACGTCATGACGGAAGCGAGCCGGCTCGCCTATGCCATGCGCGATGAATTCGTCGCCGATCCGGTTATGGCGAATGTGCCGGTCGAGCACATGCTGAGCGACGCGACCATCAACGACCTCGCCTCTCGCATCGACCGCAAGAAGCGCAGTGACTTTGGCCCCGTTCCCCAGCCCACGGGTACCGACACCATCTACATGACCGTTGTCGACGGCAGTGGCATGGCCGTATCGTTCATCAACTCGCTGTTCTCGCCGTTCGGCAGCGGCATCGTCACGCGCAAGACCGGTATCACGCTGCAGAACCGTGGCCAGGGCTTCGTGCTCGATTCCAAGCACCGCAACTGCATTGCACCGGGCAAGCGTCCGATGCACACGCTGGTGCCGGCCATCGCCTTCAAGAATGGCAAGCCGTGGATGTCGTTCGGCGTCATGGGCGCGAACTTCCAGCCCATGGGCCACACTTACGTAATGACCAATATCCTCGACTACGGCATGGACGCGCAGGAAGCTCTCGATCACCCGCGCGCGTTCTTCGAGGACGGCACGCTCGGCATCGAGAAGTCGATGCCGAAATCCGTCTACGAAGGTCTCGCCGCAGCCGGGCATCCGGTGAGCTGGCGCGAAGATCCCTGGGGCGGCGGCCAGATCGTGCAGATTGATCCGGAAACGGGCGTGCGCATCGGCGCATCTGACGCACGCAAGGACGGCATGGCCGCCGGCTACTGATGGAGTTGCCGTGAGCGCAAAGCGCACAGTACGGCTCAGGATCGAAGGCCGCGTTCAAGGCGTCGGCTATCGCATGTTCGTCGAGCGCACGGCAGTGGCGCTCGGCCTCGACGGCTGGGTGCGCAATCGTCGCGATGGTGGTGTCGAAGCCGTCGTGTCCGGTACACCCGATGCGATCGATGAGATCATCACGCGCTGCAAATCCGGCCCGCCTGCCGCGCGCGTCGACCGCGTCGAGGTGCTGGCGGAGGATGAGGTTGCGGCACCGGGCTTCGAGGTTCGGCCGACAGTGTGACGCGCTCGCGCCTTCGGCGCGACGGGGCTTTCGCCCCCGACCCCAATCGGGGAGACCCCGAACCCCCTTCTTTTTATCACTTGGAGTGCGCCGCGAACGCGACCTCTCCGCATGGCCGCCGCAAGCACTTTCTTGGCGCGCCTCCGGCCCGACACACCACGGCTTGATTGCTAAGCACCTCTTCCTGAGCGCGCGACTGCGCGCCGGCCGGTAGGCCGTCCTTCAAAAGAGCCCCCGCGGTAAATCAAATAACTCCTGCCGCCTTCGCGCGTGCGATCACCTTCTCGGCGAGCACGAGATGCGGCTTATCGAGCATCTTGCCGTCCAAGCTCGCAACGCCAGCCGCGCCGTCGAATGCCGCGATCACCGCACGCGCGTGCGCCACGTCCGCATCGCTCGGCGTGAAGATCGCGTTGATCGGGCCGACCTGATCCGGATGAATGGCCATCTTGCCGGTAAAGCCATCGCGACGCGCCTCACGCGTCTCCGCTTCCAATCCCTCACGATTGCGGAAGTCCACGTAGACCGTATCGATGGGCTCCACGCTCGCCGCTGCTGCGGTGATGAGGCAGAGATCGCGCACCAGACGATAGGGTGACGTGAACTGGCCGCGCTCGTCCCGATTTGCGAGCGAGCCGACAACGGCGCCGAGATCTTCAGCACCCCAGCTCATGCCGATCATGCGCGCGCTCGCGCCGACATAGCTCTGCAGATTGAGCACCGAGATCGGCGTCTCCGTCACGATCGGCAGGATGCGCGTCGCACCCGCGGTGATGCCGGCCTCGGTCTCGGCATGACCGAGCGCGATCGAGAGGCGATGGACATCCTCGCCGGAATTCGGCTTCGGCATGATGATGCCGTCCGGCCGCGCGGGCATCACCTCGGCGATATCCGCTTCCCAGTCGCTGCTGTCGATAGGATTGATGCGCACATAGAGGAGTGGGCTTTCAGCGCGTCCGCGCGTCTCGCGCACGAATGCGGCGCTCAGCGTGCGGGCCGCCGGCCGGTTCGCCGGTGCGACGGAGTCCTCGAGGTCGAGGATGAGCGCGTCCGCACCACTGGCCAGCGCTTTTGTCAGCTTTCTTTCGCTGTCACCGGGCACGAAGAGCAGCGAGCGCATAGGGCTTCCTCTCGAACTGACACACGATAGATCACTCATACGCGAGCGATCGATGTAGGGTCGTATAGCGTCAGGCGAGGCTGCGATCCACCTCAAGCAGCATCAGACTGCTTGCGCATGAAGCCTGCGCGCCGGCACTCCGCGACGAGCGCACCATCCTGATTGTAGGCGCGATGGAGAAACTCGACGATGCCGGCATCCGGCCGCGACTGGCTTTCGCGCACGGAAACGATCTCCGTCGTCACGCGCAGCGTATCGCCGTGGAACACAGGATGGGGAAAGCGAACATCGGTCATACCGAGATTTCCGATCGTCGTGCCGAGCGTGGTGTCGGCGACGGAAATCCCGATCATCAGCCCGAGCGTGAAGAGACTGTTGACGAGAGGCTTGCCCCACTCGGTCTTGGCAGCGAAGTGATGATCGATGTGGAGCGGCTGCGTATTGAGCGTGAGACAGGAGAACATCATGTTGTCCATCTCCGTCACGGTCCGCGTGATCGCGTGCTCGAATACCTGCCCGACCTCGAACTCCTCGAAGTGCAGTCCTGCCATGGATGTCTCGGTCCCAATTCTCCGTGTGCCGCCGGATTGCATGGCGTGTCGAAGCCGTCGCGGCAAGCCGCAGGAATTCCGTCCTATTCTCTTGCTTAATGCTCGATCCCGCTCGCGATGCGGATTAAACCCGCACGCGTACTGCCACCAGCAGGATCAATAGCGAAACTGTTCCGACAGAATGCGCTCGTCGAGATCATGGCCGGGATCGAACATCATGTGGAGATCGATATCCGACGCCTGCGAGATTTCCACCTGAACGACCGAGCGGAACTCGAGATTGTCCGCGACGGCGCTCACGGGCCGCTTCTCCGGCTCCTGTATCGTGATACCGATGCGCGCGGTGTTGGCGACGAGCGCGCCGCGCCAGCGCCGCGGCCGGAACGGGCTGATCGGCGTGAGCGCCAGGAGCTGCGCGTTGATCGGAATGATCGGGCCATAGGCCGAGAGGTTGTAGGCCGTGGATCCCGCAGGCGTCGCAACCAGCACACCATCGCAGATGAGCTCGGGAAGCCGCACCTGCCCGTTCACCGACAGGACGAGCTTTGCCGCCTGATGCGTCTGGCGAAAGAGCGCCACCTCGTTGATCGCCAGCCCCTGGTGGCTCCGGCCTTCCGCATCGATAGCGGTCATGGCGAGGGGGTGGATGCGCGTCACGACGGCGCGCTGAAGCCGCCCGATAAGGTCGTGCTCGCTGAACTCGTTCATCAGGAAGCCGACCGAGCCACGGTTCATACCGTAGATCGGAATGCGATCGCTCATGAAGCGGTGCAGGGTCTGCAGCATGAGGCCATCGCCACCGAGCGCGACTATGGCATCGGCCTCGCCCGGAGCGGCATTCCCGTAAAGCGCAACGAGCCGGTCGAGCGCGCTCCGCGCCTCGGCGACGTCGCTCGCCACGAAGGCGATCCGGTCGAATTTCTGGGCGCTTAGGGCCATCGGCTTCCATCCATGCGCCGAGCCTTTTACCATGCCGGAAGCGGCACGCGGGGCGCGCGGCGCACTTTAGAGGGCGCAGGAAGGCGGGCGCAAGCAATGGAACAAGATAAGCCGATCCTGGTATATGCGACGTTCCCCTCACGCGAGGTGGCAGAGCACATCGGCAGCAAGCTGGTCGACGATGGCCTCGCTGCCTGCGTGAATATCCTGCCGGGAATGATCGCCATCTACGTTTGGGAGGGGAAGCGCCAGCGGGACGAAGAATGCGCAATGATCATCAAATCCCGCGCAACGCTGGCCGCCCCGATCATCCGCACCGTACGCGGCCTGCACCCTTACGAGAACCCCGCCCTCGTCGTCCTCGACATTGCGAGTGGCGCGCCGCCCTTCCTCGACTGGATCATGAGTCAGACGAGTGCGCCGAAGTCCGGGCTGGCCTGAGGCTATTCTGCCGCCTCGATGCGCTCGGCGCCCGTGCCGTCCCACTCGACGCCGCTACGGCGCATGTAGTCCGTAAACCAGAGCGGGTCCGTGCGGAACTCGACGCGCCCGTCGGGGTGGATACGCGCCGTCGCGCGCCGTGAGGAGAGGCAGAACATGTGCACGCTCATGGGCATCCCGCCCGTGTGACAATAGCCGACCTCGATATGGCAATCGACAACCATGCTCGAGCCCATGAAACCCATGGCCCCCATGCCGATCGAATTGCCGATCTCCTTCAATTCCTCTTCGAGCGCGGCGATCTTCGGGTCCGGATTGCGGTCGCCGACCGTGCGCAGGCACGCCGCCTGCTTGCCGAGCACGACCGAGATGTCCTTCGAGCCACCAAGACCGACACCGACGATCGCGGGCTGACACGCGAGCCCGCGCTTACCGAACGCGATGAGCGTGTCGAGATAGAAGCGCTTGATACCGTCGATGCCGTCGCCTGGAAAGAGCATCCGGTAGTCGGTGCCGAAGAGGCCGCCCTTGTGGACGGTCGTCAGATCGATCCAATCACCTTCCGGATGGAACGAGTATTCGATCTCCGGAGCGCCGATGCCGCAGTTGTTGTCGTGGTCCGTGCGCCAGAGCGGGTGCACGCGGTTCGGCCTCAGCGGGATCGAGCGCGTGGCATTGGCGGTCGCGCGGCGCAACGCCGTTTCCAGCGCTACCGGTCCGCCCTCGATTCGCGCGTCGTTACCCATCTTCACATACCAGCGCGGCACGCCTGTATCGCCGCACATCGCACGCCGGTCCTCCTTGGCCGCCTCGTAGTTCTCGAGCATGGCCTGGATGACGAAAGCGGAGAGATCGCCTTTCTCGGTGTTCGCGCACTGACGCAGACCTCCGAGATAATCGTCCGGGATCTCGATCGCGGCCTTGGCCATGAGGACTTCGGCAGTTGTCTGAAGAGCTGAGATCGGGGTCATTGCCGGCTCATGTCGTTGTATGTCTGTCAAAGCGGCGCCAGGGACGTGGAGTGGCCTCTCACGCACCGCATCGGACGCCTGTTCGGTCCGCATACTGGGACGATCGCCGTCACCCGGCAAGACCCGAGCATGCATGGCCCCACGCCGCGCGGCACCATCCTATCGCAGCTCACCCACTGAGGCCGATCAGGCGGCCTTGGCGGCGCGAAGCTGGGCCCGCAGGCGCTGCAGCGTCCCACCACCCTTGACGGAACCCGGGAGCGGGTGGCCGACGATCTCCTCTGCGAGCAGCGCCGTCTCGACAAGACGCGCGAGATCGACGCCGGTTGCGATGCCCATCTCCTCGCACATGAAGACGAGGTCCTCGGTGCAGACATTGCCCGCCGCGCTTTTGTGGGCCGCAAAGGGACAGCCGCCGAGCCCGGCAACGGCCGCGTCATAGATTGCGACGCCCATCTCCAGGCCGGCATAGGCGTTGGCAATCCCCATGCCGCGCGTATCGTGGAGATGGAGCGAAAGTTCGAGGTCGGGCCAACGCCCGCGCACGGCGCCGACGAGCCGCTTGATCGTTGCCGGCGTCGCCCATGCCATGGTGTCGGCGAGCGACAGCGTCTTGATCTTGAGGTCGTGGGCGGCCGCGATCTCGAAAACCTGACTGACAAAGCCGAGCAGACGATCGGTCGGCATGTCGCCTTCGAAATTGCAGCCGAAGGATGCCATGATCGAGGCCTTCTCTACAGCTAGGCCATGCGCCTTGTAGAGTGCGATCGACGCAGACTGCGCGTCGTAGTTTTCCTTGAGCGTACGGTTCTGATTGCGCTTGACGAAGGTCTCGGAGGCCGTGAGCGAGATCCGCCCCGCCATGTCGTAACGGCCCGAGGCCATAGCGCGCTCGAAGCCTCTGTCATTGAGCCAGAGGCACGTGTAGCTCACACCCTCGCGCTTCTTGAAGCCCGCGGTGACTGCCTCGGCATCAGCCCAGCCGGGGACATTCTTCGGATTGACGAAGGAGACACACTGGATCTGCTTGAGACCTGTCTCCGAGAGGCTGTCGATCAACGCGATCTTGCGCGGTGTCGAAATTGGCCCCTTCTCGATCTGAAAGCCTTCTCGCGGCCCCTCCTCGTTGATACGGACGGACTTCGGCAGATCGCTCATGATGCATACTTCCCGGAGCATGACGGCGCGGCCACGCGGCCGCTCCGCACCTTGCGCGCTCAGTAGCGCCGGATCAAGCCTACCAGACGCCCCTGCACCTCGACTTGATCGGGGCCGAAATGGCGGGTCTCGTAGTTCGGATTGGCGGCTTCCAGCGAGACCTTTCCGCCCTGCTGGTAGATCCGCTTGAGCGTCGCCTCCTCCTTCTCGACCAGCGCCACGACGATCTCGCCGTCGCGGGCCGTATGGGCGCGCCGGATGATGACCGTATCGCCGTCGTGAATGCCGGCCTCGATCATGGAATCGCCGACCACCTCCAGTGCGAAATGCTCGCCAGCACCGATCATATCGGGCGGACACAGCACATCCTGACTGTGATCCTGGATGGCACTGATCGGCACACCCGCCGCAATCCGCCCCATCATCGGCACGGCCAAGCCGGCATCGGGCTGGGACATGGGCGCCGATCCGTTACCAAGCCCCCCCTCGATGACCTGCGGTCGGAAGGGCGCCCTTTGCACGGGTGGCGGTGCTTCCTCCTGAAAGGCCTCGGGCAGCTTGACGATCTCAAGGGCGCGCGCGCGATGCGGCAGGCGCCTGATGAAGCCACGCTCCTCGAGCGCCGTGATCAGCCGATGGATGCCCGACTTCGACTTGAGGTCGAGCGCTTCCTTCATCTCCTCGAACGAAGGCGGGACGCCCGTCTCCTGCACGCGATGATGAATGAGCAGGAGCAGTTCCTTCTGCTTCGCGGTCAGCATGAGCTCTCCATTTCGATGCCGGTGCCGCTCCCGAATCGGGGTGCACACTGCTGCGACCAATACGCTGCCGCACTCGACTTGACCGTACAAACCAAGAACAACATAAATGTTCTTTAGTTGTTCTGCAACCCCCTATCGGCTCCATCCTTCTTGCATAGGTCTATGTGCCTGTTCGGAAAGGCTTAATGCCCCGGCCGATGCGAATTCAGGCTGTGTTCATGGCCTCCGGGGTATGGTGATGCGGCTGGCTGAGAGATCTGCATCACCGATTTCCAGAGTCTGCAGTTGCGCGGGCGCATCCGTCCTGAGCGCATGCCATTCTGCATCCCGGGAGCGACCTCAGGGCGGCGCTTCCGGTCTCTCCGAATTGCAGCCGCACATCACGGCCGCCGTTTTCTAGGAGCCGCTCTAGTCTTTTGCTCCAGATATCTGCTCCAGATATCGTCTTCTGCTGGCATAGTTATAGGAACGCCACGCGTCACGAAGCGGCGCCCGCGAACAGGTTCATGATGAGACGACGCGCAGCCTTGATTGCCGCCTTGTTCCTTCTGCTGCCGCCCTTGGCAGCGGCGGAGCAGTCGCGCGCGCCCGCAGGGGCGGTGCTTGAATCGGCACCGATCGTGATAGCCGAAGCCTCCTGTGCCAGCCTCTGCCGTCAGCGCCACAACCAATGCCGGATCTCGACCCGTGGCTCACCCCGCTGCGATGCCGATCTACAGCGTTGCCTCAAGGGCTGCCTGGCGACGAAGCGGCGCTGAAGTCTCTTCAGGCCCTACCTCGGGCCCTTGTCGCCGATGCCCTGCGGTGCGAGGCTTGGCACCTGTCGCCGGCACGCGCGAGGGCGCACCGCCAGCATGACACCATAGATTGCGGGGAGGCCAGCATGCCCGCACTGTTCTCGACACACGAGATCACCAATCAATCGCCCCCGTTCGAGGGCCGAAATCTCTTCACCGACGACGCGCCTCTCCGCGGGGTGGTAGCTCACTACGCGCCCGACGACGCTGCATCGCTGAGCGCCCTCGGATCCACGTTCGGCAGCAAGGAAGCCTTCGAGCGCGGCCGCCTCGCCAATGAGCACACACCGCGGCTCAGAACTCATGACGGCCAGGGCCGCCGGCTCGACATCGTCGAGTTTCATCCGGCCTACCACGAATGCCTCACGACAAGCTTTGCCGCCGGGCTCCACTACAGCACCTGGGACCATCTCGCCGTGCCTGGCAGCGCGCCGCGCCCTGGTGCTCAAGTCGCCCGCGCCGCCGGGTTCTATATGGCCGCGCAGATGGAGGCCGGGCACTGCTGTCCCGTGACCATGACGCACGCGGCGATCTCGACACTGCGCCTCGCGCCGGATCTAGCGGCCGAATGGCTCCCGCGCATACTCTCCCGCACGTACGATCCGCGCTTCCGGCCTGCTCCGGAGAAAGCCTCGGTCACCTTCGGCATGGGCATGACCGAGAAGCAGGGCGGCACGGATGTCCGCACCAACACCACGACGGCTGAGCCCATCGCACCCGGCGCCGGCAGCGGCACACATCGTCTCATCGGCCACAAGTGGTTCATGTCGGCGCCGATGAGCGACGCGTTCCTCGTTCTCGCGCAGGCGCCGGGCGGGCTTTCCTGTTTTCTCGTGCCGCGCTTCCTTCCCGACGGCTCGGTCAACGCGCTTCACTTCCAGCGCCTCAAGGACAAACTCGGCAACCGCTCGAACGCCTCGTCCGAAGTGGAAATCAAGGGCGCGGAGGGCTGGCTCATCGGCGATGAGGGTCGAGGCGTTCCCGCCATCATCGAGATGGTCACCGCGACGCGGCTGGATTGCGCCATCTCCTCGGCAGGGCTCATGCGGCTTGCCCTCGCCAATGCGCTCCATCACACGCGCTATCGCACGGTCTTCCAGCGCCGCCTCGTGGATCAGCCGCTGATGGCGCAGGTGCTGGCCGATATGGCGCTCGACGTCGAGGCGGCGACCGCGCTTTCATTCCGGCTCGCACATGCCGTGGACGAAGCGCCGCGCGATGCGCGCCAGCGCGCCTGGGTGCGGTTGATGACACCCGTGACTAAACTCAGGGTATGCAAGCTCGCGCCGGCACTCGTCTATGAGGCGATGGAGTGCCTGGGCGGCAATGGCTATGTCGAGGACGGCCTTCTCGCACGCATCTATCGCGAGGTGCCGGTCAATGCGATCTGGGAAGGCTCGGGCAACGTCATGGCGCTCGACATGCTGCGCGTCGTACAGCGCGAGTCCGACGCCGTGAAGCACGTGCTTGACGAAATCATGGCCGCTTCGGCGGGTGAGGCGACACTCACGGCTGCGTGCGCGCGCATTCGGAACTGGCTCGGCGATCCGCAGGCCATCGAAGCCCGCGCCCGTCAGATCTCTGAAAGCCTCGCCGTGCTGGCCGCGGCCACGCTGCTGCGCGCAAACAGCCCCGGCGCCATAGCTGATGCCTTCATCGCGACGCGTATCGCCGGTGCACCACGACAGCTATATGGGCAGGGGCTCGAGGCCGCCGACGTACGCGGCATCCTCGAACGCGTGCTGCCGTCGTAATCCATCGCTTCAGGCGTTTGGCTACGCCGCCTTGGACGTAGAGGTCGCGCCGAGACCACCGATAATGGCCTCGAGTGCGGCGATAAGATCCTCGCGGCGTGCACCTTCCACCTGCTGCAGCAGGCGCTCTTCGACCCGCCGCGCAGCGGGCTTGATGGCCACCAGTGCAGCCCGGCCGTCAGGCGTCAACCGCACGACGTAGGCGCGTGCGTCGGACCGTGAACGACGCCTGTTGAGCAGGCCGCGCTTCACGAGTCGCTTGACGATATCCGCCAGCGTCGAGCGGTCGATCCCGGTTGCCTCGACGATCTGCGTCTGGCTCGCGCTCTCGAGCATTTCGAGCGCGGCAAGCACGGCAAACTGTCGGGGCGTCAGGTCGGCGCCCGACGTCTCGCTGGCGAACAACTCGTCCGCTGCCTGGCTGGCCCGATGGAGCATATGGATCGCGGACGTATCCAGCTCGTGGGAAGTCTCTTCTCGCATGTCAAAGCGCCCTCATCGAACAGGGGACATCGCGCTTAGCCCATCAGCACACGGAAACACGGCGGTTGCATGGCGCTCGCTTGCCCGCGGACTGCGGCCCCGAATCATAGGGCGTTGCTTTTTCACATAATTGTTCAGTTCAGCGCACGGGTTGCCAGATCGCTAGCTGGGCCAGCACAGTCAGTCTCTTTGCAGATAAGCCGTATCCCGCACAAAAGGTTCCCGAGGCATTGCGGGGCTCTGCCTTGCCTTGAGCTGCCGACGCACCACGTGTAGGACAGCAGCACCCAACAGCTAGCTGGATCCCCAATGACGCCGCTGGACGACATTCGCGCAGACTTCGCCCTCCTCGACGATTGGGAGGACAGATATCGCTATGTCATCGAGCTCGGCCGCACGCTCCCCGCCTTCGACGAAGCGCAGCGGACACCAGAGAACAAGGTACGCGGCTGTGTCAGTCAGGTCTGGCTGTCGACGCGCTGGCCGGCGGGATCTAGCGGCGCGCCTGTGCTCGACATGCAGGGCGACAGCGATGCCCATATCGTGCGCGGCCTCGTTGCCATCCTGCTCTCACTCTATGCCGGTCGGTCGGCGGAGGAGGTGCTCGACACCGATGCCCGCGCTGTATTCGGCGAGCTAGGCCTCTCCGACCACCTGACTGCCCAGCGCTCCAACGGCCTCAACTCCATGGTCGAGCGTGTGCGTGCGGATGCGCAGGCTGCGGTTGCTACGCAAGGCGGGTGAGAAGAAGGGCAGCCAAAATCGCGAGCCGCCGCCCCTCATCCTAACCTTCTCCCCGTAAGCACGGGGAGAAGGGACCGGGCGGTGCTCGCGGCGCACTCCGCCTGTAGCCTCCTAACCCAATGCCTGATCCAGATCGGCAATGAGATCGGCCGGATCCTCTAAACCAACCGAGAGCCGCAACAGATCCGGCGGGCAGGGCGTACCGGCACCTTCCACACTGGCGCGATGCTCGACGAGGCTCTCCACTCCGCCGAGCGACGTCGCACGCTTCCAGAGTTTCACCCGTGCGGCAACGGCAATCGCGGCAGCCTCGCCACCCGCAACACGGATCGAGAGCATACCGCTGAAGCCGCCGCGCATTTGCTTGGCCGCGACGTTGTGGCCGGGTCCCGGCAATCCCGGATAGAGCACTTCGGCGACGCGCCGATCGGAAGCGAAATGCCGCGCGATGGTCATCGCCGCCGCTGACTGGTGCGCGACGCGCACGTGCAGCGTGCGCATGCCGCGCAGCAGCAGCGAGGCTTCGAAGGGAGAGAGCACCGCGCCAAGGCCCGAGCGCAGGCTCTTCGCGCGATCCAGCAGTGCATCCTCGCGTGCAAAACACAGCGCACCGGCGATGATGTCGGAATGGCCGTTGAGATACTTGGTCGCCGAATGCATGACGATATCGGCGCCGAGCGCGATCGGCTGGCTCAGCACGGGCGTCGCGACCGTCGAGTCGACACCGAGCAGTGCGCCCGCCTGATGCGCCGCTTCTGCCGCCGCCGCGATGTCGCTGATGCCCCACAGCGGATTGGCCGGTGTCTCGATCCAGACCATGCGCGTCTTGCCCGGCCGGATAGCGGCACGGATCGCATCGAGGCTTGTCGCATCGACGAAAGTGGCTTCGATGCCGAGCGTCGGTGCTGTGTTCGCGAGCCAGCCTTTCAGCGCCCAGTACATGACCTCGGGCGCAACGATATGCGCCGGCCGTTCGAGTGCGAGAAAGGCCGTCGCCGCCGCCGCCATTCCCGAGCCCATGAGCAGGCACGCCGCCGCACCTTCCAGCGCCTGCAGCACGCTCTCGGCCTGCCGCACGTTCGGGTTATCGGGACGCGCGTAGATGTAGCCGCGCCGATAGGCGTTATCGGGATCGCGCTCGAACGTGGAAGCCATTTGAATCGGCGGCACGATTGCGCCCGTCACAGGATCGACCGCGCCGCCCGCTTGCGCGGCGATCGTGCTCGGCTGCCACTTCGGCTTGTCCAACTTCTCGTTCCTTTGTCGTCAGCGCGGTTTGGTGAAAATGCGTAGCGTCTTGAAGGCGCCCGTCTCGGTGAAGCCGCGCTCTTTCTTCAAGCCCTCGATGACCGCGAGCGTCGCCTTGTAGCCATCCGAGCCCGTGTAGAAATGCATCTCGCCACCGGGCTTCAGGGCATCCGCGAGAACGAGCGTCATTTCGAGATCGGTCAGCGCGCCATAGGCGTCGTTCTTCTCCGTGCGGAATTCGCAGGCGTGGAAGTTCGTCACGTAGTCGAGCTTGGGCAGCAGGCGCGGATCGAGCTGATAGATATCGCCGAAATAAGCCTTGTAGGTCGCGCCGAGCCGCGGCTTCTCGATGAGCAGCTTGATGTACGCCTCGTACTCACCCGGCGACGCCGTAATGCCGAGAACGGCATTGTTGGAGCCGTTCTCCGCCGTCCGCAGACCCAGAATGTGATGGCTGCCCGTACCGAAATGGAAGATCGAGGCGCCCTTCACGCCCTTCTCCTCGAGGTACTCGGCGAAATACACATCACATGGGCACAAGCGTTCATCGAGCCCCCAGCTCGCATCCCAGAAGTTCAGCATCGAGGCACTCCAAGGTTCAGGCAGGTTTACGGGCAATGGCGATCAGCTCGTCCAGTGTGAAGCCGATCTTCTCGCCATCGAACGTCGGCTTGAGGAAAGCCGAGAAGGCGCCTTGCGCGCCCGTCAGCATGGTCCGCAGCTCGGCGACAGTTGGTTCAGGCACCTTCATGGTCTTGCACCATGTCGCGAAGTCCATGGTTTTGGGCGCGTGCTCGGTATGCACGAGATCGAGGCCGGCAGCGGCGATCTCGCGTGTCCACTCCGCAGTTGGTAATGCACGACCATGCGAAGGATCGCGCTTTTTCTCGAAGGCATTGTAGGCATCGGCGGCGGCGAGCAGATCCGCTGCGGGATAGCCCGGCGTCGTCTCGGCGTCGGGCGAGACGTTATCGACGAGCGCGAACGTGCCGCCCGGCTTCAGCACGCGACGGCTTTCGCGGAGGAATGCGGGAATGTCGGGGAAGTGATGGGGCGCGATGCGGCACGTCACGAGATCGAAGCGGGCATCGGGAAACGGCATCCGCTCGGCATCGGCCGCGGCGGTCGTCACGTTGGCATAGCCTTTGGACGCGGCGAGCTTGGCGGTCTCCTCCAGCATCTCGGGCGTGAGGTCGCTCGCAATCACCTCGCGAACGTGCGGCGCAAAGGCGAGTGCCGTATGCCCTGCACCGGTTGCCACATCCAGCACGGCCCAGTCCGCTCCGGGCTTCACGAGATCGACGAGACGGGCGAGGCTCGCGCCCTTGGCGTGCACGACCGACGTTGCGTAGGCCGCGGCATTGGCGCCGAACTGCTGCTGGACAAGGGTCTTGGGCGCGACTTCAGGCATTAGGCAGCCTCCGTGCGATCACGAGCGGCAGGACTATACGCCGGGCGTCATGTCCCGCGAAAGGCGCGATTGTGGCCTAGCGGCGCGGCACCTCGGGACAGCCCTTACCCGGCGGGCGACCCATGATCTGCACCGAATAGTACTGCGGCGTTGCCCCTGGCGCGCGCGCCACGCCGACACCGATCTGCGTCACCTTCGGCGACGCCATGTTGGCGCGATGGCCAGGCGAATTCTTCCATCCTGTCACCACGGTCCCGGCAAGGGCGCTCGTCGTGTAGCCCTTCGGTTCCCGGCGCCAGGACAGGTTCTCCGAGAGCCAGCAGAAGCGATAGCCCTGCGCCCTCACGCGCGCATCCATGCTGCGGCCATCCGCGGAGTGCGAAAGCGCACCTGTCTTGGCGAGATAAGCCGCATAGGCGCGCGCTGCAGCGGCAAGCTGCTTGTTCGAGGAAAGCGTGCCGAGCTTCTGCTCACGGCGGAACGCATTCGTCATCTGGATGATGGCAATCTCGGTCTTCGGCAGATCAGGCAGGGTAGCCATACGCACACGCTCGCACGTTACTGGGGACAGCTTGCTTTGATAGGTGACTTCGGCGGTTTGGGGACGAACTGGAGGCAGAATCAGAGTGGGACGAACTGGTCGGTCGCCTCGTTGAGAACCGAGAGCTGGCCGGTCGAGATGTCGAAATAAGCGCCGTGGAGATCCAGGCGGCCCTTCCCCTCGAGCGTCTGTACGCACGGGAATGTGCGGAGATTCGCGAGCGAGACCTTCACACCTTCGCGCTCCAAATCGGCGCGCAGCTCCGGCATGGGGCGGGCCACGCTCTGAGCCATAAGCCGGTCGCGCGCGCCGTCCAGCATGGACATCCAGTTGGCGATGAACTCTGCCTCCGTCTGCTGAGCTGCATCATGCTCAATGCACGCCCGCACGCCGCCGCAGCTCGAATGGCCGATGACCACAATGTGCTTCACGCGCAGGTTCAGTACCGCGAATTCGAGCGCCGCACTCACGCCGTGAAACTTGCCGTCCGTCTCGTAGGGCGGCACGAGATTCGCGACATTCCGCACGACGAACAGCTCGCCCGGCATGGCGCTGAACACCGCTTCGGGCTCGACCCGGCTGTCACAGCAGCTCACGACCATGACCTCCGGGCTCTGCCCGTGACTCGCGAGCTGCTCGTAGTCGTCCTGGTGCGGGATGAAATGGCGCAGCTTGAAGCGGCGGTAGCGGTCAGCGAGATGGTCGGGAAAATAGCTCATGCGACGCCCAAGGTGAGGGTTGCCGTCCGGGTTGTATCGGCGGGCAGATAGCCCATTGGTGCAAGAAATGGCTGGTGCAGCGCACAAGCGCAAGCAGAACTTACCTGTTTCGCCCCGACAGCTCGCCTAACGACCACATTGCCGTCCTGCAGCCCACCCCCTAGCGTAGCAAAGAGCACCAATCACCGATTTCCTGCCGGCGAGCACAGGCTCATGAGCATCATTACCGACATCGAGCGCGGTCTCATCGCGCGCTACCTGACACGTCTGCTCATCCGGCAGGACCTGACGCTGCGTTCGGCACGCAATCTCCTCGTCTGGCTGAACGAGCGTTCGGATGTCCTGAGCCTGCCACTGCCGCCACCTCTCGTCGAAGCGCTCGGCGGCTACATGGCCTACAAGCCCGCCGAATTCGAGAAGGCCTGGAGCAAGCACAAGGATGGCGTCGTCGTCAGCCTCGATCGGGCGGCCAAGGAAACGCCGCGCCCGGAACCCATGGCGACGAACGTCGAACGCCTCGTCGAGGCTCTGGGCCTGCCGCACGCCGCCTGGCGCCTGCTCGGCTTGTTCGCGTGCTCGACGCGTTTCGAGCAGGTGCAGTACCTCGCCAACTCCGCCGTCGACTACTGCGGGCCGATGACGCGCGCCGTCTCGCTTCTTTGTGACGTGCACCCGCGCGCTACGGAAGAGCTGCTGTCGTCCGGCGGCGAACTCGTCGCTGCGGGTTTGCTGCAGGTGCGCGACCAGAGCACGACGCTCGCCGGGTACGACGCGCGTTTCGCCATCCCCTCGCGCGTCAATGCCTGTCTCGAGCGCACGTTCGGCTCCTTCGAGGAAATGCGCAACGCCCTGCTCGGCGAGCCGCTCCTCTCGTCCGTCACCATGGAGGACTACGAGCACGTCACGGCCGACCGTGATCTCATTGCCGGGGTGTTGCGCGGCGCCGTCGACAGCAACGCGGCCGGCGTCAACATCCTGCTCTACGGCCCGCCAGGATCAGGCAAGACGGAACTCGCGAAGGTCGCCGCGCAAGCCGCTGGTGCCGCACTGTTCGCAGCCGGAGAAGGAGCGTCGGGCGACGGCGAATCCAACCGCTCCGAGCGGCTCGCCGACATCAGCTTCTCGCAGCGGCTGCTCGGCGGCCACAAGCGCACGGCTCTGCTCTTCGACGAGATGGAGGATGTAGCCGTCCACCTCATCAACCGCGGCGGCTCGAAGGTGTATCTCAACCGTCTGCTTGAAACGAACCCCGTTCCCATCATCTGGACGTCGAATGAACTGCAGAACATCGATCCCGCGCTGCTGAGGCGCATGACGCTCGCCATCGAGCTGAAGCGTCCACCCGCCGTTCAGCGCCAGCGCATTCTGGAGCGTCTCGCCGAGCGCATGGACCTGAAGCTTTCCAGCAGCGAGGCCGAAGCCCTCGCGCGCCGCCTCGATGCAACACCCGCAATCTACGAAAATGCGCTGAAGGCTGCGAAGCTTTCAGGCGGCGGCGCGGAGGCTATCGAGCGTGCCGCGCTCGGCATCGTTCGTGCCGTCTCGGGTGTCGTAGCGCGCAAAGCCGGCGCCATTCCGGATTTCGATCCGCTGCTCGTCTGTTCGGACCAGGATCTTTCCGCCCTCGCCGAGCGGCTGGTAAGCGCGCAGGCGCGCGCCTTCTCGATCTGCCTTTCCGGACCGCCCGGCACGGGGAAGTCGGCGTTCGCGCGCTATCTCGCTCGCCGGCTTGGGCTGGAGCTCATTCAGAAGCGTGCGTCGGACATCCTCGGTCCCTATCTCGGTGAGACCGAACGCCATATCGCGAACGCCTTCGAGGAAGCGCGCGAGGCGAATGCCATGCTCGTCTTCGACGAGGCGGACAGCCTGCTGCTCGACCGCCGCGACGCCACGCGCTCCTGGGAGATCACACAGGTCAATGAGATGCTGACCTGGATGGAGGACCATCCGCTCCCGGTATGCTTCACGACGAACTTCATGGAGCGCGTCGACAGCGCCTCATTGCGACGTTTCACATTCCAGATCGTGCTGAGCTATCTCGACAAGCCCGGACTGCGCCGCGCCTGGCAGATGTTCTTCGGCTCGGATCGCATTCCGCCGGAAGCGGCCGGCATCGCCAATCTCACACCCGGCGACTTCGCCAAGGCACGCAAGCAAGCGGAAGTTCTGGGGGTGCTCGAGAACCCTGCGCGGCTCACGGAGATCATGAGCGACATCAGCCGTTCGAAGCCCGATGCGCGTGGAAGTATGGGGTTTGTGCGTTGAATGAATTCCCTCCCCTTACGGGAAGAGGGAACATCACATCTTCACATCCAGCTGCGAGACCATCACGCGAACGACGGACTTCTTGCCCCACACCTGATCGACCGACGCCCGGACAGCGCGGCGCACGGCCTCGCGCACCATCTCCACATCGTTCCGACGCTTGGGCGGAATGCTCTCGATGGTCCCCTCGATGACGTCGAGCACCATGTCCTCCATGGCCCCGCCGCCTGGGCGCTCGGAGGGAATGCCCTCCATCACAACCTCGGGATCGTCGAGCATCTTGCCGTTCCGCGAGAGCACGAGCGACACGACGATGACGCCGACGAAGGCAAGCTTGCGCCGCTCGCGAATGCACATGTCCTCAGCGCTGATCAGCATATTGCCGTCGCGATAAATACGCCCGACCGGCACCTCGTCGATGATCGCCGGACGCCCCGGCGCGAGCGCGAGAACCTCGCCATTGACGGCCACCATCACCTCCTTGATGCCTGAGGCGCGCGCGAGTTTCGCGTGCTCGGCGAGGTGACGCATTTCGCCGTGCATGGGCACGACCATCCTCGGCTTCAGCATGGCATAGAGTTGCTTCAGCTCATCGCGCCGCGGATGGCCCGTGACGTGCACGAGCGCCTCGTTGTCGGTCACGAGTTCGGCGCCCATGCGCACGAGCGCGTTCTGAATGCGGCCAACGCTCTTCTCGTTTCCCGGGATCGTGCGCGAAGAGAAGATGACCAGATCACCCTTCGCGATCGAAATATCGGGATGCGCATTCTCCGCGATCCGCGCGAGCGCTGCGCGTGGCTCGCCCTGGCTGCCCGTGACGAGCGCCACCACCTCATCGCGGCGAAAGTCACCGATGCGCTGCTGGTCGGCGTACACGAAATCGGGCGGCAGATAGCCGGTCTCGATGCCGACCTGAATAATGCGATGCAGGGCGCGGCCCGCAATCACGAGGCGCCGCCCGGCTGCGCGCGTCGCATTCGCCACTGCGAGCACGCGCGCGACATTCGACGCGAACGTCGTCACGATCACCAGCTGCTCGGCCTTCTTGATAATGCGCGCGATCGAGGCCGCGACTTCCTCTTCCGAGGGTGAGCGGCCGTCGCGCATCGCATTCGTCGAATCGCAGATGAGCGCGAGAACGCCCTCCTCGCCGATCTCTCTGTAGCGCTTCTCGTCCGGCGGCAGGCCGACGCCCGGCGCATGATCGAGCTTCCAGTCACCTGTGTGATAGACGAGCCCGTGCGGCGTGCGGATTGCGAGGCCGTTCGGCTCCGGAATGGAGTGCGCCTGATTGACGAATTCGATCGAGAACGGACCGACATCGAATGTCGAGCCGAGCGCGATCTCGTTGATCGGTATCTTGAGCTTGCCACCTGTCTGCTCGGCGATCTTGGTCTTGAGCAATGTCGCTGTGAAGGGCGTCGCGTAGACCGGCACTTTGATACGCGGCCAAAGCTCGATGATCGCACCGAAGTGGTCCTCGTGCGCGTGCGTCAACACGAGACCGCACAGATCCTTCGCGCGGCTCTCGATGAACTTGAGATCCGGCATGATGACGTCGACGCCGGGATCGAACTCGCCCTCGGGAAAGGTTATGCCGAGGTCGACCATGAGCCACTTGCGCGACTTCTCCGGGCCAAGACCATAGAGATAGCAATTCATGCCGATCTCGCCGAGACCACCGAGCGCAAGGAAGATCAGTTCACTCTCGCTTTTGGATTCAGGTGCCCGCGTGCGTGCCATGGTGCGTCCTCAGGACTGCCGTGACGGCAGCACGGCGACATCGCCGAACGTGAAACGGCGGCGCCCCGCGATCGGCAGATCGATCAACAGCGCGCCATCATGGTCGAGGCCCGCGAAAGCGCCGGTCACCGGTCCCTCCTGTGTCTTGATCTCAAGCGTGCGACCGATCGGTATGGCGCGCTCGGCCCAAGCCGCGCGAATGGCACTGAAGCCAGTGCCCGCCGACCAGATGGACAGCCAGTGCGCCATGCTTGCGACGAGCGCATCGAGTACCGCGCGCGCATCGCCCGTATAGGCGTGTGCGACGAGATGGGTGACGGCACGGTCCGAAACTGGCGGCGCGCTCGTTACATTGATGCCGATACCGATCAGGGAGAGAGTCTCCGCGTTGTAGTTGCCGGACTCGATGAGGATGCCGGATACCTTGGCACCATCGATCAATACGTCGTTCGGCCATTTCAGTTCCACGCAGCCCGAACGCTGCGCGCCGAGGCACTCTGCAACGGCATCGTAGGCGGCGACACCTGCCACAAGCGACAGTTCCGGCAACTTTGCCAGCGCACAGCCCGGCGCAAACAACAGCGTTGCAGCGACATTGCCCTCGCTCGCTTCGACCCAGGCGCGGCCCGAGCGGCCCTTGCCCGCCGTCTGGCGCCGCGTCGCGATCCAGATGGGGCCGCGCTCCCCATGTGCTGCGCGCCGCTGGGCCTCGTCGTTCGTGGAGCCGACCTCGTCAAGGAGCTCAACCGGCGGCACGACATACGATGAAGGCCGATCCGGCATCCGCACTCCTAGAAAAGCGTGCGCGCTGCTGCGGCGGCCGCCTCTACGAGAGGCGATGAGATGATGGGCAGGACGAACCCGATGACGAGCACCATGGCGATCCACTGCACGGCCCGCTCTTTACCGAGCGTCGGCTCGAACGGCGCGCGCGCATCATCGAAGAACATGAGCTTCACGATGCGCAGGTAGTAGTAGGCGCCGACGACGCTCGCGAGCACGCCGATCACGGCAAGCGTGTAGAGCTCTGCCTTGATCGCCGCCATGAACACATAGAGCTTTGCGAAAAAGCCCGCGAGCGGCGGAATGCCGGCAAGCGAGAACATGAACATGGCCATGGCAAAGGCCATCGGCAGGTTCGTCTTGGAGAGACCGGCAAGCTCACTGATGTCCTCGATGGCCGCCCCGTCACGGCGCATGGCGAGGATGACGGCGAAGGCACCGAGCGTCATGACGACATAGATCGCCATGTAGATGAGCACGCCCTGCACGCCCTCGACAGTGCCGGCTGCGAGACCGACGAGCGCATAGCCCATGTTCGCGATCGAGGAATACGCCATCAGGCGCTTGATGTTCGTCTGGCGTATGGCGGCAAAAGCACCGAGCAGCATGGAAGCAATGGCAAGGAAGACGACGATCTGCTGCCACTGCGGCTGGATGCCTGCGAACACCGACACGACGACGCGAATGAAGAGCGCCATGGCCGCGACCTTGGGCGCCGAGGCGAAGAATGCCGTCACCGGCGTCGGCGCGCCCTCGTACACATCGGGCGTCCACATGTGGAAGGGCACGGCCGAGATCTTGAAGGCCACACCGACGAGCAGGAAGACGAGGCCGAAGATCAGCAGGAGATCGCGGCCCGCACCCTCGGCGCGCGCAGCCGCCGCAATGGCCTCGAAGCTGGTGCTGCCCGCAAAGCCGTAGAGCAGAGAAGCACCGTAGAGCAGCATGCCCGAGGAGAGTGCACCGAGCACGAAGTACTTGAGGCCTGCCTCGCTCGAGCGCGTCGAGTCGCGCCGGAAGGCCGCCACGACATAGAGCGCGAGGCTCTGCAGCTCGAGGCCGAGATAGAGCGAGATGAGGTCGTTTGCCGAGACCATCATCATCATGCCGGTCGCCGACAGTAGAACGAGCACGGGGTACTCGAACTTGAGCGACTTGCGCTCGGCCATCTCGTCGAAAGAGAGCACCAGCGCACCGGCCGCGCCGATGAGCACGACGATCTTCATGAACCGCGCAAACGGATCGACGATGAACGCGCCATCGAAGAGCCGCACGGTGCCCTCACCCTGCAGCACGGCAAAACCCGCAGCCAGCAGCACGGCGACGGCGAGCCACATGACGCGGCTGGCTTCGTCCTGCGTTTCAGGCCGGAAGACACCGAACATGAGCAGTGCCATGGCGCCGATCGCGAGGATCAGCTCCGGGAGCATCGGGGCGTAGACGGCGAGGGCGGACATCTGAACAGCGAGCCTTTCTCAGGTATGCTCAGCGCGTCGGCGCCGCTGTAGGGCTGATGACCACGCGCGTCGCGCTGTCCGCACGCGCTTTCTTGACGGCCGCGTCATGGCGCTCGACCAGCCGGTTGACGGACTTTGCCGTGACGTCGAGGATCGGCGCCGGATAGAAGCCGAACAGGATAGTAAGGATCACGAGCGGTGCCATCACGACGATTTCGCGCGGCGTCATGTCGGCGATGGCCTTGAGCTTCGGCTTCTCGAGCACGCCATAGATCATGCGCCGGTAGAGGTAGAGCGCATAGGCGGCCGAGAGAATGACGCCGGTCGTCGCGAAGAACGCAACCCACGTGTTGGCCTTGAAGGCCGCCAGCAGCGTCAGGAACTCGCCGACGAAGCCCGAGGTGCCGGGCAATCCGACGTTCGCCATAGTAAAGATCATGAAGCAGAACGCGTAGATCGGCATTCGGTTGACGAGGCCGCCGTACGCCGCGATCTCGCGCGTGTGAATGCGGTCATAGACGACGCCGACACAGAGGAAGAGCGCGGCCGATATGAAGCCGTGCGAGAGCATCTGGAAGATCGCGCCGTCGAGGCCCTGCTGCGAGAACGTGAAGATGCCCATGGTGACGAAACCCATGTGGGCGACGGACGAATAGGCGATCAGCTTCTTCACATCCTCCTGCGCGAGCGCGACAAGCGAGGTGTAGACGATGGCCACGACCGACAGCACGAACACGAGCGGCGCAAAGTCCGCCGAGGCCACGGGGAACATCGGCAGCGAGAAGCGCAGGAAGCCGTAGCCGCCCATCTTCAGCAGGATGCCCGCGAGGATGACCGAACCTGCGGTCGGCGCCTCGACGTGGGCGTCAGGCAGCCACGTGTGCACGGGCCACATGGGCATCTTCACGGCGAAGGAGGCGAAGAAGGCGAGCCACAGCCACCACTGCATGCCGACCGGGAAGTCCGTCCTCAGCAGCGTCGGTATGTCGGTCGTGCCGGCCTGCCAGTACATGGCCAGCATGGCGAGCAGCATGAGCACGGAGCCGAGGAGCGTATAGAGGAAGAACTTGAAGCTCGCGTACACGCGCCGTCCACCGCCCCAAACGCCGATGATGATGAACATCGGAATGAGGCCGGCTTCGAAGAAGACATAGAAGAGCACGAGGTCGAGCGCGCAGAAGACGCCGATCATGAGCGTCTCGAGCACCAGGAACGCGATCATGTACTCCTTGACGCGATCCTCGATGGATTCCCAGCTCGCCAGAATGCAGAGCGGCATGAGGAAAGCCGTCAGCACGACGAACAGCATGGAAATGCCGTCGACACCCATCTTGTACTTGATGGGCCCGAGCCACGCACGCTCCTCGACGAACTGGAAGTCCGGATTGTTCGGGTCGAAGTTGATCCAGATGAGCAGCGAGAGGGCGAACGTGAAGAGCGTCGTCCAAAGGGCGATCCAGCGCGCGTTCTGCTTGGCCTCCGAATTGAGGAAGCACATGAAGATCGCGACGACCGCCGGCAGGAACGTAACGACGGAGAGCAGGCTGTTGCCGACGAGGTTCATTGCACGCCTCCCGTGCGGAACATGAACCACGTGATGATGGCCGCGAGGCCGATCAGCATGGCAAAGGCATAGTGGTAGATGTAGCCCGTCTGGAGCTTGGCGACGTTGTTGGCCGTCACGAGCACGCGGTTGGCGGTGCCGTCGATCGCACCGTCGATTACCGCGCCATCGCCCTTCTTCCAGAAGAACCGCGCGAGCGCGAAGGCAGGCCTGACGAAGATGCGGTCATACAGCTCGTCGAAGTACCACTTGTTGAGCAGGAACAAGTACAGCGGGCGGAAGGCGTTCGCGGTCGCCTCGGGCAGCCACGGCGCATGGATGTAATAGACATAGGAAAGCGCGAAGCCACCGAGCATAGCGAAGAAGGGTGACATCACCACCCAGGCCGGCACCTCGTGCAGCGCGTGCATGATGTGGTTGCTCTGCGCCTCGAAGATCGCCTTGCCCCAGAACTCCTTGTAGCCATCGCCGACGAACATGCCCTTGAACACGAAGCCCGCGAAGATCGCGCCGGCAGCGAGTACAAAGAGCGGCATGAGCATGACATATGGGCTCTCGTGGGCGTGCTCGTAGGTGTGATGGTCGGCGCGCGTGCGGCCGTAGAAGGTCATGAACATGAGCCGCCAGGAATAGAACGACGTCATGAATGCAGCGATAATGAGCATCCAGAAGGCATAGTTGTAGGCCGTGTGGCCGGCATAGGCCGCTTCGACGATCACGTCCTTGGAGTGGAAGCCGGCGAAGCCGACGACGAACGGAATGCCGACACCCGTCAACGCCAGCGTGCCGATCAGCATCATGGCCCAGGTGAGCGGGATCTTGGAGCGCAGGCCGCCCATGTTGCGCATGTCCTGCTCGTGATGCATGGCGTGAATGACCGAGCCCGCACCGAGGAACAGCAGCGCCTTGAAGAACGCGTGCGTGAAGAGATGGAAGATGCCAGCCGAGTAGGCGCCGACGCCGATAGCTGCGAACATGTAGCCGAGCTGCGAGCACGTCGAGTAGGCGATCACGCGCTTGATGTCATTCTGGACCAGGCCGACAGTCGCCGCGAAGAAAGCCGTGATGACGCCGACGAACGTCACGACCTGAAGCGCGAACGGCGCCAGCTCGAACAACGGCGAGAGACGTGCCACCATGAATACGCCGGCCGTCACCATCGTCGCCGCGTGAATGAGCGCGGACACTGGCGTCGGGCCTTCCATGGCATCGGGCAGCCACGTGTGCAGCAGAAACTGCGCCGACTTGCCCATGGCGCCGACGAAGAGCAGCAGGCAAAGCGTCGTCAGGATGTCGACCTCGTAGCCGAGGAAGCTCATCGTCTTGCCGGCCTGCTGCGGCGCGGCTGCGAACACCGCATCGAAGCTGATGGTCTGGAAGACCAGGAACACGCCGAACATGCCGAGCGCGAAGCCGAAGTCGCCGACGCGGTTCACGACGAAGGCCTTGATGGCCGCCGCGTTCGCCTCGGGCTTCTGATACCAGAAGCCGATCAGCAAGTACGAGGCGAGGCCCACGCCTTCCCAGCCGAAGAACATCTGCAGGAAGTTGTCCGCCGTCACCAGCATGAGCATGGCGAACGTGAAGAGCGAGAGATAGGCGAAGAAGCGCGGCCGGTGCGGATCCTCGTGCATGTAGCCGATCGAGTAGATGTGCACGAGCGCGGACACGGTGTTCACGACGACCAGCATGACTGCCGTCAGCGTATCGACGCGAATGCCCCAGGAGACGTCCAGCTCGCCCGAGGAAACCCAACGCATGAGCGTGACCTTGTCGGTCGCGTGCCCGATGCCAACTTGCCAGAAGACGATCCACGAAAGAACCGCGGCGATCACCAGGAAGCTCGAGGTGATCAGCTCCGACGGGCGCGGTCCGATCATACGGCCGAAGAAGCCGGCAATCAGGGCGCCGAGAAGCGGCAGGAAGACAATGGCCTGGTAGATCATGCGTTTGTCCCGAAGGCGCGGCGCCGCAAGGCGCCACGCGCCCTACCCCTTCATCAGGTTGATGTCTTCGACCGCGATGGTGCCGCGGTTGCGGAAATACACGACGACGATCGCGAGACCGATCGCGGCCTCGGCAGCAGCGACCGTCAGCACGAACAGCGCGAACACCTGGCCGGTGAGATTGCCGAGGAAGCTCGAGAAGGCGACGAGGTTGATGTTCACGGCGAGCAGCATGAGCTCGACGGACATCAGAATGACGATGACGTTCTTGCGGTTGAGGAAGATGCCGAAAATGCCGAGCGTGAAGATGCACGCCGCAACCGCCAGATAATGTCCGAGCCCGATCTCCATGGTGCCTCTCAATCCCCCACAAGTCCGGCTGCGCGCAACAGCGGCACCGCGAGCGCGAACACACCGCCGATCGCGAGCGCTACGAGGAATGCACTCGTCACCCACTGCCCCATCGTCGTGCGTCGCTCACCGCGGTCAGTGCGCGCCGTACTTGCCCGCGCCACAGCCTTGGCCTCCTTGCGGACCCCCGCCAGCGAGACGACATTCGAGCTTTCGTCCTGATGGTCGTGCCCGTTCTTCATCCGCGCCGCTCCCCGCTCGGCACGATCACCTGACCAGGCGCGAGCTTCACGACCTCGACAGCCATGGCGGGCGTGCGGGCGTTCTGCGCCGAGATCGACTGGCGGCGCACGCCCTCCTTGTGGCGCAGCGTCAGTACGATCGCACCGATCATGGCGACCAGCAGAATGAGGCCCGCCGCCTGGAAGAAGTACACGTACTGCGTATAGAGCAGCCGCCCGATGGCTTCGGTATTCGTCAGGTTCGAAACGGCCTGCGGTGCCTGCGCCGCCTTGGTGGCGACGATGCTCGCGCCACCGATCAGGCGGGAGGTCAGCACCATGATGAGTTCGACGAGCAGCACGAGACCGACGAGCGCGCCGACCGAAGCGTGCCGGATGAAGCCCGCGCGCAGCGAGGCAAAATCAACGTCGAGCATCATGACGACGAAGAGGAAGAGCACCGCCACCGCGCCGACGTAGACGACGACGAGGATCATTGCGAGGAACTCGGCCCCGAGCAGCACGAAAAGGCCCGCTGCATTGAAGAAGGCGAGAATGAGCCACAGCACCGCGTGCACGGGATTGCGGGCGACGATCACCAGCAGCCCCGACATCACCGTCACGGCGGCGAACAGGTAGAAGAAGAGTGCCGTCAAGCCCATCCGCCGGTCCTCATCCCTCGATCATCCCCTCGCCCATCGTCCGTCAGCGATAGCGCGCGTCGAGCGCGATGTTCTTCGCGATCTCGCGCTCCCAGCGATCGCCGTTCGCGAGCAGGCGCGCCTTGTCGTAGTAGAGTTCCTCGCGCGTCTCGGTCGCGAACTCGAAGTTCGGCCCCTCGACGATGGCATCCACGGGGCAGGCCTCCTGGCACAGACCGCAGTAGATGCACTTCACCATGTCGATATCGTAGCGGATCGTGCGCCGCGTGCCGTCATTGCGGCGCGGGCCAGCCTCGATGGTGATCGCCTGCGCCGGGCAGATGGCCTCGCAGAGCTTACAGGCAATGCAGCGTTCCTCGCCGTTGGGATAGCGGCGCAGCGCGTGCTCACCGCGGAAGCGCGGACTCAGCGGTCCCTTCTCGAAGGGATAGTTTAGCGTCGTCTTCGGCTTGAAAAAGTAGCGCATGGCGAGGAAGAACGCCGAGACAAACTCCTTCAGGAAAAGCGATTTGACGCCTTGGGCAACGCTCATGGGCGGCCTCGTTGATGAGTTGTGTGCGCGAACGTCATGCTCATGGGGCGAGCCCTCCGAAGTGGAGGATGGCGGCGACCGCAACGACCATGGCGAGCGAGAGCGGCAGGAAGACCTTCCAGCCGAGCCGCATGAGCTGGTCATAGCGATAGCGCGGCACCATGGCCTTCACCATCGCGAACATGAAGAAGACGAAAGTGACCTTGAGCAGGAACCAGATCGGTCCCGGGATCCAGTTCAGCAGCCAGATGTCGAACGGCGGCAGCCAGCCACCGAGGAACATGATCGTCGTCAGCGCGCACATGGTGACGATCGCCACGTACTCGCCGAGCATGAACAGGAGGTACGGCGTCGATGAATACTCAACCATGAAGCCGGCGACGAGTTCCGATTCAGCTTCCGGGAGATCGAATGGGGGCCGGTTCGTCTCGGCAAGCGCCGAGATGAAGAACACGACGAACATCGGGAAGAGGACCAGCCAGTTCCAATCGAGGAACGAACTCGGCAGCCCGAGGCTCGTGCCGATGCCGGTCGACTGCGACATCACGATCGCGCTCATGTTGAGCGAGCCGACGAGCAGCAGCACCGTGATGATCACGAAGCCGATCGAGACCTCGTACGACACCATCTGCGCCGCCGAACGAAGCGAACCCAGGAACGGGTACTTCGAGTTCGACGCCCAGCCGCCCATGATGATGCCATAGACGCCGAGCGAGGAGATCGCGAACAGGTAGAGAATGCCGACATTGAGGTCGGAGATCACCATGCCGTTGCCGACCGGAATGACGGCCCACGCCGCCAGCGCGAGCACGGTCGTGACCAGCGGCGCGAGAAGAAACACACCCTTGTCCGCGCCTGCCGGAATGACCGGCTCCTTCAGCACGAACTTCAGGAGATCCGCGAAGGATTGCAGCAGACCGAAAGGGCCGACGACATTGGGGCCGCGGCGAAGCTGCACCGCCGCCCAGACCTTGCGGTCCATGAGCAGCAGGAAGGCGATGATGACCAGCAGCGAAACCATCAGCAGCAGGCTCGCGCCAACCGTCAGCGCGAGCCAGAGCGCGGAGTCCCACCAGGTTTCAAAGGTTGTCGGAAACATGCGTGCTGGCCTGCCTCACTCCGCTGCCGCGCGTATGCGGCCGCTGCCCGCCTTGATGATCGAGAGCTCCGCCATGACCGTCGAGGCGCGCGCAATCGGGTTCGTCATGTAGAAGTCGCGTATCGGCGCGACGAAGGGTGTGTCGTCGAACTTCGCCGAACGCTCAGCCAAGCGATCTACACCCGCAGGTCCGGCCGGCTTGACCGTATCGAGGGCCGCCAGCGTCGGCGCGGCCTTGAACATGAGCGCACGGAGCTGACGCACATCGTCGAAGGGAAGCTTTGCGCTCATTACTGCGGAGAGCTGGCGCAGGATCGTCCAGTCCTCGCGGGCGTCGCCCGGCGCAAAGGCGGCCTTGGCCGTCATCTGCGCGCGCCCTTCGAGATTGACGTAGATGGCGTCCTTCTCGGTGTAGGCCGCGCCAGGAAGAATGACATCGGCGCGATGGGCGCCCGCGTCACCGTGGCTGCCCTGATAGATCACGAACGCCTTGCCGAGGCGGTTCATGTCGATCTCGTCGGCGCCGAGCAGATAGAGCACATCGAGGCGGCCTTCATTCGCCGCGACCATCATGCCGGCGATGTCCAGTCCGCCCTTACCGGGCACGAAACCTAGGTCCAAGGCACCGACGCGCGCAGCCGCCATGTGCAGGACGTTGAAGGCATTCCAGCCCGCATCCTTGCCGGCCCCCGCCTCACGCGCGATCCGCGCAGCGAGTGAGAGGACCGCAGCGCCATCCGGACGCGCCGCGGCGCCCATGCCGACGATCACCAGGGGATGCTGCGCCTGACGAAGCACGCCCGAGAAGGCATTCTTACCCTCGGCGATTTCCAGAAGCGTATCCGGCCCACTCCCGAGATGGTCGGCGCCGTAGGTCAGGTCGGCGGCTTCGCCCACGAGGCCGATGCTGACACCGCCCTGGCGCCAGCGCTTGCGGATGCGCCCGTTGAGAACAGCCGATTCGAGGCGCGGGTTCGTGCCGATCAGCAGGATCGCGTCCGCCTGCTCAATGCCTTCGACCGTGGAATTGAAGAGATAGCTCGCACGGCCGAGCGCCGGATCGAGCTTGGCGCCGTCCTGACGACAGTCGATGTTGGTGACACCGCACGCATCGAGCAGCGACTTGAGCGCGAACATCTCCTCCGCGCCACAGAGATCACCGGCGATGGCGCCGATCCGCTCCGGCGCCGTGCCTGCGAGCTTCTTCGCCACGACATCGAGCGCTTCGGCCCAAGTCGCGGGCTCAAGGCGGCCATTGCGGCGCACGTACGGCTGATCAAGGCGCTGTGTCCGCAGGCCATCAGCGATGTGGCGCGTCTTGTCGGAGATCCACTCCTCGTTCACCGCGTCGTTGTTGCGCGGGAGGATACGCATGACCTCTCGCCCGCGCGTATCGACGCGAATGGCTGCCCCCAGCGCGTCCATGACGTCGATCGATTCGGTTTTGCGCATCTCCCAGGGCCGCGCATTGAAGGCCCAGGGGCGATGGGTCAGCGCGCCGACGGGACAGAGGTCGACGACGTTCGCCGAAAGCTCCGACATCATCCCCTGCTCGAGGTATGTCGTGATCTCCATGTCCTCGCCGCGACCGATGGCGCCGAGTTCCTCTACCCCCGCGATCTCGGTCATGAAGCGCACGCAGCGCGTACACTGAATACATCGCGTCATCATCGTTTTGATGAGCGGGCCCAGGTACTTCTCGTCGACGGCGCGCTTGTTCTCGACATAGCGCGTGCCGCCCTTGCCGAAGGCCATGGCCTGATCCTGCAGATCGCACTCGCCGCCCTGATCGCAGATCGGGCAATCCAGCGGGTGGTTGATCAGAAGGAATTCCATCACACCCTCGCGCGCCTTTTTGACCATGGGCGAGCGGGTATTGATGACCTTGGGCGTGCCGTCGCGGTTCGGCGGCAGATCGTTGACGCCGAGCGCGCACGACGCCTGCGGCTTCGGCATGCCCGCGACCTCGACGAGGCACATGCGGCAATTGCCGGCAATGGACAGGCGTTCGTGATAGCAGAAGCGAGGAATCTCGATCCCTGCCTGCTCACATGCCTGGAGAAGAGTGATCCCGTCCTCGACCTCGATCTCGGTGCCGTCGATGATCAGCTTCTTGGGCATTCGCGTCCCGTTTCTGCGCGAGGAATCAGGCGGGGCGTGCGGCGCGCCACACGTTCGCCGCACTCTTTAGCGTGCTGCGCCGCACGATGCTAGGCCTGTTGTGCCGCAGCCCGCATGTTCCGCGCGAATAGCGGGAGGTGTTGACAGCACCGCCCGAAACGAGGCCTACGCCGCGTCGACGATGGGATTGGCCAGAATACCGATTCCTTCCACCTCAACCTCGACCTTGTCCCCAGCCTTCATCCATGCCGGCGGCTTGCGCGCATGGGCCACTCCCGAGGGCGTGCCCGTGGCGATGAGGTCGCCCGGTTCGAGGGTCATGAACTCGGACAGGATCGCCACGATCTTCGCCGTCGAGAAGATCATGTCGGACGTGTTGCTGTCCTGCATGGTCTCCCCGTTCACGCGCGTGCGGATGCGCAATCCCGACGCGCCCGGTGGCAATTCATCGGCCGTGACGACCACCGGCCCGAGCGGGCCTGTCCCGTCGAAGTTCTTGCCGGGCGTCCATTGTGCGCCTTTGCGCTGGAAATCGCGCACGGACACATCATTGAACATCGTATAGCCAAATACGTGATCGAGCGCCTTGCTTTCCGGAATGTGTCGGCCGCCCTTGCCGATGACGATCGTCAGCTCACACTCGTAGTCGAGCTGGATGGATTCCTTCGGCCGGATAACCGGCTCGCCGGCAGCCACGAGCGAGGAGTGAAAGCGCGGAAACAGCGCCGGGTAGGTCGGCGTCGCATGGCCGCCCTCGGCAGCATGCAACGCATAGTTCAACCCGATGCAAAGGAACTTGCCCGGACGCGCGATCGGCAGCGCCGGCTTCACCGAGGCGAGCGGCTGCCTAGTGCCCTTGGCTGCGGCGGCCTTGACGGCTTCGAGGGCAGCGGGGCCGCCGGCAATAACGTCATAGAGATTGCCGCCGCCGGATCCGACCTCAATGACGCTGTCGCCCTCGACGACGCCGAGCGCTGCACCGCTTTCCTTTTTGAACATCATCAGCTTCATGGCTTCACTCCCTCGTGCTTCGTCTTCGGCCTTCGACCTTACCGTGCGGCTTCATCGGCTCGGATATCGGCGATCGTCCGCTCGCGCAGCTTCAGCCACCAGCCGTACTGCACCGTCCAATCGTCGAGGGCGTCCTTCATCTGCCGGCCGAGCGCGATCTCCGCCATCTGCGGCCAGCAGGGATTGACCAGCGCCTCGCGCGCAATCGCGATCAGGTCGGCCTGCTCATTCTGTAGGATTTCCTCCGCGTGGGCCGGCTCGACGATCAAGCCGACCGCCATGGACATGATCCCGGCCTCGCGGCGTACGCGCTCGGCATAGGGCACCTGGAAGCCCCACGTGCGCTTCACTCGGGCCGCCGTCGCCGAGCCGACAAGGCCACCCGACGAGCAGTCGATCAGGTCGACGCCGCGCGCCTTAAGCGCCTTGGCGTAGGCGACCGTATCGTCCATGGTCCAGCCGCCCTCGATGCCATCGACCGCCGAAACGCGGAGAAACAGCGGCATGCCCTTGGGGATGACCTTCCGGATTGCCTCCGCGATCTCAAGCGGAAAGCGCGTGCGGCCCTCGAAGTCGCCGCCATAGGCATCATTGCGCTTGTTCGACAGGGGCGAGAGGAACTGGTGCACGAGATAACCGTGCGCGTTGTGGATTTCGATCATCTCGAAACCGGCGCCGACGGCCCGCTCGGCGGCAGCGGCCCAGTCCTTCACGAGCTGGCCGATATCGGCAACGCTCAGCGCCTGCGGAACGGCATAGCCCGGCGCCATGGCCTCGGCGACGGCCGAAACGATCGGCCACTGCTTTTCGCCGCGCGCGAAGTCCTCTGCATTCAGCGGGCCGTTGCCGAACCAGGGCCTCTGCATCGCCCCCTTGCGGCCGGCATGCGCGAGCTGGATGGCGGGGACCGTCCCCTGCTGCTTCATGAAGGCGGCAATGCGCGCAAGGGCATTGGCGTGCTCGTCCGACCAGATGCCGACATCGCCATTCGTAATGCGTCCCTGGGCCGTGACGGCCGTGGCCTCCACCATGACGCAACCCGCGCCGCCGAGAGCAAAGCGGCCGAGATGGGCGAGATGCCAGTCCTGCGCGATGCCCTCCACGGCGGAATAGGTCGCCATGGGCGCGATGACGACGCGGTTCTTGAATGTCACGTCGCGGATCGCGAGTGGCGTGAACAAACGGGGTTTGGTCATGAGGGCCTTCGGTCCGTACAAGTTGGCAGCAACAGGCGGGGTCAATAAGCGAGCCCGCAGGCCGTCCCTGTCAAGACCGAAAGCTGCTCGGCTGATGCCGCCGAACTGCAGATGCCGGGGTGGCTCACGCGCGCATTATTGCCTGCTGATCGTCGCGCTGCTCGCCGCACTCGGACGAGCTTCCGAAAGGCGGAGTACTTCGCGATTGGCCGTCACCTTCTGTCCGGGGCGCGCGCGCTGCAGTCCGCTGGTGACGACCCAGTCCTGCGCTTCGACGCCGCTGCGGATCACGCGGAGCCCCTGATAGAGCGGCCCGAGGCGAATATTGCGACGTGAAACCGTCCCGTCCTCCGCAACGATGAGCACGAACTTGTTGGCCTGATCCGTACCGATGGCCGCATCGGGCAGCAGAACGGTGGACGCCCTTGGCGAGCCCGCAAGCCGGACGCGGGCGAACATGCCCGGCGAGAACATCTGGTCTTCATTGGCGAGGATGGCGCGCGCGCGCATCGTCGCCGTGCCGGGATCCAGACGATTGTCCACGAAGTCCAGCTTGCCGCGATGGGCGAATGCCGTCTCGTCAGGCAGGGAGACATGCACGTCGGCGCCCCCCTTGTCGCTGCCGGCGAGCGCACCACGTTCGGCGAGCCGCTTGTACTTGATGTAGTTGTTCTCGCTGATGTCGAAATAGATGTGGATCGGATCCTGCGTCACGATCAACGTCAGCAGCGTCGCGTTGGCGGCACCGCCTGCCGAAATCCAGCTACCGAGGCTGACGCTAGCGCGACTGATGCGGCCATCGATCGGCGCCGTGATCCGCGTGAAGGCCAGTTCGAGCTCGGCGGTCGCAACTTTCGCTTCGCTGACCTTGACGGCGGCCTCCGCCTCGCGCTGCAGGTTCGCGCGATCGTCGAACATCTTCTCCGACATGATCTTGCGCTCGAGAAGCGGCCGGCCGCGCTCGACGTCGAGCGCCGTGTTCTGAGCTCTTGTGCGTGCCTGTTCCAGTTCGGCCTGCGCCTGTCCGAGCGCGCGCTCGAATGGCCGGGGATCGATCACGAAGAGGAGGTCGCCCTTCTTCACAGTCTGGCCGTCGACGAAGGCGATGTTGTCGACGTAACCGGATACGCGGGCGCGCACTTCAACACTCGCGACCGCCTCGAAGCGGCCGGTGTACTCGTCCCACTCGACGATCTCGCTGACAACCGGCTGACTTGTCGTAACGGCAGGTGGCGGCAAGGCGGCCTGCTGGCCCTTGTTCTGGGCCTGCGGCTGGTCACATGCCGCGAGTAGCGTGGCGAACAGCAGCGCACCGAGCGGCACCACGGTGCGCTCTCGGCGCCAAATCAGTTTCCGCATACTCGTTCCTGCGAAAGCGGGCTGTCACGTCGGTCATGGCACGTGATGGGCGCCGCGGGCTCAGACGATTCATTAATCAGCGTGGGAAGTTGTAGCTGGTCGGGCCTCCGATGGGAATAGGGCCGACTTCATTCAATATGAGCAGGCGCCCCTTTACCCTCGGGAAAGACGCTGGATTTCTGTGCACGGAGCGCTGCCCGAAGCGGCGGGTTCGCAAGTTGCCTGCGGAAATTGGTGAACTGGCGCTGCTTTGCGGAGCGCTTGGCCCACTCGCTTACTCGCTCGACCGGTAGCAATGTCCGAGTGCCATATCCATCGATGACGACGTAGTGATCTCCCAGCTCCTCGGAGAATCCGAGCACGATATTATCGATATTCAAATCCGAAATCGTAATCGGTGACAGCAGAAGCTCGTCAAAAAACGCGTCGAGCATCGTGCGCAGGGGGAGATCGAGCTTTCCCGCACGGGCGAGCGCACCGACGGTTGGTGCAAGCCCGCCATCCCGCCCCTTGATGGCCTGGACAGTCAGGCCCAGCCCCTTGTTGGTTTCCTCGAAACCCACGATCCGTTGCAGATAGGCCGGATGACGCAGGCCGATCTCCGCGAAGGTGAGCTGCTCGCGAATTTCGCTCACGTACATGTCGAAGTGAGGTTTCCGCAGGTTACGGAAGTAGCGGTGGCGGAGGCGCTTGAAATTATACCACGGTGCTCCCTGGCCGTTCCGCTTCTCGATGAACGCGCGCTTGAGCACCTTCACCAGCAGCTCGGAATTGCCGGGATAGCGAAATACGTCACGCCGCACGCCCTCGGCGATGAGATCGTCATCTCCAAGCAGCAGCATTTAGAGTGGCTCCGAATTTGCTCGGGTGCTTCATCAAGCCGAGACCCCGCGTCGTTTCGTCGGCGGCGCGCCGACCACCAATCGGTGGCCCGACTTCCCGGGCTTTCGGCGGTTCCGCACTCCGCTGCTCACGTGCGGCCTGTCACAGACAGGGCACTCGTCTGTGGAATGCTTAATCTTGATGTCACAATAGTGTCAACAAGCTGGCATGGTCGCCAACACTATTACTGCACCCCTGTGACCACTGCCGAAACGGCACCCCGCAAGCCTTCGCGAAAAATGTCACAAACCCTGGCGTGTCTCTGCCACGAGGTGGTCGACGACGGCTTCCAACGCCTCTTGCTGATTCGCACCCTCGGCCTGTGTGCGCGCGAAGCACGCGAGCTGACGATCCGCGCTCGTGCCCTCGGCCAGGATGCGGCGCGCACCCTCGACTTCGCCGAGGCAGCCGAGCGCCACTGCATCCTCATGAACCAAAGCGAGAATTTCCTCCAGTAGATCGGCATAGGGCACCAGTTCGCCGCGCCCGAAATCGAAGAGCGAGCCCGACAGGCCATAGCGCTGCGCCCGCCAGCGGTTCTCCTCCAGCAGGAAGACCGGATAAGTCCGCCAGCTCTGATTGTTACGGCGCAGACGATGCAGCATCCGTGCAATGCACGCGAAAAGCGCGGCGACCGTCACGGCATCCTCGCTCGAAGTGCAGATGTCGGTGATGCGCATTTCGAGCGTCTGGAATCGTGCCGACGGACGCAGGTCCCACCAGATCTTGGAGGCATCCTCGATCACTTTGCCGCGCACTAGAACGTCGACTGTCTGGCGATATTCGTCCCAGCTGCTGAAGCGGCCGGGAAGGCCCGTGCGCGGCAGTTCGCGGAAGATGGCGAGGCGCCAGCTTTTGAGCCCCGTATCCTCGCCCTCCCAGAACGGTGATGACGTCGTCAGCACCAGCAGATGGGGCAGGAAGTAGCGAAGCTGGTTCATGAGGTCGATGCGCTGCTCATCATCCTCGATGCCAATATGAACGTGCATCCCCGAGATGAGCAGCCGACGCCCGACGCCCGCAAGATCGCGGGCCAATGTGTGGTAGCGCTCGCGATCCGTATGGGGCGCCTCGCCCGTGCGTGCAAAGGGATGTGTCGATGCAGCGATCGGTGCGAGCCCGTAGTTCGCAGCACTCGATATGATGCCGGACCGCAGACGCCTCAGTTCGGCGCGCGCTTCCGCAAGTGTCCGGCACGGCCGCGTACCCACTTCGATCTGCGAGCGCAGAAACTCCGGCGAGACCTGCGGCCCGAGGATGCGCTCACACTCGGTAATGAAACCCTGTGGCGCCTCCGTCGCGAGTGCGCGCGTGCGGACGTCGACGAGGTGATACTCTTCCTCGATGCCGATGGTCAGAGTGGGTTCGCTCGGGGGCATGAGGGCCTCGCGCAGAGTTGATATTTGTTGCGCATGGTAGCCGATCCGCACACATGGCGCGCCTGCTCTCGATGACCTAGCTTCGAGCCACACAGCATCGGATGGAGGGCGCGCCTTGAAGCGCTGGCTTATCGGATTTCTGGTCGGCGGCGTGCTCGGCACAGGGTTCGGATTTGCTGCCGGGATATTCTTCTTTCCCTATCTCTTCCCACCGCCAACTGCCGTGGAAGCGCTGACGGAAGCCGACAAGACCTCACCCGTCGTTGCCCGCGGCACATTCATTCATGCCGATCCATCCGATCCGGTCCACTGGGGCAAGGGTAGCGTGAGCGTGCGGCGCGACAGTGTGTTCCTCGAGGAAAACTTCGAGGTCGGGCCAGGGCCGAAGTACCACGTCTATCTCGTGCCAAAAGCCGAGTTCCGCCGCGCGGGCGATCTCAGGGACCAGATGTTCGTCGATCTCGGCCGCCTGCGCTCGTTCAAGGGCAGCCAGCGGTATGCCATTCCCGCAGGCATCGATGTCAGCAAGTACGCCAGCCTCATCATCTGGTGCGAGGCGTTCTCCGTGTTGATCTCCCCCGCCGATCTCAAGACCTAGCGGAGAGGCTCGACGCTGTCGGGGGATAGAGTGCCGAGGATGCGGGAGCAATGACACCTGCGTGCAGCATGACAGGCACCTTCTAACGATCCTTTCAGGATAGCAGAAGGCCACTCACGGCGCAGCAGCCCGTCAGCGTGCTCCAGGCAACAGCGTGCCCAATTCGCGCCCTAGAGCAGGTGGCTTTTGGTCAGTTGGCGCCTTCAAGCAGGCGCCGGGCAATAACCTGCGCCTGGATTTCGGCCGCACCCTCGAAAATGTTCAGAATGCGGGCGTCGCAGAGCACGCGCGACACCGGATACTCCAAGGCGAAGCCGTTGCCGCCATGAATCTGCAGGGCATTGTCGGCATTGGCCCAGGCAATGCGGGCGGCGAGCAGCTTGGCCATGCCCGCTTCGAGATCACAGCGCCGGCCCTCATCCTTCTCGCGTGCCGCGAAATAGGTGATCTGGCGCGCGATCATGGTCTCGACGGCCATCATCGCGATCTTGTTGGCGACACGCGGGAACGCGTAGATCGCCTTGCCGAACTGCACGCGCTCCAAGGCGTACTTGAGGGCGAGATCCATGGCCGACTGCGCCACTCCAACCGCACGCGCCGCCGTCTGGATGCGCGCGGACTCGAATGTCGCCATGAGCTGCTTGAAACCTTGTCCCTCGGCACCTCCAAGCAGCTGGCTCTCCGGCACCTCGAAACCATCGAAGGAAATGTCGAACTCCTTCATGCCGCGATAACCGAGAACCTCGATCTCGCCGCCGGTCATGCCCTCGGCAGGAAATGGATTCTCGTCCGTGCCGCGCGGCTTCTCGGCGAGCAGCATAGAGAGCCCCTTGTAGCCGGGCTCATTCGGGTTCGTGCGCACGAGCAGCGTCATGACGTCGGCGCGCGCGGGATGCGTGATCCAGGTCTTCTGTCCGAAGACCTTATAGACATCGCCGTGCTTCTCGGCGCGCGTCTTGAGCGAGGCGAGGTCCGAGCCCGTATTCGGCTCCGTGAACACCGCCGTCGGCAGAATTTCGCCTGCCGCGATCGGCCGGAGATACTTGGCCTTCTGCTCATCCGTGCCGTTCTGAAGGATCAGCTCCCCCGCGATCTCCGAGCGCGTCCCGAGCGAGCCGACGCCGATGTAGCCGCGCGAAAGCTCCTCCGAGACGAGGCACATGCTCTCCTTGCCAAGGCCGAGCCCCCCATGCTCCTCGGGAATGGTCAGGCCGAATACGCCCATCGCACTCATCTCGGCGATCACGTCGAGCGGAATGTACTCGTTCTTGAGGTGCCACTCGTGCGCGTCGGGAATGACCTTTTCGACGGCGAACTTGCGCATTTCCTCGCGCATGGCCGCGAGCGTCTCGTCGAGGCCCGTATCGCCGAAGGTCGTCGCGCCCGGCTGGTCCGCGATCAGGGCTGCGATGCGCGCCTTCACATCATCCGTAAAGCCGTTCTCGACGAGATCTGCGACCGCAGGCTCGGCCATGAAGCGCGCGACCTCTGCCGCTGGAATGCCGAGCTGGCCCGGGCGCACGATCTCGCCCTGGCTCATGGGAATGCCGCCGCCGATCTGTGCGAGGTATTCGCCAAAGGCCGCCCCAAGCAGGAGCCGCTCCATCTCGCCGGCGCGCCCATCGGCTTCGAGCCGTCGGGCCCAACCCAGCATCTGCCGCAACGCCTCGACGTAGGTCGCAAACCACGCCAGCCCATGCAGCCCGTGCTGGGCGCTATCCCCGCGTCCGGCTGCGGCTGACTTAGCGCCGACCGAGGTCTTGGCGAGTTGCAGCAACCGCTCCGCGGCCGTGAGGGCATTGGCGCAGGCATCGAGCTTTGCTGCGGACGACGAAGGCGCGGCGGCGCGTTGGGCGGTGGCCATACGGAAATACCTGTCAGAACGTCGAATAGGGATACTGCACTGCACAATAGTCGGTTTGTGCGCGCGTGCAATCCCGCCTGCTGGTGGAATTTGTGTCGCTCGCCCGCCTACCGGCGGTCGCGCGACAGCTCATCGAAGATACGCGCGAACTCGATGGCGCCCGGCCGCTTCTCGTTGACGCGCATCCGCTGCTCCAGCGCAGCCAGCAACTCGGCGCCATTCTTCTCACGCACGATCGTGTTGCGGCCATAGGCGGCGCGCGAGAAGAAATTCGTCGTCGACATCCGCCGGCCGATCGGCGTCATCATCTCGAGACCCGTGCCGGGTCCGGCGAGGTTCATCAGCTCCAATTCCGGACCGGAGAGCGATGTGCGGCCTGCCCGCAGCCCATGGTCCAGCACCCCGCGCAGCTTGATGACCTGCAGCCATGGGCCGACATCGGGATCGAGGTTCAATGCGTGGATGCCCTGCCCGCGGGGCGTATTGCCGAGCGCGACGTGACGCCCCCACTGGTACGGCACGGACTTCGCCGCCCGCACCATCCTGCGGACGATCGCCGCCTTGCGCTTGAGGTATGCCGCACGCCCCGGAGAGACTTTGCGCGCCATGTCTTCGAGCCGGTTGACGAACGAAGGCCCATGCTTGGCTACCTCGTTCACCGAGTTGGCGGCGAGAAGCTGCGCATAGCCGAGCGCCGTCGATATCGGGCGGCCCTTGCGCGTATCCGGATCGATACCCGCCTGCATGTCGTAGACGCCGCGACCGCCGGTCTCGAGCGCATAGACGTCGATCACCTGCGCCTTGGTCAGTCCGACACGCAAGGCTTCCTGCGCATAGCGCCGTTTGAACTCGCGCTCGGCAATGGCGGCCGGCACATAACCGTACTGCGACTTCGCTGCCGCCAGAAAATCGTGAAGCCCTGCAATCTCCGTATCGGGCCGTGGCGGCCTCAGATCGGCGATGATCTTCGCCACATCGGACGGCAGCGGCGGGCCTTCGTATTGTGGTGGATGCTCCGGCACATAGTCCGCCGCAGTGAAGGCCGTGCCGGCTGCGCGCTTGCGCCGACGCCCATCGCGCAGTGAATCGACTTCGGCCCAGTATGTGTCGAGCCTGCGATCGAACGGCGCGCGAGCGGCGAGATAGGCTTGATACGCGTTGAGCTGACGCTGATTGAGCCTTGCGGCGAGATCATCCGGAATGCGTTGGGCTGCGGCCGCGAGTGACGCACCTCCAAGCGCGAACGCGAACAGCAATGCTCCCGTGCCGGCACGAAATGCCCTGAACCGCCAGCCCTTCATGCAGCCGATCTCCCTCCGCTCCCCTGATTGCCCGCGCCACACAGGCTTTCGAGGGGCCCTAGCGGAAGGATTGGCCCATTATGTGGCGATCGAGTTAACTCGCCTCTTCGCCACGGCGCTGCGAGATCGGGATGTTGCCCATGAGAAGTGCGCGACCGGCATAGAGCCCGCCGCTCAGCTCCAGATCGAAGCGCTCGGCATCACGACGACGGAACTCGGTGATGACATCCGCGGCTTCCTCCTGCTCGTCCCCGAGTTTGACGAGTGCCTCCTCCGCCATCGCGAGGGCCGACTCGAATGTCTCGCGGATCTGATAGTCCACGCCCGCGCGCATGAGCTCGATCGAGGTGGTTCGGTCGAACGAGCGCGCAAATACCGGGACCAGAGGGAACTCCGCCTTCGCAATCTCGGCGATCTTCCTGGTCGCGTCGCTCTTGTCGATTGCGATGATGATCGCGCGCGCGGTGCCTGCGCCCGCTGCGTGGAGAATGTCGAGGCGCGTACCGTCGCCATAGTGGACCTTGAAACCGAAATCGGCGCCGTCGCGAATGCTTTCGGTATCCGTCTCGATGAACGAGACCGTATGCCCGCGCGCCAGCAATGGCTGACTGACGACCTGTCCGAAGCGGCCGAAGCCGATGATCAGAATGTTGCTCTCGAGCCCATTGGGCGCTTCCACACCGTCCAAGGATTGTGCCGTCGGCTGCATGAGCCGATCATGCAGAATGATCATGAGCGGCGTCAGCACCATCGAGATGATGATGACGGCCGTAAGGATGGCATTCTTCTCGCCCGTGAGCAGGCCGACGCTCGTCGCCGCCGCGTAGAGGACGAAAGCGAACTCGCCGCCCTGGCACATGATCACCGCGCGCTCGAGCCCTTCCCGATGGCCACTCTTCAGAAGGCGCGCGACGCCGTAGATGCCGGCGAATTTGAGGACCATGTACGAGACGACACTCGTCAGCACGAGCAGCCAGTTGTCGGCGATGACCGCGAGATCGAGCGCCATGCCGACGCCGAGGAAGAAGAGGCCGAGCAGCAGCCCACGAAACGGCTCGATGTCGGCTTCGAGCTGATGACGGAACGAGGATTCCGACAGCAGCACGCCGGCGAGGAACGCCCCCATGGCCATCGACAAGCCGCCAAGCTGCAGCGCGAGTGCCGAGCCGAGTACGACGAGCAATGCCGCTGCAGTCAGCACCTCGCGCGCCTTGGCCTTGGCGAGCACGCTGAACATCGGATTGAGCAGGTATCGGCCGACGACGATAAGCCCCACGATCGAGGCGATGCCGATGGCGACGGCCGTCAGGCGATCCGTCAGCGTCGCGTCGGCGCCACCGGGCGCGAGAAATGCGACGAGCGCCAGCAGCGGGACGATGGCGAGATCCTCGAGCAACAGCACCGACACCATGCGCTGCCCTTTCGGCGTCGACAGATCGCCGCGCTCCTCCAGGACCTGCATGACGATCGCGGTCGAGGTCAGCACGAAGCCGGCGGCTGCAACGAAGGAAACACCGAGCGGAAAACCCATGGCGATGCCGACGAAGGTGAGCAGGACGCTGCACAGGCCTACCTGCAGCACACCCAGCCCAAATATCTCTGCTTTGAGCCCCCACAGGCGCGAGGGTTCCATCTCGAGGCCGACGATGAAAAGGAACATGACCACGCCGAGCTCTGCGACGTGGATGATCGCCTGTGGGTCAGAGAAAAGCCCGAGACCGAAGGGGCCGATGAGCAGTCCCGCCGCCAGATAGCCGAGTACCGAGCCGAGCCCGAGGCGCTTGAAAATCGGCACAGCGACCACCGCTGCTCCAAGCAGCGAGACGATCTTTACGAGGTCAGGCCCGGACGCCTCTGCTGCCATATTTGCTTTCTCAGCGCCGTCATCCCGGCGGAGTGCGCTTGATGATCCAAGCCGCCACCGCCGCCGGAACACCGAAAGTTATTGCAAAAACCGGAAGCTCCTGCAGCACAGTGTATCCGGCGTGCTGGACGCCGATCCACACGTTCACGAGCGTGAGCGCCAGCCATACCGGAATGAAGGCCTTCGCCGCAACTGCGAGAATTCCGCGATCCGGCCCCCAGAAGCGCGCCAGCAGCAGGAAGAGACCGAGAAGCACGAAGCCGCCCGCAGTGACCATTATCAAATGCATACAAGGCCCTCGTAAGCCCACGGATCAATCGCCGCGGGCAATACGATCGTATGGACGTAGGGTCAAGCTCTCACTTGGTGGTGTAGCGGTCTAACCGCGCGGTTTTACGTCCAGCGCCGGCGCAAGAATGACGAGGCCGGTCAGCGCGACCGCGGCCTGCACACCGAACGCCGCGCGGTAGGCGATCTCCGGCGGTGCGCCGCCAACGGGCTCGAAACTGCCCACAACGAGGCCAAATACGAACTGAGCGCCAGCGATCGCGGTCATGATCCCCATGTTCGCGATGGCGACACCCCGCCCCATGAGCCGTCCCGGCACCAAGCCGCGCCCCATGGCCATGGCGATCGTCGGGTAGGCGCTGCTGATGCTGACGATAACGAACAACATCGTGACGAACCACAGTGGCGGACGGCTCACGAGGGCCAAGAGGGTGGCCACCATCAGGATCAACATGCCACCGACGAGCATCGGCAGCTTCAGCGAATTCACGGCGCGCGCGACGCGGCCGTAGAAGTAGTGCCCACCAATCCCCCCGAGCGCCATGAGCAGCAGCACGGAGCCCCGCTGTATATCGTCGAGTGCGTGGATGTGCTTGAGATAAGGCGCGCCCCACACCCCCGACATCACGCTCGAGAAGGACATGGGCAGGCCAGCGACGAGCAGACGGCCCATGCCCGGCTGACGCACGGCTTCGCGCACGCCCGCGAGCACTTCAGCGAATGTTTCTTTCCGCGTCGTCCGCGGCGTGTGGCCTGGAGGTGCGTCGCGCACGATGAGCGCCAGCGCAAGTGTGAGCACCGCCACAGCGGCCGCAAAAAGCCAATAGCTCTGCCGCCATCCAATCAGCACGATCAGTGCTGCCAGCGGCGCCGTCGCGCAGAGATTGCCGACGGCAGCGAAACTGTTGAGCGCACCGGTCTGCGTCACGAAGCGATCGGTCGGCAGCCAATTCGCCATCACGTAAAACGCGCCCGTGAAGGCTCCCGCCGTACCGATGCCCATCAGAATGCGCGCCAGCGTGAGCGTCTCGGCCGAGCCACCTGCCGCGAAGAGCGCAGTCCCGAGCGCCGTGAACACAAGCATGGTGCTCATGACCACGCGGCCGCCAAAGCGGTCGAGCAGCATGCCTGTCGGGATCTGCATCAGTGCATAGGCAAAGAAAAGCGAGCTCGCGATGGTCGAGAGGACGGCTGGCGAGAGCGCCATCTCGCGTTCGAGCTCGGGCGCCACCACGCCAAAACTCTGGCGCAGAAAGAGATTGGCGAAGCCAAGCACGTAGAGCACGGCGAGGATTGGCAAAAAGGCGCGCGTCACGGCAGCATCCGGGCCATGGCCATGCGCGCGGCGCCGGTCTCGATTGCGTACCCTGGACCAGCATGCAGCCGAACTTCCTTGCGCCGGCGGCGCCGATCGTCAATGCAGTGGATCACATTCCCTCCCGCCCTCTGCCGCGCTTTAGCGCAGGCGCGGCAGATCCCATGATGTCGCCCCGCCTCCGTTTCAGCAATCGCGACAACCCGCACCCAGGAGTGCACAGAATGATTATCGCCGTGGTCCAGATTCCCATGCCCAAGCGCCCGCGCGATGCCGCGATCGCAGCTCAGTCGAAATCGGCGGCGACTTTCCGGGCGCTCGGGGACAAGGGCCTCCTGCGCAAAGACTTCCTCAATGGCGAGGCGGGTGGCGGCGGCGTCTACTATTGGTCATCGCGGGAAGCGGCCGAAGCCTGGTTCAGCCCTGCATGGCGCGCCGAGGCCAAGGAGCGCTTCGGCGCCGAGCCGGTGATCACCTATTACGAGAGCTACGTCACGGTCGACAACATCAAAGGCGAGACGATCGTCCGCGATAACGGCTGAGAGGCATCCGGCGCCGCATGTCCCTCGAACGCCGCATACTTCTGTGGATGTGTGTGCTCGTCGCCGTGAACCAGTTCGGTTTCGGCGCCATGGTACCGTCGCTGCCGCTCTACGCGCAGTCCTTCGGCGTACCGGCATCCGCGATCGGCATGGCCATTGCCGCGTATGGCCTCGCGCGCTTTTTCTCGGCCCTGCCGGCTGGCCGGCTGTCTGATACGCTCGGGCGAAGGCCCAGTCTCGCGATCGGTGGCCTCGTCTCGGCTTTCGGCAATATCTGGTGCGCGTGGGCGACCAGCTATCCCGAGTTCATCGTCGCGCGTTTCGTTGCCGGTTTCGGTGCCGGCCTCGTGCTGACCACCGGCAACATCGTTCTCGCCGACATCAGCACGCCCCAGGTGCGCGGCCGCATGATCGCGATCTACCAGGGCACGTTCATTTTCTCGGTGGGGATCGGTCCTTTTCCCGGCGGCCTGCTGGCCGAGCATTATGGTCTCGCCGCACCATTCATCTTCGCCGGAACCGGCGCATTCCTCGCCACGATCGTCGCGTGGTTTGCCGTGCGCGAAACGCGCGATATGGCACAAGGGTCGATCGCAAGCGGCGGTGTGCCCGTGTCGTTCTTCACGCAAATCCGCACTTTGACGCGCAATGTAGGCTACGTGCTCGTAAGCCTCATCTCGCTCATGAATGCCGTCGTTCGCACGGGTGGCCTCTTCGCGATCATCCCGATTCTGGCAACGGCGCGTCTCGGCCTCTCGGTCAGTGCTATCGGCTTCGGGCTGATGCTCGGCAGCATTGCCGGGCTGTTCGCGGCTTACCCGTCGGGCTGGCTCGCGGACCGCTATGGACGCAAGGCTGTCATCGTGCCGGTGACGGTCATCAGCGGACTCTCGATGGTCCTCTTCTGCTTCGCGCCGACCTATTCGTGGTTTGTCGCGGCTTGCATCGTATGGGGCATCGCGATCTCGGCTGGCGGCGCAGCGCCCGCAGCCTATGCCGCCGACTCCGCACCTCCGGGCATGAATGCGACGGCCATGAGCACCTTCCGCATGACGGGTGACCTCGGCTACGTGCTCGGACCGATCGCACTCGGCTTCATCGCCGATCTTTATGGGCCAATCATCGCGTTGCTCTCCGGCGCATTCGGTCTCGTGCTCATCGGCGCAGCGTTCGGCATCTTCGCCAATGAATCCCATCCACGCCGGAAGGTCTGAGATCATGATGGCGAGCACCGATCCGACGACCCGCACGCGCTCGCTGATCTTCCTGATGCTGGCGCAGGTCGCGGCCATGACCACATGGTTCGCCACCACCGCCTCGCTCGCCGCCATGCGCCAGGGTTGGGCACTGACGCCCTTCCAGGAAGGGCTCATGACCAGCAGCGTGCAGGCCGGTTTCGTCGGCGGCACGGTGACGAGCGCACTTCTCAGCGCCGCCGACCGCTACGACCCCCGCAATCTCTTCACGACGGCTGCCACTCTCGCGGGTGCAGCCTGCCTGCTCGTCGTCTTCTTTGCGCCGACGGGTATCGCCGTGCCCGTGCTGCGCTTTGCGACCGGCTTCTGTCTCGCTGGCGTCTATCCCGTCGGCATGAAGATGGCGGCGACCTGGGCCAAGGGCGATCTCGGCCTCCTCATCGGCCTGCTCGTCGGCGCAGTCACGCTCGGCTCCGCCCTGCCGCATCTATTCGTGCCGCTCGGACTCGACTGGCGTGTACCATGTGTGATTGCCGGTATCTGCGCGATCATCGGCGCACTGCTCATCCGCCGCGTGGACCTCGGGCCCAACCGGTCACCTGCACCGCCCTTCCGCCTCGCCAATGCGACCGAGGCCCTCCGCCGCCCCCCGCTCCGGCTCGCCAATCTCGGCTATTTCGGCCACATGTGGGAGCTCTATGCCATGTGGGCCTGGATCGGCACGTTTCTCGCGGCGAGCTTCACGCTGCGCTACGGCGCGGCGCCGCCGATCAGCGCCAGCGTCGCGACCTTTCTGATCATCGCGAGCGGCGCAATCGGCTGCCTCGCAGGTGGATGGGCCGCCGACCGCGTTGGCCGCACGGCCGTGACCATCGTCTCGCTGGCCGTCAGCGGCGCCTGCGCACTGGTGATGGGGTTCGCCTTTGGGGGGCCGGCGTGGCTTATCCTGCTCATCGGCATCGTCTGGGGCATCACGATCGTATCGGATTCAGCGCAGTTCTCGGCGTCGGTGACCGAACTGAGCGATCGCACGCTCGTCGGCACCATGCTCACCGTGCAGACATGCATCGGCTTTCTGCTGACGCTCGTTACGATCCACGTCATGCCCTACGTGGTGACAGGGCTTGGCTGGACCTATGCCTTCATGATCCTCGCGATCGGCCCCGCGATCGGCATCTGGGCCATGGCGCGACTGCGTGCGGATCCTGCTTCACTGAACCTCGCTGGCGGCCGGCGCTGATCTAGGTTCCGCAGAATGTCGCGCGCACGACCTGCTCCGGGCGCGGCGGCAGCGCGTATTCGGGCACATCCGGCTGATCGTCGAAAGGCCGCGCGAGCACGGCGAGCAGCTTCTCGAAGGGCGCGAGATCGCCGCTCTCGACGGCCGCCGTCAAGGCCTCCTCAACAAGGTGATTACGCGGAATGAACGCCGGATTGACGGCCCTCATGGCGTCGGCACGCGCTGCCGGATCGCGATCCTCCAGCGCAAGTCGCGTTCGCCATGTCGCGGCCCAGGCATCGAACGCGGCAGGATCGTCGAACAGCGCGCGCACTTTCGCATCGGCCGCAGGATTGCCGGCCGCCTCCGACAGGCCGCGGAAAGTAAGCGTGAAGTCGGCTTTACCGGCTGCCATGACGTCCATGAACTGCTTCACGAGTAGGGCATCTTCGTCGCGCGCCTCGAAGAGCCCGAGCTTGCGACGGAAGCCCGCGATGTACGCAGCCTCGAACTTTCCGGGATACGCGTTGATCGCTTCCTGCGCGATCTCCACGGCCTTCTCGCGATCCTCCGCCATCAGAGGCAGCAAGGCCTCGGCGAGACGTGTCAGATTCCATTGCCCGATCACAGGCTGGTTGCCATAGGCATATCGGCCATGCTCGTCGATGGAGCTGTAAACGGTGGCCGGATCGAACGTATCCATGAACGCGCACGGGCCGTAGTCGATCGTCTCGCCGGAAATGGCCATGTTGTCGGTATTCATGACACCATGGATGAAGCCGATGAGCATCCAGCGCGCAATCAGCTCGGCCTGCTTGTCGATGACGCGCCCGAGGAGCGCCGCCGCCGGGTTCTCAGCGCCCTCCAGATCTGGATAGTGACGCTGGATGACGTAGTCCGTCAGCGCCTTCAGGCCTTCGGTATCTTTTCGCACGGCGAAATACTGGAATGTGCCGACACGAATGTGACTCGCCGCGACACGCGTCAGCACGGCGCCCGGCAGGGCCTTCTCGCGCATGACGGGCTCGCCCGTCGTCACCGCAGCAAGCGCCCGCGTCGTCGGAATGCCAAGCGCGTGCATGGCCTCGCCGATGATGTATTCGCGCAGGACCGGCCCAAGTGCGGCGCGCCCATCGCCACGGCGCGAGAATGGGGTCGGTCCCGAGCCCTTGAGCTGCACATCGCGGCGATGGCCGGCGCGATCGATCACCTCGCCCAGCAGAATGGCGCGCCCGTCCCCGAGTTGCGGACTGAACCCGCCGAACTGGTGGCCCGCATAAGCCATGGCGATCGGCTCGGCACCGCCCGGCACGCGATTGCCGGCCAGGATGTCGACGCCCTCGGACGAGGCCAGATAGGCCGGATCGAACCCGAGTTCCCGCGCCAGCCCCTCGTTGAGCTTCACGAGACGCGGCGCCCTCACCTGCGTCGGGGCGAGCCGCGCGTAAAAGCGCTCCGGCAGCCGGGCGTAGCTGTTCTCGAATGGCAGGAAGGTGGCAGCATCCGGTTGCGCGGTCATGGTTCTTTCCGGTCCGGGTTGTAGGGACGGCGGCCGATCGGGCGCCGCGTTCACTTATAGCCTATATCGGGTCTGAAGCGCGACTTGACCAGGGCGCGCGACCGGCCCAATTGTCCCGCCATGAGCGCGCCGACCGACATCCAGCACAATGGGCAGCACGAGGGCCCTCCGGCGGAACAGGCCCCGGTCCCGCGCGGCCCGGATGTGATCAATGCCTATCTCAAGACGCTGCCGGCCGCCCCCGGCGTCTACCGCATGATCGATCCGCAGGGCGATGTCATCTACGTCGGCAAGGCCCGCAGCCTCAAGGCGCGCGTCTCGAACTACACCCGTCTCGGCGGTCACACGAACCGCATTGCCCGCATGATCTCGGCGACGGCGAGCATGGAATTCGTGACGACGCGCACGGAGAGCGAGGCGCTGCTGCTCGAGGCGAACCTCATCAAGCGCTTTCGCCCGCGCTTCAATGTCCTGCTGCGCGACGACAAGTCCTTTCCCTACATCCTGATCTCCCGCGACCACGGCGCACCGCAGATCATGAAGCATCGCGGCGCGCGTAAGCGCAAAGGCGACTACTTCGGCCCGTTCGCCTCGGCAGGCGCGGTCAATCGCGCCATCAACACGCTGCAGCGCGCCTTCCTCCTGCGTTCGTGCTCGGATTCGGTCTACGAGAGCCGCACGCGCCCGTGCCTGCTCCATCAGATCAAGCGCTGCTCGGCGCCGTGCACGGGCGAAATCAGCGTCGAGAACTATGGCAAGCTGGTCGACGAAGCGTGCCGTTTTCTGCGCGGCGGCAGCCAGGATGTGCGGGAGCAGCTGCGCGCACGCATGATGGCGGCATCCGACGCTCTCGAATTCGAGCAGGCCGCCGCCATCCGCAATCGTCTTTCGGCACTGAGCCACGTCACAGCCGATCAGACGATCAATCCGGAAGGCATCGAGGAAGCCGACGTCTTCGGCGCCTATCAGGACGGCGGGCAGACCTGCGTGCAGGTGTTCTTCTTCCGCACGGGCCAGAACTGGGGCAATCGTGCGTATTTCCCGCGCGCGGATCGCTCGATCGATCTCGCGGAGGTGCTGGATTCCTTCATTGCGCAGTTCTACGACGACAAGCCCGTCCCGCGCCTCATCCTGCTCTCGCACGATGTGCCGAGCCGCGAGCTGCTGGCGGAAGCTCTCTCGCTCAAGGCGGAGCGCAAGGTCGAGATACGCGTGCCCCAGCGGGGGGCAAAGACCGGTGTCGTGGAGCACGCGCTCGCCAATGCCAAGGAAGCCCTTGGCCGCCGTCTCGCCGATGGCGCCTCGCAACGCCGCCTGCTCGAAGCGCTGGCCGATCGCTTCAGCCTCGCACAGGTGCCACGCCGCATCGAGGTGTTCGACAACAGCCACGTATCGGGAACCAATGCGGTCGGCGGCATGATCGTGGCCGGCGCGGATGGCTTCGTCAAAGGGCAGTACCGCAAGTTCAACATCAAATCGGAGAACCTCACGCCCGGCGACGACTACGCCATGATGCGCGAAGTGCTCACGCGGCGTTTCAAGCGCGTCGCTGCCGCTGCGGCACCGACGGTCGACGAAAGTCCTGTCGATCTCGATACAGTTCCCGAAACGCCCGCGGACGTGCTCCCGCAAGAGGAGCCCGACGACATCGAGGATGCAGCCTTTCCCGACAAGCCCGATCTCGTGCTCATCGATGGCGGTCTCGGCCAGCTGAATGTCGCGCGAGAGGTTTTCGATGGCCTCGGCATTACGGACATTGCCCTCATGGGCGTCGCCAAAGGACCGGACCGCGACGCCGGACGTGAGCATTTCCACATTCCGGGACGCCCTCAGCCGATCATGCTGGAAACGCGCGATCCCGTGCTCTACTTCGTCCAACGCCTGCGCGACGAAGCACACCGCTTTGCCATTGGGGCGCACCGGGCGCGGCGTACGAAGGCGATCGGCGCCAATCCGCTCGACGAGATCGAGGGCATCGGTCCGACTCGCAAGCGCGCGTTGCTCCACCATTTCGGCTCGGCCAAAGCGGTGAGCCGGGCGAGCGTCTCCGATCTCACCGCCGTCAGCGGCATCTCGCAGGAGACGGCCCAGCGCATTTATGATCATTTCCACGAGCGGGACCGGTAGGCGCATCACATGATCCGAAAATGCGCCCTCGCCGTGTTGGCGCTCGTCCTCATGCCGGCGAACCTCGCCGCGCAAACGACTAAACCGCAGCGCATTGTCTCGCTGAACCTCTGCACGGATATCCTGCTCTTCGATTTGGTGGAACCGGCGCGGATCGCGGCTCTGAGCCCTTCCTCGAATGATCCGCGCGCCTCCCCTATTGCCGAGCGCGCTCAACCCTTCCTGCGAATTCGCGGTGAAGCCGAGGAAGTGCTGGCTTTGTCGCCGGACCTCGTGCTTGCCGCCGAGTTCACGGCGCCCGCAACCATCTCGATGCTCGAGCGCCTGACACTCCGCGTGATGAAAATTCCAATGGCGCAAGACATAGCCGGTGTGCGGACCTCATTGCTCAGCGTTGCCGAAGCGACCGGCGATGTCGAAAAGGGCCGCGCAGCCGTCGCCGCCTTCGATGCGCGGCTGGCACGGGCACGCGCTGCCGATACGGGCGATGCGGAGAAGCCGTCGGCCCTCATCTACCAGATCAACGGCATCGTCTCCGGCACAGGACGTCTCGAAGACGAAGCTCTGAGCCTCACAGGCTTCCGCAATCTGGCGCCAGCGTTGCACGCCGACCGCGGTGGACGCGTGAGCATCGAAGCCATTGTCGCGCATCCGCCCGATCTCCTGCTATTCGCCGGACCGAGCAACGAGTACAGGACCGTCGTCGCCGATGCGCTCGCACATCCGGCACTCAAGACGGTTATGCGCGATCGTGCGACAATGGTTCTTCCCTGGAAGAACTGGATCTGCGGCTCGCCATACGCCGCCGAAGCCATCGAGGCACTGGCAGAAGCACGCCGCCGCCTTGCTGCGCGGAGGCCGCCGGCGTGACGCTCAGGACAGGAACGTACGTCATTCCCGCACTCGCCATGCTTACGCTGATGCTGGGCCTTGCGTCCCTCGCTGTCGGACCGGCAGGCGTCAGTTTCGAAAATAGCACCCAAGCCTGGCTCATTCTCACCGAGATTCGCCTGCCGCGTACACTGCTCGGGTTGCTCGTCGGTGCAGCGCTCGGCCTATCCGGCGCGGCCCTGCAAGGATATCTCCGCAATCCGCTGGCCGAGCCTGGCATCATCGGCATTTCGGGCGGCGCGGCGCTCGGGGCCGTGCTCGCGATCCACACAGGGCTTGCAGCGAGCCTGGTGATCGGCTTGCCGCTCGGCGGCCTTGTCGGAGCCGCCGCTGCCATGGCTGTCGTGCTCTGGCTCGCGGGCGAACGCGGCGGGCCTATCACGCTCATTCTTGCCGGTGTCGCCGTCGCGAGCCTCACGACAGCGCTGATTGCACTGGTGCTCACGCTCTCGCAGAACCCGTTCGCCGCCGTCGAGATCGTCTACTGGCTCATGGGCTCGCTCAGCGACCGCAGTATGACGCACGTCTGGCTCGCCGCGCCGCCGATCCTTGTCGGTCTCGCCGTGCTCGCCCGCCTCGGCCGCGATCTCGATGCACTCACGCTCGGTGAGGAGGTGGCCACCAACCTCGGCACATCGCTTTCGCGCCTGCGTCTGCTCGTTGTCGCGGGCACAGCCCTCGCCGTCGGTGCTGCGACCGCCGTATCGGGCACCATCGGCTTCGTCGGGCTGATCGTGCCGCACATTCTGCGGCCTCTCGTCGGGCACATGCCCTCGCGGCTGCTGCCCGCGAGCGCGCTCGGCGGTGCCGCGCTCGTACTCGCCGCCGATCTGGCGCTGCGCATTGCCTCTCCCGGCGGCGGCATTCGTCTTGGCGTGCTGACGGCGCTCATCGGCACGCCCTTCTTCGTCTGGCTCGTCGTCTCGACGCGGCGGGAGCTGGCGCCATGAGCATTCTCATCAGGGATGCCCGCCTCGCGCTCGGCGAGCGCATGGTACTGGACGCCGTGAACATCGAGGCTCCTCCAGGATGCATTACCGCGATCGTCGGCCCCAATGGCGCCGGAAAGTCGACGCTGCTACGCGCCTGTGCCGGATTGCTGCCCGCTCAAAGCGGCACGATCAGCCTCGCAGGTCGCCCGCTCGATGCGCTGTCACGCACGGAGCTTGCCCGCGCCATCGCCTATCTACCGCAGGAGCGCGCCGTGCACTGGCCGCTCGCTGCGCGTGCCGTTGTGGCGCTCGGCCGGCTGCCCCATGACGATGCGGACCCCAGGGCCATCGACCGTGCCCTCGGCGCGATGGACATCACGCCCCTTGCGGATCGTCCGGTCTCTCAGCTTTCCGGCGGCGAGCGGGCGCGCGTGCTCGTCGCCCGTGCGCTCGCCCAGGAAGCACCACTGCTCATTGCCGATGAGCCCACAGCCGGCCTAGACCCCGCCCATGCCCTCGCGCTATTCGCGCTCTTCGAGCGGCTCGCGACCGAAGGCCGCACTATAATTGTCGCATTGCACGATCTGAGCTTGGCGGCACGTTTCGCGCATCACATTCTTCTGCTGGCAAATGGACGGGTTGCAGCGTCCGGCCCACCGGCCGATGTCCTGACGCCCCGCTACCTCGAACCGGCATTCGGCGTCAGCGTGCTATGCACAAACGTTGACGGCCTCCCGATTGTCGTACCCGTCTCCACTCTGCCATGATGCAGTGCAACAAGACGGCGCGGAGGGGTAAGTGCTCGGCATTGGCGGCAAGCGGCGACGCGCGATCAATCTCGCGCTCCAGGGTGGTGGCGCGCACGGCGCCTTCACGTGGGGCGTGCTCGACCGCCTGCTCGAGGAAGGCGAGCCGCTGCAGTTTCCCTGGATCAGCGCCACCAGTGCCGGCGCGGTAAATGCCGCCGCCCTCGCGAGCGGACTTGCGCATGGCAGCCCGGCGCAGGCGCGACGCACGCTGCGCACGATCTGGGAAGCCGTGCAGGAAGCGGCCGTGCCCGATCTCGTGCGCCTCAATCCCTTCCTGCGTGGTTTCAATCGACCCTCGTCGCTCGCGCCGGTCGCGGCGATGCTCTCGCCCTATGACTTCAATCCGCTCGGCTTCGATCCGTTGCGCCGCATTCTCACCGAGCACATCGACTTCGAGCGGATCCGCTCGTTCCCGAACATCGAGCTGCTCATTGCGGCGACCGATGTCGCGACAGGTGCCAAGCGCCTTTTTCGCCGCGCCGAGCTGACTGTCGAAGCCGTGCTCGCCTCGGCCTGCCTGCCGACGATCCACCATGCGGTCGAAATCGAAGGTCGCGCCTATTGGGATGGTGGTTTCTCGGCGAACCCGGACCTCGTCACGCTCGCCAGCGAGAGCCCGGCCGAGGATACGCTGCTCGTGCTCCTCAATGCTTTCGACGAGCCGGGAGTACCGCGTTCTGCGCGCGAGATCGCCGGTACCGTGAGCCGCATTACGTTCAATCAGCCGCTCCGCCGCGACGTCGAGCTCATCGAGGCGGCACGCGCGGCCGCCGATCTCGGCTGGTGGCGACGCGCCCGCACGCCGGCACGGCGCCTCGCACGGCATCGGTTCCATCTCGTGGAGGCGGGCCACCACACGGCCATCCTGCCGGCCGACAGCAAGATCCAACCCGACCGCACCATCATCTCGCGTCTTTTCCTCGCGGGATACACGGAGACCGGCAAGTGGCTCGAGCGGCATGGTTCGGACATCGGCCGACGCGGGACGGTCGACCTCGCCGAGCACCTCGGCAAGGTTTCGAGCCCGATTCCCCGGACGCGCGAGGCCGATGTGCCCGAGAGCGATGAAGCTGACGACACCCCGCACCCGCCCCGCTCGGCACCGGCTTCCGGCGCCTGAACGGCGGGCCTCCGACGATTGAACCATTCCAAGTGGACCGCGGAACGCTATAAATGTGTCCGAGCCGGCTCCGGGCTGTCGCCCCGCGACCGGCCAATAAATATGCCCGTGCCCTGTCGGCGCGCGGTCCAACTGGAGGGAACGTCGTACATGTCGATCGAGAGAATTCGCCCGACCCGCCGCGGCCTCATGAAGGGGGCACTCGCGACCGCCGCAGCATCGTCGGTTCCAACGGGCTGGGCCATTGCCCAGGCAAAGCCGATCAAGATCGGCCTCATGCTTCCCTACTCGGGCACATTCGCCAAGCTCGGCGAGAACATCACCTTCGCCGTCGAGATGCTGATCGCCGAGAAGGGCGGCAAGCTCGGCGGCCGCGAGGTGCAGATCATCAAGCTCGATGATGAATCGAAGCCCGAGAACGCGCCGCAGAACACCGATCGCCTCGTCAAGCGCGATCAGGTCGACGTTCTGATCGGCACCGTGCACTCGGGCGTGCAGATGGGCATCCACAAGGTCGTTCGCGAGACGGGTACGCTCACGATCGTCCCGAATGCCGGCGCCAACGCCGTCACACGCGCGTTGTGTGCGCCCAATGTGTTCCGCACGTCCTTCACGAATTGGCAGCCTGCCTACGGCATGGGCCTCGCACTCGGCGCCAAGGGCGTGAAGAAGGCGGCATGGATCACGTGGGATTACGCTGCCGGCAACGAGGCCGGTGAAGGCTTCAAGGAAGGCCTCGCCAAGCACGGCGGAGAGGTCGTGCGCTCGCTGTCACTCAAGTTCCCCGATACGAACTTCCAGCCGCTGCTCGCCCAGATTCCGGGCCTCGGCGTCGAAGCGGTCGGCGTGTTCTTCGCCGGCGGCGGCGCCGTGCAGTTCGTCAAGGAGTACAAGTCGGCGGGCATCCAGGTGCCGCTATGCGGCTCCGGCTTCCTCACGGAAGGCGTGCTCGGCGCCCAGGGCGCAGCAGCCGAAGGCATCGAGACTGCCCTTCACTATGGCGACAATCTCGACAACGCGAAGGACAAGGCTTTCCGCAAGGCCTTCCAGGACAAGACGCAACGCGAGGCCGACGTCTATGCGGTGCAGGGCTATGACGCCGCTCAGCTCCTCGCGGTCGGCCTCGAAGCCGTCAAAGGCAACATCGAGGACGAGGCCAATCTCTACAAGGCCATGCGCGGCGCCAAGCTCGAGAGCCCGCGCGGGCCGATCTCGTTCTCCGCCTCGCAGGAGGTCGTGCACAATATCTATCTCAGACGCGCCGAGGGCGGCCTGAACAAGGTCGTCGGCGTCGCCGTCGACGCACTCGCCGACCCGGGCACGGGCTGCAAGCTTTGAGGACCTGCGCCTTCTCCCCGTGCTTATGGGGAGAAGGCCGGCAGAGAGGATATTGTTGGCCTCCCGTGACACTTCTGCTCCGTTCTGGCATATAGCCCTCAACGATGCGCGCCCCGCCAACGGGCGCCCGCGAGCGTCCGCGCGATATCGCAGCGGCGCAGCCCGATCCCCCGAGAGGACAGCAGATGGCAGTCACCCAGTCCCAGGTTCTCGAGCAGTTGAAGCGCATCAAGGGCCCCGACCTCGAGGGCAACATTGTCGATCTCGGCCTCGTCTCCGAGATCCTTCTGCGTGACGACAAGGTCTATTTCTCGATCACCGTTTCCCCCGACCGGGCGGCATCGCTCGAACCCCTGCGCCAGGCCGCCGAGAAGGTGGTGAAGGATATTCCGGGCGTGCAAGGCGTTACGGCTGTTCTGACGGCGGAGGCTGCGCGCGGTGGCCCTAGTGGCGGTGCGCCGCCCCGAGCCGATAGCGCGCGCGTCCAGCAGGTCCGCGCACAGCAGAGTGCGGCTCGCGAAGCTGCTGCAAGGCCGCAGGCGGCGCCGGGTGGACGGCCCTCCGCAGGCGTACCCGGCATCAAGCACATGATCGCCGTTGCTTCGGGCAAAGGTGGCGTCGGCAAATCGACGACGGCCGTCAACCTCGCCCTCGGCTTCCAGTCCATCGGCCTGAAGGCCGGCATTCTCGACGCCGACATCTACGGCCCCTCGCAGCCGCGTCTGCTCGGCCTCTCAGGCCGGCCTCAAGTCATCGAAGGCTCGAACCGCCTGCGCCCCATGGAGGGCTTCGGCCTCAAGGCGATGTCCATGGGCTTCATGGTGGATGAAGGCACGCCGATCATCTGGCGCGGCCCCATGGTCGTCTCAGCGCTGACACAGATGCTTCGCGAGGTCGAATGGGGCGATCTTGACGTGCTCGTCATCGACATGCCGCCTGGTACGGGCGACGTACAGCTCACCATGGCGCAGCAGGTGCCGCTCTCCGGTGCCGTGATCGTCTCGACGCCGCAGGATCTGGCGCTCATCGACGCCCGCAAGGGTCTCGCCATGTTCCGCAAGACGGACATTCCCGTGCTCGGCATCATCGAGAACATGAGCTACTTCCTCTGCCCGAGCTGCGGCGAGCGCTCCGACATCTTTGGCCATGGTGGCGCCGCGGAAGAGGCGCGCAAACTCGGCATTCCCTTCCTGGGCGAAGTGCCTCTGCATATGGCGATCCGCGCGCGCTCGGACGAAGGCCGCCCGATCGTCGCCGCCGAACCAGAGAGCCAGCACGCGCAGATCTTCCGCGATCTCGCCGCCAAGACATGGGACGAACTGTCAGGTGCCGCGGGCCAGCGCGTGCCACCCCCAGCGCTCAAGGTGAAGCCCGGCGCAGACGCGCTCGATGTCTCATTCCAGGATGGCGCGCGTTACGAGATCTCAGCCGAAATGCTGCGGGTCATGAGCCCCTCGGCCGAAGTGCAGGGCCATTCGCCCGAGCAACGCGTCACGGTCGGCAAGAAGCGTAATGTGAAGATCAAGGATCTTGTGCCGGTCGGGAACTACGCCGTGAAAATCGTCTTCGACGACGGCCACGACACCGGCCTCTACACATGGTCCTATCTCGCGCTGCTCGGACGCGAGAAGGATAAACGCTGGGCCCAGTATCTTAAGGAACTGGAAGCCAAGGGCCTCGATCGGGGTTAGTGCCTTCCACGTACTCGGTCCGCGTAACCCCTATTTTACGCCTCTGCGCTCTATTTACCTCTCCCAGCCGGTGCGTGCTCGCATGACCGGGCCAACATGTGTGGGGAGGAGCAATGCTGCTGCGGCAAGCTGATCCGCGTCATGCAGCCGTGATCGCTGATTTCGTGCGCAAGGTTGTCGCCTCGCGCACTGTGTGGGCTGTTGCCGGCGCCGAGGGGCTGGCACGCCTCCCCTCGCCGAGCCGGCGTGCGCGCGATGCGACGATTTTCTGGGCCGAGCAGAGCGACGCCGAGCTTGCCGCGGAGAAGGTCGCCCAGGAGCCCCGAGTCAAACCGATCCCGCTCGGCGATTTCCTCCACGAGGTATTGCCCAAGCTCCGCGACCTCGACCGCGCGGTCGGAACGAACTGGCTTGCCGCGCCTTGCGAGCCGGAGATCGAACCCATGGAGCTTGCCGACCGCTTGCGGCAGGAAATTCTCGCGAGCTTCGTCCGCCAGGCTGTCGGGCAGGGCGGCCTCTACATTCTCGAGGACGATCAGGGGCCGACGTTCGCCGCCTCGACCGAGGTGCCGAATACGCTCATCCTGCCGGTGTGGACCCAGCGCGAGGAGGCCGAAGTCGTTCAGCGCGGCTTCTGGCAGGACATGGACATCTCGCATATTCCGGTGGCGACCTTCATCGAGAAGACGCTCGTCTGGCTGCAGGAGATCAACCGCTCGGTGGCCCCCAGCTATACGCCCCGCATCGCCAATATCGAGCTCGCCCCCGCCGACATCGCCGAGCGCCTCAAGAAGCTTCAGCGCCTCGCGACGCACGCTTGATTTTACTTGCCGCGAGCTGCCGGGAAGAGGTGCTTCGCAACCCCATCGTGGTGCTATGCCCGCGGCGGCCATGCCGCGAGCTTGGTTATGCTGCCGCGGATTGCCACCGGCCGGCGCGCGGTCGCGCGCTCATGCTTTCGGGCACGGCCTATCGGCCGGCGCGCGGTCGCGCGCTCATGAAGGGGCGACAACGCCTTATGATAAGCCCGTAACCTTCCGTTTTGCCCCTTTCTGCCCCCCGTGCTAGACACGCTCTGATCCACGTTGCAGTGCACTAGGGGCAGGAAATCCATGAGGAATGTTCTCGACGAGCTCGAGCGGCGGCGCTCCATCGCGCGGCTTGGCGGCGGCGAAGCCCGCATCGCAGCCCAGCACAAGCGCGGCAAGCTCACCGCCCGCGAGCGCATCGAGCTTCTCATGGATGAGGGCTCGTTCGAGGAATTCGACATGTACGTCGAGCACCGCTCGACGGACTTCGGCATGGAGAAGACCAAGATCCCGGGCGACGGCGTCGTCACCGGCTGGGGCACGATCAACGGCCGCGTCGTCTACGTCTTCGCCAAGGACTTCACCGTCTTCGGCGGCTCCCTGAGCGAGGCGCACGCCAAGAAGATCATCAAGATCCAGGATATGGCGCTGCAGAACCGCGCGCCCATCATCGGCCTGTTCGACGCGGGCGGCGCGCGCATCCAAGAAGGCGTGGCGGCCCTTGGCGGCTATGGCGAGGTCTTTCTGCGCAATGTGCTCGCGTCCGGCGTCATCCCGCAGATCTCGGTCATCATGGGCCCGTGCGCGGGCGGCGATGTCTACTCGCCGGCCATGACCGACTTCATCTTCATGGTGAAGGACACCAGCTACATGTTCGTCACCGGCCCCGATGTCGTGAAGACCGTGACCAACGAGACGGTCACGGCGGAAGAGCTCGGCGGCGCCAAGGTCCACACGACCAAGTCCTCGATCGCCGATCGCGCCTACGAGAACGACGTCGAGACGCTGCTGCAGATGCGCCGCCTCATGGACTTCCTGCCGGCCAATAACAAGGCGGGCGTGCCGGTGCTGCCGACCAAAGATGCGGCCGACCGCATCGAGATGAGCCTCGACACACTCGTTCCCGCCAATCCCAACCAGCCCTATGACATCAAGGAGCTGATCCTCAAAGTCATCGACGAAGCGGACTTCTTCGAGATCCAGGACCAGTTCGCGAAGAACATCGTCACGGGCTTCGCGCGCATGGAAGGCCGCACGGTCGGCATTGTCGCCAACCAGCCCATGGTGCTGGCCGGCGTCCTCGACAGCGATGCCTCGCGCAAAGCAGCGCGTTTCGTGCGCTTCTGCGACTGTTTCGATATCCCGATCGTCACGCTCGTCGACGTCCCGGGCTTCCTGCCGGGCACGGCGCAGGAGTACGGCGGCCTGATCAAGCACGGCGCCAAGCTGCTGTTTGCCTACTCGGAGGCGACCGTGCCGAAGATCACCGTCATCACGCGCAAGGCCTACGGCGGCGCCTACGACGTCATGAGCTCCAAGCATATCCGCGGCGACGTGAACTATGCGTGGCCCTCGGCCGAGATCGCGGTCATGGGCGCCAAGGGCGCCGCCGAAATCCTATACCGTGCCGAGCTAGGCGATCCTGAGAAGATCAAGGCCCGCATCGACGAGTATCAGGCGCGCTTCGCGAACCCGTTCGTTGCCGCCGAGCGCGGCTACATCGACGAGGTGATCATGCCGCACGGCACGCGTCGCCGCATTTGCCGCGCCCTCAACATGCTGCGCAACAAGCAGGCGCAAAACCCCTGGAAGAAGCACGACAACATTCCGTTGTAGGGGCGCTGCCAGCTCAATCGGCCGGAAAGTCCGGAAGCATGCGGACGGCGCGGATAGCGTCGATGCCGTTGAGCTGGATGCCCGTGCCAGTAATGGCGGGCGTCTCGCCGGGCTTGTGGCGCTCGAGGGCGAGCCGAACGGCATTGGCGAACCCAAGCCGGCGTTCGGTGAATTCCCCCGGCGCGTGGACCGCTATCGCGTCCCGGATGTAGGCAACCGGCGCGTCATAATCGAACTTGCTGGACATGCGTCCCTCGTCTTCCCCCGGGAGAGCATGACACAGGCCTCGCGATTTCGTCCACGCGGCATATGACCGGCAAGCAGACCGGCCATGTCGCCGCTTGCCAATGGGCGGCAAACCGCTAAAACGTGCGCCACGGATCGCGGGTGTAGCTCAATGGTAGAGCAACAGCCTTCCAAGCTGGTTTTCCGGTAAAACCGCACAGAACAGCGGACCGCTTCTTTCTTTCTAATGCATCGAAATATATAGATAATATTGCGCAACGCAGAACATTGCCGAACCCCACTACACACCGGATTCCTGACCCTTTTCTGCCCCTTTTTTCGATCCGCGCCGCGGTATAGTCTCACCGCATGCCGACGATCCATCTTACCGATATCGCGCTCAAGGCGCTTAAGCCTGCCACTGCTCAGGTCGATTACTACTGCGATCAGCAATCAAACTTCGGCGTGCGTATCAGCCCGAGCGGCACGAAGAGTTTCTTCGTCCGCGTCGGCGACAAGCGTCGGCGCGTCCACCTCGGCAAGTATCCCGGCACGAAACTCGCTGACGCCCGAAAGGCAGCGGGGAGGCAGGTCAGCGATCCGCAGGTCCCTATCGCGTCGCAACGCTTCGAAACTGCCCTCGAGACGTATTTCGATACCTACATCAGGCCGAACTATCGGGAGCGCGCGTAAAAGGAAGCCGAACGGCTCCTGAACAAGCATGCGACGCCTCTTCACAAGTCGCTGCGCGAGATCACCACGTCCGACTGCACGGCGATTTTTGATGGCCTGATGTCCACGCCAAGCGAAGCCAATCATTTCTTCGGCGTCCTCAAAACATTCTTCGCCTGGTGCGAGCAACGCCAGCTCATCAATCTCTCGCCCGTCGCGCGTCTCTCCAAGCCTGCGAAGGAGACATCGCGCGATCGAGTGCTTACGAACGCGGAGCTCAGAGCAATCTGGAACGCTACGGCTTCCGCTTCACAATTCCATACCATTGTACGGCTCTGCATACTGCTCGGCCAACGCCGAGGCGAGATCGCAGCCGTCGAGCCGTCGTGGATCGCAGATCGTGTCCTTACCATCCCGCGCCATGTCACCAAGAATGGCGTGGAACATCCCGTGCCGCTCACCCCGAAAGCGCTCGCTCTCCTGAAGCAAACGAAGCTCAGCTCCTACAATAGCTGGAGCCAGCCGAAAGCGAGGCTCGACGAGCGATCAGGGGTGAAGGATTGGACGTTGCATGATCTCCGCCGGACCTTCTCGACTATCCACGCGTCCATTGGAACGCCACCCCATATCACTGACCGACTACTCAATCATCTCTCCGGCAGCCGCACGCTCAGCCCCATCGCCAAGATCTACAACCGATACTCGTATCTCATCGAGATGCGCACGGCGCTTGAGAAGTACGAGCGCCATATCTTCAAGATCGTCTTGAAGAGATAGTTGTATGGCTGGACCTTATGTTCCCGGCCTTTGTCCTTTCAGATTGAAAAGCGGAACAAATAGCAATGCTTTCAAGAGTCATGTCGACTCTTCTTGCAATGTTCCGGTGATGGAGAATCAAAATCTTACATCGCAGTCGACTTGAGTTTACGAGCCGAAAGTTAGCCGCCTGCGATGTTAACGCTAGGGCAGCGCAATAAGTCCCTTCTCGCACTTGCTATCGCGATCCGCCTCGGGGCAAGACGCTAAAGCGATCCCGATCGATTGATGCAAGGCACCCATGAATAGAGGACAAGGTCGCCGCCAGAGATCATTAGCAAATAATAGACGTCAGCTACGGCGAGCCGAGACCGCATCCAGTGTTCCTGGGTCCGCTCTTGGGGGCAAGAGCCGCCGGCCGCGATAGGGCACGGACAGTCGAGCTTGACCCCAAGCGGCCATCGCTCGCTTGAGACGAACCAATGTCGCTATCAGCGCTGGCCAGACAAAGCGGCCATGGCCTACCTCCCAGACGGCGTGAGTGCTGAGACCGCTCATTCCCTGAGAGCCGACATGAAGCTGCACGCCATAGCTTTGCCCCTAGCCTGAAAGCTTCTGTCCGGAATCCCCTCATCCACTATCTCGCGACGGTAGCTATATTAGCCGATACCCCAGGGATCATTATGCGTCTTTGGCAAAGACCAAGCGGATGCGGATATCGCCTTCGGCCCGGATAACTTCGAGCGTTGGTGATGCAGATGCGCTCCGCAAGATGAAATCTGCGACGCCGCCGCCGAGCTGAAAATTGCTGATCCGAATACTGGTAAGGGATGGTGGCAAAACCGGATTGTTCAAACGAAGCTCCCCCGCCTCTGGATGGAATTCCAGACCCAACAACGACTCGATCATCGCGAATGGCGAACTCGCTGACCACGCCTGGGGTGCGCACGCCACCGGATAAAGCACTGGACCGCGCCCGCGCCGTCGCCGAAAGCCGCAGAAGAGTTCGGGAATGCGGCGCTCGTCCATGTAGGCTGCGGCACGCATTGCCGCATCGAAAATCGCGGCGGTAGCACTTTTTGCGCCGTAGCGCGCAAACCCGGCCGCAACCATGGCGTTATCGTGCGGCCAAATGGAGCCGTTGTGATACGACATCGGATTGTAGCGCTCCTCGCCGTGAGAGAGCGTCCGGATACCCCAACCGGAGAAGAAATCGCTCCGCATGAGCGATGCGACAGTTGCCGTCGCACGATCCGGCGCGGCGATACCGCAGAACAGCGCGTGACCGGCATTGCTCGATCGGACGCGACAAAGGCGCTTCTCACCGTCGAGCGCTAGCCCGTAGAACCCCAGGTCAGAACACCAGAACGCCTCTTCGAATTGCCGACGAATATTTGCCGCCTGCGACTCCAAGGTCTCGGCACGGTCTTCAAAGCCGAGCCGACGCGCGCACATTGCACCCGCTTGCCGCGCCGCGAATACATAGGCCTGCTCTTCGACGAGCGCGATCGGTCCGCTAGCTAGCCTTCCGTCTGCGTGAGAGATCGAGTCGTGAGAATCTTTCCACCCCTGATTGGCCAGTCCGGTTTCCGTGCCGCGCGCGTACTCGATGAAGCCATCCCCGTCCAAGTCGCCGAAGCGGTCGATCCACGAAAGCGCTGCTTCAATCGACGGCCACAGGTGGCGAATAAGAGCCCAGTCCGACGTGCGCTCGGCGTATTTGCCGGCAAGGATCACGAACAGCGGAGTGGCATCGACCGTCCCATAATACTGCCGGAACGGTACCTCGCCGATCGCAGCCATCTCGCCACCGCGCATCTCGTGAATGATCTTGCCAGGGGCTGAATCGGTGAGTGGATCGAGCCTGTCTGATTGCAGGCGCGCGAGGCGTCGCAGCACTCCAGCGGCGATCCTGGGGTCGGCCCACAACATGTTCATTGCGGTGATGATGCCGTCGCGACCAAACGTGGTCGAATACCAGGGAATACCAGCGTAAGGGTAGGGGCCATCCTCTGTCTCGGTCATCAGCATCTGGACGTCCGCCATTGATCGGCAGAAGATCTCGTTGACAACGGAGTTCGACGTTTCGACGGAGGCCGTGCCACGCATCGAGACCTGTTGTGCGCGGTGAAGACGGGTGAGGCCAAGAAGGAATGTTTCCGTCGGAAGCGGTGTACGCTCGCCGCTCGTAACGGTGGCGAAGATTGCAGTCCTTCCGTGCGGAGGGAGTTCGATGTCGTACCGGGCGGTGCTGTCCTGCAGCAAGGTGGGCACGGGTTCGAAGTGAAGTGTCGTCGTGCGAGAGGCCCTATCGAGCCCCTGGTAGTGAAGATGCACCAGCGGCGGCTGGTCAGAATCGATGGACGACGTCCCACGCCGCTCGCGTTTCATTCCGCGCACTTCGAAGATATCCGCGAAGTCGCTCGCGAACAGCAAAGACAGTGAAAAACTGACGCTTTCGGAGCCGTGGTTGGTTAGCGCAATTCGTTCACGCAGCGAACCGTCCTTCAGATAAACCGTGCGAGATATATGAACCGTGTCCTTCTGCATAACAAGCTTGCGGTCGATGTAGAAATCCGGATTCGTAAGATCGACATAATAATTCAGGTTGTCGTCCCGCATTGCAGAATGCAGCAGCAGCGGCCTCGACCCGTTGAACAACAACTCAAGATGAGACAAGTAGCGCGTGTCGCAATGGAAGAGACCGTCCTGCCCGCCAATGCTGGCGCCGATATCGCCGTGGCTGTCGAAAACAGCAAAGGTGTCGTTCTTTTTCAATGTTCGTCGCTGACGCGCTGGCGCGTCGGTCGCCGGAATGTAGAACGGTGTTTCGATCGATAAGGGTGCAGGTCCGTCCGCGCCCTTAGAAGGGATATCCGCCATCCATACTTTCCCGTGGCTTGGTCCTGACCCGAACCCCGTCCTCGAGTCGTCGTGCGCTAGGTGAGTTACTGGACAGCGTGATTGCCATTGACAAAAAGTGGTCGTACCCGGCTTAGAGGATCGGCGTTGGCCAGAAGCTTCTTGTAGACCATCACATAATCCTTGGCCATGCGCTCAGCTGTAAAGCGTGCCTCGAAGCGCCGGCGGATGGAGGCTCGGTCAATGGCAAGCAACGCGCCCATCTTGCGGATCGCCTCGTCCTCATCCTCCACGATATAGCCGGTGACGCCATCCTCCACGACCTCCGGCACCGAGCCACGTTTGAACGCCAGTACCGGCGTTCCACATGCCATTGCCTCGATCATGACGAGACCGAACGGTTCCGGCCAATCGATCGGGAAGAGCAACGCACGGGCATCGCCAAGAAACCGCGCCTTCTGACGCTCATTGATCTCGCCAACGAACTCGACATCGCCCGATGTCAGCATCGGCTCGATCTCCTTGCGAAAATATTCGGCGTCAACCTTGTCCACTTTGGCAGCAATCTTCAGCGGAAGACCAACGGCGCGGGCGATGCGGATCGCGCGGTCAGCTCTCTTTTCCGGCGATATCCGTCCGAGGAAGGCGAGATAGCCGCCATAGCTGTGAAGAGTGCGCGGAAGGAGATCTGCGGGCAGGCCATGCTGCACTGTCGCAACGAACGACGCATCCGGTACGGGCGCGCGCTGAGCATTCGAGATCGAGACGAGCGACATATCCTTGAAGTGCTTGTAGAGCGGATGAAGATCCGGCAGATCCTGGCGGCCGTGCAGTGTCGTGACCGTGCGGCGGCTCAGATCGCGAAACAATGGAAACTGAAACTGGTCGATGTGGAAATGGATTATGTCGAACTCGTGTGCCCGACGCCGCACCCGGTCGAGCATGATCATGTAGTGCGGAAGAGGATCGACGACACCAGCGCAGAGACGGAGAGCTTGCGGGCAGCACGAATCGAGGTTGGCCGCGGTAATCGAATCGCCGCTCGCAAAAAGGGTGACATTGTGCCCTTCCGACACCAAGGCTTCCGTTAAATACGAAACGATCCTTTCACTGCCACCGTAGAGCCGCGGCGGAACGCTCTCCATCAAAGGAGCTACCTGGGCGATCTTCATTGGGGGCGTTACTCCGCCATAGGAGGTGAATTTTCAGGGGCCATTGGTCCACAGCGTCAACGCACGACCATGATCGTGGTTCCGCTGCGATGCACAGCCCCCTTGGTCACGCCATTGCGGACCACATTCGCTATTGTCGCGCGTTGCGGGAAAGAGTGATCTGCGGGGCGTGGTCACTACCAGTGCTTCGCAGCGAACGAGTCGGTCGACGCCAGTGCGCGCGGCAATTCACTGGTCAGAGAAGGACTGAGTAGGCTGTGATCCAGCCTCGGCCCCTGTGTCGCGTGGCCATCGAGCAAGTGTCAAAACGGATAAATGCGGGCATCGCGGCGCAGGTGGCGAAATGCATCCGTTCAACCTTTAACAGGGCCGAAGAGGCGGGAGGTTGTCGCTATCCTTCCTATTCCAGACCTAGTCTACAGGCCATGGCGCGGCCCGCGTGGTTTGGTCCCGATCGTCTTTGGGGATCGAGCGACGATGCGCGGCGCGGGTGGCGTCGAAGAGCATGACGGAAATTGGTCCTTCTCGCCGACAGCGTGATGGAAGCATTCAGGTGGTGAGCGGACACCTGGATTTCTCAGCCGACCTCAGCTGTTGACCCTGGCTGTGTCAAAAGACTGAGCCATCTATGATTCCCGTGATGATTCGGCGGGGGGATCATGAAGAGGTTCGTGGAAGGACAGGATCGGGGTCAGTTGACGCTGCTGCCGGAGTGTCTCGA
>JAEZRM010000139.1 GCA_023412805.1 Pseudomonadota bacterium | reverse complement strand
GGTCTGCACCGGGCACCTGCTCGCGATCGCGCCGCTGCCCGAGGGCGGCACCGTCACCGTCGGCGTCGGCGGCCACGCGCTCTCGCTGGGACCGAAGCTCGATGCGCAGCTGGAGGCGGTGCAGACGACACGCGACCTCCTGAGCCTCGCGATCGGAGGCGACGGTCAGGTCTGGGCGGGCTCCGCTCGAGCGCGTCTGGTCCGTCGCTCCACGGTCAACGGATCGAGCCACTGGCTCCGGATGAGCGGCGACATCGGCATCGGTTCCAATGTGGTCGCGATCGCCGCCGGTCCGCGCAGCGTTCGCGCCATCGGCGACGACGGAGCGGTGGTCGAAGGCCGGATCGCGTAGTAGGAAAAGGGCCCGGTGCCGAAGGCGCCGTGAGGCTCGACGTTCCGCTCATGTCTGCATCCTCCCCGTCGTCTGCCCCCTCCCTCGCGGACGAGTCCGCCCCAACGGAAGAACAAGGCCGGCCGAGGCTGAGCAGCGTGCCTCCCCCCCACGCTGCCGCGAAGGCGATCGGCAAGCGCCCGCGGATGTCCCGCTTCCGGCGCATCCTCCTCGGCATCACGGCGCTCTGCCATCTGCCGTTCGTGGTCGCGGCCGCGGAGCTCGGCCGCCGAGTCGGTGTGCCCGAGCTAGCGGCTTGGCCGCTCGCGCTCGCCCTCGGCGCGCTCGGCGTCTACCTCTTCCTCGGACGCTCAGAGCGGATCGCGAACGACGAACCGCGTCCGTTCGCCCCGACGTTCCTCTTCGACGTGCCGTACTACGTGCACTGGTCGGCCTGCATCTTCTGCGTGGTGCCGTCGATCGTCTACCTGATCGGCGAGCCCATCGTCGACGCGATCCGGGGAGCTCCGATCGGCCCGTCCGCCGGCTTCTTCATGTGGACCTACGCAGCGGGTCTCGTCGTGTGCTTCTACGGCGTGACGTTCCGGCGCTGGTTCTTCGTCACCCGCCGCGTCGATGTGCCTATCCGAGGCCTCGATGCGCGCCTCGACGGCTATCGCATCGTCCACCTTTCCGATCTCCACATCGGCGCGCTCACGCCCTCGTGGTGGGGAAAGCGCTGGATCGATCGCGCCAACGCCGAGCGGCCGGACGCGGTCGCCGTGACCGGGGATCTGGTGACGAGCGGCGTCGCGTTCCACCAAGACATCGCCGATCTGGTCGGCGGGCTCCACGCCAAGGACGGCGTCTTCTGCGCCATGGGCAACCACGACTACTTCGGCGAGGGAGAGCCGCTCATCTCGCTCATTCGCGAGCGCGGACCGAAAGTGCTCCGCAACGAAGGCGTGGTCGTCGAGCGCGACGGCGCGCAGCTCTACATCGCCGCGATCGACGATACCTGGACGCGTCGCGCGGACGTCGATCTCGCGCTCGCGGAGCAGCCCCAAAGCGTCGCGACCGTGATGCTCGCGCACGATCCCGACAAGTTCCCGCAGATCGCGAAGCGCGGCGTGGACCTCGTCCTCAGCGGCCACACTCACGGGGGACAGATCGCGATGCCGTTCCTCGCCCGCTGGATCAACGCGTCGAAGCTCGCGCATCACTTCCACATCGGCGTCTACAAGGACGGCGACTCGACGCTCTACGTCCATCCCGGCCTCGGCACGACGGGGCCGCCGATCCGCCTCGGCGTCGCGCCTGCAGTCGTGGTGCTGACCCTCCGCGCAGCCTGACCACCGCGCCGATCACGCGGGCTGCGAGCCTCTGCAGGCCTTGTTGAAAACGACTTTCATTATCATCTAGGTCCTGGTAGGGTCCGCTCTCGATGGATCAGGCCGATGCGCTCGTAGAGCTCCTGACGAAGATCGCGGTGCCTCTGATCACGATCGACAAGGCGACGCTGCACGTGGTCGAAGCGACCTCCGCGCGCGTTCATCTTCATCTCGGCGGCACGTACGCGGGCTGTCCGGGCAACTCTTTCGTCGAGAGCCATCTTCTCTCACCGCTCGTCAGAGCGATCTTTCCCGACGCGACACTCCAGGTGACCTCCGGTCGTCTCCATCACGAGGGTGCGCGACGCGTCGGTCCCGAGACCGAGCCGCTGCCGGAACGGACGGTGGTGTTGATATGAACGTTCAATGGAGCATGCCCGGCGAGCCATGGCGGCAACCGAAGCCGCTCTTCTCCCGCATGGTCTCGGCGCTGAGCTGGGTCGTCTGCGGGCTCGCCGCCCTCGCCGTCTACACCAACGTGATGGCGGACGACTCCGCGCTGCAAGAGCGCACGAATGCGCTCGCACGACGGCACGCGGGCTGCGACGACCGCTGCCGCGTGACGCGCATGTCGGGGCAACGCAGCGTCCTCGAGTACCGGACCGAGATCGAGATCGACGGAGTCGGGACCATCCACATCGTCTGTCGCCGGCGTGCGATCGTCGCCGGCGAGCACGATTGCAGCGTGCGCTGACGCGCTGCGCGCTCGAGCTGCTGCTCCGAGCACCGCGTGGGCTTCGCGAGCTCGCCTCGCGCCCGCCCGCGTCATCTCCACCGCGGCGGCGAAAGAGGATGGCGACTCGGCGCACTGGTTCGATCGCGGCGTCGGGAACGACGAGGCGCCGCCCCCCTCGTCACCGCGCGTGCAGCGACGATGGCCCCTTCGCGCTGCCGGATCCGGTATTACGATTCGAGCGTGCAGATCGTCGCGATGGTGGCCCTCGGGCGGAGCGTCGAGGAGGAGGCCCCCCGGCTTGCGGAGGACCTCGGCCTCACCACCTACGAGACGACGGTGATGCTGCGCGCACCGATGCCCGTGATCGTCCTCCGCTCCGAGGACCGCGCGCGCGCCCTGCGCGTGCTCGACAAGCTGCGGTCACGCGGACACGAGGCGGTGACGTGCGAGCTCGACGCGGTCGTATCGAGCGACGACATGTTCCGGCCACGGGCGTTCCGCTTCGACGCCGGCGATTTCGTCGGGATCGGT
>JAEZRM010000123.1 GCA_023412805.1 Pseudomonadota bacterium | reverse complement strand
CTGTTGCTCAGGCCCCGCGCAGCACGACCAGCAGGCGACGCCCGCGATGATCAGGCGGCCGAGCTTGCGCTCGCGGCCGGACTGGGTACAGCGACCGAGGCGAGCCTTGGCGGCCGACAGGCCGACGGCGCGCTTCCAGCAGAACGAGAGACCTTAGGGCATTCAACGCGATCAGCAGCTAGGTAAATCAGCTCACCTAACGCGTGTAGCGACGGGTCGAATCCGATCAGTCCCGCCTGGCCATTGTCTGGCAGACCGCCCCCTCTTTGTTCCCGGTCGATTGTCCCACCTTTGTCCCACCTACTCGCTAAGTCATTGATCGCGTTGAGCAGCTCATACCTTGAAGTACTTGGTGTACTGCGCCTTGATCTCGTCGGCCTTGTCGGCGACGACCGCCGGCTCCTCGCGCAGCGTCTTGATGTCGGAGAACTTCTTCGCGCCGGCATGGTCCTTGGTCTTGGGATGGGCCGAGCGCAGGCCGGCGACGTCGATGTTGAGCTGCTGCGCCTCGGCGGTGAACGACCAGGCCTGGAACAGCCGCGCGGCGTTGGGGTTGGGCGCATTGGCCATGATGCCCGACGGGCCCGAGATCAGCGGCGTGCCTTCGGTCGGGTAGACGATCTCGATCGGATCGTTCTTCTCCTTCATCAGGATCAGCAGGTACTCGCCGCCATCGACCATGATGGCGCGCTCGCCGGCCAGCATCTTCTTGGGCGGCTCGGTCGCCGACTGGACCTGCATGATCTTCTGCTTGGAAAGCTTCTCGAACCACGGCCAGCCGAGGTCGCGGCTGAGCTGCTGGGTCGAGGTCATGACCACGCCGCTGTAGCCCGGATGGGCCTTGACCATCTTGCCGCTCCACTTGGGATCGAGCAGGTCGGCGAAGGACTTCGGTGCCTCCTCGGCCTTCACCATCTTGGTGTTGTAGGCGATCGGCGACAACGTGATGCGCCACGAGGCGAACATGCCGTCGGCATCCTTGTGTGCGTCGGGATAGTCGCGCGCGACGTCCTCGGGCACGTAGGCCGCCAGCATGTTCTGCCGCTTCCAGATGATGAAGTGCGCGGCGTCGGAGCTGTTCACGACGTCGCAATTGTAGATCTTGCTGGCGTATTCCTGGCCGATGCGCTGGAAGTTGCGCTCGGCGCCCGAGCGCTCGACCTTGCAGGCGATGCCGGGATACTTGGCCTCGAAGCCCTTGGCGACCTTCTCGGCGAGCGCCAGGTCGACCGAGCTGTACCAGGTGACCTTGCCCTCTTTCTTCGCCGCCTCGATGAGCTGCGGCGTGATGCTCTCCGCCGCCGGCGCGGACTGCGCCGAGCGTACGAAACCGCTCGCCATAAGGGCCGTCGTCGAGCCGGCAAGCACGCGCCGGCGCGTCAGCTTCCGCGTCATTGGTTTCCTCCTGTCAAAGCCCGGCATCGTTCGGCCGGCAGGCGCAGCCAGACCTCCTGCCCCGGCGCGATGTCCTGGGTCGGCGGGGCCGTCACCCTGAGCTCGGTCCTGTCGTCGAGCACGACCGTATAGTCGCGCGCCGCGCCGAGGAAAACCTGCCGGCTCACCACGGCACGAAGCGCATTGGTGGTATCGGTTTTCGCCGTCGCGATCTCGATCTCGTGCTGGCGGATCGACACCGACACCGCCTCGCCCTTAGCGAGCGCGCGTCCGCTGGTCGCGAGCGTGCCGCCGGCGACCGATATGTGACCGGCAGCGACGGCCTTGCCCTCGAGGATGTTGCTGCCGCCGATGAAGCGCGCCACGAACACCGAGCGCGGCTGGTCGTAGAGCCGGAGACGCTGCTGCTCGACGAGCCGCTCTCCAACCTCGACGCCAATCTGCGCGAGGAGATGCGCTTCGAAATCCGCCGCCTGCACGACGAGTTCCGGATCACGATGGTCTACGTCACGCACGCCCAGGCCGAGGCGATGGTCACGTCCGACCGGATCGCCGTCATGAACAAGGGGCGCATCGAACAGATCGACTCGCCGTACGAGCTCTACTGCCGGCCGAAGACGGGCTTCGTGGCGGGCTTCATCGGCCGCACGAACTTTCTCGAAGGTGCGCGGCGCGGCGACCGCGTCGACTTCGGAGGCTTCTCGCTGCCGGTGGCGACGCTCGGAAGCGAGGCACCGACGCGCACGGCGACCCCGCCTGTCGCTGCCGATGCGAACGGCGCGACGAACGGCGCGGGCGCTTCGGACGCCCGTGTCCGGGTCTCGGTGCGGCTGCAGTGCATCCAGTTGCACCGCACGCAGCCTTCGGCAGCCGACGACCGCTTCTGCGTGCCGGCACGCATCGAACGGCGCGCCTATCTCGGCGAGTCCTGGGACTACCACGTCGGGATGCCGGGCCTGCAGGAGCCGCTGCGCGTTGCGGCCCGCCCGCAGGAGGTGTTCGAGGTCGACGACGAAGTCTTCGCCGAGATCGACACGTCGCAAGTGACCGTCATCGATTGAAGGAGGAAACCCTGCCGTGACCCTGCCGCTCGAAGGCGTGAAGGTGGTCGACCTGACGAACGTGATGGCCGGCCCGTACTGCGCGATGGTGCTCGGCGACCTCGGCGCCGACGTGATCAAGATCGAAAGCTTTCCCGACGGCGACGCATCGCGCCGATTCGACCCGAAGGTCAACGGCGAGTCCTACTGCTTCGCCGTGCTGAACCGCAACAAGCGCAGCA
>JAEZRM010000160.1 GCA_023412805.1 Pseudomonadota bacterium | reverse complement strand
TGAGCTGCTGCCGGTTTCACGGACACCCGGATTAGGTGTCATGATGAAGCTGGAGGTGGCGTATGGGACGACGACAGTTCGCACGGGAGTTCAAGATCGAGGCGGCTCGGCTGGTCCGCGAGCGGGGCGTGTCGGTAGCGCAGGCATCGCGTGATCTGGATGTGCACGAGAATGTTCTGCGCAAGTGGATCAAGCAGCTCGACGACGACCCACGCCAGGCCTTTCCCGGGCATGGGATCATGAAGCCGGAGCAGGCCGAAATCGAGCGGCTGCGTCGCGAGGTCCAGAAGCTCAAGGCCGAGCGGGACATCCTAAAAAAAGCCGCGGCCTACTTCGCCAAGGACGTGACATGATGTTTGCGTTCGTCGCGAAGCACCGGGGGATCTGGCCGGTGGCTTTGATCTGCGAGGCGCTCGGTGTCTCGCGCAGCGGGTTCTATGGCTGGCTGACGAGGCCCCCGAGCGATCGAGCACGGCGGCACGAGATGATGACGGCCTCGATCCGCAAAAGCTTTCTGGACAGCGACCGAACGTATGGCGCACGCCGCGTCTGGCATGACCTTCTAGCTGCCGGCATCAGTTGCGGGCTTCACGCCGTCGAGCGTCTGATGAAGCGCCATGCTTTGCGCGCGCGACCGAGAAGACGCCGCTTGCCCACCGACAACGGCAGCCGTCCCACCGGGCACCTGGCTGCGAATGTTCTCGACCGGCAGTTCGAGGCGCCGGCGCCGAACCGCAAATGGGTAGCCGACTTCACCTATATCTGGACGGCCGAAGGATGGCTCTACGTGGCTGTCGTACTCGATCTCTTCTCCCGGCGCATCGTCGGCTGGTCGATGAGCTCGACGATGACGACAGAACTCGTCACCGATGCACTGCTGATGGCGGTCTGGCGCCGTGGCCGTTCGCGCGAGCTGCTGCACCACTCCGATCGTGGCAGCCAGTACACGAGCGAACAGTGCCAGCGTCTGATGGCAGCGCACGGCATCCAGTGCAGCCTGTCGCGAGCGGGCAACGTCTGGGACAATGCGGCGATGGAGAGCTTCTTCTCGACGCTCAAGACCGAGCGAACGGCGGGCAAGATCTACAGGACGAGGGATGCCGCTCGAGCCGACGTGTTCGACTACATCGAGAGGTTCTACAATCCACGACGGCGGCACTCGACGCTCGGCTATCTAAGCCCGATTGCATTCGAGGAACGACAGCGATTAGCTTAACTCATTGTCCACGGAACCGGGGACAGCTCAGAATGGGCTATTTAGAAACGTTGCCGCATCGGGTAATCAGCACGTATCTGCCGCTAGCCATTGTCCTCGTAGTGCTGCTGTTCCCGTTCTACTGGATGGCGCTGACTGCCATCAAACCGGACGAACAATTGGTTGATCTGGAGACGTACAACCCATTCTGGGTCGTCGATCCGACGCTGAAGCACATCAAGAAGCTGCTGTTCGAGACCAACTATCCGCAGTGGCTGTGGACCACCACCTATGTGTCCGTCATCGCCACCTTTCTGTCATTGCTGGCGAGCGTACTGGCCGCATATGCGATTGTTCGACTTCGCTTCCGTGGCTCACAATGGGTTGGTGTCGCTATTTTTCTCGCCTACTTGGTGCCGCCGTCCATCCTCTTCATTCCGTTGGCGGCAGTCATCCAGGCGTATGGGCTGTTCGACAGTCCGATGTCGCTCATACTCGTATACCCTACTTTTCTGGTCCCTTTTTCCACATGGCTGCTAATGGGCTACTTCAAGACGATCCCCTTTGAACTCGAGGAGTGCGCATTGGTCGATGGTGCCACTCGGCTGCAGATTCTTTGGAAGGTCATTCTGCCGCTGGCGGTGCCTGGTCTGATATCTGCGTCGATCTTCTCGCTGACACTGTGCTGGAACGAGTTCATTTACGCACTGACCTTCATTTCCTCTACTCAGAACAAGACGGTTCCTGTGGCGGTGGTCATGGAATTCGTCGACGGTGACATATACCGCTGGGGATCTCTGATGGCAGGTGCCCTCGTCGGCTCTCTTCCTCTGGTCATCCTCTACACCTTCTTTGTCGAGCACTACGTATCCGCCATGGCCGGCGCGGTCAAAGAGTAGCAGTTATGGCTATCTCAAACCGAGTTCGGCGGCGTTTCGCAGAACGGGTTTGCCGCTATTCCGATGACATGTGCCGAAACGGCGATGCTCTCGCGGAGCCTGACATCCATCGTGCAGTGATGCTGCGCGCTCGCGGCCAGCATCGGGCTGAGAGCTGCTGGCATGCGAGCGCAGCATGAAACGTTGGTCTTGGACGGGAGTTCGGTCGCGATGTGGAAGGTTGCCACGCCGGGGCTTGCGTTAGTGAATTGCCGTGCCGACTCCGATGGAAAACGGGCAGGCAGTCGATCACTACAGCAGGTGCCAAGCGTTTTTCCTTTCGATGTCGGTTTGATATTCGGAACTCGCTGCGTGCATCCGGCGCCATGTCGATCATGCCCATTGGTGGGATGATCGCGAAGCGCTTGCCGGCGTGCAATTTGAGGCCGCGTCGTTCGATCGGGAGGATGTACCATGAGGTTAGTGCAGCTCTTGGACGAGCAAGGAGAACGCCGCGTTGCAGTGGTTGAAGAAGGAGCGGCGCGCGTCGTAGATGGGGCCGCGTCGGTCTACGAGCTCGCCCGTGAGGCAATGGCAGCGAAGCAGACGCTGGCGATGGTGCTAAGCGAGAGGTCTCGTGGGACAACCGTTGATCTGTTCCTTGCGCAGCATGAAGGCCGCCTCCTGCCGCCGATCGATCATCCTGATCCAGCCCATCTCCAGATCAGTGGAACAGGCCTTACTCACTTGGGCTGGCTAGATAGGGCCGAGCTTGACGCTACCTTGGCGCAAAGAGAGCTCTTGACCGACGCACAGCGCCTGTTGCGCCATGGACTTGAGACTGTGCGCCGCTGGCGTGACGAAACACCCGACAACTTTCTGTTTGCCTGGAAGGCATCGAAGTACATCACGCACTGGAAGCGCCTCGGCAAAACCAGCCCGAGCTCGCTCAAGCTCATGAACACGAGATTGCGCGCTCTCCGCAGCAAGCTCGGTCCCGTCATCTTCCAGCTTCCTGCGCACTTTGAAGCTGATCCCGAACGGCTGCAGGCCTTCTTGGCGATGCTGCCGAAGGGGCGACGTCATGTGTTCGAGTTTCGCCACGAAAGTTGGTACGACGCAAAGATACTCGAGGTGCTGCGCGCGCACGACGCAGCACTTTGCTTTTCTGATCATCATCAGGCGCCTGCGCCCTGGAAGGTCACGGCGCGCCACGTCTACGTCCGCGGACACGGCCCCGGCGGACGCTACAAGGGTCGCTATCCCGAAAAGGAGCTCAAATCCTGGGTCAACAGTATTCGTCGGTGGCGGCGGGATGGTCGCGAGGTGTTCGTTTACTTCGATAACGATCAAAAGAGCGCCGCCCCCAAAGATGCCAAGCGGCTGCTGCAATTGCTCGAGGGCTGACGCGCCGGGGGTGGCACTCAAACGCTATGTCTTCGTCGCCCGGCGTCGGCCAGCTTGCTCGCCTTCTGCAGATCGGTCACGAACGTTTTGAAGGCGAGGTCTCTGGCGTCGTGATCCGGCTCTCTCAGCAACGAGGATGGGTGCACCGTGATATAGCCGGCTCTGCCGCCGAAATCGGCGGGACCTCTGAAGCGGCCGATCGGCAGCGCCTTACCGGCGAGGGCCAGAACAGCGGTGGCGCCGAGTGCGACGATCACGCATGGATGGACGATCTCCAGCTCCCTCTGCAGCCACCAGCGATAGTGCCGGACTTCTCCGGCAGAGGGCTTCTTATGCAGGCGGCGCTTGCCACGCTCCTCGAACTTGAAATGCTTGACCGCATTTGTGATGTAGGCGCGCTTGCGGTCGATGCCGGCTTCTTCCAACGCCCGATCGAGAAGCTTTCCTGCAGGCCCCACGAAGGGCCGCCCCTGCAAATCTTCTTGATCGCCCGGCTGCTCTCCGACCAGGGCGATGCGCGCGCCGACCGGACCTTCGCCCAAAACGGCTCGTGTAGCGCCTTCGACAAGAGGTTTGGCCGCCGAGATGAGAGCATTGAGCTCGGCGAGCGTCCTCGGCGCTGCTTCATCCCTCTCGGCGCCGGCGCCCTGCCGGGTGATTTGCTTGATGTGCATAGTATGGCCTCTCACGCGAGAAATCCGCCGAGGGCCGCGGAGTTCCGACAGTCGTCGGAGATTGGAACCTTATGCGTGGACGCAGCTTCGACAGAAAGACACTTCTCTTGGCGTCCGAGGTCTACCATGCCGACACTATCGCTCCCGACAGATTATCTCGCGAGATTGATACTCAAGACGCGTGGGCTACAGGCGCAGGAGGGCGAGGTCGATGCGTCATCGGGATCGAATCCCACCGACGATGGCGCCATCGACGCGGTGCAGGACACGCCGGAGGACCTGACGCGCGAGGAGCTGCGCGAGGAAATTCGTGGTTTGAACGACCGCCAGCAGGCTGAGCTGGTAGCGCTGCTCTGGATGGGGCGAGGTGACACAGAAGTCGAAGAGTGGGAGGATACCGTCCAAACGGCGCGAGAACGGCGAATGACGGCGACGGAGCGGTATCTGCTTGGTGAGCCTCTCGTTGGTGAGCATTGGGCAGAAGGCGCGGAGAAGCTCGGGATTGATCTTCCGATCTAGATCAGCAGCCAATTGCGCTGACGCCCAGAGGCAAATTCGTGGGTGCGCGCGTCTGGGGCTTCTGGCTTGCCTGAGCCTCGACACGTCGCAGATCAATGTCCCCCGGCATGAATAGCGTTCCGAAGGCCAACTATTGTGACGTGCCGTTGGGATTTGATCCGTCCTGCCAAATGAAGTATCCGTCGACCTTCTGCATCTCGAGAGGCTCGCCGTATGGAAGCGCGCGCTATGCCGGTGCCAGTACCTCCCCTGGCGCCGTCGCAGGGCTCCATCGTGTTAGTGTAGCCGGTGCTGGCCATTGCGATTGTCGCGGGGGCCTATTTGCGTTCCGCGTCTCTTGTCTGCTCATGCTTGCGCAGAATTTTTGTGGGGTAGAATGCGGGGTGGGCACTTCTGACGATGATAAAATTTATATTAATATCAGCGCGTTATGGCCATTTCATTGGCGGAGAGGGAGGGATTCGAACCCCCGGTACGGTTACCCGTACTCCGCATTTCGAGTGCGGCGCGATCGACCACTCTGCCACCTCTCCGGAGCCGCGTCCCTGCGCCTCGATGAGGCCCCGGTTCGTACGGCGCGCGGACCATATCTTGCGTCCCCCCGGAGCGCAAGCAGGCCTGTACGCAGAAAAGATGCGTCACTCGAGCTTGAGCGTGGTCTCGGACTGGCCTCGTGGCGAAACCAGGGTGATGCGGATGGTCTTGCCCTTGAGGTCGGCGATTTCAGCCCCCTCCGTCAGATCGACGACGAAGCTCGCGCGATCGCCTTCGGCCGGACCATCGCGCATGGCCATGGGTATCCATAGGCCGTCCGGCGCCTCGACGAAAACATCGCCGTCTCCAGCCCCACCGGGAAAGACGGCATCCAGGCGAATGGACGGCTTCTCGCCACTGAGAATCACCGAGGCATTGCTGAGATCGGGATCGGCTGGACGCCGCGCGCCGAGCGGACGAGGTACGCGGTCGAACGCGTCGGCGAGATCGCTCGCCATGGGCTGCTTCTCAGCGTTTGCCGGTATGAGCAAATCGAGATGTGCCTGCACCGGGATGCATATATCCTTGCAGACGCCGTACTCGAGTAGAACCTTGAGCCTGATGTCGCGCCCCGGCTCGGCCGGTCGCACGACGAGCGGCAGCAGGAGATGCCGCTTGTAGCCGATCGTGTCGCCGGCACGGTCACTCTGACGGCCGGGTGCTGGATAGCGCATCTCGACGGACGCAATATTGGTGGCGTCCGACCATTCCAACTGCGGCGGTACGCCCGACGAACCTGGATTGCGCCAGTACGTTTTCCAGCCATCCGCAAGCTCGATCTCGATGCCGGCCGCGAGCGTGCCTGCGGAAGCACCGGGAGCGCGTCCGCCAGCTATGAGGCGCGCACGCGCGTGCGGCTCCGTTGCCCAAGGCGAAGCAAGGGCCGCGGTCTCGGCGGCGGCACTCTGAAGCAGAGCCGACAGCAGCAACCCCATCACGGAGATTGACAGATTTCGGTGCATATTGGCTTTCACCGGGGCCTCCACGGGCGGCGATCGTATCCGTGCGCCCTGTAAAGTGAAGTGACGTTCCGCTCTCGGCGGATCAAGTTTCGGTGCATATGAGATCCGAATTCACTTTCAACGCAAGGGCAATGCCGAAGCGGCGCCATGCTGCAAAACGGCTTCACATCCTGCGGCTGCAAGCGTTAGAGTTAAGCTATGGATCAGGCACGCAAACGACGCGCTTCGGGGCCGAGCTATCTCAGCGGCCAGCTTCTCGTTGCCATGCCGACGATGAGCGACCGCCGGTTTCGCCGGTCGGTCATCTACATGTGCTCCCACTCCGCCGAGGGGGCCATGGGGCTCATCGTCAATCAACGCTCGCCCGATGTTTCCCTGGGCGATCTCGTCGATCAGCTCGGCCTTGGGGAGAGCGGCACGGATACCTTCCTCGAGCAGAGTGTATTGAATGGCGGGCCTGTCTCGACCGAGCGCGGCTTCGTGCTCCACACCAACGACTACTTCGCCGATGAGGCGACGCTCGCCATCAGCGACGGCATCTGCCTGACGGCGACGATCGAAATTCTGAAAGCCATGGCGGCCGGGCAGGGGCCACGCCGCTCGGTGCTGGCGCTCGGGTACTCGGGCTGGGCGCCGGGCCAGCTCGAAGCGGAGATCAGTGCCAACGGCTGGCTGAATTGCCCGGCGGATCGCGATCTGATCTTCGATGCCGATCTCGAGCTCAAGTACGTGCGGGCGCTGTCCAAGATCGGTGTCGAGCTCTCCCATCTTCACAGCGAAGCCGGCCACGCATAGGTATCCCGGTCGACATTGCGGCACTACGCTGCGCGCGGCTGGCCGAGCATGGCTATGATCGCCTGCGTGGTCCGCTCGAGGCCTCCGGATAGGCTCTCGAGTGTCGCCGCTGCCGTGGCGACGACGGTGTCACGGTTCGCTGGACTTCCAAGCCATTCCAACACGTGACGCGCCATGTCCTCGGCATTGCGGACCTCGATGGCGCCGCCGCCTGCGATGAGGGGCGCATAGATGTCGGTGAAGCTCGACGTATGCGGGCCGACAAGTACGCTCGCGCCGAGCCGGGCGGCTTCAATGGGATTCTGGCCGCCACGCTCGACCAACGAGCCGCCGATGAATGCGATGCGCGCCACGGAATAGAGCGTGCCGAGCTCCCCGATGGTATCCGCGATATAGATATCGACGCCGGGATGCGGTAGCTCGCCACGCGAACGCAGGGCGACAGTGTGGCCGGCCGCGGTGAGATCCACTGCAATTTGCGGTCCGCGATGCGGATGGCGTGGCGCTATGATCGTGCACAATCCCGGCAGCGTCGGGCGCATGAGCCGGTGAGCCTCGGCGACGACTTCCTCTTCGCCGGGGTGTGTGCTGGCCGCAAGAAAACGCGGCCGGCCGGCAAGGGATGCGGTGAGGGCAGCGGCGGCCGCCTCGTCGATCGGCAGCAGCGGCGCGTCGAGTTTGAGATTGCCGACAGCCGCGGCATTCATGGCGCCGAGCGCGGCAAGGGCGCGCGCGAGCTGGTCATTCTGGGCAAGCACGGCATCGAGACGGCCGAAGAGTGCCTTGGCGACGTTGGGCTTGCCCTGCCAGCGTGCGAGGCTACGCCCCGACATGCGGGCATTGATGAGCGCGAGACGGATGCCGCGCGCGTGTGCCTCGAGAATGAGATTTGGCCAGATCTCCTGCTCGGTGAGCACGGCGGCGTTTGGCCGCCAGTGATCCAGAAAGCGGCGCATGTAGGGCGCCGAGTCGATCGGCAGGTACTGATGGAAGGCGCGCGGCGGCAGCCGTTTTGCGGCGAGGCCGGCGGAGGTCACCGTGCCGGTCGTGAGGAGAACGGTCAGATTGGATCTCGCGGCGAGCAGGCGCTCGATCAGCGGCAGCACGGCGTTGGTCTCGCCGACGCTGGCAGCGTGCAGCCAGAGCAGGTCGCCTTCGGGACGAGGCATCCCCGCAATGCCATAGCGCTCGGTGCGGCGCGTGCGATCCTCCTTGCCGCGCTCGGTTCGGCGGCGCAGGAGCAGCCAGAGTGCCGGACGCGCAAGGGACATGACTGCGCGGTAGGTGCGCAGGGCAATGGGTAGGGGCTGCTGCCCTCCTGTTGCCGCCTGGCTGCTCATGCCGCCATGCTCCTCAAGTCCATATGGCGCACACTGTAAGTTGCCGGTCGGTACGGCCGTCCCCACCTGTTCGGCGAATCGCACCGCCTTCCGGCTGGAATATGAACCTGCAACCGAGACTCTCCAACCACGAGGCGAGTTAGCAGCGGTTCGGCAGATTAGCGCTCCGAGCGCCGCGCCGGAATTCCGGCCGCCTGCAACGGCGCCACGGACGGCCCCGAGCTGACGCAGCCGGTCCCTTTAGACGCAAACTGCCTGCCCGTCCGGTGCCATAACGCCGCGCTCGGCACCCTCTGTCAGCCCCAGCGGCGGCGCCCTAAGGCGGGCCGACCGCAGCCGCATTTGCCTGTCATCGATACAGGCGATAAGGACGTTCGCCAAGAGGCGAGGGAAGTCGGGTTGCGGAAAAATTCAGCGCCGCGGGGCCTGATTTGGTTGTCTGACACATCTCCTCGAGGCGATGAAAGGTTCGTTCCGGCTGGCTGATGGGAAAGTTTGCTCAACAAGGGCGGCGGCGAGTCCGCAAGGGATTGCGTGCCTGGCAGGCGAGGACGGCAGAATCCCTGCCGCGGTGGATGACGCGACGGTTCGGGCCGGCCGTGAATCATCTCGATCTTTGGTTGATGGACTACGGGTTCATCCGCGAGGTCTACGGCAATCTGCACAAGGTGACCGACAGCCTGTGGCGTTCGGCCCAGCCGGCCCCACGTCATCTGCGCGCGGCGGCTGAACGCGGGATACGCCGTGTCATCAATCTGCGCGGCCCCGAAGCCTACGGCGGATTCTGGCTGGAAGAGAAGTCCTGCGCCCGCCTCGGCATGGATCTCGTCAATCTGCGGCTGCGGTCGCGGGCGGCGCCGTCGCACGCCGATCTTGCGGCCATGCGTGCCGAGATCGCGGCCATAGATCGTCCGACACTCGTTCACTGCAAATCCGGCTCCGATCGTACGGGCCTCTTCTGCGCCCTCTATCTGATTTTCCGCGAGGGTGTCCCGGTGGCCGAGGCACGGCGTCAATTGTCGCTGCGCTATGGCCATATTCGTGTGACGAAGACCGGGGTCCTCGATCACCTCTTTGATGCGTATCTTGAGCACGATGCGCGATCGCCCATGCCATTCGCGGAATGGCTGGATGCCGTTTACGATCCGAAGACGCTGGTGGCGAGCTTTCGCTCGGAAAGCTACCTGAAGCGGGCAGCGCGCGGCCTCTCGGCTTGATGATCGCGCATCCTCCGCGTGGGTGCGTGACGTCAAAAGCGGCGTTGAACAAGCGATAGCGGCGCATCGACCTCGATGCTCATGGCCGGCTCTGCGATCGTATCCGTCTCGCCGAACTGTAAGCGCACGAGCTGGCTGTAGCTGCCGCCTGTCGCAACAAGCTCGACATGGGTTCCCCATTCGATCGCGAGTGACTGGCGAGGGCATCCTGGGTGGACTTGTCTGGTGTCGCGCTCACAAAAGCGTGTCATTTCGGCGGCTTAGATCAAGGCCAAACGTACGGCTCTCGTCCCGGCGATCGCCGTCGATGCAGCGTTTATACTTCGCTTAGAAGTTCTTAATTGCCCCTGTGCCATCTATTGGGCCAGGTCCAGGCATTGCAAGCGGGGGAGAAGGCGATGGCGACCGCTCAGTCGAGCCAATTGGCGTTGTCGGGTACGGGCGTGCCCGATCACGACGGGCATCCCGCAAAGGCCGCGGCCTCCGATGCGACAGGCGCCCTGCTTGCCGGTGCGAGCGTCGGCCTCGCCATGTTCGACAGCGATCTGCGTCTCCTCGCTTGTAACGAGACCTATCGTGTTCTTCGCGGCCATACGCCTGGGGAACTGGTCGCAGGTACTCGTCTCGAGGATCTGATCCGCTGCGTACTCCAGCGCATGGAGCTTTCCGACGAGCAGATCGCCGTTCGCCTGAAGGCGGCCATGGATCGCGTGCTTCCCGGAAGCGAGGATTCCTTCCGTTACGTCGCCGCGAGCACAAAGCTGGTCGAAGTCAACCGCTCGTGCCTCCCGAGCGGCACGCTCGTGGAGACTGTCCGCGAGATCGAGCCGTCAGCAAGTGTGACCGATCTCAATGTGCAGTTTGCGCAAATCGCCGCGAATGCGCGTCAGCGCATGACCCAGGCGCTCGACGTCATGGCCGAGGGCTTTGCGCTCTTCGATGCTGACGAGAAGCTCGTGGTCTTCAATCGCAAGTATGTGGAATGCCGCGGCCGCGTCGCCGAGCTGATCGTGCGCGGCGCGTCCTATGAGACGCTGCTCGCGGAGGAGATCCGCCGTGGTGCCTTCGATGTCAGGGGGCGAACGTTCGAAACCTATCTCGCCAGCGCACTCAAGCGTCACCGCAATCCCGGGATCCCGACCGAAGTTCATCTCGCCGACGGCTGTTGGCATCTGATCAATGAAACGCGCACGGTCGATGGCGGGATCGTGCAAACGCGCTCCGATATCACGCAGCTCAAGCAGCGTGAGGCCGACCTGCGTCACTTGACGCGCGAGCTGCATACCCGCAATTCGATGTTCGACGCTATCCTGGAGAGCATGTCCCAGGGCCTCTGCTTGTTCGATGCCGAGCAGCGCGTCGTCTTCGCCAATCGCCGCTATGCTGAGATCTACGGCCTGAGCCCGGACAATATCAGGCCGGGTGCCAGCCTTAAGGAAATCCTCGAGTCCCGGATCTCGACTGGACTCTATGGCGACATCGACACATCGAAGTTCGTGCAGAATGGTCTGGCGACCTTTGGGAACAAGGTTTCACAGGTACTGAGGCTGGCCGACGGACGTTCCATTGCCGTCCTGCGCTTGCCCATGCCGGACGGCAGTCTCGTCAGCACGCACGAAGACATCACAGAGCGAGAGCAGCTCAATGCCCGTTTGGCTGCACAGCACGTGCAGCTCGACGCGGCATTGGAAAGCATGGTTCAGGGCCTGGCGATGTACGACGCCGATCAGCGCCTGATCATTTGCAATCGCCGCTATCGGGAAATGTTCCGCCTCTCGCCTGAGATCGTCAAGCCGGGCGTCGCGCTGGCCGACGTCATGATGCACAGCGCCAGTGTCGGAAACTACACCGAGGAAGAGGCGCGCCGCGTCTTGAAAGAGCGGCACGAAACCCGCCTTCAAAGTACGCGAAGGACGTTCAAGCAGCATCTGCGCGATGGCCGCATCATTGCCGTCGTCAGTGAGCCGACGGCAAACGGCGGGACCATTGCAACCTGTCTGGACGTGACTGACGCCGAGCGCCACGCCGAGGAGTTGCGCGAGCATACGCTGAAGCTCGAACGGTCCAATCGCGAGCTTCAGGACTTCGCTTATGTAGCCTCGCACGACCTTCAGGAACCACTGCGCAAGATCGAGGCGTTCGGTGATCGGCTCGTCACGCGCTATGGCAAGGATTTGCCGGACGATGGCCGCATGTTCCTCGACCGGATGCAGAATGCCGCGGGACGGATGCGCCGTCTCATCAATGATCTGCTCGACTATTCGCGCGTGACGACCAAAGCCAAACCCTTCACGCGCGTAGCCCTCGGCGATGTGCTCACTGGTGTGCTTTCGGATCTTCAGATTCGCATCGAGGAGTCGGGTGCCGTCATCAAATCCGAAGCACTCCCGACCATCGACGCGGACGCAACGCAGATGCGTCAGCTTCTCCAGAACGTGCTGGCGAACGCGCTCAAGTTCCGCAAGGCCGACGTGAGGCCGGAGATAAGCATCACCTGTTCCATGGACGGCAGCGCGCGCTCCGGCCAGCGCGCCCCGCACGTGCGCATCGAGATCAGGGACAACGGGATCGGCTTCGACAACAAGTATAAGGAGCAGATCTTCACGATCTTCCAGCGCCTCCATGGACGCCTCGAATACGAGGGTACTGGCGTTGGTCTCGCGACAGTTCGAAAGATCGCCGAGCGCCACGGCGGCTCCATCGATGCCGACGGTCAGCCGGGGATCGGTGCGACCTTCATCATCGAGCTGCCGACGAATCAGCCGGGCGAGGCGACGGCTGACGCGACGAAAGGTTGATGAAAACCTGAGTGCAACTGGTGATGGGTGGCGCCTTCCGCGCCACAGAGCGTGCTATTTGTGACGAAGCGGTGCCGCGATGTCCTGCGTCGGCCATTAAGCTGTGCGAAAATGAGCCGTAAGTAGATGCGGGACGCGCGCCATGGAGCGGGCTAAGCATTCGTGTGTCATGTTTTGCGTTGCCGCGCTCGCCGTGGCCGCTGCGCTGTGTTTTGGAGCGCCCGCGAGAGCGCAAGCCCTCCTCGACGAGGTGCGGCTCGGCGTCATGGCGCACAGCATCGAGCCCGACCATTCCGAGGGCGGCGTCGACGTCAATCTCGAGCTGCTGTTTCGCCGCGCTCCGATCTCCTACGGCAATGCCTTCGCCGACTTCTTCCTCAGGCCGCGCCTGCATGTCGGAGCCTCGCTCAATACCATTGGTGATACGAGCCAGGTCTACGCGGGTCTTACCTGGGATCTCAAACTGACCGACCGGCTTTCCCTCGAGGCGTCTTTCGGCGGCTCGTGGCATGACGGTCCGCTCAACGGCTCGAATGAGGATCTCTACGGGTGCCGGGTGAATTTCCGCGAGTCACTGTCGCTCGGTTATGCGCTCGACGATGCCTGGACGGTCTATGCCACCGTGGCGCACATGTCGAACGCCAACCTCTGCTCGAACAACAGCGGCATCACCAGCGCGGGCGTGCGCATCGGCTACAAGCTCAAGTAGATGATGCGGTCCTCAGGCAGGGTATCCTCGCCTCAGCCGCGCCGGATAACCGTCGCGCTCGCCATGGCGGCAATGCCTTCGCGGCGACCTGTGAAGCCGAGCGTCTCAGTCGTCGTGGCCTTGACGCCGACCCGTCCATCGCTGATGCCGAGAATGCGCGCGATCTCCTTGCGCATGGCATCGCGGTGTGGCCCGACGCGCGGCGCCTCGCAGAGAATCGTGACGTCGACATTGCCGATCTGGTAGCCGGCGGCAGCGACGCGCCGTGCGGCCTCGGCAAGAAAGATCTCGGACCGGGCGCCTTTCCAGCGCATGTCGCTCGGCGGGAAATGATGTCCGATGTCGCCGTCGGCGATGGCGCCGAGCAAAGCGTCCGTCAGTGCGTGCAGGCCGACGTCGGCGTCGGAGTGTCCTTCGAGCGCGTGTGTGTGGGGGATCGACACGCCGCAGAGCCAGACGTGATCGCCGTCGCTGAAGCGATGCACATCGAAGCCGGTGCCGTGCCTGACGTCGGTGATGGTCGAGGTCGCGCGGCCGAACGATTGCTGGGCCAAACTCAAGTCCTCCGCCGTGGTGATCTTGATGTTGCGCGCATCGCCTTCAACGAGCGCGGAGGCGACGCCGTGCCATTCCGCGAGGCTGGAATCGTCGGTGAACTCGTTGCGGCCCGACGCTTCGGCGGCGCGATGGGCCGCGAGGATTTCCGGATAGCGAAAGCCCTGTGGTGTCTCGGCACGCCAAAGGTTGGCGCGGTCAACTGTGCCTGCGGCTTTGCCCGAAGGGTCGGCGCGCTTGAGCGTGTCGGCCAGCGGCAGTGCGGGCAGCGCGCCGGGCGAGGCCGCAAGCGCCCCGATGACGCGATCGATCAGCGCGTGCGTCACGAACGGTCGTGCTGCGTCGTGGATGAGAACCTGCTTCGGGTTGAGCTGGGCAAGCGCCTCGAGGCCATGATGGACGGAGATCTGGCGGCTGGCGCCACCGGTCACCGGCGGCAGCAGCTTTCCGGAAACGCGCTGGGCAGCCGCCTGATAGCGCAGCATGTCGTTCGGGTGGATGACGGTCAGGACGTGGGTGATATCGCGATGGCTGGCGAAGGCTTCGAGTGTCCGCGCGAGCATGGGGACGCCACCGAGATCGGCGTACTGCTTGGGCACGGTGGCGGAGCTGCCCGCGCGGCTCCCCCGCCCTGCGGCGACGATGATCACTATGGTTGACAAAGCCCTGCCCCCAAAATGTGCGAACGTTCAGTGTGCGTGCGCTCTCGGGCAAAAACGAACCAAATCCAAAATTTGCGCTACTGGTCATAGGCCTGGCCGGCCACCTGCGCAATGGCCGCACGCTGCAGTGCAATTTCGCACTTGCGAAGGGGAACTTCATTCTCTAGTTTGAACAATTATTGGGCAGGGTGTAATCTTGCTCGAAAATAGGGCAGGCGATGAGCAGGCAGCCAGACTTCGAACTGGGCAGGGAGGACGCGGGCGACGCGCCTGTGACCGATCTCCGTGCGCCTGGATTGGCTATAGGCGGCAATGTGCTGGCGAGCCGGGTTCTGCTTGCGCCGATGTCCGGCGTGTCGGATCTGCCTTTCCGTCAGGCCGCTCAGCAATGCGGCGCGGAATACGTCGTCTCGGAGATGGTGGCCAGCGACGAACTCGTGCGCGAGCGGCCGGACATGGTTCGGCGCACTGCATTCGCGGGAGCGCGGCCCTTTGTGATGCAACTCGCAGGACGCGAAGCGCGGTGGATGGCTGAAGGTGCACGCATCGCCGAAGGCCTCGGCGCTGATATCATCGATATCAATATGGGATGCCCGGCGCGCGAGGTGACGGGCAAGCTCTCGGGTAGCGCGCTGATGCGCGATCTCGATCACGCGATTGGTTTGATCGCTGCAACGATCGGAGCGGTTCGTGTCCCCGTGACCCTCAAGATGCGCATGGGCTGGGATCATGCCCATCTCAATGCGCCAGAGCTTGCACAGCGCGCCGAGGCCGCCGGAATCGCGCTCGTGACGGTGCATGGCCGCACGCGGTGTCAGTTCTTCAAGGACAAGGCGGACTGGCACTTCGTCCGCCGCGTCAAGGAAGCCGTTTCGATCCCGGTCATCGTCAATGGCGATATCTGTTCGCCGGAGGATGCGCGCGCCGCACTCGACGCTTCGGGCGCCGATGGCGTCATGATCGGTCGCGGTGCTTACGGCGCACCTTGGCAGCCCGCGCGCATCGCAACGTCGCTGGCAACGGGCCATGATCCTGGTGCGCTATCGCTCGAAGAGCAATGCGCGATCGCGCTTGCGCATATCGAAGCCATGCTCGGCCACTACGGCAGCTTCCTAGGCCTGCGCAATGCGAGAAAGCATGTGGCCTGGTACCTGGAGACGAGCGGCGCGCCGCCTGCCGTCGTCAAGGCCACGCGCCAACGCCTGTGCACAGAGGCCGATCCCGCACGACTGCTCGCGGGGCTGGCGCGCTTCTATGCGTCGGTTCCGCATCTCGAAGGGGCGGCTGCATGAGCACCGACCGCACGCCCGAGCGCGCCCCGCCACTGCCGCCCATCACGACGCGGCGCCACATCGAGCACGATGTGCTCGTTGGTGCACTTCCCCACCCGATTATCGTCCTCGCTGCCGACGAGCGCGTGATCTACGCCAATGTCGCCGCGGAGACATTCTTCCAATCGAGCCAGGCCGTTCTCAAGCGCCAGCAGATCGGCTCGATCGTCAGCGACGATTGCCCCCTCATCGCGCTCGCGCGCCAGGTTGCCCGCACAGGCTCGACCGTCAACGAGTACGGCGTGCTGATCTCGACGCCGAAGGTCCAGGCGCCGCGCCTCGTCGACATTTATGGCGGGCCATTGCCCGATGCGCCGGATCTCGTGCTGCTCATGCTGCAGCAGCGCTCCATGGCACAGATGATCGAGCGCCAGCTCACGCATCGTGCAGCCGCGCGCTCGGTCTCGGGGCTGGCCGCCGTGCTCGCGCACGAGATCAAGAATCCGCTGTCGGGCATTCGTGGTGCGGCCCAACTCCTCGAGCCCTCTCTCTCGGATGAGGATCGTGCGCTCGCTCGTCTCATCTGCGCCGAGACGGACCGCATTCGCAATCTCGTCGATCGCATGGAAGTCTTCGGCGACGAGCGCCCGCTTGCGACCGAGCCGGTCAACATTCACGATGTGCTGGATCACGTGAAGCGGATCGCAGAGAGCGGGTTCGCGCGCGGTATTCGCATCAACGAGCAGTACGACCCTTCACTGCCGCCGATCCCAGGTAACCGCGACAAGCTCGTGCAGGCCTTCCTCAATCTCGTGAAGAATGCAGCGGAAGCCCTGAGCGAGACGCACGATGGCGGCAGCCGCATTGTTCTCACCACGGCATTCCGGCCCGGCGTCCGGCTTTCGGTGCCGGGTTCCCGCGCGCGCGTCGCGCTCCCCCTCATGATCGAGATCGAGGACAACGGCCCGGGCATTGCCGAGGCCGTGCGTTCTCACCTCTTCGATCCCTTCGTCACGACCAAACGGACGGGGACGGGGCTCGGCCTCGCGCTCGTCGCGAAAATCGTCGGTGATCACGGCGGGATCATCGAGTGCGATAGCGAACCCCGCAAGACTGTCTTCCGTGTGCTCCTGCCCATGCAGGAGCGCACCGGTGACCTGAGCAAGAGAGGCCCATGATGGCACGCGGAACCATTCTCATAGCCGACGACGATGCGGCCATTCGCACCGTGCTGAACCAGGCCCTGGCGCGGGCCGGTTATTCGCCACGCGCGACCGGCAATGCGGCAACACTCTGGCGCTGGGTGTCGCAGGGCGAAGGCGACGTGGTGATCACCGACGTGATCATGCCCGACGAGAACGCGTTCGACCTCATCCCGCGCATCAAGAAGGCGCGGCCGGAGCTTCCAGTCATTGTCATGAGCGCGCAGAACACGCTGATGACGGCGATCACGGCGGCGGAGAAGGGCGCCTACGAGTATCTGCCGAAGCCGTTCGATTTGCCCGAGCTCGTCGGCGTCGTCGGGCGCGCGCTGGCGGAGCCCGGTAGGAAGCGTGAGCGCAGTCCCGAGGGGGACAACGAGGAGCTTCCGCTGATCGGCCGCTCCGCTGCCATGCAGGAGATCTACCGCGTCATTGCCCGCCTCACGCAGACGGACCTCACCGTGATGATCACGGGCGAGTCCGGTACAGGTAAGGAACTCGTCGCGCGTGTTCTGCACGACTTCTCCAAGCGCCGGACGGGGCCCTTCGTCGCGATCAATATGGCCGCGATCCCGCGCGAGCTTATCGAGAGCGAGCTTTTCGGCCACGAGAAGGGCGCGTTCACAGGTGCTCAAGTGCGCACGCAAGGCCGCTTCGAGCAGGCTGAAGGTGGCACGCTCTTCCTCGACGAGATCGGCGACATGCCGCTGGAAGCGCAGACGCGTCTCCTGCGCGTTCTGCAGGAAGGCGAGTACACGACGGTCGGCGGTCGCACGCCGATCAAGACGAACGTCCGCATCATCGCCGCCACGCATCGCGATCTGCGCCAGCAGATTCAGCAGGGTGCTTTCCGCGAGGATCTCTATTATCGCCTCAACGTCGTGCCCGTGCGTCTACCGCCGCTGCGCGAACGCGCCGAGGATATCGGCGACCTCGCCCGCCACTTTCTGCGCATCGCGGCCCGCGAAGGCCTTGGGCAGAAAGCGCTGGCGCCGGGAGCTCTGGACCGCCTGCGCAAGCACTCATGGCCCGGTAACGTGCGCGAGCTCGAGAACCTCGTGCGCCGCCTCGCCGCCCTCTACTCGCAAGACACCATCAGTGCCGACATCGTCGATGGCGAGCTTGCCGAGTTGGCGCCAGCGGCTCACGAGCAGGATGCAGCCGCGGATGCTTCGCGTGGGCTCTCGGAGCTGGTGGAGGGCCATCTCGCCCGTCACTTCGCCGGCTTCGGAAAGGACCTGCCGCCGCCCGGCCTCTACCGGCGCATTCTCCGTCAGGTTGAGATGCCGCTGATCACGGCCGCTCTCGCGGCCACGCGTGGTAATCAGATCCGTGCCGCCGAGCTGCTTGGCCTCAACCGGAATACGCTGCGCGAGAAGATTCAGAGCCTCGATATTCAGGTCTTCAAGGGGCCGCAGGGCTAAGGCGCGCCTATTTAAACTGGTAGCGGACGCGCTGCCTCGGATGCGGCGCGCCGTCCAGAGTCTATCCACAGAAAGGCCGCCCGCGGCTGGTCACATAAAGGTGTGGCAGGCCTTGTCGCCAGAAAGACACAGTTTGTGTCATATTGGCTGGCACGACATCGAGCCAGGGGTGCTGGGCAGTCGGATCATCAGTCGTGCCATGCCTGATCGAGGCGCGACGATCCCGTTCCAAGCACTTGATGACAGAAGATAAACAAGGACCGTCGGAATTTTCCGGGGCCCTCGGAGAATCGCTCCGGAAGTCGTTGCCGCGCTGCTGCTCCCGGTGGGTCACAGGCCCTCGGGACGCGCCGTGGCATCGTTCGGAACATAAGAGAGCATGGGCGCACAAGACACAACAAATAGACGCTCAATCCTTTCCGGTGTGCCCGAATCGGGGCTGCCGGGATCGAGCCCGCGCGCCTTCTGGCTCGGCCTCGCGATCGTCGTGCTGGCGCTCGTCTCCGGCCTCGCGACCTATCTCATTCTCACCGGATTGACCCCCATCGCGCCGCGCAATGACGTGGTGCTGCTGGTGCTGCTGGTCAACGTCGTGTTGATCATCGCCATGCTGGCGGTGATCGGCGCCCAGGCTTACGGCCTATGGCGCGCTTGGCGCACGCGTCTGCCCGGCGCACGGGTGCATATCCGTATCGTCTTTCTGTTCGCGCTGATCTCCGCCTTGCCGGCATTGCTGCTGGCGCTCGCCGCGACCACAACCTTCTCCCGCTCACTCGACAACTGGTTCGCGACGCGCACGCGGAGCATCGTCGCGAACTCGCTCGATGTGGCACGCGCTTACGTCGCCGAGCACGGGCAAGTCATCCGCACCGACATGGTCAACATGGCCAAGGATCTCGACGATGCGGTGCCGCCTGGTGATGGGGATCCCGGTGGTGATCAGGCATGGCGCAATCTGGTGCTCGCCCAGGCAGGATTGCGCGACCTGACGCTTGTCTCGGTCATCGACGCCCAGGGCAAAGTCATATTCTCGACGACCATGAACGGGGGCGTCGCCTATGAGCCGCCAGGTGCGGAGGCCATAGCCCAGGTAGAGGCTGGGCAGGTGCCGCTCCTAATGGCGTCCGAGAGCAACCGAATTGCAGCCGTCACCAAGCTCACGCGCTATCCAGGTCATTATCTCTATGGCGCGCGGCGGATCAGCCCGCGTGTGGTCGGCCATTTGAAGCGTACGGAAGCAGGTGTTGCCGAGTACGAGCGGCTGTTGCAGGCGCGTGGCGGTCTCAAGCTCGTGCATGGCATGATGTACTTCATGCTCTCACTTACGGGTGTGCTGGCGGCGATTTGGGTAGGCCTGTGGTTCGCGAGCCAGCTCGTCGCGCCGATCCGCCGCCTGATCCGCGCCGCGCAACAAGTGGCGACGGGCGACTTGAGCGTCGAGCTGCCGCTCTACCGCGGCGAAGGCGATCTTCGGCGCTTGTCGAACGACTTCAATCTCATGACACGCGAGCTTCACCGCCAGCGCAGCGCACTCGTCGCGGTCAACGATCAGCTCGACGAGCGTCGCCGCTTCATGGAGGCTATGCTCTCGGGCGTCAGCGCCGGCGTCATCGGCATCGACGCGGATGGCGTCGTCCGCATTGCCAATCCTTCCGCCGAACGTCTTCTCGGCATCAAGGCGGACGACATTCTCGGGCGTCCCCTTGTGGAGGCTATTCCGGCGCTCGGTCGGCACTGCTCGGAGACGGCCGAGCAGTTCCAGGCCAAAAACCGCGTCCATGGCCAGATCACTATGATGGTCGGCGACGAAGAGCGCGTGTTTGCGGTCCAGATGACCAAGGAGCAGGCGCAGGGCGGCGAGGATCAGGGAAGCGTCGTCACGTTCGATGACATCACCGAGCTGATCGCGGCTCAGCGTACTTCCGCCTGGGGTGATGTCGCCCGAAGGATCGCCCACGAGATCAAGAACCCGCTGACGCCGATCCAGCTTTCGGCCGAGCGCATCCGCCGCAAGTACGGCCGCGTCATACATGACGACCGCGAGACCTTCGACAAACTGACGGACACGATCGTCCGGCAGGTCGGAGACATCAAGAACATGGTCGACGAGTTCGCGGCCTTCGCACGCGTTCCGATGCCGACATTCGCGCCGCAGGATATCAAGGAGGTCGTGCTGGAGCCGATGATCCAGTATCGCGAGGCACATCCCGCTATCACATACGAGACGGACTTGCCGTCTGATGCGGTCGTCATTCCGTGCGATGGACGCTTGCTCGCCCAGGCTTTGACGAACCTCGTAAAGAACGCAACAGAGGCCGTGCAGACGCGCGCCGAGGCCTCCGATGCGCCGGCAGGCTTTCAGGGCCGCGTGCGCGCCATTGTGACCAAGAATAACGGGCGCGTGACCATCGAAGTCATGGACAACGGTCCTGGTCTGCCCAAGCAGAACCGTTCGCGCCTGCTCGAACCCTATGTGACGACCAAGGGCCGCAAGGGCACAGGCCTTGGCCTCGCGATCGTCCAGAAAATCGTCGAGCAGCACGGGGGAACCTTGGTACTCGATGACGCACCAGCCGGCCCGGATGGCGCCGATACTGGTGCTCGCATCTCCATCACGCTACCTCTTGGCCGCTCGGCGACCAAGGGTGATCACCAGAACACGGCGTCGGAACAGCACCAGGAGCCCCCTGATGAGCTGCGCCAACGCCATACTGCATTGACCACTTAGAGTTCGAGGGAAGTTGCGATGGCAGCCGACATTCTGATCGTCGATGACGAGGCGGATATCCGCGATCTCGTTTCGGGCATCCTCGAGGACGAGGGCCACAGCACGCGCCTTGCGCGCGATGCCGATGAAGGGCTCAAGGCTATCGAGGAGCGCCGCCCGCATCTGGTCATCCTGGACATCTGGCTCCAGGGCAGTCGTCTTGACGGGCTCGAGATGCTGTCGGCGATCAAGAAAGCGCATCCCGACCTGCCCGTGGTCATCATTTCCGGTCACGGCAACATCGAGACGGCCGTGACGGCCATCCGGCGCGGCGCGTACGACTACATCGAGAAGCCCTTCAAGGCCGATCGTCTGATCCTCGTGACGCTGCGTGCGCTCGAAGCCTCGCAGCTCCGTCGCGAGGTGAAGACACTGCGCGAGCGCACCGTGCAGAGCTCCGAGATGGTCGGCAAGTCCGCCGCCATGAATCAGCTTCGCGGCCAGCTCGAGCGCGTTTCTCCGACCAACAGCCGCATTCTCATTCGCGGGGCTTCCGGGTCGGGCAAGGAGTTGGCCGCGCGTGTCATCCACGCCAAGTCGAGCCGCGCCGACGGACCGTTCGTCGTGCTGAATGCAGCCGCGATGGCGCCGGATCGGGTCGAGGAGGAACTCTTCGGTACGGAGGACCGCTCGGGGCCGCGCAAAGTCGGCGCGCTTGAGGAAGCGCACGGGGGCACGCTCTACATCGATGAAGTTGCCGACATGCCGCTCGAGACGCAGGGCAAGGTGCTCCGCGTTCTGGTCGAGCAGAAGTTCCAGCGGCTCGGTGGTGGTCCGAAGGTCGCGGTGGACGTTCGTATAATCTCATCGACGAGCCGCGATCTCGAACGCGAAATGCAGGAAGAACGCTTCCGCAATGATCTCTATCATCGCCTGAACGTCGTACCTCTGCGCGTGCCGAGCCTCGCCGAGCGGCGCGACGATATCCCCGCGCTCATCGATTTCTTCGTCCAGCAGGTCGCGACGGCGTCCGGGCTGTCGCCGCGCCGCATTGGCGATGATGCCGTCGCCGTGCTTCAGGCACACGACTGGCCGGGTAATGTGCGCGAGCTCCGCAACAACATCGAGCGTCTGATGATCCTCGCTGGCGGCGATCCGGGAACGGTCATAACGGCGGATATGCTGCCGGAGGAGATCGGCTCGAACGTGCCGCTCCCCGTGAACGGCGGTGCCGAGCACCTGATGTCGCTGCCGCTGCGCGAGGCGCGCGAAATCTTCGAGCGCGAGTATCTGCTGGCGCAGATCAATCGCTTCGGCGGCAATATCTCGCGCACGGCGGAGTTCGTCGGCATGGAGCGCTCGGCGCTGCATCGCAAGCTGCGCGCGCTCGGCGTCGGGTCTGAGCAGCGGGCTTCTTAGAGCCGCCCGTTTTGCGCGGAGCGCGACGCAATCCCCTCTCCCGCGGTTGCGGGGAGAGGGTTAGAGTGAGGGGCGGCGGCACACTCGAGCGTCAGCATATGCCTATGCCGCCGCCCCTCATCCCGACCTTCTCGTCGCGCCAAAGGCGCGCTTCCAGCGCGACGAAGTACGGAGAGAAGGGGAAGGGTGTCCCCGCACCGTGAGGCGGCCAGAAGGTTCATGCAACTCGATACAACTTCGCATACGTCATCCAAACGCCCCGGGGACCACCCTGTAGTGGCGCACGGCAAGGTCGGCGTGTTGCTGCTGAATCTCGGCACGCCGGATGCGACCGACTATTGGTCCATGCGCCGCTACCTCAAAGAGTTCCTCTCGGACACGCGCGTCATTGAGGAGCCACGTTGGAAGTGGTGGCCGATCCTCAACTTGATCATCCTGACGAAGCGGCCAGGCCCCAAGGGGCGCGATTACGATTCCATCTGGAACAAGGAGCGCGACGAAGGTCCGCTCAAGACCATCACGCGCGCGCAGGGTGAGAAGCTGGCGGCGGCGCTTGCCGATACGCCCGGTGTCGTCGTCGACTGGGCCATGCGCTACGCGAACCCGACGACCGCGAGCCGTCTCGAATGGTTGCTGTCACAGGGGTGCGATCGCATTCTGATCGTGCCGCTCTATCCCCAGTATGCTGCGGCGACCACCGCTACTGCCTGCGATCAGGCATTCCGCGCGCTCATGGACATGCGCTGGCAGCCGGCGATCCGCGTCGCGCCCGCGTGGCACGACGATCCCGTCTATATCAAGTCGCTCGCTGCATCGATGCGCCGTCATCTCGCAAAACTCGATTTCGAGCCCGAGCGCATTATCGCGACTTTTCATGGAATGCCCGAAAAATATCTCCATCAAGGCGATCCCTATTATTGCCAGTGCCAGAAGACATCGCGTTTGCTGCTGGCCGAACTCGGTTGGAATGAGGCGCATTGGCTGACGACTTTCCAGTCGCGTTTTGGCAATGACATCTGGTTGCAACCCTACACCGACGAAACGGTGAAGCGGTTGGCGCGTGAGGGCGTTCGGCGCCTTGCGCTGGTGGCGCCCGGGTTCACGGCCGACTGCCTTGAGACGCTAGAAGAGCTCGACGTCGAAAACCGCCATTACTTCATGGAGAATGGCGGCGAGAAATATGCCTATCTGCCGGCTCTCAATGACGATGCCGAGGGTATGGCCGTCATCGAAAATGTCGTGCGCCGCGAGCTTCAAGGGTGGGTTTAACGGGGGTGGCCCTCGTTGTCTGCGGTTAATCCGGCGGGCCAAATTTCTCTGCTTTGCAGCTGCATTTTCTATTTTTCAGCGGTCAAAGCCGCGAAAATTCGACGGCGCGATCATGCCTTTTACCGTTCATTTACCATGTTTTGGCTGTTTCGGTAGATGAATGCGGGGAGATTCGCGCGCATTTTCGAGTGCAGCGCACATGAAAGGACCAGGCAATGCAACCGTTTGGCGGCTTCGAGATTTTCGGCCTCTTGCTGATCGTCCTTGCGGCGGTGGCACTCTGGTCGACCGTGAAGATCGTTCCGCAGGGCTACAATTGGACGATCGAGAACTTCGGCCGCTACACGCGCACGCTGACTCCGGGCCTGCACATCCTGATCCCGGTCATGGAGCGCGTCGGCTACAAGATGAACATGAAAGAGCAGGTGATGGAGATCCCGAGCCAGGATGTCATCACCCGCGACAACGCCATGGTGCGCGTCGACGGCGTGACCTACTTCCAGGTGCTCAATGCGGCGAAGGCAGCCTACGAGGTCGAAGGCCTGGAGGCTGCGATCATCAACCTCACGATGACCAATATCCGTACGGTCATGGGCTCCATGGACCTCGACGAGCTTCTCTCCAACCGTGACACCATCAACGCGAAACTGCTCGACGTTGTCGATCACGCGACCGAGGCATGGGGCGTGAAGGTGACGCGCATCGAGATCAAGGACATTGCGCCGCCGCGCGATCTCGTCGACTCCATGGCGCGCCAGATGAAGGCCGAGCGCGAGAAGCGCGCCCAGATCCTCGAGTCGGAAGGCCTGCGCGAAGCCGCGATCCTCAAAGCGCAGGGCGAACGGCAAGCCGATATCCTCAAGGCCGAAGGCGAGAAGCAGGCCGTCGTTCTGGCAGCCGAGGGCAAGAGGGAAGCCGCCTTCCGCGAGGCCGAGGCACGTGAACGTGCGGCCCAGGCCGAAGCGGAGGCGACAAGGATGGTGTCCGAGGCGATTGCGGCCGGCAACGTGCAGGCGATCAACTACTTCGTCGCCAACAACTATGTGAAGGCGCTCGAGCAGATCGCGCGCTCGCCCAACCAGAAAGTGCTGATGATGCCGCTCGAGGCATCGTCCGTGATTGGCTCGATTGCGGGCATTGCCGAGATCGCGGGCGCGGCCTTCGGCGGTGGCGATAGTTCGCCGCCCCGTCCGACGGGTGGCCGCGTCATTTCCGGGAGCGTCCCGCGGGCAGGCGCATGATGTTAGGCACCCGGCCGAACTGCCGGGCGCCTACCTCTTCGGCTATTCTCCCTGTATCCTGAGTACGCTGCCGCTTCCGTCGCTGCACTTTCACGCGTGTCGATCATCAAGCTGGATTTGCGCCATGAGCTTAATGTCATTCCTTTCCGGACTGGGGCCTTGGAGCTGGCTCATTCTCGCGCTGATCCTGTATGGCCTCGAGGCGGTGGTGCCCGGCGTCAACATGGTCTGGTTCGGAACGGCCGCGCTGGCCGTTGGCGCGATCGTTTTTGCCACTGACATTTCCTGGCCGTGGCAGCTCATCATCTTCGCCGCGTTCTCCATCGCGACCGCCTTTGCTGTCCGCAAATACGCACGCGCCCACGTGAACATCACCGATGTGCCCGATCTGAATGTGCGCGGTCATCAGTACGTCGGGCGCGAGTTCGTCGTCGCCGAAGCCATCAAGGGAGGCCGTGGCCGTGTGCGCGTGGGCGATACGCTCTGGCAGGCCGAAGGCGAGGATACACCCGCAGGCACGCGCGTTCGCGTGAAAGATGTGCATGATGCCGTGCTGATGGTGGAGCGTGTCTCGGCTTGAAAATGATCCCGGTGGCCTTGCATGGCTGATCGGCCTGCTGGGATTGATGCTGCCATGGATTGCAGTGCCGCTCGGCGCGGCCGGCGCGTGGATGGTGCTCAGGGGCAATACCACCGGCTGGTGGCTCATTGCGGCGTGTGTCGCCATGCTGGCCCTCGATCTTGTCATCGATATCGCATGGACGCGGAGCGCAATTGGGCGCAGCGATCAGCCATTGCTGAACCGGCGCGAGGCGCAATACATCGGCCGCAAGGTGCGCGTGACCGACAGCATCGCCGGTGGCGAAGGCAAGGTGCGCGTCGGCGATACGGTCTGGCGCGCGCGTGGTCCGGATTGCAGCGCTGGAACGTGGGTCCGCATTGTCGGGACCGAAGGCGCATATCTCATTGTCGTGTTGGATGAAACGCCGCCGGATGCACCAGCCGATGGCACCGCCCCGCATTGATAGCGTCGCCGTGTATCAGTGGAAGCGTCACTAGAGGCCTTGCCAATGCCTGCATATGCAGATATATCGTCCACATGGAAGCGAACAGATCAGCTCAGTCACGGCGCGTTCGAGGATGCACGGCGATGCGTCTCAGAAAGGCGGCGCGACGCATTTCGCAGATCTACGATCACCATCTCGAGCCGACGGGCGTGACGATCACGCAGTTCGGCGTGCTTGCTAGCCTCACCTCCACGGACCGGATGGCAATCGGGCCGCTTGCCGAGCAACTCTGCATGGATCCGACCACGCTCACGCGGAACCTGCAGCCGCTGCATCGCGAGGGATTAGTCGTGATCGAGCCGGACCGGCGCGATCGGCGCGTGCGCTGGGTCAGTCTGTCCGAAGCAGGTCGGCAGGCCTTTGACCGCGCGCGTCCGGCATGGCGGGAAGCACAGAACCAAGTGATCAAGCTCATTGGCGAGGAAGAGACAGCCACACTTCATGATGCGCTCGACGTCGCCATCGAACGCATTGCTGAATGACCCAAAAAACGCACGCCCCGTATCTGCATATGCAGCAAATGGAACAACGATCATGAGCACTGACAAGAGCGCGATCGAGCGGCTCGCGGGGCGGCCGGTGACGTTCGGCGTCACCGACTTCAAAACGGCGACGTCGATGTCCGGCATCGCGTTCCTGCAAGCGATGATGAGCGGAAAGTTTCCCGCGCCACCGATCTGCGAGGCTCTCGACTTCATTCTTATCGAAGTCGAGCCGGGCCGCGCCGTATTCGAGGGCATCCCACGCAATGGCTTCCGCAATCCGCTCGGCACGATCCACGGCGGATGGATGTCCACGATCCTGGACTCGGCGCTGGGTTGCGCCGTGCATTCTACGCTGAAAGCGGGCCAAGGGTTCACGACGGTCGATCTCGCCGTCAGCTTCGTGCGCGCGGTGCATGAGAGCACCGGAAAGCTGCGGTGTGAAGCAAAGGTGATCCACGCGGGCGGACGCATTGCGACGGCTGAAGGGCGTCTAGTGGATGCCGAAGGTAAACTCTACGCGCACGGCACGACGACGTGCCTCGTGATGCAGATCCCTGCAGGCTGACCGCTGCTCAGGTGATCCGCAGTATTTCTCTTTTGAACGGGGCAAGCTCATGCGCACGTCCTCGACCCAACCAATTCTTCCTCTCTGGCTGCTCATTCTGATTGTCGGCACCATTGTGGGCGTCTCCATGGGCCGCTCGCAATCCATGGGGCTGTACCTTCAGCCAGTGACCTCGGCGTTGAACGTCGGGCGCGAGGCTTTCGCGCTCTCCATTGCGTCGTCGCAATTGCTCATGGGTATCGGCGCGCCGTTCTCCGGTGCGCTGATCGACATGTTCGGCGCCGGTCGCATTGTCGTAGCGTGCGTGCTGGCGACCATCGCAGGTCTCTACTTCATGTATGCCGCGCAAACGCCGACGGATCTGCTCATCGCCGGCATTCTCATGGGTATCGGCGTCAGCGGTACGGGCGTGACGTCGCTCGTCGGCACCATCGGCCGGCTCGCACCGCCGGAGAAGCGCCTTTCCGCGATTGCCTCGATCGGCATGGCGGCCGGCATCGGCAGCTTCGTCTCGTTGCCGCTCATGCATTTTCTCATCGAGTACACGGGATGGCAGACGAGCCTGCTCTGGCTCATCGCAATCACGGCCCTCCTCATTCCGCTCGCGTGGCCGATCGGCGGCAAGCCCGTGCGCGTCGACGGTCCCATGCGCGATCAGACGCTCGGAGAAGCGTTGCGCGAAGCCTTCAGGCATCCGAGCTACTGGCTGCTCACCGCCGGCTTCTTCGTGTGCGGATTCCACGTCGCCTTCATCGTGGTGCATCTGCCGGCCTTCGCTGTCGACCAGGGGCTGCCGAGCTGGGTCGGGCCGTTCGCGCTCTCCGTCGTCGGCATCGCGAATATCATTGGCACTTTCCTCGCCGGTCAGTCGGGGCGTTACATCGAGAAACGCCGCCTGCTGAGCCTGATCTACCTGGCGCGCGCCGTGATCTTCCTCGGCTTCCTCTTCATGCCGCTGACGCCGTTCACCGTGATCGCATTCTGCGGGCTGCTCGGGATCTTCTGGCTCTCGACCATCCCGCCGACGAGCGGGCTGGTCGCGACATTCTTCGGTACGCAGTGGATGTCGATGCTGTTCGGCTTCGTCTTCCTCTCGCACCAGATCGGCTCGTTCCTCGGTGTCTGGCTCGCCGGACGCCTGTTCGACCTCACGAAATCCTATGACGCCATGTGGTGGATCTCGGTTGCGCTCGGCGTGATCGCGGCGCTGCTGCACTGGCCGATATCAGAGCGTCCTGTCGCGCGCCTCGCTGCTGCGAGCGTTCCAAGCAAGGTCTGAGAGAACTGCCATGACCACGACGTCGATTGCGCCACCGCCGGCGGGCGGTGCAGCGCCACACCCTCTGCTGGCCGGCGCCATCCTGCCGACGCTGCTGCGTCTCGCCTTGCCGACGAGCATTGCCATGGCGGCGACCGCGCTCGTCGCGATCGCCGAGACGGCGTATGTCGGCTTGCTCGGAACGCTGCCGCTCGCCGGCCTCGCGCTTGTATTCCCAATGGTCATGCTCCAGCAGACCATGTCGTCGGGCGCTATGGGTGGCGGCATTTCTTCCGCGATCAGCCGCGCGCTCGGTGCAGGCAATCTGGATCGCGCCGCTGCACTCGCACAACATGCATTCCTGATCGGTGCCACCGCGGGGCTTTTCTTCTTCGCGCTGTTCCAGCTCGCAGGTCCGGCCATTTATGCTCTGCTCGGCGGCCGCGACGGTGTGCTGGCCGAGGCTCTGGCCTACTCGAATGTCGTGTTCTTCGGTGCGCCGTCGATCTGGCTCGCGAACACCTTCGCCTCGATCCTGCGCGGCACGGGCAATATGGTCGTGCCGTCGATCGTGCTGCTCGTGGTCGCGGCTGCGCAGATCGTACTTGGTGGACTGCTCGGGCTCGGTCTCGGGCCGGTGCCGCGCCTCGGTATGGCAGGCGTTGCCCTCGGCCAAGTGATCGCGTTCTCGGCGGGCGCGCTCTATCTCTATTGGCATCTGGCTTGGGGGCGTGCGCGCATCACACTGAAGCTTTCGGCGATCTCGGTATCCTGGGATATGCTGCGCGACATTCTCAAGGTCGGCGCGATTGCGTGCATCTCGCCGTTGCAGACGATCCTGTCCATCCTGATCATCACGCGCCTCGTCTCGGAACTCGGCACGGAAGCGTTGGCCGGCTACGGCGTCGGCGCGCGCCTGGAGTTCCTACTGATCCCGATCACGTTCGCGATCGGGGTTGCGAGCGTGCCCATGGTCGGCATGGCCATCGGTGCCGGTGACGTCGCGCGAGCGCGCCGCGTTGCGTGGACTGCAGGCATCGTCTCGACGGTTGGCCTTTCCGTCATCGGGCTCGTCGTCACGCTCTATCCGCAGTTGTGGGCGGGCCTGTTCACGAGCGATCCCGCTATTCTCGCATCTGCGAGCACGTACTTGCGCTGGGCCGGCCCCTTCTATGGCCTGTTCGGCCTCGGTCTCTGCCTCTATTTTGCCTCGCAGGGATCTGGAAAGATCCTCGGGCCGGTACTGGCCGGAACGGCGCGTCTGCTCGTCGTGTTGATCGGTGGTTTGTGGCTCGTCAGCATGAATGCACCGGCGTGGCAGTTGTTTGCGCTCGTCGGTGTGGCGATGGCTGTTTATGGCATCGCGACAGCATTCTCCTTGTGGATCGCGGATTGGGGACCGCAGCGGCGTAGCTGAGGCGCCTAGCAGTCATGCAGCGCGTGGTGCGCGCTTGCGCCTCCTCCGCGCACGAAGCAAACTCTCGGATAGCCAAACAACAAGCTTCCGGGAGGAGCCATGTCGTCCCCAGGCAGGGAAGAAGCCGGCCGCACTGCGCTGGCAGGGATCAAAGTCGTCGATCTCACACAGTTCGAGGCTGGCACGTCGATCACCGAGACGCTCGCGTGGCTCGGCGCCGACGTCATCAAGATCGAAAATCCGGTCGGCGGTGAGCAGGGCCGCGGCGCCTCGACCGACATCAAGGGCGTCGACAGCTACTACTTCATGCTGCTCAACGCCAACAAGCGCTCGGTCACACTCAATCTCAAGGATGAGCGCGGCAAGGACATGCTGCGCAAGCTCATCGCCAAGGCGGATATCTTCGCGGAGAATTTCGCGCCCGGCGTGATCGAGAAGCTCGGCTTTTCGTACGAAGAAGTGTCGCGCATCAATCCGCGCATCATCTACGCGACGGTCAAAGGCTTCGGCAAAGGCAGCCCTTACGAGAAGCATCTCGCCTTCGACATGATTGCGCAGGCGGCGGGCGGCGTCATGAGCATCACGGGCGAGGGCGACGGAAAGCCGATCAAGCCCGGCGTCACGCTCGGTGATACAGGCACGGGTCTGCACGCGTGCATCGGTGTGCTCGCGGCGCTCTATCAGCGCACGGCTACTGACCGCGGCCAGAAGGTCGAGGTCGCGATGCAGGATGCCATGGTCAACTACTGCCGCATTGCCTACGCCTCTCAGCTTCTGCACAAGAAGCCATGCCCGCGCATGGGTAACCAGGTCGTGCTCGGCACGAATGCACCGTCGGATGTGTTCAAGTGCAAGCCGGGCGGACCGAATGATTACGTCTATATCTACACGAGCCGCGCAAGCAACATTCAGTGGGAGCGCCTGCTCAAGGTGATCGGGCGCGAGGACTTGAAGGGCGATGAGCGTTTTGCGACACCGCAGCTTCGCGTGAAGATCGTCAACGAGATCAATGCCTATATCCAGGCTTGGACCAAGGACTACACGAAGCACGAGGCCATGCAGATCCTCGGCGAGCAGGGTGTGCCGTGCGGTGCCGTGCTTGACACCGATGAGCTCATGAACGAGCCGAGCATGCGCGAGCGCGAGATTTTCGTGGAGGTGGACCACCCGGCGCGCGGCAAAGTCGTCATTCCGGGCTGGCCGGTCAAACTTTCCGACAGCTACGTGCCGGTGAAATCCTCGCCCATTCTCGGCGCGGACAATGCCGATGTCTACGGTGACTGGCTCGGCCTGTCGAAGGGCGATCTCGACACACTCAAGAAGGAGCAGGTGATCTAGCGCGCGCTGCGCCTGCCCGCTGAAACAGAAATCATCAGAGAGGAACTCCCCGATGGCTATTGGTTCCGACATCATTGCCAAAGCAATGAAGAACGAAGGTGTGAGCGATTTCTTCTACATCATGGGTGCCCCCATGATGGCCGTGGAGAAAGCCGCGATGAAGCTCGGTCTGCGCGGCATCGACGTGCGCCACGAGCAGGCGGCTGCCATGGCCGGCTTCGCCTATGCGCGGCTGCGCAACAAGCCGGCGTTCTGCATGGCGGCTTCGGGGCCGGCGGTGACGAACCTCGTCACCGGGATCGCGCACGCCTGGGCAGATTGCACGCCGGTGATCGCGCTCGGTGGTGCGGCGCCGGTCGTGACGTGGCATCACGGCGCCTTCCAGGACATCGACCAGCTCGCGATGTTCAAGCCCTGCACGAAGTGGGCCGACCGCGTGCATCACACCAAACGCATTCCCGAGCTGATCAATCTCGCCGTCAAGCACGCCATGAGCGGCAAGCCGGGACCTGTCTACCTCGATATGCCGGGTGACATCCTCTACGCGGAAGTCGACGAGTCCAAGATCGAATACCCCGATCCCTACGATCACGCGAAGCGCCCGCGCCCAGCAATCGGCGCCAATGATCTCTCGGCCATTGTCGAGTTGCTGGCGAAGGCCAAGAACCCCGTGCTCATCACCGGCTCGGGCGTTCAATGGTCCGAGGCTGAGAAGGAGATGCTGGCGTTCGTGGAGGCGGCGGGCGTGCCCTTCTACACGACACCGCAAAGCCGTGGCGTGATCCCCGAGGATCACAAATACTGCTATCTGACGTCGCGCGCCGCTGCTTTCCGCGATGCGGATCTCATTCTCGTCGTCGGCACGCGCATGAACTACATCATCGGCCATGCCGCGCCGCCGCGTTGGAATGCCAATGCGAAGATCGTGCGCGTTGACGTCGATCCGATCGAGGTCGCCTCCTCGCCGCGCAAGCTCGATGTCGGCGTCGTCGCCGATGCGAAGGTCGCCTTCCAGCAGTTGACGGCAGCCATTGCGGGTAAGGTCACACCGGCGACCTACGAGACATGGCGTGAGCGCCTGCGCACGCGCAATGTTCAGAAGATGGCCGAAGCCGAACAGACGCTTTCCAATCCGGCCTCGCCGATCCATCCGCTGCGTCTGTGCAAGGAGGTGCGCGACTTCATGGATCGCGATTGCGTGCTCTGCGTGGACGGGCAGGAAATCCTGAACTACGGCCGTCAGGCTATTCCGCAATATACGGCGCGACACCGCATCAACTCAGGTGCTTTCGGCACCATGGGTGTCGGCATGCCGTTCGGTATCGGCGCGAAGGTGGCGATGCCCGACAAACAGGTGATCGTGCTGCACGGCGACGGTTCGTTCGGCATGAATGCCATGGAATTCGACACGGCCGTGCGTCACGATCTGCCGATCCTGACCATCATCAGCCAGAACGGTGGATGGACGGGTGATCCCAACAAGGAGAAGCCCGGCCGCGATCTCGGCTATCCGCGTCTCGACAAGTTCGCCGAAGCCTTTGGCGGGCACGGTGAGTGGGTCGACAAGCCGGACGATATCCGCCCTGCGCTCGAACGGGCGATGGAGGCCGTGAAGGCCGGTAAGCCCGCCCTCGTCTGCGTGGTCACGGACCACAATGCGCGCGCGACGACGACGGCGTTCACGAACTACTCGACCTGACTGGAGGCCACGAACGAAGACGGCCCGCCCGCGGGTGCCGGCCGGGGTTGTTACAACAATGGCCCCGGG
>JAEZRM010000070.1 GCA_023412805.1 Pseudomonadota bacterium | reverse complement strand
CATGCGAACCGAGCCGCGCCGGGCAACGACCTCGAGCGCAGCATCGAGCAGGCGCTTTTCGGCCTCCTGGCGTCGCTCGGCCTGCGTGCGGCGACGCGGGCGCGCTGTCGGAACGGGTGCGGGATCGAGCGCCGGCGCGGGCATCGGATTACTGCGGCTTGATGCCGGCGGCCTCCGCCACGCGCTTGAAGCGTTCGTATTCGCGGCGATGGAACTCGCCCATTTCGTCCATCGACTCCATCATCGGCTTGCCCGGCCGCGACGCCTGGTAGGCCCTGCCCTCGTCCGAAAGGAGCGCCGCATGGAAGGCGTCGGCCAGGGTCTTCACGATCGCGTCGGGCGTCTCGGAACGCACGAACAGCGAAGCCCAGACGTAGGTCTCGAACTCGGGGAATCCGCTTTCGATCATCGTCGGGATGTCGCCGAGGGTCTCGTCACGCTTGCCGGCCGTGATCGCGAGTGCACGAAGCTTACCCGACTTGATCAGCGGGACGACACCGTTGAAGTCGTTGATCCCCATGTCGATCTGCCCCCCGATCACGTCGGTGACCATCTGTGCGCCGCCCTTGTAGCGCACGTGGCTCACCTCGACCTCGCCGGCCGTGCCGAGCCAGGCGCCGATGAGCTGATAGCCCTCGGAGTAGTTGCCGACCGTCAGCGAGCGCTTTTCCTTCTTGGCGGCCTCGATCAGGTCGTTCACCGTCTTGTACGGAGAGTCCGCCTTCACGACAAGCGCGGCCGGACCGACCGACAACCCATGGACCGGGCGAAAATCCTTGAACGGGTCGTACTGGAGGTTCTTCATCACGACCGGATTCACCGCCATCGGCGAATTGCTCGCCAGCAGGATCGTGTGGCCGTCGGCTTCGGCCGCCTTGACCGTCTGGATCGCGATCAGGCCGCTGCCGCCCGGCCGGTTCTCGACGACGACCGGCTGGCCCAGCATCTTGGAGACGATCTCGCCGTAGACGCGCGAGGTCTCGTCCGAGCCACTGCCGGCATTGAACGGAACGATGATGCGAATCGGTTTGGACGGAAAGTCCGCAGCCGCTTGTGCGAGCGCGAGCGGCGCGGCCAGGAACAGCGCGGCGCAGGCAATCAGTTTTCTCATTGGTTCATCTCCTCGGGTCTTGTCGTAGGAACTGCGTGAATTACTGAGGATCGATTCCGGCGGCCTTCGCGACGCTGCGGAAGCGCTCGATCTCGGCAAGCTGGAACTTGCGCATCTGGTCGGGACCGAAGCGCATCACCGTCGACGGAATCGTCGCCTGGTAAGCCTTCGCTTCATCGGTCTCGAGCACCTTCTGCATCGCGTCCGCGAGCTTCTCGGTGATGTCGTCCGGTGTCTCCGCGCGAACGAACAACGATGTCCAGACGTAGGTCTCGAACTCGGGGAAGCCGCTTTCCTTCATCGTCGGCACGTCGGGGAAGTCGGGATGACGCTCGCCGGACGTGATGGCCAGCGCACGCAGCCGACCCTCCTTGATCAGTGGCAAGGCACCGCCGAAGTCGATCGCACCGGTGTCGAGTTGCCCGCCGATGAGATCGTTCATCATCTGCGCCCCGCCCTTGTACGGAACGTGCGTGACTTCCGCGCCGGTGACCGTACCGAACCAGGCCGCGACGAGGTGGTAGCCGGCAGAGTAGTTGCCGACCGTCAGCGATCGCTTGCCTGTCCTGGCCGCCTCGGCGAGATCATGAATCGTCTTGTATGGAGAGTCGGCATTGACGACGAAGGCGAGCGGCCCGCGGCCGAGCCCGGAAACCGGCCTGAACTCCTTGACCGGGTCGTAAGCCAGCTTCTTGAACACGACGGTATTCACGGTCATCGGCGAGTTGCTCGCGAGCATGATCGTGTGACCGTCGGGCTCGCCCGCCTTGACCGTCTGGATCGCGATCAAGCCCGACCCGCCGGGCTTGTTCTCGACGACGACCGGTTGGCCCAGGAACTTGGACAGGATCTCCCCGTAGACGCGCGCTCCGGTGTCGGAGCCGCTGCCCGCGGTGAAAGGAACGACGATGCGGATCGGCTTCGATGGGAAGTCGGCGGCGCCCTTCGCGATCGCGAGCGGCGTCAGCAAAGCCATCGCAGCAGTCAGTAACAGTTTCTTCATCGGTCTGGTTCTCCCTCGGTCTACGGCAAGCTTGCCGGCGATTGCTATTTCTGTTGGGCGCGCTTCCGGGACACGATCCTGTCGATTGCGGCCTCTTCGAGACCGGCCTCGCGCAGGATCTCCTCCGAGTGCTGCCCGATCGTCGGTGCAGGCAGCGCAAGCTCGGCCGGCGTCTTCGAGAACAGCGCCGCCGGCCGCATGCTGACGATCGGCCCCTCGGTCGGATGCTCGACGCGCTGGAACAATCCCACCGCCTTCAGATGCGGGTGCTCGGGCAACTCGTCGATCGAGTAGATCCGCGTGGCCGGCAGATCGAGCCGGCGGCAAAGCTCCAGGCACTCGTCGGTCGTCATCTCGCGCGTGACGCTCGCCATGTCCGCATAGAGCTCCCTGATGCGGGCGTTGCGTTCGTGTCGATCCTCGAGGTCGTACTTCTTCGCGAGATCTTCGCGACCCACCTGGCGGAAGAACGCCGTCCAGTGGGCGGTCGTGTAGGGCAGCATCGCGACGAAGCCGTCGCGCGTGGGCGCGGGCTTGCGTCCGCCGGCGAGCAGGCGCGCGTAGCCGGCCTTGGCGCGCGGCGGGTCGAAGGTGAGCCCTCCCAGATGCTCGGTCAGCGTGAAGGCCGCCATCGTCTCGAACATCGGCACTTCGACATACTGGCCTTCGCCGGTGCGCGCCTTGTGGAACAGCGCAGCGAGAATCGCATTCGCCGTCGCGAGCCCGGCCGTCTTGTCGGCCAGCAGCGTGGGCGCGTAGTCGGGCGCGCCGCGTTCGTGCCCGATCAGGCTCGCGAGACCGCAGGCGGCCTGGATCACGTCGTCGAAGGCGGGCTTGTGCGCGTCAGGGCCGCTCTGTCCGAAACCGGTGGCGACGCAATAGACGATCCCCGGGTTGATCGCAGCGACCGCCTCGTAGCCGAAGCCGAGCCTCTCGATCGCTCGCACGCGCATGTTGTGGACGAACACGTCGACGGTCGGCAGCAGCCGCTCCAGCGCCGCCCGCCCCTCGGGTGTCTTCAGGTCGATCGCCAGCGAGCGCTTGTTCCGATTGACCGACAGGAAGATCGAGCTCATTCCGCGGTTCTTCGAAACGCCGTTGGCGCGCATCAGGTCGCCCTCGGGAGCCTCGACCTTGATGACGTCGGCGCCGTAGTCGCCGAGCAATTGCGTGGCCACCGGCCCGAGCACGACCGAGGTCAGGTCGAGCACGCGTACGCCCGCCAGGGGGCCGGACCGCTTGCCGGCAGAGGTTCGATTCAGGTCAGACATGGCTCTTCGCTGCAGGGTTCGGGCCGAACGTTAGCAGAATATTTGTTGACCGACAAACAATTTTGAGATCAAATCCTCCCCGTCGCGCCTCGGTGCGGCTGTCACCCATTCGAAGGAGTCCGGCCAATGC
>JAEZRM010000150.1 GCA_023412805.1 Pseudomonadota bacterium | reverse complement strand
GCCATCAGCGTATCGCTGCCGCCCGCGTCGGGGTGACGATTACGAGCCTTCGCCCGGTACAGCGCAGCGACGTCGCCGCTCCAATCGGGTTTAACGTCGAACACTTCCCGCCATGGCTTCTTCCAGTCAGGCGGAGCAATGGCTGCAAAGCCTTGAAAGGCACGCTCCATCATTGTGCTGCCGCCATGGCGCTCGAGCTGCCGCATGGCTTCTATGGCCAGCGTCAGGGATCGGAGATTGCCGGCCAAGGTCTTGAAGCGATCGCGGGCCATCACCAGTGGCCTGTCCTTCAGTCCGAAATAAACGGCCACGCCAGGGTCAGCGATCGCCTTCTGGTTGGCATAGGGCAGACCATCCTGCCGAAGAGCGACATTCGTTGAAATGACCACGCTCTTGACGCCCAAGCGCTGTAGCTCAGCAACCAGCTGATCGCGCGTGCGGCCCATCGTCAGGCCATATGTTTTGCCGCCGAAGCGACCGTCCGACTCCCGCTTCCATTCGGGAGTCCGCGGCCAGCCTTCTGGCCAATGCAGTGGAAATGCCTCTACGGTCATGTCGAGGTTTCTTCGATCACGAGTGCGCCGGCGCCGTACGGCTGCCGTATGCAGCGGCGAGGCGCGCACGGTGCTCATCGTCGCTTACCGGATCTGGCAGTGTGATGAGGTCATTAGCTGGGGCGCTGGGATGTAGGGGATGGTAACGTTTGAACCAGGCGTCGATGCCAGTCCTTTCGAAGCGAAGCTTGCCCCGTTCGCTGATTGGCCGTGGCAGCCGTTCGTGCTCATGCCGCCACTCCCGAGTGCGATAGAAGGTGTCAAGCGAAACACCCAGCATTCTCGCGAGGTCAGCCGAACTGTAGCTCTCGTTCATGGCGAACTCCCTTCCTTGGATAGGAAGCATGCGTGGAAGCCGCTTCGGAAGGCACCTGACAAAAACTGACACCAACTGACATCGATAGGACCTACTTCAGCGCGAAACTCGCCGCGTTTCCCTTGAAGAGCGAGGCGGACCGGATATAGCTCATTGTCGTGGTGAAAGATTTGTGCCGGAGTTGCCGCTGTTGGCATGCGCCGTTCTAGAATGCCAAGTCGCCAGTCTGGCCCTCAACGAGTGCCGGCGAACTTTTCTGCGCGTCCCTTGGCCTCAGCTCCCTGAGCCCCTCAATCGTGGCCGCGCGCGTCACGAAAACGGCGGCCAAGACGATGACCGCCGCCGCTGATAGCTCGGGACTATCCGAAATGCCGGTATGCGGTCACTGCAGGGATTGGCCGTCGGCCTATCGTTGCCATCGCGTCCAGTAAGTTTCGGCTGATAGCCTGCACAACGTCGAAATCGTCATCGGTACCCTCCGACAACATCGTCACGAGAAATGCCTGTAAGGCGATCACTCCCGTCAAGGTCGTAGGCTTGGTCGTGGCGATTTCCTCGAGAACAGCTCTTTCCGCTTTGAAGGCAGTTTTGACGCGTGCGAGGGCTACATCGTAGCCGGTCTCGTGATAAATGGCATCATAGCGAGCCCTTTCTTCGTCGAGCTCTCTATGCATGTCGGCAAAGTGCTTCGTGTTCGCCGCAATCACCTGTGCCCGGTACTCCGCGGTATTGTTATGGGTCGCATTCTCGCACGCCACTGTGATTTTTCCTCGATAGGCCTCGATCTCTTCGTGAGACCGCGCAAACCGCTCTGGGCGCGATACCAGTTTGATCTTGGGATCCTCGTTTAGCATCTCAAGCGGAACTTTCTCTTCCGCGGTGGCATATTGCTCGTGCGCTGCAATGGTTTCGGCTGTGCAGGCGGCATACTTGTTTAGCAGGCCCATAATGGGGTCGGCGCCGACCTCGACGAGTTCAACGAAAGGTCGCGGCCCGCTGGCCGTTGCAGGCCGGGGAGCTTGGGCAGCCAGCTCGCCTCCGTGGGTTTGAGATGCTTTCTTCAGTGCGGCCTTTTTCATCTTACGCTCCTTCAGATTGGCCGGCGGTACATCGCCGGGCTGTTCAATCAGAGGTGTCCTGCTAAGGGGCGCAACCGCAATATTAGAAAGCGCGGTATCTCGAGACAAAGTCGTGCTATTGTCGGAATCAGCCTTCGGCATGAACAACCTCGTGTCGATGGTTAGAGCCGAGAGAAGGTGGCAGCCTTCTTTCGGCTTGAAATTTATGATAACAAAAAATATGGCGAAGTCAAACAAATATGTTATCAAGAAATCGAGGGGCCGGCCGGCGACTGGGCAGGGAACGTTCTTGGGCGTGCGGGTTCAGCCTGCGCTTCTGGAGGCCATCGATGCGTGGATTGAAAGTCAGAAGGATCCCTCGCTCACACGGCCTGAAGCCGTTCGCCGCCTCACCGAGACCGGCCTAAAAGCGAAAATCCGTTCAGGCACTTAGAGCAACTGCGTGAGAGCAGCTTTTCCGGAATTTGTGGTGATCGCCGGGCGAATAAGGATGCTTGCTGGCTGAAGTGTTCTTAGTGCTGACCTCGTCCTTTTCTCCGAGTGCAATTTACAGTAGCTTCGCGTGTGGCTCGATTGGCGGAGTTGCGCTCCAATGATGAAGCTGATGACGAAACTCTGGGGTTTCTTCCGAGAAAAGCGAAACCGTGAGATATTGGCCTGGCTCGGAGGGGGTATTGTCATCGCAATATCCGGAATTTGGGCGGCTGCGCTTTACCTTTTTCCGCCAGGCAAATCGCATGACGCGAGTTCGGCCCACGTTGAGGCCAGCTGCGGCTCTGTCGCGATCGGCGGAGATGTCACGGGCGCGAACGTCACGGCCGGTGCGACGTATAGAACCGATTGTTCTACTAAATCAAAGTGATTTCCGTGTACGGCCCTCGGCGTACAAGGATGGGCTGGTTGACTTGCTTTGTCGCGGTCGCACTGTCGGTTGGCGAGCCTGGGATAACTGTCGCACAGGATCTCAGGGGGCGCACCGAAGCGAGCTCATGCGCTTCTTCAATCGGCGGTAATGTTGAATCCAGCACCGTGTCTGTCGCTTGCGGGATACCGCCGGAAGTGCTCGACGCCTTAATAAAAGCGCGCACCTATGACCTGGAGAAACTCGTCGATGCCCATCGAGACATAATCTTACTTTTGAGGGAGAAGCTCGACCTTAACGAACGCCAAATTCGCGCAGCATTAGGAATTCTCGGCGAGTCGAACGTGCCGCCGGAGCGGCTCGCCGCGAAGCTTGTGGAAATTGCGGGGCGTTTCAAGGAACTTCAGACCGCCGCATCAGTGCAACCCGGCGATAGCCCATCGGTTGCCGCTCTAAAGATCGAAGCAAAAAAAGCGGTCGAGGCGGGTGAGCTGGCTCATGCCGATGCGGCGCTTGCTCAGATCATCTCCGAGAGGAAGCAAACAATCGACGCCTTGTCCACTGATCTCGCCGAGACCTTGGCTGAGCGGGGTGAGATCGCGATGACGCGATTGCGGTATGGCGAGGCAGCAACACATTTCGCGAGCGCCGCCGAGACCCTGCCATCCGGAAGTGGCGAGCTTGGAAAGCGCGTTAGGTATCTCGGAAACGAAGCCAAAGCTCTCTATCAGCTGGGCGAAGAATTCGGCAACAACGATGCGCTGCGCTCTGCAGTGGATCGATTCCGGCGATTGGTCGACTACTTTCCCCGCGCGCAAATGCCGTTGGTTTGGGCTACAGCGAAAACTAATCTTGGTACCGCGCTCGGAACCCTTGGTGAGCGCGAGAGCGACACAGGCCGGCTCGAGGAAGCACTAACTGCATTTCGCGAGGCACTCGAAGAAAGGACACGGAAACGCGCGCCACTCGATTGGGCCGAAACGCAAAACAATCTGGGCACAGTTCTCCACGACATCGGTGAGCGAGAAGGAGCAACCGACCGGCTAGAGCAAGCGGCACTTGCTTATCACGAGGCGTTGAAGGAGCGAACGCGAGAGCTTGCGCCGCTTGATTGGGCGACAACACAGCACAACCTCGGCAGCGTGCTTACTGCGCTCGGTGAGCGCGAGAGCGGTACCATCCGGTTTGAACAGGCAGTCGTTGCCTACCGCGAAGTGCTCAAGGAGCGAACCCAAGCAGCGGTACCACTTGATTGGGCTTCAACGCAAAACAACCTCGGCAATGTGCTGAGTGCTCTTGGGGAGCGCGAAAGCAACAACGCCCAGTTGGAGGCAGGTTTGGCTGCCTATCGTGAAGCGCTCAAAGAGTACACCCGCGAACGCGTGCCGCTCGACTGGGCCATGACCCAAAATAACCTCGGTGCCGTACTTTTGAGGCTCGGTGAGCGCGAGAATAATCCCGCGCGGCTTGGGGAGGCAGTGGCCGCCTTCCGCAATGCGTTAAAAGAATACACCCGCGAGCGGGTACCATTGGTCTGGGCCGCGACGCAGAATAACCTGGGCAGTACACTCTTGCGGATAGGTGAGAGCGAGACCGGTACGACCTCATTCGCGGAGGCGGCGGCGGCGTATCGCGAAGCTCTCAAAGAATACATCCGGGATCGAGTACCATTGAAGTGGGCGCTGGCGAAGAGCAATCTCGGTACTGCCCTCTTGGGGTTGGGAAAGCGCAAGGGTGGTACCGAGCAGCTGAAAGAGGCGGTAGTTGCGTATCGCGAAGCCCTTGAAGAATCGGCGTTCCGTCGAGTCCCGCGGAACTGGGCCGGTACCACCGGAAGCCAAGGTATGGCTTTGATCGAGCTCGCTAGACGGACACGAGATCGGACAACATTGAGGAAAGGGCTTATCCAGATCGCGTCGGCGCGTGACGTGCTAAGGGCTGCCGGAGATAGTGCACAGGCCGCATACTTCGATTCAGTGTTCAAGAACGGTCAGAGGCTTGCAGCTGTGTTCAACTCGCCGCAACAGCATGTTCGACGAAGGAGATAATTCCTTTTAACGTCGAATCCTCCCGAACCAGAAGATGAATCCGTCGGGACTAGGCACAAAAACTTGCGAATGTGTTCGTGGCTAGAGCAGCGGCTCGGCGAGATCATCACCCAGCAGACGGAAACCGATTCCGAGCAGCCAGTTCTATCACGGAACGGCTGCTCAGCTGCCGCGGGGCGAGAACCCCATCCTTCGATAAGCCCTAATTATCGCAAGTGAGCGGGATTGTGCCACTCAACCAATGAGGTATCTCTCCGCGAGACTCTCCTGCGAAGAAAATCCCTCAATAAAGGAGTATGGACAAGCCCAATTCCCTTTATCGCGAAGATGTCATATCC
>JAEZRM010000091.1 GCA_023412805.1 Pseudomonadota bacterium | reverse complement strand
TTGCCCCTTCTCCCCTTCCTTTTGGGGTAGAGGGTTTGGAGGGGGGGCGGGGCCCCTGCGCGACGCGTGGGTATACCGCCGCCCCTCACCCCGGCCCTCTCCCCGCAAGGGCGGGGAGAGGGGGAAGAAGGCGCACGCGGCGAAGCCGGAGGCCGCGACCTCGCTCGCGCTAAAGGCGCGATCGCGGCCGCGCCGGATAAGACCTCGCCGCATGACTGCCGCGGGCATAGCACCACGTAGGAAAGCGGCGGCCCCCTTCATGAGAGCGCGACCGCGCGCCGGCCGTTAGGCCGTTCCAAGAAAAGAGGCCCGCGGGATTGCTCCCGCGAGCCTTGGCAATCAATGAAACATCAATGCCGTCGATCAGCCGCGCTTGCGGGCCGTCTCGAAGGTGTTCGTGGCGACGCGCGTCGAGAGTTCGAAAAGCTCCTTCGTCTGCGCGCCGGCGACCGCGAACTGGCGCTGGAAGAACTCGGCCTGAAGGCGGAGGGCCTCGGGAACCGAGCCGGCGCGGGCAATAGCGCGGGCGGCGTCGAAAGCTGCCTCGGCATTGACGACCGTGTTGTCCATGATCTTCGCGCCGATCGTCTTGATGCCGGCCTGCGTCGCGAGCGTGAGTTCCTCGGCAGCTTTCACCTGATCCTTGGCGGCGGAGCTGAGGTTCTCGAAAGCTCCCTGCGAGCGGGTCACGCCCTGCTCGGCCAGAGCCTGGATGTTCTCGGGGATTTTTGCGGCCTTGGCGGCTTCCATGAACTGCTCGGCCTGGCGCGTGAAGTGCTCATTCATCTGACTGCTCCATTTCTTGAATTGTTCGGTTGCATGAGCATTGGCGATGCCAGCGCATGCAGGAAAAGTTGTCCGCGACCGGTATGTAGGGCGGGCTTTTGTGCATTGCAATATGATTGTGCGGCGCACCATTACTACTTTAGTCGTATAATGGTGAGCGCGGAGGAATTCAGGCGAGATCGTCGCTGTCGCCCGGCCCCATCAGGATCTCGCGCTTGCCGACGTTGTTCGCCGGACCGACCAGGCCTTCGCGCTCCATGCGCTCCATGAGGTCGGCGGCGCGATTGTAGCCGATGGCCAAGCGCCGCTGCAGGAAGCTCGTCGAGGCGCGCTGCTCGCGCACAACCAGCGCCACGGCACGATCGAAGAGTTCGTCGGCCTCGTCCTCTGGATCGGTCTCCTCGTCCTCCGGCGCATGGTCGAGGATGACATCGACATACGCGGGCTCGCCCTGGGCGCGCAGGTGATCCGCCACCTGCTGGACTTCGTCATCGGAGACGAACGGCCCGTGGACGCGCATGACCGCACTGCCGGCTCCAGAGAAGAGCATGTCGCCAGCACCGAGGAGCTGCTCAGCACCCTGCTCGTTGAGAATGGTGCGACTGTCGATCTTGGACGCCACCTTGAAGCTGATACGCGTCGGGAAGTTCGCCTTGATCGTGCCGGTGATGACATCGACGCTCGGGCGCTGCGTCGCCATGATGAGATGAATGCCGGCCGCGCGCGCCATCTGCGCGAGACGCTGCACGGCACCTTCCACTTCCTTCCCCGCAACCACCATCAGATCCGCGAACTCGTCGACCACGACGACGATGAACGGCATGGGCGCATAGTCGAGCGGTTCGCTCTCGAACATCGGCTTGCCGGTCTCGGGATGGAAACCCGTCTGCACGCGGCGGGCGAGCTTTTCGCCGCGCTCGGCGGCCGTGCGCACGCGCGTGTTGAACATTTCGATATTGCGCACGCCGAGCTTGGACATGCGCCGGTAGCGCTCCTCCATCTCGCGCACGACCCATTCGAGAGCACCCGCTGCCTGATGCGGGTCCGTGACGACGGGCGTCAGCAAATGCGGGATACCGTTGTAGGCGGAAAGCTCCAGCATCTTCGGATCGATCATGAGAAAGCGGCACGTCTCCGGCGAGTGGCGGTAGAGCAGCGAAAGGATCAGCGCATTCACGCCGACCGATTTGCCTGAACCGGTCGTGCCCGCGATCAGCAGATGCGGCATGCGCGCGAGATCGACGACGATCGGATCGCCGGAGATGCTTTTGCCGAGCGTGATCGGTAGTTGCGCCTCGCTGGCAGTGAATGGCTCGGCTTCGAGCAACTCGCGCAGGAAGACGGACTCGCGCCGCGCATTCGGCAGCTCGATGCCAATGGCATTGCGCCCCGGCACGACGGCAATGCGCGCCGAAGCAGCACTCATGGAACGCGCGATATCATCGGCGAGCGCAATCACGCGAGCAGATTTCGTACCGCGCGCGGGTACGAGTTCGTAGAGCGTGACGACAGGCCCGGGGCGAATATCCTTGATCTCGCCCTTCACGCCGAAGTCGGCGAGCACGTCCTCGAGCAGGCGCGCATTGCCGCGCATGACGGCGTGATTGATCTCGGCGCCCTGCTTTGAAGGCGGCGGACGGCGGAGAATGTCGAGCGATGGGCGCTGGAAACCGCGCGGACGCGCAGCGCGGCGGCGCGGTGGCGGCGGCGCTGGTTGTGGGGCAGGCTGTGGGCGCACGGGTTCAGTTTCGAAGGCAGGCTCGCGCTCCAGACTCGGCCCACGCTGGGGGCGCCCGCCGGGTGGCGCGAAGCGCTCGGCGATGATGCGGCTCTGCTTCTCGGTTGCCGTGTCGAAAGTCGTCGGCGCTACGTCATCGTCGATGTGAGGCTGCTGCGGCGGCGGAACAGGCGCGCGGTGGACCGGTCTGCGATCGGTTGCCTCGGCGTAGCGCATCATCGGGCCGGTCGGCGGCACGAAGTCGGGCTCGTCGTAAAAGTCGTGGTGCTCGTCCGGGCGGCGCCAATTACGGCGTCCGGCTTTGAGACGCTGTGTCAGGCCGCTCATGGCCTCGCCGAAGACGCTCGGTTCTGCGCGCGGATCGCGCTGCCAGAGCAGCGCAAACTCACGCTGCGTGAGACCGAGCGCGGCAGACAGCGCGCACATGCCACCAGCAAAAAGCATGAGCCCCGCGACGAGGCCAGCCCGCCCGGGATTGATGAGAGCGAAGCCGCTCGAGGCGACCTTCAGGACCATGCCGCCGAACGCGCCGCCGAGACTGTGATGCAGAGGCCAGCTCGATGGCACCGGCAGCGACGCCAGGGCACCGGCAAGCACCAGCAGTGCGAAAGGCGCGACGATGATCCGCCAGCGCGCATCGATGAGCCGCCGGCGCAGAATGAGCTCGGCACTCCAGAAGGTCACGATGACCATGCCGAAGATGGCCGCGAGACCGACGGACTGCAGCAGGAGATCGGAGAAGATGGCGCCGAGCGGCCCCATCCAGTTGCGCGTCGCGCCGCCTGCCGCGTGAGTCAGGCTCGGGTCCGCGGCCGACCAGGAGATGAGGCTCAGCCAGCCGGCCGCCGTCAGCGTCGCGAGGACTATTCCCGCGAGCCGCCAAAAGCTGCCCTTCAGCCGCTCTTCCAACGGGTGTGGAAGTATCGGCCTCGGCTCATAGCTGGAGCCCTGCAACGCCATGATCCCAAGTTGCTGTTACGCCCCGATTGATACGACACGTTGGAGCGCCTCCCGGATCGTGGCCACATCGTGCACAAGCGCGACACGAATGTACTGTTCCGCCGGATTGACCCCACGTGCATTCGGCTGTGCCAAATAGGCACCCGGGACAACCTTTACACCGCAGCGTTTCCAAAGAGTTACGGTGGCGGGAATAGAACCCCCGAGATGACTCATATCGAGCCATAGAAAAAAGCCGCCGGCAGGGCGCTTGTAGCCGAAGCGATCGCCTAAAACCTCGTCGCAAACGTCGAATTTGGCCCGATATGCCTGCCGGATGACGGCCACGTGCTGCTCCTCGCTCCACACGGCCACGGAGGCGTGCTGGACGACACCCGGCATCTGTGGGGCCGTGAGATTGCGAATCTCAGCGAAGGTTTCGAGGAAATCGGCATCGCCCGCGGCGAATCCCGAGCGCAGACCCGGCAGATTCGACCGCTTGGAGAGCGAGTTGAACACGATGATGTTCTTGAAGCCCTCGGACGTGCGCGCCGCGACCTGCAGGCCACCGATCGGCGGCTCCTTCGTGTAGATCTCCGAGTAGCACTCGTCGAAAAAGAGCATGAAGTTGTATTGGCGCGCGAGAGCGAGCGCCTTGCGGATGTAGTCGGGGCTTGCGACGGCACCCTGCGGATTGGCCGGCGAGCAGAGATAGAAGGCGACCGTGCGCGCGAGAACCTCGGGTTGCTTCTCCAGCTCGTCGAGATCGGGCAGGAAGCCCGTCTCGGCCGTTGCATCCAGGAACACGGGCTCGCAGTTCGCCGCGTACGTCGCGCCGAGATAGGCGTGATACATGGGGTTCGGCAGCAGGACGACCGGACGGCCCTCGACGACCTTGCGCCCGACCGCCGGCAGGATCGCGAAGAACAGCCCCTCACGCGAGCCATTGAGCGGGTGGACATGGCGCAGCGGATCGATCGTGCCCGCAATGCCGTAGCGCCGCTCGATCCAGGCACCAATGGTCTTGCGCAGCTCCTCGCTCGTCCGGATCGGCGGATACTTGGCGAGCGTATCCTTCGCCTCAACCATCCTGTCCGGCACGAAGCTCGGCATGACCTCGCGCGGCTCGCCGACCATCAGCTCGATGGGTGGTGACATCCCCGGCTCCACACCGTCTAGGAGGCGTCGAATGCGGGTAAAGGGCGAGAGGATCACGCCCTGGGCGAGCGCGTGCAGTCCGGTCGGGGCGGCGGTCATGTCATGCAATCCTGATGGTGACGCGGCTCAGTCGGTCATGGCCTGGAGCACCAGGGTGCGAATGAGCTGGCGGTAGCGCAGCCTGATCGGGCCCGGTGCAACGATCATGGAGACGACCGTCATCTGCTCGGCGGGGTCGTTCCAGAAGTACGTGCCGTAGACGCCCGACCAATAGTAGTCGCCGGGCGTGCCGTTCGCCGCCGCAATGCCCTGCTGCTTGCGCACGGCAAAGCCGAGGCCGAAGCCATAGCCGTCAAATGCCGGGTCCATGCTGGCGGCAATGCGATTGACGATTCTGTCGCCGAGATGATCGGACGTCATGAGCGCGACGGTCTTGCGGCCGAGAATGCGCTGACCGTTGCCGACGCCGCCATCGAGCAACATCTGCGTAAAGCGCAGATAGTCCGCCGCAGTCGAAACGCAGCCACCGCCGCCCGACTCCCACTTCGAGAGCTTGCCCGTCGCGTGATGCACGACGAGCGGATCGCCCGTCAGCGGGTCCTTCGGCAGGGAGCGGGCATAGCGCTCGCGCGTGTGGTCGGTGAGCTCGAAGCCCGTATCGGCCATGCCGAGCGGCTGCCACAGGCGCTCGGAGAGGAAGGCGCCGAGGCGCTGTCCCGAAACAGCTTCGATGATGAAGCCGAGAATGTCGGTCGAGAGACCGTACTCCCAGGTCGAGCCCGGCTGGTAAAGCAGCGGCGCCTTGCCGAGCTGGACGAGGAATTCCTCCTTGTCGAGCGTCGCGCTCGTGCCGTGCACGGGGTAGGCGCGATAGGCGGCGCTCGTGCCGCGGTTCTGATACGTGAGGCCCGACGTGTGACGCAGCAGATCCTGCACGGTCATCTCGCGCTCAGCCGGCACCGTCTCGAGCGTATCGCTCGTCGTCGACTTCGCGACCTTCATGCCGGCAAGCTGCGGCAGGAATTTCGAGACGGGATCGCCGAGGAGAAGACGCCCCTCCTCGGCCAGGATCATGATGCCGACCGAAACCATCGGCTTGGTCATGGAGGCAATGGAGAAGACGGCATCGGCCCACATGGGCGTGCCCGCCGTCTTGTCGCGAAAGCCATAGCCTTCGAGCAGCGCGATTCTGCCGCGCCGCGCGATGCCGACAACCGCGCCGGGGATCATGCCCGCTGCTACCTCGCGATCGATCGCCTCGCGAATGCGGCCGAGCCGCCCGACATCGAATCCAAGTTCCGCGGGCGCGGCCCGTTGGAGGACGGTACCGGGGTTCGATGCGAACGGCATGGCTTTCTCTCCGTTTGACGGCAATGACTGGGCGGGCGGCATTTCCGCCGTTGTCGTTACTCCACGATCGCCTGCAGCGCCAGAGCGTGCATCAGGCGACGGTATTCGGTGCGGATCGGACCCGGCGTATGGGCCATATAGACGACCGTAAGCTGCTCCTTCGGGTCATTCCAGAAGTACGTTCCGTAGGCACCGCCCCAATTGTAGTCGCCCGCGCTGCCGGCAATGCCCGCAATGCCGTCCTCGGCGCGCACCGCGAACCCGAGACCGAAACCATAACCGAGGCGCGAGGCATCGAGCCCGGCCACATTGTTCTTGATCTCGGGGCCGAGGTGGTTGGCGGTCATGTAGGCCACGGTGTGCTTACCGAGAAGACGCTTGCCTTCGAGCTCGCCGCCGTTGAGCAGCATCTGCGAGAAGCGGATGTAGTCGCTCGCCGTCGAGGCTAGGCAGCCGCCACCGCAATCGAACTTCAGCGGCTTGCCCGTCCGCGCATGGAGTACCGACTGCGGCTTGCCGGTAACGGGATCATTTGCGAAGGCACCGGCGTAACGGTCTTTCTTGCCATCGGGCACAGAGAACGCCGTGTCGACCATGCCGAGGGGCGTGAATATGCGCTCGGAGAGGAAGGTCGCCAGAGGCTGCCCGCTGACCGCTTCGATAATGAGCCCCTGAACGTCGACCGAAAGGCTGTAATCCCACACCGTGCCGGGCTCGTAGAGTAGCGGCAGCTTACCAATCTTCTCGATGAACTCGGCGCTCGTGTAGGTCGTGGCGGCAGATGCGGACCCGCCCGGCCAGAGCTTGTGCACGGGCGTGTTGCCGCGCGCGCCGTAGGTGATGCCCGATGTGTGACGCAGAAGGTCCTGGACGCTCGGCTGCCGCTTCGCCGGCTTGCTCTCGACCGTCGCCGCACCGCTCGCATCCGTCTTCACGTCAGCGACATGCATGTTCGCCATCTGCGGCAGATACTTGCCGATTGGATCAGCAATCGAGAGCTTGCCTTCCTCGTGCAGCATCATGATGCCGACAGAGACGATCGGCTTGGTCATGCTCGCGATCGAAAACATCGCGTCATGCGGCATGGGCGCCTTTGTCGTCGGGTCGAGCGCGCCGAAGGACTCGAAATACGCGAGCTTGCCGCGCCGCGCGATCGCGACGACCGCGCCGGGCAGCCGTCCTTTCTCGATCTCGCTCTTGAGCGCCGCCCCTATACGCGCGAGGCGCTCGGCCGAGAGGCCGACAGTCGCCGGATCGACGCGCGGCAAGGGATCCTTGCCGTTTGCATGAGCGTCCATTGCGAGCGGCACCATCATCACTGCCGCGCATAGACCTTTCATGGATGTCGCGAGTGTCATGGGCTGGTTTTCTCCCGTCAGGCCCGACGCTCTTTGCGGCGTCGGATGCGGCGAAAGAATAGACCAACTCACATGGCGGAACTACGCCGCGGATGCCGGGCAGCTCATGCCGGCGCGCTGTGCTGCATTTGCGAACGTAGCCGCAGCTATTGAACAAGCACCTGATGGACGAGCTTCTGCAGAAGTTTGCGATAATGGTAGCGAATGGGGCCTGGAGCTTGAGACATGAAGACAACCGTGAGGCCGAGCGTCGGGTCATTCCAGAAGTAAGTGCCGTAGGCGCCACCCCAATTGTACTCGCCGACACTGCCCGGCGCCGACGCCGTGCCGGGCTTGAGACGCACCGCAAAGCCCAATCCGAAACCAAAGCCAGGGCGTGTGCCCTCGGCATCCACGCCGAAGTTTCCGCCGAGGTGGTTGGAGGTCATATCGGCAACGGTCTCGGACTTGAGTATGCGGACGCCGTCGAGCGTGCCGCCGTTCAGCAGCATTTGCGTGAAGCGAACGTAGTCGGCCGCCGTCGATACCGCGCACCCGCCACCGCATTCGTACTTGAGGGATTTCCCTTCCGCGTGCAGCACCCGCTGCCGCTTGCCCGTGCGCGGGCTATTGTCGAACGCCTGCGCATAGCGCTCCCATTTGTCCTTGGGAATGACGAACGCGGTATCGGCCATGCCGAGCGGCTTCCAGAGACGTTCCGACAGAAACTGCGAGAGCTTCTGGCCGGATACTCTTTCGATGAGCAAGCCCAGGACGTCGGTCGAGAACCCATAGTCCCATGACGTGCCGGGATCGTGCAGCAGAGGCAGCTTGGCGATCGTTTCGAGAAGCTCCTCGCCTGTCATGTTCACGGCGGCGCGGGCGCCACTGTAAGGCCAGAGCTTGTGCACGGCCGCCTTGCCGCGATTGCCCGACGTCATGCCGGACGTGTGGCGCAGAAGATCCTCGACAGTCGGCTGGCGCTTCGCCGGCCGCGTCTCGACCTCTCGCCGGTCAGCCTTCGGGTTCTCGGCGACGCGTAGCTCGGCGATCTCCGGCAGATGCTTCCCGATAGGATCGGAGAGCGCGACCTTCCCTTCTTCGACCAGCATCATGACGCCGACCGAGACCATAGGCTTGGTCATGCTGGCGATCGAAAAGATGGCATCCGTCGTCATAGGCGCGTCCGTCTGAGGATCGCGGTCGCCGAACGCTTCGAAGTAACCGATCTTGCCGTGACGCGCGATCAGAAGGACGGCACCAGGGATCTGGCCCATCGCGATGTCCGCATTGAGCGTGTCGGCAATCCGTTTCAGGCCGTTCGTCGACAGGCCAAGCGAAGCCGGATCGGCACTGGGCAGAGGGAACGGCTCGGCGGCGCGCACTGCAAGCGCTGGCGACGTCAATGTCATCATGGCAGCCACCACGAGCTTCGACAGCTTGAACATGCGCAAACCTCCCGCAGGACCGGGAACTCACATGCGCTGAAATATAGTCGAAATTGGCGCCGTCGCCGCTACCGCATCCGCCGTGGGTTCATGTAGAGGTCGGCTTCCTGGCGGTCGATCTTCGGGATGATCCGGCCGGCGCGAACGTCGCTGTACAGGTCCTTGAGATGACGGCGGACGTCGCGCGCAAAGATCTCCTTGCCGATAAAGAGCTTCAACACGTGAAGCAGGCGTGGATCCGCGTGCTCGCGAAGAATGCGGCAGTGCCACCGGCCTCCAATTGTGAAGATGGCGCCGTCGAGGTACGCGACGAGATTGCCCGCCGCATCGTACAGTTTGAAGTCGCCGCCGAGATCGATCATATCGCGCCTGAGGCGATAGAAGATCGGCTGGTGGTTATCGAGCACGAAGAAGGAATAGTGCTCCGGCATGAGCGGCCACTTGTTGGCCGAGCGCTCGACGTAGATGTTGTGGACCTGCTCGCCCGTATTGACCGAATAGGCGGAAACCGGGATGCCGCGGGCGCCGATCGTGAGCTGCAGCGAACGCGCGAGCATAAGGTCCATGGTCGCGCGCCAGTTGAGCTTGTCGCCGAAAAGGCGCAGCACCAGGCGGCGGTCCATCCCCTCCTTCTTCTTCCAAAGCTCCTCGCGGTAGGCGATGAGCCCCGTGCGCTCGCCGTTCTCCGTCACCTCGGCGAACACGTCCATGTCGGTCGTGAACTGGCGTGACTTCGCGCGGTTGCGGCTGTGCTTGAAAATGCCGAACTCGACGGAGTTGAAGTTGGTGATCCAGACGTTGATCGAGAACTCGTGCCAGTCGCCCTTGCCGCGCCGCACCCGCTGGCTGCGCTTTCCGGAAGGCGCCGGCAACGTCGACTGATGCTGCTGGAGGGCTTCTTCCTTGGCCTCGCGAGCGGCTTCCGCTGCCGCGGCTTCCGCCTCGATCTCGATCGTCCTGCTGCCATCTGCCATGTCCGGCCTCCCCTTTCACGGGTGCCCGCACGCAGAGACAAAGCATGGGCGAATCGTTTGGAAAACATAGCATCGGGCGGACACTTACCGGCGCCCGACGCTGTGGATAACCCGCGGATAAGTCGTGAGTTCCGTGTCTCAGCTCAGAACATGGCCGGATAGACACGATCGGGCGGCGCGTGGCCGTCGAGGAAGGTCTTGATGTTGATGATGACCTTCTCGCCCATGTCGATGCGGCCCTCGAGCGTCGCGGACCCCATGTGCGGAAGCGCGACCACGCGACTCGATGCGAGCAGCTTCGGGTTGACGGCCGGCTCGTGCTCGAAGACGTCGAGGCCCGCGCCCGCGATTGCGCCGGCTTCGATCAGCCGCGCCAGCTCGTTCTCGTCGATCACTTCGCCGCGCGCGGTGTTGACGAGATAGGACGTGGGCTTCAGCAGTTTCAGGCGGCGGGCCGAGAGCAGGTGATAGGTCGCCGGGGTATGCGGGCAGTTCACGGAAATGATGTCCATGCGCGCCAGCATCTGATCGAGGCTGTCCCAGTAGGTCGCCTCCAGCTCGTGCTCGATCTCCTCCGCAACGGGTCGCCGGTTGTGATAGTGAATCTGCAACCCGAACGCGCGGGCGCGCCGGGCCACGGCCTGTCCGATGCGGCCCATGCCGATGATGCCGAGGCGCTTGCCGTAAATGCGATGGCCCAGCATCCAGGTGGGTGACCAGCCGGGCCAGTCGTTGTTGTGCTCCTTCAGATACGCCGTCCCCTCGATCAGCCTTCGCGACACGGCGAGGATCAGCGCCATCGTCATATCGGCTGTATCTTCGGTCAGCACGCCGGGGGTGTTGGTGACGATGATGCCGCGGTTACGGGCGGTATCGTGGTCGATGTTGTCGACACCGGTGCCGAAGTTCGCAACCAGCTTCAGTTGGGGCCCCGCCTGCGACAGCACCGCGCGATCGATCCGGTCCGTGACGGTCGGCACCAGCACCTGAGCGCTCTTGACGGCCTCGATGAGCTCGCCTTGGCTCATCGGCCTGTCGTCCACATTGAGTCGCGCGTCGAAGAGCTCTCGCATGCGAGTCTCGACGACTTCGGGAAGCTTGCGCGTGACGATGACGAGAGGTTTCTTGGCCGTGGTTGCCATGGGCGATTCTGTCGTTCTCTTGCGCTTGAAGCCGCGCCGCGCGGCGTCTTCGGGTGGCCTTTCCTGCTTCGAATTTGTCTAACAGAAGGCCAACGCAATGACAAAGAGTTGGAGCAGATCTGGGTTCATGGCCTCGGGTCCAGGGTGCGCGGCAGCCGTCCGGAGTGCGGCTCGACACCGGACTTGCTGAGGGAAAATTGCGGGGAGGGATGAATGGCGATGTTGTTACGAGCCGCGCTGGCAGCGCTGCTCGTTCCGCTTTGCATGCTGAATTTGCCTCCGGTGGCCGCGGCCCAGCCCGCTGCAGGTCTGTCGCAGAAAAAGGGCAGCGCCAGTGGTCTTGCCATCCCGCGCTTCGTCAGTCTGAAGGCCGATCGGGTCAATCTGCGGAGCGGGCCGGGAACGGACTACCCCACATCCTGGGTCTTCAGCAGGGCGGGTCTGCCGGTCGAGGTGCTGAACGAGTTCGAGGGCTGGCGGCAGATTCGCGACGCCGAAGGCTCGACAGGCTGGGTTCTGCACTCGATGATTTCGGGGAGGCGCACTGCGCTCGTGCTTCCCTGGGAGCTCAAGAAGGGCGAGGCTCCGCCGCGGATCCCGTTGCGCAACGACGACAGCGCGCGGGCTCGCCCCGTTGCCATCGTCGAAGCCGGTGTGATCGCGAACATCAGCAGCTGCGACGCCCGCTGGTGTCTGGTCGTGATCGGTGACTTCCGGGGCTACATCGAACAGAACAAGTTGTGGGGCGTCTACAGCGGCGAGGTGATCCGGTGACACCGATTGTTGCCGAGAGCTGTCCTCAGCGGTCGAGCGGCCTCTTGGGCACCAGCCGGATCACCACGTCGATATGCGAGATGCGCATGCCTTCCGGTGCCACCGGCAGCCGCTCGATGCAGACGCAGGGGCCGGGAATATCGATGAGACGACCCTCGGATTCGATCAGAAAATGATTGTGATTCGACGTGTTGGTATCGAAGTAGGCCTTCGATCCCTCGATGGCGATCTCGCGCAAAAGGCCCGCGCGCTTGAACTGATGCAAAGTGTTATAGACGGTGGCCAGTGACACGCGTTCGCCGGCCGCAACAGCTTCCGCGTGCAGCATTTCGGCTGTGACGTGGCGATCCTCCGAGCCGAAGAGGAGGGAGCCGAGCAACAACCTCTGCCGCGTCGGCCTGAGACCGGCGCGGCGCAGGAATTGCTCCAGGTCGGGGTCGGTCGGAATTCTTATTTTTTCTTGCATCTCCGGGAGTCGGCCGAAAGCTTCGGGTTGCAATCAACTATAGTCACCGCCATTGCACGAAACAAGGCACTCGGTGGCGGCCGAAGTGTCGGCTTTTCCAAGCGTGTTGGGGCAAAGCGCCTTGACGCACCTGCCGTTTGCCTTTTTGAAGTTTTGCTGATTGTGCTAGATACGCGCGGGCCTTCAATCCTGCGTTTCGGAAGACGGGCATCCAAGGGGGCAGCACGAAGGACGCCATGGCGGACAGGCGATCGACATTCGAATACGAGGATCTGCTGGCGTGCGGCCCCGGTGAGCAGTTGCGGGCGGGCAAACCCCAGCATCACCAGCCCCCGCA
>JAEZRM010000088.1 GCA_023412805.1 Pseudomonadota bacterium | reverse complement strand
GCGCCGCGACGTTCCCTGTTGGGGGGCGCCTTTTTATTGGCGCGGTCACGAAGCAGCGCAGGGAGAGGTGCCGGTGAGTGCTGAGCCGAGTGCCGAGCCGCACGTCCGCGTGCATCCCGCGATCGACAGCATCGATGCCGCGGTCTGGGACGCGCTCGCGAATCCGGATCCGCTAACGCTCAATCCCTTCACGACGCACGCGTTCCTTCAGGCGCTCGAACGCTCGGGCACGGTCGGTCGCCGCACGGGCTGGTCGCCCTGCCATCTGGCGCTCGAGCAGGACGGCGCGATCACCGGCGTCGCGCCCTGCTATCTCAAGAGCCACAGCAAGGGCGAGTACATCTTCGACTATGGTTGGGCCGAGGCCTACGAGCGGGCGGGCGGGAGCTACTATCCCAAGCTCCAGATCGCCGTGCCGTTCACGCCTGTCCCGGGTCGCCGATTCATGGTCGGTGCAGGTGAGGGCGCGGAGATGCGCGAGCGGTTGTTGCTTGCCGGCGCCGTCGCACTCGCCAAGGAAGCCGATGCCTCGTCCGTGCATGCGACTTTTCTGACCGAGGATGAGTGGTCGCGCATTGGTGCCGATGCCGGCTGGCTTCAGCGGACGGACCAGCAGTTCCACTGGCAGAATGCGAGCTACGCAACCTTCGACGATTTTCTCGCGAGCCTCGCCTCGCGCAAGCGCAAGGCCGTGCGCAAGGAGCGCGCCGAGGCGCAGAGCATTCCCGGCCTCAGTATCGAGCATCTCCGCGGGCGCGATATCACCGAAGCGCACTGGGATGCGTTCTTCGAGTTCTACATGGATACGGGCAGCCGGAAGTGGGGGCGGCCCTATCTCAATCGCAAATTCTATTCGCTGCTCGGCGAGACCATGGGTGATCGCTGTCTGCTCGTGATGGCGCGGCGCAGCGGCAAGTACATCGCAGGCGCACTCAATCTGATCGGCGGCGACTGCCTCTATGGCCGCTACTGGGGCGCGATCGAGCATCACCCCTTTCTGCATTTCGAGCTTTGCTACTATCAGGCCATCGAGATCGCAATTGCGATGAAGCTCGCGCGTGTCGAAGCGGGTGCGCAGGGTGAGCACAAGCTCGCGCGCGGCTACATGCCGACGCCGACATACTCGGTGCACTGGATTGCCGATCCTGGTTTCCGCAAGGCGGTCGCGCGCTACCTCGTGGAGGAGCGGGATTACATGGCACAGCAGCGGCTCGCGCTTGCCGAATATGGCCCTTATAGGAAGAGTGCGTGCGACTGATGCTGATTTCGCGCCCAGCGGGGAATACCGGAGAAAGAGAATGAGCATTTCGACGATCGGTTTCATCGGCCTCGGCGTCATGGGCGAAGCCATGTGCCGGAACCTCGCCCAGAAAGGCCCGTGGAAGGTCGTTGCGTTCGACCAGCGCCAGGAACCCCTCGAGCGTCTGAAGGCCGATAACGTCGGGATTGCGACGTCGCTGCGGGGGCTCGCCCAAGCTACCGATGTGATCATCATGTGCCTGCCGGGCGGCCGCGAGGTGGAGATCGTTACGGACGGCTCATCGGGTCTCGTTGCGCTCATGCGCTCTGGCCAGACGTTGGTCGATATGTCGACGGCACCGCCTGCGCTCATGCGCAAGCTTGCTGCGGATCTTGCCGCCAAGGGCGCGGACTTTGCGGACGCCCCGATCGCGCGCACGCGCCGTGCGGCCGTCGACGGCACGCTCTCGATCATGGTCGGGGGATCGGCGGAAGTCTTCGCACGCCTGAAGCCGATCCTGGAGACCATGGGTAACGAGATCACACACTGCGGTGACGTCGGCGCGGGGCAGGTGGTGAAGATCATGAACAACATGGTCGTGTTCGAGACGACCATGGCTGTTGCGGAAGCGCTTTCGATTGCCGAAGCTTCGGGCGTCGACGGCAAGCTGCTGTTGGAGACCATGTCGAAGGGTTCCGCCGACAGCTTCGTGCTGCGCAATCACGGCATGAAGCATCTGCTGCCGCAGGACTATCCGGAGGGCGCCTTCTCGGTGCGCTATGGCCAGAAGGATCTCTCTTACGCGCGCGATCTCGCCAAGGCGGCCGGCATTAAGGCGCGCGGTGCCGATCTCGTCGCGACGCTCTTCGACGAGGCGATCATGGCCGGCGATGGCGATCGCTATACGCCGGTCATCCGCAAGGTGATGAAGGACGAGGGGTGAGTGCGCCGCAAGTGCCGGTCACAGAATTCCCCTCTCCCCGCTCTTGCGGGGAGAGGGCCACGCCTCTGGCGTCAGCACGACGTGAGGGGCGGCAAAATCGCAGACGCCGGCATGTGCCGCCGCCCCTCATCCTACCTTCTCCCCGTGAAGGACGGGGAGAAGGGACGTGTCGCGCTCGTTCCAGCGGTTGGCGACCTGACCGCATGGGCGCCGCGGGCATAGCATTACGTCAGGAAGCGACAGCACCCCTTCCCAGCAGCCCGCGGCACTAAGAGAAAGCAACTCTGCGAAATATGCCGTTGACGCGCTTCGCGACGCGGCGCAGCGTCCCATGGCAATTTCACGGGGCTCCACATGACCGACCCTCGTTCCGCAGATCCGCTGGCCATTCATTCGGCCGTTCGGTTCCTGATGGCGCTGCATTTCATCAACTGGCTGGGCTTTGCCGGTTGGAATGCCATGCTGCACAACTACACCATCGAGGCGGTCGGCTTCGGCTGGTTCGAGGCGGGACTCACGCAGACCGTGCGCGAAATCCCGGGCTTTCTGGCGTTCACGGTAGCTTTCTGGCTCGTGATCATGCGCGAGCAAGTGCTCGGCTATATCGCGCTCGTGCTGCTGGGGCTCGGCGTCGCGCTGACGGGCAGCAATCCGACACTCATGGGCGTCTTGATCGCGACCTTCATCATGTCGGTCGGCTTTCACTATTTCGAGACGGTCAATACATCGCTGCAGCTTCAGCTCCTGCCGAAGGCACAGGCGCCCTCTCTTATCGGCCGCATCATCAGTGCGGGCGCGGCGGCGCAGTTCGTCGCTTACGGCAGCCTCGCGATCGTGTGGTGGCTCGGATGGCGCAACTACGCGGTGCTTTACGCCATCCTTGGGCTGTCGTGCGCCTTCCTCACCGTCGTCGCGATGTTCTACTTCAAGCGCTTCGAGGGACCGGTGCGGCAGCGCTCGGGCCTTGTCTTCCGCAAGCGCTATGGCCTCTACTACGCGCTGACGTTCATGAGCGGCGCGCGGCGCCAGCTCTTCATGGCGTTCGGCGGGTTCCTGCTCGTGAAGAAGTTCGGCTACTCGGTGGCCGACATGGCCATGCTCATGCTGGTCACGTCATCGCTCAACACATTCTTCGCGCCGCGGCTCGGCCGTCTCGTCCAGAAGTGGGGCGAGCGCAACACGATCATGCTCGAGAACAGCGTGCTGATCTGTGTGTTCATTGGATACGCGATGACGGACAGTGCTCATGTCGCGGCAGGACTGTTCATCATCGACGGCATCTTCTTCACGCTCATCCTGGCGCAGAAGACCTACTTCCAGAAGATCGGCGATCCAGCTGACATGGCGGCGACGGCGTCGGTCGCCTTTACCATCAACCACATTGCCGCGGTGGCGATCCCCGTGAGCTTCGGCCTGCTCGGGACGATCGACTACTCGATCATCTTCTGGCTCGGCGCCTGCATCGCGTTCACGTCGCTCATGCTGTCGCTGCTCGTGCCGCTCGATCCCGCGCCAGGGCGTGAGACTGTTCTTGCACGGTCGCAAACACAGCCGGCGGAGTAGTTCAGCGGGCCTTCGCGAGCGTGTCCTTCAGCAGCGTCAACGCGCGGGCTGCGAAGGCGCGCATGTTGGCCTCGCGGTCGGGTGAGCCCGTTTCCAGCGTGATCACGGCGTCGACGGGGCCGGAGACAGCCATGCAGGAATGGCCCGCCGAATCGCCATAGCGATTACCCGTCGGCCCCGTGGCGCCGGTTTCCGAGAGCGCCCACGTTGCGCCGAGATTTTCGCGTGCCTGCTTGGCGAGAAGCGCCGCATAGGGCTCGCTCGCTGAGCGCACTTTCCGCATGTCGTCGTCGGTGATGGTCGTGAGCGCCGATCGCGCTTGCCGCGTATAGACCACCGCGCCGCCGAGGTAGTAGGCGGACGCCCCCGGCACCGACAGCAGCGCCGCGCTGATCAGCCCACCCGTCGAGGACTCCGCGATCGCGATCGTTTCTTTGCGCGCCTTCAGGATCTCCGCGATCTCGGTGGCGATGGGTAGCAGGGATTGCATGTGTGTGGTTCCTTTCGAAGGGTCGCACGCCGATCTTCCCCTTCTCCCCGTGTTTACGGGGAGAAGGTCGGGATGAGGGGCGGCCTCATATGCGAGGTCGGCGCATGCCGCCGCCCCTCACCCTAACCC
>JAEZRM010000084.1 GCA_023412805.1 Pseudomonadota bacterium | reverse complement strand
CGCGGGGGGCGCGGGGCGCCCGCCCGGGGGCCGCCGCGATCGCGCAAGGAATACCCGGATGCAGGATGGTGGATCGCCGACGACGGGCACCCTGAAGGACAGCACTTCGCTCATAAGCGAGGCGCGCCATGATGCGATTGCCGTCCTGACCTTCACGCGATCCGAGGCGCGCAATAGCCTGAGCCTCGACATGCTCTACGCGCTGCAGTCCGCGATCGACCGGTTGTCCCGTGAGCGCGGGGTGAGCGCGATCGTGCTGGCGGCGACAGGCCCCGCGTTCTGCGCCGGTCATGATCTCAAGGAACTGACAAGTCATCGTGGCGATCCGGATGGCGGGCGCGGCTTCTACGCGCTCACCATGTCGCGCTGCGCGGCTGTGATGACGTCGATCATGCGCAGCCCCAAGCCCTTCATCGCGGCCGTCGAAGGTGTGGCGACGGCGGCGGGTTGCCAGCTCGTTGCGACCTGCGATCTCGCGGTGGCGGGAGCTGCGGCGAAGTTCGCGACGCCCGGCGTCGACATCGGGCTCTTCTGCTCGACACCGATGGTGGCGCTCACGCGCAACGTGCCGCGCAAGCGCGCGATGGAAATGCTGCTGACCGGCGAGATGCTTGGAGCGGAGCAGGCGGCGGCCTACGGTCTCGTCAATCGCGTGGTGGAGGAAGGTCAGGCGCTCGATGCTGCGATCGCGCTCGGTCGCATTATTGCGAGCAAATCGCCAGCGACCATCCGGATCGGCAAGGAAGCGTTCTACGCTCAAGTCGAGAAGCCGGTGGCAGACGCTTATGCCTACGCGAGCGAGGTCATGGTGCGCAACATGATGCATCGGGATGCCGAGGAAGGCATCGGCGCGTTCGTCGAGAAGCGTCCGCCCGCCTGGAAAGGTGATTGAGAATGGTCCCGCAGCGGGTGACGCTCATAACTCTCGGCGTTGCCGACGTGGCGATCTCACGCCGCTTCTACGAAGGCCTCGGATTTCGTGCGGCTGGCGTCGACGGTGAAGGCGTAGCATTCTTCGACATGAACGGCGTCGTGCTTGCCGTATTCGGGCGGCAGGATCTGGCTGAAGACGCCAACACCGAGATCGAAAGCGGCGAAAAGCGCTCGCGCATGTCGCTTGCGATCAACCTGGAGAACGAGGCAGCCGTCGACGCGGCCATGGCGTTCGCTGCGCAGCAGGGCGGTCGCGTCACCCAGCCGGCGCGCAAAGTGTTCTGGGGCGGCTACGCTGGTTACTTCGCAGATCCCGATGGATTTCTTTGGGAGATCGCCTACAACCCGTTCTGGCCGCTGGACGAACATGGCCGTCCGCAACTGCCGCCGCCGCAGAGCTCCTGAGCACGCATGAACCACGACCGCTACGACGACGCCTACATCGCGACGATCCTCGACGAGGTCAAAGTGATCGCGATGGTCGGGGCGTCGGCCAACATGAACCGGCCGAGCTACTTCGCCATGAAGTATCTGCTCGGCAAGGGCTTCCGTGTCATTCCGGTCAACCCTGGGCTCGCGGGGCAGGAGATCCTTGGGCAAAAGGTGCTGGCGAGCCTCCGTGAGATCGATGGCTCCGTGGACATGGTCGATATCTTCCGCAATTCGGAAGCTGCGCTCGGGATCGTGCGCGAGGCGATCGTGCTGAAGGATAAGCTCGGCCTCAAGGTCATCTGGATGCAGCTTGCTGTCCGCAATGACGAGGCGGCGACCGAAGCGGAGGCTGCTGGCATCAAGGTGGTGATGAACCGCTGCCCGAAGATCGAGTACGGCCGGCTTTCGGGTGAAATCGGCTGGGCGGGCGTCAATGCGGGACTGGTGAGCTCGAAGCGGCCGCAGCTCGGTGCTGCCGGCGTGCAGAACCATGTGATCCGGCCGCGCTCGGGGTAGGCGTACCCCCGCTTCAATCGCCTTTCTGATTTTTCCGGTACCAGCGGCCCATCAGTTCAATGGCTACCATGGCCATGAGTGCGCTGACGAGAAGGATCGTCACGCCGACCGTGCTGCCCCACGTGTCGAGGATGAAGGCATAGACCGTCGGTGCCAGCGCGCTGACGACGAGGATCGGCGTCGCGATGAGGCCGAGCACGCGGCCGTAGCCTTCGGCGCCGAACAAGGCGAGCGGTACAGCGCCACGCACGATCGTGATCACGCCCTGGGACGCGCCCATGAGAAGCGTGAAGGCGAGGATCGGGGCGAACGCACCTTCGCTGAAGAGTAGCAGAAGCAGCGAGAAGGGCAGCGCGCCGATGGCAAAGCGCGCGACCGTGAAAGCGTGCAGGTTGCGGCCGAAGACGATCTCGATGACGCGTCCGCCGAACTGCGCGACGCCTTTAAGTGAGGCGATCCAGACGGCGGTGGCGGTGGCCATGCCGGCGGTTTCGAACAGCGGGACCAGCTGCACGGAAACGACGCCGAAAACGAAGCCGTTGAGCGACATGATGAGGGCGAAGAGGATCATGCCGATCGTGCGGGCGCGGCCTTCAAGCGGTGCGCCGTCCACCGCGCGCGTAGCCATCGTTGCGGCCGGGGCGTTTTCTGGCCTCGTCTCGCGGATGGAGAGCCCCCACCAGTTCAGCGGCAGGCAGACGACGAGGTTGATCAGGGCGAACACGAGCAGCGCGTTACGCCAGCCCATGGCCTCGGAGAGCTGGTGCCCGATGACCCAGAACACCGTGGAGGCGAATGCGCCATAGAGCGTCAGATACGAGATCGCTTTGCGGCCGCGGCTTGGTGCAACCTGTACCGCCGAGGCAAAAGCTGCATCGTAGAGCGACATGCGCATGGCCACGCCGAGAAAGGCCCAGACCGCGAGATAGGCAATCCAATTCGTGACCATGGCGAGCGCAGCGAGGCCGATCGCGATCAGCACGACACCGATACTCATGACCTGGCGCCCGCCCCAGCGATCGATAAGCTGACCGATCGGAGTCGAGACCACGCCCTGCATGAGCATGGCGATAGTGAAGCCGAAGAAGACGAAGCTGCGCGTGAAACCCAGCTCTTCGGCGATCGGGGTCGCGAGCACACCGAGGCAGTAGAAGGCCGTACCCCATGCCGTGACCTGCGTAATCCCGACCGCGTGGACGACGCGGTACAGAGGATCCTGCCACCAGGGAAGGCGTGGGGCAGGACTATCGGCGGGCTTCTGCATGGTGGATCGGCGAACGGCGATGATGCTGCAACGTGGCGGTCACGCAGGCCGAGGCGATCCGATGATTGGTTCGGCGTGTCCTCGGTCCAAGGCTCTGATCGGCCCTTTGTGACAAGCCATGTATCTCACGCGGCACAAAGTTCTCAAACAAGAACAATTCACGTCTGACATGAGGATTGCGGGCGGCTTGGGCTGACTTGACAACGCACCGGCTGGGATGCTCGACGCTTGAGCCATGAACTACCGCCACGCCTACCACGCCGGAAACTTTGCCGATGTGCTGAAGCACGCGGTGCTTTCGCGCGTGATCGTGCACTTGGCGAAGAAGGATGCGGCCTTTCGGGTGATCGATACGCACGCCGGCATCGGCATGTACGATCTCGCCAGCGAGGCCGCCGAGAAGACAGGCGAATGGAAGGGCGGCATCGGTCGCCTGCTCGGCCCCGAGGCAGAACCCCTGCCGGAGGCCGTCGCGCCGCTGCTGGCCCCCTATCTCACTGCGGTCCAGGCGTGCAATCCGGACGGGAATCTGCGGCGTTATCCCGGCTCGCCTTGCCTCGCGCTGGCACTTATGCGCTCACAGGACCGTCTGGTCGCGAACGAGTTGCACCCCGAGGATGCGGCGACGCTTGGCCGGAGCCTGGCGGGTGACCCGCGCGCGAAGGTGCTCGGCCTCGACGGCTGGCTCGCGCTGAAGGCCCAGCTTCCGCCCAAGGAGCGGCGGGGTGTCATCCTGGTCGATCCGCCCTTTGAGGAGGCGGGAGAGCTCGAACGGCTGGTGCAGGGCATGCGAAATGCGATGCGCCGCTTTGCGGGCGGCGTGTACGTAATCTGGTATCCGATCAAGGATCCGCGCCCGATCGCGCGCTTCCACGAGGCCATGGCGGCCGTCGCACCACGCGAGAGCCTTGCCATCGATCTCTTCATTCGTGCGCCGGCGGCTATCGATCGGCTCAACGGGTCGGGCTTGGTCGTCCTCAATCCGCCCTACACGCTCGAAACGGACCTCGCCGTGTTGCTGCCGACGCTCGTCGAGCGGCTTGCGGATGGGGCTGGCGCGACGGCCGAAGTCAAACGCATAAGCTGACCGAACCCGCTCAAAACGCCCGAATTGCCTGTATTTTCGGCACGCTGCCTCATCGGCGGAGCTTCACGGAATTGTGCTTTGCCCGCATGATTTGACGGTCGGATATTTTTTGACGCGGGCTGGTGTGCCTGCACCGACATGCAACGGAGCGCGGACCTGCTCAATGGCATGGCACGTGCGCGGGCATGGTCATGCGAGGGGCGTTTTAGTCTCCCGAGCTGAAGGCACGGGCAGCTCACCACCCTCGTGGAGAAGGATTGCAGGCATGCGGCAGACGGGCGTGGTCAAGTTCTTCAATCAGACAAAAGGTTACGGCTTCATTAAGCCCGACGAGGGCGGCGCCGACGTCTTCGTGCATGTCTCGGCCGTGGAGCGTTCGGGCGTGGGCTCGCTGGCGGAAGGCCAGCGCATCTCCTACGAGACCGAGCCCGACAAGCGCGGCAAAGGCCCCAAGGCGATCAATCTCGAGATCTCGGGCTGAGCGGGCGCCTGTTCGCTCAGTCTCGTACAGCTTCGCGGCGCGCGATCGGCACATCGCGCCAGCTGTTCTATGCGCGCAACACTTTTCGTGTCGCGGATATCTCTGTTTCCAGAAATGTAACCATATCGACCTAGCCTCTGATCGTTGGTCACGGTCCTGGGTGAGGCGCTATGGGTATTCTGAATGGCGTAGCAGTCGACGAGATCAGTGCGCGTGGAAGTATTCGTGATGGGGACGTTACGGCGATGCGCCGTGCGTTCAACGAAGACGGCACGATCTCGACGTCGGAGGCGGAGGCTCTTCTTTCGCTCAACAGCGCTTGCCGTGTGACCGATCCAACCTGGTCGCCTTTCTTCATCGAGGCGCTCACCGACTATATCGTTCATCAGTCCGAGCCTGACGGCTACATCGTCGTCGACAAGGCCGATTGGCTGCTCGCGCGCATCAGCCGCGACGGTCATATCGCGACGAACACCGAGCTCGAGCTGCTGATCAACGTGGTCGACAAGGCCCGCTGGTCGCCGCCGAGCCTTGCCGCGTTCGCGCTCGCGCAGGTGCGTGACGCCGTGATCTCCGGCATCGGCGTGACGCGTGCAGGCCAGATGCTCAAGGCTGGCATGATTGGCCAGAACGAGATCGATCTCGTCCGACGCATTCTCTATGCCTTCGCGGGTGAAGGCGGCATTGCCGTCACGCGTGCCGAGGCCGAGGTCCTCATTGCGATCAATAAGTCGCTGGCGCAAGGCAAGAGCTCACCGGCGTGGACCGAGCTTTTCGTCAAGGCCGTTGGCGCGTCGGTGCTGGCGAGCCTCGGACACCACATCCCGCCGCGCGAGGAAGCGCTCAGGATCGAAGTCTGGGCCAAGGACGCGGATGCGCGCGGCGCCACCGTGCTGCTGGCGGATTCATTGGCCGGGGGAGAGGACGGATCGAGCGCTCGCGAGCGGATCGGCCAATTCCTCGGCCGCATGGTCGCGGGCGGCGCCGGCTCGGTGTGGAGCACCTTCCGGATGCAGTCGAGCGAGGAGCGCGCGCTGGCGCGGCTCGAACGGCAGCGTCTCGAGATCGTAACGCAGGAGCGCATCGACGACGCCGAATGCCAGTGGCTGATCGACAGCCTCGGCAAGGATGGCAAGCTCGATGCCAACGAGATCGAGCTCCTTTCCTTCCTGCAGCGCGAGAGTCCGATGCCGCATCCGGAGCTCGCCGCCTTCGCGGCACGGCATGGCGTGGCGGCGTAGGTGTCCCGTTCTAGGTCTGTCGCCCCTGCGCGCATGGCTTCCTATTGACCGGCCGGGCAGTAGTTCATACGCTTTCATGAGCTGCCGTTTCCGGACGCCGTGCCCTGTCAGGGCCGTATCACCGCATGTCACGAGCGGTGGGTTCAGCCGGAACTGAAGCGGCCCGTCTTTCACACATCTGCTGAAGCATTCAGGCCGCGCTGAGCGCGGCGCTGCGTGTCGTTTCACAGCCATGCCCCAACCCGGTCCAAGAGGCCGGGAGCAACAGCATGCCTTTGGGAGAACGTCCATGATCGATCGTCGCCAGCTACTCATTTCCGGAGCGGCCTCAATGGCCGCGGCTCCTGCTCTTGCTCAGCCCGCAGTCATCACAGGGGAGGGGACGCTTCTCCCGCGTGACTCGAGTGGCCGTCCGCGCATCGTGATCGCCGGCGGTGGCTGGGGCGGACTTTCGGCGGCGCGTCACCTTCGCGAGCAGGTGCCCAACGCCGAAGTCATCGTGCTCGAGCGCAATCCGGTCTTCTGGTCATGTCCCATCAGCAACAAATGGCTCATCGACGTCGTCAGCACGGATTACCTGCTTCATGACATGACGCAGCCGGCCCGCAAGTATGGCTATCAGCTCGTGCAAACCGAGGTGACGGCGATCGAGCGCGACAAGAGGTCGGTCCGCACGGCGCATGGCCGGATCGACTACGACTATCTCATTCTGGCGGGCGGTATCCGCAATGCTTATGAGCCCTGGTTCGGCAATGACCGGAAGGCCATTAATCACACACGGCTCTCGTATCCATCGGCCTACATCCCCAACAATGAGCACGTGGCGCTGAAGAAGAAAATCCACGGCTTCAAGGGCGGCACCATGGTCATGACGCTGCCGCCACCGCCACATCGCTGCCCGCCGTCACCCTATGAGCGCGCGTGCATCATGGCGTGGCACTTCAAGAAGAACAAAATCCCCGCGAAGATCGTGATCCTCGATCCCAAGCCGCGCATCATGCCGATCGGCGAGGGCTTTCGGATGGCCTTCGAGGAACTCTATCCCGACATCATCCAGCACGTGCCGCGAGCTGCGGTGAAGGAGGTCGACCCTTTCAACAAGAAGATCAAGACGGCAGCGGGCGATTTCGATTTCGACGATGCCATTCTGATGCCGCCGCATCAGGCAGCCGACATGGTCTGGTCAGCCGACCTCATCGGCAAGAATGCGGAAGGCAAGCCGACGGGGTGGGCGGACATCCATCCAACCATGCTGCACGCCAAGGCCGACGACAACGTGTACGTCATCGGCGACGCCATGGGCTTCATCTCGAAGCAGTTCGGTCACTACCCGAAGAGTGGCCACGTCGCGAACTACATCGGCAAGATCGTCGCAACGTACATCGGACAGCGTGTCAAGGGCGCCGAGGTCAAGACACTGCTGCCGGACAATCTCTGCTACATGATGGTCAACGGAGAACCGCGTGAGGCGATCTCGGTGCAGTTCGACTATCAGCTCATGCCTGATGGTACGGTGGAGCAAATGCAGCTCGACGTGGATATCCGCTCGCCGGATCTCCTCGAAGAGGATTTCAAGTGGGCGCAGCGCATGTACGGCGATTTCCTCGCCTGAGGCCGCATTGACGCCTGAGCCGTCGCGGGAGACTGTCGCGCTCAGAAGCGACCTTCTGAAACCAGGTCGTTCATCGTGGTGACGGCGGAGACAGCCCGCGTCACCTCAGCGCGCAGGCTCTCGTTCAGCCGATCCGGAGCGACACGCGACGAAAGCGGGATGCCCTGCTCCGTATCCATAAGCTGTTGCGCCAGCATGGCGGTCAGAACGGTGCGATGAGCCTCGATGAGGGATGCGCCTTCGCTCTCGCCGATGAGGCTCGCGTCGATCAGCGCCTGCAGACGCTCCGGCGTGGCGCGGGCATGGATGCCGTGTTTGATCGCAAGGACGCGGGTGCCGGCAACAAGCGGAAAGAGGCCGTGCATCTTCAAGTCGATGCGGCCATTGCTGTCCGTCTTGAGCTTGCGAAAGAGTGTCAGGGGTACGCGGGCGCCGCGCGCGCTCTCCGATAGAAGCTTGATGAAGGCAGGCGTGCGCTGCGCGACGTCGTAGGCGTGATCGAGAATATCTTCGGCCAGATCAAGGGTGCCATGGACGGGCACTGCGTCGAAGAAGATATCGACATTGAGCAAATCCTCGGGACGCTGGCGCCGGATCCAGCGATCGATGGTTTCGATCCATCGCGCGCGGCTCATGCGCCAGGCGGCGTTCTTACTCATCACGCCGCCCTTGCAGAACGGCACGCCGACGGCATCGAGAATGTTCGAGATTTCCTCGCCGAGTGCGGCGAACCACTGATCTTCAGTCCCGTCCGGGGCGCCCTCGGCATAGACGATGGCGTGGTCCTGGTCGGCAGCGAGGAGGCTCTCGCCGCGACCGGCGGATCCGAGCACCATGAGCGCATAAGGGACGGGAGGCGCGCCGCGGCCCGCGTCCGCGAGCTGCTGCTCGGCCATGAGTGCGGCGCGGCGCGCGAGCGCACAGATCTCGGAACTGATGATCGATGAGACGAGACGCGCGTCCACCTCTTCGTCGAGCAACATCCGTGACATCTGCGGAAGCCCAGACCATGCGCGCGCAAGTGCTGGAACGTCCGGAGCGTTGTCGATCTGATCGCCAAGCATCATGGCGGTGCTTGCACGATGGCGTAGAAGATTGCGGGTCGTCAGGGCGCCAATGACATTGCCTTCGCGATCGATGACGCCGAGGTGGCGAATTGAGAGCCGGTCCATGCGGCCGATCGCGCGGTAGACGAAGGCATTCTCCTCGACGGTGTGCAGCGGGCGCGAGGTGAACGCGTCGATCTTGTGCGCCATGGCGTTTGCGCCGCTGCCGGCGACGGCGCGCAACACGTCACGTTCGGTGAGGATGCCGATGCTGTGCGCGGGCGACTCAACGAAGAGCGAGCTCACGCGCCTGTCGAGCAGCAGCGCCATCGCCTCCTGGAGAGTTGCCGTGTCGGGTGCTGTGATCGGCGGCGTGCTCATGACGTCGCGGACGCGATGACGATACGGAAAGCTGTCGACTTTGACGAGCGCGCGGGTCCGGTCCGATGCAGGCGGCAGCTCCGGAGCAAGGAGGCCGCCGTTGACTCGGGCATCCTGCTCGGCCCGTGCGTGTGCGGCTGCCTCTACTTCGGCGAGCGTGCGAATGCCGCGCGCGCGCAGGTGTGGAATCAAGGCGACGAAGGCGTGAGCCGCCGCCAAGGCATCGCCAAGGGCGGTGTGTCGGCCTTCGATCTCGATACCGAGTGCGCTGCAGATGCTGTCGAGATCATCATGGGGACCAGCTTCGGCCGTGAGGCGGGCGAGTGAGCGGATGTCGAGCGCACGCGGTGGCGTCCAGGGACGACCGGCGATCTGATGTTCGCGAGCGAGGATCGCCATATCGTAGTTGATCGTGTGCCCGATCAGGATGGCTTTGCCGAGAAAATGTTCCACATCCGACGCGAGCATCGAGAAATCGGGAGCGTCGGAGACATCTGCCGCTGTGATGCCGTGCACTTTGCTGGCTTGCGGCGGAATGGGGATGCCGGGGTTGACGAGCCGGCTCATTTGTTGGTCGACCTGCACATTCCCGCCGCGAATGCGGACCGCGCCGAACTGTACGAGGCGCGCCGTTTTGATGTCGAGCCCGGTCGTTTCCGTGTCGACGGCGACGGCGTCGAGCGCAATGAGGGGGGTGGAGGACGCTGGAGACGGCATGGCTGATCATTCCTCGGCGCTGGATCAACCGGCGCTGGTGATGAGACTACTTGTCTGGTTTGCGGGACGAAAGTCGTCATTGGGAATGGCGTCGCTCAGATCGACGAACAGGTGTTGCCGAATGATGAGGCCGCCGGCTGGCGAGGTGTGATAGGGAAGTTGAAGAGATCGTTGAGAGGATCGGCATGACCTTTCGGTTCATTCGACCCTTTGTCCGCAGGCTCGGCATGATCGCCGGCGTGGGATTGCTCGCGCTGGTCGCGGCCTGTCGGACCGAGGTTCCCGGTTTGCCGGCGGTTGGCGCACAGCTCGATGGCACGACGGTATCGGGTGTCTCCTCGGGCGCGTACATGGCCGGACAGGTCCATCTTGCGCACAACACGATCGTCACGGGTGTCGCGCTCGTTGCGGGCGGCCCTTATGGCTGCGCGCAGAGCGTCTACACGCAAGGCATCGTCGGGCCGGGCTCGGCGCTGATCAATGCCACGCGCGCGATCAGCGGCTGCATGGCTAATGATCTCGCGGCGTGGGGCGTGCCGAATCCCAGCCAGCTTGCCGAGCAGGCCCACGACTTTGCTCGCGAAGGGCGGATTGACCCCATCGAGGCTACAGCGGGCGACCGCATCTATCTCTTCTCAGGAACGAAGGACGAGACGGTCCTGCCGGTGATTGGGCTGGCGGCGCTGAATTTCTACGAACGGCTCGGCGTGCCGGCGGACCATATCAAACGCGTCGCCGACATTCCGGCGGGACATGGTTTCATCGCCGAGGGCAAGGGCGGTGCGTGCAGCGTGACGGGTAAGCCCTACATAAATAACTGCGGCTATGACCAAGCGGGCGACTTGCTGCGCTATTTGCTCGGAACACTGTCGCCGCCTGACACGAGCACCAAAGTCGAGCGGCTTGTCTTCGATCAGCACGCTTTCACGAAGGATCTCGCCGATCACTCTCTCGCGCGCGAGGGCGTGGTGCTCATGCCGGAGCACTGCCGCACGGAAGCGGGGTGCCGCATCCACGTGGTCTTTCATGGCTGCCGGCAATCGCGCGCGGACGTCGGCGATACATTCATCGAAGACAGCGGCTATGGTCGTTGGGCAGGACCGAACCGCCTGATCGTACTCATGCCACAGACGGCGGCGAGCACGGCCAATCCTTATGGCTGCTGGGATTGGTGGGGCTACACAGGTTCGGAGTACCTGACGCGCAAGGGACCGCAGATCATGGCGGTTCGCCGCATGCTCGACCGGCTGGCGGCGGCGAAGTAGACGGCAACTCATCTTTTCAGTGAGCGCGCAATCCGATTGCGCACCTTGCCGCGGCCGATATAGTGCACGGCCTTGCGGCCCTTGCCTAACGCGCGCACTCGGAAGGAACGGTTCATGAGCCTCGAACGGATCGTGCTGTGGATGCTGGCCATGGCACTGCTCGCACCGCTGCCTGCGGCGGCGCAGTACGGCGGCGGCCCCGGTGGCAAGGCGCCCTACGAGCGACGCGATCAGGAGCGCAATGTCCCGGGCCGCTTCGATTACTATGCGCTGGTGCTTTCCTGGAGCCCGACGTTCTGCGCGTCGTTGCGGGGTGATCGCTACGAGCCGCAATGCCATCGCCGCGACGGCCGTCGCTATGCGTTCGTTCTGCACGGTCTCTGGCCGCAGCATGAGCGTGGCTGGCCGGAGAACTGTCCGACGCGCGCGCGCCCGTTCGTGCCGCAGCCGCTCATCGACAGCATGCTCGACATCATGCCGAGTTCACGCCTCGTCATTCACGAGTACCGCAAGCATGGCACGTGCTCCGGCCTGACGCCGGAGGGCTACTACGGCCTTTCCCGCCGCCTCTACAATTCGGTGAAGATCCCGCAGCGATTCGTGATGCCGAACGACGATTTCACGGTTTCGCCCGATGCGGTCGTGCGGGCGTTCGTGGATGCGAACCCGGCGCTGAAGCCGGATATGATCGGGGTGGCCTGCGGTGGTCCCGGTAACCGGCTGCGCGAGGTCCGCATCTGCTTCAGCCGGAACGGCGAGCCGACGCGGTGCGGCCGCAACGAGGAGCAGAGCCGGCTGTGCCGCGCTTCGAGCATGTACGTGCCGCCCGTTCGCTCGAGCCCGGCGCGTGGCAGTAGTGGACGCCGCATCTGACGGCGCAGCCTGTGGATAACTTACCGATCGATTAGGCCTCGACAGGCTGCCACCTTGTCGACACAATTGAACGAGTCCAACATCGGGGCTCGAGATCGGCAGGCTCAGCAGGAGCGCGCGCATGCGCGGTGGCGCTCATTTCAAGACGAATGGACCGCCCCCCGCGATGCGAGCGGGTTATGGGCGGCGGCCGATGCCGTCCGGGCCCGCGGTGCAGAGCGCGCCTCCTCGTCTCGATGATCTGGTGCGCGAGATCGACGATCGCGGTTGGTTCGGCGGACGCGCGGCACGGTTCGGCTGGGCGTTCGGCGGCTTCCTGATCGGGGCCAGCATCTGGCAGATCATGGGTTTCTGGGCCGTCCTCGGAGACGCCGTCCTCAAGCGTCCAGAGCCTCAGGTGAGCGTCGTCGCGCGCATGTTGTTGCCGACGAGCCTGCCGAACTGCACCACACTTGCGCTCAATCGCGCGAACGGCAGGACCATATCGGTTCCCTGTGCCGAGCGGACGCCCCTTCTCGAAGAAGCGCGCCCGATCAAGCGCTCGAAACTTACCGTCGCCGACGCGCGTTGATGAGGGCATCCGCGCGACGCGATCCCACCCGCCGGCCTCTCACGCACCAAAATCAGCGCCTTCTGCTCGCGCGACGTCTATTGCGTCGCTGATTCGAGACGTGAGTGACAGTCCACCGAGCGCCGCCGATTTGACCGCATGCCGTCGCAATTAAGAGGCTTCATGAAGCCTCTTCAGGAGCGCGGCGGACCACTCTTTCGCGGGATCGTGCGGAGACCTCGATCGAGTGAGACGCAGCCTTGAGGAACGAGCGGCGGTTCCGGTGCTGCATTCATAGTCTCGCGTTGCAGCAGATCGGGCCGTCGCCAACAAATTCGGTTCTCGCGTCGACACCCGGACCGGGGGCGTCGGCGGAGTAGGCCGACGCGATCCCACATCCCGCTCGTTGGGATCGCGCATCGGCGCTTGGCCCCTGTTGCGTGAGTGCGTACCAGCCTGCAGAGCGTACGCGGATCGCCAATGGGCCATAGCCCGAAGGAACTGTCCGGCGCCGCATCGCCACACACCTCCCTCCCCACTGCGGCGTCGGACGGTTTCTTCAGGCTTCCTTCCGAAAGCCCGCCGATCAACCGACCGTGCCGCGCCGCGTGGCGAGGAAAAGGTGCCAGACCGCGATGCCGGTCACGACTGCCGCTACGCCTTGATGTGCAAGGCCGAGGTTCAGCGGCACGTGGGCAAGCAGCGTCCATATGCCGAGCGCTGCCTGGGCCAGCACGCCGCCGGCAAGCGCGAATGCCGATGGTGTGAGGCGGCCGTCATCCGCATTCACGAGCGATGCCGCCTGCCAGAGTGACGCGACGACGATGGCATAGGCGACCATGCGGTGATTGAACTGCACTGTCGTCGCGTTCTCGAACGGATTGAGGTACCAGGGAGACATCACCCAAAGTCCGTCGGGAATGAGCTGCCCATCCATGAGCGGCCAGGTGTTATGCGTCAGCCCCGCCTTCATGCCCGCGACGAGTGCGCCGAGCACGACCTGCAGGAAAATCAGCGTCAGCAGAACGCCAGCCATTCGTCGATGACGCTGCGCGGCCGGGCGCGCGACGCGCATGTCGGAGCGCGGCAGGAGCGACCAGGCAGCCCACAGCAGCAGCGCGAAGATCAGGAACGCGACCGTGAGGTGCAACGCGAGTCGGTAGTGACTGACGTCGACGCGATCGACGAGACCCGAGCTGACCATGTACCAGCCGATGGCGCCCTGAAGTCCGCCAAGGGCAAAGAGGCCGGCGAGCTTCCAGGACATGCCTGCGGGAATGCGCCGCCGGATCGCGAAATAGACGAAGGGGATGGCGAACGCGAAGCCGACCATGCGGGCGAGGAAGCGATGCGCCCATTCCCACCAGAAGATGAACTGGAAGGCCTCGAGGCTCATGCCCTTGTTGACGAGCTTATACTCGGGGATCTGCCGGTATTTCTGGAGAGCATCCTGCCAGTCGGCGTCGGTGAGCGGCGGGATGATGCCCATGATGGGCCGCCATTCGGTGATCGAGAGGCCGGAGTCGGTGAGCCGCGTGGCGCCGCCGACAACGATCAGCGCGAAGACGAGCGCAGCGACACCATAGAGCCACCAGCGTATGGCGCGCAGGGAGTCGTCGGCGAGCTGGTGTCCAGATCCGTCCGGCACGGTGAGATCCTGAGTTGAGGCGGCACGGGTACCGTTTCCTTACACAATTCGGGCGACGCGTTCGATCACCGCAAGCGCGGCGAAGCGTCGTGCGGCGGATCGTCCAGCGCCAAAGATTGTGTGGGTGGGAGGGGCGATCAGAGGATGACGAACAGGACGCCGGCAACGGCGAGCGCCGCCGCCAGACCCGCAAGAAAGGCCGGAACCGTGCTCGGCGGAGCGGCAACCGCGGGTCCGCGTCGAACGGAGCGCTCTGCGCGCGCGCGCTGAATGATCTTCGGGGATTGCTGCGGCAGATCGGCCGCTGCGGGTTCGTCCGTACGTTCGCGTGCCACAGGGGCGGTCAGACGCGGTGGCTCGCGACGCGTATCCTTGAGCGGCGGCGGGAGTGGGGCCGGCGCTTCTTCTTTGACGTCGCTTTCTCTGGCTTCCCTCGCCTCTTCTACTTCGGGCGGCGGGGTAGGCGGGGGCGCCAGCAGCTCGACGACCGATCTTGGGGCCTCTACCGGCGCCGCCGGGGCAGCCTCCGCGGTCTCCTCCGGCGCCTTGTAAGAGGGCGGGAAGCTGTTGAGCTGATCGAGCAGGGACTGCTGGCGACGGATCAGATCGACGAGACGGAGATCGGTCGCGGATTGATCGGCGAGCAGGAGCGGCGGGTTTTCATCGGGCGCCGCGTCGTTGTCGGGAAGCGGGTCGAGCGGCACCTGCTCGGGGGGCTCTGAGAACGGCACCCCATGGGGCGCGGGCAGAACTTCTCCAGCGAGGAGGAGCGGCGGCGGCGGTTCGAGCGCAACCAACGATACGGGCAATGTCGCCGGCTCGATGTGGCTGTCGGCGCGCGCCGGCTCCGGAGATGGGGCGTCCGTCAACGCGGGGACCGATACGAGTGGGCGGGCGCCGGCCGTTGTTTCGACCAGCGTGTCGTCCGCCGTGTCAGGGGTCTGGCGGCGGCCGATTGCGAGAATGGCCGCGAGCGACACCGGCTCGAATTCGGCGTCGCTCTTCTCGAGATTGCCGTCGTCGCTTGCAATAAGTGCCGTCGCGGGAGCCGAAAGGCGCTGCGAAAGCTCGCGAAGGCGCCGCGCCGCGATGTCCTCAGCGAACGTCGCGTCACCGTCGACGGCGCGCGCATGCACGAGTGAGCCCTCGCTCATGGGGGGCGCTGAAGTCTCGTGCATGAGGCGCTGTCTTGTGCTCATCAAGTCGATCTGAGGCGGCATTGCCGCGCTGGATGGTTGTGCTAATTGCGCCTTATCGTCCGAGTATTCTGCGGCAATTGTAAGCCCGCGCGCCGGAAGGTTGATTTCAAGCCTTCGACAAGTTCGAGATGCGGTCGAGCAGGCGCGATTTTATGCGTGGAGACCGCCGGTCCTGGTCGGCCCCGCCGGAGTCTGAGCCGTTCGTGACACCATTTTCCAGCTTGGCGGGTGGTGCCGGCGGGGTCTCCGGTGCTGCCCTGGTTTCTGCTTCGTCGCTCGTCGTGCCGGCTTTCTCATCTTCCTCGGCATCGCGCCGGGATTGAGCCACGCGCTCCGCGAGCGTCAGTCGCGGAACGGCACGGCGCTCGCGCGCGGCCGAAGCCGCAGAAGTGATGTCCGAGAGCGGCAGCGTTCCGCCGCCGAGACGCCCGACGGCGGCGGCGTGATCCGCCGCCTGACGCGTGAGCTGCTCCTGGAGGGCCGCGACTTCGCTCCGAAGTGCCTTGATCGTGGCTTCCTGCCCGGCGGATTTTTCCTCCAGCGCGCCGAGCGTGGCCTTCAGCGCGATACGGCTTTCGCCGCCGCCGGCCGTGCCGGCTTTGTCGTGGATTGCGACGGCTGCCTTGAGACGCTGGATTTCCTGCTCCTGGCTCGCGGCAAGCGCGCGTGCCTCGCGCAGCTTCTTCTCGTTTTCGTCCGCCACTTTGCCCGCCGCCGCATCCGGGCGCAGCGGGGCTGGCTTGCTGCTGCCGGCCACCCTCGGTGCGGCGTCGGCTGTCTCGGCGATGGCCTTCTGCAGGCGGTCGATCAGCGCGCTCTGCTCGCGAGAGCGGGTGCGAAGCGTGTCGAGCTCGGCGCGCATGGCGACCACGGCATCCGAATTGCCGTCGACGGCGCCCGTGCCGGCTCTGGCGCCTGCCGTTTCGAGTGCGGTCTCCAGGGTTTCAACTTCGCGCTTCAACTGCGCGTTGATCGCGCCGGCTTCCTGGAGCGCGCGCGCCTGCCGTTCAGCTGTGCGCATCAGGCTGGCGATCTCGTCGTCACGTCCGGAGAGATGCTGCTTCGCTTCGCCGAGGCGCTGTTCGAGGCGGGGCAGCCGGTCGGCGACGGTCTGTTCGAGCACGCTGCGGGCATTGGCGGCGCCTTCGAGCGTGGCCTTCAGCGCCTCGACGTCGGCCTCCAGGCCGTTGATGCGGGCATCACGACGGTTGAGCTCGATGAGCTGGCGGGCCGCGGAAAGCTTGACCTCGTTGAGCTCGGTCTGCTGGTGATGGATTTTCAGAGCGTATTCGGCGCGCATCCGGTCTTTGTCGGCCTGGATTTCGGCCTCCGTCAGCGGCATCGCCTCACGCAGACGCTCGCTCGTCAGCCGCACGGCGCGCGCCCAGAAGCCTGGCGCTGCCAGCAGCCACAGGAGGCTCGCGGCCAGAAAGCCGAGCACGGCGAACATCACTGACTGGATCGTGATCAAGCCCGCATTCCTCGGCCCCGCACCTTAGGCAACTCCCGCCACCGGTCGAGTACCGGGCCAGCAGGTCCACCCATGCGTCCCCCAAAGCGTCCCCAAGGGTTCCCTCGCCGGGCGGCTCAAACGCCAACGCCGATGCCCGAGGTGGGCACCGGTGCCGCACGGCCCCACCTTTCCCGTCCGATGAGCCTGTGGCGCGGCATGGATTGCCGGCAGCACATGCAACCTCAGAAGGGGTTCCAGGTCGGGCGACGTGTATACTTCAAATAGCCGATATTGGCACCCATGCGAAGGCCAATCCCCGAACGAATCGGGGCCATGACCATGTCGCCGTTCGCCTGGAAGTTGATGCCGACGCCGCCGACGACGTAGGCGGAGCCCTCGACGCCGCCAAAGCGCTGATACACGTCGTGCGGATCACGCATCCGGTAGACCAGGATCATGGTCTTGGAGCCATCGCCGCCGGCATCGTAGCCGATGGACGGCCCCTGCCAGTACACGGGGTGCTGGCCGGCATCACGGGTATAGAGCGTCCCGCGACCGTATCTCAGGCCTGCCACGAAGGCACCGCCCAGGTCCTCGCCGAGGATGTAGCCGTTCGGACGTCCCTGCTTGCGGAAGGCATACTCGATGACGCTCGCGAGACCCTGGCTGACGGCGCCGAAGAAGCCGTGGCCGGTCCGCGTGATCTCGTGCATCGAGTACGTGCCGTCGCGGGGATCTTCCTCGTAGTAACCCTGGCCGGGCGGCGGCTGGAGCGGCACGTCGCCGCCGCGCGGAGGCGGGGGAGCGTAGCCGTCGCTGCGGTAGGGTGTGGCCTCGCGATAGGGCGGCGGTGGGGCTTGGTAGTGCGGCTCGGGCCGGGGCGCGGGCGGCGGGCTATAGCTATCGCGCGAGCCGCCATAGGAGGGCACTTGCCGGCCGGTCTCATAGGGCGGGCGGTAGGGCGGAGGATCGATATTCTCACGCTCGACGTACCCGCCGCCGGCCTGTGCGAGGCGAAGCTGCGGAAGCGTCGCCCCGGGGAGCGCTGCGTCGCGACCGCCGCGCTCAACGGAATGGACGATCGGCGCCCCATCCTGGTCGAGCGCCGTGATCTGGGCGTTCGCCGACGAAATCCCGAATCCGAGAGCGAGGCCGAGCGCGAGTGCGCCCGCCTGAAGTCGCATCGATGTCATCATGAGCATGGACCGCCCGTCGAGCACGAGTGCTGAAACCCCCTGGTGCGGGGACTGAAGCGCATCCGATTTTGCGGATGCTCGCCAGTCAAACGCACTAGCGGCCGCGCCACAGCGGCCGTATGGTGAATAAAGTCTTGCCGGCAAAGTGTTACCAAACTGTGGCTTGATCGGCCGCTGCGCCCGAATTTGGCCGCAACTCCGCAGGTTTCGGTTCGGTTTCGCGCGGGCAGGGCTTGCCGTGCGCGGGATCGTTGCGCCTGTGGCGTCCCGGCACTAAACCTGATGCATTCGGACCGCACCAAGCGGGTCCAGTGAAAACGAGAAACGCGGGAAGAAACCGGAAGGGGCTCGCAATGGCAAAGAAGTACAAGACGCTCGTTATGGGCGCGTCTTACGGATCGCTGCTCGGTACGAAGCTGGCGATGGCGGGGCACGATACCGTGCTCGTCTGCCTGCCGGCAGAAGTCGAGAAGATCAACGCCGAAGGCGCCCTGGTGAAGATGCCGGTGGGCGGCCGCGAGGGGCTCGTCGAAATCAACAGCCGCAAGCTCCCGGGTAAGCTGAGCGCCGCCGGTCCCGCCGACGTGGACCCCGCGGCATTCGACCTCATCGCGCTCGCCATGCAGGAGCCGCAGTACCGAACGCCGGGCGCTCGGGAGCTCCTGCAACTCGTGGCCAAGTCAGGTCGGCCCTGCATGTCGATCATGAACATGCCGCCGCTTCCCTATCTCGCACGCGTCCCAGGCATCGACGTGAGTAAGCTCCGCCACTGCTTCGCCGATGCGACGGTTTGGGATGCCTTCGATCCGAAGATGATGACGCTGTGCAGTCCGGACCCGCAGGCGTTCCGTCCGCCCGAGGAGCCCGTCAACGTGCTGCAGGTGCGCCTGCCGACGAACTTCAAGTCGGCGCGCTTCGAGAATCCGGAACACACGGCGATCCTCCAGCAGATGGAGAAGGACATCGAGGCCGCGCGCTTCGACGTCGGCGGTGAGAAGATAGAGATTCCGGTCAAGCTGAAGGTGCATGACTCGGTATTCGTGCCGCTCGCCAAGTGGGCGATGCTGCTCGCCGGTAATTATCGCTGCGTGCAGAAGGATACGGTGCGGCCGATCAAGGAAGCCGTTCATTCGGATCCTGCGGCGAGCAAGGCGGTCTACGAGTGGGTCGTCGATCTCTGCGTCTCGCTCGGCGCCGACAAGAAGGATCTCGTGCCCTTCGAGAAGTATGCGGCTGCGGCGCAATCGCTGCTGACGCCGTCGTCTGCCGCGCGTGCGCTGGCGGCCGGCGCCCAGAACATCGAGCGTGTCGATCTGCTCGTCCAGGGCATCGCGGCGGCCAAGGGGCGCTCGAACCCGGAAGTCGATCAGACCGTCGAGATGGTCAACGGCTGGCTCGAGAAGAATCGCAAGAAAGCATCCTGAAGCTAAGAGCGGTAAGCACACATGCAGAAGGTTGACAATGCGCAGGCCGTGAACCGCCTCATGCGGTTCCTGGCCGTGGAAGGCGTGACCGGCAAAGAGGCGGCGATCGGTAAGGAGGTCGTCGCCGCGCTCAAGGAAGTGGGTGTGCCGGCAAAGGCGATCCGTTTCGATGACGCCCACAAGCGCATTCCGGTGCCGTGCGAGACCGGCAACCTCATTGTCGATCTGCCGGGCCGCGGCCGTCTCGGCAATGCGCCGCGCATCCTCTTCATGACGCATCTCGACACGGTGCCGCTGTGTGCAGGCGCCAAGCCGAAGATCCAGGGCCGCAAGATCGTCAACACCGTGCGCACTGCGCTCGGTGGTGACAACCGCACGGGCTGCGGCGTGCTTGTGACGCTTGTTGCTGAGCTCTTGGCGCAGAAGCTCGATCACCCGCCGCTGACGCTGCTCTTCACGGTGCGTGAGGAAAGCGGGCTCTGGGGCGCGCGCTTCGTCGATCCCAAGGACCTCAACGGCTGCCGCATCGGGTTCAACTACGACGGCCGCTCGGCGTCGTACGTGACGGTCGGCGCGGTCGGTGCCGATCGCTGGGAGGTCGAGATTTCCGGTCGTGCTGCGCACGCAGGTGGTGCGCCGGAACGCGGCATCAGCTCGACGCTCATTCTGGCCGAGGCGCTCTCGGATGTGCGTCGCGGCGGCTGGTTTGGCAAGGTCGTGCACGGTGACAAAGTCGGCACGAGCAATATCGGTCCGGTTTCGGGCTTCAGCGGTGGACCGGCGGGTGATGCAACAAACGTGGTGACGGATTTCGTGCGCGTGCGCGGCGAAAGCCGGAGCCACGACGCCAAGTTCCACAAGGAGATCACGGCGGCCTACAAGGCGGCCTTCGCCAAGGCCGCTGCCGGTGTGACGAACGTCCAGGGACAGTCCGGCAAGGTGAAGTTCATCTCCCACACGGACTACTATCCGTTCCGCATCAAGGACAATGCGCCGGTCGTCCAGCGGGCGATCGAGGCGGTGACCGCCCAGGGCATCAAGCCGGAGATCCGGGTCGCCAATGGTGGTCTCGATGCGAACTGGCTGGTCCGCCACGGCATCCCGACGGTGACTTTCGGCGCCGGCCAGAACGAGCCCCACACGGTCGACGAGTGGGTCGATCTCAAGGAGTACGAGGCGGCCTGCGGGCTCGCCGTCCAGCTCGCGACGATGAGTTAACCTTTGGGTTAACCCGTACGCCGTAACGTCGCTCAAGTTCAGCAAAAAGTGATTCGCTGCGTGGCACGTCGCGCCCTTGCCTCAGGGGCGCGACGCGTCTGTGCGCGGCCGCAAATCCGGCGCGACCGGCTGCCAAGAATGGCGCTCGCCAGCGCGCGATACAGGTCAGCTTGCAGGAGCATCCATCATGCGAACGTCCACGCCGACGACTCAGGGATCAGGTGGTCCGGGCCGGCCAGGGTTTCCCACCCTGAAGATCGGCAGCGTCGGCCTCGGCATCATCGCCGTGCTGGCGCTCGTCACCATGTGGCTCGGCATCTACCGTATTGATGCGGGCCACGTCGGGATCGTGAAGCGCTTCGGCAACGTGGTCGACGTTGTCGATCCCGGCCTGCACATCAAGCTGCCGTGGGCCGATACGGTCGAGGAAATGGAAGTGCGCGAGCGCGCCTTTTCGATGACGCTCGATGCGGCGTCGCAGGATCCCCTGGAAATCCCCATCCAGGTAACGGTCAACTGGCTCGTGAAACGCGATCAGGTCAAGGACCTCTACATCCAGTTTGGCAGTCTCGATCAGTTCGAGAAGCGCATTATCCTGCCGCGCTTGAACGACACGGTGAAAGGTGTGACCAGCGCCTACACGATCAACGATCTCCTGCGCAAACGTACTGAATTCCGGGATCGCTCGATGGAGACCTTCTCCACGCGGATGCCGGAGGATGTGCAGATCACAGGCTTCTCGGTCGTCAACATCGGCTTCCCGCCCGAGTACACGAAGGCAATCCGCGACAAGCAGGTCGCGCGTGAGCAGGCGGAGACGGAGAAGTTCGTGCTCGAGCGTCAGCGCCTGACCTCGACGCAGACCACCCAGAGCGCCGAAGCGCAGCGCGATGCCGACAAGGCGCGTGCCGACGGCCGCGCCTACGAGATCAAGGTCCAGGGCGACGCGCAGGCGGATGCTATCCGTGTCATGGGAGCGGCGCTGGCGCAGAACCCGCTCGTCGTCGAATACCGCAAGGTGGAGAAGTGGGGCGGCACGTTCCCGACGACGTTCATGGGCGGCGACGCAGGCGCCAACACGCTCTGGAGCATGCCGGGGACCGGGGCGCCGGCAACCGGCGGCACCCCGCGGGCGGCGAACGTACAGCAACCGAGACAATAAAAGCGCGACGAGGCGGGCCGGCTAAGCCTTCCCGCCGACGACCTCCGCCTTTTCGAGCACGGCGTGCAGGAGCACGTCGGTGCCGGCGGCGGCCCATTCGGGTGTCATGTTCTCGGCTTCGTTGTGGCTGATGCCGTCGATGCAGGGCGTGAAGATCATCGCGGCTGGCGCGACACGCGCGACATACACGGCATCGTGCCCCGCGCCCGATGTGATGTCGCGGGTCGTGTAGCCGAGCTTCTTCGCTGCATTGCGCACCGACATGACGCAGCTTGCCTCGAAGGGCTGCGGCGGGAAGTCAGCCACCATCTTGATCTCTGCCGTCACGCCTGTCTTCGCCGCGATCTCCTCGAAGCCCGCGCGCAGTGCCTTGTCCATGGAAATGAGTTTGTCACCGTCCGGATGGCGGAAGTCGACGGTGACGAACACGCGGCCGGGAATGACATTGCGCGAGTTCGGGTAGACCTCGACCATGCCGCAGGTCGCGCAGGCGCTCGGATCATGATCGTGGCCGATCTTGTTGACGAGTTCGACAATGCGCGCCGCTGCGAGCAGTGCGTCCTTGCGGCGGTTCATGGGCGTCGGGCCTGCGTGACTTTCCACGCCCGTCAACGTGATCTCGTACCACTTCTGTCCGTTCGCCGCCGTGACGATGCCGATCTCGATGCCCTCTTCCTCCAGGATCGGCCCCTGCTCGATGTGCAGCTCGAAGAGCGCATGGATCGGCCGCCCGCCGACTTTCTCGGGGCCCGAATAGCCGATCCGGTTCAGCTCCTCGCCGAAGGCCTTGCCCTCGGGATCTTTCGTCGCGAGCGCATCTTCGAGCGTGATCACGCCGGCGAATACGCCCGACGCGATCATGGCCGGTGCAAAGCGCGAGCCTTCTTCATTCGTCCACACGCAGACCTCGATCGGGTGCCGCGTCTTGATGTCGAGGTCATTGAGCGAGCGCACGACCTCGAGTGCGGCCATCACGCCGAGCGCGCCATCGAACTTTCCGCCCGTCGGCTGGGTGTCGAGATGGCTGCCGATGAGCACCGGCGGCAGGCTGTCGTCAGCACCGGCGCGGCGTGCGAACATCGACCCCATTTTATCGATCTTGATCGTGCATCCGGCCTTGCGGCACCAGTCTCCGAAGAGATCGCGTGACTGGCGGTCGAGATCGGTGAGCGTCAGACGGTTGACGCCGCCCTTGGGCGTCGCGCCGATCTGGGCCATCTCCATGAGGCTGTCCCACAGCCGCTTGCCGTCGATCCTGAGATTGCTGTCCGCGGTCATGACGTACTTTCTTTGATCTCGATCAAGGGAGGGGCCACGAAGCGACCCTGCACCGCCTAAGTCCGCGCATGACCGGTCGGCGCCAATGGACTATTGCCATTCGGGGCTGACAATTGGAAGCTGGAAGGGTAGGCACTGTGCCCAGCCGCAGGCACAGCGGAACGGCGTCCGGAAGAGACGAGCCCGGGAGCGAAGACGACTAAATCAAAGACCACGACCCACCCACAAAGCTCGATAGCATCATCTGAACCGGATCCCTCCCTCATGAGCAACGATGTGATCGTCCTCGGCGCCGGCATGGTCGGTGTGTCTACGGCGCTGCATTTGCAGCAGCGCGGCCGTTCCGTGGCGCTCGTCGACCGGCGCGGCGTGGCTGAGGAGACCTCCTACGGCAACGCGGGCATCATTCAGCGCGAGGGCATCGTGCCCTATCTCTTCCCGCGCGAATGGGCAACCATCCTGCGCTATGCGCGCAATCAATCGACGGACGCCTCATTCCAGTGGTCGTCGCTGCCGAGCATCGCGCCGTGGATGTTCAAGTATTGGCACTGGTCGACCGAGGCCGGGATGCACGCGACGGCGCGCGCCATGGCGCCGATCGTGACGCGCTGCGTCGACGAGCATGAGCACTTCATGAACGAGGCCGGCGTCATCGGTATGATCCGGCGCACAGGCTACCTGCGGCTCTATCGCAATGAGGCGGCGCTCGAGAAGGCCATCCGCGAGGATAACGAGGTCAAGGCCAAGTACGGTGTGGTCGCAAAGCCCGTGACCCGCACCGAGCTCGCCGAAATGGAGCCGCATCTGAAATCGGTCTATGTCGGCGGCATATTCCTGCCGGATCCCTGCAGCGTCGGTGACCCGAGTGCGCTCGGCAAGGCTTACGGCGATCTCTTTACGCGTCGTGGCGGCGCCCTCGTCGAGGGCGAGGCGCGATCGCTGACGCGCGACGGTGCCGGATGGAAAGTGGCGACGCGCGACGGCTGGATCTCGGCGCCGGACGTCGTTGTCGCGCTGGGGCCGTGGTCCGACACGGTGACAAGCGCGCAGGGCTTGAAGCTGCCGCTCGGCGTCAAGCGCGGCTATCACATGCACTATCGCCCCGAGGGCAACGCGACGCTCAGCCGGCCCGTCATCGATACGACCGTCGGTTATGCTATGGCGCCCATGACGAAGGGCATTCGCATCACGACGGGTGCCGAGTTCGCGGTACGCGACGCGCCGCCGAATTACGCGCAGCTCGAGCGCGTCGAGCCGCTGGCGCGCGCGGCCTTCCCGCTTGCCGAGCGCGTCGAAGCGGAGCCCTGGCTCGGGCGGCGGCCGACCATGCCGGACATGCTGCCGGTCATTGGCCAAGCCGCCGGCAAGAAGGGTCTCTGGATGAACTTCGGCCACCACCATCTCGGCTTCACGCTAGGGCCCGTGACGGGACGCCTGCTCGCCGAGATGATGACCGGCGAGAAGCCGTTTACGGATCCGCACCCTTACCGCGCCGAGCGCTTCTAAGGGCGCTCAAGCGCCCTTTCCGAACTTGTCACGCCACGCAGGCAATGCAGCCCGGAACGGCAGCGCCGTCGCCTCGTACACACCGCGCGCAATGGCGCGGGCAAGGCAGTCGCCCGCCGCCATGCCGATCTCGGTTAGATCCGGCAACGGGTCGGTCAGCGGTTTCCTCTGAGTCGCGACGGCGAAGACCGTATCGCCATCCATCGGCGCGTGTGCCGGACGTATCGCGCGGGCGAGGCCGTCGTCCGCCATGATGGCGATGCGCTTTGCCTGTGGCTTCGTGAGAATTGCATCGGTTGCGACGAGACCGATGGTCGTTGCCGGCTGGCGCCCGCCTTTCATGCGGAGCGTGAGATCGGCCTCCGAGAGATGCGTGGGGCTGCCGAGCCCGCCGAATTCCTTGCCTATCTCGACTTGGCTCGCCCAGAAGTGCGGTCCGGTGCCGATCGTAGCCGAGCCGACGGCATTGACGACGACGATCGCGGCGACGGTGAAGCCGCTCTCCGTGATCATGCTCGCCGAGCCGACGCCGCCTTTCAGCGTGACCGTCGTCGCGCCATAACCGCCGCCGACCGTCCCGAGCGCGAAATCGCCCGCGCGCGCCTGCTCGGCCGCCTGCCAGCCGAGCTCCCAGTAGGGTGGAGTGCGGCCCCAGTCCTTGCGGCCGCCATTCAGCATGTCGAAGGTCGTGGCCTGCACCGCGATGGGGATGTTGATCGGTCCGATACGCACGCCGGCGCCCTTCTCGCGCAGGCAATTCACGACGCCTCCGGCAGCATCGAGACCGAAGAGCGAGCCGCCCGAAAGGATCACCGCATTGACGCCAACGGCGCTCATTTCCGGATCGAGCAGGGTCGTATCGCGCGAGCCGGGCGCGCCGCCTCGAGTGACGGCGGAAGCCACGTTGTCGACATCGATGAGTATCGCCGTGACGCCGCTCGCGATGGCCGGGTCATGGGCGTGGCCGACACGCAGGCCTTCGATGTCCGTGATCAGATTTCTCATGTCGCAGAATTCCTACCAGTTGCGGGCTGCCGGCCATCAGGATCTGAGATAGTCTGCGAACAGGTTAACCGGTTGGCATCAATCGACAAGATCACCGGGGCCGGGAGGCTGTCAGAATGCGCAGGCAAGTCGTTGTCATCGGCTCGGGGCCATCCGGCTTACTGCTGGGTCAGCTCCTGCATGGCATAGGTGTCGATACGCTGATCCTGGAGCGGTCGAGCAAGGAGCACGTGCTGGCACGCGTGCGTGCCGGCGTTCTGGAGGAGGGTACAGTGGGGCTCGTCCGCGCGACAGGACTGGCTGGCCGACTTGAGGAGCAAGGCCTGAAACACGACGGCTTCGAGGTCGCCTTCGACGATCGGCTGCACCGCATTGACCTTCACGCGCTGACGGGTGGCAAGCGCGTCGTCGTCTACGGCCAGACCGAGCTCACGGCGGACCTCATGATGGGCCGGGAGACCGCTGGGGCGGCCACCATCTACGAAGCCGCCGACGTCATGCCCCACAACTTCGATACGGACGCGCCCTACGTCACATATGCTCGCGGCGGGACCACCCATCGCGTCGATTGCGATTTCATCGCGGGCTGCGACGGCTATCACGGCATCTCGCGGCGCGCCGTGCCGGAGCGCGCCATCTCGACCTTCGAGCGATCCTATCCCTTCGGCTGGCTCGGCCTCCTCGCCGAGGTTCCGCCGGTGAGCGACGAGTTGATCTACGCGAGCCATCCGCGCGGTTTCGCGCTGTGCTCCATGCGCTCGCCGACACGCAGCCGCTACTATGTGCAGTGCGGCGGCGACGACAAGATCGAAAGCTGGTCGGATCAGCGCTTCTGGGATGAGCTGCGTCGGCGCTTGCCCGCCGAAACTGCAGATGCCGTGACGACAGGCCCATCGTTCGAGAAATCGATCGCGGTATTGCGCTCCTTCGTTGCCGAGCCCATGCGCTTTGGCCGGCTCTTCTTATGCGGTGATGCGGCCCACATCGTGCCACCGACCGGCGCTAAGGGCCTCAATCTCGCGGCGAGCGATGTGCATTATCTTTTCGAGGGACTGCGCGAATTCTATGCCGAGCGATCATCGGCCGGTCTCGATGCCTATTCGGCGCGCGCGCTCGCCCGCGTCTGGAAGGCTGTGCGCTTCTCGTGGTGGATGACACTGCTGTTGCATCGCTTCCCCGAAGCGACGCCCTTTGCCGAGAAGCTTCGATCCGCCGAGCTCGATTACGTGACGACTTCGCGGCATGCTGCCGCAGCTCTCGCCGAGAACTATGTCGGCCTCCCCTATTGAGCGCTGCTTGCTTGCTGATAAACTTTATAAAAATCAGACCAAAGACGCGCCGCCAGGGAGAGGTACGATGACCGAGATCTACACGCCGCGCGATTGGTCCTCGCAGCCGCCCTATCTGCATCCGGATTACAATTCGACCGTGCTGCGCGCGCCGGCGAAGACGCTGATCCCGATTCGTCAGTCACTCTCCGAAATCACCGGCCCCGTTTACGGTCACGATGGTCTCGGGGCTCTCGACACGGATCTCACGCGCAATGCCGCCAAAAGCGGTGAGCCGATCGGCGAGCGCATTGTCGTAACTGGGCGCGTGCTCGACGAGGACGGCCGGCCACAGCCGAACATGCTCATCGAGATCTGGCAGGCCAATGCGGCGGGACGCTATGTGCATGTGGTCGACCAGCATCCGGCACCGCTCGATCCGAACTTTCTCGGCGGCGGGCGTTGCGTCACGGACAGCGAGGGCCGCTACAAGTTCACGACGATCAAGCCCGGCGCCTATCCCTGGGGCAATCATGACAATGCGTGGCGGCCGGCGCATATCCACTTTTCACTGTTCGGCCCTAGTCTTTCGACGCGGCTTGTGACGCAGATGTACTTCCCCGGCGATCCGCTGCTCGCCTTCGATCCGATCTACATGGGTACGCCCGCGGACTGCCGCGAGCTGCTGATCTCCAAGTTCATGCTCGAGCACACGGAACCGTCGTTCGCGCTCGGCTATGAGTTCGACTTCGTGCTGCGCGGCCGCCGCCAGACGCCGACCGAGTGAGGCACTAGTGTGATGATCGAGAAATTCGCCAGATCTCGCCTCGCGGTGCGGAGCGAATTTCTTGATCTGAATCACACTAGCAAGATTGAGATCCTAGTGTCCCATTTGATGCCGAAGTTCGTTCGGGACACCAGCATCGCCATGTGGCGAACTTCGGAATCGGGACACTAGGCATGAGCAAACTACGGCAGACACCTTCGCAGACGGTTGGGCCTTTCTTCGCCTATGCGCTGACGCCCGAGCAGTATGGCTACGACTTCAGGAGCATTGCCGACGGCAATCTCATCGAAGGCGATGTTCCAGGCCAGCGCATTCGCATCGAGGGGCGCGTGCTCGACGGCAAGGGCGATGTGGTGCCCGATGCGATGATCGAGATCTGGCAGGCCGATGGCGAAGGCCGCTACGCGCATCCCGCCGATCCGCGAAGCTCCAATGTCTCGTTCAAAGGCTTCGGCCGCATGGGCACGGGAACAGATCCGGAGTCGCGCTTCATCTTCGATACGATCAAGCCGGGCTCGGTGGATGGCACACAGGCGCCGCACATCAACGTCATCATCTTCATGCGCGGTCTGCTGCTTCACGCGTATACCCGCATCTACTTCTCTGACGAAGCCGCGGCGAACGCGCACGATCCCGTACTGGCACGTGTTCCTGCTGAACGCCGCGACACCTTGATCGCCGTCCGCAACGAAGCCTCGGCGGGGATCGTCTATCGCCTCGATATCCGCATGCAGGGATCGGACGAGACCGTATTTTTCGACGTCTGAGTGCAGGTCACTCGCGCCATTGGGAGTACCCCCATGTCCATGCCCGTTTATGATCCGGCCGCACGACGGCTGACTTTCTCGGACCGCGTCCGTGCTTTTGGAGATGGCGCCGATACGCCGCGCAAGTATCTCGAGCGATGCCTCGAGACGATCGCTGGACGCGAGCCCATGGTGCAGGCCTGGGTATGCACGAACGTCGACGGTGCGCGCGCGGCTGCTGACGAGGCCGATGCGCGTTACAAGGCGGGGCGCCCGCTGTCCGCGCTCGATGGTTGTCCGATCGGTATCAAGGATCTGATCGCGACCAAGGATATGCCGACCGAGATGGGCACGCCTGCCATGAAAGGGCGTGTGACGAACGAGGACTCGGCGTCCGTCCAGGCGCTGCGTCGCGGCGGCGCGGTCATCCTCGGCAAGCTCGTCACGACCGAAATGGGCATGTCGCATCCAGGTCCGACGACAAATCCGTGGGATCCTGCGCGCACGCCCGGCGGCTCGTCCTCGGGCTCAGCCGCCGCGGTCGCGGCCGACATGGTGCCGATCGCGCTCGGTACGCAGGTCGGTGGCTCGATCATTCGTCCATCGAGCTATTGCGGAAACATCGCGCTCAAGCCGACGCAGGGTGCGCTCAATCGTGGCGAGCGCCAGGGGTACAGCCAGTCGACGGTCGGACCACACGCAAACTCGATCGAGGATATGTGGGCCTGCGCCTGGCAGATCGGCGTCGACGCGGGTGGCGATCCCGGCTCGCCAGGACTTTACGGCGATCCATCACCGGCCGCAGCGCGCAAGCCGCGCCGCCTCATTGCCGTCGAGACGGAGGGATGGAGCATTGCCGATCCCGCCACTCATCATGCGTTCGAGAGGATTTGCGCGAACCTTGCTCAGGCTGGTGTCGAGGTCATTACGCGCAAGACTTCGGCGAAGATCGAAGCCTACGAGCAGTCGATTTCGGCGGCAGGCGCGGGCACGGCGGTAACGTGTGGGTGGGAAGCGCGCTGGTCATGGCGGAATTTCGCCGAGCGCTTTCCCGGGCAAATGTCGGCGAGCCTCGGCGAGCGCCTGGATCGCGCCGAAGGCTATACGATCGAGACCTATCGCACCGCTGTGCTGCGCCGCGAGGACATGCGTCGGCGCCATGCCGAGCTGATGATCGATGCGGACGCGGCCATCGCGCTCGCTTCGCCGGGTGTCGCGCCGCATTCGGGCCCGCCGGGCGGCAACGAGGTGCGCACGACAGGCAATGCGGCGTGCAACTTCTTCACGTCGGCAATCGGCATGCCGGTCATTACACTGCCGCTGATGTCGGTCGCCGGTTTGCCCGTCGGTGTGCAGCTTTGCGGGGCAATGCACGGCGATCATGCGCTGACGGGACTTGCCGCGTGGGCGCTCGCAAACATCAAGCCGGTTGTCGTGTAGGAGGAAATCATGAGCACCCTAAAGAATGGCGAATTCACCAAGGTCGATGTGGATGGCCGCATCCTGACGGTAACGATCAACCGTCCCGAGGTCATGAATGCCGTGCATCCCATGGTCAGCCAGGAGCTGTCGGATATTTTCGACGCCTTCGCGGAAGATCCGGACTTGTGGATCGGGATCGTGACCGGTGCTGGGGACCGCGCGTTCTCCGCCGGCAATGACCTCAAGTATCACGCCTCGCTCCGGGCCAAGTCTGGCGCGCGCCCGGTTTCGCCGACTTCGGGCTTCGGTGGCCTCACGAACCGCCACGACCTCGACAAGCCGCTGATCGCGGCGGTGAACGGCGTCGCAATGGGCGGTGGCTTCGAGATCGCGCTTGCCTGCGACATCATCATTGCCTCGGACAAGGCGCGCTTTGCGCTGCCGGAACCGCGCGTCGGTCTGTCGGCTGGCGCCGGCGGAATGCAGCGCCTCGCGCGACAGATCCCACTGAAGAAGGCTATGGGCATGATGCTCACGGGGCGCCATGTTCCGGCCGCCGAGGGCTACGAACTCGGCTTCGTGACGGCCGTCGTCCCTCATGAAGATCTTATGAAGGAGGCGCGCCGCTGGGCCGAAATGATCCTCGAATGCTCGCCGATGAGCATCCGCGCGACCAAGCAGGTGGTCATGCGATCGCTGGACAACCCGGTCATGGAAGTGAGCATGAAGAATATGCGCTATCCGGCCTATGTCGCGCATCGCAACAGCGAGGATGCGATCGAAGGGCCGAAGGCCTTTGCCGAGAAGCGCAAGCCCAAGTGGACTGGGCGGTGAGGGCGCGGCAGGGTTGCTCCGCGTAGGGGACCACAGCCTTGCGCGCGCGCTCGAACTGGCGACAATACACCCAAAGCACCAACATCGAGGAGACCGCCCATGAGCGTCCCTGCCGACGAGGATTTCGGCTTCGCGCCGGACCATTCCGAGCCCATCCGCTATCGCGAGCGCATTCGTAACTACTACGTGGGCCTTGGCTATGGCGCGCCCTACAAGTGGGCGCACTACGACCACGTGCCGTTCACACCGCTGAAGAAGCCACTGAGTCAGTCCAAGGTGACGCTGATCACCACGGCGGCACTTTATCAGCCCGACAAGGGCGATCAGGGGCCGGGCTCGCCGTACAATTCGGCGGCGAAGTTCTACGTGGTGTATTCGCTCGATTCCTCGAAGGATCACGACACGCGTATCTCGCATGTCGGCATCGATCGCAATCACACGACGCAGGAAGATTCCGGCACCTGGTTCCCGCTGCCGGCGCTGCGCGACGCGGCTGCTCGCGGTCTGATCGGCGGGCTCGCGCCGCATGTGCACGGCTTTCCGACGAACCGCAGCCATCGCACGACGCTCGATGTCGACTGCCCCGAGATCGTGAAGCGCGTGCTGGAGGACAAGACGGACGTTGCCATCCTCGCGGCGAACTGCCCCGTCTGCCACCAGAGCATCAGTCTCGCCGCGCGCGCGCTCGAAGCTGCCGGCATCCCGACAGTCGTGATGGCCTGCGCGAAGGATATCGTCGAGTTCGTCGGCGTGCCGCGCTTCGCCTTCAGCGATTTCCCGCTCGGCAATGCGGCCGGGAGGCCAAAGGATAAGGAATCTCAGCGGCTGACACTCGAGCACGCTCTCCGCGTTCTGGAGTCCGCGCCGGGGCCGCGCACGACCGTGCAGAACCCCATTCCCTGGAGCGACAATCCGGATTGGAAGCTCGATTACTCCAACATCGATCGTCTCTCGCAAGAGGAAATCGCGAAGCGTCGCGCCGAGTTCGATCGCCAGAAGCGGATTGCGAAGGAAAAGCTCGCCGAGGACATGAAGCTCAAGGGAGCGGCCGAATGAGTCAGCCGTTCACGGGCGTCCGTGTCCTCGATTTCACGCAGGTGTTCGCGGGGCCGTTCGGCAGCTACCAACTCGCGCTGCTCGGCGCCGATGTCGTCAAGATCGAGCGGCCGGGCGGCGATGACATGCGCTACGGGCCGCCGAACAAGGAATGGTCCGATCGCGGACTCGGTACGGGCTGGCTGGCGATCAATGCCAACAAGCGCAACATCGCGCTCGATCTGACAAAGCCCGAGGCCATCGCGATCGTGAAGAAGCTGGCTGAAACGGCCGACGTCGTGATGGAGAACTTCCGTCCCGGCGTCATGGACAAGCTCGGCATCGGCTACGAGGCGCTGTCGAAGGTCAATCCGCGTATTATCTATGCGGCTGTCTCCGGCTTTGGACAGGTAGGCCCCGAGCGCACGACCGGCGCTTACGACGGCAAGATCCAGGCGATGAGCGGGCTCATGTCGATCACCGGCTCCGAGGCGAGCGGTCCGACGCGAGCGGGCTTCGCGGTGTGCGATGCGATCGGCGGTATGTCGCTCGCCTTCGGCGTGGCGAGCGCGCTCTTCCAGCGCACGCACACGGGCAAGGGTCAGCTCGTAGATGTGGCGATGCTCGATTCCGCGCTGACGTTCATGTCTTCGTTCGTCGTCGACTACACGGTTGGCGGCCATCTTCAGGGGCCGTCGGGCAATCGCGCGCAGAGCCGCCTGCCGACGGCCGATCTCTTCAAGGTCAAGGACGGGCACTTGCTGCTTGCCGTGAACAACGACAAGCAGTTCATCGCGCTCGCCAAGGCCATCGGCCATCCTGACCTGCCGAGCGATCCGCGCTTCATCGACTGGCCGGCACGCATCGAGAACGAGGTCGCGCTGCGCCAGATCATCGAGGAGGTGTTCTCGACGGCGGATGCTGCAACCTGGGATGAGCGGCTGACGGCGGCGAATGTGCCGTGCTCGCGCATCTGGTCGCTGGCGGAGGTCGTGAAGCATCCGCAGCTCGGCCATCGCACGATCCTGCAGAAAGTGGACTCGCCTTATGGCGAAGTCGAGCTGCTCGCCTCCGGCATTCGCTATGCGCACGGCGGCGCCGAGATCAAACGCTTCCCGGTGATGCCGGGTGCGGATACGGACGCGGTGCTCGGCGAAGCCGGCTATTCGGCGGAAGAGATTGCTGCGTTCAAGGCTGCTGGCGTCGCAACGACCGGTATCCGCGCGGGGAGGAGATCATGAGCGAGAGTTCGGCAGTTACCTACAAGCGTGATGGCATGGTCGCCGTCATCACGATGAACAAGCCCGATCGAATGAACCGCCTCGACGCCGAGCTGGTCGATGGCTTGCACGATCGCTGGGTGCAGTTCATGGCGGATGATACGGCGCGGGTCGCGGTGCTCGCCGGCAACGGCAAGGCGTTCTCGGCTGGCGCTGATCTCAAGGCCGTACCACATCACCTCTATCATGGCATTCCGGGCATCGGATATCCGGTCGACAAGCCGGTCGTCGCGGCGGTGCAAGGCTGGTGCATCGGCGGCGGCATGGTGCTGACGACCATGGCTGACATCATGATCGTAGCCGAGGACGCCAAGTTCTCCTATCCGGAGGTGAAGATCGCCTTCTCGGGCGGGCTCATTTCGAACCTCGTGACGCGCATTCCGCACAAGATCGCGATGGAGCTGCTGCTCGTCGGCGATACGATCGATGCCAAGCGCGCCTACGAGGTCGGATATGCAAACAAGATCGTGCCGATGGATCAGCTTATGCCGACGGCCATGGATTATGCGCGGCGCATTGCGGATACCGCGCCCATGCCCTCACGGATGTTGAAGCGCTTCGCCGCCGAGACACTGCCGAAGGGCCCGACCGAAATCGCGGGCATCGCGCGTTCGCAGGTCGATGCGATCAATCGCAGTGCCGATTGGGTCGAAGGCCGCGCCGCCTTCGCCGAGAAGCGCCCGCCCAAGTTCAAAGGGAAGTAGGCGGGCGCATATCAAGCGCGACACAGTCCCTCCCCATCCCGATCTTCTGCCTGTAATGGACGGGTTGAAGGGGAAGAAGCCTCTTTCCCCTCTCCCCGACCTTTGCGGGGAGAGGGCTAGGGTGAGGGGCAGCGGCATACGCCGACGTCGCGCAAGCTCCCGCCCCTCATCCTAACCTTCTCCCCGTAAGGAACGGGGAGAAGGGACTTGTCGTGACGCATGGGGTTTCGGCGCGTTCCCTTCAAGCGCCCTGCAATCGCGCCAATCCACACCAGCGCGCTGTGAAAAGCGCTATCGATTTCGTCGCCTGCTTGATGGTCGCGATTTCGACGGCCTCATCGATGCTGTGGATGTTGCGGCCGCCGGGGCCGTACACGAGCGTCGGGATCTTATCGTAGAGGATCGTGACGCGCGCATCGAGATAAGCCGGCATCACCTGACGCTGCAGGGGGCCGCCGGTGATGGCCTCATGCGCGGCCGCGAGAGTCATCTCCGCCTCGCTTCCCTTTTCCAGAACGAAGCCTTCGCACGAGAAGCCCGTCCACTTGATGACCGGCGGGGTGTTGCCGCTCCCTGGCGTCTTGCGCGAGAAATCGCTGATCGTCTGCTCGATGCGGCGTTTGAGCTCGGACGCGGGCGTGCCCGGCAGCATCGACAGGCGGCAATGCACTGTGCATGAGGCTGGCACCGTCGAGTTCCAGTCGCCGCCCTCGATCTGCCCGATATTGAGATTGATCGGATGGACGAGATCCTTGAACAGCTCGTGTTGTCCAGCCTCGACGTTGAGCTGCTCCTCCAGCACGCGCAGCGCGCCGATGACCTTGTAGGCCGCGTCGATCGCGTTGACGCCCGCCTGCATCTCGCGGGCGTGCGCGGGCCGGCCATAGACGCGCACCGAGAACCACACGACGCCGACATTGGCGTGTGTGATGTTGCCGTTGGTCGGCTCGGGGCAGATGGCCGCGTCGGCGCGATAGCCGCGCACGGATGTCGCGAGCGTACCGTTGCCGGTGCTTTCTTCCTCGGGAACCGACTGGACGTGGATCGTCGCGGCTGGCTCGAAACCGGCGCGCTTGATGGCGTCGAGCGCGTAGATGTTGGCGGCGAGTCCGGCCTTCATATCCGCAGCGCCGCGGCCATACATCCAGCCATCGCGAATGATGGGATCATATGGAGGATAGGTCCACATATCGGTCGGGCCGGGCGGCACGACGTCGATGTGGGCATTCATGATGAGGGAGCGGCCCTTGCTGGTCTGCGGACGATGCGTGCCGACGACGACCCATGCATTCTCGTACGACACCGCGATCGGCGAGAAGCCGGGATGGTCTTTGATGTCATCTTCGGTGACGCGCCAGCGGTCCATGTCGTAGCCGCGCTTCGATAGCGCGTTGAAGACATAGTCTTGCACGGTGTGCTCGGCGCCGCGCACTGATGGACAGCGTACGAGATCCTGCAGAAAGGCCAGTTCTTCGTCGAATCCGCGCTCGACCTCGTCGAGGATGCGCTGCTCTTCCGCCGTGATGGTGCTCATGAATTCTTATCCCTGCTTCTCGATCTTCGCGAGCGTCTCGTTGAGTGTGCGCTCGACGATGTCGACGATCTCGTTGACTTCCTCGGAGGTGATGATGAGCGGCGGCGCGAGCATGATGTGATCGCCTTCGATGCTGTCGGCGTTGCCGCCGCTCGGATAGCAGAGCATCCCGTTCGTCATTGCCTGCTTCTTGTAAGTCTCGGCGAGCTTCATTGCGCGCTTGAATGGGGCTTTGGTCGCACGGTCGGCGACCAGCTCGATGCCGATGAAGAGCCCACGCCCTCGGATATCGCCGACATGTGGATGCTGGCCGAGGCGCTGCTGCAGGCGCTCCTTGAGCTCGGCACCACGCGCGCGGCAATTCTCGAGCAAGCCCTCTTCCTCGATGACCTGCTGCACGGCAAGGGCCGCGGCACACGCCGTGGGATGCGCCATGTAGGTGTGTGTCCACTTGAGCGTGCCGGAGCCCTCGGCAAGTGGTGAATAGTGCTCGTCGCGGAGAAGCACGGCGCCGATCGGCTGGTAGCCGCCGCCGAGGCCCTTGGCGATCGCGATCACGTCGGGCGATACGCCGTCCTCGGCGATAGCGAAGAGATGGCCCGTGCGGCCCATGCCGGACATGACCTCGTCGACGATCAGTAGCACGCCGTACTTGTCGCAGATGCGGCGGATTTCCTTGAAGTAGCCGGGCGTCGGCGGTGCGCAGCCAATGGAGGAGCCGCTTACGGTTTCAGCGACGAAGCCGGCAACTTTATCCGCGCCGACGCGGAGAATTTCTTCCTCCAGCGCGCGCGCGACGCGCAGGCCATAGTCGGTCTCGCTCTCGTCTTCTCGCTTGTGGCGGTAGGCATAGCAAGGCGGGATGTGGCTGATCGAGAGGCTATCGCCGAACATGGGCTCGACGAGTTGGCGGGTTGGACGCGGGCCTGCGAGCGCGATCATGCCGAGCGTGCCGCCATGATAGGATTGCCCGCGCGCGATGAAATGTACGCGTTGCGGCTCGCCGCGCTCGATGTGCACCTGCCGCGTAAGCTTGAGCGCGGCCTCGACGGCCTCGGATCCGCCCGAGACGAAGGCGACGCGCCCGAAGCCTTCCGGCGCGCGCGCGACGAGCCAGTCGGCGAGGTCTTCGGAGGGCTTCGACACGAAGAACGACGTGTGCGCGTAGGCGGCTTGCTCGGCCTGTGCCTTGATGGCGTCGACGACTTTCCGATTGCCATGCCCGATCGAGGAGACCGCCGCGCCGCCCGACGCATCGATGTAGCTCTTGCCGTTCGCATCGAAGAGACGGACGCCCTGGCCGCCGGCAATGGTCGGGTAGTCCTGGTTGAACGTGCGATTGATGAGATGCGTCATGACAGTTTCCTGCGGCGGGGTTCAGTTGGGCGCATGGCCTCGCATTGGCTGCCGCCACTTTGGCAGCACGTTGTCGTGGCGTCGAGGGGTGCCGCCGCATGGCAGTCCTCAGCGGTGTCGGAGTGCGTTGATCGTGCCTTCGAGTGGCCGGAACGTGAACGTCACCCGGTGGTGGCCTGGCGGCACGGCGACCGCGCGGAAGAGGACATTGGCGCGGATCAGCGGCGCGCGGACGCCGTCGATCTCGACGGTCCACCAGGGATGCCATGCGTCGTTCAGCACGACATGACCGCCCTCGGTGCTCTCGGCGTCGATATCGATGCGCGTATTGGCATAGGAGACGATCGAAGCTGTTCCGGTGCCGCGCGGTGCCTTTTCCGGGGCTATGCCATCCAGGAGGACCGTTTTGCGGAAGTCGACATCGGGCCAGCTACCGTCCTCGATCGTGATCTCGAATGGGACATGGCGCGTGCCGGTTGCGAATAGTACTCGCGGTAGGGCGTCAGCGTTCTCGTAGATCCAGGCCTCTTTTGTGCGATGAACGAGCGGGAGCGTATTCGGAAGGAGGTGCTTGTCGATCGTCTCGATGGGGGCGCCCGTGGCAATATATCGAAGTCCCAGAAGGTTCGAGAGCGGACTGCGGTACGAGGCCATGAGATGCGAAAATTTGCGCTGGTCGGGGAGCGCGACGTGATCTTCGGCGCCTGTTGCGCGTGAGTAGAGGCCGAGGCGCACGGGATTGTAGCCGAGCGTGTTCTCGAGCTGATGGGGAACGCTCGCATTCGGCCAGTGAAAGCCTAGCCCAGCGAGCTCCACGCGATCACGATATGTAGTGTCCTTGCGGACGTGAGATTTGAGCCAGGTGGTCGTTTCGTTGCGGCTCGCGGGATCGAGCACCTCGAAGAAGGCCGGCGGCAGTGCGGACGATCCGTTATTGCCGTTGTTCAGGCCGAGATCGGCGGCCGTGAAGCCTGCGAGCACGAGCCCCGCGAGCATGGGCTGGAGCGCGAGACGTGAGCGCGCCCAGACGATGAGAAATGCTGCGGCCGCGAAGACCGTCGCCGCGATCAGCAGTGGCTCGATAAGTCTCGACAGGTGGTCGAGCCGCCAACCCGAGTACAGCGCCAGAGCGCCAGCGGCGGCGAGGATCGTGATGACGAGCACGATCGGCGGCCAACCGGGCTTGTTCCATGGTGCGGCGAACAGGCGATGTGTCGCGTATCCGGCGAGCACCGCGAACAGCGCACCGATGAGAAACACCGCATCGGCCGGCCGGCGGTAGAGATCGACGCCGGGGAGCAGTGCGTACATGGCGCGGAAGGCGGGCGTGTACCAGCCGAGCGCGTAGAGCATCATCAGCAGGAGCGCAATCGTGAAGAAACGGATATCGCGCGACCAGAGCTGGCCGCTGAAGAGGCCGGTCGCGACGAGAAGCAGCGGGAGCGCGCCAACGTAGAGAATGCCGACATTCTGCGCCGTGAAGAGATCCGTGTCGCGCCAAACGAAGCTCGGCGGCCCCCAGAAATTGGCGCCAGCCGCGCCGAAAATATCCGGTGTGATGAACGTCAGCAGCAGCGCTGGATGCAGCGAGCCACGACCAGCGCCGATGAAATCGATGGAGGGGCGGTTGGACTCGGCCGCAAGCAGCAGCGTCATGAGAATGGGCAGGGCGATGATCGCTAGCCCAACGATGCCGCCGAGAACGAGCGGCAGCAGCGCGCGACGTATGGCCTGGGTCAGCGCATCGGCGCTTGCGAGCTGCCACAGCGCATATCCGGCCGCGAGGTAAATCGCGAGCAGCGCCACCTGATCCCGCCCAAGGACGATGAGCGCGGCGAAGAACCCCGCGAGTATGCCGGCAAGGAGCGAGCCACGCGCAATGGCCCGTTCGAGCGACAGCAGCAACCACGGCAGATAAGCGAGGCTCATCACCTGCCCGTAGTGCTGCAGGCGCCAGGCCATCGCCGCACCAAAGCTGAAGGCCAGAGCGGCAACGAGAGCACCCGCCCAATGCCAGCCGCGCTGATGGAAGTAGAAGATCAGGCCGATCCCGCCGAAGGCCATGGTCGCGAGCAACGCCATGTCCACGGCCCAGAGACTCGGATTGCCGTTCACCAGCGCCAGCAGCAGGAACGGCGGCGAGAAGATCATCGACTGCGGATCGGCGATCTGAGGATGGCCGGCAAAGACATAGGGGTTCCACCAGGGCCAGTCGCCGCGAGCGAGGCTCTGGGCGAGGAATTGCACCTGGGGATGAAAGTGCGCCTTGGCATCCCATGGAATGGTGGCGATGCCAGCGATCCAGCGCCACGTCATCGCGGCAAAGAGCACGACATAGGCCAGCACGACGGGCGCCCGTGTCCAATCGCCGGACTGCCGTATCGAAAGGAGATCGAGAGGGGCGTTGGTCGTACGCGTGGTGTGCGACGGCATCGATGGGAACTTCTCGCCCTGGGCGTGACAACTTGCGCAAGCGAGAAACCCTGCCGGCAGTCTGCGGTCAAGCATGTCTGAGGCCGCACGCACACGGCTTGCGCTCAGGCGTGCGCTGTCGCTACCCTGCGGCGGTGCAAGGGGAGCAGAGGAAGGGTGCGGCAATGCTGCTGAAGGTCGATGGTCGCGAGGTCTATGCCGGAACCGGCGGGCGGCCGTTTTCGCCGGAACGCCCGGCCCTGGTCTTCATTCATGGTGCCGGGCTCGATCATACCTGCTGGCAGCTCCAGAGCCGCTGGTTCGCTTGGCACGGCTGGTCGGTGCTGGCCGTCGATCTCCCCGGGCATGGGCGATCCGCCGGGCCGCCGCGCGAGTCGATCGCGGATCTCGTGGCGTTCACGGAAGGGCTGATCGCGGCGGCGGGCGTCGCCAAGGCCGCGCTGGTCGGTCATTCTATGGGCGCGATCATTGCGCTCGAAACCGCAGCGAAGGCGCCGGCCAAAGTCTCGCACCTCGGCTTGCTCGGCATTGCCTCGGCGATGCCGGTTCATCCAAACCTTCTCAAGAGTGCGCGAGAGAACCCTTCGGCCGCCTACGACATGATGACCGGCTGGTGCCACAGTCCGCCGGCCAAGATCGGTGGCAATACGGCGCCGGGCCTTTGGCTGACCGGCGGCTCGCGGGCGCTGCTGGGGCAGGCTCATGAGGGCTCGCTCGCGGTCGATCTCGCGGCGTGCGATGCCTGGAAGAGCGGCGCCGAGGCAGCCGCGAAGGTCGAATGCCCGACGCTATTTCTGTCCGGCGAGAGTGACGTCATGACACCGGCCCGCAAGGCTGCGGAACTGGCCAAGCACGTGCGCGATGCCAAGAGCGTGACGCTCAAGCGCGCCGGCCACATGATGATGACCGAGCAGCCCGACGCGACGCTCGATGCGCTCATCGCACATCTCGGCGCGGCCTGAGCGCGGCGCCACGGCACGCCGCCATATCAATCTCTCCACCTCCCTGAAAGGCCATACCCTCATGCCTAAGCCCAAGAGTGCGCTTTCGCCGAACTTCTCCATCAAGCGCACGGTGCGCAAGCCATCGGCGCGCTCGAAGGGCGGTATCGTGGTGACACAGAACCGCATGGCCTCGGAAGCGGGCGCGCGCGTGCTCAAGGAAGGCGGCCATGCCGTCGATGCCGCGGTTGCTGCGGCGATGACGGTCGGTGTCGCGGAGCCGTGGATGAGCGGCATTGGCGGTGTCGGCGCCATGCTCGTCTACGAGGCGAAAACAGGGAAGATCCGCGCGTTCGACGGTGGCGGGCGCAGCCCGAAGACACTCCGGCCCGAGGACTACGAGCTGACCGGTGATGCCGATGCCGGCAATCTGTTCGGCTGGGCGATGGTGAAGGGCAACATCAACACGGTCGGTCCGAAGGCCGTGATCGCACCGACCCAGCCGGCCCTTCTGGCGCTCGCGCACAAGCACTATGGCACCAAGCGCTGGCGCGATCTGCTGAAGCCCGCCATCGCGCTCGCCGAGGAAGGCCTGCCGGTCGATTGGCACACGGCGGTGGCGATCGGCGCCGCGATGAAGGACCTGCAGAAGGATCCCGGTGCGCGCGAGCGTTTCCTCCCCGGTGGCTTGCCGCCTTACATCACGGCCGCCGCAGACCCGCGGCCGATCGGGCGCCTGCCCTGTCCGAGCCTCGCGAAGACGCTGAAGGCCATTGCCTCTGATGGCGCCGGCGCGGTGTACAAGGGGGCGCTCGCGAAATCGATCGCGGGGGATATCCGCGCGATGGGCGGGTTTCTGTCGGAAGAAGATCTCGCCTCGGTCGCACCGCCCGAGCTGGAGCCGCTGAAAATCTCCTACCTCGACCGCACGATTCACGTGCTCCCGGAACTCAATGGCGGACCGACGCTCGCTGTCGCCTTCCGCGAGCTGCAAAAGTTGCGCAAGAAGCCCGACGCCAAGCTGAATGCGAAGACATTCGTTGCTTATGCGGGCGCCATGCAGGCTGCCTGGAAGCACCGCTTCAAGGTCATGGGTGATGCCGGCGAGAAGACCGCGCCCACCTCGACGACGCACATCTCCGTCGTCGATCGCGAAGGCAACATGGTGACGCTGACGCAGACGCTGCTGACGCTGTTCGGCGCGCGTATCGTGCTTCCGCAGTCCGGCATCCTCATGAACAACGGCATCAACTGGTTCGATCCGACGCCCGGCGGCCCCAACTCGATTGCTGCCGACGCGCGCGCGCTCGCGAACTACGTGCCGGCCGTGATGACCGGCGGCGACTCGACGATCGCCATAGGCGGCTGCGGTGGGCGGCGCATTCTGCCGGCGGTCTTCCAGCTTCTGGCCATGTCGGCGGATTTCGGCTTCGACCTGGACGAGGCCTTCCACGAGCCGCGCCTCGACATCTCGAATGTTTCGCCGGTGATCATCGATCGTCGCCTCCCGCAGAAGACCATCGATGCGCTGACGGAGACCTACAAGGCCGTCATCGGCGAGCCTGTGGAGTTTCCGTCGAACTTCACGATTGCAGGCGCCGTGCGGCGCTCACGTGGTCGCAACGAAGGCGCGACGGAGCCGCATCATCCGTGGAGCGAGGCCGTCTCCGAAGACGAGGTGTAGGCGTTCGCGTCAACCGAATCTGCCGCACGTGCAGCGCTCCGGCTCGCGGTCGCGGATCCACTCGCGTAGCGCGGTGACTTCATCTGCTGAGAGAAGCCGCCGCGCGGCCGGGATCAGCAAAGCGTTCTCCCAGAGAACGTGACGGCGCATCGGCACGAAATGCGCGCGGAGAAGGTATCCGACCATTTCCGGATTCGCCGGTGGTCCGCCGCGCGCGAGGTCATTGAGTGTATCGATGAGCTCCTGATCGAAGCCGAGATCGCTTTCGTGCTCGGAGGTGAGCTGCGCCACACACGCACTCAGCTCGGGATGGCCGGCGCCGTGATGGCGAAGCACAGGAAAAAGCGCCTGCTCCTCGAAGACCGTGTGATTGATCCAGCCGCGTTCGATGGTGGACGAGGCGAGCTGCGCGAGCTGCGGCGCCGCGTTCTCCGGTAGGCCATCCGCGATGTGCTCGAGGAGATCGCAGAGGTCGAGCCGCAGGGCATTGTCCTCATCCAGAAGGACGAAGGGGTCCAGGATCGGACACGCTACCTCTGCGAGATCGCGATATTGCATGTTTTCTGCCACGAATCCGGCCTCGCCGCCCGAGCACGCCGGCCCTGCCGTACTGGTGGCGGGACAGGTTCGACGGTGGACTGTGCAGCGGTGCGTGCGCACACGCCTTGACGCGCGTCAAGGCTGAGGGGGCGGCATCAGCGGCCGGACTTCTCGTCGCGCAGGCGCTGCCAATAGGCGAGGCGCTTTCTGATTTCGCGCTCGAAACCGCGCTCGGGCGGATCGTAGTACTGCTCGCGCTCCATCTCGTCAGGAAAATAGTCCTGACCGGAGAAGCCTTCGGCCGTCGAGTGATCGTACTCGTAGCCGGCGCCATAGCCTTGCTCGGACATGAGCTTGGTCGGTGCATTCAGGATGTGTTTCGGCGGCGCAAGGCTGCCGTTGTTCTTCGCCGCTCGCATTGCGGCTTTGTAGGCTGTGTAAGCCGCGTTCGATTTGGGCGCGGTCGCCATGTAGATCGTCGCCTGCGCGAGTGCGAGCTCGCCTTCGGGGCTGCCGAGAAAATCGTAAGTGTCCTTCGCCGCGAGTGCTTGCGTGACGGCCGCCGGATCGGCGAGACCGATATCCTCGACGGCCATGCGCACGAGGCGGCGTGCGAGAAAGAGCCGGTCCTCGCCGCCATCGAGCATCCGGCAGAGCCAGTACAGCGCCGCATCGGGATCGGACCCGCGCACGGCTTTGTGGAGCGCGCTGATGAGATTGTAGTGGCCGTCGCGACTCTTGTCGTAGAGCGGCGCGCGGCGCTGGACGAGTGACACGAGCGAAGCCGTGTCGAGCGGCGGCTCGTCGGGTTGGACGGCCGCGAGCACTTCCTCACAAAGGTTGATGAAGGCGCGCCCATCGCCATCGGCCATGCCGATGAGAGCAACGCGCGCATCGTCGTCTACAGGCAGCGCGCGGCCCGTCTCGCGCTCGACGCGGCCGAGAAGCTCGCTCATGTCGGTGTCATCGAGGCGGTTCAGGACCAGTGTCGTCGCGCGCGAGAGCAACGCGCCGTTGAGCTCGAAGGACGGGTTCTCCGTCGTCGCGCCGACGAGTGTGATCGTGCCGTCCTCCATGTGCGGAAGAAAGCCGTCCTGCTGCGCGCGATTGAAGCGGTGGATCTCGTCGATGAAAAGGAGTGTTCCTTTGCCCTGCTCGCGACGCGCCTTCGCGCGGTCGAACGCTTTGCGGAGATCCTGCACGCCGGAGAAGATCGCCGAGAGCTGCTCGAATTCGAGCTTGGTTTCCTGCGCGAGGAGGCGTGCGATCGTGGTTTTGCCGACGCCGGGTGGGCCCCAAAGAATGAGATTCGGCAGGCGGCCCGCGCGCAGCATCCGCGTCAACGAGCCTTCGGGGCCGACGATGTGCGCTTGGCCGATGACCTCGGCGAGTTTCTTGGGGCGCAGCCGGTCGGCAAGCGGACGCGGGGCGCCCTGCTCCAGGCCGGCTGCTTCAAAAAGATTCGTCATGCTCTGAGCTCCGCCGCGCGCGGCATCTGCGCCACGGCAAGCCGACCGTGGCAAGGATGAAGCGCGGCCGTCAAGTGGCGCCCGGAGCGTCTATTGCCCCGCGAGGCTCAGGACGTGCGCCGAATGAGGAAGCGATAGATGCCGGCGTCCTCGGAATGCTCGACCAGCTCATGCTTGGTCTGGCGGCAGAAGGCCTGGAAGTCGGCGACGGCGCCGGGATCCGTGGCGAGAACTTCGAGCGTGCCGCTGACCGGCACCTCGCCAATGGCCTTCTTGGCCTTCAGGATCGGCAGCGGGCAGTTCAGCCCCTTCGTGTCGAGCGTCTTGTCGGCCATGCTTCTGGACTCCGTGCGCTTCCGCAGCCTGTTCTCGCGTCCACGGACCTGTTGCGCTGGTCGTGGCGGCCGCTCCATATTCAAGCCTGCGTATAATTGAATGCCAAGGCCACGTCGAGGGGCAGGGATACGTGCGGCCGTTTCTTGTGACACATGAGATATTTCGCCGCCCGGCGTTCGGGCGTCACCATCCGCTGGCGACGCGGCGACAGGCTGCGGTGCAGGACCTCATCGAGGTGCTCGGCTGGCGTGTCCCGGCGCTGACGCGCGTGCCCGCATTGCCGGCGCGGGCTGTGATCGAGCGCTTTCACGCGCCAGATTATCTCGACGCGTTGGAGCAGGCGGATGCGGCCGGCCGCGCGACGGCCGAGATGCGTGAGCGCTACAATCTCGGCACTATGGAATGTCCGGTTTTTCCGGGGGTCTGGGATCGCGCGCGGGCAACTGTCGGCGGGTCGATGCTGGCGGCCGAACTCGTGCTCTCAGGGGGCGTTGTCTTTCATCCGACAGGCGGGACGCATCATGGCAGGCCCGCTCGCGCCTCCGGCTTCTGTTATCTCAATGATCCGATCTTTGCCGTCATGCGGCTGCTCGATGCCGGACTGACGCGCGTGGTGCATGTGGATCTCGATGCCCATCACGGCGATGGCGTCGAGGCCGCTTTTGCGGATGACCCGCGCGTGTCCTTGGTGTCGCTTCACGAGGATGGCCGATGGCCGGGTACGGGACGGCCGGAGGATACGCACGGCGGTCGCGCGCTGAATGTGCCGGTACCGCCCGGCATCAACGACAGCGAGTATGCTCTGGTGCTGGAGCGGCTGGTCTATCCGTTCGTGCGGCGCGCGGAGCCCGAGGCCCTTGTGATCCTGCTCGGCGCGGATGGTTTAGCCGGTGATCCGCTATCAGGGATGCAACTCTCGAATGACGTGCTGTGGGAAGCGTGCCGCAAGCTGGTCACGATGGCGCCGCGCGTGGTGGTGCTTGGGGGCGGTGGCTACAATCCCTGGACCACGGCGCGGCTCTGGGCAGGCATGTGGGGATTGCTGGCGGGGTACGACATTACTGGCGATCTGCCTCCTGCCGCGCAGGCCGTACTCGCCGGCCTCGGCTGCGATCTCGTCGATGACGAGGATCGCGACCCCGCATGGCTCATGACGCTTATCGATGTGCCGAATGCCGGGCCGATCCGGCCGGAAGTAGCCGCGCTGATCGAGCAGCACCCGCTGCGATCTTCCTCAATGGTCTGAAAGCGCCCGCTCCATGTAGACAGCATCGTCACCATAGTCCTTGAGCTTGAGACGCAAGGCGTCGGTCGTCGCATCCTTGAAGCCAAGCCGCTGCCAGTAAGCACCAGCACCGCTGACAGCGACGAGCATCGCCGTGCGGAAACCCTTGGCTCTCGCCACGTCGAGCGCGCGCTCGCAGACGCTGGCCACCACGCCGCCGCCGCGTGCATCTGTATCGACGGCCACATCATGGACGTACCAGCAGTCGGCGCCCTCGGGGATCTGGCCGAGCGTCTGATGGAGTGCGGGCGGCTTCTGTCGCATCCATGGGTGGCTGAAGAAATAGCCGACGATCGCGGAGCCGCGCTCCAGCACGAAGCAGCCGTCCGGCGCCAGCCGAATGCGCTCCGCGAAGACGGCGTCGCCTTCCGCATAAGGGCCCAGATGCGCCTTCGAAAGGCGCGTCACTTCGGCGACATCATCAAGGAGGGCTGGGCGCCAGACTGGAGGAGAAGGCATGTCGGGTTCGTCTCGGAGCTGCGATGGGCCTGCATAGCCTCGGTGGGGCGCCGCATCAACGACCGGCGACCTAACATGCCGGTTGCCCGATATTCGCGAATGCGAATATGATCAGCGCATGAACTGGATCGACCGACTCGCTTCAATCGAGCCGCTTGAGGACGCCGAATTCGATCCGGCGCTCGTCGCGGCCATGCAGGGCGCGGCAGCGACGCGCGGCGGCGGTTTGCCGTCGATCCGTTTCTCGACGCCGACCTTCAAGGAATACAACACGTCGGAGATCCAGGGCTGCGGGAAGAATTCCTTTCCGGCTTTCTCCGTGACGGCTGGCGCCTGCGCGCTCGATTGCGATCATTGCCAGGCCAAGATCCTGGAGCCGATGATCCCGGCGACGACACCAGAAATGCTCGAGAGCAAAGTGCGCGATCTCGTGTTGCTGCAGAACCTGCAGGGATTTCTGCTGTCGGGTGGATCGAACCGGCGCAACGAGATCAAGTACGAGAAGTACTATCCCGTCATCGAGAAGCTGAAGCGCGATTTTCCTCATCTCAAGATCGCCATCCATTCCGCGCTGCTCGACGAGCGACGCGCGCGGCTCATGGAAAGTGCTGGCGTCGACACCGCCATGATGGACGTCATCGGCGCGCAGGAGACGATCCGCGAGGTCTATCATCTCGAACGCAGCGTTGATGATTTCGAGGCGACACTGGCGGCGCTCTGTGCGACGCACATGGAGGTCGTGCCACACATCGTCATTGGTCTGCACTACGGACGGCTGCTCGGCGAGGCCAATGCGCTCGATATCTGCGCACGCCACGGCATCCATAGTCTCGTGCTTGTCGTGGTCATGCCGTTCTATGCGCGGTCCGGCATGTTCGTGACGCCTTCCGCGCACGATGTCGGTCGCATCTTCCTCGAAGCGCGGCAGCGGCTCGGAGCAAAGCCGGTGCTGCTCGGCTGCGCGCGACCGCCGGGAATGCATAAGCGGATCGTCGATGCTTATGCTGTGATGGCTGGTCTCGACGGCATCGCCTTCCCTGCGGAAGGCGTGATCGGCGTGTGCGATGCGATCGGCCGACCCTTCGCGCAGCAGCATGCGTGCTGCTCGATCAAGATTGGTGGGAATTTCGATCTGCGCGCGAAAAGTGCGTGCGTTGCGGAAAGCGCCGCCGCGGGGTAGGTGGCGCCGCCGGCATAGCACCACGATAATCGCGGAGAACCCCTTCCCACCAGCCGGCGGCAAATACTAAACAGCCGTGAACCCGCCATCCACCATGAGTTCGACGCCGGTGATGTAGGACGCTTCGTCCGACGCGAGGAAGAGGTTCGCGTACGCGACCTCGTCGATTTCGCCCGTGCGTCCCATGGGAATGCCGGCGAGCAAGCTCTTGCGCAGTTCCGGGTCGGCGGTGAGCTTGGATGTACGCATGGGCGGCATGAAGCCCGGATGCACGGAATTCACGCGAATGCCGTCTTTCGCATACTGCACGGCCGCCGCTTTCGTCATCGTGCGCACAGCGCCCTTCGCGGCATTGTACGCCATATGCACGTAGTCCTGACCGAGCACGCCGCTGATCGAGGAAATGTTCACGATCGCGCCGGATTTCTGCTTCTGCATGGTCGGAATGACGGCGCGCAGGCCGAGAAAGTTGCCGCGCGCGTTGATCGACATCTGCCGATCCCACATTTCGAGATTGAGCTTGTCGGGGATCGAGCCGCTGACGCCGGCATTGTTGATGAGAATGTCGATGCGGCCATAAGCGGCGAGCGTCGCATCGACGACGCGCTGCCAGTCGGTGTCGCTCGACACATCGTGTTTCTCGAAGCGCCCATTGCCGTTCGTGCGCACGATGTCGGCGGCGACGGCTGGGCCATCCTTGTCATCGACGTCCGTGAGCACCACGATCGCGCCTTCGCGCGCGAAAAGACGCGCGGTGGCCGCACCCATTCCCGCCGCCGCGCCCGTGATGATCGCGACCTTGTCCTTGAGCCTCATACGGTCCTCCCGTTTCAGCCTGCTTTGCGCAGTGCATCTCCGGGGACAGCATAAAGCGTGTGTGGCTGGTCCGCAGCCCAAAGCTCGGCGAGCAGGCGCTTGGCGACATCGGCGCCGAGCACCGGACAGGTCAGTTCGAGGAACTTGTCGGATACGTCGGCGTCGGTGAGCGGCGCATCTGGATCGCCCTTGCGCGTCGGCTGGTAGTGTTCGAGCGTGCGCCCGTCCGCGAGCTCTATCGCGACCTTCGCAGAACGGCGCTTCGGGAAATCGGCGGCGCACTGCTCGTCGAGCTTCAGCTCGACCTTGTCGGACAGCGTCTGGACGCGCTGATCGGAAAGACGTTCCGGCTCGTACGCATTGAGGCGCACGCTGCCGTGCACGAGCGCGCTCGCGACGAGGAACGGCGTCGAGAACTTGCCCTCGAACGGCGTCGAGGCTTTCGGCACGCCCGCGACGTCCAGTGTCGCGCGATAGCCGCCGACGCGGATGCGCTTGATGGCTTCCGGCGTGAAGCCGTGTTCGGCCTTCAGATGCAGCACGCCGTCGATGGCCGGGAAGGCATGACCGCAGCAGCCGTGGTTCTTGAAGGTCATCTGCGTGATGTTGTAGTGCGCGCCGAGACCTGCTGTCGCTTTCGACCAGTCGACGGTCGTGCTCATGGCAGCGCCGAAGCCAGCTTCGCCTTCGAGAACGTCGAGTGTGCCGGTCATACCGTACTCGGCGCTGAGCGCTGCCATGGCACCGGCTTCGGATGCGTGGCCCGCGTGCAGGGGCTTCGACATGGAGTCCGAGCGGAAGGCCTGCTGAAGCGCAGCTGCCATGGTCGCGGACGTCGCGAGCGCGTGCGCGAACTGCGCCTTGTTGAGCTTGAGAATGGTCGCGACGGCGGCCGCTGCGCCGAACGTGCCGACCGTGCCGGTCGTATGCCAGAACTTGTAGTGCGAGGGCTGCACCGCGAGTCCGATGCGGGTCGAGACTTCATAGCCGACAATGATCGCGGTCAGCAGATCCGCGGCGTTCGCGCCCTTGGCTTGCGCGGCCGCAAGTGCGGCGCTGATGGTCGGGCAGCCGGGGTGATAGATGGCGTCACGGAAGATGTCGTCGAATTCGATGGTATGCGAGGCCGTGCCGTTGATGAGGGCAGCCGTGCGCAGCGCACCGAATTTGCCGGAGCCGTAGACGTAGGCTTTACCGTGGCCCAGCTCGTCGGCGAGTCCCTTGATCATGGCCTGAGCGGGATCGACCTCCGTGCCCGGCAGCAGCGAGGCGAACCAGTCGATGAGCGCCCGCTTGGCATGGTGGCGCACTTCTGCCGGCAGTGTCCGGTCCCGTTCCGCAACGCCGTATTCGGCAAGCTTCTCGACAATCGTACCCGACATTCCATGCTCCCTCATGTCTGCTTTTTGTCCGGACATGGTAGGGCAGGCAGGAGGCGAAGAAAAGCGCGCGGGCTAGAGTTTGTCAGCTATCTGGCGCAGGTCTACCCGTCGGATCTTGCCGGTCACGGTCATCGGCATTTCCGAAATGAAGTGCACGCGGCGCGGATACTCGTGGGCGGCGAGCCGCTCCTTGACGAAAGCCTGGATTTCATTGGCGAGCTCGGGGCTGCCGGGATAGTCGGGTTTGGTGACGATGAAGGCAGTCACGGCCTCGCCGCGCAGGGTATCAGGTGTGCCGATGACGCCGGCGAGCGCGACTGCCGGGTGCTTCTGGAGGCATTCTTCGACCTCGCCTGGGCCGATGCGGTAGCCGGCGGATTTGATGATGTCGTTGTCACGGCCCTGGAACCAGAAATAGCCGTCCTGGTCCTTGGCCGCGATATCCCCGAGCAGGCACCAGTCGCCGCGGAATTTTTCAGCCGTCGCCTCTGGCTGCTTCCAGTATTCGAGGAACATGACCGGGTCGGGACGGCGCACGGCGACGATGCCGGGCTCGCCAGCTGGCAGCACATTGCCGTCGTGATCGACGATCTCGACGATATGGCCGGGGATGGGGCGCCCCATGGATCCGGGCTTGGCTGGGAATACGGGCGGGCAATTGCCGACGACGAGATTGACCTCGGTCTGTCCATAGAACTCGCTGAGCGTGAGACCGAACGTCTCGTGCCCCCAGTTGATGATGTCGGCGCCCATGGGTTCGCCGCCAGAAGCCAGCGAGCGCAGGTTGTAGTCATGCCGCGCGCGGGGATTGGGTATCGCCTGCAGCATCCGCAGTGCCGTCGGCGGCATGAAGACATTGCGCACGCCGTGCCGCGCCATAAGCGCGAAGGCGGCGTCCGGTTCGAACTTCGCGAGGCGCTGCGCGACGACCGGAACGCCGAAATACAGGGACGGCAGGAGCACGTCGAAGATGCCGCCTGCCCAGGCCCAATCGGCGGGCGTCCAGAAGCGGTCGCCGGCCTGGGGAAACAGATTGTGCGGCACCATCACGCCCGGCAGATGCCCGATCAGCACGCGCTGTGCATGGAGCACGCCCTTGGGATTGCCGGTCGTGCCCGAAGTATACATGAGGTAGGCAGGATCATCGACCGATGTGTCCGTTGCGACGCTATTAGATGAGGCCGCCGCCGTTAGCTCCCAGAAGTTCTTGGCGCCGAGCGGGCCCGGCCCGTCGATCGAGATGATGTGGCGAAGTGTAGGAATATCTGTCAGGCCAGCGGCGACGCGCTCCATGTTGTCGGCGGCCGTGACGAGCACCGCCGCGCCGCTGTCCTCGAGACGGAAGCGCACGGCATCCGGGCCGAACAGCGCGAACAGCGGCATCGCAATCGCGCCGAGCTTGTGCGCGGCAACATGCGTAATGAGGTTCTCGGGACATTGCGAGAGATGGATCGCGACGATGCTGCCGCGAGATATGCCGAGGGCGGCGAGCGCATTGGCCAGGCGGTCGGAGGTTTCCTTGATGCGCTTGAAACTCCAAACTTCCACACGACCATCGCCGGCCTCGTGGATCAGCGCTGGGGCATCCGGGGCGGCGCGCGCGTGCCGATCGCAGATAGCCTCCGCGATGTTGAAGCGTGCCGGCACCTCCCAGCGGAAGCTGCCGTAAAGCTCGTCATAGGATGCGCCCGAGAGTTTCATGCGCATTCCCTCCCTTTGTCTCGTTGGGATGATGGGAACACATCCGGGCGGGCGAGGGCAAGGCTCGATGCCTGCCTTGGCTTGCCAAGGTCCTTCCATGGTTCGACGCTGGCGCGCCGACCAATCCAAGGAGCCCCGCTCATGATCAAGCGCTACACAGGCACCAATCCGATGCGCAGCCGCGCCGTTGCCCATGATGGCATCGTCTATGCCGTGGCCACGGCCAAGGACAAGTCGGGCGGACTTTACGCGCAGACCAAGGACGCGCTCGCCCAGATCGACGCGACGCTTGCCGATGCGGGGTCGAACAAGTCGCGCATCCTGCGCACGACGGTCTACATCACGGATATGAGCCAGAAGCCGGAGATGGACCGCGCCTGGGACGAGTGGGTGGATCGCACCAACCCGCCGCAGCGGGCGTGCATCGGCGTTACGCTGTGGGACAAGGATCTGGTCGAGATCCTGGTCACAGCCGTCCAGGAATGAGAAAGGCCGGCGTGCGGACACGCCGGCCTGGAATTCTGCAGTGAGGCGATCAGCTCAGGGAACGATCAATCGCTCGGCCTGGGAGAGCAGATCATCCAGCACGCGCCGGCTTTCGAGGCCCATGACCTCGACGGCGCGTTTCTGGGCGGCCTGCCAGAGCGGGAAAGCTTCGACGATGACCTGCTTGCCTTTCGGCGTCAGGTGAAGGCCACGGCCCCGGCGCCCGGCGGGCGGGTCCATGATGATGTGTCCGAGGGCGAGGAGGCGCTTGAGATTGCGCGACAGCGTCGACTTCTCGATATCGAGCGTGCTGCCGATCTCGGCAGCCGTGATGCCGTCCTGGTTGGCGAGCTGCGTCAACAGCGTGAACTGGCTCGCTGTAATCTTGTGGGGGCGCAGCGCATCATCGTAGACGCGGGTCACGATGCGCGAGAGCTGGCGCACTCGCGTCGAGATGCAGGCTTCGGATGTTGCGTTAGCAATCGCGCCGATGTCGAGAGGGACCTTCCCGCCGGCCGGAGTCATATCGTTCATCGCGTACCTTCCCTCGTGGTTCGCATGATGATTCTTTAGCCAGTTGCTATGATTCGCGCTGCTTCGACAACCATAGTTGGCCGGTTCGGGGGCGGAATTGTGCGTGTTCGTACAACTCGAGCGATGGTGGCTTCGCAGCGGCTTGGTTGACGCTACGGACGGGTTCGCGCGAACTTGCGCCTAGACGCCCAATCAAGAACGAGGAAACTGCCTATGACCGTGCTCGACCACACGCGCGAGGGCCGAGGCCGCCCGACGATCGTTTTCGTACACGGGTTCGGTTGCGCCCGCTCCGATTGGGCCCATCAGGTGGCGCACTTGAGGGGCCGCTTCGAGACGGTCGCGCTCGATCTCGGCGGGCACGGCACGACGCCGGGAAGCGAGGCGCACGAGATCATCGACACGCACGGACAGGACGTAGCCGCTTTGCTGTCCGAACTGGCGATCGAGCGCGCAGTTCTGGTCGGGCACAGCATGGGCTGCCGCATCGTCATGCACGCCATGAGCGAGCAGCCGGGTCGGGTCGCGGGGATCGTTCTCGTGGACGGCAGCCGTCTCGGCGCGGCTGGCAGCACCGCCTATCTCGAACGACGCAAGACGGTCGCGGAGATCGGCTATCGCGCCTTCATCGAGCCGATGTTCGCGCAGATGTTCAGGCCCGAAGCTGATCCCGCGGTGGTGCGCCCGGTCATGGAGCGCGCACTTGGCATGCCGGAGAAGCTTGCCGGTAACCTGTTTCCCAACATCGGCAAGTGGGACGCCGAGCGCTTCGACGAGATCTTTGCTAAGACGCGCGTCCCGCTGATGGCCATCCAGACGACGTACATGACGCCTGCCGGCAAGCGCGACTCCATGGCGAAGGGGCAGTCGTCGGCATATCTGGATGACGTGGGGCGACTGGTGCCGGGCGCGCGCATCGAGATCATCGAGAAGGCAGGGCATTTCCCGCAGATCGAGCAGCCGGACGAGATCAACGCGCTGTTCGATGATTTCCTGTCGAAGCTGAAGGCCTGACGCGGCACTACAAGAACGCCCCGACATCGGTCGAAGACTCGTCGCCGATGCGGCCGAAGGCGTCGTCCAGCCATTGTGCGGCGCGCTCGCGCCCGATGTCGCGAAGCTGGGTGAGGAAATCCCAGCTCGTATTCATCTTGGAGACGGCACTCAGCATTTGCATGACGTCATCGGCGGCAATGGAGTGCAGCAGCATCCGCTTCATCGTGCCTTCGGGGATTTTCCCTTGGTCGATGAGACGCGAGACGAAGGCGATGGCGCGCATCTCGCTGATGAGAGACGCATTGAAGCTGATCTCATTGACGCGATTTTCGATCTCGAGCGCGGTGCGTGGTACGTCAGGACGCACGAGCGGGTTCACGTGCACGATGACGACGTCCTGAGAGGGACTGTCGTAGATCAGTGGAAAGAGTGCGGGATTACCCATGAAGCCGCCATCCCAGTAGGCCTCGCCGTCGATCTCGACAGCCTGGAAGACCTGCGGCAAGCACGCTGACGCCATCACGACATCGGCGGAGACTTCCTTTGTTCGGAAAACGTGCACCTTCCCCGAGCGGACATTCGTCGCGGTCAGGAACAGCCTCGTGCGTGGGCAGGTGCGTAGACGTTCGAAATCGACCGTCGCTTCGAGCAGCGATCGCAGCGGATTGATGTTGAGAGGATTGAGCTGATAGGGCGACCAGAAGCGCGTCATCAAGTCGAACAGCACGAAGGCCGGCGTGGCTTCGCTGAAATATGAGAGCGGCAGCGGTTGCTGAAAAGGATGCGGTCCAATGTACGAACTCGGCTCACCGACTTTGCGCCAGAAGTCCGCGAGGGCGGCGCGCCCGCCTTCGCGCCCGCCTGTGCTCACGCCGTGCGCAAGGATGACCGCGTTGACCGCGCCGGCGCTGGCGCCCGAGATGCCGCAGATGTCGAGGCGCCCATCCTCGAGCAGATAGTCGAGCACACCCCAGGCGAAGGCACCATGAGCGCCGCCACCCTGCAACGCCACGTTGACGATTTTGGCAGTGTTACGGGCGGAAGTCCGGCGATGCGGCCGCGCCGGATGGTCACTCGGCATGCAGGTTCCCTTGGGAAGATATGGACCGGATCATGTGATCGGCATCGGCTCTCTGAATGTCGTGCCTCTGACCAAGGATGGCAAGCGAGCGCATTCACTTTCGGGAATGGCGTCCGTCATCTGGTAAACATAAAGGCACCAGGCCATCAGGAGGGCTTCGTCATGGACTACGATGGGACGGACATCGCGAGCGTCTACGACAGAGCGCGCACACTTGCGCCCGAGACGCTCCAGTTCTGGCTCGATCTGGTCGCGCGCGACGCGGCGCCGGCGCCGGGATCGTTGATCGTCGACCTCGGATGTGGGACCGGTCGCTTCTCGGAGCCGCTCGCCGAGAATTTCAATGCGCGCGTGATCGGGGTTGATCCGTCGAGCAAGATGCTCGATCAGGCGCGCGGGAAGCTGCGGGGCGATCGTGTCGTGTTCGAGTGCGCCTCGGCAAGTGCGCTGCCGGTCGGCGATGGTGCTGCCGACCTCGTGTTCATATCAATGGCATTGCATCATTTCGACGATATTGCTGCCGCCGCGCGCGAGTGTCGGCGCATTCTTCGCAAGGGCGGGCACGTTGCCCTGCGCAACACCACGGGCGATACCGACTTCCCCAAGTATCATTTCTTTCCCGCGATCGCCCCCCTTGTGGCGGCGGAGCTTCCGCCGCGCAGCCGGATCGCGGAGCCATTCCGGAATGCGGGCTTCAACCTGAGCGTTCATGAAATCGTGCCGCAGGCGGTGGCTGAGGACTGGCAGGTCTATGCGCAAAAGGCGGCTATGCGCGCCGACTCTTTTCTGTCTCGCATTTCGGACGCGGATTTTGCGACCGGCATGGCGGCGCTCCGCGCGCACGCAGCCGCCGCGCCACCCGGCGAAGCCGTCATGGAGGACGTGGACTGGTTCGTGTTCGTGGCGTGAGGGACGACGTTGGCAGGGGCGTGCCGAAGGCCTTGATTCGATCGCGCGGGGCCACCATACCAATGGCCAGCACAAGCGCGGCCTGATCGTGCCGGAGGAGAACTCATGGAAAACTGGCACGGGACGACGATCCTCACGCTTCGCAAGAAGGGCCGCGTCGTCATTGCGGGCGATGGGCAGGTGAGCCTCGGTGCAACGGTCATCAAGTCCAATGCGCGCAAGGTGCGCTCGCTCGGCCGGGGTGACGTGATCGGCGGATTCGCCGGAGCAACGGCCGACGCCTTCACCTTGTTTGAACGGCTGGAGGCCAAGCTCGAGCAGTATCCGGGACAACTCACGCGAGCGTGCGTCGAATTGGCCAAGGACTGGCGGACGGATCGCTTCCTGCGCCGGCTCGAAGCGATGATGCTCGTCGCCGACCGCGAGCGGACGCTGGTCCTGACCGGCACGGGCGATGTCCTCGAGCCGGAGCACGATGTCATGGGCATCGGCTCGGGCGGCAACTACGCGCTCGCCGCGGCGCGTGCGCTCATGGAAACCGATCTCGAAGCGGAGGCCATTGCCAGGAAGGCGATGGCGATCGCGGCGGAGATCTGCGTCTACACGAATGGCAATCTGGTCGTCGAAACGCTCGAGGCGTCGCGCTGACAATAAAAAAAAGGCGAGGCGCCATTCGGGTGACGCCTCGCTGGATGTTGTGCCTTGAAGACGACGCTTGGCTTCGCGCTTAGAGCGCGTGCGCCATGCGTGCCTTCTTGGTCTCGAGGTAGCGCACGTTGTGCACATTTGGCGTGCACACGACGGGCAGCCGCTCGATGACATTGATCCCTTCCGCGCGCAGCGCGTCGACCTTTGCGGGATTGTTCGTAAGCAGCCGGATGTCCGGCAACCCGAGATCGAACAGGATATGCGCGGCGAGATCATAGGTGCGCGCTTCGATCGGCGCGCCGACCGCTACGTTCGCATCCACCGTGTCATATCCCTGGTCCTGAAGCGCGTAGGCACGGATCTTGTTCACGATACCGATGCCACGTCCCTCATGATAGGGCAGGTAAACGAGCACACCCAGCGGCGACGTGGTGATCGTCTCCAGCGCCGCCTGCAACTGCGGATAGCAGTCGCACTTCAGAGAGTGGAAGATGTCGCCGGTGATGCATCCACTGTGGACGCGCACGACCGGCAGCTCGCTGTTTGCCTGGTTCGCCCTGTGGATCAGGACAAACGCTTGATTGTGCGGATCATGCCCCTGATAGGCGCGAGCCTCCAAGTGCAATTCCCGACCACGAAACTCGATCGGCAGGATTGTCTGTGCCGACCAATCGAGATCAAGCGCGTAGGACTTAACCGCATTCGACTTCATATTTGCGCCTCCAGACGCATTTCAAGCGCTCACGCCATCGCACCAGATAACGTCCGTAGTCCAGCTACGGTTCCGATGGTTCCTCATACTTGTGGGGTGCTGCCGAGAGCCCGCCCACGCGCAGCCGAGAACCTCGCAGCACGCTCACCCGGCGCCCGCAGCGACCTCCAACTGCTACAAATTCTCCTGGAACGACAACCATGCAATGGTATCGCGGGTGAATGTTCAATGAACGGTTCCTGCCTCCGCATTCTGAGTTCACGAACCTGGAGCGTACCTTTGTTGCGCCGTTTTCGGCTTCCCCCCGCAGTGTTCGAAAAGCAGTCATGCTCTCCCCCGAAACACGCGGTAACGCATTCCCATGTAAGCGAAAAATGTGGCGAGAATTGACGCGAATACCAGTGCCGTGAGCGGATGTGTTCCAGGCAGCACATGAAGCACCGCGGCGAATACGACGTAGTTGATCGCTGCGGCTATCCATGCTGTTGCGGAATATCGGCTGAACTCGCCAAGCGTGGGCGGGGCATTCAAAGAGAAGGTTAATCGCCGGTGGGCGAGCCACCCTGCGACCATCGCTCCCGAGATCGCCACGAGCCGCGCTGTGAGCGGATTGAGCCCGGCGACGAGAATGCCGAACTGGAGAAGGCTCGCATCGCACGCCAGCGCGATCAGCCCGGAGATGAGAAAGCCACCCCAATGACGGAGCGGTGGCAGGTCGCGGGCGGGATCGATCAGCGAGTTCGGTTGGCTCATGGCCCTGCGGTGCCCCGATCCGTGCGCTGAGGGCCAGGATCGTCACCGAGGCCGATCTCGCGGGAGACGACAAAAAGAGGCCGCCCTTTGACCTCCTCGTAGATGCGCCCAAGGTACTCGCCGATGACGCCGAGCGAGATGAGCTGGATGCCGGAGAAGAGCATGACCGAGATGATGAGGGTCGGGAAGCCGGGCGTTTCGATGCCGAAGACGAGCGTTTCGACGAGTATATAGAGTGCGAACAGGAAGGCGCAGGCCGATACTAGGAGGCCGAGATACGACCAGATCCTGAGCGGTATGGTCGTGAAAGAAACCAGCCCGTCGAGCGCGAAGCGCATCAACTGACGCCAGCGCCAGCGCGATACACCCTCGCCGCGCGCGGCTACCTCGTAGGGTACCCCGATCGAGCGGAAACCGACCCAGGCGAAGAGCCCCTTGTTGAAGCGCGCGCGCTCATCCATGCGATTGAGCACGTCGATAACCCGGCGATCGACAAGCCGGAAGTCGCCGGCGCCTTGCGGCAGCTCGGTGCGGCTCATCGTTCTGAAGATGCCGTAGAACACTTTCGCCGTGAGGCGGTGCAGCGCCGTGTCGGTCGCCCTGCTCGTCCGCGTCGCATAGACCACCTCGTAGCCTTGCTCCCACTGGCGCACGAGGGCGGGAATACTCTCCGGCGGATGTTGCAGATCGCCATCCATGACGATCGCCGCCGCGCCAGTGGCATAGCGCAGGCCGGCGGCCACGGCGATTTCCTTGCCGAAATTGCGGCTGAGTACGACGGCTTTGAATCGCGGGTCGCGCGCGTTGAGGGCCGTGAGCATCCCGGCAGTGCCGTCTTTCGACCCGTCATCGACGAAAATGACTTCCCACGGGCGTCCGAGCCGGTCGAGAACGGCGACGAGCCGATCCAGCAGGCGCGTCAGGCCACGCTCTTCGTTCAGCACAGGTATAGCGATTGAAAGCATTCCAGGCTTCCCGGTCTGCGGCGCGGCCGCCGCCTCCGGTATCGCCAGACTCGCCTTATGCACGGCTCGAGCCTCGATCAACTGCAACTCCGCCCATGGAGAGGGATCACCACAGCCGTCTTCATTTTCGCCTCTCGATCAGCCTTCTGTCCGTCCAAGTTCCCCCGCCCAGGCGCACGCACGTCACCGCACGACGCCAAAATGGTCTGACGAAGGCGATGCTCGCATGTAGTGTCGGGGGGACTGGGCGTCTCGCGGTCGAGAGGTTCTTTTGGCTTCTTCGGAACGTCCGGTCCGATCGCCTATATAGCGACAATCGGTGGATTTTGCACGGGGTGAAGCGTATAACCCGCCGGTCGGCCCTGCGGCGTCGGGACACAGAGCGCGGGCCTGACGGATCGCAGCCGCCTGCTCCTTCGGAAAAAGGCGGAAATATCAAAATCTTAGCGGTTTCTCCGTGCACAAGCATGAAGGCGGAGGGGTTTCCGCTATTGGACGCGCGACGGATCATCCATGGCAGGCCATTCCCAGTTCAAGAACATCATGCATCGCAAGGGCAAGCAGGATGCTGCCCGCTCGAAGCTCTTCGCCAAGCTCGCCCGCGAGATCACTGTCGCTGCCAAATCCGGCCTGCCCGACCCGGAAATGAACGCCCGCCTTCGCCTCGCCGTGCAAAATGCGCGGGCCGAGAACATGCCCAAGGACAATGTCGAGCGCGCCATCAAAAAGGCCTCCGGCGGGGCCGATGAGAACTACGACGAGATCCGGTACGAGGGCTACGGTCCCGGTGGCGTGGCCATCATCGTCGAGGCGCTGACCGACAACCGCAACAGGACGGGCGGCGCCATCCGCGCGGTCTTTACCAAGTACAACGGCAATCTCGGCGCGACCGGCGCCGTCTCCCACATGTTCGCCCGGGTCGGCGAGATCCTCTATCCGACAGCAGCCGGCTCCGCCGATGCGGTGCTCGAAGCAGCTATCGAAGCCGGTGCGGACGACGTGGTCTCCGACGAGAGCGGCCATGCCATCACGACAGCCTTTGAAAGCATGATGCCCGTGGCCTCCGCCCTCGAAGGTGCGCTGGGGGCGCCCCAGTCCGTCAAGGCCGTTTGGAAGCCGGTGACGTCGACGCAGCTCGACGAAGACAATGCCGGCACGATCCTGAAGCTGATTGCCGCGCTCGAGGACGACGACGACGTCCAGTCGGTGTTCGCGAACTTCGAGATCGACGACGCGACCATGGCCAGCCTGACGGCGGCCTGATCCGCGCTACGGCCACACCACCGCGAGCACGGCAAGAGCCGCGCCCAGTGCGAGCATGATCAGCGCCGCAATGGAGAGGGCCTGCGCCACGAAATGCCGAGCGGCATGTCCTGCCACGCGCCCGGCGCGCTTCACATGCGTCGGCGCATCCACCACATCGCGGTAGCGCTCCTGCAACTCGTCGCTGATGACGACGCGTCGGTTCCAGGCCGACCTCACGGCCGAATCGACGGCCTGACCTTTGAGATCCCAGCGACCGGCAATACGCCACAGCAGAAAGCCGACGACGACCAACGCGAGACCACAGAAGAACAGTACGGGGTGCGTCGTGAAGGCCATGCGAGTGAGGCCTCCTTCGCAGATGAGCTGGCGCTAGATCGTCGGCGCCGCGATCGCCTCGATCATGACGTTCACGCAGGCTGGCTTACCCGAGGCAATGGCGCGTTCGATGGCGGCCGGAAGTGCCGCGGCATCGTCCACGAGCTCGCCATGGCCGCCGAGTGCCGTGACCACTTGATCGTAGCGCGTGGGCAGTAGGCTGCAGCCGTGCATGCGTTGGGCGCCATAGTCGCGAAGCTGGATCTGGCTTTCGGCATTCCACATTGCGTCGGTACCGACGATCGCGACGAACGGCAGATTGTGCCGCACGGCCGTGTCGAACTCCGACATGTGGAAGCCGAACGTGCCGTCGCCGACGACTGTGATGATCGGCGCTTTCATTTCCCAGGCGCGCGCCGCCACCGCGAAGGGAATACCGGCACCGATGGAGCCCGCAACGCCATTCACGATCCGGCGTGGCGGCTTGATCAGGCTCTGCCCCCATTGCGCGAATTCGCCGCCGTCGCAGATGAGCACGGTATTCGGATCGCGCTCGACGATCGGTTTCAGCGCCTTGAAGACTTCGACGGCATGGAGGCGACCGTTCTTGCCCTTCAGCGTCGCCCAGCTTTCGGGACGATGATCGAGCAGGCGGCGCGCTTCGGTAAGCCATTGCGCATTGCGCGAGGTGGACTTGCTGCCGCGCGCCGTGAGCGTGCGCACGGCACCGCGTGCATCGGCCAGAGCTGCGAGTGCGAGACGGCTGCCGAGTTCCTTCTGCGCGCGCGCGATCAGCGCCGGCTCGGGATCGATGCTGATCAGGCGGCACGTCGGCGCGACGACCGGCGGCTCGGCCCACTTGAGTGTGAAATCGAGCGGCTTGCCGAGGAGCACGATCAGATCGGTCCGCTTGAGCAGCTCCGAAAACGATCCAAGCGTCGCATCGCGGATGCCGCGCGGGCTTTCCATGATGACGACCGGGGCCTGCACCAATTTCTCGAGTTCGGCGAGCAGCGGCCGGCCGTGCGGTCCCGAGAGATGCGGCGCGGCAATGATCAGCGGCGCGCTCGCCTTGGCGATCGCGTCGAGCACGGCATCGGCTAACGCATCAGGTAGCGTGGCGGACGTCTCGCCAGGCTGAGAGCCGGGAATGAGCGCGCGACCACCCTCGATCTCCGCATCGAGCAGGTCAGAGGGGAGGCTCAGGTGCACGGGACCAGGGCGACCGCTCTTGGCGATGCGCCAGGCCTTGGCAACGTCCTCGCCGAGGGACGCCGCGGAGGTCGACATCCATGAGGCCTTGGCGACCGGGCGGGCCATGTCCGCCTGCGCGATTTCCTGGAAACCACCGCGGCCGAGTTCATCCGTTGCTGCATGGCCCGAGAGCAGCACCATGGGGGACTCGTTCGCGAGTGCTGTATAGAGCGCGCCGACGGCATTGGCATGACCCGGTCCACCTGTCACCATCGCAATGCCCGGCTCGCCGGTGAGGCGCCCCCAGGCGTCGGCCATATGAACGGTCGCGGCCTCGTGGCGCACGTGGATCAGCTCGAGCTTCGTCTCGAGCGCAGCGTCGAAGATCGACATGATGTGATTGCCGGACAGCGTGAAGACCTTTTGCGCCCCAAGCTGCTCCAGCGTGCGCGCGACGATGTCCGCGCCTCTGATCTTGTCGGCCATGACTGGCGTTCCTTCCCGTGCGGCGGCGCGCTCGTTAATTGGGCGCCGCAGTGATTGAATGCTGACCGGTACCACGCCCGCCAGATGCTTTGAATGGTAGGCACCGCGCGACGACCTACGCGCGGCGCATGACGGCGCCGGCGCAGGCGACGCTGGCGTGAGGGGCTCAGGTGTAGCGGAGTTCGACTTTCCCCAAAGGGCCGAAGTCGGCGACTGCGGTCTGGTCCTTCCTGAGGGGGACGATGCCGGTGCAAGTTCCGGTGGACAGGATCTCGCCCTTCTTCAGGCTGATGCCGCGGGCCCTGAGCTTTTCGACGATCCAGTCGAGCACGTTGCGCGGATCGCCGAGGCAGTCGGAGCCATTGCCCTCGCCGGTAATCAAGCCATCGATGTGCAACGTGACGGGATGCCGTGCCGCATCTATTCCCCGCCAGTCCGTGATGGGCGTCCCGAGAACCATTGCCGCATTGAGCATGCAGTCCGCGATAGCGGAGGCCGCGTCATCGAAGGGAATGCGCACGAAGCGCGGACTGACGATCTCGAAGCAGGGGATGACCGCGTCTATGGCATCGAGAATCTCCTCCCGCGAGTATGGGGTGTCACGCGCCGGCAGGTCCCTGCCGAGGCGGTAGGCGAATTCGCTCTCGATTGCCATGTGCTGAAGACTGCCGGCGGTGGGGGCCGCCGGGCTCGTGTAGATGTCGCTGGCAAAGAAAGGGCCATAGATTGGCTCGCTGACGCCGAACCTCTCCATCGTCCCATGCGATGTCGCGCCGATCTTCCAGCCCGCCAGCTTGTCCGGCCAGATTTTGATGAAGGCGCTCTGGATCTCATAGCCCTCGGCCAGGGACCGGGGGCGGCTTTCGTCCGGCAAGCGTTCGAGCAACTGGCCATCCCGGCGAGCGGCGGCGAGAACGTCTGCAGCAGCACCTATCCTGGCGCTATCCATTGATTGGGCTCCATCCCGTGGCTTGTTGGTAGGCTTAGTGCGTCTTGTCGCAGGCGCACGCTAGGCTGTGTACGAGGGCACCTGCCGCAATTGCTCCGCATTGACGGCCTAATTCACCACCATCATCATGCGCCGGCAAGTGCGTCGCCCACTATGCAGGTGGCGCAAGGTTTTGGACGCCCGAGGGGCAGTGAATGAGCGGTTGGCGCTATCTGCGCGCGAAAACGATCGCATCGGTGGCCGTCGCGCTGGCGGTCGCTGGGACCGTGGCTGCGCTCGGACCGTCGTTCGTGCCGTCGGCCCAGGCCCAGAGTGGCTGGTGGCCGTTCGGTGGCGATGATCGTCCGTCGCGTCCCGAGCCACGCGAGCCCGTGTATCGCGGCCCGCAGCCACCCCCGCCGCCCGGCTGGGGGGTGCAGCGAGGCGAGCCGCCTCCGCCGCCGGGTGCTGCTGGCAATATCTGTTTCCAGCTCGAGCAGCGGCTCGTCTCGGACGGCCAGCGCGGCAATCAGTCTCGCGATGTGCTGCCGAAGATCGAAGCCGAGATGCGTCAGCTCGATCGCGAGATCCGTGCGAACGAGCGCGATCTCGATCGGAACGAGTGCTACGAGACTTGGCTTTTCTCACGCACGCTTCGGCGTACGCGCGCTTGTGTGGGCCTCGCGCAGAGGTCCGAGGACATGCGGCGGCGGCAGAGCGACCTCGACGTCCAGCGCCAACAGATCATGGGCACGAGCAATCGGTCCATGCAGGACGAGATCATTCGCGAGTTGGCGCGGAACAACTGCGGCGCGAACTATCAGCAGGAAGCGCGCCGGCGTGGTGGCGGCAACAATCCGTTCGGCTCGTTTTTCTGGCAGGACGAAGAGCCCGGTGCCCGCCCGCAGACGCCGACCAATCAGTTCGGCGCGCTGCCGTACGCGACCTATCGGACGCTCTGCGTGCGCACGTGCGACGGCTACTATTTTCCGATCAGCTTCGCGACGCTGCCGAGCCACTTCCCGCGCGATGTCGATGCGTGCCAGTCGCGGTGCGCGGCGCCGACAGAACTCTACTACCACCAGAACCCAGGTGGTGCGGTGGAAGAGATGGTGTCGGTGGCGGAGAACAAGCCCTACACCAGCATGAAAAACGCGTTCCGCCATCGCAAGGAATACGTCGAGGGCTGCTCGTGCAAGCAGGCTGAGTACGTGCCGACGGCGGGTGAGCCAGCCGAGCGCAAGGCGCAGGCACCGGATCTGCGACCGGGATTAGCGAGCCAGCGTCGCTAGTTTTTCCAGACTCGCCGCGCGTTCAATTCTTCGATTGATCACGTGCGCGTGTGGTGCGAAGGCACCACTTGCGGCTGAATCGATTTCCGAACAGCCATTTAGGAAGATGATCATATTGCAGATGACTTGTCGGACCGCCTAGGCTGCAACGCATCAGAAAAACGATTGTCGTAAATCATCGATAGTCGCCTGCTGATTACCAGTGTCTGCGTACAGGTCTTGTGTCATGAGCAGCCGTGCCAGTGCCGACGGTGTCGAGCCGAGTGATCTCGGCGCGCATATCCCAGAGATCGTCAAGCTCTGCCCTATCGGCATGGATCACTGGTCGGACGTGCGCTACGTCCATGGGACATCGTTTCGCGCGATCATCGCGCCGCGCGCCTCGCAACAATCCGTCGACGAGTTCATGAAATGGCTCGCGACACCGGAATACGTGGATCAGCTCACCGGCTCGGATCTGTTCGGCGCTTGGCTCGACGGTCAGCTCGCGGGCACGGCTGGTTGGCGCCCAATGGATAGCCGCAGCCGCGTCGCGCGGATCGAAGGGCTGTTCGTGCAGCCTCTTTTCGCATTCATGGGCCTCGGCTCGCTGCTGCTCGCCAATGCAGAGGCGCGCGCGCGCCGCGCGGGATATGCGACCATCACGGCACTCGCATCGTCCGTCTCGGTCCCCTTTTTCATGCGCGCGGGCTATGACGTTTATGCGCAGGGGCCTGGTGTGTCGGATTTCGCAGGCGACCTGCCGGTGTTCGTCATGCGCAAGCAGGATGCCGTGTCGCGCGCAAACACACAAACGTCCGATACGCTGCAACTAGTGCTCTCAACCGAAGGGGAAGTCGTTCCCCGTGCAATGCGCCGTGAATTGCCGGATTCACGCCGCATGTTCGTCGAGGATTGAGTTCAGGGTTTCGTTAGCCCGCGGGGGGAGCGGGCGGGGGTGAGGGGCGGCGGTCGATGTACCGCGTAGGGCCGCCCCTCACCCTCACCCGCCTATGCGGCCCCACCTTATGCAGCATTGCCTTTCAGTCGTGCTTCGGCGCGTTCGCGCCCGATGAGCGGCAGCAGTGCGCGCAACTCGGGTCCTGCGTCGCGCCCTGTGAGCGCAAGCCTCAGCGGATGAAAGAGCTGGCGGCCTTTTACGCCCGTCGCCTCGCGCACCGCGGTCGTCCATGCGCTCCACGTTTCCGCAGTCCACGGCTCCGGCGGCAACAGGCCGGCAGCGGTCGCGCAGAGACCGGCATCCTCGATGCGCGGTGCGAGCGGACCGTTCACGACGTCGAGCCACGTGCGCACGTCGCCGAGCGTTTCGATGTTCCCTCGTACGGCTTCCCACATCTCCGGCGAGACACTCAATCCCAAGGTGTTGAGGTGCTGCGCGACAGCGTCGAGCGGTAACATGTGCAAGAGCCGCGCATTGAGCGCGCGAAGCTCCGCTATGTCGAAACGTCCCGGGGCGCGCGAAACTTTCGAGAGATCGAGCCGTGCGGCGAGCTCGTCGAGAGTCGCATAAGGCGCGACGGCCTCCGACGTACCGAGCAGTGCCGCGTGGCAGAGCACGGCGAGCGGTTCCAGACCCTCCTCGCGCAGGCTCTCGACGGAGAGATCGCCGAGGCGCTTGGAGAGCGCCTGTCCATCCGCACCTATCAGAAGGCTGTGGTGAGCGAACGTCGGCGGCTCCGCGCCAAGCGCCTCGAAGAGCTGGATCTGTACGGCCGAGTTCGTAACGTGATCCTCGCCGCGAACGATATGCGTGATGGCGAAGTCGATGTCGTCGATGACGCTGGTGAATGTGTAGAGTGGCGTGCCGTCGGCGCGAATGAGGACGGGGTCGGAGAGTGAGCCGATATCCACCGTCTGCTCGCCGCGGACGACATCATGCCACGTGACGAGCGTCGGCAGCGGCGTTAGGCCGCGCGACGGATCGGTGTTGGCGAGGAGGAAGCGCCAATGCGGCTTCTCTCCGGCGGCAATGCGCAGGGTAATCTCGTCGGGCGTGAGCTTCAGCGCGGCACGATCGTAGATCGGTGGCAGGCCGCGCGCGCGCTGGCGTGCCCGGCGGCGCTCGAGTTCGTCCTCGCTCTCGAAGCAAGGATAAAGACGGCCAGCCTTCTTGAGCTGCTCCGCTATCTCATCGTAACGAGCAAGGCGATCTGACTGGCGCGCCTCTCGATCCCAAACGAGGTCGAGCCATTTGAGGTCGGCCCGGATAGCGTCGGCGAATGCCTCTGTCGAGCGCGTGCGGTCGGTGTCGTCGAGGCGCAGCATGAAGCTGCCGCCATTGCGCCGTGCGAACAGCCAATTGAGCACGGCCGTGCGGATATTGCCGATGTGCAGGCGCCCGGTCGGACTTGGCGCGAAACGAACGGAGACGGTCATTGGTCCACCTTGGTGTCCTCAGTATCGGTGATCACAAGGATGCTGGACGCGACCTGTCCGCATGGCCGCTGCGGGCATAGCATCACCGAAGATAGCGCAGCACCTCTTTCCAGCAGACCGCGGCAAACAAAATCAAGAAACGTCGCCGCCGTCGGCGCGCGGTTGCACCAGTTGCGGCGTGCGTTGGACAGGCGCCTTGCTCGCGGGTTCCGGCGCCGTCAATTCTTCGCGGAAGCGGTTAGTGATCGGGTAACGACGGTCGCGTCCGAAGCTGCGGCTCGAAATCTTGACGCCGGGTGCGGCCTGCCGACGCTTGTACTCGGCAAGATACAGCAGGCGCTCGATGCGCTTCACGGTCTCGGGCGCATGACCGCGGGCGATAATCTCAGGGAGCGACATCTCGTGCTCGACGAGACACGCCAGGATGTCATCGAGCACATCATACGGCGGCAGGCTGTCCTGATCGGTTTGGTTTTCGCGCAGCTCCGCGCTCGGCGCCTTCGTGATAATGCGCTCGGGGATCACTATGCCGCCCGGCCCCTTGCTGCCACGCGGCACATTGGCGTTGCGCCAGCGCGAGAGGCGGTAGACCTCCATCTTGTAGAGATCCTTGATCGGATTGAAGCCGCCGTTCATGTCGCCGTAGATGGTGGCATAGCCGACGGACATCTCGCTCTTGTTGCCGGTCGTCAGCAGCATCGATCCGTTTTTGTTGGAGATGGCCATCAGCGTCGTGCCGCGTGCGCGACTCTGGACGTTCTCCTCCGTCGTATCCGGCGCGCGATTGCCGAAGACCGGCGCAAGCATCTGGTAGAACCCGTCGACCGCCGGTGCGATCGGCACGGTATCGTAGCGAACGCCGAGTGCTGTCGCGCAGGCCGCCGCGTCGTCGAGGCTGTCGCTCGACGTGTATCGATACGGCAGCATCACGCAATGCACGCGATCGGGGCCGAAGGCGTCGGTCGCCATGGCGGCGACGAGCGCGCTGTCGATGCCGCCTGACAAGCCGAGAACGACGCCCGGAAAGCGGTTCTTGTCGACATAGTCTCGGAGACCGAGCACCGAGGCATGATAGGCGGCCGCATCGTCTTCCTCGAGGTGCGCGCGCGGTCCGCTCTTGCACTGCCAGCCGTCTTCAGTGTGCGCCCACTGAGTGACGACGAGAGATTCTTCCCAGTCCGGAAGCTGGACGGCGAGGCTTGCGTCGGCGTTCAGAACGAAGGAGGCGCCGTCGAAAACCAGTTCATCCTGGCCGCCGATCTGATTGAGGTACACCATCGGCAGGCCGGTCTCGGTCACGCGCGAGACCGCGATGTTCATGCGGACGTCGATCTTCTTCCAATCGAACGGTGAGCCGTTCGGCACGATCAGAAGTTCGGCGCCGCACTCGGCGAGGCATTCGGTGACCTCGTCGGTCCAGATGTCCTCGCAGATAGGCACGCCGATCTTAACGCCGCGGAAGTTGATCGGACCGGGTAGTGGGCCCGGATCGAACACGCGCTTCTCGTCGAAGACGCCATAGTTCGGGAGATCAACCTTCAGCCGCACGGCGGCGACCTTGCCTTCGTCGAGCAGCGCGACAGCATTGTAGACTTTGCCGTCCTCGGGCCAGACAGTGCCGATGAGCACGGCCGGGCCCGGGCCGAGATCAGTCGCAAGCTGCTCGACGGCGGCGCGGCACGCGGCGGCGAATGCAGGCTTGCGCACCAGGTCCTCAGGTGGATAGCCGCTTACGTACAGTTCAGGCAGCACGAGCAGGTCCGCATCCTGACGGGCGGCGTCCGTGCGCGCGTGGCGAAGCTTCGCTAGATTGCCGGCGATATCGCCGAGAACTGGGTTAAGCTGGGCAAGCGCGATCGATAGAGAACGGGCGGGTGCGTGCGACATGGTCGGAAAATAGTGCGAGCCGGGGCCCGGGCGCAACGCAAGTCTTGGGCCCAGGGGCCAGCCATGCGCTCCTGCGAAGCCCGCGCGTTAGCGGGGGGCTACCATTTGTCGAGAAGTGCGGCCCCGATGATGGCGCCGGCGTCGCCGCGCTGGAGGATGATCGCGCAGCCGTCGGCGTCTGATTGCTTCACGGCATGATGGGCGATCTTGATCGTCGCGGCAGTCCCGTTCCACATGCCCACGGGCATCCATTCGCGCACGACGTTGTGGTAGGTGCCGATCTTGCCGACGTTCTCGCCTCGCTTGATCTTGACCTCGACCTCACGCCGAATGAGAGCGAGCCAGATCGTGGCTTCGCCGGCCTTGGCCGGCTCGCGGGCGGCGTCGAGATTGATGACGATATGCTCTTTTCCGCTGCGCACGCGCACGCCGACGCGATAGGGATCGATCTTCGGCCCGGTGATGGCGATGGCCTTCTCGATGGCTGCCTCGCTCGAGCCGAGCGCGTGCTTGAGTCCATTGACGATCACTTGCGGTGTGTACACTCGGCCATCGCCGCGGACCGTGGCGTAGGAGCGCTGGCGGGCGCTGAATTTGGGGCTGGCAAGCGTGTCCTTCCAGCCGAGGTAATCCCAGTAATCGACGGGGAGCGTCAGTGCGACGACATTGGGGCGCCGGGCAAAGGTCTCGAGAAGCGCATCGGCAGTAGGGCAAGAAGCACAGCCCTGGCTGGTGAAGAGTTCGATGACGTTTACTGGCGCCGACGCCGCGGCGGTTGCGTCCTCTGCCTTCTCCGGGCTCGCCGCCACGACCGGTCCCGCCAGCACCGCACCGGCCAAGGCCAGTGCGACGTACGTCGACCATTCAGTCAGCGTGCGCATTTCATTTCCGTCCGATCGGGCCAGCGACTTCAGGCGACATGCCGGGAAGAGCGCAAAAACAGGCTGCGGCCCGGTACGCATCTGACGCTGCCACTGCAAACGCGCGGCGTGCATGAGCATGAGAGCAGTATTGCGAGAGAGGCGGCCGAGAGAGTAGCGGCTCGGAACCTGGAAGCAGTGTCGGCATAGGTCAGGATATCGCTCTTTGCCACTTCAATTGCGAGTCACGAATGCTTGACAAATCGATCTACCGGCTGCCCTCAAGGCTTGCAAATTGAATGTCTTAGCTACGTAACCAGTCTTTGGATCTACCGTAAATCGCTGACGCGCCGGAGCCATGTGATGCCGTTCATGGCCGGAGTGACACGGCGATGTATTCGTCATGAGCCATGTGGGATTTTCCGGGCGCGGAGAGCGGGAAAGAACTGCGGCCCGCCCGGGAGGGGCAGGCCGCGTGGTAATCCGATGCTTTCGCCCCTGAGCCTCTTGCTCAGTAGACGGAGACGGTTTGCTGCGGCGCCACAGTGTTGCTGCTGACGGGTGTCGTCTGCTGCTTCTTGGGAGCAGGTACGGCGCCGCTGCGGACCGGACGCTTCTCCTGGGCGCGCTGCTTGGGCGGCGCGGCGCGGCGACGCGGGGCCGGCTCTTCCTGGTCGAACCAGGGGAAGACGAACCCGGCCGATGCGCCGGACGGACCGCGCGAGCTCGTGCGATCGACGACCGCACTGCCGCCGCTGCCGCCCCATGATGCGACGGGTGCCGAAGAGGTGGTATAGCGGTTCCAGGTCACAACGACGCGAGCGCCGACGGGCACGCGGTCGTAGAGGTCGATCACGTCTTTATTGTACATACGGATGCAGCCCTTGGAGACTGCCTGTCCGATCGACCACGGCGCGTCGGTGCCGTGAATGCGGTACAAGGTGGCGCCCAGATAGAGCGCGCGAGCGCCCATCGGGTTCATCGGGTGACCGCCGGGAACGTGCGGCGGCAACTTCGGGTTCTCGCGGAGCATGGCGGGCGTCGGCGTCCAAGGCGGATCGACACGCTTCGAGGAAACCTGCAGCGTGCCCTGCCAGCGGCTCTGCTCGCGGGGGACGGCGATCGGGTAGCTGATCGCTTCGCCGGGCTTGGTGACCAGGTAGAGCTTGCGATCGCTGAAGCTTACGATGACCTGGCCTGGGCGATGCTGGACGCCAAAGCGAACGATTTCTTTGCCGCTGCCGCCGACCTGCTGGCTGCCGCCGCCCCAAAGCCAGCTCAATCCCTGTGCTTCGGCTGCAGTGGGGGCCATCGGAACGAGGGCCGCGAAGGCCAAAGCTGCACTAGCAAGCAAAGCGCGGGGGAAAGCGTGGCCGATCATTCTCGTCTCCGGTCGTCGTTCTCGCGGCCCCTACAGGGCGCGGGTTTCGATCTCATTTTCTCGCGCACCAAAGATCACGCCCGGTGCGTATTCCTATGCGAACCTAGGCCGGAGCAGGGCTCTGGCTTCATCGCGGCCAAGTCGAATGCCGCGAGCGCAGTGGGGGACGATGCGCAGGTCTGGTGCCTCGTTTGTATGGTGCCCCGTTATGCTGAACGGATCGTTACGCCAGTCCGGATTTGCCACCCGGCCATCGACGTACGCCCGCGTCGTCACAACGCGCCATCTGCTGAGTCTGATCCCCCGCTGTCGTGCGGATGTGCCCCCATCCACAGATCGGCCGTGCTGACTTGGCCCTTCGTGAGGTGCGGCTGCCAGTCCGATCGTGGTGTGTGTATACTGGCGAGCGTTCGGAGTGGATGCAACCGCGCTTTGCCCAATTAGGTCATCACGAAGGCGAGAATGCGCGCATTTCAAGGAAAGTGTGGGATTCTCGTCACGTAGCAGGATAGCGGATTGCGGATACAGACAGATCATTTGTCTACGGATCGAGGTTCTCTGAGCGCTGATCGCATGGGATTGGCGGCTGTTGGAAACGTGTTGTCGAGCTGGGGACAATATCACCTTGGGGGCCTGCCCGTGGCCCTGATGATCTTCTTTTGTTCTAGATTTCCGTTGACAAAAAAGGCGGCCAGGACTAGAACAAACAAAGAACTTGGGCGACCAGAAGATGCGGTCGACCCAACGTAAGGTGGACCATACGTAGTTTCGAAGAGCGTACCCTTGACCAAGGAGCACCGAGACCCCCTCTCCCCCCAGCCCTCGGCCAAGCGGATCTTCGTGGTCCGTAGCAATACGGACGTGAGTGCCAGTAGGAGTACGAGTACCGGTAAGAGTACGAGTAAGCGTATGCGTCCCTCTGGCGGCGGTGCAGTTGCCCCCTTTTTTGCACCGCCGCCAGCCCCCCACCCCAGACCGGCGCGCATCGAGCAGCTCAAAACTTTGCTTGCGACGCTCGAGCGACACCAGGGCTTCGGTCGTGGACCGACCACGCATCCACCAGAAGTATCGGAGGCATCTGAACGAGCGGGGAGCGCTGGCTGGACCCTCGGCGCCCCGGAGGTGGATGACTGGCTGCCCGATTGCCAGCTCGATGTCGCGAGCCTTGGCGAGATCAAGCCCGCGACTTACGGTGATGCTTCGGCTGCCCTTGCCTTTGCGCTGCTGCTGGCCGCACGCCGCCTTGGCACGAGTTGGGCCAGTGGCAGCTCATCTTCTACATCATCGACCGGTGGGTCGGGCCTCGTCGTATGGTGTTGGCCTCACAGGCTCGCGCGCGAGAGCGGCGGGCTCTATGGCCCAGGCCTCGTGCGCCTCGGTCTCGATCCGGCGCGGCTGCTGCTGGTCGAGACGGCGACACCGGCCGAAACCCTCTGGGCCATGGAAGAGGGCATCGGCTCAGGGGCGGCCGCCATTGTCATTGGTTGTCTCGATGCCGTCGCCCTGACACCGGCCCGGCGCCTCGCGCTTGCCACTGCCACGCACCGCACGCCGGCCCTGATGGTGACTGCGGCGCGTTCGGCCGCCACAGCCGCAACCTTTGCCCGCTGGCGCATCGCCACTGCCGCGAGTGCGCCGCATCCTTTCGATCCGGCTGCGCCGGGCGATCCGCGCTTCAAGCTCACCTTGGAGCGCTGCCGCGGCACGGCCGTCGGTGGGGTGACGCCGTCTTCCGTCGTGGAGTGGAGTTATGACGCGTATCGTTTCCGTTTGGCTGCCGGCATGGGCGATCGAGCGCCTGCGGTGGCATCGAGGGCCTGAGGAAGTACCTGCAGACCGGCCGCTGGCGCTGGTGGTGCACAGTACGCATGGATTGGAAATCGCCGCCGCGAATGAAGCGGCGCGTGCGCTCGGCGTACGCACCGGTGCTGGCCTCGCAGATACACGGGCAGTCCTGCCGGAACTGCTCACGCTACCGGCCGACCGCGCTCGAGATCGCGATGATCTTGTACGTCTCGCACGCTGGTGCGGCCGCTATGGGCCGACGCGCAATATCGATGATGAGGATGGTCTCTGGATCGACATCACTGGTGTCGCGCATCTCTTTGCTGTGGAACCCGATGACGATGGCGAACGGGCGCTGCTCGCCGATCTCTCTCAGCGTTTTTCCCGCCTCGGCCTCACTGTGCGGGCGGCGTGTGCCGACACGCTCGGCGCCGCATCTGCGCTCGCCCGGTTTGTGTGCCCGCCCGAAGGTGCTGGCGTGATTGCGCCGCCAGGAGCGACGAGCCACGCGCTCGCGCCCTTACCTGTGGCAGCCCTCCGGATTGGCGCCAGTGATGTACGCCTGCTCGAACGGCTGGGTCTCAGGCGCATTGGCCAGCTCTATGGTCTCCCCCGCGCCGCACTCGAGCGCCGTTTCCGCGCCCTGAGCCGAAGAGAATCGTCCGGAGCTGAAGCCATTGCCACGGTACTCCTGCGTCTTGATCAGGCGCTTGGGCAATATAGCGAACCTCGTGCGCCGCTGGTGGAGGTGCCAGCCTTCAGCGCACGTCTGCCGTTCTCCGATCCGCTGCTGACGGCGACCGGCATCGAGGCAGCACTCGAGCGACTGTGCAGCGACCTTGCTGGTGAGTTGGCCGAGGCGGCCGTCGGCGGGTGCCGCTTTCGTCTTACGCTCTACCGCTCGGACGGAACACTCGGCGAGGTCGCGGTCGGAACCAGCGCGCCCTGCCGGGATGACGCCCATATCCGCCGGCTGCTGCTCGAAAAGATCGCCGCGTTCGACGCCGGTTTCGGCATCGACCTGATGTCGCTCGATGCGAGCGAGGTAACACGCCTCGATGCAAATCAGCAGGCGCTGGATGCAGACGCCCCCGGAACGCAAGCACGCGCTGCTGCCCGACTCATCGATCGCCTCTCGAGCCACATCGGCAGCGACCGCGTCATGCGTCTGCTCCCTCGTGCCAGTCACATCCCGGAAGCAGCACAAAAGCGCGCGCGCGCAATCGGCGCCGCGCAGGTGAAACAGCCGGCCCCGTCTGAAGATACTGCGCCCATTTTCGAGGGTTGCCGGCCGGCCTTCCTGCTGGATCCACCGGAGCCGATCGAGGTGCTTGCCGCCATTCCCGAGGGGGCGCCTGCCTTGATCGTCTGGCGGCGCGTGCGCCGGCGGATCGTGCGCGCTGAGGGACCTGAGCGCCTCGCGCCGGCCTGGTGGGCGGCCTATGCCCCACGCGCGCCTGAAGCGGGCAGCGGCACGCCGCGCCGGACCCGCGACTACTACCTGATCGAGGAGGCCGGCGGCGCGCGCTACTGGGTCTTCCGTGCGGGCCTTTACGACATGGAGAGAGATGAAGAAGGAGGCGATGACAGCGACGATCCTTCGGTCGAGATGCCACGCTGGTTCATGCACGGATTGTTCCCATGAAGCCTGCTTATGCCGAGCTGCAAGTAACTACCAACTTCTCTTTTTTGCGCGGCGGCTCGCATCCTCATGAACTGGTGGCGGAAGCGAAGCTGCAGGGCCTCGCGGCGCTGGCAATCACGGATCGTAATACGCTCGCCGGCGTCGTGCGCGCGCATGTGGCCGCCAAGCGGGCGGATCTAAAGCTGATTGTCGGTTCGCGTCTTGATCTCGTCGACGCGCCGAGCCTCATCTGCCTGCCGACGGACCGCGAGGCTTATGGCCGTCTGTGCCGGCTCCTTTCAAAGGGCCAGCTCGCCGCCAAAAAAGGAGAATGCAAGCTCACGCTCGAGGATGTCGCGGCTGCCGCGCATGGCCAGATTTTGATCGCGCTTCCACCAGAAAACTGGAGCTGGCGGGTAGAAGCCACTCATGAAGCCTTCGAGGCAGAACTGCGTCGCCTCAAGACGAGTCTCGCATCTGCTGCTCTCTACCTCGCCGCCGGGCACAGCTATCGCGGGGACGACCGTACCCGCATTGCCGCGCTCGCATCCCTGGCCTGGCGCTGCCGCACGCCGCTCGTCGCGACGGGGGACGTTCTCTACCACACGCCCCATCGCCGCCCTCTCCAGGATGTACTGACCTGCATCCGCGAGGGTGTGCGCATCAGTGAGGCGGGCCTGCGGCTCGCGCCCAATGCCGAGCGTTACATCAAGCCGTCGCACGAGATGGCGCGTCTTTTCGAAGGTCACGAATCGGCGCTTGCCCATACGCTCGATATCGCCGCGGCCTGCACATTCAATCTCGATGATCTCAAATACGAATACCCTGACGAACCCGTACCTCCCGGCAAGACGCCGCAGGCACATCTCATCGATCTGGTCGAAGTCGGCGCGCGCGAGCGCTTTCCCGATGGTGTGCCGGAGAAAGTGCGCGTTCTCATCGAGAGGGAGCTCGCGCTTATCGCGGAACTGAAATACGCGCCCTATTTCCTCACGGTCCACGACATCGTCGCCTTTGCGCGCAGCCAAGAGATCCTCTGCCAAGGGCGCGGCTCGGCTGCCAACTCGGCGGTCTGCTACTGCCTCGGCATTACCGCGGTGAATCCGACAGAAGTCGATCTTCTCTTCGAGCGCTTCATCAGCGCCGACCGGGAGGAGCCACCGGATATCGACGTCGATTTTGAGCACGAGCGACGCGAAGCTGTCATCCAGCACATCTATAAGCGTTACGGTCGCGAGCGCGCCGGTCTCGCCGCCACCGTCATCAGCTATCGCTCGCGTTCGGCTGTGCGGGAGGTCGGAAAAGCCATGGGGCTCAGCGAGGATACTGTCGCCGCGCTCGCTGGCATGGTGTGGGGCACGCGCTCAGGCGGAGCGCTGCCCGATCAACGGGTGCGCGAAGCCGGTCTGGATCCCGATGATCCGTTGCTCCAGCGGGTGCTCGAGCTGACCGACGAGCTAGTCGGCTTTCCGCGTCATCTCTCACAGCACGTCGGCGGTTTCGTGCTGACACGCGGGCCGCTCGTAGAGCTTGTTCCTGTTGGCAATGCCGCGATGGAAGACCGCACATTCGTCGAGTGGGACAAGGATGATCTTGCTGCGCTCAATCTGCTCAAGGTCGATGTGCTGGGCCTCGGGATGCTCACCTGCATTCGCCGCGCCTTCGATCTGATCGCGGCGCACGAGAGTAAGAATCTGACACTCGCCAATCTCCCGCGCGCGGACAAGAATGTGTACGACATGCTGTGTCGGGCCGAGGCTATCGGCGTTTTCCAGGTCGAGAGTCGCGCGCAGATGAACATGCTGCCGCGCCTTAAGCCTCGATGTTTCTATGATCTCGTTATCGAGGTGGCGATCGTGCGCCCCGGCCCAATTCAAGGCGACATGGTGCACCCCTATCTGCGCCGTCGGGACGGCATCGAGAAGGTCGAATACCCGTCACCGGACGGTGGCGATCCCGACGAACTTTACAATATCCTACATAAGACCCTCGGCGTGCCGCTCTTTCAGGAGCAGGCGATGCGCATTGCCATGACCGCCGCGCAATTTTCAGACTCCGAGGTCAACGAACTGAGAAAGGCCATGGCAGCCTTCCGTCGTCGCGGGACCATCGAAAAACTCGAAGAGAAGATGGTTTCAAAGATGGTCGAGCGCGGTTACGCGCGCGAGTTTGCGCAGCGTTGCTTCAACCAGATCAAAGGCTTTGGTGAATACGGTTTTCCCGAGAGCCATGCCGCGAGCTTCGCGCTGCTCGTTTATGTCTCGGCGTGGATCAAGCATCATCATCCGGCGGCTTTCTGTGCGGCGCTGCTGAATTCGCAGCCTATGGGCTTTTATGCGCCGGCCCAGCTCGTGCGCGATGTGCGTGAGAACGGCGTCGAGGTGCGCCCGGTGGATATCAATCACTCGGACTGGGACTGCACGCTCGAGCCGGATGGTTCAGACGGTCGGCCGGCACTGCGTCTCGGCTTCCGCCAGATCGATGGCATGAACGAGAAAGAGACCCGCGATAAACTTCTGGCGGCGCGCGCGACGGCGCTATTTGCAGATACGTACGATCTCTGGCGGCGTGGTGGTATCCGCCTCGAGGCGATCGAGCGACTGGCAGCGGCGGATGCCTTCCGTTCGATCGGCCTCGATCGGCGTCAGGCGCTGTGGGAGGTCAAGGCGCTCAATGGCGTGGCGCCGCTGCCGCTCTTTGCCTGGAGCGAAATGCGCGAGGCCGGGCCTGAGCCGGCAGTCGCGCTTCCGCAGATGCCACTCCCCGACCATGTCGTCACCGATTACCAGACACTCCGCCTCTCACTCAAAGCACATCCGGTGAAGTTCCTGCGAGGCGGTCTCACACGACGGCGCATTTTGGCCTGTGCAGATCTGCGAACGGCGCGCAATGGGCAGTGGGTATCTGTAGCTGGCGTCGTACTTGTGCGGCAGCAGCCCGGCACGGCCAAAGGGGTGATATTCATGACCATCGAGGACGAGACCGGCATCGCGAATATAGTGGTGTGGGCGAAAACAATGGCGCTCTATCGCCGCGTCGTCATGGCGTCCCGCCTCATTGTCATTCATGGACGCATTCAACGAAAGGATGAGATCATTCACATCGTCGCCGGGCGACTCGAGGATCGTACGGAATGGCTGAGCTTCTTGAGCGAGAGCGGCCGCGAGACGATGCCGGTGCCGATCGCGCGTGCCGATGAGGTTCTCCGTCCGAATCCAGGTTCTGCTCGCTCAAAGGAGCATCCGCGCTGGGCCGGTCATCCGCGCAACGAGCGCATCCTGCCGAAGTCACGCGATTTCCATTGACCGATTGCGGCGGCGCTGCGAGCGTGCGGAGTACGCAGCCTGTCACCGGGCAACGAGCGGATGACACTCTCTGCCATGATGCCCAGACATTCTTTTCTGCTCCGCCGCGCACTTGCACTATTCCTCGCGATCCCGGTTCTCGCGTCCACCACCATTCACCTCGCAGCGCAAACGCTCCCGGCAGCGGGCCCGACGCGCGCAGCACCTGAGGCTGCCTCAAGTCGCCACAGCCGCGGCCTCGCCGTTGCCCGCCATCACATGGTCGCGGCCGCAAACCCGTACGCCAGTGAAGCCGGCCGCGAAGTCCTGCGCGCGGGCGGCAGCGCAGTGGACGCAGTTGTGGCTGTGCAACTTGTGCTGAACCTCGTCGAGCCACAGTCATCGGGTATCGGCGGCGGTGCCTTTCTCCTCCACTTCGATGCCGCGACGCGTACGCTCAGAACGTATGATGGCCGCGAGACGGCACCTGCCGCTGCTCAGCCAGACCGCTTTCTCGATGCGGATCGAAAGCCGATTGTTTTTGCAAAGGCCATTCGCTCGGGAGCGGCGGTCGGCGTTCCCGGCGTGCTCGCTCTGATGGAACATGTGCATCGTCAGCACGGCCGCCTGCCTTGGGCGCGGCTCTTTGCACCCGCGATCGCGCTCGCGCGTGACGGTTTTCTTGTCTCGCCGCGACTTACTCTGCTGCTCGACTGGATGGGGCCTGAGGCATTTTCATCGGCGGCCCGCCAATATTTCTTCGATGCAAGCGGCAAGGCGTGGGCACCGGGTCATCGGCTCCGCAATCCCGAGTTCGCCGAGACGCTGGAGTTGATCGCGCGCGACGGTGCGCGTGCGCTCTACGATGGCCCCCTGGCCGACCGCGTCATTGAGGCGGTCGCAAGCGGACCGGTGCCGGCCGGGGACATCACGCGCGCGGACCTCGCAGGTTACCAGCCGCGCGAGCGCGAGCCTGTGTGCTTGCCCTATCGTGATTTCAAGGTTTGCGGCATGGGGCCGCCATCTTCGGGCGCGCATACCGTCGGCCAGACCCTGCGGCTGATCGAGCCGTTCGATCTTGGCCGGGGGCCGAGTGCCGCCCTCAATGCACGCGCTCTCCACATCATCGCAGAAGCGCAGAAGCTCGCGTATGCGGACCGCAACCGCTATCTCGCTGATCCCGATTTCGTGAAAGTTCCGCCCGGGCTGTTGGGGACGCATTACCTCGAGCGCCGTCGAGCGCTCATTGCACCGCAGCGCGCGGCCGGCCGCGTCGAGGCCGGCGATCCTGGTGCTGATGGTGCGCATCTTTTCGGGGATGACGCCACGCAGGAGTCTTCGGGCACGAGCCACATCTCGATCGTCGACGGCGCAGGCAATGCAGTATCCATGACGACGACTATCGAGGTTGCGTTCGGCTCGCGCATCTGGGCGGCGGGGTTCCTGCTCAACAATGAACTGACAGACTTCTCGTTCCGCCCTGCTGACGCGCAGGGGCGCCCGATCGCCAATCGCGTCGCCGGCGGCAAGCGACCACGCAGCTCTATGGCGCCGACGATCGTCCTCGACGCGGATGGACAGTTGAAAGCTGTCCTTGGATCCCCGGGCGGCAGCCGCATCATTCTCTATGTCGTCAAATCGCTCGTGGCGTTGATCGACTGGGAAATGAATGCGCAGCAGGCAGCGGCGCTCGCGAACTTCGGCAGCCAGGGGCGCGCCTTCGAGCTCGAATCGACTACCGCGTCTGCTTATGACGTGCTCACGCGGCCATGGGCGTGGGGCTCGACGATCTGGCAGGCGCTGCGACTGAAGCCGCTGGGCCACCGTATCGACTTCGATCTCATGACCTCCGGCACGCACATCGTCGTGCGCCGCGGACCTAATCACCTGGAAGGTGGGGCGGATCCGAGGCGCGAGGGCGTGGCGCTCGGCGATTGAGCGCTGTCAGGTCTTCATCTTTGGATCGAGCCAGTCGCGTAGCGCGTCGCCGAAGAGATTGAAGCCGAACACGGCGAGCGTGATGGCGAGACCCGGGAAGATCGCGACCCACGGTGCACTTTCGGCGTACTCTTGCGCGCCGCCGCGCAGCATCAGACCCCACGCTGGGACAGGTTCTTGAACGCCAAGGCCGAGATAAGAAAGCGAGGCCTCGATCAGAATGGCCTGGCCGACCTGCGCGGTGAGAATGATCAGGAACGGCGCCATGACGTTCGGCATCATGTGGCGGAAGATGATGCGCGAATGACTGAAACCGTTTGCGCGCGCGGCGTCGACGTACGGCATCTCGCGAATGGCGAGCGCGCTGGCGCGGACGATGCGCGCGGCGCGCGGAACCACGGGGATTGTGATGGCAATGATCACGTTGAACACGCCGGTCCCGAAGATGGCGACGACGGCGAGCGCGAGAATGATCAGCGGGAACGCCATGAAGACGTCCATCACACGCTGAAAGAGCAGGTCGAAACGTCCGCCGAAGTAGGCTGACGTCACACCGAGGATCAGGCCGAGAAAGCAGCCGAGGAATGACGAAACGAAGCCGACGAGCAGCGCTGTGCGCGCGCCGTAAATGATGCGCGAGAGAAGATCGCGGCCGAACTGGTCCGTCCCGAGCCAATGCTCCCAGTCGGGCGCCGATAGCATGGCCCCGAAGTCGTTGGCCGTCGGGTCGTAGCTCGTGAGAATTGGAGCGAAGACCGCCATGACGCACATGGTCATGACGATGAACCCGCCGAAGGCGCCGAGCGGATTGCCGCGGCAGAAGGAGCCGAGCGTGCCGAGCAGGGTCGGCTTGCGCGGGATGTCTTCGACAACGGTTCCGGGGGAGGCAGTCTCTGTAGCCATGTCTGCCTCCACTTAGCGGGTATAGCGAATGCGCGGATCGAGCCACGCGTAGCAGATGTCGACTACGAAGTTCGTGAACGCGAAGATCGCGACCACCATCATCACGAGGAACTGGGTCATAGCATAGTCGTGATTGAGGACCGACTCGACGAACAGCTTGCCGAGGCCGTTCAGGTTGAAGACTTGCTCGGTAACGACGAGGCCGCCCATGAGAAACGCGAACTCGATGCCGACGACGGTCACGACCGGCAGCAGCGCATTGCGCAGCGCATGTCGATTGATGACGAGCTTCTCGTAGAGGCCCTTGGCGCGCGCAGTGCGAACATAGTCCTCGCGCAACACCTCGAGCAGTGCCGACCGCGTCATGCGCGTCGCGACAGCGGAGTAGCGGTAACCCGTCGCCAGAGCCGGCCAGATCAGCATCGATAGATTGTACCAGGGGTCCTGCCAGATCGGGACGTATCGTATCGGCGGCATCCATGGCACGCCGAACCAGGCCTTGCTGGTCACCAGAATGGTCAGGATGATCAGGATGCCGAGCCAGAACGACGGCATAGCGATGCCGGCGATCGTGAAGGTGCGCACGAAATAGTCCACCCACGTATTCTGCTTTACCGCGGCAAGCGTACCGAGCGGTATCGCGATGAGCACGGCTGTCAGCGTCGCCATGATCGCGACCTGGAGCGACAACTCGAATCGCAGCCCGATCTCTTCGGTGATCGGCCGGTTGGTCCACATCGACTTGCCGAAATCGAGCGTAAGCAAACCTTTGATGAAGGTAATGAACTGCGTCAGCATCGGCTGGTCGAGGCCGAGTTCGCGACGGCAGTTCTGCAACACGTCCGGAACGACCGAGCCGCCACCGGCCGCAAGGCGCAGATAGCAGATGTCACCGGGGATCGTCCGCATGAGCAGGAATATGAGCACGGCTGCACCGAACAGCGTCGGTATCATCAACAGCAGGCGCTTGATCACATAGCGCAGCATTTTGGTCCCCAGAGCCTCGAAAGCGAACCTTGTAATCAAGGGGCCACGGCTGAGCGCCGTGGCCCTGGTGTGTGTGCGTCAGTTGCAGCCCGTTACTTGTCGAGCCAGACCACGTCGAGCTGGTTGTTGATGTAGTGGCTCGAGCTGACCTTCCACCCCTTCAGGTACGAACGGTGCGGAATGATGCGGTACCACCACAGCGAGATCGAGTTGTGCGCCTGCTCATCCAGCACGATGCGCTCGAACTCGCGCATAATCCTGCGCTGCTCGGCGACATCCGCCGTCTGATTCATCTTGGCGTGCATATCCTCGATCGCCTGATTCTTGTAGCGACCGTACTGGTCGCCGGCCGCAACGCCGAGGAACTTCGACGTGTCCGACAGCGGGTTCACGACCGACTGGCAGTTGAAGTCGAGAGCGACATCGAAGTTGCCGGAGCGGAGCTGCGCATAGAAGGGCCCGGTTGCTTCCGCCTTCTGCGTGACTTCGACGCCGATCTGCTTCCACTGGTCGATCAGCCACGTGCCGACGATCGTGTAAGGCTGGTCGACGGCGCGGTTGGCGAGGGTGAACTTGAGGTTCTCCTGGCCAGCTTCCTTCAGCAGGCGACGAGCTTCCTCGCGCGATTTCTTGATGTCGGGCCAGTAGCCGGCCATCTTCTGCAGCTCTTCCTTGGTTGCTGCGAGCGGATGGTTCGGGAACACGATGCCGCCGACCGTCTTCACGATGGCGATCTTGGAGAGAGCGCCGGCGCCGCCCCAGCGATCGACCGCCAGTGTCAGAGCGCGACGCACGCGCACGTCATCGAACGGCTTGCGCTCGTGGTTCGGCGACGTGATCAGGAGGCAGTTCCAGTCGCTCTCCTGGACAGTGATGTCCTTGCCGAGAGCAGCGACGAGATCGTCACGGCTGCGCGGTGGGAAGCCACGGAACTCGACGGCAGCCTGATCGCCGCGGATGGCCTGGACACGGAGCGTCTGGGTCTTCGCAAAGATGGCTTCGAAACCATCGAGATAAGGCTGGCCCTTGTGATGATAGTTCTCGTAACGCTTGCCGGTGATGCGAGCGCCGGCTTCACGCACGTCGAACACGAACGGGCCTGAGCCCATCACGTTCTGCTCATACCAGCGCGGATCCGCGTCCAGCTTCGCCTTGGAATAGATGAAGTGGAACGGTGCTGCGAGCGCCGGGATGAATGCGCCCGAAGGATGCTTCAGCTTGAAGACGATCGTCTCGGCGTCCGGCGCAGTCACGCTCTCGACCATCGAGAGCTGAGCCTGACGGGCGCTCGAGATTCCCTCCTTTGGGAAGATGATGCGCTGGAAGGTTGCCAGCACGTCCGCCGAGGTCAGCGGCGTGCCGTCGTGGAACTTGAGGCCCTGGCGGATCTTGAACGTGAAGGTCTTGCCGCCGTCCGTTGGGGACGGCATCTCCGTGCAGATATCGCACTGGAACTTCGCAGGATTGTCGGGATCTTGCGGATCAGGGCGGATGAGCACGCTGTAGAACGGCGCGATCGGATGGATGAGCGCGAACGTTGTCTCGCGATGACCATCGAAGCTCGGCGGCTCATCGGGAACGACGAATTTGAGAACGCCGCCCCGCTTGGGCTCCTGAGCCTGGGGTGCCCCCAGGCCTGCGACCGCAAACGCGGCCGCGAGCGGTAGTGCCAATACGCTTGTCTTCCACTTCATTGCCAGTCCTCCTCGGTAAACCCTTTATCTAGGCTTCCCTTCTTCGCTTCCTTCCGTATTTCGGCCGGTTCGGGCGCATCGCGATCAATGAGCGGCGCCGATTGCCACGGCCTATACCTCGCTGCAGGCGACCCAATGATTTGGGCCGAGTTCGCGCAGCGCGGGTATTTCCTTGCGGCAGTTCTCGACTGCGATCGGGCAGCGCGGATTGAATACGCAGCCGGGCGGCGGGCGCAGAGGGCTCGGCAGCTCGCCGGTGATGATGCGGCGCGGCCGCGTGCGTTCGATGACCGGATCGGGAATCGGGGCCGCAGCAAGCAACGCCTGCGTGTAGGGATGCTTCGGATTGGCGAACAGTTCGTCGGCGGGCGCGTACTCGACGATCTTGCCGAGGTACATCACCGCCACCTTGTGCGAGATGTGGCGGACGACAGCGAGATCGTGCGCGATGAAAAGATAGCTGAGGCCGAGCTTCTGTTGCAGGCCCTCCAGCAGATTGATGACCTGCCCCTGGATGGAAACGTCGAGCGCGGAGACGGCTTCGTCGCACACGATGAACTTCGGATTCACCGAGAGAGCGCGCGCAATGCCGACACGCTGGCGCTGACCGCCGGAGAGCTGATGCGGATAGCGATCCGCCATGTAGCCGTGCAGCCCGACCAGTGACAGCAGCTCGGCCACACGATCGTGGATTTTTTCCTTTGGCAGGATCTTATGGACGCTCATCGGCTCGCCGATGATGTCGCCGACGGTCATGCGCGGATTGAGAGACGAGAAGGGATCCTGGAAAATCACCTGCATCTTCTTGCGCACGGCGAGCATTTCATCGCTGCCGGCATTGGCGAGGTCGGCGCCCTCAAAGAGGATCTTGCCGTCCGTCGGATCATCGAGGCGGAGCACGACGCGCCCGAGCGTGGACTTACCGCAGCCCGACTCGCCCACGAGGCCGAGCGTCTCACCGGGCGCGATATCGAGAGTTATCTTGTTGACGGCGCGCACGAGTTTCTTCGGTTGGAAGAGACCGCCGCTGATCGGGAAGAACTTCGTCACATCCTTGAGCTGAAGGATGGGACCTGTCGTGCCGTTCGCGACGGCGCCGATCGCCTCGTGGCTGGCCGCTACGGGCTTGTCGATCTTTTCGAGCTCTCCCGATCGGTGGCACGCGGCCCGGTGGCCTGTCTCGATTTCGACGAGCGGCGGGTTCACCGTGCACTTGTCGATCGCGAAGCGGCACCGCGGCCGGAAGCGACAGCCTTCAGGCGGCTTGAGCAAGTTCGGCGGCGCGCCTTCGATAGTCTGCAGGCGCATGGCGCGTCCGCGATCCAGGCGGGGAACGGCTGACAGAAGGCCGCGCGCATAAGGATGGCGCGCATTGCCGAACACCTGCTCTGCCGTGCCGCTTTCGACGATCCGCGCGGCGTACATGACATTCACGCGGTCGGCATAGCGCGCGACGATGCCGAGATTGTGCGTGATAATGATAACCGCAATGTCGAGGCGTCGCGACAGATCCTTCATCAGCTCGAGGATCTGCGCCTGAATGGTGACGTCGAGCGCGGTCGTCGGCTCGTCGGCGATAAGCAGCTTCGGATTGCAGGCAAGTCCGATCGCGATCATTACGCGCTGGCGCATGCCGCCGGAAAGCTGGTGCGGATACTGCTCAAGACGGCTTTCGGGATCCGTAATGCCGACCAGCGTGAGCAGTTCGACAGCACGCGCCTTCGCCTCCTCCGGCGACATCTTCAAATGAATGAAGAGCGGCTCCATGATCTGAAGCCCGATCCTGAGGACCGGGTTCAGCGAAGTCATCGGCTCCTGGAAAATCATCGACACGTGATGACCGCGGACGCGGCGCATCTCTTCGTCGGAGAGTTTCAGGAGGTCGCGACCGTCGAAGTTGACCGTGCCGGACGTGATCTCGGCCGTCTGCGCAAGCAGACGCATGATCGTGAGGGCCGAAACGGATTTTCCCGAGCCCGATTCACCAACGATGGCGACCATCTCGCCGGGGTAAACCGTGTAGCCTACGTTCTCGACTGCACGCACAAGGCCATGGGATGAGCGGAACTGGACGCTCAGGTTCTCGATCTCGAGCACGGGTTTGCCCGACTTCGCAGCCGTTTGGCTGGATAGCACTTCCCCGCTCAGGGACTTTGTCGCCCCCTCCGCCGTCGTCTGCAAACTGAACCTCCCTAGTACACCCTCGGCAGCTCGCTCGCTGGCTGCCGTTGCCGGATGTGCTCTACACATCATCCATCTGAAAGATACATTGCTGTCTTTTCGCAGGGAATGCAACCCGTTGTCCAGACATTCGGACGCCTGGATTAATGGCAAAGGAAATGCCGCAGTGCACCCTCGATCTGAGGGGCACCACGGCATTTCGAAGCGTCACGAAAGTCCGCGTGCGGAGGCTAGAACAGGCCCTCGATCTGGCCTGCTTCGTTGAAGCGAATCGTCTCGGAGGCCGGAACCTTCGGCAGGCCCGGCATCGTCATGATCTCACCGCAGATGGCGACGATGAACCCGGCGCCGGCCGACAGCCGCACTTCGCGGATCGGCACCACGTGATCGACCGGCGCGCCGCGCAGGTTGGGATCCGTCGTGAACGAATACTGCGTCTTCGCCACGCAAATCGGAAGATTGCCGTAGCCCATATCCTCCCAGGTCTTGAGCTGGTCGCGAACGCTCTTGTCGGCGGCCACGCTGCCGGCGCGGTAGATCTTCTTCGCGATGGTTTCGACCTTCTGGAGCAGGCCCATCTCCTCCGGGTAGAGCGGCGCGAACTTCGATGTTCCGGAATCGGCGATCGCGACCACGCGGCGGGCGAGCGCCTCAATGCCCTTGGAGCCCTGCGCCCAGTGCTTGCACAGGAACGCCTCCGAGCCCTGGGACTTGGCGAATTCCTGAACGGCAGCGATCTCGGCATCGGTATCGGAGATGAAGTGGTTGATCGCGACGACGGCGGGAACGCCGAAGCTCTTCACGTTCTCGATGTGGCGGCCGAGGTTGGCGAGGCCCTTCTTGACGGCCTCGACGTTCTCGGTGCCGAGATCCTCGCGCTTCACGCCACCGTTCATCTTGAGCGCGCGCACGGTTGCGACGATGACGGCCGCGGCCGGATTGAGGCCCGCCTTGCGGCACTTGATGTCGAAGAATTTCTCGGCCCCGAGATCGGCGCCGAAGCCGGCCTCGGTCACGACATAGTCGGCGAGCTTGAGGGCCGTCTTGGTGGCGACCACCGAGTTGCAGCCGTGCGCGATGTTCGCGAACGGGCCGCCGTGAATGAACGCCGGATTGTTCTCTAGCGTCTGCACGAGGTTCGGCTGCATGGCCTGTGCGAGCAGCACGGTCATGGCGCCGTTGGCCTTGATGTCGCGGGCGTAGACTGGGCTGCGATCGCGGCGGTAGGCGATGATGATATCGCCGAGGCGCTTCTCGAGGTCTGCGAGATCGGTCGCGAGGCAGAGTATCGCCATCACCTCCGACGCCACGGTGATGTCGAAGCCTGCTTCGCGCGGGAAGCCGTTCGCAACGCCGCCGAGCGAGCAGACGATCTCGCGCAGCGCGCGGTCGTTCATGTCCATGACGCGGCGCCAGGCAACGCGGCGCGTATCGATGTTCTGCGCGTTGCCCCAGTAGATGTGATTGTCGATCAGCGCCGAGAGCAGATTGTGCGCGCTCGTGATCGCGTGAAAGTCGCCGGTGAAATGGAGGTTGATGTCCTCCATGGGCACGACCTGAGCGTATCCGCCGCCGGCTGCGCCGCCCTTCATGCCGAAGCAGGGGCCGAGCGAAGGTTCGCGCAGACAGATCGCTGCTTTCTTGCCGATCGCATTGAGGCCGTCACCGAGGCCGACGGTGGTCGTGGTCTTGCCTTCGCCCGCGGGTGTCGGGTTAATCGCGGTGACGAGGATCAGCTTGCCGTCCTTACGGCTATCGAGCGACTTGATGAATTCGGCCGAGACCTTCGCCTTGTCGTGACCGAAGGGAAGAAGGTGCTCATTGCCGATGCCGAGGCGGGAACCGATATCCTGGATCGGCTTCTTCTTGGCTTCGCGGGCAATTTCGATGTCGGATTTGACGGCCATGGTGGGCTCCAGCGGATGGGCGTTTGTGGCGTGCGCTCGGGCCGAGCTCTGTGACCTGACGCGCGTCTCTTGTGTTTCGCCTTGCAGACGGACGCGAGACTCTGCCGCGTCCGTCGGCGCGCTGTGAAGTCAGGCGGGCGCTTTGGGCTGGGGAGCAGAACAGATGTCGCCGACCACAAGCCCGACGGATTTCGCCCACTCGGCGGCGCTGATTTTCTTCGTTTCGGGTGTCTTGACGCGCTTCGCGAGAATTGCGCCGCCGTTGCCAGCGATGGTGATCCCTTCATCCGTGATCGCGAGCACCTGGCCGGGCTTGCCGCTGCCGCCCCTCTGCGCGGCATCGTAAATGTCGAGCTTGGCACCCTTCAGCGTCGTCCAGGCGCCTGGCGCGGGATTCGCCGCGCGAATGATGTTGTAGTTCTCCGCAACCGGCTTCGACCAGTCGATCTCGGCGAGATCTTTCTTGAACCAGCTCTCATAGGATCCCGCGGTGAGATCCTGCTTGTGCTTGAGGAGAACGCCGGCCCTCACCAGGTCGAGCCCTTCCATCATGGCGTCGACGCCCATGGGGAAGAGTTTCTTGAAGTAGACGTCACCGAGCGTCTCGTCGGGGCCGACCTCGACGGACTTCTGGATCAGGATCGGGCCTTCATCGAGACCCTCATCGGGCCAGAAGATCGTGAGGCCCGTGCGGGTCTTGCCCATGGCGATCGGCCAGTTGATCGACGAGGGGCCGCGGTGCGCTGGCAGCAGCGAGGGATGATACTGGAAGGTGCCGAGCCGCGGCGCGTCGAGAACGGGCTGCGGAATGAACAGCAGGACGTAGGCCATGAGGCAGACGTCCGCGTTGAATGACTTCATCAATTCGAGGGCTTCCGGCGTCTTCCAGCTTTTGGGCTGGTGAACGGGGAGGCCCTTCTCGGTAGCGAACACCTTGAGTGGATCTTCCGGGCGGCCGGCCTTGTCCGGCGCGCAGCACACCGCCACGACGTTCTCACCGCGCTCGAGCAGTTTCTCGAGCACTGCTTTGCCGAAGGCCTCCTGGCCATGGACGACGATACGCATCGCTTGTGTCTCTCCCTGGTCCCGCAGCGCGCCATGAGGCTCGCGGGTTTTCATTTTCTGGTCGAATGCTGGTGGCGAACGACGTCTGCTATTCTGCTGCTGCGCGTTTCTGGGGTGGCTCGGTCGCGCCCGAGGCCTTGATGGCAGACACCTCCTCGGCCGAGTAGCCGAGCACGTCGCGCAGCACTTCCTCCGTGTGCTCGCCGAGCAGCGGCGAACGCTTCACGTCGGCAGGTGAGTCCGACAGCTTGATCGGATTGCCGACCGACAGATACTTGCCACGCGCAGGATGATCGACCTCGACGACGGTGCCCGTCGCGCGGAGCGATTGGTCCTCGGCCAGTTCCTTCATCGAGAGGATCGGTCCGCAAGGGATGTCGAACTCGTTGAGGATGTTCATCGCCTCGAACTTCGTCTTCGTCATCGTCCATTGTTCGATGCGCTCGAAGATCTGATTGAGACGCGGCAGGCGGGCCTTGGGCGTCGCGAAATTCTCATCGGTCTTCCAGGTCGGCTCGCCGATGACGTCGCAGATTTTCTCCCAGACCGGCGCCTGCGTGATGAAATAGAGATAAGCGTCAGGGTCGCCTTCCCAGCCTTTGCACTTCACGATGCGACCGGGCTGGCCACCGCCCGAGTCGTTGCCGGCGCGCGGTACGGCCGGGCCGAACGGCACGCCTTCGCCGAACTGGCTGTATTCGGTGAGCGGACCGTGATCGAGGCGCTGCTGGTCGCGCAGCTTCACGCGGCAGAGGTTCAGCACGCCATCCTGCATGGCGCAGGTCACGCGCTGGCCCTTGCCCGAGTGCGTGCGCTGATAGAGCGCCGTCACGATGCCGAGCGCGAGGTGCAGGCCCGTGCCGCTGTCGCCGATCTGCGCGCCCGTCACCAGCGGGAGACCATCGCGGAAGCCGGTCGTCGAGGCCGCGCCGCCCGTGCACTGCGCGACGTTCTCGTAGACCTTGCAGTCTTCGTACGGCCCCGGGCCGAAGCCCTTGATCGAGGCGACGATCATGCGCGGATTGAGCTGGTGGATGGTCTCCCACGGGAAACCCATGCGATCGAGCACGCCAGGTCCGAAGTTTTCGACGAGCACGTCGCACGTCTTGATCAGGCGCTCGAGCACTTCCTTGCCCGTCTTGTTCTTGGTGTCGAGCGTGATCGAGCGCTTGTTGTGGTTCAGCATCGTGAAATAGAGGCTGTCCACCTTGGGAATGTCCTGCAGCTGGCCACGCGTGATGTCGCCGGTGCCGGGACGCTCGACCTTGATCACGTCGGCGCCGAACCATGCGAGGAGCTGTGTGCACGTCGGGCCGGACTGCACGTGCGTGAAATCGAGAATGCGAACGCCTGCGAGCGCTTTCATGGTACCCTCCCTCACTTCTTCTTGGACAGCGCGCTTTGCGGATTGAGATTGCCGATGCGGCCGCTTTCGCTGCCGGCGGCGGGATCGATGACGGCGTTGATGAGCGTCGGCTTGCCCGAGTCCATCGCCGCGTTGACGGCGCGCCGCAGCTCGTCGGGCGTCGTCGCATTCACGCCGACCCCGCCGAAGGCTTCCATCATCTTGTCGTAACGTGCGCCTTTGACGAACACCGTCGTCGCGGGATCATCACCGCCCTTGTTGACGTCGGTGCCGCGGTAGATGCCGTCGTTATTGAAGATGACGATGCAGACCGGCAGATTGTAGCGGGCGATCGTCTCGACCTCCATGCCGGAGAAGCCGAACGCGCTGTCGCCCTCGACGGCGAGCACTGGCTTGCCCGTCTCGATGGCCGCGGCGATGGCGTATCCCATGCCGATGCCCATGACGCCCCACGTGCCGACGTCGATGCGTTTTCTCGGCTGGTAGATGTCGATGATGCCGCGCGCGAGATCGAGCGTGTTGGCGCCCTCGTTTACGAGGATGGCGTCGGGGCGCTCCTTGATGACCGTGCGCAGCACGCCGAGCGCGCCGTGGTAATCCATCGGGTTGTTGTTGTTCATGAGGCGCGGCGCCATCTTGGCGACGTTCTCGTCGCGCTTTTTGGCGACGGCACCTGTCCAGTCCGCAGGCGGCGCGGGCCACTTCGTGTCCATGCCGTCGAGCAGCGCTGAGACGCATGAGCCGATATCGCCGACGACCGGCGCTACGATCTCGACATTCGAATCCATCTCGCGCGGCTCGATGTCGATCTGGATGAACTTCTTCGGCGCCTCGCCCCACGTCTTGCCTTTGCCGTGCGAGAGCAGCCAGTTCAGGCGCGCCCCGATCAGCATGACGACGTCGCTGTCCTTGAGCACGCTCGAGCGCGCCGCGCCGGCGCACAGCGGATGCGTATCGGGCAGCAGGCCTTTGCCCATGCTCATGGGCAGGAAGGGAACACCGCTCTTTTCGACGAAGCTGCGGATGGCGTCATCGGCCTGCGCATAGGCGGCGCCCTTGCCGAGGATGATGAGAGGCTTTTTCGCGCCTTTCAGCACATCGAGCGCGCGCTTGATCGCATCAGGCGCGGGGATCTGTGCAGGTGCCGCGTCGATCACCTTCACGAGCGACTTACGACCCACCTCAGCACTGATGACCTGTCCGAAGAGTTTGGCCGGCAGATCGAGATAGACGCCGCCGGGACGCCCCGAGACCGCCGAGCGGATCGCGCGCGCAATGCCGATGCCAATGTCCTGCGCGTGAAGGATGCGATAGGCGGCCTTGCACAGCGGCTTGGCGATCGCGAGCTGGTCCATCTCCTCGTAGTCGCCCTGCTGGAGATCGACGATCTCGCGCTCGGACGAGCCGGAGATCAGGATCATCGGGAAGCAGTTCGTCGTTGCGTGCGCGAGGGCGG
>JAEZRM010000052.1 GCA_023412805.1 Pseudomonadota bacterium | reverse complement strand
CGCGGGGGGGGGGGGGTGTGGTGGGGGGGGGGGCGCCGCGGCAAATTCATACGTCGCGCAAGTTCCCGCCCCTCACCCCGACCCTCTCCCCATTGAAGGGCAATGGGGAGAGGGAGAGGTGATGGTCAGAAGACGCGCGTCGCAATAATCCAACCCGTCACGAAGATGGGAGAAAGGACTGTCGACACGACAACGGCGGTCGAAATGAATTCGCTTTCGCGCTTGTACTCGGCGGCGAAGATCGCAATGAGCACGCCGACGGGTGTCGCAGCCGCGACGACGATGACGTCCTGCACGTCGCGCGGCAGCCCCATGGCGACGCAGATTCCCCACGTGATGACGGGGGCCGCGATGAACTTGAGAAACAGGATCAGCGTCTGGGGCACGAACTCCAGGCGGATGGATTTGGCCGCCGCGATCTGCGCGCCGAGCGTGTAGAGCGCGAGCGGCGTGAAGATCGAGCCGAGAAACTGCATGGGCTGCGAAACGACCACGGGTAGCTCGATCTCGAAGCCGCGCAGCGTGAGGCCGATGATCACCGAGGGAATGAGCGGTGTTTCGAAGGCCGTCTTGAGCTTTGCGAACTTGCTGTCGCCAGCAGGCGCCATGAGCGCGACGCCCACCGTGCAGACGAGTACGGCCATGAGCGCGGTCAGCACGGATTGATAGATCAGGTACTCGGAGCCGAACGCGAGTTGCGTCACGGGAATGCCGAAAAAGCCGACGTTCGCGTACGCGGTGCCGAGGCCCATGATCGGACCGAGCGATCGTCGCTGGCGAAAGAAGATGACGAGCAGCCAGCCGAGCGGGATGAGGATCGCAAACTGGATAAGGCCGAAGTACACGACCGGCCAGATCACCGAGAGTGGCTGCTTTCCCGATGACAGGAAGTGGATCAGGAACGCCGGCATGACGACGTAGACCTGGATCCGGTTGAGCGTGGCGACATCGAGCTTGAGGCGCCCTTGCAATGCCCAGCCGAGCGCGACGAGCGTGATGATGGGGAGCGTGACCCTAGTCAGAATGTCGGCGAATAGGTCCATCGGAAACTCTGCGCAAGGCCACCCGGCTCAGCCGGATGTCGGCTGATAGCGGCGGCTACGCGTCGGAGCAAGTTGGATTAACGGGCGTCCGGCCGCGGGTTCCCGCGTCGGCGATGCAACTTGGTTCGCCATTCGTTCGACCTAATCGCGTGCGCTCATGCGCGTCATCTGCAGCGCTTCGAGGCACCGTTTAACGGCGTGTTTACCTTGAGAGGGCAGGCTCTCGGAGCTGGAGGGGACTTGCCCGCCGGCTTGGATTTGGGCCAGCCTGCGTTGCCGTTGTGTACGCGGTTGTCAGTTCGAGAGTGGCGTTACATGAGCGTTCGTCGTGCGCGTGGTGTGGGACAAGTCGATTCCATTCTGGTCGGGGATTGCCTCGCCGAGCTCAAGAAGCTCCCGGATGCGAGCGTCGATCTCGTCTTCGCCGATCCTCCCTACAATCTTCAGCTCGATGGCGAGCTGTTGCGGCCGAACAATACGGTCGTCGATGGCGTCGATGATGCCTGGGACAAGTTCGATACCTTCGAGAGCTACGACCGCTTCACGCGCGCATGGCTCACCGAGTGCCGGCGCATCCTGAAGCCGGATGGCGCGATCTGGGTGATCGGCTCCTATCACAATGTCTTCCGCCTCGGCGTGGCGCTGCAGGATCTCGGCTTCTGGATCCAGAACGATGTCGTGTGGCGCAAGTCGAACCCCATGCCGAACTTTCGCGGCAAGCGCTTCACGAACGCGCACGAGACGCTGATCTGGGCCGGACGTGATCGCAAGGCGCGCGTGACCTTCAACTACGAGGCCATGAAGGCCGGTAACGATGATCTGCAGATGCGCTCGGACTGGATCTTCCCGATCTGCTCCGGCCCGGAGCGTCTGAAGGACGACGGCGGCCGCAAGGCACATCCGACGCAGAAGCCCGAGGCATTGTTGCAGCGCGTGCTGCTTGCCTCGACCAAGCCGGGCGATGTGGTGCTCGATCCCTTCTTCGGTACGGGTACGACCGGCGCCGTCGCGCGACGTCTCGGCCGCCGCTACATCGGCATCGAGCGCGATCCGGACTACGCGGCTGCAGCGCGGGAGCGCATTGCTCGCGTGCGTCCGCTGGCGCCGGTCGATCTGGAGACCATGCGCTCGAAGAGGGCCGAGCCGCGCATTCCTTTCGGCACGATTATAGAACTCGGCATTCTGGAGCCCGGCACGCGCCTCACGGACGAGCGTCGCCGCAACTGGGCGCATGTCCGCGCGGATGGCACGCTGGTGCTCGATGGCGGCGGCGCGCAGCAAGGTTCGATCCACCGTCTCGGTGCGGCCGTCCAGGGGAAGGCCGCCTGCAATGGCTGGACGTTCTGGCACCACGAGGTCGAGGGCAAGCTCATGCCGATCGACTCACTTCGGGAAGAGGCGCGGCGGCAGCTCGCCGTTGTCCCGCCGCAGCCTCTAATTGCTGCGGAATAGGCCAGCGCCCGATCGCCGCACGCTCGGCTCCCGAGCGTGCGGTCTCAATCATATGCAACTCAGAGGCGAGTGCGCTGTTTACTTCGCTTCGCTCTGGATCTGAGTGACGGCGTCGCCCAGGAACTTGAACATGGCGTCGCGAATCTCGACGTCCGTTGCGGCAACGCCCTTCTCGTCGAAGTCCTTACGGATCTTCCGGAAGACGTCGTCGTCGCCTTTCTCTTCGAGATCGGCCTTACGGACAGCCTTGATATAGTCTTCGACGGCTGCGCCGCTCAGCCCAAGCTTGGCAGCAGCCCACTCAGCTATCATTTTATTCCGGCGGGACTCGGACCTGAACTTCAAATCCTGATCCATCGCGAATTTCTTCTCGAACGCTTTTTCCCGCTCGTCGAACGTCGTCATGTGGATCTCCGGTTGAAATCAGGGCCGTCATGCACGCATGGGCCGATTGAACGCTGTGGACGCGTGCGCGGCTACAGAAGGCAATATCGTGAGCGGCGCCGCCAAATCAACCATGCGTCGTTTGTGAACGCTGTACATTGTGGGCGGTCAGGGGTCGTCGTTGTTTCCGCTTGGCGGTTCGGATAATCTCCGCCTCACGGGCTGACATGAGCGATTGAGGCGGCTGCCGTTCGCGTACGCCGAGCCGGGCCAGGCACACTGGCTTGGGTTTTCGGCAGTGGCGACGAAGCCGCGATCAAGGCCCCGGACGACTGAGGCGATACCACGAAGGACCGATGAAGATGAACAGGCGGCGTCGCATCTACGAGGGCAAGGCGAAGGTGCTCTACGAGGGTCCGGAGCCCGGGACTCTGATCCAGCATTTCAAGGACGACGCGACAGCCTTCAACGCCAAGAAGCACGCGTTGATCGACGGCAAGGGCGTGCTCAACAACCGCATCTCCGAGTACATCTTCCAGCGCCTCGGCGAGATCGGCGTGCCGACGCACTTCATCAAGCGCCTCAACATGCGCGAGCAGCTCATCCGCGAGGTGGAGATCATCCCCCTCGAGGTGGTGGTGCGCAATGTCGCCGCTGGCTCGCTATCGTCGCGCCTCGGGCTCGAAGAGGGCAGCGCGCTCCCGCGCTCGATCGTCGAGTTCTACTACAAGAACGACAAGCTCAACGATCCCATGGTCTCGGAGGAGCACATCACGGCTTTCGGCTGGGCGACGCCCGCCGAGATCGACGAAGTCATGCAGATGGCGCTGCGCATCAATGACTTCCTCGTCGGCCTGTTCCTCGGCATCGGCATCCGGCTCGTGGATTTCAAGATCGAGTTCGGCCGCCTCTGGGAGCAGAACGACAATATGCGCATCGTGCTCGCGGACGAGATCAGCCCGGACTGCTGCCGTCTCTGGGATACGACGAGCGGTGACAAGATGGACAAGGACCGCTTCCGCCAGGATCTCGGCGGCCTGATCGAGGCCTACCAGGAAGTTGCCCGGCGCCTCGGCGTGCTGACGGAGAACCCGCGACCCAAGGGCTCGGGCCCGGTGCTCGTGTCGACGAATGGCATGAAGCCCAATTGACTGGTGATTGTCCGATAGAATCGAAAAGCCGGGCCGCGAGCCCGGCTTTTTCGTTTGGACATGGGTAGATCGCTCAATTGACGCGTTGCCAGAGGCGGCCGGTCTGGGGTATCGAGCGGCTAGTGTGATGATCGGGAAATTCGCCACACTTCGTGGTTGGGTACCGAGCGAATTTCTCGATCTGAATCACACTAGCTAGATTATCCTTCTGGTGTCCCTTTGGATTCTGAAGTTCGCGCGAGACGCCGGCATTGAGGTTTGGCGAACTTCGGAATTAGGACACCAGAACATATCTAAGGACACGCGCCGTGCCCGAGACCGAGATCCGACCGTTCAACATCAACTTCGGACCGCAGCATCCAGCCGCGCACGGTGTGCTCCGCTTGGTGCTCGAACTCGACGGTGAAGTTGTCGAGCGCGTCGATCCGCATATCGGCCTCCTGCATCGCGGCACCGAGAAGCTGATCGAGCACAAGTCCTACCTGCAGGCCATCGGCTACTTCGACCGCCTGGACTACGTCGCGCCGATGAACCAGGAGCACGCCTTCTGCATGACGGCGGAAAAGCTCCTCGGGCTCACCATCCCGAAGCGCGCCCAGCTCATCCGCGTGCTGTATTCCGAGATCGGCCGCATTCTCTCGCACCTCTTGAACGTCACCACGCAGGCCATGGACGTCGGCGCACTGACGCCTCCGCTCTGGGGCTTCGAGGAGCGCGAGAAGCTCATGGTGTTCTACGAGCGCGCCTCGGGCTCGCGCATGCACGCCAAGTACTTCCGCATCGGCGGCGTGCATCAGGATCTGCCGCCCGAGCTGATCGCCGACATCCACGCGTGGTGCGATCCCTTCCTGAAGGTCTGCGACGACATCGAGGGCCTGCTGACCGACAACCGCATCTTCAAGCAGCGCAATGTCGACATCGGCACGTTTACGATGGATGAGGCCTTTGCCTGGGGCATGTCGGGCGTCATGCTGCGCAGCACGGGCGTTGCCTGGGATCTGCGCCGCGCCCAGCCTTACGAGTGCTATTCCGAGCTGGAGTTCGATATTCCGATCGGCAAGAACGGCGACTGCTACGATCGCTATGTCATGCGCATGATCGAGATGCGCGAATCGGCGCGCATCATGAAGCAGTGCTGCGAGAAGCTCGCCTCCGCCGAAGGCCAGGGCCCGCACGTCTCGAACGACAAGAAGGTCGTCCCGCCGACGCGTGGTGAGATGAAGCGCTCCATGGAGGCGCTCATTCATCACTTCAAGCTCTACACCGAGGGCTTCCACGTGCCCCCGGGCGAAGTCTACTCAGCCGTCGAGGCGCCCAAGGGCGAGTTCGGCGTCTATCTGGTCGCGGACGGCTCGAACAAGCCCTACCGCTGCAAAATCCGCGCGCCCGGCTTCCCGCATCTCCAGGCGCTTGACCCGTTCGGCAAGAAGCACCTTCTCGCCGACGTCTCGGCTATCCTCGGCTCGTTCGACATCGTCTTTGGCGAGATTGACAGATAGGCAAGCGCCGCTGCACGCCCTGTATGCGGCCGAGATCGTTCCGATCGTAAGGGTTCGGGGAACCAAACATACGCGCGGCCGTTGACTGTTGAGGCACTTGGCGTTTCAAGGACGCGGGGTTGCCGGCGAAGGTGGGCGCGGCGGGGGGAGAGGTTTCATCTCCGCTACTGGTCAGGTTGGTCGCGCCGCCCTTGGTAGGACGGATTTGGCCAAATTTAACCATAATGTTCGACCAGGAGCACGCCGCATACTTAAGAGAGTATGACCGGCATGAGCCACGCAGGATACCGCTGCGATAACCTGCGATTAAGAACAACACGTACCTGTGTTCCGAGAATGACCGACAAAGATCTGAGCCTCATCATCCCGGGAAACCGGGTCGGCCTCCTGCTTTTCCACGGCCTCGGCGGCACGCCGATGGAGCTGCGCTACGTTGCCTATGGCGTCGCGCGCGCCGGCTATACCGTCCATTGTCCGCTCGTCGCCGGGCACGGCGGCGGCGTCGACGATGTCGCGAACACCACGTGGCAGGATTGGTACGCCAGCGCGGAAGCCGCGCTGCATCGCATCCGTCAGGATTGCGACGTCGTCTTCGTCGGCGGTCTCTCCGTTGGTGCGATCACGGCGCTGCTGCTCGCCGCGCGCAATCCGAAGCTCGTGCAGGGCACCGTCTCGTACGCGCCGATCATGTGGCTCAACGGCTGGGTCATGCCGTGGTATGCGCGGCTGTTCGGCCTGGTGCACCACAAGTGGTTCGCCAACAAGCTGAAGTTCGAGGATGCGGAGCCGCACGGCATCAAGGATCCTCGCGTGCGCGATCTCATCGCCAATGCGCTCAAGAGCACCGACAACTCGGTATCGGGTCTCCCGTACACGCCGGGTGGCGCCGTTCTCGAGCATCGCTGGATGGTCAAGACGTTCATGCGCGAGGCGGCCAAAGTCACGCAGCCCTCGCTGATCCTCCATCCGCGCGAGGACGACCACGCCGACATCAACAATTCCGAGTTCCTGCAGCGCCGTCTCGGCGGCCGCGTGGAGCTTTGCGTGCTCGACGACAGCTATCACATTATCACGATCGACCGGCAGCGGCAGGTGGTTGTCGACCGGACGGTTTCGTTCATGAACAACGTGGTGGCGGAGATCGAGGCGGCCAAGCCTGCCGCGCGCGATCGCAGCAAGCCGGCGCGCAGCGAGGTTCATCTCGAGGCCGTACCGCGGGCAACCCGCGCCTGAGCGGCGGCCTCCGCTTGGCGCAGCCTGCCCGATGGGCTTCAGGCTGCGCGCGGGCCCGGATCGTCATCTTCCGGATTGCCTGTGGGCCGTCGATTCGGCGTGCGTCCGGCGGTAACGAGCGCCAGGCGCGGCCGCACATTGCTGCGCCGTGCCGCTTCCGGCTGATACTCGATCCGCACAAGGTGCAGGACATCCGTCCGGCCATTCCCCGTATCGACGGCGATCGCATCTCCTTCCATGAGCCCGAGCAACGCGAGGCCGTGCAGTCCCGAGATGGGGAGTGCCGTGCCAGGAAGGGCATTCTCGCCGCCGTGCGTTAGGATGCACGTCTCGGCCGGGCTGCTGCCGACCGCATACAGAATGCGGCTGTTGATCGTCGCGACGCGCGGATCGACGTCGTCGCGCATGCAGACGCGAGCCGCGGCGAGCTTGCGGCGCAGCAGATGGGCAATCGCTGGCGATGCCACAACCTCGGGCCGGTCCATCATCGCTTCGAGCACGCTCATATCCTTTGCCGTGAGATGGCAGGGCGTGTCGTCGCGCATCACGAGGTCTCCCCGGACGGTTCGACCTCGACGATCGTCAGCTCCTGATCGCGGCCGTCGCGGGCGCGCCATTGGATGGACTGGCCAGCCGAAAGGCCGATGAGTGCGGCACCGATCGGGGTCATGACGGAGATGCGTCCGGCATCGATGTCGGCCTCACCGGGCACGACGAGCGTCACGCGCCGCTCGGCGGCGCCATTCGTGCGAAAGATGACCGAGGAGCCCATGCGGACGGCCTGGGGCGGAACTTTGCCCTGAGGCACCACGCGCGCGCGATCGAGCTCGGCGAGGAGCGCTTCGGAGACGTCGGGCGTCGCTTTCTCCATCGCGAGGGCCAGCGAGACCAGATTGCGGTGGTCGACGTCGCCGACGACGAGAGACGGCTTGGCGCGAGCGGGCGCGCGCTGTTTCATGGCAGTGCTCATGTTGTGAAATCCAATGCGGCCCGTCGGGATGGCCCGGGGCGGCGGTTAAATCAGCAGGTTGGGGCTTGGTGTTTGGAAGCCGCGCGAGGCTCCGCTTTTCCCCGAATCCCGGGGCAATTGCGCCGGGTTCGGGGCTAGAAATGCGCGATCAAAAGGATCCGCTGCAAATTGGCGCGTTCAGTCATCATACCCATCAGGTTGGCACCTTCGGGCCAATTGTCAAGGAACAGGTGCCAAAGCACCTGCGCACAGGCTGCGACGACGCCGAGATTGACGCACACCGTGAGCGGGCGTATCTGCGGTCGTGGGACACCCCTCCCCAACGAGGGGCTTCTATCTGGAAGGATAGGCTCACATGACGACGAATACGCGGCCGCAGCAGCGGCCTGATTGCGCGCATTTCTCATCCGGCCCCTGCACAAAGCGACCCGGCTGGGCTCCCGAAAACCTCTCGAACGCGTTCCTCGGTCGGTCGCACCGCGCCAAGGAAGGCAAGGCGCGCCTGAAGCTCGCTATAGACAAGACCAAGGCCCTGCTCGGCCTTCCCGCCGACTACATCTGCGCCATTGTGCCGGCTTCCGATACCGGCGCCTTCGAGCTCGCCATGTGGTCGATGCTCGGCGCCCGCGGCGTCGATGCGCTCGCCTGGGAGAGCTTCGGCGAGGGCTGGGTTACGGACATGACCAAGCAGCTCAAGCTGTCGGACCTTCGCGTCATCAAGGCGCCGTACGGGGAGCTGCCGGATCTCACCCAAGTCGATTTCGATCGCGATGTGCTGTTCACGGCGAACGGCACGACTTCGGGCGTCCGCGTGCCGAACTATGATTGGGTGCCGGCGGATCGCGCTGGGCTCACCTTCGCCGACGCCACTTCGGCGGCCTTTGCCCAGTCCGTCGACTGGTCGAAGATCGATGTGTTCACGTTCTCCTGGCAGAAGGTGCTCGGCAGCGAGGCCGCGCACGGCATGCTCGTGCTCTCGCCGCGCGCTGTCGAGCGGTTGGAGAGCTATACGCCCGCATGGCCGCTGCCGAAGATCTTCCGCCTCACCAAGGGCGGCAAGCTGCAGAAGGCCATTTTCGAGGGCGAGACGATCAACACGCCCTCCATGCTGGCGCTCGAAGATTATCTCGACGCACTTGCCTGGGCCGAGCGCATTGGTGGTGCCAAGGCGCTCATGGCGCGCGCGGATGCCAATGCGAAGGTCATCTACGACTGGGTCGATCGCACGCCATGGATCGCACCGCTCGCGGTCGATGCCAAGACGCGCTCGAACACCAGCGTCTGCCTGAAGTTCACCGATCCCGCGGTGACCGCGCTGCCGCTTGAAGCGCAGGCAGCCTTCGCCAAGAGCGTCTCAGGACTTCTCGAGAAGGAAGGCGTCGGCCTGGATGCCGGCTACTACCGTGATGCCCCGCCAGGGCTCAGGATCTGGACGGGCTCGACGGTGGAAGCCAGCGACGTCGAGCGGCTCCTGCCCTGGATCGAATGGGCGTACGCCGAAGCGCGCGCCTCGCTCGCGAAGGCCGCGTAAGCGGGCATAGCAGTCCGAGGGGCATGCTGCCCCTCGCTTCCCGCATTCGAAAATGCACATGAGATGCCGCGACGCCGACAGCGCGTCGACGCTCCGCCATTCAGGAACATGACGTCATGGCTCCCAAAGTCCTCATTTCCGACGAGCTTTCCCCAACCGCCGTGCAGATCTTCAAGGATCGCGGCATCGACGTCACCTTCGAGCCGACGCTCGGCAAGGACAAGGAAAAGCTCGCCGAGATTATCAGCCAGTACGACGGTCTCGCCATTCGCTCGGCGACCAAGGCGACCGAGAAGATCATTGCCGCCGCGACGAACCTCAAGGTGATCGGCCGCGCCGGCATCGGTGTCGACAACGTCGATATCAAGGCCGCGACTGCCAAGGGCATCATCGTGATGAACACGCCCTTCGGCAACTCGATCACGACGGCCGAACATGCCATCGCGATGATGATGGCCCTCGCTCGCCAGCTCCCCGAGGCGGACCGCTCCACGCAGGCCGGAAAGTGGGAGAAGTCGCGCTTCATGGGCGTCGAGCTTTTCGGCAAGACGCTCGGCGTCATCGGCTGCGGCAATATCGGCTCGATCGTCGCGGACCGCGCCATTGGTCTCAAGATGCGGGTGATCGCATTCGATCCGTTCCTGTCGGAAGATCGCGCCATGGAAATCGGCGTCGAGAAGGTCGAGCTGCCGGCACTCCTGGAGCGCGCGGATTTCATCACGCTGCATACGCCGCTCACCGATCGCACGCGCAATGTGCTCAATGCGGCCGCCTTCGAGAAAATGAAGGCCGGTGTGCGCATCATCAACTGCGCACGCGGCGGCCTCGTCGATGAGAAGGCGCTCGCGGCAGCTCTGAAATCGGGCAAGGTCGCCGGTGCGGCGCTCGATGTGTTCGAGGTTGAGCCGGCCAAGGAGAATATTCTTTTCGGTCTGCCGAATGTCGTCTGCACGCCGCATCTCGGCGCCGCGACCTCGGAAGCGCAGGAGAATGTCGCGCTGCAGATTGCCGAGCAGATGTCCGACTACCTGCTCAAGGGCGCGATCTCCAATGCCGTGAATTTCCCCTCGATCACGGCTGAAGAAGCGCCGCGCCTTCGCCCGTGGGTCAAGCTCGCTGAGCAGCTCGGCCTCTTTGCGGGCCAGCTTACCGAGACGAGCATCAAGGGCATCCGCCTCGAATATTCGGGCACAGTCGCCGAACTCAACGTGAAGCCGCTGTCGGCCGCTGCCGTCGCCGGCATCCTGCGGCCGCTGCTTTCCGATGCCGTGAACATGGTCTCCGCCGCGACGACGGCGAAGGATCGCGGCATTGTCGTCGAGGAGGTCGTGCGCACGCAGGACGGCGCCTTCGAAGGCTACATGCGTCTGACCGTGAAGACCGACAAATACGATCGCTCGGTTGCCGGCACCGTCTTCGCCGATGGCCGCCCGCGCATCATTCAGGTCCGCGATATCAATATGGAGTTCGAGACGTCGCCGCACATGCTGTTCGTGCGCAACGCCGACAAGCCGGGCTTCATCGGCCGTTTCGGCATGGTCATGGGCGAGGCGGGCATCAACATCGCGACGCTGAACCTCGGCCGCGACAAGCCGGGTGGGGATGCCATCTGTGTGGTGGCGCTCGATGAGCCCATGCCGGAGCCGGTCATGGAGCAGGTGCGCGCGCTGCCGCAAGTGGTGCGCGCCAATCGTCTGGCGTTCTGATACACGGAGCCGATGAGCCAGAATATCTACGACGATCCTGAGTTCTTTGCGGGCTATAGCGGTCTGCCGCGTTCGATCGGCGGTTTGGCTTCAGCGCCGGAGTGGCCCGCACTGCGCGCCATGCTGCCCGATGTGCGCGGGCTCAGGATCGTCGATCTGGGCTGTGGTTTCGGCTGGTTCTGCCGCTGGGCGCGCGAGCAAGGCGCGACGGAAGTTCTGGGCATCGATCTCTCGGAGAAGATGCTCACGCGCGCTCGCGCCGAGACGTCGGACGCCGCGATTGGTTATCTCCAGGCGGATCTCTCCACGCTCGCGCTCGAGAAGGCGCGTTTCGATCTCGCTTACAGCTCGCTCGCTATCCACTACCTCGCGGATGTCGCGCGCTTGTTCGCCGAAGTGCACGCTGCGCTGACACCCGGCGGGCATTTCATTTTCTCCACCGAACATCCGATCTTCATGGCGCCGCGCAACCCTGCCTGGGCGAGCGATGCGGATGGGCGCCCGATCTGGCCGCTCGACAGTTTTTTCGCGGAGGGTGAGCGTACGACAGAGTGGTTCACGCCGGGTGTCACGAAGTATCACCGCACGATCGGCACGACGCTCAATGCATTGATTCGAGCGGGCTTCGCGATCCGTCATGTCGAGGAGTTCGTTCCAACCTCGGAGCAGATCGCGGCGCAACCCGAGTTTGCCAAGGAGCGCGAGCGGCCGATGTTCCTGCTCGTTTCCGCGCAGCGCGCGTGATTCGCGGCGATCATGTGACAGCACAGCTGCGCATTGTGCTTTCAGCATTGAAATAGTTCTTCGATATCGGGGACGACGGATATGCGCCGCAAGAGCCGTTTGCCGTGGTGTGCGTTATGCAGATCACCTACGAAGGGACGGCTCAATGAAGATGCTGAAGTTGGCCTCCGCGGTGCTGGCGCTCTCGATGACGGGGGCACTGGCGGCACAGGCCGCGCCGGGCTTTACGACTGCCAATGTGAATCACCGGACAGGTCCGGATACCGAATTCCCGAGCATGGGGGTGATTCCCGAAGGGACATCCGTTGATGTGCGCGGCTGCCTCAGGGATGAGTCCTGGTGCGATGTCATCGCGGACGGCAATCGAGGATGGGTTTTCAGTGAGTATCTGGCGCTCAGCCAGCGAGGCGAGTATGTGCCGGTGCCGGATATCGGCCTAACCGCGGCGCGTATCCCGGTCGTGACGTTCCTCGCGGCGAACTACTGGGGGCAGCACTATAAGGGGCGGCCTTGGTTCAAGGAGCGGGACCGCTGGGTGAAGTTCAAGCCGCGGCCGCGTCCTGGCTGGAAGGCGCCGCCCTCGGGGCCTCGCAAGGCAGGGTGGTGGCGGCAGGGCTACCAGGCGCCCAAAGGCATGAAGGGACCGCCGGATCGCGGCTGGAAGCGCCCGGATCGTGACCGGCGCGGGGATCATCGGGATCGTGATCACCGTGGCGATCAACGTCGCTAGACCGATTTGAAGACGTGAACGCCCGGGCCACTCAGTTTGGTCCGGGCGTTCTGCTACTGCTGAATGCCTGAATTATTGACACCAGCGGCCCCTCTGCCCCATATAGGGCGCATGTCTATGATTGCGAAAATCCGTGAGCGACGTCGTCGGGGCTGCGGCCCGCGGCAGCGATGACGGCGTGGTGAGACCAGCCGTTGTTGTCCGTGCCGCGCAGTCGCGCGGCCTTTTTCGTTTTGGACGCGCCGGCCAAAGCCCCTCTTTCTCCTGAAATCGCCGCACTCCCGATCTGATCCAGCATTGGAAAGAGCCTCACAGATGTCCGCCGCAACCACCAAACCCGCCGCTGCCTCGTCCGGTCCCTCGCCTGCCGTCATGGGTACGTACGGGCGCTATGATGTCGTCTTCGACCGGGGCGAGGGCTCCTGGCTCATCGACAGCAGGGGCGAGCGCTATCTCGATTTCGGCTCCGGCATTGCCGTGAACGCACTGGGCCACGCCAATCCGAAGCTCACCGCCGCGCTTGCCGAGCAGGCGCAAAAGCTCTGGCATACGTCGAACCTCTATCGCGTCGCCGGCCAGGAGAAGCTTGCCGAGAAGCTCGTCGCGACGACGTTCGCCGACAAGGTTTTCTTCTGCAACTCGGGTGCTGAGGCCTGCGAGGGCATCATCAAGCTTGCGCGGCGCTATCAGTTCGTGAGCGGTCACCCCGAACGCTGGCGCATCATCACGTTCAAGGGCTCGTTCCACGGCCGCACGCTCGGCACGATTGCTGCTGCCGGCAACGAGAAGTACCTCGAAGGTTTCGGCGAGCCGACACCCGGCTTCGACGTGCTGGAGACGGTCAATGATCTTGCGCTCGTCGAGAAGGCCATTGGGCCGGCGACGGCGGCGATCATGGTCGAGCCCATTCAGGGCGAGGGCGGCATCCGCTCGTGCACGAAGGAATTCCTGCAGGGACTGCGTGCGCTCGCCGACAAGAACGGCCTGCTGCTCATTCTGGATGAGGTCCAGACGGGCGTCGGTCGCACGGGCAAGCTGTTCGCCTACGAAACTGCGGGCATCAAGCCGGATGCGATGGCGATCGCCAAGGGCATCGGCGGCGGTTTTCCGATGGGCGCTTTCCTCGCCACCACGGAAGCGGCCAAAGGCATGGTGCCCGGCACGCACGGCTCGACCTTCGGCGGCAATCCGCTCGCCATGGCGGTCGGCAATGCGGTGCTCGATGCGGTTCTGGAGCCGGGCTTCCTGGAGGATGTGCAGCGCAAGACATTGCGCTTCAAGCAGCTCCTCGCTGGCCTCAAGGATGAGCATTCCGACCTCGTCGATGGCATCCGCGGCGAAGGCCTGCTGATCGGCGTGAAGATCAAGGACAAGGTTCCGGCTGGCGATGTCGTCAAGGCCTGTCTCGCCGAGCATCTGCTGACGGTCGGTGCCGGCGACAACGTCGTGCGCATGATCCCGCCGCTGACAACGCCGGACGATGAACTGGCCGAAGGCGTCGCCCGCCTTTCGCGAGCGCTTTCGGCTGTGAAAAAGCAGACGAAGTAGAAACCAGCGTTGTCGGCACTGCAGCGTTGCCCTCGGGCGGTAGCGGCAGTGCCGATAACCTTTCATCACGATCACGAACGGCGAGACCGCCATGGATGCCCGTATCGGCTTGAAACCGCCCCGCCACTTCCTCGATCTCGATCAGATCGACGCCCGCGTGCTGCGCCGCATCGTCGATATGGCGCACGAGATGAAACGGGCCGGCAAGCGCGTGCCCAAGCACCTGCGCCCCAAGGACATCGAGGACATGGTCCTCGTGATGGTGTTCGAGAAACCCTCGACGCGCACGCGGGTGTCGTTCGACGTGGCCATGCGCCAGCTCGGCGGGCAGACGATCGGCCTCAATCACACGGACACGCAGCTCGGTCGGGGCGAGCCGATCTCGGATACGGCGAAGGTGCTCTCGCGCTACGCCGATGCGCTCATGGTGCGCGCGAATGCCCACCAGACACTCGTCGAGCTGGCCGAGCACGCCTCCATTCCGGTCATCAATGGCCTGACGGATCTCAGTCATCCCTGTCAGATCATCGCCGACATCGTGACCTTCGAGGAAACGCGTGGCGCGATCGGCGGCAAGACAGTGGCGTGGGTCGGAGACGGCAACAACGTCGCTTCTTCGTGGATGCATGCGGCCGTCAAGTTCGGCTTCAAGCTCCGCGTCGCAACGCCGGCACAGCTGAAGCCCGAGCAGGCCGTGATCGACTGGGTGAAGGCTGAAGGCGCCGCCGACAGCATCGTCCTGACCGACGATCCCGCCGAAGCCGTCAAGGGCGCTGAATGCGTCGTGACGGATACATGGGTGTCCATGGGGCAGGATGATGCGCCGCGGCGCAAGCAGCTGCTGGGTGCATACGCGGTCGATGAGACGCTCATGAAGCGCGCCGCCAAGGACGCGGTTTTCATGCATTGTCTGCCGGCATATCGCGGCCACGAAGTTTCGGCAGAAGTGATCGATGGGCCGCAATCGGTCGTATTCGACGAAGCCGAGAACAGGCTCCACGCCCAGAAGGCCATTCTCGCCTGGTGCCTCGGCGTAGACTGAAGTGGAAGAAGAAAAGATGACGATCAGAGCGGGCCGAACGGATATCGGCGGGCCGCCGGTGCGCGATGACCTCGTGCTGCCGTTCGGCACCGTGCGTTCGCGCGTTGCCGGACGCGTCGTGCGGCTCGGTCACGTGATCGACGAGATCCTTTCGGCGCACGACTATCCCGAACCGATCAGCGTCATTCTCGGCCAGGCCATTGCACTGACCGCGCTGCTCGGCCAGCAGCTTCAGGAGGGCGGCCGGCTCATCCTGCAGACGAAGACGGATGGCCCGCTCGGCTTCCTCGTCGTGCAGTACGAAGTGCCGGGGCGTTTGCGCGGCTATGCGAGCTATGACCGCGAGCGCCTCGAGGCGTTGCAGAAGGCGGGCACGCTCGGCGATGGCGCGCTGCTCGGCAATGGTCGCCTCGCCATGACCATCGATCCGGGCGGGGAGCAGGAAAGCCATCAGGGTGTCGTGCCGCTCGAAGGGCAGAGCCTCGCCGAGGCGGCGATCGCCTATTTTCGCCAGTCCGAGCAGCTGCCGACATTCATCCGACTGACGGCCGTACGCCACTTCGTCGGACGCAGCGGCGATACGCCCTCGCGCTGGCATTGGCGCGCGGGCGGACTGATCGTGCAGCACGTTCCGGCGCTGGGTGGCGAGCAGAATCCGGAGCTGACGGGTGAAGCGCACGATGCGAGCCTCGCTGGTGAGCACGACGATGACTGGAACCGCGTCGAGATACTCGCGGCGACAGTCGAGGATCACGAGCTGATCGATCCGCTGCTCGCGCCGGAGCGCTTGCTGATCCGCCTGTTCCATGAGGAGGGCGTGCGCGTTGCGCCGGTGGTGCCGCTGGAAGCGAAGTGCCGCTGCTCGCGTGAGCGCATTGGCTCGTTCCTCAATGGCTTTGCCGAGAAGGAGCGCGAGGAGCTGCGCGAGGCGGATGGCGCCATCACCGTGAAGTGCGAGTTCTGCTCGACCAGCTACCGCTTCGAGCGTGATGATGTGATTGGGTGACAACTTCTCCTTCTCCCCGTAAGCACGGGGAGAAGGTCGGGATGAGGGGCGGCACAGTCGCCGACGCTAGCGTGTGCCGCCGCCCCTCACCCTGGCCCTCTCCCCGCGCGCGGGGAGAGGGGAAAGTAAGGTAGTCCGTCCCCCAGCGGCCCGCGCAACTGATGCCGAGCTGTCGCTGTTGCCGCCGCGGGCATAGCACAACAAGTCGGTTGCGGAGCACCTCTTCCCAGCAGCCCGCGGCACTCGAACTAAGGCCACTTCACCACGGGCGGCATCGACGAGAGGATCGAATCCACGTTGCCGCCGGTCTTGAGGCCGAACACGGTGCCGCGATCGTGCAGCAGGTTGAACTCGACGTAACGTCCGCGCCGTACGAGCTGCTCGTCGCGCTCGGCCTCGCTCCACGCCTTGGTGAAGTTGCGTCGCACGAGTTCAGGATAAATGCGCTTGAAGGTGCGCCCTACATCCTGCGTGAAGGCGAAAGCAGCATCCCATCCGCCTGCGGCCTCGTCCGGCGTGATGTAGTCGTAGAAGATGCCGCCGACGCCGCGCGACTCCTTGCGATGGGGAAGGTAGAAGTACTCGTCGCACCATGCCTTGAGACGGGCGTAGTCGACGATCTTGTGACCGGCACACGCCTCTTCCATCGCCGCATGGAAAGCGCGCGTATCGGGATCCTCCTGCGTGCGGCGCGTGCCGAGCACGGGCGTCAGGTCGGCGCCGCCACCGAACCACCATTTCGACGTGACGACGAAACGCGTGTTCATGTGCACGGCCGGCACGTGCGGGTTTTGTGGGTGCGCAATGAGCGAGATGCCGGAGGCCCAGAAACGGGGATCCTCCGAGGCGCCCGGAATCTGATTGCGGAACTCGGGCGCGAACTCGCCGTGAACGGTCGAGGTGTGCACGCCGACTTTCTCGAAAACGCGACCGCGCATGAGGCTCATGAGGCCGCCGCCGCCGTCACCGCCCGCATGGTCCGTGCGCCGCCATTGCTGACGCGCGAATCGGCCGGCCGGGCGGTCCGCAAGCTGCGCTGCAACCGGCAATTCATCTTCGACCTGTTCAAAAGTGGCGCAGATCTCGTCGCGAAGTTGCTCGAACCAAGCACGCGCAGTGGCCTTGCGATGGTGCAATTCATCAGAAGCCATGCTAGTCACTCGCTCAGTTCGGCGCGAACGCCATTTCCTCCGGACCGACTTGCCGGCGTTTCTTGCTTGGACATGATATCGTCACGACCGGCACGTAATGAGGCCCGCCCGCGCCGCAGTCGATCCCCCGGGGCCAGCCCTTGGTCTCAGGCCGCATTTTCAGCCGTGTCTTTGATACGTCAAGGGAGCCGGTCGTCACATTGACCGGGATCAATCCCGACGCGCTGGCTCGACACCGAGGGAACGCCGGAAGGCGTGAGGAATTCTGTCCGTGAACCCGTAATTGGCGCCTCGGGTGCCCGGGAACGCGCGCGGCCAACGGGCCGCTGAGAGATCTTGAGCAATGCGCATGTACCGCTGGTTCGAAACACGCATCGATGTCTTTCCCGAGCAGGTGCCCGAGCGCCCGCCGACGACGCTGGCTGCGTTCTATCGCTACTTCATCCTGCCCGCGTGGCCGGCATTTGCGGTGCTCCTCGTCGTCGGCTTCATCGGCTCGGTGATCGAAGTTTCGCTGATGGCGTTCATCGGCAGCATCGTCGATCTGATGCGCGCTTCGGAGACGCCGCAGACCTTCCTCGCCGATCATGCGGCGTGGCTGCTGTTCATGGGTTTCGTCGCCATGATCGCGCGCCCGATCATCTCGACGCTGCATGATCTGATCAAGAACCAGGTCATCGCGGGGCCGGTGACGACGCGCGTGCGCTGGCTTACGCACCGCTATGTGCTGCGCCAGAGTCTCTCGTTCTACCAGAACGACTTCGCGGGCCGCGTCGCCAACAAGATCATGCAGACCGCGCCGGCGCTGCGTGAATCCGTAGTCCAGGTGATCGATGCCATCTGGTACGCGGGCATCCAGTGGGTCGGCGCGGTGGTGCTTTTCGCGGCTGCGGACTGGCGCCTGCTCGTGCCGCTCATCGTGTGGCTCGGCGCTTATATCGTCGCCATGGTCTACTTCGTGCCGAAGATCCGCGATCGCTCGACGGCGGCGGCCGAGGCGCGCTCCATGCTCACCGGGCGCATCGTCGACAGCTATACGAACATTCTGACGGTGAAGCTCTTCGCCCACGCCGATCGCGAGGATTCCTACGCCAAGGCGGCGATCGAAGAGCAGATGTCGAAGTGGCAGGCCTCGCTGCGCCTGCTGACCAGCATGGAGTTCACGCTCTACACGCTGAACGGATTTCTGATCGTCAGCGCGAGTGGGCTTGCCATCTGGCTGTGGAGCCTCGGCGCGGTCTCGATCGGCGCGATCGCGGTCGTGACGGGCTTGGTCATCCGCATTGTCGCCATGTCGGGCTGGGTGCTGTTCACCGTCGCCGGCATCTTCGAGAACATCGGCGTGGTGCAGGAAGGCCTGGAGACAATCTCGCGCGATCAGGAAGTGGTCGATGCGCCGGACGCGAAGCCGCTTGCCGTCAAGCGCGGTGAGATCCGCTTCGATCATATCCGCTTTCACTACGGCCGTAAGGCTGGGATCATCGACGATCTCTCGCTGACGGTGGCGCCGGGCGAAAAGGTCGGCCTCGTCGGCCGCTCGGGTGCGGGTAAGTCGACGCTCGTCAATCTGCTGCTGCGCTTCTACGACTTGGAGCGCGGGCGCATTCTGATCGATGGCCAGGACATCGCGCACGTCACGCAGGACAGTCTGCGCGAGAATATCGGCATGGTGACGCAGGACACGTCGCTGCTGCATCGCTCGGTGCTGGACAACATTCTCTACGGGCGACCCGACGCCGGCCGCGAGGCTGCGATGGCGGCTGCGCGCATGGCGGCGGCGGACGAGTTCATTCCGCAGCTCAGGGATCTGCGCGGGCGCGCGGGTTATGATGCGCACGTCGGTGAGCGGGGCGTGAAGCTTTCGGGCGGCCAGCGCCAGCGGGTCGCGATCGCGCGCGTGCTGCTGAAGAATGCGCCAATCCTCATTCTCGACGAGGCGACGAGCGCGCTCGACAGCGAGGTCGAGGCGGCCATTCAGGAGCAGCTCAACAACCTCATGCAGGGCAAGACCGTCATCGCGATCGCGCATCGGCTCTCGACGATCGCGGCCATGGACCGGCTCGTGATCATGGACGAGGGGCGAATCGTCGAGGAAGGGCCGCATCAGGTTCTGCTCGAGCGCGGCGGGCTCTACGCGGAGCTGTGGGCGCGCCAGTCCGGCGGGTTCCTCGCCAAGGAAGCGGCGGAGTAAGGGGCGGCTTGATTTGATAGTGCGGCCTACCGGCCGGCGCGCAGTCGCGCGCCCATGACCGTCGCGGTTCGCAAGCGCAGGGAGAGCGGACATCTGGGCTTCTCCCCAGCAGCCCACCTATCCGCGGGACGCCCGCGCCGCATGGCCGTCGCGGGCACTACGATGAGGTTGCGAAGCACTCCTGCCTGAGCGCGCGACTGCAAGCGGGCCGATATGCCGTCCCTCAGAAGGGACACATCTTCTTCCTGAGCGCGCGACCGCGCGCCGGCCGGTAGGCCGTCCTTCAAAAGATAGTGCCATCATTTGGCTGCATCGCTGGCACATGCTAGACACGCTCAGGGACGATTCCTGAGGGGGAAGACGCCATGACCCGGATCTGGACACTCGGCGCGGCAGCACTGCTGGCCAGTACGCTTTCGGCGTGCTCAGGCGGTGGTGGATTGACGACAGCGTCGCTGCTCGGAACCCCAGCGAAACCTCAGCTCGACGAACCGACCGAGCGCGCCCTGCATTCGGCGACTATCTCCGCCCGCGCGGGTAAATGCGGTTACAACTTCAATCCGACCAGGCTGCGCGAGTCGTTCCTGGCTTCGGAGGCTGCAGCCGGCGCGACGCCCGAGCAGATGACCAAGCTCGGCCAGTCCTATGACTTCACACACACCACGGTGTCGAAGCAGATCTCGAACCCCGAGGAATACTGTTCCGAGCAGCGCACACGCGAGGTCAGCACGGCTTTGTCGAAGCAGCTCGCGGGTGATTTCCGGTCGCCGAAAAAGCCGCCTCTGCCGCAATCGGCGGGTTGGTGGGACACGACGGGCACCAAAAAAGAGTTGGATCGGGAAGAGATCTTCAACCCGCGTCACTCGCGCTAGCGCGATCAATCCACCATCCGAGACGGATGCGTGGGCGGTGCAGCTCAGCCGCCCGCCTCAGGCGCCGACGCGTCCGCTCTTCGGTGACGGCTGCGGGCCCGCGTTGTCCTCGCTCGGCTTGTGAACGGCGGGCTGGACGCCGAGCAAGCGTTCGGTCGCCATGTCGAACACCAGCTTGGTACCGAACTCGAGCTTGGTGCGGAAGACGGCCCAATGCTTCGCGCTCTGCTCGCAGAGCGCAGCATTGCGATCGCAGAAAGTCGCGGCGCGATGCACGGCCTCCGTGGCGGTCTTGTAGAGCTGGGCTTGGCGCTCCTTGTCGGAGGGCAGTAGCAGTACGATCAGCCCTACCCAGAACGCCATCCGAATCAAAAACATGACACTCGACCTCCCGGGCTCGACCGCGAGGGCGAGCCATGGCTCTCAAGTCCCCATGTTTACCGTGAAGAGGCGAAATCATCGCAAAGGCGAAGCGGTGCTTTTGCATCAAATTGTTTGGGCCGTCTTAAGACTTCACTCAGCTTTACGGCCGACCTGCGGCTCATGCATCCGCGGCATCGCCCGGTCTGCGAACGGCCGATGCTGTGGTGAAAACATTATTGGAACACACATCCGATCTTCACGTTCTTTCAACGCAGTGAGCGGCGCTTGCGCAATGAGAACAAAAATGGTACATGAAGGGTTAATTGCTCGAATCTGCAACTCGTGGAATAAGGGAAACGGCATCATGTCAGCGGCACATTTACGCGTCGTCGAGGGGGACGATATGGACAAGCACAAGGCGCTGGATGCAGCGCTGGCGCACATCGAGAAGCAGTTCGGCAAAGGCTCGATCATGCGGCTCGGTGCGACCGATAAGTCCATCGACATCGAAGCGATCTCCACCGGGTCGCTGGGGCTCGATATCGCCCTCGGGATCGGCGGGCTGCCGCGTGGCCGTGTCATCGAGATCTTCGGTCCCGAAAGCTCCGGCAAAACGACGCTCGCGCTGCAGTGCGTGGCCGAGGCACAGAAGCGTGGCGGCATTTGCGCCTTCGTCGACGCCGAGCACGCCGTGGACCCGGTCTATGCGCGTAAGCTCGGTGTGAAGGTCGAGGATCTTCTCATTTCGCAGCCGGATTCGGGGGAGCAGGCGCTCGAGATCGTCGACACGCTCGTCCGCTCGGGCGCGGTCGATGTGCTGGTCGTCGATTCGGTCGCCGCACTCACTCCCAAGGCCGAGCTCGAAGGCGAGATGGGGGACAGTCTTCCCGGCTTGCAGGCGCGCCTCATGAGCCAGGCGCTGCGCAAGCTCACCGGGACCATCTCCAAGTCGCGCTGCATGGTGATCTTCATCAATCAGATCCGCATGAAGATCGGCATCATGTTCGGCAATCCGGAGACGACAACCGGCGGCAACGCGCTCAAGTTCTATTCCTCCGTCCGCCTCGACATCCGCCGCATCGGTCAAATCAAGGAGCGTGACGAGCCGGTCGGAAATCAGACCCGGGTCAAGATCGTCAAGAACAAGGTCGCGCCGCCCTTCAAGCAGGTCGAGTTCGACATCATGTACGGCCAGGGCATCTCCAAGACCGGTGAACTCGTCGACCTCGGTGTCAAAGCGGGGATCGTCGAGAAGTCCGGCGCCTGGATTTCCTTCAAGGGAACCCGCATCGGCCAGGGCCGCGAGAACGCCAAGACATTCCTCAAGGACAATCCAAAGATCGCCGCCGAGATCGAGGCTGCCATACGTCAGAACGCCGGACTGCTCGTCGACCAGATGCTGCAGGCCGAGCCGAGTGACGACCCCGATCCCGAGGGCCTGACCGAGGTGCCGGATGCTGACGGGGTGCTGCCGGATCCAGAGGATGCGACGGCGCGCAAGGGTGCTCGCGGCGCGCGACGCTAGGTACAGCTCTCGTGGAGAGTCGACCGCCGCCGTTCGCCGCATTTCGCTCGGATGATGTCGTGGCGGCGGTCGAGACTGCCTTGAAGCCCATTGCGGCCAAAGCCGCGCGCTGCACGGCCTGCGTATTGGCCGAGACGCGCACCAACGTGGTCTTCGGGTCGGGCAGTGCGCGGGCCGGCATCGTCTTCATCGGTGAGGCGCCAGGCGCGAACGAGGATGCGCAAGGATTGCCCTTCGTCGGCAGGTCCGGGCAGCTCTTGGATCGCCTGCTCGGCGAGACGGGGATTGTTCGCGGCGACGTCTACATCTGCAATGTCGTGAAATGCCGCCCGCCGCAAAATCGCGATCCGCGGCCCGAGGAAGTGGTGACATGCGCACCTTTCCTGCGCGCACAGGTCGAGACACTGAGGCCACGCGTGATCTGTGCGCTGGGATTGCACGCAACGCGCTGGCTGCTGCCCGGCAAGGAGCCCATGGCGAAGCTGCGAGGGCAGGTTCTCGAATACCGAGGTATTCCGACGATCGCGACCTACCATCCGGCCGCCATTCTGCGCAATCCGCGGTTGAAGGACAACGCGCTCGCCGATCTGAGGCGCGCGCGAGAGATCGCCGAAGACGCCGCCGGGCATGAAGGTTGAACGACCCGAAGCTGCGGCTCGAAGCAGACTGTGGCGCCTGTTGTTCGGCTTCTGCGGCGCCGTTCAGTAGGAGCCGACGCTAAAGGTGCATAAGCTCCTCGGCGCGGTGGCCAATCTCATGAGCACGGCCTAGGGTTTGCGCAGTGAGTCTGCCTGTTGCCGGCCATTGTCGCGATCGGGTTGTCGGCGGGCCGCGCACAACATTCGAGAGCGAGCGCATCGTGACACTAAATGCACAGCCTTTCTGGGACTTCATCACAGAACGGCACCGAATTTATCTCAAGAAGGCGGCGGGCGAGAAAGCCCCGTGGACCAAGGATGAGATCCTGCAGTCGTACAGCTTCTGCAATGTCTTTCGTGAGCTCGACAAAGTCACGGTGTGGGTGCGCGAGAAGTGGCGTGAGCCTTATGCGGACAACGCGCAGCTTTGGATTTCTATGTGTCTCGCGCGCCAGGTGAACTGGCCGGACACGCTCGCGGAAGTCGGCTTTCCCGAGCACACGTACGATGCCAAGGCGGTCCGTGCGGCGCTCGAGGCACGCAAGGCGCGTGGCGAGAAAGTGTACACGGGCGCCTACATGATCAGCGCTCCGTCGGGCGAGTTCGCCGGCATGGCAAAGCCCGAGTACACGGCGCATGTCGTCGTGGGCGCGCTGTGGGATGCACGCCATGAGTTCGAGGCCATGTTCGCGAACGGCCGGCAGCCGACCATGCAGGAGGTGCACACGTGGCTGCGCCAGTTCCGCGGCTGGGGCGACTTCATGGCCTACGAAGTGGTCACGGATCTGCGTCACACGCGCTACCTGCGCAATGCGCCGGACATCAACACATGGGCGGTGGCCGGGCCGGGGGCGATCCGCGGATTGCACCGTCTGCACGGCCGCCCATATAAGAAGTCGCTGTCACAGACGCAGGCGCTCGAGGAAATGCGCGAGCTGCTCGAAATGTCGAGAACGTGTCTGCCCGATTTCGTCCCCCCGCTCGAGCTTCGCGAGGTCGAGCATTCGCTCTGCGAGACGGACAAGTACCTCCGGGTCGCCAACGGGGAAGGCCGCCCCAGGGCCAAATACGAGGGTGTAGCCGCATGAAAGTCGTCCAAGCCCGAAACGTCAATGACGCGGTCGTCAAAGGCGCCCAGCTCATGAAGCAGGGTGGGCTTCTGCAGCCCAGTCGCGCCGGTAGTACCATCGAGTACCCCGAGCCCGTCTGCACGGTCTATGAGCAACCACTCGAGCGCGTGCTCTTCGATGGCGTGCGCGACGCAAACCCATTCTTCCATCTGCTGGAAGCACTTTGGATGCTGGCGGGGCGCAACGACGTCGCGTGGCTCGCGCGTTTCAATCAGCGCATGGCTACCTATTCCGACGACGGCATCGTGTTCAACGCCGCCTACGGTTATCGCTGGCGCCAGCAGTTCGATCTTTCGAAGGCTCACGGCCAGCCTTATCGCGACCAGCTCACGACCATCGTCGAACTTCTGCGCAAGGATCCCGACAGCCGCCGCGCCGTCCTGCAGATCTGGGATGCGGAAGCTGATCTCGGTGTCGCGAGCAAGGATCTGGCCTGCAACACGCAGGCGATGTTCAAGGTGCGCGCCGGTCAGCTGAACATGACCGTTTCGAACCGCTCGAACGACATCATCTGGGGCTGCTACGGCGCCAATGCCGTGCACTTCTCGATCCTGCTCGAATACATGGCGGCGCGGATCGGCGTCGAGGCGGGCGTCTATCGCCAGATGAGCGACAGCTATCACGCGTACGAGGAGACGTGGTCGAAGATCAGCGGCATTGCCGATCGCTTCGAGGGCGATCCCTATGCGCTCGGCGAAGTGGCCGTCTATCCGCTCGTCGGTGATCCCGAGAACTTCGATGCGGATCTCTTCCAGTGGCTCGACAATCCGCCGGATGCGCTGACGATCGAGCAGTGGGATGCCGCGATCGCGCGCGGTGATGAGCGCAATCCCTATTTCATGCGCGTCGCGACGCCGATCCACAACAGCTGGTTCGCCTACAAGCGCAAGGACCGCGCGGCGGCGCTGGCCTGGGTCGAGCGCTGTGCTGCCACCGACTGGCAGCGCGCCGCGCGTGAGTGGCTCGAGCGGCGCTGGCAGCCGCGCGTGAGCGTTGCCGCGGAGTGAGAGGCCGGCCGTGACGAGTGACGATGCGCAGCGCAAGGCTCTACTCGATCGGATCGCTGCCAGTGATCTCCCGACACTGAAGCGGCTGGCAGTTCTGCTCGATGATGGCAGCGGGAGCTCCGCCGACAGCGGGCCGTCCTATCTCGATCACCTGCGTGCGGTTGCCGAGAGCGATGTGCGCGGTCTCAGGAATGCGGAGAAGTCCTACGGCAACAGTTGGAAGCGGCGCGGCGGCGTCGACACCTTCAACATGCTCGCACGCAAATGGGACCGCGTCGAGAAGCGTCTCGCGACGAGCAGCGGCGCTTCGCCCTACGACATCTTCGAGCACATCGCAGCCGACGCGAAAAGCGATGGCTTCATCGACGATGTGCGCGACCTGCGCCGCTATCTCATGCTGGCCGAGGCGGAGATTGCTGCGCGTGCGGGGATGAACGTCGAGGACAGCGGGCGCGGTTATCTCGATCAGCTTCAGGCACTCGCCGATGGCGACGTCGCGAACATCGAGGAGAAGGAGCGCGCGTACGGCAGCAGCTGGAAGCGTCGCGGCGGTATCGGCGCGTTCATGATGCTCGCGCGTAAGTTCGATCGCATCGAGCAGCGCGTATCGAGCGAGATCGCGGCCACCGCGGATACACCCGGCGCGCAGCGGCACAATCTCTTTCAGCACATTGTCGCGGACAGGCGGACCGAACCCCTGCTCGATGATATTCGTGACCTGCGCCGCTATCTCGTTCTCGTCGAAGCGGAGATGGCGGCGCGTGGTGCAATCGAGATCGGCACGGCTCGCGACAATCGCGAGAAGAGCTGAGCCGAATCAGGCATTCTCAGGCGGGAGAGGATGCTGCTCGCCGGTCGAAGCCAGCGCCGCGCGGCCAAAGTCGTTTCCGGGCTCACGCCAGAGAGTGTGCACGTGGCTCGCGAGCTGCCGTGTCGCATACTCGATCGAGAGCGTCGGGCCGTTCAGGCGATAGTAGTGCAGGTCGTTTGTTCCGAAGCCGCCCGCCCATTCGAAGCGCAAGGCATCGCGCGTCGCGCCTTCGAGCCGCGCCATGTGCGCGTGCGCGAGATCATGCGGCAAATTCGAGATGTAGGTTTCGGCAATGCCGAGCATGAGGTGGCGCTGTGTTTCGTCGCTCAATTCGGGAAAGGCAATGCCGCCAGGCTCTGCTGCGACCTCGGCGCGTTGCGGACCCGCGCGGACGTTGTTCGGCACGTCGCCGGCGCGGCGCGTGCGCGCGAGCTGTGCCTCGTCGAGGTTCCGCGCGAGATCGCGGCCGATGTAGTCCTCACGCTCGATGGGCGCGAGGCCCGAGTGCAAGCCCTCGGTTACTTCCATCGGATCGGCACACACGCAGTGCGGTGTCGCGGAAATCACGCGGTCGCCGAGCGCGGTATAATTCAGCGAGAGATGATGCCCCTCGACGCGCCAGCCCCAGGGACCGTCTTTCTCCGGATCGCCGAAGATGGCAAAGGCATAAGCCCCGGCACCACGACCGAACTTGCGCAAGTCCTTCAGCACGGCCGCGAGCTTCATCACGCCCGTCGCCTTTTCGAGGCCCGACCGGCTGAGCGATGCCGCGAGCAGCGCCATGGCAAGCTCGCGCTCCGCACTCGTCATGTCGTCGAGTGTGAGGCCGTCGCGGCGACCGGGTACGTATGTCCAGCGGTGACGTTGAGGTGCAGCGAAGGGGAAGGTGAGTCGATCGCGCAATTCGGCGCGCACGCCGAACACCAGAGCAATCGCCGCCTTGCGCATGGCGACGCCCGAGCCGCTCGTAGAAGAGGTGGCGCCCGCAATGTGAGGAAAAGCTCCGGGCAATGCAACTCCGGCTATGAGCGCAGCAAGCTCTCGACGGCTCAGGTACGGTGCGCGCATCATGCTCGGAGCCCTCGGCTATTCAGGGCCTAAAGTATCGAGGGCGGGCATTTGTTCCCGCCCCCGGTATCAGTGTATCAGGACGTCGTGTACTTCACCGTGCAGCCGTAGGGACGTGTGACGGCGTTCTTCACGGGCTCGCCCTTTGCGGCGGCGGTGATCGCATCGCGGAAGTACGGCGTCGCCTTCTCGATATCGTCGGCGCGCGTCGAGGGGATCGAGTCAATGCCACCCATGTAAACGAGCGTACCCTCGGCATTGATGAGGAACATGTGCGGTGTGACGCGCGCGTCGTAGGCGCGGCCGACCTCACCCTTGGGATCGATGAGAACGGCAGCCGGCGCGGCGTTCCGCGTTTGCGTGAGCTCATTGGCCTTCTCGGGCGTGACATTGCCCTGCTCGCCGGGCGGCGATGAGATCACGGTCAGCCATACGACGCCTGCATCGGCGGCCTGCTTCTGGATGGCCTGCATGTTGCCGGCATTGTAGTGCTTGCGCACGTACGGGCAGTCATGGTTCGTCCACTCGAGCGCGACGAGCTTGCCGCGCAGCTCGGAGAGCTTGTGCGTCTTCCCGTTGCTGTCGACGGCCGTGAAGTCCGGTGCGGGCTTGCCGACCTGCGGCGCGGCGAGGGCGGGACGGGTCGAAAGCGCGGTCAGGCCGCCGGCGGCTACCATGGTGAGGCCGGCGGATGTGCCGAGCATCAGGGTGCGGCGGTCGAAAGGCAGGTCCACGAGCTTCTCCTTTGATCTGTCAAACGTCATTCCAAACCTCCTGCTCATCGGATGGATTGTGGGGATGCGGAAGCTGATTTGCTGGCGCGTTCGAGTTCGCCGACCACGATCGCTTCAGTCAGCACGGGCGGGAGTACCACCGGGTCGCGCCCCCCGGCGGGATAAAACGCATAAAAGGGCAAGCCATCGCGATTGAATGCGCGCAGATAAGCGCCGATCTCCGCATTGCGATTGGTCCAGTCGCCTTTGAGGTACGTGATGCCGCGATCGCGGAAGGCGCGTTGGATGGCTTCTGTAGAGAGTGTCGTGCGCTCATTGACGAGGCATGTGATGCACCACGCTGCCGTCATGTTGACGAAAACGGGTTTGCCTTCCTTGCGTAATTCTTCGAGGCGCGCGCTGGTGAAGGGCTCGTAGTTCGCCGCCTCGGTGGTCGATCGCGCTGCGACGCCCGGCGTCGTCGCGCCGTCGAGTTGCAGGAGGAGGCCGAACGTCGCGATGACTGCGGCAGCGGCAAAGCTCCGCGAAACGAGGCCGCGTCCCATGCTGTGCTGCGCAATGCCGTACATCCATGCGGCGAGCGCAACGAGCAGCGCGCCGGACAGCGCGATAAGCACGCCGAAGTCGCCGGCCTGCTGCGAAAGCACCCAGACGAGCCAGGCGGCCGAGGCGTACATCGGGAAAGCCATGGCTTGACGCAGGCGCACCATCCAGGGGCCGGGTCGCGGGAGCGCGCGGGCGAGACGCGGGAATATGCCGAGCAGCGCGTACGGTGCCGCGAGGCCAAGCCCCATGGCGAGGAAAATCAGAAGGCAGATGTAGACGGGTGCGCTCAGCGCGGTGCCGATCGCGGCACCCATGAACGGTGCTGTGCAGGGCGTTGCCACGACGACGGCGAGGAGCCCTGTGAAGAAGCTGCCGCTATGGCCCGATTTCTGCGCGAGGCTTTGGCCGGTTCCGCCGACGCCGAGGCCGATCTCGAAAACGCCCGACAGATTGAGGCCGATGGCGAGCAGCAGCCAGCTCATGCCGGCGACGAACAGCGGGGACTGGAACTGGAAGCCCCATCCGACAGCTGTTCCGCCGGCGCGTACGGTAAGAAGGGCCGCGGCCAATGCCGCGAACGCCACGAGCACACCGAGTGTGTAGAAGGCACTCGCGAGCCGCACCTCGCGCAGTTCTCCGCCCGAGAGCTTGGCGATCGCGGTCGCCTTGATCGCGAGCACGGGGAAGACGCAGGGCATGAGGTTCAGGATCATGCCGCCGAGGAAGGCGAACAGTGCTGTTTGCCACAGCGGCAGGTTCTCGATGAGCGGCGCTGCGGACCCGCCGCCTGCCGCCCCTGCGCTGACCTCGGGATTGATCTCGAACCAGCGCGTTACGCCGCCGCCATCGGTCACGGCGAGGAGGCCGTCGGACTTGGCTTCGGGATTGAACGTTTGGCCTTTGGTGAGGGCCAGGGTCAGTGCGCCTTCGGAGAGTGAGAGCTGCTGCGGGGCGGCGTGATCCGTGACACCCCACGAGGCGGGATAGAAATAGGCGTCCTTCACGGCAGCCTGCGTGAGGTCCGCGCCTTGGACACTCAGGGCAAGGGCTTCGCCTTCGGTGACGAGGCGGGTCGACCACGGACCGGAAATGGGTTGTCGGGCATCGGCAATGGCGAACGCCGCGCGCACATTGTCACTAGCGGGCGTGGTGGTCCCGGTGATCGGGATATCGAGGCTAAATTTTCCTGCTTCGGGAATGCACTCTTTCTCGCACACGAGCCATTCGGCATCGGCGCCGAGGGAAAGCGTGTCACCGGGCTTTGCATCGCGCGGCACCGTCACCTGGATCGGATAGACGATCTCGCGCTTGTAGCCATAGCTCATGACCGGACCGGCGGAGATGCGATCGGGGCCGGGCCAGACGATATCTCCGGCCTTCGCGCCTTCCGGCAGGCTCAATCGGATTTCAGGCGGCGAACCGGCGTCGCCCGAATTTTTCCAGTAGGTGTACCAGTTCGGTGAAAGCCTGTGGCGGAGGCCGACGCGGAAAGTCTCGCCGGGGGCGACGGAGGCCGCGTCACTGACGAGGGTAACGGAGGTTCGCGGGCTCGTGACGGCTGCGCTTTCCAGCGCCATCGCGCTTGGGGCGCTCCAAAGTAGAGCGAAGAATGTCGACACCCAGAGGGCGGGCCGCAGCCAGCTCTTGCGATCGAACAGTCCGCTCATCCGTCTGATGGTCCTCGGTCCTCGTTAAGGCAACAATGGCCGATGGAGTGGCCCAGCCTCGAAGATCAATTCTGTAACAAGACCATACGACGCGAAGTATGACCAGGGCGTCTCACATCCAAACACAATGATGTGAGAGGGAACGCGTTAAATCACGCCCTTATCGTCAATTCAGCGAGTTCCGCGTCGAGTGCCGCGATGAGGTCGTCGATCCACGGCGCGGAGAGACCGCGCCCGATCAGAACGAGACGGGTGCTTTGATCCGCGGAAGGCCATTCTTCGAGCCACGTCGGTGCATGAAAAACGTGCTGCACGCCGTGTATGATGACGGGTCGATCCGGGCGTTCGGCGATGCTGACAATGCCCTTAAGACGCAGGAGCTCGGGGCCGACGTGATCGGCAAGGGCTTCGAGCAGCAGTGTGAGCGTCAACGCGCGCATGGGCTGATCGCGGCGGACGACAATGCATTGGACGTCCTCGCCGTGCAGGTGTCCGTCGTAGGCATTACGATCATCGAGGACGTGAGAAACGCTATCGAGGATGTCGTCGGCATCGATGTTGCCGAACAGAGCTGTCGAGATCGGAGCTCTGACATTCAGGTCAGCAATTCTGGCGGCCAGATCGGCACTCGGGTCGGCAAGATCAGTCTTCGTCAGGATGAGATGATCGGCGACGGCAACTTGTCGTACGGATTGAGGCTCGCGCGCCAGCGTGGCCAGCCCGTTGACGGCATCGACCATCGTCACGACACGACCGAGGGTGATGCCAGACCCTCGCACGCCCTCGCTCATGATCGCATTCAGGATGGGGGCCGGATCGGCGAGGCCGCTCGTCTCGATGACAATGCGCTCGAATGGTGGAACGGTTCCGTGTGTACGGCGCGTCATGAGATCAGCGATCGTCGCTTCGAGATCGCCACGCACCGAGCAGCAGAGGCAACCCGTCTCCAGATGAATGAAACTCTTCTCGCCGGCCTCGACGAGATCGTGATCGATGCCGACGGCGCCGAACTCGTTGATGATGACGGCCGTGCGCGCGAGTTTCGGCGACTTGAGCAAGTGTGCGAGAAGCGTGGTCTTACCGCTGCCGAGAAAGCCGGTCAGGACGGTGACGGGGATCATGGCGGCATGATCTCGATCGGTGCAATGCGCACGCGGCCCGGTCGGAAGTCGGGATCGAGGCTCGAACGGAGCACGCGGAGGAGCCCGTTGACGGAGCCCGCGACACGCTCTCGCCCATCGACGGTGATGGCCCAGCGAAATGGAACGCCGGGCGCGGCGCGGGCAATGCGTGCTACGTGTCCTTCTACCTCGACGAGGATGGCGCCGCTCGTTTCGCGCCGCACGGTGCCGCCCCGCTTCCAGAGCGCTAGGCTCGACGCAAGTAGCCGCGCCAGCGCCGTCATCATCTCGTCTGTCTCGGAGTTGCTCACAGCATCGGCCCCGCGATGATCTCGGCCGGTATCTTGCGCTTCAAGTACTGCCCGTCACCGGGCTTGCCGAGGTAGCGCCCATTCTCGACCTTGACCGTACCGCGCAGCATTGTGAGCACGGGCCAGGCATTGATCTCATGGCCCTCCCATGGTGTGAAGTCGGTCTGATGGAGTTCGGACGCCGTGATGTTACCGCGCCGTGTCGGGTCGAGGATGGTGATGTCGGCATCGCTGCCGACGGCGATCGCGCCTTTGCGCGGATAAAGACCCATGATCTTCGCGGCGTTCGTCGAAACCAGATCGACGTAGCGCGAGAGCGAGTAGCCGCGGCGCGTGACCATCTCCGTGTACATGACGGCAAGACGCGGCTCGACGCCGGAGTTGCCGCCGGTCGTGTCGTCGATGCGGCGGCCGAGCGTTTTCTCCTTCAGCGTGCAGCACAGATCATCGGTGGCGACGCAGTTGATCGCGCCATCGAGCGTGCCGGCCCACAGCGCCTGCCGGTCGGCCTCGGTCTTGAGTGAGGGATAGGTGTGATAGATCTGGCCATTCGGCCGCTTGTAGTCCTCGGCGGTGTAGAGCATGTACTGGTGCAGGCTCTCGCCGTAGATCGGCAACCCCTTGGCGCGCGCCTCGCGGATAGCCGCGACGCCGGTGCCCGCCGAGACGTGCATCATATAGAGCGCGCAACCGGGAACGCTTTCAGCGAGCCGGATCACGCGGCGAAAGCTGATGTCCTCCGAGAGCTGGCTATGCACTTCCGCCATGTTCTCGAAGCCCGTGCGGCCCTCGCGGATGAGCTTGGCGTACATATGCATGACCAGATCGTTGTCCTCGGCATGGATGACACCGAGTCCACCCTCCTTGGCGATGACCTTGAACACCTCCCACATATCGCCCAGATCGACCATGCGGTCCTTGCGATGGGGCACGATGTTGGTCGTGAAGATCTTGATCGTCGGGTATCCGGCCTGAATGGCCTCGCCCAGCCCGCGCACAACGGCTTCCGGCGGTTCGCTTTGCAGCATGAGGTGATAGGCCCAGTCGCAGGATGCCGTGCCCTTGAACTGGGCGTCGCGGGCCTCGATGCCGCCCTCCACCGAGCCGGCCGAGTCGACATAAGCAAAGTCGAGCAGAGTCGTCGTGCCGCCATAAAGCGCCGCCATGCCGACATGGTCCGGCCCGCGCGTATAGTACGTCGGCCCTTCCGGCGTGGCGAATGGATGCTGCATGTGTACGTGGGGGTCCACTCCGCCCGGCATGACGATCCGGCCCGTAGCGTCGATGATCCGGCCAGCATTAACGCCGAGCACATCGGGGGCGGCGACGGCGGCGATGGTTTCGCCCTTGATGCCGATATCGGCCTTGGCAACACCATCGGGCGTGACGACGTCCCCGCCGCGGATGATGATATCGAGCATGTTTGCCTCCCGATGGCTCAATAGTCGAGGGGCATCATGTCATGGGGTGCTGCCAACTCAAGCGCTTATGCATTTCCGGCGCTGGACAGGCGCGCGACTGCAGAATAGCCCTATGATCGAAGGTCCGGCGCCGGAGTTGCCGGCCAATAGGATACGCAGCACATGAACAAGATTACGCATGGATCGCACTGGGGCGCCTTCACGGCCGTCGTCGAGGACGGGCGACTGGTCGATGTCGAGCCTGCCGCGCGCGATGTCAATCCGTCGCCGATCCTGCGCGGCATGCCGGATGCGCTGTATCACGGCGTGCGCGTTGCGCGGCCCGCGATCCGCAAGAGCTGGCTCGAGAAGGGCTACAAGGCGGGCGGCGAGGGGCGTGGCGCCGAGCCTTTCGTCGAAGTGCCCTGGGACGAGGCGCTCGACATCATTGCGGGCGAGCTGAAGCGCATCAAGACTGCATATGGCAACGAGGCGATCTTCGCTGGTTCCTATGGCTGGTCGAGTGCCGGGCGCTTCCACCATGCGAAGACGCAGCTCCAGCGCTTCATGAATTGCTTCGGCGGGTTCACGGGCCAGAAGCATAGCTATTCGCTCGCCGCCGGATTGGCGATCCTGCCGCATATTCTCGGTGATCATCGCACGCTGAGAAATCTCTCCTCCTGGGATGGTATCGCGGAACATTCGAAGCTGTTCCTCGCGTTCGGCGGCTGCGGCACGAAGAATGCGCAGGTCGAGCCCGGCGGATCGGGTGAGCATACGGCGGGGCCGTGGCTCGAGCGGCTCGCGAACAATGGCGTCGAGATCATCTCGATCACGCCCGTGCGCGAGGACACACCCGAGATCGCGCGCGCGACATGGCTGCCGATCCGCCCCAATACCGATGTCGCCATGATGATCGGTCTCGCACACACGCTCGTTAGCGAAGGACTGCACGACAAGGACTTTCTTGCGCGCTATTCGGTCGGCTTCGAGCCGTTCGAGCGCTATCTGCTCGGAACGGACGACGGCGCGCCGAAGACCGCCGAGTGGGCGTCGGAGATCACGGGCATCCCTGCCGATACGATCCGCAATCTCGCGCGCCGCATGGCCGCCGTGCGCACGATGATCGCGACAAGCTATTCGCTTCAGCGTGGTGATCACGGCGAGCAGACATTCTGGATGACGGCCGTGCTCGGCGCCATTCTCGGGCAGGTCGGCCTGCCGGGTGGCGGCTTTGGCTTCGGCTACGGCTCGATGCACGGCCAGGGCAATCCGGTGACGGTTTATTCCGCGCCGGCGCTCTCGGCAGGCAGCAATCCGACGGGAAGTTTCATTCCTGTCGCGCGCATCTCCGATCTGCTGCTCAATCCGGGCAAGACCTATGCCTTCGACGGTGAGGATCGCGTCTATCCCGATACGCGCATGATCTACTGGTGCGGCGGTAATCCGTTCCACCACCATCAGGATCTGAACCGCCTCATCGAGGCCTGGCGGCGGCCCGAGACGATCATCGTCAACGAGCCCTGGTGGACGTCGACCGCGCGCTTCGCCGATATCGTGCTGCCCGCGACGACGACGCTCGAGCGCAACGATGTCGGCGCCAGCTCGCGCGATCGTTTCATCATCGCCATGAAGAAGGCTGTCGATCCGGTCGGCGAGGCGCGCAACGATTACGACATCTTCCGCGGTCTCGCACGCAAGGTCGGCGTGGAGAAAGCCTTCACGGAAGGACGCGAGGAAATGGACTGGCTGCGCCATATCTACGAGGTGGCGCGTCAGGATGCGGCGCGGGTCGATGTCGAGCTGCCGAACTTCGACGTCTTCTGGGAGCAGGGCCATGCCGAAAGTCCCGTGCCCGCAAAACCGCACACCGTGCTGGCGGATTTTCGCGACGAGCCGGCTGCGAAGAAACTGAAGACGCCATCAGGTAAGATCGAGATCTACAGCGAGCGCATTGCGGGCTTCGGTTACGACGACTGCCCCGGCCACCCCGTCTGGATGGAGCCGCTGGAGTGGCTCGGTTCCGACAAGGCGCAGGCGTTTCCGCTGCACATGATCTCGAACCAGCCGGCGGGCAAGCTTCATTCGCAGATGGACTTCGCAGGTGAGAGCCTGTCGCTCAAGATCAATGGCCGCGAGCCGGTGCTGATCCATCCGGAGGATGCGAAGAAGCGCGGGATTGTCCAGCACGACATCGTCCGCGTGTTCAACGAGCGCGGCGCGACGCTCGCCACGGCCGTGCTCTCGGATGGCGTCATGCCGGGCGTCATCAGGCTTTCGACGGGCGCCTGGTACGATCCCAAGGAGCCGGGCCGTATCGGCGCGCTCGACAAGCACGGCAATCCGAACATGCTGACGCCCGACAAGGGAACGTCGAAGCTGGGACAAGGGCCGATCGCGCACACTGCGCTCGTCGAGGTCGAGCGGTTCGGTGGCGATCCGGGCGAGGTCACGGTCTTTGCGCCGCCGCCGCTCGAGAAGGCAGGGCAGGTCCAATGACGGCCAACGGCGCGACCATTCCATCCTTCGATCTTACTGGTAAGCGGGCCCTCATCACGGGCGGCAGCCGCGGCATCGGGCTTGCGGCGGCGGAAGCCTTGGCGGCGTTCGGCGCTCATGTAACGCTGTTGGCGCGGCCATCGGCGGACTTGAATGCCGCAGTCGAGCGACTGAGAGGCGATGGCCGCAGCGCCGACGCACTCGAGCTCGACGTGAACGACACAGCGGGCGTGCGCGCGGCGATCGCAGAGCGCGAGCCATACGCCGTTCTGATCAACAATGCCGGCACCAATCAGCCCGTGACGTTCCTCGATGTCACCGAGGCGCAGTACGACACGATCATGACGCTCAATGTGCGTGCCGCCTATTTCGTCGCGCAGGCCGTGGCGCAGCGGCTCGTCGCCGCCGGCCAGTCGGGCTCGATCATCAATGTGTCGTCGCAGATGGGGCATGTCGGCGCCGCGACCCGCACGGTCTACTGCGCCTCGAAGTGGGCCATGGAGGGCATGACGCGCGCCATGGCCGTCGATCTTGCGCCGCACGGCATCCGCGTGAACACGCTTTGCCCGACCTTCATCGAAACGCCGCTGGCGCGACGAATGCTCGCCAGCGAACAGTTCCGCGCCGAGGTGCTGAAGAAGATCAAGCTCGGCCGCCTCGGACAGGTCGGCGACCTGACGGGGGCCACCGTCTATCTCGCATCCGATGCCTCGTCGTTGATGACCGGCACGTCGATGATCATCGATGGCGGTTGGACGGCCGATTGATGCGCGTTCTCAGGAGTTGGTGACGCGTAGGCAGCTGCCTCGGCCGGCTTTGCCCTGGCGACGCTTGCGTTCGAGCTCACGATTGCAGCGCCGCTCGGCGCGATTGCAGGCCCAGCTCTTCTTTATTGCCGTGGCATGGCCATCCGCCATCATTTTCCCGGATGGGTCCCACGCGATGTAATAGCATTTGGCCCGCGCTTCCGCGGGCTGACTCATTATCATATTGCCGGCCACGAGTGACGCGATGGTGGCTGCGCCGAGCATCAGGGTTCGTCCATCATTTTCCGCTCCTCTGCGGCAGGGACCGCGTTGCAGTCTGCCCGTTCGTCGCGGAACGGAGCGCTGTTGCCAATATGCATCTGGGCTCGATAGGTGTGGCCTATCGGGGGAATGCAAACTTGACACGCGCAGTACAGTATATCCTAGTTAACTGGACGGTGAGCACAGGCAGCCAGGTCCGATTCCAAGCCCCCCAACGCTGACGTCGTAAGTGCGCGCCGATCCCGAAGAAGTTCGGGATTTTCGGCGCAGGGGAAAACGTTGCGCGGTCGCGCACACCGGGGGCTTGAGATGTCGAATATTGACGGAACCAATTGCGTAACCACGGCCGGCGGCGAGTCGTACGCTGGCGACAAGAGGCGTGTCGCCCAGGTCTCGCTCGGTGTTGCTGCATCGATGCTGATGGCTTCGGCCGCTTCGGCTCAGACGACCTTGCCGCCACTTGCGGTCGAGACAAAAAAGGCACCTGCCAAGGCAAAGGCCAAGGCTGCTCCCAGGGCCAAGCAGGCGCCACCGCCCGTCGCCGAGGCGCCACCTGCCGCGCCGATCGATCCGTCGCTCATTCCGGGCAGCTATACGGCGACCACGGCGAGCTCACCAAAGCAGACCGCACCGCTGCTCAACACCCCGCAGACCGTAACGGTCATTCCTGGCACGATCGTTCAAGAGCGTCAGGCGACCAACCTGACGGAAGTCTTGAAAAACACGCCGGGCATCAGCTTCGAAGCGGGCGAGAACGGTTTCGGGACGTCTGCCGCGAACTTTCAGATCCGCGGCTTTAACGCCAGCGGCAACATATATGTTGATGGCGTGCGCAGCTCCGGCATCTACCCCCGCGATGCCTTCAACATCGACCGCGTAGAGGTGTTCAAAGGGGCGGCCGCTGACAATGGCCGCGGCGGTGGCAGTGGTTACGTGAACATCGTCACCAAGGCGCCGGTGATGGAGAATTTTGTCCATGCAGAAGTGGGCATTGGTTTCGATGAGTACGATTCCGAGATGCGCCGTCGCGCTACGTTCGATGTCAACCAGCGCATTGGCACGACGGGGGTTCGCTTCAACGGCATGGTCGAGGATGGCGGTGTCGCCGGCCGTGACGTAGCCGAGACGAAGGGGTGGGGCTTCGCGCCGACTATCACCTTCGGCATGGGCACGGACAAGCGTCTCACCATTTCCTACGAGCATATCGATCGTAATGATCGGCCAGATTGGGGTGTTCCGGGCGCTACCATCAAGGGAACACACTGGTACAAAGAATTCAATGGTGTCGGCTCGAATGCATCGCGCGACAATTTCTATGGCCTTTCGTCTGATCGGGACAAGATCAAGGCCGATACGGTCACGGGAAGGTTCGAATACGACATCTCTGATGCGACCACGCTTAGCAACCAGACAACATGGTCGCGTGTAGACCGCTTCGCTGCCTACACGATCTTCAATTCCCCCACAGCAGCTACGCCAGCGTTTGATCCTGGGACAGGGCTGGTCGGCACGAGCCGGTATTACTATGATCGTGTCAACACATCGCTGACCAATATTACGAACCTGACCAGCAGGTTCTCGTTCGGCGGCTTCCGTCACTCTGTTTCGACAGGCATTGAGTTTTCTCGGGAAGAATCCGACGCCAATCGCTACGGTACACGCTCCGTCGACACGACTCCTATCCTGGATCCTGATCCCGATCGCCCACTTGGCGACGCGCTGACACTTAGCCAAGTCAATAGAGTTCAGATCAATACCGCGGCGGCCTATCTGTATGACACAATCGATCTCACGCGCCAGCTTCAGCTTACAGGTGGCGTGCGTGTGGAGCACTACAAGGTCGATATCGAGAGCAGGACGCCGACAGGCGGATTGCCGCCCGTAACACAGCTGAGCGATTATGAGGACAGCGAGACCACGTGGAGTGGTAAAATCGGTCTCGTCTACAAGCCGGTTGAGGAAGGGAGTCTTTACGCGTCTTACGGGACGTCGGGTCTGCCGCCGGGTTCCTTCCTTTCGAACCCCGACATTTCGCGCACCGGTGACAATGCCTTTCCAGGTCTCGTTCCCGGGGCGGATCCGGTCCGCTTCCATCATTATGAGATTGGCGCGAAGTGGAACTTCTTCGGTGGCCGTCTGACGACAGCAGCTGCACTTTTCCGAACCGAGAAGCACAATGTAGCGATCACCGGGCGCGAGGGAGCCGAGACGGTCGATACGCTGAAAGGCTATGGGAAGCAGATCGTACAGGGCTTCGAACTCACGGCTGCGGGCAACCTTACCGAACGCTGGAAGATATTCGGTGGGCTTGCGCTTATTGACAGCGAGCGCCGGCATAGCGCCTACCTTGATCAAGTCCGGCTGAATTCGGGCGGTACCGGCGACTACGGCTCAGCTACGCGCACGAGCGGCGATGAGCTAGCGTTCACGCCCAATTTCACCGCCAATCTTTGGTCGACATACAAGGTCACCGATATCTTCACGGTCGGGGCCGGCGTGCAGTATGTGGGTGAATCCTGGGTAGGGCGGCCGGACGATGCGTCGCGCATCATTGCCAACGGCCGCTATGGCAAGCTGCCTGACTACTTCCTGGTCAATGCGATGGCGTCGTATCAGTTGACCGACAACATCAAGCTGCAGCTCAACATCGACAACATCTTTGACGAGAAGTATGCCCGCTCGCTCAATTGGAACGGTGCACGCGCGGATCTCGGCGCCCCACGCACGTACTGGCTGAGTGCAAGCTTCAAGTACTGAGCGGGATTAAATCGACGAGTTTGAGGATTGCCGGGCCTGCCCGGCAATCTTCGCGTTTCTGGAGGCACGATGCTTGTAACCATTCCAGACGTCTTGGCGCCGGAGGAGGTCGCGCACACCCGTCGCGTTCTCGAGAGCACCGCATGGCAGGACGGCCGCGCCACGGCCGGCGACCAGGCTTCGAGCGTGAAGAAGAATCTCCAGGTGCCGCTCGATGCGCCGGAGGCGCAGGAGCTTGGTCAGATCATCATGCGCGCGCTCGGCCGCAATCCGACATTCACCTCGGCGACACTGCCGCTGCGCGTGCTCACGCCGATGTTCAATCGCTACGATGTCGGCATGACCTTTGGCGCTCACGTCGACAACTCGATCCGGGCCTTGCCGAACGGGCAGCGTCTCAGGACGGATGTGTCTTCCACGCTTTTTCTGACGCCGCCTGAGGACTATGACGGCGGCGAGCTCGTCGTCCACGATACCTACGGCACGCACACGGTAAAGCTGCCCCCGGGGCACATGGTCGTCTATCCCGCGACGAGCCTGCACAGTGTCACGCCTGTCACGCGGGGCAGTCGCTGGAGCGCGGTGTTCTGGACGCAGTCGATGGTCAAGGACGCCTGGCAGCGCCACATGCTCTATGATCTCGACAACGCGATCATTCGGACCAGAAGCCTGCTGGCCGATGACGATCCGGCCGTCACAGCGCTGATGGCGCACTATCACAACCTGCTTCGCCATTGGTCAGAGATGTGATGCGTGAGAACGCGAGGCATCGCGAGGTCATCTTTCGGTGGGAGCCGGCGGCGCAACATGAAGCGCGTCTCGCCGGCGACCCTGCGCTTCTTGCTGCACGCATGCGGCAGGCAGCGGTCGATGGCGATGTCTCGGCGCAGATCGGCTTGGGCCATATGCTCCTCGAAGGACATGGCACGCCGCGCGACGCCGATGCGGCGCTTCGATGGTTCCAGCTCGCGGCGCGCGTGGGCCATGCGGACGCGATCAACATGGTCGGGCGCTGTCATGAACTCGGCTGGGGCACGGCACGTAACACGCGCATCGCCGCGCAGACCTACCGCGTTGCGGCGGACATGGGCCACGCGTGGGCTCAATTCAATCTCGCCTCTCTGATCCTCGAGTGCGACGAGATCGAAGGCGATCGCGCCGAGGTTCTGTCGCTGCTCGCGCGCTCGGCGTGGCGCGGTAATGCCAAGGCCATGAATCTCATCGGCCAAGCGTGCGAGGAGGCGTGGCGGGGGAGGGCGAAGATTGCTGCCGCGCGCCGCTGGTACGCGCGGGCGGCTGCGCGCGGTTGCTTCCGCGGTGCGTACAATACGGCGCGCCATCTTTCGGACGATGGGGATATCGAGAAGGCTGTCTTTTGGCTCGAACGATCGGTCGCGGTGGCGCCGGGCAATTTCTGCGCGGAGCTGGGGGCCTATCTGCAAGGCCACCCGGATGCCCGCCTCAGGGAAATCGCCGCGAGGGCGCTCGAGCGGGCAGGCGAGCGGCCCCCATTGACGGAAGCACCTGTTCCGACTTCCGAAATCCCGCTATCGCCGCGCCCCAAGACCCCGCCCACTGTGCTGGCACGGGGGCGCCGCTCCATGAGCCGCGCTTTGCAAGCTCTGACAGGAGCCAGGAGGCCGCGGCAGGGCTGAAGGGCTGGCTTTTCTTTCCGTTAAGAGTCAAGATGCGTCGATATGACGGCGTGCGCGGATTGCCTGTTGCGCGCATACGAGGGCGTGCGACGAGCCCGGTGGACCGAACGATCTGATGATCATGGACGGCGATGCATTTGAGCCGCGATGGCGGTGGTGGGCGCGCGTTTTCGCGTCGGCCCTGATCGTCATGAGCCTGCATGCGGGTCTTGTCGCCTATGCCTATCTGATGCCGCCGCCCGAGGAGGTGGTCGAGGAGGCCGAGGGGGCGTTCATGCTGGAGCTGGCGCCGCTGCCGGTTGCGGCAACGGCCGATGCCGCCGAATTGCCCGGACCGACTGCCGAGGTCACCCAGCCGCAGATCGACGAGAAAAAGCCGACGGAGGAAGTGCAGGAAGTCACGCCGCCGAAGGAGGTGCCGCTCCCCGTGGCGCCGGATCCCGAGCTGGCGATGCCGATCCAGAAGCCCGTCGAAGAAACCAAGGAAGAAAAAGAAGAAGTCGAGAAGCCCATCGAGAAGGTGGAAGTCAAAGAAGAGAAGAAGGACGAGAAGCCCGAGACCGAGGAGGCCAAGCCGCAGGAGGCCATGGTCCAGCAGGGCGCGCCGCCCGCCCCTACGGCCACACCGGCGCCGAAGACTGCCGCTCGTCGCCAGGGGACGACCGATCGCCCGTCCGATGAAGCCATGTCATGGTCGAAGGCGCTGATGAATCATCTTGGTCGCCATCGCCGCTATCCGACGCAGGCGCGTCAGGCCGGCCAGCAGGGCGCCGTTCAGGTCCGCTTCGCGATCGACCGCAAGGGCCAGGTTCTTTCAGCGCAGGTGATCAAGGCATCGAGGAGCTCGCATCTGGATGCCGAGGCACTGGCCATGCTCAAGCGCGCCTCCCCGCTGCCCGAGCCGCCCGATGAGATCCCCGGCGAAATCGTCGAGCTTGTGATCCCGATCCAGTTCACGATCCGCTAGGGCGCGCCGCGCCGGCGCAATAAATGCGGGCCGATGTCGGCAAGCGTCTTGCAGCCCGTGAGCGCCATCGCAGCCTCGAACTCATCACGCAGAAGCCGCAGCACATGCGCGACGCCCATGGCGCCGTCAACTGCCAAGCCATGAATGATCGGGCGGCCGATCATTACGGCGGATGCGCCCGCGGCGAGTGCTTTGATGACGTCGGTGCCGCGCCGGATGCCGCCATCCGCCAGGAGTGGCACGCGCCCGGCGACACGTTCGGTGATCTCGGGAAGTACGTCGATCATCGCTGGTGCCGTGTCGAGTGTGCGCCCGCCGTGGTTCGAGACGACGATCCCTGCAGCGCCCGCATCGATCGCTCGTGCGGCGTCATCCTCGGCCAGAATGCCCTTGAGAACGATGGGAAGCGCCGTGATCCCGCGCAACCATTCGACATCCTGCCAGCCGGGCGCAAAGCTCATGAGATGGTCGAAGACGATGCTGCCGAGGCCGGGAGGCGCGGGCGGATATGGGTTCTTCAGGTGGCGCAGATTTTCGGGCGTCAGCTCCGGCGGCAGGCGAAAGCCCGCGCGGTGCTCGCGATTGCGCACGCCGCTGATCGGCGCATCGACGGTTAGCACCAGCACCTCGTAGCCGGCATTTTCGGCGCGTCGCACGAGCCGGACGGTATCCTCGCGCTCTGGCTGCATGTAGAGCTGGAACCAGCGGCACGTCTCACCTGCCGCGGCGGCGGCTTCCATGCTGATGCTGGCGAGCGTGCTGAGCACCATGCCGGCACCTTGCGCGGCGGCGGCCATCGCGGTCGCGCGTTCGCCGTCAGGATGCGCGAGGGCCTGATGGGCGACGGGTGCAACGAGAATGGGATGTGCGTACGTGCGTCCGAAAAGACTTAGGCGTGCACTGCCACCGGCTCCGCCGTTGAGTACGCGAGGCATGAGCGCGAGGTTGTCGAAGGCTTCGCGGTTCCAGCGCAGTGTCAGCTCGTCGGCCGCGCCGCCGCAGAAATAAGCGGCCGCGCCCGGTGCCAGCCGCTGCTCGGCGAGCGCTTCGTAGTCGGCAAGGCAGACAGGCGTCGGAATGCGGGGCGCGGTCATAGGCAAAGCCTCGCACGCGCAGTCCCGCTCCGCAAAGGCCGGATAGCCGCAGTCTTAACCGCGGCAGACTTGCCGACCTGTCCTACGACAGCTTGAGGCCGCGATAGCCGTCCGTGGCGATCTCGTCGCAGAGCTTGCGATAGACGCCGACACCGGCGACGTACGGCATGAAGACGCGCGGCTTTCCGGGAATATTGGCGCCGACATACCAGGAGTTCGCGCGCGGATAGAGCGTGCCATCGGCAACCTCATTCACGTGCGATACCCAGTTCGATTCCGCTTCGCCGTCAGCTTCGATGCGCCGGATCTGGCGCTCGGAGGCCGTCTTGAGCAGGTCGGACACCCAATCGACGTGCTGCTCGATCGAATGAATCATCTGGCTCTTGACGCCAGGGCTGCCCGGCCCTGTGACAATGAACATATTCGGGAACCCGGCGACCATGATGCCGAGATAGGTCATGGGGCCGCCGACCCACTTGTCGGCGAGACGCGTGCCATCGGCACCGCGAATATCGATCTCGCGCAGCGCACCCGTCATGGCGTCGAAGCCGGTCGCGAAGGCGATGGCATCGAGCTCGAATTCCTGATCGGCGGTGCGCACGCCCTTGGGCGTGATCTCCTGGATCGGCGCCGAGCGCACATCGACCAGCGAAACGTTGGGCCGATTGTAGGTCTCGTAGTAGCCGGTATCCAGGCAGAGACGCTTCGTGCCGATCGGGTGATCCGTCGGTGTCAGCAGGGCTGCCACCTTGGGATCCTTGACGACGCTGCGGATCTTCTCGCGCACGAACGCCGCCGCCGTCTCGTTGGCCTCCTCGCTCACGAGAAAATCGGTGTAGCAGGAGAGGAAGCCGATGCTGCCGCCGCGCTCCCAAAGCATCTCGTACTTCTGTCGGCGCTCTTCGTCGGACACAGCGAGCGCGGACTGGGTCGGCACCGGATATCCCGATACGCCGAAGCCGGTCTGGCGCGCCTCCTCGCGGCTGTTTCGATAGTTGGCTTTGAAGGCAGCCTCGCGCTCGGGGTCCATGGGACCGTTCTGCGCCGGCAGACTGAAGTTCGCGGTGCGCTGGAATACGTAAAGGTGCTTGGCCTGCTCAGCGATCAGCGGGATCATCTGGATGCCCGAAGAGCCGGTGCCGATCACGCCGACGCGTTTGCCCGTGAAGTCGACGCCTTCAGCGGGCCACATGCCGCTGTGGTACCATTTGCCCTCGAACGTATCGATGCCCTTGAAGTCCGGTACGCGCGGCGTCGAGAGATTGCCGGTCGCCATGATGCAGAAGCGCGCGGCGATCGTCTCGCCGCTCGACGTCTTCAGTATCCAGCGATTGAGATCGGCATTGAATGTCGCTTCGGTGATGCGGGTATTGAGCTGTACGTCGCGCATGAGATCGAAGCGCTCGGCGACATGCTCGATGTACGCCAGAATCTGCGGTTGTGTGGCGTAGCGCTCCGGCCAGCTCCACTCCTGCTGCAGATCATCATCGAACGAATAGGAGTACTCGAGACTCTCGATGTCGCAGCGCGCGCCAGGATACTTGTTCCAGAACCATGTGCCGCCGACACCGCTACCCGCTTCGAACGCGCGCGTCTTGAAGCCGAGGCCCCGCAGGCGATGGATGGCGTAGAGGCCGCCGAGGCCTGCCCCAACGACTGCAACATCGAGTTGGATGGCTTCTTTGGCAGGAGTGGCTTGGCTCATGTCTATTGCTTTCTTGCGTCGTGAATTTGGTCAGTGACTGAGTTGCCCCGCAGGGGCGCTACATCAGGAATACGCCCTTGCCGGTCGTCTGCCGATCGAACAATTGGTAGGCCTCTTCGGCCTGATCGAGCTTCCAGCGGTGCGTGAAGAGATCGTCCACCTTGATCTTGCGGTCGGCGATGAACGTCGCGCATTCGGCCTGGCCCACTGTCGAGAATGTCCAAGAGCCGATGACGGTGACCTGCCGGCGCAGCATGTCGGGACTTACATCGAGGGTAACCTGGCCACCCTCGCCGACGAAACAGGCTTTTCCCCATGTGTGGACACATTGAACGGCCTGACGGCGCGCTTCCGACGACGACGAGGAATCGAGGGATGCGTGCGCGCCGAGGCCATGCGTTACCTGGCGTATGGCATCGACCGCGTTGGTCTCCGTCGGATTGACGAGCACATCCGCACCGAATTCCTTCGCGCGGGCGAGCCGCTCGTTGCTGATATCGAGAGCGATCACGCGGGCGCCCATGGCGGCTGCGAGCTGCGTCGCCGACAGGCCGACCGGGCCTTGACCGAAGATCGCGATCGTCTGGTCGCCGGTAAGCTCCAGGCGCTTGAGCGCACCCCACGCGGTGCCAGTGCCGCATGAAATTGCGGCGCCAGTTTCGAATGACAGCTCGTCGGGGAGGTTCACGAGTGTGCGGGCCGGCACCTTCATATAAGGCGCATGAGCACCATGCCCGGTCGCGCCGTAGACCTCCGCGACGCCCTCATCGCAGAGCTGCATCCAGCCCGTCGAGCAATGCGGACAGACACCACAGCCGCGATAGTGATGCACCATTACGCGTTGGCCAACGCGGGCCTCACGCTCGCCGACGCCGCTGCCAACGGCTGCCACGACGCCACACGGCTCGTGGCCCGCGATAACGGCGCGTGCGCTTGAAAATCCGAGCAGCTTTGCAGCTTCGCCCGGAGCCGCGCGGTAGAATTTCAGGTCGCTCCCGCACATGCCGGAGGCCTTGATTTCGAGCACGACTTCACCCGGTCCGGGCGTGGGATCCGCAAAATCCTGAAACGCCACGCGTCGATCGCCGGCGAAGACGACGCCCTGCATGCATTCCTCCTTCATGACGTGCGGCGCTCATCGTGCCGCTCGCTCTTATGACCATTTCAGCGCACACTAGCCGCAGATTGTTGGCTGTCAACAATTTACCGATCTCGGTGATCTGTTGACAATTCTACGCGTTGCCGCCATTCCTCCCCGGTCGCTCGCGGGGTTGCTGAATGCTTGAACTGCCGGAAATCGTTCGTTCGCCGACGCTCGCCGTCATGGCGAAGCGCTTGATTCAGGAGGCGATCTGGTCAGGGCGACTGGCCCCCGGCGCGCATCTTGTGGAGACCGCGCTCGCGGAGCAGTTTCAGATCAGCCGCGGCCCGCTTCGCGAGGCACTGAGGAGCCTGGCGTCCGAGGGGCTCGTCGAATTTCATCCCGGACGCGGCGCATTCGTCGTCGATCCAACGCCCGATCAGATGCAGGACATGATCATTCTGCGAGCTGTCCTCGGCGGCATGGCTGCGCGCTATGTTACAGCCAATGCCGATGCGTCGGTTTTCAAGCGCTTCGAGGCGCCGCTCGCAAAGATGCGGACTGCGGCCGATCGCAATGACGAGAAGAGGTTCTTCGACGGGCACTGGGAGTTCTACGAGATCCTCCACCGCGCGGCGAACGAGTTCATTTTCCGCTCGTGGCAGTCGCTGTACGGTCTGATCAACATCTACGTCCGGCGCCTGGGCCGTCCTTATCTTCCCCTCCATGACATCCTGCGTGACTACGACATATTCGTCGCGCTGCTGAAGTCGGGAGATCCGGACGAGGCCGAAGCCGTCTTTCGTAGCCAGATGCTGCGCGTGGGTTTTGTCGTTCTCGATCGCCCCATATCGCCGATGCTGTACGCGTACATCACGCGCCGCATTCTCGATGATGGTTCGGTCGAGCAGTTCGATCCGGCTGCCGAAGAGCAGCGGGCGCCGCCGAAAGCGGCAGAGAAAAAGAGTGAGAGCAGGCGAGGAAACGTTGAGCACGCCCGTACATCCGCAAATAAAGGTCGCTCTCGCCGCACTGGCTGAAGCGAAGCTGCCGACCGTCGAGAGTTTGACGCCTGCGCAAGCAAGGGCGACATTCAATGCGATGTCGCGTGCGCGTGGCGGCACGCCGGCCCCGATTGCGAGGGCTGAGGATGGCGTTGTGCCAGGCCCTGGCGGCGACGTGCCGGTCCGCATCTACTGGCCTAATGCCAAGGGGCCGCGTCCGGCCCTCATCTACTTCCATGGTGGTGGCCACGTTTTCGGCGATCTCGACACGCATGACGTGATCGCGCGCAATCTTTGCGGGGGCGCGGAGGTCGTTGTCGTCGCCGTCGATTATCGCCTGGCGCCGGAGCATAAATTTCCTGGTGCTGTCGAGGATGCCTGGGCGGCATTTGCCTGGGTGCGGGAGAATGGCGCGTCGCTCGGTATCGACACTTCGCGGCTCGCCGTTGGCGGCGACAGCGCTGGCGGCAATCTGGCAGCGGTCGTCGCGATCATGGCCCGCGATGCCGGCCACGAGAACATCAAGCTGCAGGTGCTGATCTACCCCGTAACGGATTACGGCGGTGGCTCCGACAGCTACAACCGCTTCGGCGAGGGCTACGGCGTCCTGACGAGTGGCGCCATGAAGTGGTTCTATCAGCATTACCTTCGCAGTGCCGAGGATTCCGACGATTGGCGCGCCTCGCCCGTCAAGACGCAAAGCCTCGCCAACCTGCCGCCCGCGCTGATCATCGCGGCGCAATGCGACGTCCTTTGCGACGAGGGCGCCGACTACGCCGAGGCGTTGCGCGCTGCCGGCACGACGGTCGAGCGCAAAGAGTACGCCGGCATGATCCACGGCTTCTTCGGCATGACGCCGGCAATCGACGATGCCGTGCGCGCGCAATCCGATGTCTCGAATGCCCTGAGGAGCGCGCTCACATAAGCAAGCTGCTGAGCGCTGCACGCCGAGGCGAGGGGCACCGTGCATCGTTCTGCATCTGCAAGATCAACAGCCGACGGGTGACATCACGCAGTCCGCGATTCCGCCCGCTTGCAACAGGAAACGCCTTGAAGGAGATCGTTACGATGACACTGCGTCAGTTGAGTGGCTGCATGTCGGCAGCCGCTGCTGCGTTGACTGTGCTGGTTGGTGCTGGCCCTGCATTCGCGAAAGAGAAGCTCGTCTATGCGACGTACTTCTCGGATGTCTATTCGGCGAGCAAGACCGACCTGTGGTTTATGGGCGAGGTGGAGAAGCGCTCGGGCGGCGAGATCACGTTCGAGAAGTTCTGGAACCAGTCTCTGGTCAAGGCGCCGGAGCTTTTTCCCGCGCTCCGTAGCGGTGCCGCCGATATCGTCGATGGCGCGCCGGCCTCCTACAATGTTCGCGAGTATCCGCTCGCCAATATCGTGCTTCCGCTCACGTCTTCGAAGGCCGACGCGGTGACGCTCGCGTGGAACAAGCTCTACGCGCAGAATGCGGATTTCCGGAAGGAGTTCGAGAGCCGGGGCGCGAAGGTCCTCTACGTGGGTGCATGGGCCGAGAATTCCTTGTGGGCACGCCGCCCCATTGCCAAGGCGGACGACTTCAAAGGATTGAAGGTCCGCGCCGTGCCGGCAGTTTCGGATGCCTACGCTGCGCTGGGTGCGACACCTGTTGCGCTGAGCTGGCCGGATGGTCTCGAGGGCCTGCAACGCGGCGTTGTGGACGCAATGTCGTCGGCGCCATTCGACTCCGGCGTGCTTGGTGGTGCGCATGAGGTCGGCAAGTACGGCAGCGACGCCGGCGGCATGGGTATCTTCGCCATGGCGACGGTCGCCATGAGCATGGACCGCTACAAGCGGCTCAGCGAGAAGCATCGCAAGATCATCGACGAGGTCGCAGCCGAAGCGCCCAAGATGTCGGTGAAGTTCAACGATGAAAGCGTCGGCGTCGCCGTAGATAAGCTCTGCGCGAAGAAGGACGCGATCACGGTCAACGTGTTCAGCGCAGAAGAGGCGGAGAAGGTCCGCAAGGGCGCCGTCGCTCCCTTGCAGGAGGCCTGGATCAAGCGCGCAAACACCGAGGCCAAAGTAGATGGCAAGGCCATGCTCGACGAGTTCCTTGGCTACGTGCGCGAGCTCGAAAAGACCTCGACTTACGTTCCGGGCTTCGAGCGCTTTCTCCAGAAGTGCGGCAAGAGCTGATCTTCGTCGCCCATCCGCTGCCCGGAGGAGCCTCATTCAGCGGGCTCCTCCAATTCCATCAAGTCAGCCCGACATGAACCAAAGATGGGCGGAACCGCGCAAAGCGTGGCACAACTGCCCACACAAAGTAGGAAACGCCAAGAAGGAGATCGAAGGATGAATTTAAAGACCCTCGGCAGAACCCTGCGCACGGCGATCGCTGCTTGTGCCTTTGCGATTGGGGCGAACAGCGCCTCGGCGGCTGAGAAATTCGTGTACGCGACATATTTCTCGGATGTCTACTCCGCGAGCAAGACCGATCTGTGGTTCATGGGCGAAATCGAGAAGCGCTCGGGCGGCGAGATCAAGTTCGAGAAATTCTGGAACCAGTCCCTCATGAAGGGGGCCGAGCTGTTTCCGGCACTGCGCAGCGGCGCGGCCGATGTCGTCAACGGCGCACCCTCCGGCTACAATGTTCGCGAGTACCCCCTCGCAAATGTGCTTCTGCCCCTGACGTCGCAGAAGGCCGATGCCGTGGCTCTCGCATGGAATAAGCTCTATGCCGAGAATGCGGCCTTCCGGAACGAGTTCGAAAGCAAGGGCGCAAAGGTCCTCTACGCAGGGCCTTGGGCGGAGAACTCGGTGTGGTCGCGCAAGCCGCTCGTAAAAGCCGACGACTATAAGGGCATCAGAATTCGGGCAGTGCCGCCGATCTCGGAGGCCTATTCAGCTCTTGGCTCGACGCCCGTCGCGCTGACCTGGCCTGATGGTCTCGAGGGGCTGCAGCGCGGCGTCGTCGATGCGATGACCGGCCCATTCGATTCGACTGTTCTTGGCGGGGCTCACGAGGTCGGCAAATTCGGCGGTGACGGTGGTGCGCTTGGGATCTACGCCATGGCGGTCGTTGCCATCAGTCACGATCGCTACAAGAAGCTGAGCGAGAAGCATCGCAAAATCATCGACGAGGTGTCTGCCGAGGCACTCAAGATGTCGCTGAAGTTCAACGACGAGAGCGTTGGCGGTGTCGTGGACAAGCTCTGCGGCATGAAGGAAAAGCTCAGCATCAGCGTGACCAGCGCGGAAGAGCTCGAGAAAATCCGTAAGGTGGCGGTTGCTCCTTTGCAGGAGGCTTGGCTGAAGCGGGTGAAGAGCGAGACCAAGGCTGACGGTCCCGCGATGCTCGACCAGTTCCTCGGCTATGTGCGCGAGTTCGAGAAGAGTTCGACGTACGTTCCGGGCTTCGAACGCTATCTCCAGAAGTGCGGCAAGAGCTGACGTCCGTCAGTCAGTCTCATGCCGCTCGGAGGAGCGCTTGTTTCAAGCGCTCCTCCAAATCCCCTATCCTGTGCTCCTCACACTGGAAGCCTCATGATCGCGCTTATCGAACGGGTGGAACGAGGTTTGCTCGCACTGAGCATTCTGAGTGGCTTCGCAACACTCCTCATCATTATCGTCGTTTGCGCGGACGTGGCGGGGCGCTTCTTGTTCAACGCACCGCTGCATGGCGGCGTCGAGTTCAGCGAGCTCCTGATGGTGGTGCTGGTGTTCTTCGGCTTGGCGGCCGCTCAGCAGCAGCGGCAGAACTACTCGATCGAGCTTGTGACCCGACACCTGCCGGACTGGGCGCAAAAACTCCTCGAGCTCCTCGGATATCTCACCTGCCTCGGCATCGTCGTTCTGCTGGCGTGGCCGAGCAGCAAGCAAGCCATGATGTCATTCGAGCGAGGTGAGGCCGGTTTCGGTATCGTGCCATTCCCCCTTTGGCCGGCGCGTATTCTGTTGGCGATCGGTCTTTGGCTTCTCGCCGTGCAGTTCGCCTGTGACATCTATCGCTTCCTCGTGGGGCAGCCCCGCGTCCTCGCGCCGTCCGCTGCAGAAAAGGCCGTAGAATAATGCTCGCAGATCTTGCGCCCGGCCTGGCCATCATCGGTCTTCTGCTCGTCCTTCTGCTGACGCGCCTCCCCATCGCCTTCGCGCTCGCAGCCGCCGGCATGGTCGGCCTCGTCACTGCGCGCCCGTGGCGCGCGGTGGAGTTTCTGCTCTCGACATTCGCCTATAGCGCGACGGCGAACTTCGCCTACATCGTGCTGCCGCTGTTCCTGTTCATGGGGCAGATGGCATTCTCGGCGGGGCTTTCCCGCCAGGCATTCGACGCCGGACAGAAATGGCTTGGGCGCGTGCCGGGTGGTTTGGCCGCTGCGACAGTGTTCGGATGTGCCGCATTCTCGACGATCTGTGGTTCAAGCGTCGCCACGGCTTCGACCATGGCGCGTGTCGCGCTGCCCGAGATGCTGAAGAAGGGCTATTCGGGCAAGCTCGCGGCTGGCTGTATCGCGGCTGGCGGCACGCTCGGCGTGCTGATCCCGCCGAGCGGTATTCTGGTTGTCTACTCTATCGCAACGAACGTGTCGCTCGTGAAGCTGTTCGTTGCTGCTCTGGTGCCGGGCATTCTGACAGCCATCATCTACGTCATCGGCATCATCATCTGGGTCAAGCTGCAGCCGGAGATCGCGCCAGACCCCAAGCTTGAGCCGAAGCCCTCATGGGGCGAGCGTTTCGGCGCTCTGGGGCGCACTTGGGAGCTCGCGGTTCTCTTTGCGGCCGTGATGGGGACGATCTATCTCGGTGTGGCAACGGCGACTGAGGCCGCCGCTCTCGGTGCCCTCTTCGCGTTGATTGCCGTCCTGCGGCGGCCGGGTCGGAAGCGGGCTGTGCTCGATGGGCTTCGTGATACAGGAACGGCGACCTGCTCGATCTTCGCCCTGGTGATCGGAGCGGGGCTGTTCAGCCTGGGACTTTCGACAACAGGCTTCCCGACTCACCTTGCGACGCTGGTAACAGGACTCAATCTTTCGCAGACAGGCACGATCGTACTTCTTCTGGTGCCGTTTCTGATCCTCGGATGTTTCGTGGACGGCCTGTCGATGATCCTGATCATGATGCCGATCGTCTATCCGATTGTGCAGCAGGTTGGTTTTGACGGTGTGTTGTTTGGCCTGCTCGTCGTGAAGATGGTCGAGATCGGCGCCATCACACCGCCGGTGGGGCTCAACGTGTTCGTCGTCAAGAGCATGGCGCCGAACGTCGAGCTCCGCGACATGTTCTATGGCTGCATTCCGTTCGTCATTCTTGAGCTGATGATCGTGGCCATGCTCATCACCTTCCCGCAGATCGCGCTGTTTGCGGTGTCGGACTGAGCTTGAGTAACAATGCTGCAACTTCGTCGCCACAAGGGTTGCGAGGTTGCGATTTCCGAACCTGGGGCTCGGAGCGCGCGTCCAGATCGGGCGCGTGGTTCGGCATATACTGGCGGTACAGCCGGACGATCGTTTCGTTGGCGACCGGCCGAAAACCGCCGACACGGCACGTGTTGACGTGAACGACGTGCTCCAGCTCACGCCGGCCTCTGCCAGAACGATCTCGATCTTCGAGTGCCTCACGCTAGCCTATGCGTGTGCAGGCACGGCCAGAAGAGCGGCGGCGAGCAGCAACGCGCTGGCTGATCGAGTCTCCGCCGTCAGTCAGGGCATCCGGCGGCTCGAGGACGGCATCGGGATGGCGCTCGTTACGCGCACGACGCGCTCGGTTCGGTTGACCGAGGCTGGAGAGAGCCTGTTTGCTGCGCTGTCGCAGCCCATGTCTGACATCACGGAGGCGCTGGAGCATTTGGCGGCCGAGGATCAGCCGCGCGGACTGTTGAGGCTCGCTGTCACCTCGATCGCCGAAGAGTTCCTGTCAGGCCCTCTCCTCGCGCAATATGCGGAAGCAAATCCGGCGGTGACGATCGATGTCACGGTAACCGACGAGGAGTTCGATATCGTCGCGGCGGGGTTCGATGCGGGTGTCCGTTTGGGCGAGGTGATCGAGCAGGACATGATCGCCGTACCGATCGGAGGCCAGCAGCGCGAAGCGGCGGTTGCCGCGCCGAGCTACCTGGCCACTCATGGGGCGCCTTCACATCCCCGCGACTTGGTTCACCATCGCTGCATCGCTCATCATCAGCTGGGGAACCACACCGACGAGGGCAATCTTGGCTGCGGCGGCCGTGGGAGATAGGGGGCGAGCGTTCCGCGCAATATCGCTGACGCAACGCGCACGAGCATTTAGAGAGACTTCAGCCTCGCCCTCAGTCGATCAGCCGCAAAATCCAGAAATACGCGCATCTTGGATGGCGGTGCGCCGCGGCTGGCGTGTAGCAGATGAACTGGAAGCGGCTCGGTCTCAAACCTCGCGAGGATGATCCGCAGCTGCCTCTCAATGGTCTCGACAAAGCTCATGGCCTTGTTCTTCGAGTGAGGAGCGGTGCGTAGATGATCACGAAGCCGCCGAATGCCGCGACCCATGCGGCTGCCGAGAGATGCAGCATCGGCTCGCGCAGCAGGTCGAATGCTGCCGAGATGCGCGCCAGCGCCGATATGATTGCTGCAAGGTAGATGAACTGGATCTGGCGCGTCGCGGTGAGCGGCCGGCCCGTGTGGCCGAGGCTGGCCCGCGTCATGACGGCGAGCGTCATGGTGCCGATCGCCCCGACCGTCCAGCCGTGCAGCGCGCCCGAGGGGGCGACGACATCGGGACGCACGATGGCGAGCGCGAGCAGGAAGAAGCCGACTGGAACGAATGCGTAGGCGACGTGAAGGATCAGCACGAGCGGCTCGGCGACGGTGCGCTCGCCGGACCAGCGTGCGAGTCGGGCACCATTCAGGAGGCCGGCGGCAAGCGCAAGAATGGCGGTGGCCGTGGCGTGCGGTGCGCCGACCCAGACGGCGAGGGCAGTGCCGCTCACGATCATGACGACGGCATCGAAGCGGTCGAAGGGTGCCGGCAGCCGGCCGGGTTCGCGGCGCGCGAGCCAGTTGCGCGTGAAGCTCGGAATGATGCGGCCGCCGATCAGCATGATGAGGAGGACCGTCGCGCCGATGCCAAGGCGCGTGCCGTGCCCGTTGCCCAATCCTTCGTTCGCCTCCAGGTGGAACCAGCCGTTGCCGATCAGAATCAGCGTGACGCCTGTCAGCACCTTCAGATTGCTCGTGTTGCCGCTCGCGATGATCTCGCGCGCGATCACGGCGCCGACGGTCACCAGAAAGGCCATGTCTATCGCCGCCGCGGGCCATGCGCCGATGAGTTGCGAGAAGAAGATCGCCATGCGACCTGCGCTCCAGACGAAGAAGAGAAGCGCCAGGCGAGCGCCGACGATCGGCAGGCGCCCGGTCCAGTTCGGCACGGCCGTAAGAAGGAATCCGGTCACGATCGCGGGTACGTAGCCGAAGATGAGCTCATGTGTGTGCCATTCGATCGGCGCGAGCGTGCTCGGGAGCGACAGATGCCCGCTCAGTATCGGGAGCCAAAGCGCAACCGCGATCGCCGCCCACAGCGCACCGAACAGGAAGAATGGACGAAAGCCGTAGCTGAACAGCGGCGGACCGGCATAGGCGCGGATCTGTGCGGCACTCGTGGTCATGGTCGCCTCCTGCGGGGTCTCGTATGGTGACTATGCGCGGCTGCTGCCGGCCGGATGCCGCCCGCGCTTGCCGCGCCACGCAGCGGAGGAGACTGAAAGCGAATGCCGGTTCGAGCACTCTGGCTCACCCTCGGCCTCGTCTCGACGGCTTGCGGCGTTGCCGGCGTCGTTCTCCCGCTCGTCCCCACCACGCCCTTTCTCCTGCTCGCGGCGTACGCGTTCGCTCGCTCTTCGCCGCACCTTCACAACTGGATCATGACGCACCCGCGGCTGGGCCCGCCCATTGCACACTGGAACAGGCACGGTGCCATCAGTCGCCGCGCGAAGATGGTGGCCATGGCGGTCATGACGGCGACCTTTATGACAAGCGTGCTTCTCGGCGTCTCCGACATCATTCTCATTGCTCAGGCGACTGTCCTCGGCGGCGTGGCGACGTTCGTCCTGACGCGGCCGGATGTGCCCAATGGAGAGTAGTACCCGCGCTACGGCGCCGGAAGCGCCGGCGCGTCGGGCTTGCCGCGCGCCTTGTCGGCGCTGGCAAAGCCGAGCTTTCGGCATGCGGCGGCCGTGTCCGGCGGGAGATCGTCGAGAAGATACTCGACGGCGAGATCGCCAGCGAAGCTGCGCCACGGGTCCAGGTTGCCATACGGCACCGCGACCAGAACCGGCACGCCGATCTCGACCGCGTCGACGATCAGGGAACGGCAGCCGCCGCCTTCGCACTCGGTCTTGCCGAACTTGTTGACGATCAGGAGGTCGGGCGCAGCTGCGAGTGAGTTGCGAACACGTACTACCGCATTGATCAGCGCCTCGACGTCGAGCCGACAGCCGCGCGCGCCCTCTCCGCGATCCTGTGAGACGGCCATCGTCTCTCCGGTTGTCAGGTCTTCCATCAGCATATCGCAGCGTGAGCGCCCGACACGAACGCGGTCGCGCTGGAGCAGGCCAGCGAGCCTGTAGCCTGCCGAAAGAAGATGATCGACGATGTCATTGAGGATCGGGCCGACGCGCGCGCCGTCTCCATAGACGATGGCAACGATGGGGGCCGATGGGGTGGTTGCGGGCATGGTGGTGTCTCCCGAGATACGTCAGAAAGGGTGAAAGGAGCGGCAGGCTGCCGGGCTCATCATGGGATGTGGGTTGCGGCTATGCATCGCGGCCGCCCGCAGTCGGCGTGCAGCATGGTGCGTCCGGAGGCTGGCGCAGCTCGAGTTTCTCGAACACATCCATGGCCTGACGGCGCACGGCGCTGATCGGCTCGGCCGGATCACAAACCCGCTGATCGATGGAGAGAAGATTGTCGCGCTCCGCGATCGACGAGAGATGCGGGCCGAGATCGCGCAGCAAGCCGTCGTGAATGGCATAGATCCAGCCGTGCACGTGCAGCGCCTGTCCGCGTGCCCAGGCATTCTCGACGATGGGCGTCGCCGCGAGGCGCCGAACCTGCATCTCGATATTGACCTCGCAGAGACGGTTCAGGCGCGCCGCGCGATCCGTGATGGCATCGATGCGCGGACGGTGCTTGTGGTACATCATCGTAAGGGGCTGCAGCCAGTGATCGAGCATGGAGCCGCGCTCGCTCGCCAGCGCCTGCTGTACGCCGCCGCAGCCGTAGTGCCCGCAGACGATGATGTGCTCGACGCCGAGGTGGTCAACGGCAAACTCGAGCACCGACAGGATGTTCATGTCGCTGGTGTGGACCATGTTGGCGATGTTGCGGTGAACAAAGATCTCACCGGGGTCCATGCCGAGTATGTCGTTGGCGGCGACGCGGCTATCGGAGCAGCCGAGCCAAAGGTAGCGTGGCGCCTGCTGCTCGGCCATGCGGCGGAAGAAGCCGGGATCGTCACGCGTCTTGCGATCTGCCCACGCGACGTTGCGGTCGAAGAGATGGTCGAGTGTGCGTGACATAGGCTTCGCCTTGGCGCGCGTGCGGCCTCAATGGTCGTGCTTGGCATGGCCGCCGCAGGTGCAGCCCGCGTGGGGTGGAGGCGGCCCTTTCACTGCGTCGGCCTTTAGCGCCCAGCGGAGCATGCGCTCGAGAGCCGTCTTGGCGGGGTCCGCGCTGCGCTCCATCGCGGTCATCAGGCCCAGCCAATCCTCGTCGCTGCCGAGAGCGGCGAAGCGGCGCGCGGCGTTGGCGACATACTCGCCGGGACTCTCGCCGTAGCGCTCGCCCGTGGCCTGCACCTTGGCAAAGAGAACGATGTCGCCGAGCGCTTCGAGCGCGGACGCGGCGTCATCCTCGATTGCCAGATGATCCATCAACGTACCGAGCTGCATAGCCGGTCTCCTATTGCACGAGGGGGGTGGCAGAGGCATCGAAAGCGACGCCGCTGATCTCGGCGCGCCCGGCGAGGATCTCGATGTACTGGCGGATAGCGACACGGCGCACTTTCTCGTCGAGCCACACGGCGATGCGAGACTGCACCATCTCAAAAGGCAGGTCGCGCCCCTCGATCCGCCGGTCGACACGCACGATATGGAAGCCGTAGCGTGTCTCGACCGGTGCCGGTGCGACTGCGCCGACAGGCATCGACGCGAGGGCGCGCTCGAACTCGGGTACGGTCTGGTCAGGTCCGATCTGGCCGAGATTGCCGCCCGACGCGCCGGAGGGACAGGCGGATCGGCTGCGGGCGATGTCGTCGAAGGCAGTAGGATCGTGCATCAGCGCCGCGATGATCGCGTCGGCCTGCCCGCGTGCGGCACGCCGCGCATCGCGGTCGCCGGCCGGCGACGCCAGCAGGATGTGCCGCACCTCGTAGATGTCAGGCGTGCGCAGGCGCCGGCGGTTGGCCTCGTAGTAGCGCAGGCAGGCTGCGGCGTCGGCGATCGGCGTGCGCACCTCGCGTTCGACGAGCTGTCGCACGAGCGCTTCCTCGTCGGTCTCACGTCGGCCCTCCTCATCCGCGAGCGGATGCGGCTGGAGGTTCAGCCGGCGAGCTTCCTGAAGAAGTAGCTCACGGACGACGAGCGCGCGGGCGGCCGCGAGCCACGCTTCGATGGGCTTTGTCGCGGGATGGTTCTGCGCCTCGCGCGAGATTTCGGCCCGCGGAATGGCGATGCCGTTGACACTCACCGTCTTCTGCTTCGTCGTGATCACCGGCTTGATCGCGCAGCCGGCAGATGCAGCATGAGTAGTCATGGCAGTCACTCCGCGGGTTCGATGGGACGCCGCACGCCGCCTGAGGCCAGCGGCTTACGGGTCCGCACCACTTGATAGCCGCGCCTACCGAGGTACCAGACGGGCGCCGACCAGATGTGCACGAGGCGTGAGAACGGAAAGACGAGGAAGATGGTCATCCCGAGGACGAGATGCGCCAGGAACGGCCATTCGAGGCCTTGCAGCGTCCGGGCGTCGACCGGCTGCAGTGTTACGATGCCCTGCGCCCAGTGCGAGAGCGTCAGCATCGCCGATCCGTCGCGGTGGCCGAGCGAGAACGGGAGCGTGAGCAGGCCGAGCGAGAGCTGCACCCAGAGGATGATCAGCACCGCGAGATCCATGACCGTCGACGTCTGGCGGATGCGGGCATCGAACAGGCGGCGATGCAGCAGCAGCGTCAGTCCGACGAAGCACGCCGTACCGGCAATGCCGCCGGCGATCACCGCGGCGATCTGCTTCTGCGGGACGGTCATGACGAGCGTGTAGACCGATGTCGGCGTCAGCAGGCCGACCGTGTGTCCGAAGAAGAGGAACAGGATGCCGAAGTGGAAGAGATTGGAGCCCCAGTAGAGCTGACGCTTGCGCAGCATCTGGCTCGAGCTCGCCTTCCAACTGTACTGGTCGCGGTCGAAGCGGATCAGGCTGCCGATGATGAAGGTGGTCAGGCAGAAGTAGGGATACCAGACGAAGAGGATGGTGTAGATCGCGTCGCGCATGGCAAGGCTCCTTACGCGCGGTGAGCGGGAGATGTGGTGATGACGGTGCGAGGACCGCTCGACGGTGCGGGCTCGAGGCCGGGCGCCGGCCGGCGCGCCTGACGCAGCTTGGACGCGAGCGCGTCGACGCCGCACGCGTTCTGCGCGGCACCGGGACCGAACGTGACTTCCTCATCCATCCAGGCCGCGTCGAGGGCTTCGAGATCGTCGGGCTCCGGATCCGGCTCCTCGCGCAATGCCGCCAACGCCGCCTCGTCGAGCTTTGCCTTGGAGATGGCGACAAGGGCTGAGAAGACGGCGGCATAGGGTGATTTGCGCTTGATCAGCCGCTCCTTGAGCGCCGCGAAGACGTGTCCGGGCTGGCCGATCAGCTCGATAGCCTCGGTCGGTTCCAGCGTTGCGGCGTACTCGAGGAACAGCGGCAGGAAGTCCGGCAGCTCCGTGGTGGTCGGCGAATAGCCGCCATCCTCGTAGAGCTTGATGAGGTCGACCATCGCCTGGCCACGGTCGCGGCTTTCCCCGTGCACGTGCTCGAAGAGATGCAGCGACAGCGATCGGGTGCGATCGAACAGCAGAATGTAGCGCTCCTGTGCGTCAAACAGGTCGCACCCAGCAATGTCTTCGACCAGATCGATCACTGCGGCTAGATCGCGCCGCTTGAGCACACCCTCACGCGCGAGGACGGATTTCAGCTCGGGGGCGGCGGCCTGCATTTCCTCGCTCGGATAAGTGAGCAAAGCGGAGAGAGCCTTGAGCGTCTTCATTATCAGGCCTCCACTTTCGAGCGGTCGTTCTTGAGCTTCACGCCGCCGAACAGATTGACCTTGTTGTCACTCGGCATGCAGCCGTCGCCGAACGTGAAGCCGCACTGGCCGCGCAGCTCGTAGGCATCCTCCGTGACCTCGCGGTGCGTGGTCGGGATGACGAAGCGATCCTCGTAGTTGGCGATCGCCATGACGTGGTACATCTCCTCGATCTGCAAGCCGGTCAGACCGACCTTCTTCGCGATCGCCTCATCGATGACGCCGTCGATCGTCTTGGCGCGCATATAGGCGCGCATGGCGAGCATGCGCTCGAGGCCCGTAGCAACAGGCTTCTCGTCACCCGCCGTCAGAAGGTTGGCAAGATACTTGAGCGGGATGCGGAGCGAGCGCACGTCGGGCATGGCGCCGTCCGTTCCCATCTTGCCGGCTTCGGCAGCCGCCGTGATCGGCGAAAGCGGCGGCACGTACCAGACCATGGGCAGGGTGCGGTACTCGGGATGGAGCGGGAAGGCGACTTTCCATTCCATTGCCATCTTCCAGATCGGCGACTTGCGCGCAGCGTCGAGCCAAGCATCGGGCACGCCGTCGACGCGCGCCTGCGCGATTACAGCCGGGTCGCTCGGATCGAGGAACAGCTTGAGCTGTGCCTCGTAGAGATCCTTCCCGTCGGGTGCGCTTGCGGCTTCCTCAATGCGGTCGGCGTCATAGAGCACTACGCCCAGATAGCGGATGCGGCCGACGCAGGTCTCCGAGCAGACGGTCGGCTGGCCGGCCTCGATGCGCGGATAGCAGAAGATGCACTTCTCGCTCTTCCCGCTCGACCAGTTGAAGTAGATCTTCTTGTACGGGCAGCCCGACACGCACATGCGCCAACCGCGGCATTTGTCCTGGTCGATGAGGACGATGCCGTCCTCTTCGCGCTTGTAGATCGCTCCCGAGGGGCAGGCCGCGACGCACGTCGGATTGAGGCAGTGCTCGCACAGCCGCGGCAGGTACATCATGAACGTGTTCTCGAACTGGCCGTAGATCTCCTTTTGAACACCCTCGAAGTTCACATCGGCGGAGCGCTTCGAGAATTCGCCGCCGAGGATCTCCTCCCAATTGGGCCCCCACTCGATCTTCTCCATGCGCTGGCCCGTGATCAGCGAGCGCGGGCGCGCCGTCGGAAACGCCTGAAGCTCGGGCGCCTTCTGCAGGTGCTCGTAGTCGAAGGTGAAGGGCTCGTAGTAGTCGTCGATCTCGGGGAGATCCGGGTTGGCGAAGATGTTGGCGAGGATGCGCCACTTGCCGCCGATGCGCGGCTCGATCCGGCCGTTGCGCTTGCGCTTCCAGCCGCCGTTCCAGCGATCCTGGTTCTCCCATTCCTTGGGATAGCCGATGCCCGGCTTGGTCTCGACGTTGTTGAACCACGCGTATTCCATACCTTCGCGGTTGGTCCACACGTTCTTGCAGGTGACCGAGCAGGTGTGGCAGCCGATGCACTTGTCGAGGTTCAGCACCATCGCGATTTGAGCGCGAATTTTCATTTTCTCTTGTCCTTTATTCGGCGGCCTGGATGGCGGGAGTGGCGCGTGCGAGCGGGCGCTCCAGCCAGTCGACGTGGCTGAGCTTGCGCACGACGACGAACTCGTCGCGATTGGTTCCGATGGTCCCGTAGTAGTTGAAACCGTAGGCGAGCTGGACGTAGCCGCCGATCATGTGCGTGGGCTTCAGCACCGTGCGGGTCACCGAATTGTGGATGCCGCCGCGCTGTCCCGTCATCTCGGAGCCGGGCACGTTCACGATCTTCTCCTGCGCGTGGTACATGAAGACGGTGCCTTCCTTCATGCGCTGCGAGACGACCGCGCGGGCGACGAGCGCGCCGTTGCTGTTGTAGGCCTCCACCCAGTCGTTATCGACGATGCCCGCCTTGCGCGCGTCGGTCTCGCTCAGCCACACGATCGGCCCGCCGCGTGACAGCGTGAGCATGAGCAGGTTGTCGGTGTAGGTGGAGTGGATGCCCCACTTCTGGTGCGGCGTGATGAAGTTGAGGACGATTTCCTTCTCGCCGTTCGGCTTCATTCCCTGCACGGGCTTGATCGCGCGCAGATCGACGGGCGGACGGTAGAGGCAGAAGCCCTCGCCGAACGCGCGCATCCAGAGGTGGTCCTGGTAGAGCTGCTGACGTCCGGTCAGTGTCCGCCAGGGGATCAGCTCGTGCACGTTGGTGTAGCCGGCGTTGTAGCAGACCTTCTCGCTTTCCAGCCCGGACCAGGTCGGCGCCGAGATGATCTTGCGCGGCTGGGCCACCACGTCGCGGAAGCGGATCTTCTCGTCCTCTTTCGGAATGGCGAGGTGAGCGTGCGCGCGGCCCGTCGTTCTGGAAAGTGATTCCCAGGATTTCACGGCGACCTCGCCGTTCGTCTCCGGTGCCAGCATGAGCAGGACTTCCGCCGCATCGATGTCGCTGTCGATGCGCGCCATGCCCTGCGTCGCGCCAGGCTCGGTCACGACGCCGTTGAGGTTCTTCAGATGCTCCACCTCGTGGCCGGTCTGCCAGGCAATGCCCTTGATGCCGTTGCCGATCTTCTCCATCAGGGGTCCAAGCGCCGTGAACCGCTTATAGAGGTTCGGATAGTCGCGCTCGACGACCGCGACGGCAGGCATGGTCTTGCCGGGGATCGGCTCGCATTCGCCCTTCTTCCAGTCCTTGGGCTCGAAGGCCTGCGCGATCTCGCCGGGGCTGTCGTGCATCAGCGGCGTCAGCACGACATCCTTCTCGACGCCGAGGACTTCGGGTGCCGCCTCGGAGAAAGCCTTTGCAATCGCCTTGTAGATCTCCCAGTCCGACCTTGCTTCCCAGGCGGGATCCACCGCGCCGGTCAGCGGATGGATGAAGGGGTGCATGTCGGAAGTGTTGAGGTCGTTTTTCTCGTACCAGGTGGCGGTCGGCAGAACGATGTCGGAGTACACGCACGTCGTCGACATGCGGAAGTCCAGCGTCACCAGCAGGTCGAGCTTGCCGCGCGGCGCCTCGTCGTGCCAGCGCACTTCCTTGGGCTTCTCGCGGCCTTCCTCGCCGAGATCCTTGCCCAGCACGCCATGCGATGTCCCGAGCAGATGCTTGAGGAAGTACTCGTGGCCCTTGCCGGAGCTGCCGAGAATGTTCGAGCGCCAGACGAACATGTTGCGCGGGAAATTCTGCGGGCTGTCCGGATCCTCCCAGGCGAAGGACAGTTCGCCGGACTTCAGCGCCTTGGCGACGTAGTCCTTCGGCTCGAGCTTCGCATCGGCTGCCTTCTTGGCGATCGAGAGCGAGTTCTGCGTCAGCGTTGGATAGGCGGGCAGCCAGCCCATGCGGATGGCGCGCATGTTGTAGTCGATGATGGCGCCGTCCCACGGTCCCCGAGGGGCCGTCGGCGAGAGGATGTCGGCCGTGTGCATCGTCTCGTAGCGCCACTGATTGGTGTGCACGTAGAAGAACGATGTGGAGTTCTGTTGGCGCGGTGGACGACCCCAGTCGAGGCCGAAGGCGAGCGGCGCCCAGCCGGCCTGCGGACGCAGCTTCTCCTGTCCGACGTAGTGCGACCAGCCGCCACCCGACTGCCCGATGCAACCGCACATGACCAGCATGTTGATCACGCCGCGATAGTTCATGTCGCAGTGGTACCAATGGTTCATTGCGGCGCCGATGATGATCATGGAGCGGCCGTTGGTCTTCTCGGCGTTGGTCGCGAACTCGCGGGCGACCTGGATGATCTTGTCGCGCGAGACGCCTGTGATGCGCTCTGCCCAGGCGGGCGTGTAGGGCGTGTCCTCGTCGTAGGATTTGGCAACGTTGGCGCCACCGAAGCCCTGATCGACGCCGTAGTTGGCGATGAACAGGTCATGGACGCTCGCGACCAGCGTCTCGCCGTCGACGAGCGCCAGCTTCTTCACCGGCACGCGGCGATTGAGGACGCTGGCGTGGTCCGAGTGGGTGAAGTGCTCGTGCTCGATGTTGCCGAAGTAGGGGAAGGCGACGTCGGCGTAGTCGTCCTTGATGTCGGCGAGGGAGAGCCGCAGTGTCGTAGAGCGGCCGCTCGCCTCCTTCTCCTCGATGTTCCATTTGCCGGTCTCGCCCCAGCGGAAGCCGATCGATCCGTTGGGAACGACGATATTGCCGGACGCCTCGTCGAAGGCGACGGTTTTCCATTCGGGGTTGTTCGCTTCGCCGAGGCCCTGGGCGAAGTCGCTCGCGCGCAGGAAGCGGTCCGGCACCAGTTGCCCGTTCTGGCGCGCAAGGCGCACCAGCATGGGCATGTCGGAATACTGACGCACGTAATCGCGGAAGTACTTCGCCTGACGGTCGACGTGGTACTCCTTGAGGATGACGTGGCCCATCGCCATGGCGAGCGCGGAGTCGGTACCCTGCTTAACCGACAGCCAGATGTCGCCGAATTTCGAGGCTTCGGAGTAGTCGGGACAGATGACGGCGCTCTTGGCGCCGCGGTAGCGCGCCTCGGTGTAGAAGTGGGCGTCGGGCGTGCGGGTCTGCGGGACGTTCGATCCCCACAGGATGATGAAGCCGGCGTTGTACCAGTCGGCGCTTTCGGGAACGTCGGTCTGCTCGCCCCAGGTCTGTGGCGATGCCGGCGGCAGATCGCAGTACCAGTCGTAGAAGGACATGCAGACGCCGCCGAGCAGCGACAGGTAGCGGGAGCCGGCCGCGTACGAGACCATGGACATCGCGGGAATGGGCGAGAAGCCGATGACGCGGTCGGGCCCGTAGGTCTTGGCGGTGTAGGCGTTGGCGGCGCCGATGATCTCGGTGACTTCGTCCCACTTGGCGCGCACGAAGCCGCCATGGCCGCGCACCGAGATGTAGTCCTGCCGCTTCTTCGGATCCTCGACGATGCTCTTCCACGCCGCGACGGGAGACAGCGTCTTGCGCGCCGCGCGCCAGTGCCGGAGCAGGCGCGAACGGATGAGCGGGTATTTCACGCGGTTGCCCGAGTAGAGGTACCAGCTATAGCTGGCCCCGCGCGAGCAGCCGCGCGGCTCGTGGTTCGGCAGGTCGGGTCGCGTGCGCGGGTAGTCGGTCTGCTGGGTCTCCCAGGTGACGATCCCGCCCTTGACGTAGATTTTCCACGAGCAGGAGCCGGTGCAATTGGCGCCGTGTGTCGAGCGCACGATCTTGTCGTGCTGCCAGCGGCGGCGATACCCGTCCTCCCAGCCGCGATCCTCGGTCGTCGTCACGCCGTGACCGTTCGAGAATGGCTCGGTGACCTTGCTGAAGTAGCTCAGGCGATCGAGAAACTGGCTCATTGTTGTTGGCCTCGATTGTGGATGAGGTTCATGTGACGGGTGTCAGGGCGGAGGTCGGCGCCTGGGGGCCGCCGCCGCGTTCGATGTCGAAGAGCAGGCCGCCGCGGCGCGTGTAGAACCACCAGGTGACGGCGATGCAGCTCATGTAGAAGACGAGGAAGCCATAGAGCGCCACCTCGGCGCCGCCGGTGAGGACGATCGAGCTGCCGAAGCTCTTCGGGATGAAGAAGGCACCGAAGGCAGCGATGGCCGAGGTGAAGCCGATGATGGCGGCGGATTCCTTGTCGGACTGCTTGACGCGGTCGATCGCGCTGAGCTGCGGCTCGAGGCGCGCCACTTCCTTGCGCATGATCGCGGGGATCATCTGAAAGGTGGAGGCATTCCCGACGCCGGTCGCGGCGAATAGGAAGAGGAAGCTCGCAAAGAACACCGGGAAGGCGCTTGAGCTGCCCTTCATGCCGATGGCGTAAAGAATGCCGATGACGCCAAGGCACATCGCGATGAACACCCAGAATGTGATTCGCCCGCCACCGATGCGATCACTCGGCTTACCGGCGAGCGCGCGAGCGACGGCACCGACGAGCGGGCCGAGGAACGCGTATTGGAGCGCGTTGATCTCGGGGAACAGAATCTTCGAGAGCAGCGGGAAGGCGGCGGAGAAGCCGATGAAGGAGCCGAACGTGCCGGTGTACAACCAGCACATGATCCAGTTGTGCGTTCGGCTGAAGATGATCGACTGGTCGGCGAAGCTCGCCTTCATGCTCGCGATGTCATCCATGCCGAACCATGCGGCGAAGGCCGATGCGGCGATGAAGGGCACGAAGATGAAACCCGCATTCTGCAGCCAGAGCGTGGTGGTGACGCCGCTCACAGTCCCTGTTTGCGGATCACCGCCGAGCCAGCCGAACACGCTGGCCGTGATCGCGAGCGGTACGACGAACTGGACGACGCTGACGCCGAGATTGCCGAGCCCTGCATTGATGGCGAGTGCAGTACCCTTCTCCGACTTCGGGAAGAAGAAGGAGATGTTGGCCATCGAAGAAGCGAAGTTGCCGCCGCCGAAGCCGCAGAGGAGCGCCAGAGCGAGGAAGATCCAGTATGGCGTATTCGGGCTCTGGACTGCGAGGCCGATGCCGACGGCAGGGATCATAAGCGACCACGTCGCGAGCGTAGTCCACAAACGACCGCCGAAGATCGCCGGCATGAAGCTGTAGAAGATGCGCAGCGTGGCGCCGGAGAGGCCGGGCAGTGCCGCGAGCCAGAAGAGCTGGTCGTTCGTGAAGTCGAAGCCGACGCTCGGCAGCTTGGCGACGACGACCGACCAAACCATCCACACGGCGAACGAAAGCAGCAGGCAGGACACCGAGATCCACAGATTGCGCCGCGCGATCGCGCGCCCGCGGCTCTGCCAGAAGTTCGGCTCCTCGGGGCGCCAGTCCTGGATCGCACCCTTGGCCGCGAGCGCACCCTCCTGCGCGGGCCCATGGATGGGCTGCATTTCGGGGAACTCCGGGAGCCTGCGCGCAGGGACGCCGGCTTCGGCGGCGGTCCGCTCCATCTCCCGAACGGCAAAGTGCATCCAGACCAGGGAAACGGCAACGATCAGGAAGAGCAGCCAGAAGCAGCTCTGCCATACACCGGTGAGATCGTTGAGGGCGCCGAAGGCGATCGGGAGCACGAAGCCGCCGAGACCGCCGACGAGGCCGACGACACCGCCTACGGCACCGACACGATCCGGATAGTAGACGGGAATATGCTTGTAGACGGCTGCCTTGCCGAGGCTCATGAAGAAGCCGAGCACGAAGGCGGTGACGACGAAGCCGACGAGGCCCATGCGTGTCGAGAAGGTGACAGGACCGTGGATGCCCTCGATGACGTACTGCGTCGGGGGATAGGAGAGGATGAACGTGCACACGACCGAGACGAGGAATGTCCAGTACATGATGCGCCGCGCGCCGAACTTGTCGGAGAGATGGCCGCCGTAGGCGCGGAAGATGGAGGCGGGGATCGAGTACAGGGCGCCGATCGCGCCGGCCGTCGTGATGTCGAGGCCATAGACGCCGATGAGATAGCGCGGCAGCCACAGGGCGAGCGCGACGAAGGCGCCGAAGACGAAGAAGTAGTAGAGTGAGAAGCGCCAGACCTGGACGTTCTTCAAGGGGCCGAGCATGGCGGAGAGCGGCTCGGGCTTCTGTCCCGAGGCGCGGCGCTGGGCGAGGTCGGGATCGTCCTTGGTCATGACGTAGAAGACGATGGCGACGAGCGCGAGCGCGGCGGCCCACACGAGCGCGACGGTTCGCCAGCCGTAGGCGACCATGATGACGGGGGCCGCGAACTTGGTCACGGCGGCGCCGACGTTGCCGGCGCCGAAGATGCCGAGCGCCGTGCCCTGCTTTTCCTTGGGATACCACTTGGCGACGTAGGCGACGCCGACTGAGAAGGAACCGCCGGCGATGCCGACGCCGAGGGCGGCGAGCAGGAAGGTCGGATAGTCGTAGGCGAACGTCAGGAGCGCGGTCATGAGCGCCGCACTGAGCATGGTCAGCGTGTAGACGAGGCGACCGCCGTACTGATCGGACCAGATACCGAGGATCAGACGGATCAGCGAGCCGGTGAGGATCGGCGTACCGACGAGCAGGCCGAACTGCGTATCACTGAGGCCAAGATCGGCTTTGATCTGGATGCCGATGATGGCGAAGATCGTCCAAACGGCGAAGCAAACAGTGAAGGCTAGCGTGGAGAGCCAAAGGGCTCGGACTTGATCGGATGCATCAATTGCTGAGCTCGGCATGCCCACCCTCTGTGCTGAAGCGCACTGACGAGATGAACGGTGAGGCTGGTGCCCGGAATGCCATTTGACCTCAGTCAACCAGTGGCGCGCTGCGCAAACTTGCAAGGGGAACAGCGACACAGATCAAATAGAATGTCGATATAAAGCATGTAATTATTTCAATCAGATCAATTTGAGACATGATCTAGATCAATTCGCTGGCGGCTCGGTCAGCGTAGGGTAGTGCCGCAGGGAGGACACCATATGCGCCCCGAGGAAATCGAGGAGATGCGGCGGCTTGCGCTATTCGATGGCGTAGACGCCAGCCATACCGAAACGCTATTGCGCGGCTCGTTCCTGCAGCGCTTTCCGCCCTGCGTGGAACTCGCGCGCGAGGGCGATCCAGCGGACTTCCTGCATGTCGTCGTCGAGGGGCAGGTAGAGGTGTTCTCTGCCCACCGCGATCGGGAGACGACCGTCGCAGTTCTCGGTCCGGGCCACAGCTTCATCGTCGCTGCCGTCATTCTCGATCGTGTCTATCTCAAGTCCGCACGATCGCTGACGACGGCGCGCGTCCTGCTCATTCCGGCTGCGCCCGTGCGCCGTGTCTTTGCAGCGGATGCGGCCTTCGCGCGCGCCCTGGCACAGGAACTCGCCTATGCCTATCGCGGCATCGTCAAGGAACTGAAGAACCAGAAGCTCCGCACAGGTCTCGAGCGGTTGGCAAACTGGCTTCTCGCGCACGATGCCGAGATGGGATCCAAAGGGCAATTCACGCTGCCTTTCGAGAAGAAAGTTCTCGCTTCCCGACTAGGCGTAGCGCCGGAGGTCCTCTCCCGATCATTCGCCTCGCTTGCGCCATACAAGGTTTCAGTGCGCGGCTCGCGTGTCGAACTCGGCGACATCGAGGCCCTGCGAACACTCGCCAAGCCGACGCCCACGATCGATGATCGACAAGTATAAGATCGGAGCGCGGAGCGGGCCGGCTGCCAGCATGAAATCCGCGAACCATCATGCTGGCATGTCCGCTTTCCGACATCAACTGACCTCGTCCGGTCCAATTGGACAACCTCTTGAAAGCTCACACTGGTTTGCGGGTTCTTCAAGCCGGCAAACCGGCTCCATGTCAGCCGTCGTGCTTCTTGAGGAACGCTTCGACGGAAAGAGCCCGGAAGTCATCCAGTGCGCCGCGAAGTCGATCGTGACTCCAGTCCCACCACTTGAGCGCCTGAAGACGATTGGCGGCAGCCGCCTCGAACCGCGGCCGGAGAACGCGTGCCGGATTGCCGGCGACGATGCTGTACGGCGGTACGTCCTTCGTGACGATGGCACCGGCTGCTATGACTGCGCCGTCGCCGACGGAGCGACCCGCCAGGATGATCGCGCCATGGCCGATCCAGACATCGTGCCCGATCGAGACGGGATGTGCGCGGCGCCACTCGAAGAAGGCGGCTTCATCGTCGGCATCCTCGAAGTAGGTGCCGGCGCGATACGTGAAGTGGCTCTGCGAGGCGCGCCACATCGGGTGGTTGCCGGGATTGATCCGCACCATGGCAGCGATCGAGCAGAACTTGCCAATCGTCGTATAGATCACATCGCCATCGTTCACGATGTAGCTGTAGTCACCGAGTATGGTTTCGACCAGCGAGGTGCGCGCACCGACCTCGGTATAGCGGCCGAGCCGGCAATCGCGAACTGTCGCGGACGCATCAACCAGGGGCTCGGGACCGAGCTTCTTCAGCGATGTAGCACTGCTCAACATGAGCAACATCTAGCCGCCTGATGGTACAGTCGTGTGACGATGTCTCACTCCCGTACCAAGGCTTGCGCCCGGCGGCCGCAGCCTGTCACAAACCGGCAAGAGTCCCGCGATAAGGGTCTTCGATCAAACGGCCGGTTGCGAGACGACCCGGCATGGATAGCTCGCGCCAACCATGCGCTATGCGATTTACTTCACGCCGGTGCCGCAATCGGCTCTCTGGCATTTCGGATCGTCCGCCATCGGCTACGATGCGGTCACGCGCGAGACGTGCGCGTTTCTCGACGAGAGCCTCTGGCGGGAGCCTGCCTTCGTGCGCGCGCAGGAAAGCCCGGCACGATACGGCTTTCACGCCACGCTGAAGGCGCCGTTCGAGCTCGCTTCCGGCGCATCCGAAACCGTACTGATGCAGCGCGCGGCGGCATTCGCCACCCGCAACGCGCCGATCCTGCTGCCGGCAATGGAAGTGGCCCTGCTCGGCGATTTCGTAGCTCTTAGGCCGCTTGCGAAGGACGCCGGGCTCAACCGGCTGGCGGGGGCCTGCGTCCAGGAGCTCGATGATTTGCGCGGGTCGATGAGCGACGCGGACCGCAAGCGGCGCGTATCGCAGGGGTTGACGACTCGCCAGCTCGCGCACCTCGAGCGCTGGGGATACCCTTATGTTTTCGACGAGTTCCGTTTCCACATGACGCTTACAGGCGCACTCGCGGAGACGATGCAGCCGCGCGCGCTGGCGACCCTGACGGCCATGTACGGCCGGATTGGAAGCGCTGTCGCGATCGATGCGATCTCCCTCCTGGCGCAGCCCACCCGGGACAGCCGTTTCCATCTTCTCGAGAGGTTCCCGCTCCGCGCAGCGTCGCCTGCTGCTGCGCTCGACCGCTAAAGCGTCGGACCTTAAATGCGCCCCACGCCCGGGCTGATCTAGGCGGGATGAGCGAGAGACTCGAGCACGCGCACCAGCGTTTGCACGCCGCCGGCGAGGGTGCCGGAGTTATCGATGCGCACGTCGGCATCGCCGGGATCGAAAGTCGCCACGCCGCGGTTGAGACGCGCCTCGATATCGGTGCCGCGCTCGCGGCCGCGGGCAGCAATGCGGGCGGCACGAATCTCGACGGGGCAATCGATGAGAATGAGCGACGCCCGTGCGTAGCGCCGGCGCGCCGCGCCGCCGATGGTTCGCGAACCATTCACGACCACGACGCAGCCCTCGCGAATCGCGCGATCGATGCTGACCGGAATGCCGTAGCTGAGACCGTGTGCCTGCCAGGTGAGCGCGAACCGTCCCTGGCTTTCGGCCTCGTCAAAGGCATCCGCACTCATCGAGCCGTGGCTTTCGGCCGCGTGCGGCAGGCGCGTAACAATGCGCTCGGGAAAGACGAAGCGCGGATCGGTGGCCAGCAGCTCCCGTGCGCTGGCGATCAGGGCATCCTTGCCGACGCCGCTCGGGCCGAGGACGAGCGCCAGTGCGCCGGGGCCAAGCCGCGCCGCTGGATCGCCTCCCCGCTCCGCCTCACGTGACACGCTTTCCCTCCCGGTACACCTCGCGGACCACAGGCGTGCCTTCGACAAGACGGACGCGCACGAGGTCGGCGCGTTTGCCGGCTGCGATCTCGCCGCGATCGTGCAGGTTCGCCGCCCGCGCTGGATTTGACGTCACGGTCCGCAGCGCCTTGGCGAGTCCGTAACCCTCGATGCGTCGCGCCAGCTCGAATGCGCCGAGCAGCAGGCTCGCCGGCACGTAGTCGGAGGACAGAATGTCGAGGTGGCCTGCGCGCGCCAGTGTCTCGGCGGCGACATTGCCGGAGTGCGAGCCACCGCGCACGATGTTGGGCGCGCCCATCAGGACATCGATGCCCGCCGCATGGGAAAGGCGCGCAGCCTCGACCGAGGTCGGAAACTCGGCAATGGCAACTCTATCGGCGATCGATTCGTCGACGTGCGCCGCCGTCGTGTCATCGTGGCTCGCCAGCGCGATATCGCGCTCGCGGGCGAGTGCCACGAGCGCGCGGCGATGCTTGGCGTAGTTGCGCGCGTGCGAGGCGTGCTTGATCTGGATCAGCTTGTCGAGGTCTGCCGGCGACCGTCCTGATTTACCGCCATAGTAGATGCGCCAGGCGTCGATATTAGTGAATTGGCGTGCGCCCGGCGTATGGTCCATGAGCGAGATCAGATCGATGCGCTGCGTCAGTGCATTCTGTGCATTCTCGAGGACATCATCGGCGGTGACCTCGCATCTGAGGTGCACCCGATGCTCGGCGCGCAGGAGCCCTTCGGCGGCTGCCCGCGTGATGCCGTCGATCACGACCGAGACCTCGTTGACGATCGGCGAGTAATCATCATCGCGCCCCGCCCGGATGCAATCGAAGACGGTCGTGATGCCGGAGGCAGCGATCTGCGCATCAAAGGCCAGAATCGCCGAGGCTTCAGGCCAGTGGACCTTGGGGCGGGGCCGCAGATGCTGCTCGAGGTGGTCGGTGTGCAGCTCAACGAGGCCCGGAATAACGAAGTCGCCGTCGACATCGACGCTGTTGCGCGGCGCCGCGCCGCGACCGACCTCGACGATCACGCCGTCGCGCGTGGCGACCCAGCCGTCGATGATAACGTCGGCAAGCGCCACCTTTGCATTCCCGAGAACCAGCTCCCGCGTCATCGGTTTCAGGCCCCTGGTGCAAACTGCTTGACGTCGATGACTCGGTCGGCGACCCGGTCACGGACGTCCTCGTCATGAAAAATGCCGAGGATGGCGACCCCGGCACGCTTGCGCGCTTCGATCAGCTCGACCACGGCGGCGCGGTTGACGGCATCAAGCGATGCCGTTGGCTCGTCCAGCAGCAGGACCGGCCGCTCGGCCGCGAATCCGCGCGCGATGTTGATGCGCTGCTGTTCACCGCCGGAGAAGGTTGCCGGAGGCAGGCGCCATAGCCGCTCCGGTACATTGAGCACCCTGAGCAGCGCGCTCGCGTTGGCCTGCGCTTGCTGCTCGCCGAGTCCCGACTCGCGGCCAGCGGAAGCAACGATATCGAACGCACCGATGCGCGGGATCACGCGCAGGAACTGGCTGACATAGCCGACCGTGCGCTTCCTGAGTGCCAGCACGGCGCGCGGGCTTGCGCGCACGACATCGACTGGACCAGCAGGGCCATTGATCTCGATGCGGCCGGCGTCGGCGCGATAGTTGCCGTAGATCATCTTCAGTATCGACGATTTGCCGGTGCCGGACGGACCGCCAAGCACCACGCACTCGCCACGCGACACCGAGAGCGAGACGCCGGCCACCGCCGGCAGCCGCGCACCGCCGCGTAGATGCATATCGAAGGTCTTGGCGACCGCGTCCAGGCGGAGCATTTCGGCGTGGTCATTGGTCATGACGGCTAGTGTCCCGATTCCGAAGTTCGCCAGACCTTGATGCTGGTGTCCCGAGCGAACTTCGGAATCAAAAGGGACACTAGAATCATAGATTTGCCAGTGTGATTCAGATCGAGAAATTCGCTCGGTACCGTGCGGCGAGATCTGGCGAATTTCTCGATCATCACACTATGCCTGGAGAATCGAGGCGACGAGGAGCTGCGTGTAGGGCTCTCGCGGATCGTCGAGCACTTGATCGGTGAGCCCCGTTTCGATGACACGACCATGGCGCATGACGACCATGCGGTGCGACAGCAGCCTTGCTACTGCGAGGTCATGCGTCACGATCACCGAGGCGAGACCATACTCGCTGACGAAACCGCGGATGAGGTCGAGAAGGCGCGCCTGCACGGAGACATCGAGACCGCCGGTCGGCTCGTCCATGAACAGGAGGCGTGGCCGCGTGACCATGTTCTTGGCGATCTGGAGGCGCTGACGCATGCCGCCCGAGAACGTGTCGGGCCGATCGTCGATACGGTCCCGCTCGATCTCGACACGCTCAAGCCAGCTTTCGGCCTCGGCGCGAATGCGGCCATAGCTGCGCCAGCCGACGGCCATCAACCGCTCGCCGACATTGCCACCGGCAGAGACACCCATGCGCAGGCCAAGACGTGCGTCCTGATGCACGAAGCCCCAGTCGGTGCGCAGCAGGAAGCGTCGCTCGGCTTCTCCGAGTGCGAAGAGGTCACGCTCTTCGCCGTCGCGCATCCGGTAATGGATGCTGCCGGCAGTCGGCTGCAGCTGCGTCGATAGCAGGCCCAGCAGCGTCGACTTCCCCGAGCCGGATTCGCCGACGACTGCCACCACCTCGCCTTCATGGATGTCGAGCGATACGTCCTCGCAACCGACGCGCGGGCCATAGTGCCTGGTCAGTCCGCGCGCGACCATCAGCGGACGATCGACGGCGCCGGTCATCGCGGGACCTCGCGCGGCGTGTGGCCATTGCCATCGGGTGTGGGGCGCCGGCTCTCGCAGAAATCGGTATCCGAGCACACGAACATGCGGCCGCCGCGATCATCCGTCACGACTTCATCGAGGTAGATTCCTTCCGACCCGCAGAGCGCACAGCCACGGTCAAATCTTGTCGGTTCGAACGGATGATCCTCGAAGTCGAGGCTGACGACCTTCGTGTAGGGCGGCAGCGCATAGATGCGCTTCTCGCGACCGGCGCCGAAAAGCTGCAGCGCCGGGCACATGTCCATCTTCGGGTTGTCGAACTTTGGCGTCGGCGAAGGGTCCATGACGTAGCGGTCATCGACCTTCACCGGATAGGCATAGGTGGTAGCGATGTGACCGTGCCGCGCGATGTCCTCGTAGAGCTTGACGTGCATGAGTCCGTAGTCCTCGAGCGCGTGCTGACGGCGCGTCTCGGTCTCACGCGGCTCGAGAAAGCGCAGCGGCTCCGGGATCGGAACCTGGTAGACGAGGATTTGTCCCTCGCGCAGCGGTGTCTCGGGGATGCGGTGGCGCGTCTGGATGATGGTCGCGTCGCTCGTGCGTGTCGTTGTCGCAACACCGGCCGTCCGCTCGAAGAATTTGCGGATCGAAACGGCGTTGGTCGTGTCATCGGCGCCCTGATCGATGACCTTGAGCCTATCCTCGGGGCCGAGAACTGCGGCTGTGACCTGCACACCGCCAGTACCCCATCCGTAGGGCATCGGCATCTCGCGGCTCGCAAACGGCACCTGGTAGCCGGGAATGGCCACCGCCTTCAGCAGTGCGCGGCGGATCATGCGCTTCGTCTGCTCGTCGAGGTAGGCGAAGTTATAAGTGGCGGCGTCGCTCATTCGGCCGCCTCCTTGTGCTGTGCTTCTTCCCATTCGCGGCGCATCTGGCGGACAAGCTGCAGCTCGGCCTGGAAGTCGACGTAGTGCGGCAACTTCAGATGTTCGACAAAACCTGTCGCCTGCACGTTGTCGGCGTGAGAGAGCACGAACTCCTCGTCCTGTGCTGGTGCGACGACCTCCTCGCCGAGCTCGCGCGCACGGAGCGCCCGATCGACCAGCGCCATCGACATCGCCTTGCGCTCCGAGTGGCCGAAGGTGAGGCCGTAGCCGCGCGTGAATTGCGGCGGACTCTCGGCGCTGCCCTTGAACTGGTTGACCATCTCGCATTCGGTGACAGTGATGGCCCCGAGCGGCACCTCGAAGCCGAGCTCCTCGGGAACGAAATGGACTTCGACTTCGCCCATGCGGATCTCGCCTGCGAAGGGATGCGTGCGGCCGTAGCCGCGTTGGGTGGAGTAGCCGAGTGCGAGCAGGAGGCCCTCATCGCCACGGGCCAGCGACTGCAATCTCAAGTCACGGTCGGCGGGAAAAGCGAGCGGCTCGCGCGTCAGATCGCCGATGGGTTGCGAGTCGTCTGTCTCGGGATTGGGCTCGATCAGTCCGTGCGCGCCGAGCAGACCGGCGACGTGCGGCGTCGCGGTGGCCTCATTTACTTCCTTCCGCGCCGGTGCATCGGGCGGCGCGCCGGCATTCAGGCTGTCATCGAGCAGGCGATGCGTGTAGTCGAACGTCGGCCCCAGCACCTGGCCGCCCGGCAGATCCTTGAACGTCGCCGAGATGCGCCGCCGGATCGCCATCGCGCTCGTCTCTATCGGCGTCGCATAGCCAAAGCGTGGCAGCGTCGAACGGTAGGCGCGAACGAGGAAGATGGCTTCGATCAGGTCTCCGCGCGCCTGCTTTATTGCCAGTGCTGCAAGGTCGCGATCGTAGAGTGATCCCTCGCCCATCACGCGGTCAACGGCGAGTGTAAGCTGCTCGCGGATTTGCTCGGCGGTCAACTCGGGAACGGCCGGATCGCCGCGGCGTTCCCGCGCCAACAGCGTATGCGCCGCCGCGATCGCCGTTTCGCCTCCCTTGACGGCCACATACATCAGGCAGCTCCTTCCAGGATGCGGGTGCTTCTCGGCAGTGCAGCCATCTCGGTAGTGGTGACGAAGATGAGGTCGACGCCGCAAGGGAAGCGTGCGCGGTTGGCAGCGAACTGCTCGGTGAAATCGACCGGCAGCGGTGCGGCGCGGAAGGCGGTGCGGTCGGGAATGCCGGGGCCGTGGAGCTGCCAGCCGTCGTTGGCGAGTGTCTCGACCTGCACGATCGCTGTCGTCGAGCGATCCGGATACTCTGGGGTGCCTTGTGCGAAAGCGGTGAGCGGCAGCAGGCTTTCCGGCCCAGCGACGACAGCGAAATCAGCCTCTCGTCGGTTGCGTGCGAGACGCGCACCCGTATGAAAGCGGAGGAAATCGCCGACCGCCGGCGCACGCTCAAGAGCCTCGTCCAGCCAGATCGACGTCTCGTAATCCGCGAGGGCGAGCAGAACGCTGGCCGACGTCGGCAGCAGCGGCAGCGGCGGCTCGAGCATCGTCGCGATCGGCGCGATCCGGCCCGGACATGCCATGGCCTCGAGCACGGCACGGAATACCATCTGCGAGTCGAACACCGGATCGGCGAACCCGCTGGCGAATGCAGTCGTATGCATGTCAGTCCTCGCCGCGCACGAGGGTGAAGAATTCGACGCGTGTGGCTGCGGTCTCCTCGCGCGCGATGCGGCGTTCGCGCTCTATCCGGTAGGTCACGGGCCCAATCAGGTGCCGTTCCAGCGCAGGGCGGTAGGTCGGGTTCCGACCCGCCGCGTCCAGGATGGCGGCAAGACGCGCGCGCGATTTCGAGCGCCCCAGCAGGTAGGAGAAGCCCGTCTCGCCCGTCAGCAGCCGCACGGCTGCGCGGGTTACGGTCGCCTCGCCGATGTTGAACGGCGCCCCGCTACCGCCGATCCGGCCGCGCAGCATGACGAGTCCGGTTTCAGTGGGGCGCACATCGACGGCTTCTGGATGCGGTTCGAGGTGCTGCATTGCAGCCCGCATCTCCGCTTCGGTTGCCTCGGCGCAGACGCGCATCAGTGCTTGGCGCGAGGCGACCACGCGCGCATCCAGGCGATCATCGATCCTTTGAGTGTCGGGCATGGCCTTGCTCTTAGGCGGCGCGGTTAAAACTTTTGTGACGGTGCGCATAGCAATGGCCGAAGCTGGGGTAGGCACGCGAAAGGTGCCGGTCTCAAACGAGACTGAATGCTCGCCGTGAGTAGAAAGCGCGCTCGACGGCGAGGCGCGACAACCGAGCCATCGGTGCAAGATTACATCGAGCGCTACGCCCGCTTGATGAGCCCTTCGGGAGAGGCCTGATAGCCCGTCAATGTGCGCTCGGCGAAGCGCAGACGCCACGACAGCATCGCTTGCGCATAGCGGAGGACGTCGGAAGCTCGGCCCGGATCTGCAGCAAGTGATGTGAACTGGCCCGGATCCCGAGCCAGATCGAAATAGAGACTTGGCAGTTTGGTGAAGTGAACGTACTTGCCCGCTTCATCCTCGACGACGGCGAGGCTCGCCTCGTCCAGGCCGACCCCCAGCACCTCCTCGGGGCGCGCGGCGCCCATGAATACATTGCGGTAGTCATACTCGTAGTGCACATGGCGCCGCCAGTCGGGCGGCGCGGCGCCTTCGCGCACGAACGGCAGCAGTGAACGGCCGTCGACCGTGCGCGGCGTCTCCAGGCCGAGCCAGTTGAGTATCGTCGGCATGACGTCGATGGACTCGGTGAAGGAGTCGACGACAGTGCCGCGCGTCGCATCAGCACTTGTGTCGGGATCGCGGATGATCAGCGGGATGTGGAAGCTTTCGTCGAAATAGCCGACCTTGCCCAGGATATAGTGATCGCCGAGCTGCTCGCCGTGATCGCTGGTGAGGACGATGAGTGTGTCGTCCCACTGCCCACTGTCGCGCAGAAACTGAAGCACGCGGCCGATCTCGGCGTCGCACTCGGAGATCAGTCCATAGTACGTCGCGCGCATCTGACGGACCTCGGACACGTCCATGGAGCTGGCGAGTCCCTTACCGTTCTCGAAGAAGCGGCGCTTCTCGATCGAATCGAGGAAGAATTTCAGCAACGGATGCTGACGCGCCTCCTCTCCCGGTGTCGATGCGCGCACAGGCTCCGGAGCATCGTCGATGGCGTACATCTCATGGTAGGGCGCGGGCGCCGCAAACGGCGGATGCGGTCGATAGTAACCGAGATGGAGAAACCACGGCCGCTTCGCGGCCCCGAGGAGATACGTCAGCGCGCGCTCGCTGAACCAGCGGGTATCGGACAGGTGGGCGGGAATGCGTGACGGCTTGCGCGTGGCGCCCAGTTCCTCCTCGGTGACACCTTCCGGCAGCCATATGTCGGCGCGATTGTCCGGAAGCTTGTAGCCTTGGCTCGCCAGCCAGGCGAAGTAGCCTTCCATCCGTGGCTCGAAGGCACCGACCGGTCGCCAGCCGTGCATGAGGTCGCCAAGCACGGTGAACGCGGGGTCCATGGCCGGCCATTCGCGTGGATCGGGCGTCGTTGTCGTGTAGCCGACGATCGCCGGATCCCAGCCACCCTTTCGCACTTCCATCGCCAGGTTGGTATGGCGCGCGTCGAGCGGAATGGTGTTCTGCACGGCGCGGTGGTTCATCGCGTACATGCCGGTCAGCAGCGAGGCGCGCGCAGGCCCGCACGGCGATGTGACGGTGTAGTGCCGCCGAAAGGTGACGCTCTCGGCCACCAGCGCGTCGATGTTGGGCGTCCGGATCGTTTTGTGTCCGGCGGCCTTCAGCGTATCGCCGCGCCACTGATCGACGACGATGAAAAGGACATTCTTGCGCTTGGGATCGGCGATGGTGGGCATCGAGTGTTTCCGGTGGGATTGAGAGATCGCGGTGGCCGGCGTTGCTGCCGACCACCGTCCTTCAGATCGTCAGTTGCGGACTTTCAGGTTGTGAGCACGGAAGTCCATGGCCTGCGTCGGCGAGTACTTCCACTCCAGATCCTTCCGCTTGCCGTAGAAAAGCACTGTGCGGTGGAGAACCGTGTAACCTGGATCGTCGCGTTCGATGATCTCGAGCATGCGGCGGAACATGACCGGGCGTTTGGCCTGATCGGTCGATGTCTCAAGCTCGCCGCACAGTTTGTTGAACTCGTCGTTGGACCATTCACCGACCTGCTGCTGCTGGCCGCGCGGGCAATGCTGGGTGACCATCGACGACACGGGATCGTTGAAGGGGGCAGAGTTGGACCAGTCGCGGACGGCACGCGGCGCATCCTTGGCAAGAATCTGCTGCCAGTTCTCCTTCATCTCGATCCGCACGTTGGCGCCCACGGCACGCCACATCTCCTGCAGGATCTGGGCGGTTGGGACCTGGTTCGCATAGTAGTTGTTGAGCACGCGGAAGGGGATCGGCTCGCCGTTGTAGCCAGCCTCCTTCAGGAGCTTCGCCGCGAGATCAGGGTTGTACTCGGGAGCCTGCCACTCCTTGACGAACATGGGACCGTAGTACTCCCACTGCAGACCCTGCGGGATCGAGGTGCGCCCCGACCAGAGTGTGTCGACGATCAGCTTCCGGTCGATGGCCAGCGTAAGCGCGCGGCGGATGCGCGGATCCTGGAGCTGCGGATGATTCTTGTCGAATACCACAAGACGATAGTTGAGGACGGGGCCACCGACGACCTCATGCTTCGCGCTGGCCTCGATGGTCTGGATCTGGTCGGGCGGGATGTCGGTGACGAAGTCGTACTGGCCGGAGATCAGACCGTTGACGCGACCGGCGACCTCAGGGACGACCACGAAGCGGATTTCGCGCACGGTCGGCTTGCCGCCCCAGTAGTCGTCGTGAGCCGTGAGGACGAGGATGTTGTCGGGCTTGAACTCCTTGACCTTGTAAGGGCCGGTCGCAACCGGTGCCGATGCGAATGTCTTCCAGTCAGGCGCGGCGAGGAATGCCTTTTTGGAGACGACGTTCATGCCGGTGCGTGTCAGGCGTCCTTCCAGCGTGACGTCGGGCGTCTTGTTATGGAAGCGCACAGTATAGCGGTCGACGACCTCGATGCGATCGAAGCCGGGGATCAGGCGGCGCGCCACGGCGTGCACCTCGGGCGGCGCGACGACGGACTGACCAGCACCTTGGGTGAAGAGCGTCTGCCCCGTCTTGGCATCCTCGCCCGGCTTCGCGAAGCCCCACATGCGCTCGGGCCCGAAGGAGAAGGCGACGTCTTCGGCTGTCATCTCTTCGCCGTTGTGGAACTTGACGCCCTGCCTCAGCTTGAATTCGATCGTCTTGTCGTCGATGCGCGTCCAGCTCTCGGCGAGGCCCGGCCGCTGCGAGAGATCTCCCTGACGATCCAGCTTGATGAGCGTGTCGAAGATGCTCGTGAAGATGCGGGAGCCGACATTGGATTGCTCGCGCAGCGTATCCAGAACGCCCGCGTTGACGATCTGCTGGACGGCGACGGTGATCACAGGGCGGTCATCGGCGCGTGCGGCTGGTGCGGTCACGCTCACGCACGCCGCGGCAATCGCGACCGTAGCGCCCGATCTCGCAATTTGGAGAAGGCTGTGTCTGACCATATGTCTTCCTCTCTGGCTTGACTTCCGATTGCGAGATAGGAACGAAGCATCTCAGAGGTGTGACGCTTGGTGGTATTCTCCGCTGCGGCATGCTTTCACCGCAGCGTCGGGTCGAGGCGATCGCGCAGCCAGTCGCCGAGGATCGATACCGACAATGTGGTGGCGATGATCACGATGGCAGGCGCAAGCAGGATCCATGGTGCCGTCTGCATGTATTCGCGGCCGTATCCCACCATGTTGCCGAGCGAGGTGAGCGGCGGCTGGACGCCGAGGCCGAGGAATGAGAGGCCGGACTCGAGAAGAATGACCTCGGGGAAATTCAGCGTCATCGAGACGATCAACGTCGAGGCGATATTTGGCAGTATATGGCGACCGTACGTCCGCCATGGGCCGGCGCCGAGATCGCGCACCGCGGAAGCATAGCCTTGCTCGTTGGCCGAGATGGCGAGGCCGCGCGAGATGCGCGCGATGCGCTCCCAGCCGTTCAGGCCCATCAGGAGCACGAACAGCGTGAGCGAGTTGCCGAAGAAGGCCAGAACCGCGAGAGCGATGATGAGGAACGGCATCGATGCCTGGAGATCGATCAGCACTTGCACGAACTGTTCGACGATTCCCCTGAAGTGGGCCGCGGCGAACCCGAGGAGCACGCCGACGACGGCAGCGATCAATGTCGAGGCCAGCGCGATCAGGAGTGAAATGCGGATCGACTCGATAAGGCGCGACAGCACATCGCGGCCGAGCTCGTCGGAGCCGAGAATGTGCTGCCAGCTTCCCCCCATGAAGACCGGCGGCTGCAAGCGCCCGCGCAGGTCGAGCGCTTTGAAGTCATAGGGCCGGATGTAGTCGGCGGCGAGCGCGACGACGAGCATCAGCGAGAGCCAGGCGATAGCGGCCAGCACCATCGGTGGCCAAGAATCGAAGAAGCGACGAACGGCCGAACGCCGCGGCGCGATGCTTTCAGGAAGAGGTCGCGTCTCCGCGTCGCGGCGTTGCTGCAGGTCGCTCGGCATCGCTTCCTCCTCAATGCGTCTTGCTGCTGCCACGACCGCGCAGGCGCGGATCGATGAGGCCGTATGCGAGGTCGACGATCAGGTTCGAGGTGACCATGCAGACGGCCACCAGCAGCAGAATGGCCTGCACGATCATGAGGTCGCGATTGGCGACCGCGGAGATGAGCAGGCGTCCGACACCTGGCCAGGAGAAAACGCTCTCGACGACGACGGCGCCGGCGATGAGGGATCCCACCATCAAGCCAACTACCGTGAGTGTGGGGATCGCGGCATTGGGAAGGGCATGGCGGCGCACCGCCTTGGGCCAAGGCACCCCCTTCGCACGCGCGGTACGAATGTAAGGCTGCCCCAGAACTTCCAGCATGGCCGACCGCGTGTAGCGGGCGATGATCGCCGCGCCGGCGGTACCGAGTGTAACGATCGGCAGGATCGCGTGGCGCCACGTATCCTGTCCGCCGGATGGTAGCACACCGAGCTTCACCGAGAAGATCAGGACGAGAACGAGTCCCAGCACGAAGCTCGGCACGGTGTAACCCGCGACCGAGATCATCATCACCATGCGATCGAGAAACGAGTTGCGGTGGAGGGCCGCGTAGATACCGGCCGGAATGCCGATGCCGACTTTCAGGAGGAACGCAGGCAGAGTCAGAGCAAGTGTGAGCGGGATGCGCTCGACGACGACATCCCAGGCGTCGCGGCCATCGCGCAGGGACTGGCCAAAATTTCCTTGGAGCAGATTGCCCAGGTAACCGATGTACTGCTGCCAGACGGAGGCATTCAGACCATAGTGTTCGCGAAAGGCTTCGATCGCCTCCGGCGGCGCGTCTGCGGACATGATGAGCAGGGCCGGATCGCCGGTCGTGGCGAGGATCGTGAACGAAAAGGTCAACACGAGAAAGATCGTGAGGATCGCGCGCCCGAGACGCGTCGCGATGTAGGTCAGCATGAGTGCGCTTTCCTCTCGTGACTATGCGGCGCCGCCGCGCGCCGAGGCGATGCTCTCGCCGGCACGGTGACAGGCGACGTGCCGCCGCTCGCCGAACGCTTGAAGCTTGGGCATCTCGCTGCGGCAGAGGCCGGTGGCGAGCGGGCAGCGCGGATGGAACGCACACCCTTGGGGGACGTCCACGGGGCTTGGCGGATCGCCATCGAGCACGATGCGGCCCTTGCCGCGTGCGCGCGGGCTCGGTACGGCAGATATCAGGGCTTGCGAGTATGGATGGGCTGGTGAACGCATGATCTCTTCGGGCGAGCCACTCTCCACGATCCGGCCGAGGTACATGACAGCCACGCGGTGACTGACGTGCCGCACAACCTTCAGGTCATGGCTGATGAAGAGATAGGCAACACCAAGCTGCTCCTGCAGGTCCTTCAGTAGATTGATGACCTGGGCCTGGATGGAGACGTCGAGCGCGGAAATCGGCTCATCGCACACGAGAAGGCTCGGTTTGAGCATCAGGGCGCGCGCGAGAACGACGCGCTGGCGCTGACCGCCCGACAACTCGTGAGGGTAGCGATCGACGCTCGTGCGCGGCAAACCGACAGCGTCGAAGAGCGCAAGCATACGATCGCGACGATCGGATTGCGTGCCTTCATTGAATATGTCCAGGGGCTCCATCGCCTGAACGCCGACCGGCAGCCGGCGATCGAGCGCACCGAGCGGGTCCTGATAGACCATCTGCATGCGCCGGCGCTGCTCACGCCATGGGCGCTTGCGATCGGCGACCACGGGCTTGCCTTCGAAAACCACCTCTCCGCAAGTCGCAGGAATGAGACCGAGGACCAACTTTGCGGTCGTCGATTTCCCACAGCCCGACTCGCCGACCAGGCCGAGTGTTTCGCCGGAATGAATCTCGAAGGAGACACCATCGACCGCCTTGAGCTCAGCGGCTGGCGAGAACCATCCTCCGGCAGTCTTCACCCTGTAGGTTCGGCGAAGCTCTCTCGCCGAGATCAGCGGTGCGCTCGTCATGCCATTTCCAAGACGCGCTGAGGTTCCGGCTCGGCCATGTGGATCAACGCGCACGCTGCAGCGTGGTCCGGTGCGACCGGCTTCATGGGAGGCACCGTCGCTTCGCAGATCTGCGCCTTTGCTTGCGCGCATCGCGGCGCAAACGGGCATCCCGGCGGCAGCTTGTGGGGTTCGGGCACCTGCCCGGGAATCGCGACGAGACGTTCGAGCGCACCATCGATCTCGGGCAGAGCGGCGAGCAGGCCGCGCGTGTAGGGGTGGCCTGGTGCATCGAAAATGCGGTCGACCGGCGCCGCTTCCACGGGCCGGCCCGCATACATGACAATCACGCGATCCGCGAGTTCCGCGACGATGCCGAGATCATGGCTGATGATCACCAGACCCATGCCGGTCTCGCGGCGCATCTCCTTGAGCACCTCGAGGATCTGGGCCTGGATCGTGACATCGAGCGCAGTCGTCGGCTCGTCGGCAATGAGGAGATCCGGTTCGCCGGCGAGCGCCATCGCGATCATGACACGCTGATTCATGCCACCTGAAAGCTCGTGCGGATATTCCGACAGGCGCTGCGCCGCTGCGGCGATCTGAACCCGCTCGAGCAGGCGCCGCGCCTCGGCGGCAGCAGAGCGCTCGCTCATGCCGCGATGAAGGACGAGGCTTTCGATCAACTGCCGGCCGATGCGGTGAACGGGATTGAGGGAAGACGTGGGGTCCTGGAAGATCATGGCGATGCGCTTGCCGCGGATCGCCGTCATCTCATGCTCGCTCAATCCCAGGATCTCGCGGCCATCCAGTTGGACGCTGCCGGCGATGCGGGCGCGTGGACCGAGCAATCCCAGAGCGCCGAGCCATGTGATGCTCTTACCTGATCCGGATTCACCGACGATGCCGACCGCTTCGCCCTTCTCGATCTGGATGTCGAACCCATGCAGGGCGCGCACGTTGGATTGGCCAGTGTCGAAGTCAATGGTCATCCCATTGATGCGAACGAGCGGTCCCGCATCCCGCCGTGCTCCTCGATATCATTGATGTTGAACTCTGGATGCGAGCAGGTAGTGGCCAGCTACGACAGGCGAATGACGGTCTCTCGGTGGGGTCCGAATGGGGGCGCGAGTGAGTTCGGCCAACCGACATCGCGCCGTGCCGGGCTTCTGCCGGCTGTCACTTCGCGGTGGGAGCGCTACACCAGCGCGAAGGAGGGCGTGCTGGAGCGCGCCCGTTCGCTATCTGGCGTCCGGTGTCGGAGATCGAAGATCCGAGCGCAGCTTTTCGTGGGCAGAGGCCGGCTCTGGCGCTGCCTTGCGTGGTACGTCAGTGCCAGGGTGATGCAGTGCTGCAAGGCCGCACGGGGCCCAGGTCAGCCAGGGGATGATCGATAGCTTCTGGCTCCAGGGAATGCAGCAGGTCACAAGAATACTTACGACTGCATCGAACAGTTCTCGGCAACAGACTTTACCGCCGATCTGAAGAAGTTCGACAAGCCCACTCTGATCGTGCACGGAGACGACGATCAGATCGTGCCGATTGACGCTTCGGCGCACGCCGCCGCGAAGATCACCAAGCATGCGACGCTGAAGGTCTATCCCGGCGCACCGCATGATCTCGCCGACACGCACAAGGAGCAGCTCAACAAGGATCTGCTTGAGTTCCTCGGATACTGAGTTCGCTCTGCGGCGAGAGCATCGTCGAAGGTTGGCCTCCGCCGGTACTCCTGCCGCAGTCTTTTGTGATACGTCGATCTGACGTCATCGATGCGCTACGGCGTACGTCTGGCCATGATGACTACAGATCGCATTCCTGCGCCGGCGTGCTTGTCGAGAACGATCGCCTCTGTTGCCTGGAGGCGGCTTCGAACGAAAAAAACAGGAGAGGAATGATGCCGACCCTTACTATGCCGTAGGTGCCTGTTCGCTTGCGCCCCACGTTGCGCTTGAGTGGATCGGAACGCCTTACAAGGCAGTCAAGGTCCAGTATGGCTCCAAGGAGCTTCTCGCTGTGAATCCCGCGGGCGCTGTGCCGACACTTCGCGAGGACGACGGCTGGCTTCTTAAGCAGGCCGGCGCGATCCTCGACTACTTGGCCCAGAAGCATCCCGAGGCTGGGCTTGCCGGTGGCGACAGCCGGCGGGCCAAGGCTGAGGCGCATCGCTGGTCAGCTTTCTTCACATCGGACGTTGCTGACTGGCGAGGCGACCGAGACTGTAAGCTTTCTTGGTGCGTTTCGGCTACAGAAGCCAAGGGCGCGCTGAGCAGACTCAGCGCATGGTTTCCGATTCCGATGTCGTCGATGTCAGGGAGGTAACGGGCTTCACGCCGTTTGGCGCCGGCGCTGGAGTTTCATCAAGGTAGGGCAGGTATTTTTCAACGTCGAGCGTCATCATCATCCCGTTTTACCCGACCGAAAGCGAGCCGGGATTGACAGATCCTTCAATAGGTTATCTGCGGAAGCTTGTAGGCGCTGTCGCGCATGAGGAATCGAGCAAAAATCAAAAAATAAAATCAATGGCCTACATATTTCGCGAGCGAATGGTGGAGCCGAGGGGAATCGAACCCCTGACCTCTTGAATGCCATTCAAGCGCTCTCCCAACTGAGCTACGGCCCCGCCGTGCGATCGCGCCAGCCCTCGAAACGGACCAGCTTGGGTAGGTGGCGATCAGCTCGGCTTAACTAGTGTGGTCCGCCCCGGCGCGCAAGCAAAACTTCCGCGCCGCGACGTCGCTGTTCGAGCCGCTCAGCGCACGCCGAGCTTCTTCTGGAGGCTCGAGGAAGAGGTCGTGTACTGAAAGAGCAGCTTCTTGTCCGGATGGACGATCCGGTGGGCCGCCTGGGACATGAGGGCGGCCTCATGAAAGCCCGAGAGGATGAGCTTGAGCTTGCCCGGGTAGGTGTTGATATCGCCGATGGCGAAGATCCCCGGCACGTTCGTCTCGAACTTCTCGGTATCGACCGGGATCAGGTTCTCGTCGAGGTTCAGGCCCCAGTCGGCGATCGGTCCGAGCTTCATGGTGAGGCCGAAGAAGGGCAGCATCCGCGTGAAGGTGTGCTGCTCCTCGCCATCCTTGGTCTTGATCGTGATGCGCTCCAGCTGGCCGTCGGCGCCATGGAGGGCGGTGGCCTGGCCGATCTGCAGCTTCATGGCGCCGCTCGCGACCAGCGAGCGCATTTTCTCAACGGAATGCGGCGCGCCGCGGAAATCGTCGCGACGATGGAGGAGCGTGAGGCTGCGCACGACCGGCTGCAGATTGAGAGTCCAGTCAAGTGCGCTGTCGCCACCACCAACGATCAGAACATCCTGATCGGCGAAGTCCTTCATGCGGCGAACGGCATAGAATACGGAGGTGCCCTCGTAGGCCTCGATGCCTTCCAGCGGCGGGCGCTTGGGCGTGAACGATCCGCCACCGGCCGCGATCACGACGACCTTCGTGATGAAGATCTGGCCGCGGTCCGTGGTGAGCCTGAAGCGGCCGTCCGCCTCGCGCGACAGGGAGTCGATCTGCTGGCCGAGGTGGAATGTCGGTCCGAAGGGTTTGATCTGCTCCATAAGCCGGTCGGTCAGCTCCTGCCCCGTGACCACGGGGAGGGCCGGAATGTCATAGATGGGCTTCTCGGGATAGAGCTCGGCGCATTGTCCGCCCACCTTGTCCAGGATGTCGACGACATGCGCCTTGATGTCGAGCAGGCCGAGCTCGAAGACGGCGAAGAGACCGCAAGGGCCTGCGCCGATGATCAGCGCGTCGGTCTCGATAGGGGCGCCCGTCTCGTCATCGGACGATTGCATGGGATTGGTGTCGCTCATGACATCCTCATAATGTCGCCGGGGCGCATCGGCGGAGCGCATCAACCGTCGAATGCGGGATGCGCGCCTCGCCCCTTCAGAACTGCTTGCTCGGTACCTTGACCACGAGCCCGTCGAGCTTCTCCGAAATCCGGATCTGGCAGCACAGCCGGCTCTCCTCGCGGACGTCGAAGGCGAAGTCGAGCATGTCCTCTTCCATTTCCGACGGAGGGCCGACGGCTTCGCGCCACTCCGCTTCGACATACACGTGACACGTCGCGCAGGCGCATGCCCCACCGCATTCCGCCTCGATGCCCGGCACATCTTCGGTCTTCGCGGCTTCCATGACCGTCAGGCCGGGCTCGGCATCGACTTCCTGGCGCGTGCCATCTTCCTGAACGAACGTGATCTTGACCATCGCTAGTGTCCCGATTCCGAAGTTCGCCTCACGTCAATACTCGCGTCCCGAGCGAACTTCGGAATCAAAAGGGACACTAGAATCATAATCTTGCTAGTGTGATTCAGATCGAGAAATTCGCTCGATACCGTGCCGCGAGAGGTGGCGAATTTCTCGATCATCACACTAG
>JAEZRM010000159.1 GCA_023412805.1 Pseudomonadota bacterium | reverse complement strand
CTGGTCGGCAGCCGAGACCGCCAAGCTCGTCGCGGTCGTCGCGCTGCCGGCGATCCTCGCCTTCGTGGCCCTCTCGTTCATTCCGGCCGTCGCCACGCCGCTCGCTCGTGCGCTCCGCGGTGACTCGACGCTCGCTAGCGGCGTGCTGGCCGTCGTCTCGCTCGTGTCCGCGGCGGCGCTGTGCGCGCGGAGCATGCTCGGCGAGAAGAGCCGCTGGCTCTACCTCGCCGCCGCCGGCAACGTCCTCTTCGGCATCGTGATGATCATCGTCACGTTCGCCGCGAGCGAAGCCGCTGCGCTCGGAGTCCCCCACTCGATGGGCGGAGTGTCGACGCTCGTGGCCCCCATCGCTCCGCTCGCGCTCGCGCTCGGTGCGCTCGCGGCGGCGCGCCGGGGATGGGTCGATCCCTACTCGCGCAGCGAGGCGCTCCGCTCCGCCGTCCTCGCGAGCGCGATGCTCTTCCTCATGCTCGCGCTCAGCCCGGTGGGCGCCGTCCGCACGCCGTCATCACGAACGCCGCAAACGGGCCAAGGTCCTCACGGGGGCTGACGAGCGACAAGCGCGGCCGTCGCGACGTTGCGCGCTCGTTCGGCTGACGCTTTTGCCGTGGCGAGCAGCGTGGTAGTCGTCCGCGCTCGGAGCTCACCATGACGAAGGATCTCGTCCTCATTCTCGATTTCGGCTCACAGACCACTCAGCTGATCGCAAGGCGCATCCGCGAGAGCAAGGTCTACTGCGAGATCCAACCCTGCAACGCTCCCTTCGAGGACATCCGCGCGAAGAACCCGCGCGCGATCATCCTCTCGGGCGGCCCGTCGAGCGTCTACGAGGACGGCGCGCCCAGCCTCGACAAGCGCATCTTCGAGCTCGGCGTCCCGGTCCTCGGCATCTGCTACGGGATGCAGCTGATGGCCCACCTGCTCGGCGGCAAGGTGGAGCGCGCGGACAAGCGCGAGTTCGGCCTCGCGAAGGTGACCATCGACAAGCCCGAGGGCATCTTCCACCGCTTCGCTCTGCGCGAGACCATCGACGTGTGGATGAGCCACGGCGACCGGATCGAGAGCATGCCGACGGGCTTCTCGACGATCGGCCTGTCCGACAACACGCCCTTCTGCGCGGTCGCGAACGCCGAGAAGAAGATGTACGGCGTCCAGTTCCACCCGGAGGTGGTCCACTCGCCGCGCGGAACGGATGTGCTCGCATCGTTCCTCTTCGAGGTCGCCGGGCTCGAGCCGACGTGGACTCCGGGCTCGTTCACCGACGTGGCGATTCAGATCGTCCGCGACACCGTGAAGCCCGACGAGCACGCCATCTGCGGCCTCTCCGGCGGCGTCGACTCGTCGGTCGCGGCCATCCTCTGCCACAAGGCCCTCGGCGATCGCCTCACCTGCATCTTCGTCGACAACGGCCTGCTCCGGCAGGGCGAGTTCGAGCAGGTGGTGAACACGTTCCGCGAGACGTTCCACCTGAACCTCGTCCCGGTCGATGCGCGCGAGCGCTTCCTCTCCGCGCTGAAGGGCGTCACCGATCCCGAGCAGAAGCGGAAGATCATCGGCAAGGTCTTCATCGACGTCTTCGACGAGGAGGCCTCGAAGGTCCAGAACGCCGCGCACCTCGTGCAGGGGACGCTCTACCCGGACGTGATCGAGAGCGTCTCGTTCAAGGGACCGAGCGCGGTGATCAAGAGCCACCACAACGTCGGTGGTCTCCCCGAGCGGATGAAGCTCAAGCTCATCGAGCCCCTCCGCGAGCTGTTCAAGGACGAGGTGCGCGCCGCGGGCGAGGCCCTCGGAATGCCGCGCGACATCCTCTATCGGCAGCCCTTCCCCGGGCCGGGCCTCGCCATCCGCTGCCTCGGCGAGGTCACGCCCGAGCGCCTCGCGGTGCTGCGCGCCGCCGACCACATCGTCAGCGAGGAGATCCGCGGCGCGGGCCTCTATGACAAGGTGTGGCAGAGCTTCTGCGTGCTGCTCCCGGTCCGGAGCGTCGGCGTCATGGGCGATGCGCGCACGTACGAGGAGACCTGCGCGATCCGCGCCGTCAGCTCGATTGACGGCATGACCGCCGACTGGGCACCGCTCCCCTACGAGCTGCTCGGCCGGATGTCGAACCGCATCATCAACGAGGTCCGCGGGATCAACCGCGTCGTCTACGACATCTCGTCGAAGCCGCCGGCGACGATCGAGTGGGAGTGACCGCGTGTCCTTCGTGACCCGCACGCTCGCGGGCCTCGCCGTCGTCCTCTCCACGAGCGCCGCGGTCGTCGCGTGCCGCCCTGCCGCGGAGCCGCGGACGGTCTCGATGCACATGGTCGGCTCGCCCGCGAACGCGTCGGTCACGATCGACGACATCTTCGTCGGGCGACTCGACATCGTCGCGGCGCGCGGCGTCGCGCTGCCGGTCGGTACCCATCGCATCTCGGTCGAGGCGCCTGGCTACCTTCCGTGGGACAAGATCGTCGAGGCGAAGGAGGGCGCGGGCCCCGTTCGCCTCGAGGTTCGTCTGGTCGCGACCCCGGACTGAGCCACCGCGAACGACGACGGCTCCGGCTCGACGAGCGAGCGCGGAGGCGTTCGGACGGTGCCGCGTTCGCTCAGTGCGAGCGGCGGCGGCGCAGCGCGGCCCCGGCGATCGCGAGGCCGACGACGAAGGTCATCCCGTCAGCGCCGGAGGGCATCGAGCCCGGCGCGGCGCTGCAGCCCGAGGCCGCCTTCTTCTTCTTGCGCGGGCCGGCGTCGTAGTTGTCCCACTCGTCCGAGCCCTCGCTCGGGTAGTACTCGTCCTCGGTCGAATCGGGGAGCGGCGCCTCTTCGCCCTGCTCCGGGAGGTCCGTGCTCCCGGGGCCGGCGTCGCCTTCGTCGCCATCACCGCCGTCGGTCTCCGGCGCGATCACGTCACCGGCATCGCCGCCTTCGGTGTCGTCCGTCCCCGGCGCGGCCTTGCTGCTGGGCAGGCCGCCGTCGTAGCCCTTCTTCACGCAGCCGCCCGTGGCCTCGCTGCAGGAGTGGGTCGTCTCGACGCCGAGCGTCGCGAGCCACGTACCGACCTTCGAAGCCCTGTCGACACGCGTGTGATGCAGGGTGACCGGCACGAGATCGGTCTTTCCGAAGGTAGTGAAGTTCGCGGTCACCCCGGCAACGGCCGCCTGACCGGCGCGGAAGAGCGGCGCGCCGACGTCGGTCGCGCAGACACGCGGCTCGCCGGAGCGCCAGCCGGTGCCCGGCGTGACGACGTAGCCGGCACCGAGGCGAGTCACGAGCGCCGGATCCTCGATGTACGGGCTGCCGAGGTGGTTCACGGCCTTCGCCGGAACGGCGATCGTCTTGAAGGTCTTCACCTCCGCCGGCTTCGCGTCGAACTTCGTGCAGCCGGAGCCGACGGCGAGGACCGAGTCGCTCTGCCCGACGGCGTCGAGATCGACCGGGATCGCCGGGACGGTCACGAGGTCCGCGTCGAGGATGATCACCGCGATGTCCTTCGCGTCGCTCGCCTCGATCGCGCCGAACGAGCAGAGCTCGCCCGCGCACTTCGCGGTGTACGACGGGTGGACCTCGATCTCCGCGATCGTGGCCTCGCGATCGCCGTTGTTCTTCTTCTTCGGAGCACCGGCGTCTACCGCCGCGCCCGCGTCGTCGCCGTCCGGATCGACCTCGTCGACCTCGTCGTCTGCACCGGCGTCCGCGGCCTCGAGGACGTCATCGTCTTCGACCGCGGCGGCCGTGCGGAGCTCGCTCGCGGTCTTGAACGTGAACGTCTTGCCGGGCGCAAGCTCGGCCTTGTCGACGACGCAACGGGCGGCGAGCAGCAGGTGGCGGGGGCCGACCTTGGCCGCCGTGCAGCCGGTGTCGAGGATGAGGGTGCTCTTCAGGACGTCGGCGATCTCACCGCCGGCGACGACCTGATCACCCGAGTCG
>JAEZRM010000131.1 GCA_023412805.1 Pseudomonadota bacterium | reverse complement strand
GTGCGCCCGTCTCGTCCTCGACCGGCCCGTAGCGGCCGATCGCGCGCGGATTGGCGGTGAAGCTCTTGATCCGGACCTCGCCGCGCACGCCATGCGCGCCGGCAATCGCCCCGACCAGAATTCGCTTCGCCTGGTCCAATCCGCCTCCTTATGCCGCCGGCGCCGCTTCGCCTTCGCCAGCAGCGGCAGCCGCCGCCTTGGCGCGCTCCTGCGCCTTCGCCTTGGGAGCACTCTTCTGCGGCGTCTCGCGGATCACCGGCTTCGCGCCGAGACCGGCATCGGCGAGAAAGCGCGCCACGCGCTCCGACGGCAATGCTCCGACCGACAGCCAGTACTTGATGCGGTCGGTCTTGAGCGTCACGCGGTCCTGGTGGCCCTTCTCGAGCATCGGGTTATAGGTCCCGAGGCGCTCGATGAAGCGGCCGTCGCGCGGGCTGCGGCTGTCGGCGACGACGATGTAATAGAACGGACGCTTCTTCGCGCCGTGGCGGGTCATGCGGATCTTGGTTGCCATGCTTGTCCTTCTGTCCTTTCGAGTGCGTGGTTTCGTGTGATTGCGTTCAGCGGCGGAAGAGACCGCCCATGCCGGTTCGCATGAGACCTTTCTGTCCCAGCTTCGAGACCTGCTTCATCATCCGCTGCATTTCGAGATACTGCTTCACCAGCCGGTTGATCTCCTCGACCGAGGTACCGGAGCCGGCGGCGATGCGGCGCTTGCGGCTGGCGTTGAGGAGCTTCGCGTCGCGACGCTCCTTCTTCGTCATCGACGAGATGATCGCTTCCTGGCGCTTCACCAGCTTGTCGTCGATCTTCGTATTCGCGAGCTGCTGCTTCATCTTGCCGATGCCAGGCAGCAGGTTCATGACGCTCGACAAGCCACCCATCTTGCGCAGCTGCTTGAGCTGCGAGGCCATGTCGTCGAAGTCGAATTCACCTTTCTGGACCTTGCGCGCGAGCTTCTCCGCCTCGTCGCGTTCGACCGTCTCGGCCGCCTTCTCGACCAATCCTACGATATCGCCCATGCCGAGGATGCGGCTGGCGATGCGGTCCGGGTGGAAGACGTCGAGGGCGTCGAGCTTCTCGCCGAGGCCGATGAACTTGATCGGCTTGCCGGTGACGGCGCGCATCGACAGCGCCGCACCGCCGCGCGCATCGCCGTCGACGCGGGTCAGCACGATGCCGGAAACGCCGATCTTCTCGTTGAAGGCGCGCGCGGTGTTGACCGCGTCCTGGCCGGTCATCGCATCGACGACGAGCAATGTCTCCGCCGGATTGACGGCATCGCGCACGGCCGCGGCCTCGCCCATCAGCTCGTCGTCGATCGCGAGGCGACCAGCGGTATCGAGCAGGACGATGTCGTAGCCCTCGCGGCTGCCCGTCTCCATCGCGCGGCGCGCGATCTCGACAGGGCCCTGGCCGGGGACGATCGGCAGGGTGGCCGTCTCGGTCTGCGTGCCGAGCACGGCAAGCTGCTCCTGTGCCGCCGGCCGGCGCGTGTCCAGCGAGGCCATCAGCACTTTCTTCTTTTCGCGGTTCTTGAGCCGCAGCGCGAGCTTCGCGGTCGTCGTCGTCTTGCCGGAGCCCTGCAGGCCGACCATTAGCACCGGGACGGGCGGGTTGGCGCGCAGGTTAATCTCGGCGGCGCTCTCGCCGAGCGTCTCGACGAGATGGTCGTGCACGATCTTCACGACCATCTGGCCGGGGGTGACGCTCTTCACCACCTCGGCGCCGATCGCGCGCAGGCGCACGCCGGCCATGAAATCCTTGACCACCGGCAGCGCCACGTCGGCCTCGAGCAGCGCCACGCGCACCTCGCGCAGCGCGGCGTCGACATCCGCCTCGGTCAGCGCGCCGCGCTTCCTGAGACGGTCGAAGACTTCGCCGAGCTTACTGCTGAGACTTTCGAACATTCCTTCACCCGCGGCGCAAAGCACAAACGCCCCAGTGCGCGATACTCGCGGACTGGGGGAGACCCCTGAGGGGGCCCAAGGGGCCGGTTTGTCCCTTGAACGGCGCGGAACCTACGCCGCCGCGGACGGCGGGTCAAGCACCGCGGGGCCGCGAAAGTGAAGCAGAAGCGGCAGCCCCGTGAAACAGCCAAGCCACTGATTTTACAGGCCGGCGTGGCAGGTGCTTCACTGCTTCACGCGTTTCACGCGTTTGCTGCTTCACCCTTCGGCGGGCCCTCGGGGTTGCCGTCCCATTGCGGCAGGGTCCGGTCGATCCGGTGCCAGGGCTGCGCGGCGCTGACCCAGATGCTGCCGGCGGACTGGAAAACCGAGGGATCGTCGAGGCTGCCCGCCCTCAGCGCCAGGACCTCGGGGTTCCCGGAATTGTGCGACCACAGCGGCGTGCCGCAGGTGCCGCAGAACTCCCGCGCCACCTTCGTGCCGCTGTCCGACACGCTCCACCAGACCTCCGGCGTGCCGGTGACCGTGACGCCGGACCGCAGCACCATGATGGCGTAGGCCGGCGCGCCGCCGGAGGCGTACTGGCAGGCGCGGCAGTAGCAGGCACCGGAAACGATCGGCTCGGCGGTCACCTCGTAACGCACCGCTTTGCAGGCGCAGCCCCCTTTCAGGCTTTGCAT
>JAEZRM010000158.1 GCA_023412805.1 Pseudomonadota bacterium | reverse complement strand
GGACGCGGGTTCGCCTTGTCCGTGTTCTTGCGCTTCACATTGTTGGTCAGGATCACGTAAGTGCGACCCGTGACCGGATTGGTCTCGACGTCCTCGGGCCGGTCCATCGGCGTCGCCTTGAGGAGGTCGGAGGCGCGGCGCGCTTCGATCAGCACGTCGGCCTGGGTGTTGAAGCCGTTTTCGCCGGTCAGCGGCCCCTGGCCGTGGACCAGCGGCAGCCATTTGACCGTGCCGTCGTCATGGAACTGCGCGACGTAAAGCGTGCCCTCGTCGAGCAGCTGCAGGTTGGCCTTGCGGTCGTTCGGCTTGTAGCGGCCCTTGGTAACGAACTTGTAGAGATAGTCGTTGGCCTCGTCGTCACCGGAATAGACGGTGAGCGTGCCGTTGGGATTGATCCAGGTGGTGGCACCCTCGTGCTTGAAGCGGCCAAGCGCGGTGCGCTTCACCGGCTGGAAATTCGGATCGTAAGGATCGATCTCCACCACCCAGCCGAAGCGATTGGGTTCGTTCGGCTCCTTCTCGATGTTGAAGCGATCGTGATACTGGGCGAAGGCATAGCGTGACTTCGCGGCGAGGCCGAGGCGGGCGTAGTTCCGCTGCTCGCTCGTCTTGGCGGGATCACCGCCGAAGTACATGTTGAAGTTCTCTTCGCAGGTCAGGATCGTGCCCCAGGGCGTCGTCCCGCCGGCGCAGTTGTTGAGCATGCCGATGACCTTGGTACCGCTCGGGTCGGCATTGGTCTTGAGGCGCGCATAGCCGGCGGCGGGGCCGGAGATCCGCATTTCCGTGCTCAGCGCCGTGATGCGGCGGGCGTAGCGGCTGTCGCCGACGACTTTCCATTCCTTGCCGCTCTTGCGGATCTCGATGACGGAGCCGCCGTGTGCTGCGAGTTCGATGTCGGCCTGCTCCTTGGTGACCCTCTCCGGCACGTCCTTGCGCTTCAGGCCGGCGAACATCATGTAGGCCTCGGTGTACTCGTGGTTCACCCAGAGGAGGCCGTGCGTCGAGTTCTGCGAGCCGAGCGGCAGCGGCATGAAGGCGAGGAAGTCGTTGTTGTAGCCGAACTGCAGCGCCTGGGCGTGGGCCGATTGACGGCGCGGATCGAACTCCGGCGCCTCGCCCACCACCTTGTCGCCCCAGCGGATCAGCACGTCGGCCGTGTAGCCCGGCGCCACCGTCTGGTCCGGTGACATGCCATGCGCGATCTCGGTGAAGCCCAACGACGAACCGCCCTTGGCAAGGGCCGAGGTGCCGGCAAGAAGATCGGACAGCAGCGCGCCAAAGCCGACGGCCGCGGCACCCTTGAGGGCCGCGCGGCGCGACAGCCGGCGCTGGACGATCTCGCCGATCGGGCTCTCGCTCGATTCGTTGACGCCGATATCCTCGTCCGCATCCAACCGGCCTACTTCGCGCGCAGTTTCCATCGCCGCCCTCCTCGCAATGAGGAGGGCGTTCTAATTCCGCGCCGATGACACGATGACGAAGGAATGATGACGGCGAAGTGACATCAGCCGCCGATCGCGCCGCCGTCCTTGCGCGTGATGGCGATGACCGAGGGCCGCGGCGGCATGTCGTCGCGGAAATCCGGCCAGCGCGTCGTCGGCTTCTCGAAGCTGGAGCCCTTTTCCTCCGCAGGGTGCTGAATGGCGAGGAAGAGCGTCTTGCCGTCCGGCGTGAATTCGGGCCCGCAGATCTCCGCACCGCGCGGCGCGTTGAAGAACAGCCGCGTGATGCCGCGCCCGGGCCCGCGCGTATCGGCAGCATAGGCGCTGTCGGAGAAACCGGCTGCATCGTCCTGGCCGTCGGTCACAATCCAGATCCGCCCCTGCGGATCGAAGGCGACGTTGTCCGGACAGGCGACCCAGCCATTCGCCGAGACGGGACCCTGATAGCGCGCCTGGTGCGCCGGGTTGGCGGGATCGCCGCCCAGCAGGAAGAATTCCCACCGGCACTTGGTCGCGGTGTGGTCGGGCTTGCCGCCGACCAGCGGCGGGATGATCTCGATGATCTGCCCGAACTTGTTGCCGGGCCGCGGATTGGCAGCATTGATTTGCTCGCGAGCGCTGCCCTCGTTCGCCGGCTTGCGCCGCTCGTTGTAGGTCAGCACCACATAGACGCGGCCCGAATGCGGATTGGGCTCGATGTCTTCCGGCCGGTCCATCGGCGTGGCGCCGACCAGATCGGCGGCGCGGCGCGCCTCGATCACGACGTCGCCCTGGTCGTTGAAGCCGTTCGCCGTGGTAAGTGGCCCCTGGCCGTGCACCAGCGGCAGCCACGTCATGGTGCCGTCGGCGTCGAACCGCGCCGCGTAGAGCGTGCCGTTGTCGAGCAGGTCGCGATTGGCCGCACGGGTCCGCGGATTGAACTTGTCGCGCGTCACGAACTTGTAGACGTACTCGAATCGCTCGTCGTCGCCCGAATAGACTGCGACCCGGCTGTCATGGCTGACCGCAGTCGTGGGCCCCCCCGTGTTGGACCGCCCCCGCCCCCTGCGCGGGACCCCGGGGGG
>JAEZRM010000117.1 GCA_023412805.1 Pseudomonadota bacterium | reverse complement strand
CCGAGCGGGCCGCCGCGATCCTGGGCGCCGAGATCGAGTTCTTCGACGCCGGCGACTATCCGCTGCGCGTCACGGAAGAAATACTCGACCGCACGGTGGACATCTACCGCGAGTGGAAGCCCTCCTTCGTGCTCACTCACGCGCTGGCGGACCCCTACAACTTCGACCACCCGGCGGCGGCTCACCTCGCCCAGGAGGCCCGCATCGTCGCCCAGGCGGCGGGCCACAAGCCGGACCCGAACCGCGCCTATGCGGCCCCGCCGGTGTTCTGCTTCGAGCCGCACCAGCCGGAGCAGTGCGGGTTCCAGCCGAATGTCATCCTCAACATCACCGAGGTCTGGGAAACGAAGCGCAAGGCCTTCGAGGTGCTCGCGGCCCAGAAGCACCTCTGGGAGTACTACACGCGCGTTGCCCTCAACCGCGGCGTCCAGGGCGGCCGCAACTCGGGCCGGCCCATGACGTACGGCGAGGCCTACCAGCGCCTGTTCCCGGACGTGGTGCAGGAGTTGGGCTAGGGCTGAAGCCGCTTCCGCTCCCCGCAGGCGCCCGCTTGCGCCGACGCAAACCCGCGACCCTGTTTCCTTGCGCGGGAGCGGTTATTTTGGCCTCAACGACGCGCGGCCCCCGTCCGCGCCCGGAGAGGACCCCGCCATGCAGCTCACCGGCATTCACCATCTCACAGCCGTCACGGCCGACGCCAAGGGCAACCACGACTTCTACACCCGCGTGCTCGGCATGCGGCTCGTGAAGAAGACCGTGAACCAGGACGACGTCAGCGCCTACCACCTGTTCTACGCCGACGCCGAGGCCTCCCCCGGTACGGACCTGACCTTCTTCGATTGGCCGGTCGGCCCCGAGCGCCGCGGCACGCACAGCATCGTGCGCACCGCGCTGCGCGTGGCGGGCGAGGACACGCTGCGCTGGTGGGCTGATCGGCTGGACCAGCACGGCGTCAGGCAGGGCGAAATCCAGACGCTGGATGACCGCCTCACGCTGGAGTTCGAAGACCCGGAGGGGCAGCGCCTCGCGCTCGTGGATGACGGCGGAGCCGGTCCGGCTCACGCCTGGGACCGCAGCCCTGTCCCGGCGGAACGCCAGATCCGCGGGCTCGGCCCGATCACCCTGAGCGTGCCCAACCTGGAGCCCACCCAGGTGGTGCTCGAGCACGTGATGGAGATGCGCCACGCGCGCAGTTACGAGCACGCGGGCCGGCCGGTGCACGTCTTCGAGATGGGGGAGGGCGGCCCCGCCGCCGAGCTGCACGTCGCCGTGGAGCCTGGCCTGCCCATCGCCCAGCAGGGCGCCGGCTCGGTCCATCACGTGGCCTTCCGCACCCCGGACGCCGAGCAGTACCAGGCCTGGGCTGAGCGCCTACGCGAGATGCGGGTTCCCTCGAGCGGCCCGGTGGACCGGTTCTATTTCCAGAGCCTGTACTTCCGGGAGCCCAACGGCATCCTGTTCGAGATCGCGACGGACGGCCCTGGCTTCGCGACTGATGAGCCCAAGGAGACGCTTGGGGAGCGCCTCGCCCTGCCGCCCTTCCTGGAGCCCCGGCGCGCCCAGATCGAAGCCGGCCTCAAGCCGCTCTAGAGGCCAGCCATGGACAAGCTGTTCGGCGTGGCCATGGCCCTCGGGGCCCTCGCGCTCGTGGGACGCGGCATGGGCATGCGCACCGTTGCGGTGGGCGCAGCAGCCGGCCTCGCGCTCGTCGCCATCGTGCTCGCGCTCGAATGGCTGGGCCTGCTGGCGCAGTGAACGCAAAACGCCCGCCCATGCAGCGGGAGCGAGCCACAAGCCGTGCCGGCCAAACGGCCAGCACGGCAGGCCCATTTCGCCAAGGATCCTGCAGACCGGCCCAAGCCTCAGTTGACCAAGCTTGAACGGCGCTCGTCGCCCATCGCCACGGCTGCGGAACGGCGCTCCGGGGATGAAGGGCCAATCGGCCCTGAAAGAGCGAACGGCAGGGCCCGGGCATCAGCGGCGGCTTCCTGGGCAGGAGCAAGCGCGAGCGTCTCGTCGCCGGGCTCGTTCTGGGCGACGCGGAGTCGCGACCGCCCGAGCATCGCAGCGAAGAGGCCCAGCATGAGCCAAAGGCTCCGCTGGTAGAAGAAGTCGTGCACCATTCCGCCCATGAGAAACAAAAGAAGCCCGACCGCCGCGCCGTAGACCGCACCACTAAGCCCTGCGCGGCGGTACACGCGGAAGATGCCGAGCGCGAAAACTGCGAAAGCCGCCAAGGCAAGAGCCAGCCCGACCAGGCCGGTCTCGGCCAGGAGCCAGACATAGATGTTGTGAATCACCTGAGGCGGAAGGCCGTTCGCCAGGCGCTGCTCCATGTACCCGCCCAACCCGGATCCTATGAGCGGGTGCTCGAGCCAGAGCTTCAATCCATCAGCGATCGTTTGCAGACGTTCCCCATCGGAGTTCTTGTCGCCCAGGCGGATGCCCAGGCTGACGGCTTCGACCCCGTACGTCTGGGTCAATAAAACCATGATCTTAAGGGTCGGAGGCAGGGCGAACCCGCAGGCCGATGATGCGACCACATTGATGATGGTTCGCTTCCGGCTTCGAGGCAGGGCAAGAGACGTTCCTGACACGACGAGAAAAAAGATCAGCCCTATTCTGGACATGGTGAGGATCATGCCCGTCCCTAGGATCACCGGAGCCAGCCAAAACAGCTTACCCCGCCAACCGTCGTTGGGAATGCGGGCGCCTTGGGCCAGCAACGTGTACCAACCGGCAAGCGACAGAGCGCATTGAAGGCAGTACGCGTTCGGATCAAGGGTCAAGGCATGCCAGCCGATAAGCCAGAGGCTGTTGCTTGCGCCCGGAACAAGGGCGCCGAGATTCGCGGCGATCTGCACCAGGGTCACAAGCGCATTCGCGAACACGACGCTCAGCAGCGCTGACGAAATATCCTGTGGCCGTCCCACGATGGCGATGCACAAACCCACTGTCGCATAGGACAGGATGAGCATCCACCCGAGCCCTCGGTTCAGCAGCCCCCAGGTGGTCGCCCCTTGCAGAATGGCCACCACCGATCCGAAGGCGATGAGGGCGCTGAAAATCAGCAGGGCCCTCGTCCAGGCGGACGACCTGAGGGCGGATCGCTCGGACCTGCGCATGTAAAGCTCGGCTGCGACGATCACCACCGAGATGGTCGCGAGCAGGTCAGCGGCGTTCAAATTGGTCATGTGAAGCCCGACTGACAATCGGACCTGAAAGAACACGAGGCAGCCGATGGCCGCCGCCATTCCGACCACCAAGCTCCGGTCGAGGTGAATCAAGTCCAGGTGACGTCCTGGGGCGTGCGGCTCGACCTTCGGCGCGGTCCTGCGAGCGACATTCAATCCCGCTGCAAGGAGGAGCGGCACGAGCGAGCACAGTCCTACGGTCAGCCCAACGGCGACGCCGGTCGCCTCTGGATACCCGAGCTTCGCGAGCATGAAGGCCGAGGCCGCTTCGCGAACGCCCCATCCCGAGAAGCTGATTGGCAGCGAGGAGACCAACATCACGATCGCGAGCGCTGCGACTTCTTCCATTCCGAGTTTGCCGCCCCACGCGAGCAGCGAACAAGCGAACGCTCCGAGCATCGCGAGATGGGACACGAACGAGAGGGCGATCGAACGGGTCGCGCCCAAGACGCTGATTGTTTTGAAGATTTCCCGCCAGCTGGTCTGCGCACGCAAAGGCGCAAGGAAGACAAAGGCGATCACAACCAAAGCCATGGCGCCCAGGTAGAGAGAGGCGTCGATCTCTTGCATCCGAAGGTCGATGCTCCCCGCCATCTCGGGGAAATACGAGAATGCCGCCACGATGGCCAAGGCGAGCAGCGTGAGCAGCGCAATGGCGCGTTCGGCGAGACCAAGGACTGCGATGATCGAAGGCGACACGCCAACTGCCGGAAGAAGCGCCTGCCGGGCGAGACCTTGGGCGAACGGGCCTCCGAACGAGAGAGCTCCGACCTGTCCCGCAACAAAGGATCGGTAGAGGGAGCGGGCAGGTATCGAAAACCTGAAGATCGTAAACGAGACGGCGTACCGGAAGAACGAAACAAGAAAGTTCAGTGCGCAGAAGCCGACGATGGCCAGCAAAAATAATGGGCTTCTCGAGTGCAATATTTGACCGAGTGCGCTTGGATCACGCGCAATGACGTATCCCACGAAAAACAGCATAAAAAGCGATAGAAGACGTTTCATTGTTCCTCGCCCAGAGCTGCTGATAGATAGCGAGGAGAAACTCACGTGCGCAACCAGGAAAATTGCTTTCAAAATGCAAAGAAGAGCTGATAGCGTCTGAATTAATGTATTGGATTGACGAACGGCAATGTTGAATTGTGAAATGTGCCTTCTGAGATCTGGACTGGGCCTGTGG
>JAEZRM010000089.1 GCA_023412805.1 Pseudomonadota bacterium | reverse complement strand
GCGCAGGGTCGGGCGTGGCTGTCTGGGGCACGGACGGCGCCGGGCCGGCCGGAGCAGCCGGCTCGGTTGCCTGCGGGGCGGGCGTCGCCGTGTCCTGAGAGGCGGCGGATGCGGCTGGGGGCTCACTGGCGGCCGGAGGTGCTTCGTCTGCCGGTTTCGCACCGGGGATCGACGAGGTCTCGATTGGGTTGCTCGCAGACGCCGCCGGACTCGCGGCAGCCGGCGTATCGGAGGCGGTCTCGGCAGCTTCGCCCGAAGCGGGTGCTGGCGCCGCTCCCGGCGCTACATTCGTCTCGCCCTCGGCGCGCGGCGCTGAGGCCAGTTCCGCGGGATTGGCGACCGGTGGCGTCCGCTCCGCCGCCTGCCCGGCTGCGGGCGTCGTATCCTGAGCAAGGGCTGGGGGCACCGCGGCGAGTGCAAGGGTAGAGAGAAGACATAGAGCAGCACGCCGCATGGTAGATGGCCTCTTTCGCTGTTCGGGGAATTGGGCCGGTCTGGCCGACGGATCAGCGCCCATCAGCCCACACCATAATGCTTACGTCAGCATGACTGCTTCGGCACAGCATCGCAAGCCAAACCCTTATGTTCCAATCGATTGCGCCATATCTTTGGCAGATTTGCCTCCGTTGGGTGATTCGCTTTTGCAGCTTTCACCTAGATGTGAGACGGCTGCGCCTGACGCGTTGTACGGAGCAACGCATTGCACGATCCTGCCGTTGCATGTGAACGATCGATGCTGGCCTGAGCGGAACGTTGCTCCGATCCTGGGGCTCGGATAGCTTCCGGCAAGGCTACCGCAGCGCCATTTCCGCAGCATGATCGAACCTCATGTCCCAAAATCCATACGACGTCCATCTCGGCAAGACTCCGGCGAACCATCAACCCCTGACGCCGCTCACCTTCCTCGAGCGCTCCGCGGCGGTTCATCCCGAGCACGTCGCCGTCATCCATGGGCGGCAGCGCTTTACCTATGCCCAGCTCTACGAGCGCGCCCGCCGCCTTGCCTCCGCGCTTGCCTGGCTCGGGATCGGCCCGGGCGACACCGTATCGGTCATGCTGCCGAATACGCCGCCGATGCTGGAGGCACACTTTGGCGTGCCCATGACCGGCGCCGTCCTGCATTCCATCAACACGCGCCTCGACGCCGCGATCGTCGCCTTCCAGCTCGACCATGCCGAGTCGAAAGTCCTGATCTACGATCGCGAGTTCTCCGCGACCATCAAGGAGGCGATCGAGAAGTGCCGCGTGAAGCCGCGCCTCGTCGAGTATGACGATCCCGAGTTCCCACAGGTCGGCGAGCGGCTGAGCCCCGTCGAGTACGAAGATTTCATCAAGCGCGGTTTCGCCGGATACAAGTGGCGCACGCCGGACGACGAGTGGGACGCGATCTCGCTCAACTACACGTCCGGCACGACCGGCAATCCCAAGGGCGTCGTCTACCATCATCGTGGCGCGCACCTCATGTGCTACGCCAATATCGTCTCGGCGCAGATGAGCCGGCATTCCGTCTATCTCTGGACGCTGCCGATGTTCCACTGCAATGGCTGGTGCTTTCCGTGGACGGTCACCGCCGCATCCGGCACACACGTCTGCCTCCGCTGGGTGCGCGCCGGCGCCATTTTCGAGGCCATGGCCGAGCACAAGGTCACGCACCTCTGCGGCGCGCCGATCGTCATGTCCTCACTTCTCAACGCAACGGCGAACGAAGTGCGGCCGCTGCCGCATCGCGTGCAGTTCATCACGGCCGCCGCGCCGCCGCCCGAAGCCGTACTCTCGCGCATGGAGCAGGCGGGCTTCGATGTCACGCATGTCTATGGCCTGACCGAGACGTACGGCCCCGCCTCCGTCAACGAATGGAAGAGCGAATGGGACGTGCTCGATCCCTCGGCGCGCGCCCAGAAGAAGGCGCGCCAGGGCGTGCGCTATGCCGCGCTCGACGGGCTCACGGTGATGAACCCCGAGACCATGGAGATCGTGCCGAGCGACGGCGAGACACTCGGCGAGGTCATGTTCCGCGGCAACATCGTCATGAAGGGCTATCTCAAGAACCCGCAGGCGACCGACGAAGCCTTTGCCGGCGGCTGGTTCCACTCGGGCGATCTCGGCGTGCTGCATCCGGACGGCTACATCCAGCTCAAGGATCGCTCGAAGGACATCATCATTTCGGGCGGCGAGAACATTTCATCGATCGAGGTCGAGGACGTGCTCTACAAGCATCCCTCGATCGCCGCCTGCGCCGTCGTTGCCAAACCCGATGAGCGGTGGGGCGAAACGCCGTGCGCTTTCATCGAGCTGAAGCCCGGCGCCGAGTTGCTCGCCTCTGACGTCATTGCCTGGTGCCGCGAGCATCTCGCGCACTACAAATGCCCGCGCCACGTGGTCTTTGCGGAAGTGCCGAAGACCTCGACGGGCAAGATCCAGAAATTCCGGCTGCGCGAAACGGCGAAGGAGATCTGAGCGCCGCTGACCTGCCGGCCTGAGAATTGAGTATCGCACCGGGCTTCGATCACGGGCCCGGCATTCGGACATGGAAGGAGCATCCACTATGCAGCTTGGAAAAGACATTGCCGCCGTGATCACCGGCGGCGCATCCGGTCTTGGCGCCGCAACGGCGCGCGCGCTCGCGGGCAAGGGCGTAAAAGTCGGCATTCTCGACGTGAACGAATCCGCCGGCACAGCGCTCGCCAAGGAACTCGGCGGTACTTTCGCCAAGTGTGACGTCACCAGCGAGGCGGATGTAGATGCGGCGCTCGCCGCCGTTCGCAAAGCCCACGGACAGGAGCGCATTCTCGTCAATTGCGCCGGCATTGCCATCGGCCAGCGCACGGCACGCAAGGGCAAGGAGGGCGCGCCGCCCGTCCCGCATGATCTCGCAAGCTTCGCACGCGTGATCTCGATCAACCTGATCGGCACATTTCTCATGATGTCGCGGAGCTCGGCCGGGATGCTGACACTCGATCCCGTAGGTCCTGACGGCGAGCGCGGCGTCATGATCAATACGTCCTCGGTCGCAGCCGAAGATGGCCAGATCGGGCAGGTGGCTTATGCGGCATCGAAGGGCGGCGTGAAGTCCATGGTGCTGCCCGTCGCGCGTGACCTCGCACAGAGCGGCATCCGCGTCTGCGGTATCCTCCCGGGGCTCTTTCACACGCCGATGTTCGATGGTCTGCCGGAGGATGCACGCAACGCCCTCGCCGCGTCCGTTCCCTTCCCCTCGCGCCTTGGCAGCGCGACGGAGTACGCGGCGCTCGCGACGCATATCTGTGAGAATGTGATGCTCAACGGCGAGTGCATTCGCCTCGACGGCGCCATCCGTCTCGCGCCGCGCTGAGCGCGCTGCAACCGCGCCCGTGATCCGGTCGTGTCACACTGCCGGATCACCGGGCGGCTTCGCCTCCGGCGTAATGACTTCCGGCTGAAGATGCCCGCCCGTGATGCGCTCGCCTTCCTGGGCCAGCGCCGCCGCGAGATCCTCGCGCGCCTTCTCGGCCTGGCGCTGGCGGTTCCACAGCGATGCATAGAGACCATCGCGCGCCATCAGCTCGCCGTGCGTGCCCTGTTCGATGAGCCGACCCTTGTCGAGCACGATGATGTTGTCGGCGTGCACGATGGTCGAGAGGCGGTGGGCGATGACGAGCGTCGTGCGATCCTTCGCGACCTTGTCGAGCGCGTCCTGGATTTCCTTCTCGGTATGACTGTCGAGCGCACTCGTCGCTTCGTCGAGCATGAGGATGGGCGGCGCCTTGAGGATCGTGCGCGCGATGGCGACGCGCTGCTTCTCGCCGCCTGAAAGCTTGAGCCCCCGCTCGCCGACCATGGTGCCGTAGCCCTCCGGCAGCGTCTTGATGAAGGCATCGATCTGCGCGAGACGCGCCGCGGTCGCGACTTCTTCCTCGGTCGCGCCGGGACGGCCGTATTTCAAGTTGTAGAGAATGGTGTCGTTGAAGAGCACCGTATCCTGCGGCACGACGCCGATGGCCGCGCGCAAACTTTCCTGCGTCACATCGCGGATATCCTGCCCGTCGATCGTCACGCGTCCGCCGGCAACATCGTAGAAACGCAGCAGAATGCGGCTGATCGTGGATTTTCCGGCACCCGAGGGACCAACGATCGCGACCATCTTCCCCGCTGGCACCTCGAAGGACAGACCATCCAAGATTTGCCGCTCGGGCTCGTAGTGAAAGCGCACATTCTCGAAACGCACGGCACCACCACTGACGGCAAGCTCACGTGCACCCGGCTTGTCGGCGACCTCGGCAGGCTGCTCGAGAACATCCATCATGATCTCGATGTCGGTAATACCCTGCTTGATCTCGCGATACACCATGCCCATGAAATTCAGCGGAATGAAGAGCTGAATCATCAGCGCATTGACCATGATGAACTGGCCGAGCGTGTTGGTGCCTGCGATGACGTCGCGCGCCGACATCACCATGCAGAATGTCAGCGCCAGCGTGAAGATCACCGCCTGCCCCGTATTGAGCCACGCAAGCGATGTGTAGGTCTTGACGCTCGCGCGCTCGTAGGTCGCGAGTGAAGCATCGTAGCGCGCCGCCTCGCGGGCTTCGGCGCCGAAATACTTGACCGTCTCGTAGTTGAGCAGGCTGTCGATGGCTTTGGTGTTGGCGTCGCTGTCGCTCTCGTTCATCGTGCGGCGAATGCGAATACGCCACTCGGTCGCGAAAATCGTGAACCAGAGGTAGAGGCCGATCATGGCGGTCACGACCAGGACGTACCGCCAGTCGAACTCGAAGGCGAGAACGCCGAGCACGAGCGCGAACTCTACGATCGTCGGCACAAATGTCATCAGCGTCATGCGCGTGATGTTCTCGATACCATTACGCCCGCGCTCGAGCACGCGCGTGAGGCCGCCGGTCTTGCGTTCGAGATGAAAGCGCAAGGAAAGCTCGTGCATGTGCTCGAAGGTCGTGAGCGCGAGCTGGCGCACGGCATTCATCGCCACCTTTGCGAAGAGCCCTTCGCGCGCCTGCGAGAAGATCACAATGGCAATACGCGCGGCGCCGTAGAGCAGCGTGGCCGCGATCGGCGCACCAATGAGCCAGCTCCAGGATGCACCGGCGGGCTGCTGCGTGCCGGTCGCCGCGACGAGCGCGTCCGTCGCCCACTTGTAGGTGAACGGCATGGCGACCGTCACCAGCTTGGCGAACAGCATCAGAACGAGCGAGATGATGACCGTGCGCTTGAGATCCGGCCGATCGCTCGGCCAGACATAAGGAAAGATGCCACGCAGTGCTCTCAGAGAACCGCGTTGCGGCGTCTCTTGTCCTGCTTGCCGTCTCGGCTGCGGCGCAGATCCCGCGCTCGCTTCGCGCTGCATGAACTGGCTCCTGGATGGCTGCCGGCCTCGCGGCTTCTCTCCGCTGGGTAGGTGGCGCGCCTGCTCATAGCATCTCGCGCGGAAAATTGCGCCTGCGCGACCGAACTATGCACGCATCAGTACTGAGGACGCCTCAACGCCGCGAAAGGCGCGGCTTGCCCGGCGGCCGGCACAGGACGAAATCGCGGTGCCCGGCAGTCGATCGGCGAGCTTTGCGGCGATAGCTCGCCACGGCGGGACGTGTCTTCTTCCGCACCTGCCTCGATGGTGCGCAGGGGTGGCAGCGGGAAGCCACCGAGCGCTTGCGTGTCCGCTTGCGAAGCGCTGCCGTGCGCTGTGTTGTCTTGCGCGAGGGCGCCACACGTCGCGACGAGACCGCCGGCGGGGGCGAGGAAACTGCCGCAACCGCCCGACCAGCGCCGCTCGTTTCAGTCGGGCGAACCTCGGCCAGGCGAGCCTCTGCGGGAGGGGTCGGTTTCTCGGCGGCACGCTGCACGCGCTCGGCCTCGGCGCGTGCCTCCGCGAGCTTCTTCTCCTCGGCTTCGCGCGCCTGCTGCGCCTCCATACGGCGACGTTCGTCCGCAGCGCGCGCCGCCGTCTCGGCGAGCTTACGGGCTTCGGCCTCGCGCGCCTGCTGTTCCGCGGCGCGCTTGCGTTCCTCGACGGCGCGGGCTGCCGCCTCGCGCGCGCGCTGCTGCTCGGCAAGGCGTGCACGCTCGTCGGCCGCGCGCTCTGCTGCTTCGGCAAGCTTGCGCGCTTCTTCGATCTCGCGGCGCTCCGCAGCGCGGGCCTCCTCGGCAATTCGGCGCGCGCGCTCCTCTGCGGCGCGCATTTCTGCTTCGCGCAGACCGCGCTCGGCCATGTCCTTGGCCATGGCCTCGGCCTGCCGGCGCACTTCGGCGTCCCGCTGCTTCTGCTCCGCTTCGAGCTTGAGGCGCGCAGCCTCTTCCGCGTCGCGCGCCTCGCGCTCACGCCGTGCCTGTTCGAACAGCTGCGCTGCTTCTTCCTGGCGTCGCTTTTCCGAAGCCTCGCGCTCGGCGATCGCGGCACGGCGTGCGGCCTCGGAGCGTTCGCGCTCGGCGACGGCGTCGGCTTCAGCCTTGCGGGCTGCCTCCTCCTGGCGGCGCGCGGCCTCTGCCTGCTGCTCGTCCGCTACGCGGCGCGCTTCTTCGGCCGCGAGCTTCTCTTCCGCCTTCTTGAGTGCCTCGATGCGGGTGGCCTCGTCGGGCTGGCGCGCGATCTGAGGGGCGGGTTCGGCGTGCTTCTCGACCTCGGGGGCCGGTGGCGGTGGTGCGGGGGCGGGCGCAGCGACCTGCGAGCCCGGAGGCGCATTCTGAACCTGCCGGCTGAGACGCGTGAGCAGATCCTGATGCGCGCGGTTCGTGTCGAGGAACCATTCGGCTAGTCGCTCGATGAAGCTCTTACTCACGACGGGGCGGTCATTTGCGGGCGTTTGCGCGATGGCGCGCTCGGACAGGAGAGCCGCGGAGGCGAGCAACACCATACCGAGGCCACGGATCAACGGCCCTCGCCGCCAGCGCTGGCGCAGCCCCCCACAATGCCACAACCGATCCCGATTTCGGCTGGCATTCTCAAAACCTTGCATGACAATCCTGACACGACTTGGCAACGCGACGACTGAGCTTAGCCAAATCCCGTTGCCGACGCCATTGCTGCCCGGCCACGTGCGCGCACGGATCGATGTCGGCGGGTCGCCCGGGTGCCCTAGCGATTGCGCTCGGGCGGTGGCGGCACGGGCTCGCGTGGCGGCGGCTCGGTGGCGCGCTGCGGCTCGCGGC
>JAEZRM010000076.1 GCA_023412805.1 Pseudomonadota bacterium | reverse complement strand
AGCACATCGAGCTCGGCATCGCCGAGAACAACCTGTTCATCCAGCTCGCAGCACTTGGCCTCAGCCACGAGCTGTTCGGCACCCGCCTGCTGCCGATCGGCACGCTGTACGATCCCTTCATCGCCCGCGGCCTCGATGCGCTGAACTACGCCTGTTACCAGGACTCGCGCTTCATGATCGTGGCCACGCCCTCGGGCGTGACCCTGGCGCCCGAGGGCGGCGCACATCAGAGCATCCATACGCCGCTGATCGGCATCGGCCAGCCCGGTCTGCTCTCCTACGAGCCGGCCTATGTCGACGAGCTCGCGGTGCTGATGCGCTTCGGCCTGGAGCACATGCAGCAACCGAAGGGCTCCTCGATCTACCTGCGACTCTCGACCCGCAGCCTGGCGCAGCCCGAGCGCACGCTCTCCGCGCAGCAGCAGGCCGACATCGTCGATGGCGGTTACTGGTTTGCAGCCCCGGAAGACGGCGCCGACATCGCCATCGTCTGCATGGGCGCCGTGACGCCCGAGGCGATCGCCGCGCACGAAAGCATCGTGAAGGACTTCGCCGGCGCGGGCCTGCTCGTCCTCACCTCGGCCGATCGACTGCATGCCGACTGGCTGGCGGCGCAGCGCAATCGCGGCCGCACCACCGGTGCCGTCGACCGCTCGGCTGCACCGGTCGAGCGGCTGCTGACGCCTTTGTCCCGCGACGCCCGTATCGTCACCGTGCTCGACGGCCATCCGCTGGCGCTGTCGTGGCTGGGCGGCGTGCGCGGTCAGCGCGTCGTGCCTCTCGGCATCGAAAGCTTCGGCCAGTCTGGCGACATCCCCGACCTCTACCGCGCCTACAAGCTCGACGCAGCAGCCATCATCGACGCGGTGGCGCGCTCGATCTAGCAGCCCGTCGTCGGGCCGAGCCCGGCGCCGAGGGTGCAGGTGAACGCCGGCATGCCGCTGGCGTCGTGCATTGTCAGCTCGATCGACGGTGCCGCTCCCGACTTCACCTTGACGATGCCGAAGCCGAAGCTGTGCCAGACTCGCGCAGTGCCATCATACGCGAGCTTCCTGTTCGCATCGTCTCGCGAGAGGTTGTTGGAGTCTTTCGGGGCCTCTTGCCGGTACCGGACCTCTTTCATGCCATGCAGGCCCGAGTAATCGTCGCGCAATGTGCCGCCATTGCCGATGACGACTTGCGTCGCGGTCAGATTGGCTCGGCTCGCATCCTGCCCAGCCGCGACGTCAACCACCTGGAAGGTATGGATGTCGCCGCCAACGATGACGAGCGGGCGACCGGCAGCCACGCTCGCCAGATTGGCATAGACGTCGCGAACGACGTTCAATTCACCCTTGTCGAGGTTCTTGCAATTGTAGTCGATCGTCGCGATCGCCGGCGACGGCACCTTGAACTTGTCGCAGACCGCATACAGGGGTTTGTGTGTCAGAAAGAACACCGGTCCGGCCGGACCGATCTTCGAGCCGATGTGCGCCTTCGTCGCGAGAGCCCATTCATTCTTCGTCATTTCCTTCGCGTGCTCGTCCTCGGCATGGGCGGTATCGAGATTGATGAAGGTGAGGCCGCTCAGCGACAGGTACGACGTCGGATGCGCGAGCTGGCAAACTGGCGAGTCGGGCTCACCGAAATAGTAGAACCAGCCGTAGCCGCCGCGCTGGCAATCCTCGTGATTGCCGCGAACGATGATCCATGGCGCCTTCGCCAGGAGCCTCTTGGCTGGCTCGAAAAAATCCTTCCGCCAGGCCGCTTCGTTGTCACCATGGGGACCGGGATTGCAATTGGCCGGCAACTCGTCGCGCATGCAAGGCCGCTCGCGATAGAGATAGTCACCGACATGCACGACCAGTTGGACCGGCTTGGCGGCCGCAGCGGCCGCCAGCTTGCCCAGCGGCCAGGCCGCCGCCTCGTTGCATGCCTGGTCCTCGTACTGGACAAGCCTGCAGCCCGTGTCGCCCAGCAGCAGGATATCCTGCGCCGAGCGCGTGATCGTCTGCTTCCAGAGCGACTTGCCATGATGGGTGATCTCGACACGCCTCGGATCGGCGAGGGTCAGCGCGAACTCGCACAACGTCCCGAACAGCCGGCTTCTCGGATCCTCGCGGCGAACCATCCTCTCGCCCCGCCCCTCGCCGATCGTGATGTCCGGGCAAGTATCGTTCGGACCGATCAGGGCGCGTGCGCTCAAGGCATTCGAGTTGTTCTGCGCCGACTCGACGAACCGGAACTGCACCCAGGCAATGGCATCGACCGCCACCTTCGCGGGCGCGTGCGACTGCGCCGCTTCCGATCTCCGCAGGACCGGCTGGGAGGCGATCGCCAGCACGACGAACGACATCGCACAGAACAGCACGCCGATCGTCGCGAGCACGAGTCGCGTTCGCATCTCCTGCGGTGAGCGGCCAGGCCCGCTGGTCGTTGTGCCCCTGGTCGTATTGCCGGGCTTCAGGATGAGGACGATCAGGTATCCGGCGAGACCGACGAGCAGCGCCTGGATCAAGGCGATGAGCCAGCCGCTCATAGCCCCCTCCTCGAACGCACCTCGGCGGCGGCTTCGATGACTTTCGCGAGGGCCTGTGTCAGCCGTCGCGCGGTGAAGCTCGGAAACAGGCTGACGATCACCAGGACCAACATGAGCCCCAGGCCCGAGCCGAAGATGATCAGAGCCTTGTCGACGTCGAAGTCGAAGTCTTCCGTCTCATAGGCATACAGAGCCATTCCGGCAAAGAGCGTCAGACAGGCGCTCGCCAGCAGCAGCACCAGGAACTCGAAGGCCCCCATCGTGGCGCTCGTGATGGCATAGATCTTCTCGGCCGACGGCAGCTCGGCAGGATCTGTCGGCTCATGGCCGTTGTCAGCCGGATCTACCATGGTTCCCCCTGCTGCAATCATAGGCTGCAGCCGGGGGAATGACAACCTCGGTTGTAGATCGCTCCCTTTATGCTCTCCGAACTACCGGCTAGCGGCAGCGCGGCGCCCTGGTCTCGTCGGCCAGGGCGCAGGTGAATTTCGGCCGGCCCAGGGCGTCGAGCATCGTGAGCTGCAGCGTGCCCGCCGACAGCATGCCGAAGCCGAAGTCGGTCCAGCCCTGAACCTTCATCGGCACGTTGCCGAAGTCCTTGGGCGTCCATTTGGTCTTGGGG
>JAEZRM010000066.1 GCA_023412805.1 Pseudomonadota bacterium | reverse complement strand
CGATATCGGCGATTTCGCCATCGCGCTTGGCGAGGTGGAGAAGAGCCTGGCGCTGATCGAGCGGCAGTCCGCGGAGATCCGGCACCTGATCGCTCTGGGCGGCGACCACGCCGTGACGCTCGCGCTGCTACGCGCGGCGCGCAAGCGGCACGGGATGCTCGGGTTGGTTCATTTCGACGCGCATGTCGACACCTGGCCCGACAGTTTCGGGCTGCGCTATGGCCATGGTTCGGTCTTCTTCCACGCCATCGAGGAGGGCTTGATCGATCCGCGCCGCACGATCCAGATCGGCATCCGCTCGCCGGTGCAGCGCGAGGTGTGGGACTGGACGATCGGCAAGGGCGTCACGGTCGTCTCCGCGGAGGACGTGCATGTCGCCGGCCCGCAGGCCATAGCGCAGCGCGCGCGCGAGGTCGTCGGCGGCGGTAACGCTTACCTGAGCTTCGATATCGACGCGCTCGATCCCGCCTTCGCGCCGGGCACGGGCACGCCGGAGATCGGCGGACTCGCGACGTGGCAGACGCAAGCCGTGCTGCGGCGACTCGGCGGCGTGAATTTCGTCGGCATGGACGTCGTCGAGGTCTCGCCGGCCTACGACGTCGCAGAGATCACCGCGCTCGCGGGCGCAACCGTCGCCTACGAGTACCTTTCGCTGGCCGCGGCGCCGCGAAAATGACGCAGGCAAGTCACATGCGTCGAATTTTTTATGACGAGCCCCAGAATTTTCTTGCGTTGGGGCGCAACTGAATTACATAGGCGGACAGACGCAAATCGCACGTGCCGATGGCCCTGTGGAGGCTATGCAACGACGTAACGCGTCCTTTTCGGTCGAACCGGTCGACAGTGGGCCGGTGTCCTTAAGGGAGGTGGATATGGTTGCCCGGCATGGAGCGCCTTCTCTCCATCCTGTTGATCGGTGAAGGCCACCGTCGCAGCACATCGGCTGCGGCGGTCTGAACCTTCTTTTGCTTTTGTCGCGGCCGGCCCGGCTTCGCTGATGGCGAAGCGCCGGACCAACCGCGCCCAAGGGCGTCCGTGCGCCCGCTGATCGCCAGAGGATTTGCGATGGCCCGAACCCGAGTTCGTACCGCCGTTTCGCCGCTGCGACGACGCTTCGCGCCGATCGAGGCGCCGCGTCCGCGCGTCGACACCGTCGTCGCCGCCGAGCGCCCGTCGGAGCCGCTTTACTGCCTGCGACCCTCGGTCATCACGGCAGCGGCGCAGCGCTTCGTCGCGGCCTTCCCCGGCGACGTGCTCTATGCCGTCAAGTGCAACCCGGAGCCTGCCGTGCTGCGCGCGGCGTGGGCCGGCGGCGTCCGCCACTACGACTGCGCTTCGCCGGCCGAAGTGTCGCTGGTGCGCTCGGTCCTGCCCGAGGCGGCGATCCACTACATGCACCCGGTCAAGAGCCGTGCGGCGATCCGCGAAGCTTACGCGCGCTTCGGCGTGCGCGACTTCGCGCTCGACAGCTTTGACGAGCTGGCGAAGCTGCGCGCCGAGACCGGCGACGCGAGCGACCTCGGCCTGATCGTGCGGCTGGCTCTGCCCAAGGGCAACGCGGGCTACGACCTGTCCGGCAAGTTCGGTGCTGAGCTCGACGACGCGGCAGCGCTGCTGCGCGCGGCGCGACCGCTCGCCCGCCGTCTCGGCATCGCCTTCCATGTCGGCTCGCAGTGCCTGGAGCCGCTCGCCTACCGGCGCGCCCTCGAGCGCGCGGGCGAGGCGATCCGGCGCGCCGGTGTTGCGGTCGACATCGTCGATGGCGGCGGCGGCTTCCCGGTCAGCTACCCGGACATGACGCCGCCGGAGCTCGGCGCCTACATGGCGGAGATCGAGGCGGGCTTTGCCGCCCTCGGCCTGCCGGAAGGCACTGAGCTGTGGGCGGAGCCCGGCCGCGCGATCGTCGGCGCCGGCGCTTCGGTCGTCGTGCAGGTCGAGCTGCGGCGCGGCAACGCGCTGTATGTGAACGACGGCGTTTACGGCAGCCTGTCGGATGCCGGCACGCTCGGCTGGCGCTTCCCGGTGCGGCTGATCCGCATCGAGGGCGCGGCGAGCGAGGCGGCGACGGCGGCGTTCGAGCTGTGGGGTCCGACCTGCGACTCGGCCGACCGCATGAAGGGGCCGTTCGAGCTGCCGGACGACATCCGCGAGGGCGACTTCGTGGAGATCGGCCAGCTCGGCGCCTACGGCGCCTGCCTGCGCACGGCGTTCAACGGCTTCGACCGCGCCCGCCTCGTCGAGGTGAGCGACGGTCCGCTGCTGGCGACGCCGGGCGTCGAGCCCGAACTCGCTTGATCACGTCGTTCATCGAAACCGGATCCCGCGGGGCCTGAGCGCCCCGCGGTAGCCCGCCCGCGTAGCGGGGTTGGAAGGAGACCGAAGATGAAGCACGTCAAGTTCAATGGCCGCCTGGTCATGGTCGGCTTCGGCAGCATCGGCCAGGGTGTCCTGCCGCTGGTCCTGCGCCACATCGATATGCCGCGTGAGAAGATCACCATCATCACCGCCGCCGAGGCGGGACGGGAGATCGCGGCCGAGTACGGCATCGACTTCCGCGTCGAGCCGTTGACGCGCGAGAACTACCGCGCGGTCCTCGAGCCCATGCTCGGCGCCCGCGACTTCCTGCTCAACCTGTCCGTCGACGTTTCGTCGGTGGCGCTGATCGAGCTCGCCCACGAAAAGGGCGCGTTCTATCTCGACACCTGCATCGAGCCATGGGCGGGCGGCTACACCGACCCGTCCCTGACGCCGTCGCAGCGCTCCCACTACGCGCTGCGCGAGTCGGCCCTGGCGCTCGCGCCGAAGTACCGCGGCGGCCCGACGGCCGTGCTGACACATGGCGCGAACCCGGGCCTCGTCTCGCACTTCGTCAAGGAGGCGATGCTCAACATCGCCAAGGACACGGGCCACAAGGTGCGCACCCCGCGTGACCGCGTGGGCTGGGCGCTGCTCGCCCGCGATCTCGGCATCAAGGTAATGCACATCGCCGAGCGCGACACCCAGGTCGCCGATGCGCCGAAGAAGCCCGGCGAGTTCGTCAACACCTGGTCGATCGACGGCTTCGTTGGCGAAGGCCAGCAGCCGGCCGAGCTCGG
>JAEZRM010000047.1 GCA_023412805.1 Pseudomonadota bacterium | reverse complement strand
GAACAGGGTCGGCATACTCAGTGTGGTCTTCGTCGACGGCGTGTACGGAACATTGCCGACATCGGCCACCACGAACGGCGCGTTCCCGTCTCGCTTGGGATCGAAGTCGGGTAGACCCCAGCAGTTGGGGCCACCGGTGGCGTTGACCTTGGGCAGGTCCCGCGGATACGTATAAGGTGCGAGACCCGAAAGAAAGTTCGTGCTCATCGCGAAGCCTGCCTGGCCGCCGCCCTCGATCTGCTCGGCCATCGGGCGGGCTTTGTTGAGTCCGACGACGAGGCACGAGATGGCTGGGGAGTACCCGGACAGGAGGGCCGTGGTCGGCTCCAACAGTTCGAGCGCACGCGCCAGGTCCGCCTCGTTGTCTGTGAGCAACTGATTGCCGTTGTTCGACAGCGCCACGGCGTTCTCCAGCGTCATACGCAGGTTCTCCCGCTCTTCGACGATACTTCCGCTGGTGGCGGTCAGATTGCCGAGCAGAGTCATCAGATCCGGAGTGACGTCGGCGTAGGTGTTGGTCACGGTGGCCGCCGCGTTGAGGTCCTGCTTCAACTGCGGCAGAACCGGATTCATCTTCTTCAGATACGCGTCGGTCTCGCCGAGCAGCTCACCGAGCTCGTTGCCGCGACCGTTGAGCGCCGACGAGATGGCGCCGAGGGTGGCGTTGAGCTTCTCGGGCTCGATCTGCTGCAGCAGCGTCGACAGGTTCTGGAACAGAGTGTTGAACTCGACGGTGACGCTCTCCGCGCCGATCACCGCGCCCGGCTGCAGGGACTTGGGCGACGGGTCGGCAGGCGTGACGAAGTTGACGTACTTGGCCCCGAACACGGTGGTCGACTTGATCTCGACGGGCGAGTTCGCCGGAATCAGGTGCATCTGCGAGGGATCCATGTCTAGCTTGATGCGGGCCTGGCCGTCCACCTCGTCGATCGAGGCGACACGGCCGACCTCGACACCACGCAACTTGACCTTGGCGTCGGGCTCCATCACAAGACCCGACCGTGCGGCCGTCACGGTGACCGGCTCGCTCTTCTCGAAACCGCCGACGAACATGGTCAGCGCCACTACGACGATCGCGACGAGGCTCAGCACCATCACAGCCGCGGCGACCTTCGTCTTCCACCTTGATTCGGTCAACGCTCCTCCGCCTATCCCGAGAGGTTGAAGTTGCCGGACTGGCCGTAGATCGCCAGCGAGATCAGCAGGGTCACGGTCACGACTGCGATGAGCGAGGCCCGGACGGCGTTGCCGACCGCCACGCCCACACCCACCGGTCCACCGCTGGCGTTGAAGCCGTAGTAGGTGTGGATGAGCATCACAGCCACACCCATCACAATTGCCTGCACGAACGACCAGAGGATGTCCGTCGGTATCAGGAACGTCGAGAAGTAGTGGTCGTAGACGCCGCCTGACTGTCCGTTGAGCACCACCGTCGCGAAACGGCTCGCGACGAACGACGCGATGACTGCCAGCGAGTAGAGCGGGACGATCGCGATGATGCCGGCCATGACCCGTGTCGAGACGAGGTACGGAATCGACGGGATCGCCATCGATTCGAGGGCGTCGATCTCCTCGGAGACCCGCATCGCACCGAGCTGCGCGGTCGAGCCCGCGCCGATGGTGGCCGCCAGGCCGATGCCCGCGATGACCGGTGCGGCGATACGCACGTTGATGAATGCTGCGAAGAAGCCCGTGAGTGCCTCGACACCGATGTTTCCGAGCGAGCTGAAGCCCTGGACGGCGATGGTGCCGCCGGTGAACAGCGTCAGGAACCCGACGATGACCACGGTGCCGCCGATGACCGCGAGCGCGCCGGTGCCCATGCTGATCTCGGCGATGAGCCGCAGCACTTCCTTCCGGTAGTGCAGGAGGGCACGCGGGGACCACGCGAGAGCACGCCAGAAGAACAGTGCCTGCTCACCGACGCGGTCCACCGAGCGCGATGTGCGCGCGATACGCCGCCGAGTGCGGACGAAACGTCCCGATGCCACCAGAGCCATCTACTTCACCACCCTGTCACTCACCCGGACGTCAACTTGATGCCGATGGCGGTGATGAGCACGTTGACCACGAACAGCGCCATGAACGAGAACACGACGGTCTGGTTGACGGCGTCACCGACACTCTTCGCTCCACCGCGAACGTTCATGCCGAGATACGCGGCCATCAGCCCCGCGATCATGCCGAACAATCCAGCCTTGAGCATCGAGATCATAAGTTCGCCGAAACCGGTGAGGAGCGTGATGCCGTTGACGAACGCACCCGGGTTGACGTCCTGGACGTACACCGAGAAGAGGAAGCCGCCGAGGATGCCGATCGTGCAGACGAGACCGTTGAGCAGCAGGGCGACGACGGTCGACGCGAGCACACGGGGCACCACGAGGCGGTGGATCGGATTGATGCCCAGCACGCGCATGGCGTCGATCTCTTCGCGAATGGTTCGGGCCGCGAGATCCGCGCAGATCGCGGTGGCGCCGGCACCCGCGACGATGAGCACCGTGACGATGGGGCCGACCTGTGTGACGGCGCCGAGAGCTGCACCGGCCCCACTGAGGTCGGCCGCGCCGATCTCCCGCAACAGGATGTTGATCGTGAAGCTCACCAGAACGGTGAACGGGATCGCGACGAGCACCGTCGGAACCATCGAGACCCGC
>JAEZRM010000081.1 GCA_023412805.1 Pseudomonadota bacterium | reverse complement strand
CGAAGCTTGGCGTCGCCACTACAATGCCGTCAGACCGCACTCATCGCTCGGCTATCGACCGCCGGCGCCCGAAACGATCTTGCCGCCAGCATCTGCTCTGCCCTACGCTCCGCTTCGGCCAGATCAGCCGCTGGCCAGCGACGGCCGGATTCTAACTTAGAACATGGCGCCGCTTCGTGGGGCAGGCCAGCAGCGCCGCGCGGCTTGGCGGCGACCGAGCTCGTGTAGACGACGCGCGCGCCGACGTGACGCGCCGCTTCGAGGACACCCACGTGCCCGACGACGTTCACCTTGGCCCCTGCGATCGGATTTGCCTTGCAGGCCGGGATCTGCAGCGCCGCGAGATGCAGGATGGTGTCGGCCGCATATTGTTCTGCTATGCGAGACATAATTCCGTCGGCGGTCAGATCGGCCGTCTCCCAGGCGATGCCTGGAGGAGGCTGCCCCTGCGTCGCCTGCCGGAGGCGGGTTTCATCGCGCGCGATATCGATTGCCACGACTTTGCGGCCGCGTGCGATCAGTTTGGGCAATATCCATGCGGATAAGAAGCCGGAAGCGCCGGTAACCACCACGGCTCTGTTGTTGCTTGTCATGGGCGTCCTCGTGTGCAATCACGCATCTCGTTGCGGATCGTATTGCACCTTTCGGGGTGAGAAATCCAGTATTCCGCAATGCAAAACAGAACTCGATGACACTCTCATTTGGAGGCCAGCGGCGCACATGGTCAAGACCAACGAACTCGTCGTCAATGCCCTGGTCGAAGGGGGCATTACACATGCCTTCACGCTTCCCGGTCTCGGCATCACATGGTCATTGCCTGCCTTCAAGGCGCAGGAGAAGAAGCTCAACGTCGTGCTCACACGCTCCGAGTGGATCGCGTCCGTTATGGCGCAGACGGCAGGGCGATTGCTGAGGCGGCCGTCGGTGCTCATGGGGCAGGGGCCGTGGATCACCACGATCGGCGGCATGGGCATTCTCGAGGCGCACTTCGCCGGTTCGCCCATGGTCGTGCTGACCGAGACGTCAGACTATGACGGCTATGGACAGATGGGCGTCTATCAGACCATGACCGGAGACTATGCTGGCGCGGACGCCATGGCGTCACTGAAGCCGATCACGAAGTACTGCACGTATGCGACAGCGCCGCAGGAAGCCGTCTACGGTGTGCAGATGGCGATCAAGCACGCGAGCCTGCCGCGCATGGGGCCGGCCGCAGTTGTGATGAAGACGCCGATGATCCGCGCGGAAGCCCCGGCCGACATGAAGCCGGTGCTCTATCCTTCAGCGGGCTATCATCGCTACACGCCGCCGCGTCCTGATGCTGCCGCCGTCAAGAAGCTCGCTGATATGCTCGCGCGCGCCGAGCGGCCGCTGATCATTGCCGGCAACGGTGTGACGATGACCGAGTCCGGCCAGGCGCTGCAGGATCTCGCCATGGCGAGCGGCATCGCCGTTGCCACGAGCTACAATGGCAAGGGCGTGATTTCCGAGAAGGCACCGATTGCGGTCGGCATGCTCGGCACGTGGGGACATGCGTGTGCGAACCGCGCTGTGGCTGCTGCCGATCTCATTGTCATGCTCGGCGCGAGCATGGGGCCGGACTACACGCGCTTCCGCGATCCCGCGATGATCCGTCCCGGAGAGCAGGCGCTCGTGCAGGTGGACATCGATCCGCGCAATGCGGGCTGGGTCTATCCGGTCGATCACGCCATCACGGCCGACGTCGCTGATGTCATTGCGGAGCTCGCCAAGCTCGAGCTCGGTGCGGCGAAGAAGGCCGCGCGCCTCGCGCACATCGCGTCACTGCGCGACAAGTGGGACTTCGACCGCCTGCCCGCACTCAAGGCTGGCCAAGGCAGCGTGCATCACGCCGACATCATCAGTGCCATGCAGGGCTTCATCGGCAAGGACGATCTCATCACGCTCGATGCCGGCGCGAACCGTATCTGGGCCACGTTCGGCCTCAGGAGCACGCATCCCCATCAGTTCCTCGTCGCCGGTGGTACGGGCGCCATGGGTTGGGGTGCGCCGGCTGCTGCCGCCGCCAAGCTCGTGCTGCCCAATCGCCGCGTGACGTGCCTCGCGGGCGACGGTGGTTTCATGATGACGCTGCAGACCATCACGACGTGCGTGCAGCAAAATCTCGACCTCGTGTACATCGTCGACAATAATGCCGGCCTCGGCATGGTGCGCGATAATCTCGGCGCGAACCGCATTGCCGTTGACTTCGTGGACTGCGATTTTGCGAAGATCTCGGAGGGGCTCGGTGGGCGCGGCCTGACCGTGACGCATCCTGGCGAGCTTCGCGACGCGATCGAGGAAGGTCATCGTATGAAGGGGCCCGTCGTCATCGACGTGAAGGTCGATCCCGAGGCAGGACACAAGGAAGCATCCGATCATGCGCCGATTTGAGAACCGTTCGGCCCTCATCACGGCAGCAGCGAGCGGCCTAGGCCTCGGCGTAGCGCAGCGCCTTGCTTCTGAAGGCGCGCGCGTCGTGATCTGGGATCGCGATGCGAAACTGCTCGCCGACGCGATCAAGGAGGCGAGCGGGGACGGCCTCGATATCAGCGGTCGCGCGCTCGACATGATGGACAAGCGCGCCATCGATCAGGCCGTCGCGGAGATGGCCGACAGCCACGGGCGCATCGACATCCTCGTCAACAACATCGGCGGATCGCTCGCCGTGCCGTTTCGCTTTCTCGAGCAGTCCGACGAGGATTGGCAGAAGGTGATGGACGTCAACGTGAAGACGTGTGTGTGGGCGACGCGCGCCGTCATCCCGCACATGCAGAAGGCGCGGTACGGCCGCATCATCAACATGGGCTCGAAGGCGGGACGCTTCGGCTCGCTCTTCGCGGGTACGCCCTACGTTGCGGCAAAGGGGGCCATGCAGGCTTTCACGCTGCAGATTGCTCAGGAGTTCGGGCCTGAAGGCATTACCTGCAACACAGTGTGCCCCGGCGCGATTCTGACACCGCGCGTGGAGTCGTTTCTCAACGAGCGCCACTCGCCGGAGGAGCGCGCGCGTGTGCTCGCGTCCATCCCCGTGCGCCGCCAGGGACGCGTCGAGGACATCGCGGCCGCGATCGCCTACCTCACGTCGGAAGAAGCAGGCTTCGTCACGGGCGCGACGCTCGATGTCAACGGCGGTCAGGCCATGTCGATCTGAAGGCGCGTTTTCTAACGCGTCTTCGATCCGTACGTCGCCGCCGCTTCGCGTGATACGTAGCCGTCGGTGATGTCGGCTTCGATGGCGGCGCGCGTTCGCCTGGCGGGATCGCCGTAGCCGCCGCCACCAGCCGTAATCAGGCGGAAGATGTCGCCTTTCGCAATCGACTTGGCGGCGACCTTCGAGGGCAGGCGCTCGATCGTACCGTCCGCGCGCTGCAACTCGGCGAAACCTGCTGAACCCGGCGCGCCGCCGGCGAGACCGTAGGGCTGTGTCTTGAAGCGATCGAAGTTGCACGCGAGCGTGCCGGCCGCCGCATCAATGCGGAAGGCACGAATGAGCCCGCAGCCCCCGCGCTGCTCGCCCGCACCGCCCGAATCCGGAACCAGCGTGTAGGCTTCGAACGTTACGGGATAGGTGCTCTCCAGCATCTCGACGGGTGCATTGGCGATGTTGTGCAGGCCGCAGGAAAAGCCGTTGGCGCCGTCGCCTTCAGGATGTCCGCCCCAACCGCCGCAGGTGAGATCGAAGTAGACCTGACGCCGCCCGTCGGCATGAAAGAGGTTCGTCGCATAGGCGTAGCTCACGCCGTAATAGGCGGCCGGCACGCGTCCCGGGATGGCCTTCGCGAATGCGCCCATGACGGCATTCACGACACGATGGCCGATGGCCATGCGATTGGCGACCGGCGCGGGTGAGCGTGCCGTCACGCACAAGCCGTCAGGTGCCACGATCTTCACGGGCTCATAGCAGCCAGCATTGGCCGGAATCTCGTTGCCGATCGACATGAGGATGCCGCAGAACACGCCGGAGCCCGACATATTGCGCGTGCAGTTGACGGGGCCCTGAGCCTGTGGCGACGAGCCCGACAGATCGACCTCGACGATGTCGCCCCTCACCGTCAGCTTCACCGCAATGTTGAGCTGCGTTTCGCGGTCGATGCCGTCGTCGTCGACGAAGTCCTCGAAGCTGTACGTGCCATCGGGGATGTCGCGGATCATGGCGCGCATGGCCATCTCCGACTGACGACGAATGCCGCGGCAGGCCTCGGCCAGACGATCCGGACCATAGCGCCGCGCAATGCGCTGAAAACCTTTCACGCCGATATCGAGCGCTGCGAGCTGCGAGGCGAAGTCACCGCCGACATTCGCCGGCTCGCGCGTGTTGCGCAGCAGGAGCTGGATGACTTCCTTGTTGCGCCGCCCGGCATCGTCGAGCCGCATGGGCGGAATGCGGAAGCCTTCCTGGTAGATCTCCGTCGCGCCAGCGTAGTAGCTGCCCGGTGCGCCGCCGCCGACATCGAGATGATGCACGAGCACACCCGCGATGCCGACGAGCCGTCCGTCGAGAAATGCCGGTTTGAAGGTCAGGATGTCATTGAGATGCTGGCCACCGGAGTAGGGATCGTTGGTAATGATGAGATCGCCTTCGCGCCATTCGCTGAGCGGAATGTGGTCGCGTAGAATGTCGTCGAGGCAACTCGACATGGAGTTCAGATGCACGGGGATGCACGTCGCCTGTGCGACGCTCTTGCCTTCGGCATCGAAGACGCACGTCGAATAGTCGAGCAGGTCGCGCACGACGCTCGATCGGCTCGTGCGCCAGATGGTGACGCCCATTTCCTCGGCAGCAGCGACGAGCGCATTGCGGATGACTTCGAGCTGGACGACATCGAGAGGCTTCGTGGTCATGCCGCGTCTCCCATGCGCTTCGTTGCGATCAGATCTCCGCTCGACGTCGTGACGAGCTCCCATCCGGGTGGAATGAAGTGCGTGGCGTGCGCTTCCTCGATAATCGCGGGGCCCGAAATCGTCATTTCGGCGGCGAGTTTCGTGCGCTCGTGGATGGCCGCTTTGTGCCAGTTGCCCGCGGCAAAGACCTGACGGTGGTCCTTTGCGCCCGTTGTCCCGTCGAAGGTAAAGACGTGCTCGATGGGCTTCTTGAGCTTACCCGTTGCGGCAATGCGGATTGCGACGATATCAGGCGTCACGTGCCGCTCGGCGTGCGCATATTGTGCTTCGTGCACCTCATGGAAGCGCGTGATGGCCGCTGCCAGAGAGGCCTCGAAACTGCCCGGCGACCAGTCGAAGGGCACTTGGATCTCATAGGCCTGCCCCGGATAGCGCATGTCGAGCGCCAGCGGCAGAAGATGATCCGGCGGTGCAATGCCGTCCGCTTCGAGGCGTTCGGCACCCGTGCGGCGCAGTTCGGCGCCGATCTCCTGTAGAGCTGGGATGGCCGCCGCATCCGCCTTCATGAGCCGCGCCCGCGCCAATGCGTGCACCACATCGGAGTAGAGCATCCCCCAGGCGCTGAGCGTTCCGGGATCGCGCGGAAAGACAACGCGGCTGATGCCAATCTCGTCGGCCGTATCGCAAGCGTGCAGCCCGCTCGCGCCGCCGAACGACAGCAGTGTGAAATCCTCGGGATCGAGGCCCTTCTCGAAGAGCGAAAGGCGAATGGCGCCGGCCATGTGAGATACGGCGACCTGCAGGATGCCTTCCGCTGCGGCCTCGGGGGCGAGCGACAGCCGTTCCGCCACGCGCGTCGTGATGGCCGTCCGCGCGGCGTTTGCATCCAGGCGCATGGCACCGCCGAGAAAGAACTGCGGATCAATGCGGCCGAGCACGACATTCGCATCGGTGACGGTCGGTTCGATGCCGCCGCGGCTGTAGCAGGCAGGTCCCGGTTTCGCGCCGGCACTTTCCGGCCCGACGCGCAGGCGTCCGCTCTCCTCGACACTCGCAATGGAACCGCCGCCGGAGCCGATCGTGCGGATCTCGATCATGGGGAGGCGTACGGGCAACCCGTCGACATTGCCTTCGGTGACGAGGCGCGTGCGTCCACCGCTGACGATCGAGACGTCATAGCTCGTGCCGCCCATATCGACGGCCACGACATCGGGAATGCTGAGCCGTTCCGCAATAGTCTCGGCGGCAAGCGCGCCGCCGCTCGGGCCTGAGAGCAGAAGTCGCGCGGGCAGCAGCGCTGCGGTTTCGGGGCTCATGACGCCGCCATTGGACTGCACGAGATACACCGGCGCTTCGAAACCGGCATCTTTCAGCCGTGCTCTGAGGCGTTCGAGATAACGCCGCACGACCGGCATGAGCAGTGCATTGAGCACGGTCGTCGAGGAGCGCTCGAACTCGCGGATCTCCGGGCTCACTTCATGCGAGAGCGAGACATCGAGCTCCGGTGCGTACTTCGCCAACAGCTCCGCAATGCGCTGTTCGTGCGCCGCATTGGCATAGGCATGAAGCAGGCATACGGCCACGCATTGAATGCCGCCCGCCTTGAGCTTTTCGGCAAGTGCGCGGATCTCACTCTCATCGAGCGGCGTTTCGATCGCGCCGGTGGCGAGCGTACGCTCCCTCACACCGAGACGCCATGCCCGCGGAACGAGCACGACACGCGGTTCCGCCTTGCTGGCATAAACCTGCTTGCGGAAATGGCGGCCGATCTCGAGCACGTCCTCGAAGCCGGCCGTCGTGATGAGAGCGCCCTTTGGCAGGCGCCGCTGAAGCACGGCGTTCGTCGCGATGGTCGTGCCGTGCATGAGCGCGGAGATGTCGCTGAACTGGAAGCCGACCTGCTCGCCCGCGAGGCGCAGGCCCGTGATGAGGCCCTCGGAGGGATCGTCGGGCGTGGTCGGCGTCTTGGCCGCAAATGTCTGGCCGGTCGCCTCATCCAGGATTTCGATATCGGTGAATGTGCCGCCGATATCGACGGCTATGCGCACGGTGCGGCGCGATGCTTTGGACTGCATCTTGGGCTTGAAACCTCGATCGGGCTGATGCCGCAATCGCGGCCGGGCCATACTGTGTCGAAGATTTCAGGCAAAGCAATACAGCTTCGCGCATTCGGCCCATGCCGATGGGCGGACGTCCCCGTTTTTATGAGCTCGGTCCCGCAAGTTCAGAATGTGGAACGATAAAGGCCGATCCGCCTCATCATCGGCGCATTGCAACCTGTCTTTCGTCTCAAAGTACGGGCAAGACTTGCTCAGCAAGCTGATTCGGCATTGTTCCATTCGCCCGAGCGGGCGAATCGGCGATGATGCAGCGGGTCGAGAAAACGGGGCGGACAGCCACTTGCGCATGCGGTTTGGCAAGATCTCACTTCTGATCCTGGGTGCGGCAGCGACGTGCGCGGGCGCGGGCGGCACTATTGCATTGGAGCGCCTCGGCCTGCTGGCAGCGCCGCAGGAGCCTGCCCAGACGATCGTGAAGATCCCGGCCGAAGCGCTGGTGATCCCGAGCCCGGAGATGCCCGCTGGCGCCGATCGCTTTACCTACGTATCGCTCGACATCGGCGATCTGCGCTGGGGCGAGCCGAAAATCGAGATCGTCCCCGTCGCCGTCGCGCCGCTGAAGACGCTGGCCGACGAAGTGCCCACGCCTTGGTCGACGGAAACGCGCGTCGAGCGTGTCATCCCGCTCATCGAGCCGCCGCGGCTCGCCGTCCGGCCACCGCAGGCCTCGGCCTGGACTATGCCGAAGGCAAGCGCGCCGCTGCGTGACTATCGTTTGGCGCGGAAGCTGGCTGAGATCTCTCCGGGTGCGATCCCGCGGCTGGAATCGAAGTTCCGTGCAGCCAAGGTAGCCTGGCCGCCCGCTGAGGTTGCTTTCGTGACGATCAAGGACGAGCGGGCCGTTGAGCTGCACGCACGGCCGGCGGATGGCGAATGGAAGCTCGTTCATCGCTATCGCGTGCTGGCTGCGAGCGGCAAGTCGGGGCCGAAGCTGCAGCAAGGCGACAAGCAGGTGCCTGAAGGCATCTACAGCATTTCGTATCTCAATCCGGCCAGCCGCTATCACGTTTCCCTGCGGGTGAACTATCCTAACGCCTTCGACCGCCAGATGGCCGCAAAGGATAAGCGCAGGGATCTTGGCGGCGATATCATGTTCCACGGCAAGGCCGTATCCGCGGGCTGCATCGCTGTCGGTGATGAAGCGGCCGAGGAGCTGTTCGTCATTGCGGCAAACGTCGGCCTTCCCAACGTGAAGGTCGTCATTGCACCGAGCGATTTCCGCAAGAATGGCATCCCGTCGGCGGATCCGACCAAGCCGGAGTGGCTGCCCGGTCTCTACACGCAGGTCGCTGCGGCCATGACGCCCTTCAAGCCAGGGCCCTCGCCGAATCTGCTGTCCTCGTTCTTTGGGAACTGAAGTAGGGCGCCGTATCCCTGCATCGTCCTACCGGTCGGAGGGCAGGACATGGGCAGTTGCCGATTCTTATCTAATTGATATTATTAATCGTTCGGTGCACCCAATGGGCATCGCGGCGATGCGGCAGTCGAAAGGCGCCTCCAGGCAGGTCCGTTAGCGAGCCTTGGAGCCCAATGGGAGCCCAACGATTGACTAACACATTCCCGGTAGTTACCTGCATACTAACGTGACCGCGCGCCTCCGGAATGGAAGGCGCCGGGTGGTGGCCCAGGTTCTTGCCCTGCGCGCCCAAGGAGAATTGTGATCATGGCCATCTCATCGCACGCCGCGCCAAGCGGCCGGATCGAGGCTTACGATCCCATCTGGCAGTCCATCCGCACCGAAGCGGAGGCTGTCATGACAGCCGAGCGCGCGCGCGGCGGGTTCATCTATGCAACCATTCTCAGCCACGAGCGCCTCGAGGATGCCGTCTGCCACCGCCTTGCGCAGCGCCTCAACCACGCTGATGTCGACGCCGGGCTGATCAGGCACACGTTCGAGGATGTCCTGCGCGAGCGCCCCGCGATCGGCCACTGCTTCCGCGCGGACCTCGCAGCCGTCTACGACCGTGACCCGGCCTGCCACCGCTATATCGAGCCGCTGCTCTACTTCAAGGGCTTCCATGCGCTCGTGACGCACCGCTTCGCCAGCGCGCTGTGGCACCAGGGACGCCAGGATTTCGCGCTCTATCTGCAGAGCCAGAGTTCGCGCATTTTCGGCGTCGATATTCATCCGGCTGCTCGTATCGGGAAGGGCCTGATGCTTGACCATGCGACGGCGATCGTCGTCGGCGAGACCGCGGTCATTGGCGATCACTGCTCGCTTCTCCATGGCGTGACGCTCGGCGGCAGCGGCAAGGAAACCGGCGACCGCCATCCGAAAATCGGCGACAACGTCATGATCGGCGCGGGCGCCAAGGTGCTCGGCAACATTTCGGTCGGCAACTGCTGCCGCGTGGCCGCCGGGAGCGTCGTGCTCCAGGACGTGCCGCCGCAATCGACCGTTGCCGGCGTGCCGGCGAGGATCGTCGGCCCGGCGGGCTGCCCGGAGCCGGCACGTAACATGGACCAGCGTCTGAAGCCCGGTGATTGCGGCTGCTGACGGCGAAGTGTGGCGAGTGATGCGGGCCGCATGTGCTCGCCGATGAAGGAGTGATTTATGGCGGCGGGACCCAAGGGCGCGTCCAAGTCGAATGCGCTGACGAAACCTGAGCTGGACAAGCTGCAGGGCTACCTGCGCAAGATGCTCTCGAACACGAGCGTCGAGGTGCGCGCCCGCCAGCGTGCCAACGACGCGGCGGAGCTTTACGTCGGCGGCGAGTTCGTCGGCGTCGTCTCGAAGGATCTCGAGGATGGCGAGACCGCGTATCAGGTCAGCATGACGATCCTCGACTACGATCTCGAAGAAGGCGCCTGATCGCCGCCTGCTGGAGCCCTCGATGCCTCTCTACAAGCTCGGCGATAACGCCGTTACGCTGCCCGCGTCCGGCCAGTGCTGGATTGCGCCGACGGCCGTCGTGATTGGCCAGGTAAGCATCGAGGAGGACGTTAGTATCTGGTTCGGCGCCGTCATTCGCGGCGACAACGAGCCGATCCGCATCGGCGCCCGCACGAACATTCAGGAAAACTGCGTCCTCCATGTCGACCCCGGTTTTCCGATGGTCATCGAGGAAGAGTGCACGATCGGCCATACCGCCATGCTCCACGGCTGCCACATCGGTCGCGGGGCCCTGATCGGCATCGGTGCCATCGTCCTCAATGGCGCGCGCATTGGTGCAGGCGCCATGGTCGGTGCCGGCGCGCTCATCCCCGAGGGCAAGGTCATCCCAGCGAACAGCGTCGTCTTCGGCACGCCCGGCAAGGTTGCGCGCGAAGTGACGGCCGAGGATCGCAAGCGTGTCGACGGCGGTGTCGCGGACTACATGGCACGCTGGAAGCGCTACACGACAACTCTGAAGCCACAAGGCTGAGCTGGGCCGACGAGGTGTTCAGCCTTAGCGTCTTGGCGCGTCCTTGCGTACGCCGGCGATATGATCGGGCGTGCGGCTGTCGCGGCTGTCGAGCGAAACCCAGACCTTCGGATTGATGTACGATTGGCGCATGACGTAGGTGTAGCCCACGCCGTGCCAGGGCCGCACATCGTCGAACTTGTTGTCGAGAATGAAGTCGCCCCTGGACGTGCGCGCCGTCAGGATGGCATGGCCGTCGTTCTTCTCATCGCGGACGACGGTGATCAGCAGGGCGCTCGCAGGCCAGCCGCGCTGCATGAGCACCTGGCGCTTCAGCAGCGCGTAGTCCTCGCAATCGCCGCGCGTCATCGGGATGGTCCAGTATTCCGCGACGCCATAGATCTCCTGGTCTGTCGCGGGCTCGATCAGCCGATTGATCGAACGGTTGACGTGATCGAGCTGCTCGCGTCGCTCGTCGGTCAGCTCGAAGCGCGCCTCTTCGAATGACTGCTGCTTGCATTCGGCTGGATGGCGGTCGCAGAAGCTCACGAAGCCGAACGGGGGCAGCGTCGGCCCATACACGCGCATGAAGGCCGACTGGCGTGGTTCCGGGGTCTGGCGATGGGCAAAACTGTCGGCGCTGCCGATCACGGCCAACAGCACGCCGCTTGCAATACCCAACAGCAGTTTTGACGCCGGCAACATGACTTCGAAACTCCCCTCGATCGAAGAACACACTAGCAGTCAGACGTTAGGCGACCCCCAAGTCGACGCGGGGCATTTGAGGCAAAAGCTGCCCGAAATTTCCTCGAATTGATGCCAATCCGATAACGTGTTGCATACCGAAGCCGTTGCAGCGGTCGGCATCCTTTTCACCCCGTCGCCTAGTCGAAATGGTTGCGAAGAGCGGCCGGGTTCTGGATGTCCCTGAACCGGACGCCGATGCCCTTGCTGTGATGGCGCACAACCACCGCACGCAGCTTGCCGAGAACGATCTCCTGCCCGATCGGCGGGCGTGCCTCGGTGCCGATCGACGCGCCCGAGATGGATACGTCGAGCACGCGGACGGGAACGACGATGCCCTCGTCGAGTTTCATCATGGATTCCCGGTTGCCCGGCACGAGCCGCTCGTGCTTGCGCTCGTCCTCGCCCGTGAGTTCGCCGCGGTTGATGAGCCAGGTGAGCTGCGCGACGAGTTTTTCCCGCTTGTGCTGTGTTGCGACGAGCTGGATGGCAAAACCACCTTCAAACAAGCGTGCAACGGTGCCTTCGAGGCCACCGAGCTGGTCGAAGTAGGCAACGATCCGCTCGCCTTCCTCGACCTCGACAGGCGCCATGATGGCTGCGCCGCCGGCGGACACGTCGGAGAGCTTGCACGGGTATTCCTGCTTGTTCGCGCGCATGAAGCGGCCGAGCAATGTCAGCGCGACGCGCTTGTGACGCCTGCGGTCGGCCGGGGTGCGAGACAGAATGCTGCTGCTGCTCTGGACTGCGGGCATGGCAGGTTGAAGCGACATGGAGATCCTTATGCCTTCATGACAACAGCGAGTTCAGCAGACGGCAGGGCGTGCGGCACTGGCGGAAACGCCAATCCGGCACCTGAGGTCCGATTATCGGAGGGGGGATTTAATGATGTGCTAATCGCACGTCATTTTGGCACGCTGGCTCGTTAACCTGATTGTGATCCGTGCGGTGCGCGTGGCCTTTTTGACGCCCTGTTCCGCTGGCGCTATTCTGAATTAATGAACGGTGAAACAAAGAGCAGGCTTGGCATGTCGCGCACTTTCGCGGTTCTTGGAGCCGCACTTGCGATCGCATTGAGCACTTGGGCGAGTGATGCCAGCGCCCAGCAGCCCGCGCCCCCAGACGCACCACAGGAGGCCCCGGAGGCCACGCCTGCGCCGCCCGATGACGCCGATGCGCCGCCGGCCGGCCGCTTGCCGGACCGTATGCCGAGCACGGCGGACGAGAAGTCGAAGCTGCTCGGCGATCTTTATGCTCATCTCGCCACGGCCGACTCGCCCGAGGCCGCGAAGAAGATCCAGGCGACCATCGAGCGTCTCTGGGCGCATTCGGGCAGCGATACCGTCAATCTGCTGATGCAGCGCGCCTCGAAGTCGCTCGGCACCAAGGATCACGACCAGGCGCTCAAGTTTCTCGACTACGTCGTGCAACTCGCGCCGGACTATGCCGAGGGCTTCAATCGGCGCGCCTACATCCACTTCGCCCGCAATGATATGGCGTCGGCGGTCGGCGATCTGAGGCGCGCGCTGGCGCTCGAGCCGAACCATTTCCGCGCGCTCGACGGCCTCGCTCAGATCTGGCGGCAGACCGGCAATGCCAAGGGCGCGCTGAGCGTCGTCAAGCAGCTTCTCGAAGTGCATCCCTATTGGGAAGGTGGGGAGCGCATGGCCGAGGACCTTGCCCGCGAGGTCGAGGGCCAAGGTATCTGATCGAGGGTATCCGATCGGCCGCAGCGATCAGAAGATCCTATTCGGAAAATAGCGCAGCATCAGCTCCTCGTAACGCCCGTTGCGCCTGAGCCGCTCCAGCGCCCGATTGATCGTACGCTTCAACTCCACATCCTGCTGCGGCATCGTAATGGCCAGGCCGTCGCCAAAGAATTTCGGCTCGAAGAAAGGGCCGCCCTTGAGCTCGCAGCAGTCCTGCGACACCGAGCCATTGACCCAGAACACCAGCCCGATCCCGTCACCGAAGACCAGATCGGCGCGTCCCTGGCGCACGGCCTCGCGCGCTTGCTCGACATCCTCCGTCGTTTCGATGGCGCTCTCGCGGAAGAACGTCCTGAGATAGGCCTCGTGCGGGCTGCCGCGCGCAACCGCAATGCGCCGGCGCTCGAGCTGTTCGGGCGTGATCGTCAGGCGCTGGCCGCCACGCAAACCTGCGAACCAGGCGGTCGTATAGAAGTAGCGGTCCGAGACATCGAACTCCTTGAGCAGCGATGGCGTGATGCGCTGGGCGGCGATGACGGCATCGGCCTCGCCCCTGCGCAGGGTCGGCAGCAGCTCGTTCCACGGGCGCGCTCGGATATCGCACTGTGTGCCAAGCTCCAGGCAGATGGCGCGGGCGAGATCGACATCGAAGCCGGTCAGCACCCCGTCCTCGTCGTAGTAGTGGAATGGCGGGAATTCGCTGTCCGTGAGGAAACGGATGGCGAACCGGCGCGGACCGGCACCGGGCGGCGCGGCCGGTGGCGCAATGCTGGGAGCATCCGTCTGGGAGTCTGCTGGTGCCTGGGCCGAAGCGCGCGGCGCCAACGAAAATTGATCGGCGATCAATATTCCGATTGCACCCGCCAGAACGGCACTTATGATCGATCTGCGCACTTCATGTTCCCATTTAGCGGCGCAGACAGCACGGACCGATCTGCGGTCCGATATGCCGGCGCGCCGCGCAATTCGTATTCACAGGCCTGCGTCGTCACGGCGGCGTTGCCAGCGCGGCGAGATTGCTGCCATGGACCAAACATCCGCGCAATCGGCACCTCGTCTCCGCAGACGCGTCATTCGACGAGAATCGCCCCGCCAGCGCAGCATTCTAGCGCGCCTCCGAAGCGTACGACAGCGCATCGGCCGGCGTTGGGCCGCCCCTTCAGAGGCGCCGGAGAGTGAGTATGCCTTTCTGGTCGGCCGCGCGATCGATCTTGCGACCCTCGGGCGAGCCGAGCTCATTGCGGACGCGTGGGGCGTGCGGGCGGCCAAGTCTGGCGAGCACTAACCCCTCCCGCCGCAGGCGACGAGAGGGGCGGCGCGATGGCTACTCCGAAGTGATCTTGTCGATCTCCGCCATTTCCTCGGCCGTGAGCTGCCAGTCGGCGGCCTTCACATTGGCCTCGACCTGCGCAGGCGTCGTCGCACCGGCTATGACACTCGTCACCGGCGATTTGCACGCAAGCCAGCTGAAGGCGAGCTCCAGAAGCGTGCGCCCACGCGCCTTGGCAAAGGCTTCGAGCTTCTCCACCTTCGTCCAGTTGCCCTCGTTGAGGTATTTGTCGGCCCAGCGCTGAGCCTGCGAAAGACGGCCGTCCGCCGGCATGTTGCCGCGCGCGTACTTGCCGCTCAGGAGCCCGCTCGCAAGTGGGAAGAACGGCAGCAGACCGAGGCCGTAGTGCTCCATGGCCGCTGCGAGCTGTGGCTCCACCACATTGCGCACGACGAGACTGTATTCGTCCTGGCACGAGATGAACGCGGTCATGTTGCGCGCCCGCGCGATCTCCTGCGATTTCGCAACCTGCCACGCCGGCATGTTGGAGCAGCCGACGTAGCGCACCTTGCCCTGGCGCACGAGATCGTCGAGCGTCGCCATCGACTCTTCGAGCGGCGTGAGCGGATCGGGCTTGTGGTACTGATAGAGGTCGATCCAATCCGTCTTGAGCCGCTTCAGGCTGTCTTCCACCGCGCTCATGATATAGCGCCGTGACGCCCCCCGCTTGCGACCCTCGTCATCCATCTCCCAGCCGAACTTGGTCGCCAGCACGATGTCCTTGCGCCGCGCACCGAGCACCTCGCCGATGATCTTCTCGGAGCCGCCGCGGCCGCCGTACATATCGGCCGTGTCGAACAGCGTGATGCCGGCGTCGAGCGCCTTGTGGATGACCTTGCGCGAGCCTTCGAGATCGAGCTTGGCGCCGAAATTGTTGCAGCCGAGGCCGACCACGGACACACGCAGGCCCGAGGGCCCGAGGTTGCGTTCCTTCATTGACGTTTCTCCTGAGGGGATCGGCGACCGATCATGCTGCGCTTTCTTGCAGGTTGCGACGCGCGGCCCTCTCTGCCAAGAGCTATTCTCCCTCCAGGTTCGCTGAGGACATCTGCATGAGCCGCACCCCACGCCCCCCGCTCGACTATCTCCCGGCAGCCGAGAGCTTCCATGATCCCTTGCGGGCGGACGCCGGACATCCGGAGCGTGCGCGGGCAGTCGTGATCCCCTTCGGCCTCGAAGCATCCGTGAGCTATGGCAGTGGTACGGGCGCAGGCCCATCGGCGATCCTGGCGGCCAGCAACCAGCTCGAACTCTACGACGAGGAATTGAGGCGCGAGGCCTGCCTCGACTATGGTATTGCTGCAATCCGCGAGCCGGAGATCGCCAAGCCGCTCGAAGCGGCGCTGGAGCAGCTCTCCGGCCTCGTCGAGCAGGTGCTGGAGGAAGGGCGCTTTCCGCTCGTGCTCGGTGGCGAGCATTCGCTCACGGCAGGCGCGATCAGGCCGTTCGCGGCGAAGCACAAGGATCTGGTCGTTCTCCAGTTCGACGCCCATGCCGATCTGCGCGATGGCTATCTCGGTGAGAAGTACTCGCACGCCGCTGCCATGCGCCGCGTTCTCGATCATCCGCACGTGGAACTCGTATCGGTCGGCATCCGCGCGATCTCGAAGGAAGAAGCGGACTTTGCCGATGCTCATCCGGATCGCATCCACATCTACTGGGGCAAGGATCAGGCGCGCTGGGATATCGAAGCCATTGCTGCCCATCTGCGCGGCCGGCCGATCTATGTCTCGTTCGATATCGACGGCCTCGACGGCGCCGTCATGCCGGCCACAGGAACGCCGACGCCGGGCGGGCTCTCCTATTTGCAGGCACTCGCGATCCTGAAGCGTGCCGCCGAGGTCGGCACCATTGTGGGTGCGGATGTCGTCGAGCTGGCGCCGATCCCGGATTTCCACGTCTACGACTACACGGCCGCAGCGCTGACCTACAAGATCCTGAACTATGCCCTCTCCGGCACGGGGCCGCGCTGATCAGGTGCCCATGTCGGCCTTGAGGCGCTCCATGGCCGTCGGATCGGTGGCAAAGCGATACTGCGTGATGCCGACGGCGATCAGGATCAGCACGCCGTTCATGGCGAGTGTCGGACCGAGTCCGAAGTGCTCGGCAATGGCGCCCGTCAGAAGATTGCCGAGCGGCGCCATGCCGACGAAGCACATGATGTAAATGCCGATCACGCGCCCACGCCAGGCGTCCTCCACCGACTGCTGCATGATCGTGTTCGTCGAGGCGGAAGTCATCAGGATCGAGCCGCCGAGAATGGCGAGCAGGAACATGGAGAGCGGCAAGCTCCGCGATTGACTGAAGGCGATCAGCGTCACGGCGATGACAAATGGCGCGAAACGCACGAGCAGGAGCTGCACGCGGGTACTCGTCTGCATGGCGAGGATGATCGCCGTCACGAGCGCGCCGGCGCCCACGGAGCTCATCAGCAACCCAAGAGTCGAGGTATTGCCACCGAAGAAGTCGACGGCGATCGACGGCATGATGTGCTGGTAGGGCAGTGCAAACACCGCGACCGCGGTTACGGTCGGCAGCAGGTAGCGCGCGGCTGGGTGCCGGCGGAGATAGGCGATCGTCTCGGCGAGAGCGATGCCCTTCTGTCCATCCTTGCGCTCAGGAATGAGATCAGGAAGGCGCATAAGGATCAAGGCGATGATGACGGCGCCGAAGCTCAAGGCGTTGAGCGCAAAGCACCACGCCTCCGTGAGGCGCAGAAGCAGGATGCCTGCAATGGTGGGGCCGATGATCCGGCCCATGTTGAACAGCATCGAGTTCACGCCGATGGCGCTCGGCAGCAGCTTGCGATCCTCGACGATGACGGACAACAGCGCTTGCCGGGCGGGCGTCTCAAATGCCGTCACGGTGCCTGAGCAAAGTGCGAGCGCGAGATAGATGCGCACGTCCTCCACGCCGAGCGCTGCCATGACGGCGAGGACGGTGGCGAGTATGGCGAGGATGGCATTCACGATGACCAGCATCCGCACGCGGCGCACGCGATCCGTCAGTGCGCCGGCAAAGGGCGATACGACGAGGAATGGAATCTGCGTCAGGAAGCCGGACACGCCGAGCAGAAACACCGAGCCCGACAGCCGATAGATGAGCCACGAGAGCGCGATCTGCTGAATCCAGCCGCCGATGATCGATATGGCCTGGCCGATCGCGAAGAGGCGGAAGCGCGGCTTCGAGAGCGCTGGCGGCAGGAATGCGGCCATTGCCACCATCGGTTCAATCGTCCTGGCTTGCGATCAAGTGCCGTGATCGAATGGCTGGGTGGGATCGGTCGTGAACGTGCCGCGGACTCGCACGCGAGATCGGCATTTTGACGGCCGCGAGCTGGGCTGTCGAGGGTCAGGTGACTTCTTTTCTGTGGCGCCAGCTGCGCGCGCGGATCGCGGCTGCCGGGAGCCGTACGCGGAGGCAGGCGCCGAGGATCTTGCCGTTCTCGCCGCGGTTTTCAGCCCAGATATGACCGCCGTGGACGCTGACGATCTCGCGCGAGATCGACAGCCCGAGCCCCGAATTCTTGCCGCGCGTGCGGTCGCTCTGAGGGCGGTCCGAATAGAAGCGCTGGAAGATCTTGTCGATGCTTTCCGGGGGAATGCCGGGGCCCTCGTCGCTGACTGAGATCTCGACGCCATCGCTCAACGACACTAGGCGCACCGTCACGGTTCCGCCGGGTGGCGAGAAGGAGAGCGCGTTGTCCAACAGGTTGGTGATGACGCGACCGAGATTGTCTTCGTGTCCATTGACGATGAACGCGCCGGCGCGCGCGGGGCCATCCTGGATGTCGAGCACGATGTGATGCTCACCGTTCTCGATGGTAGAGCGGATGGTCTCAGTGACGTCACGAAGGATATTGCGGATATCCACCGGCACTGTCGTCTGCAGCGCGAGTTCCGCATCCAGGCGCGACGTGCTGGCGACGTCCGTGATCAGACGGTTGAGGCGTTTCAATTCGCCGAGAACCTGCTCGACGACCTGCTCGCGCTGTTCGGGCGTGCGGGCATAATGAAGAGACTGAGCCATCACCTGTGCCGCCGTCAGCGGGTTTTTGAGCTCATGCGCGACGTCGGCGGCGAATTTCTCGCTCGATTCGATGCGCCGATAGAGCGAGCGCGTCATGCTGTGCACGGCCGTGGAGAGTTGGCCGACCTCGTCCTGGCGGTTGCCGAAGTCGGGGAGCTGTGTGTGTGCGTGGATGCTGCGGCTCACCCGCTCGGAACCTTCGGAGAGGCGGCGCATCGGCCCCGCGATTGTTCGCGCCAGCAGCAGCGAGGCAAGTACGGAGGCCGCCAGCGCCAGCAGCACCAGCATGGCCATGCCCGAGCGCTCGTTGGCGATGATCTCGTCGATCTCGCCCGGCCGCGTCGAAAGCAGCAGCGCACCGAGCATCGCATTGCGGCGCTGGATCGGCACGGCCAGCGATACGATCTTTTCCTGGTCGTCGGTCAACAGCAGCATCGGAGGCAGAGCCGCGCCCCTGAGTGCCTGGCGCACTTCCGGATAGCTGGTGCCGCTCGCATTGCGGCCGATCTCGCGATAGATCGGCAGATCCGAGCGGTCGAAGAAACCCGAAAGGCGGGTCCAGAAGTTTTTGACCTTGACCCGCTCGACGGGCTTCGTCTCTTCCGAAGCGTTCACGCGCAGATCCTCATCGAGCGGCAGCGGGAACTGCAGATCCTGCAGTTCGCTCGAGTCGACGATCAGTTTGCCGTTCCGATCGTAAATGCGCGCGCGTGTGTTGTGCGTCGGGTGGATGAGGCGCCGCAGGACGGGAATGACCCGCTCGTGGCGCAGCGACAGCTCCATGGCCGCGAAGCCGTCGTCGCGGAAAGGTACGCGCACGCCATCGAGCTCGGGTAGCCGATCCGGGTCGAAGGAGAGCCGCCCCTCGCGCTCGACGAGCGCACTCGACGCAATGGCCGATGCGATGATCTCGCCCTGCACCTTGAGGCTCTCGTACTTGGCGGTGATCAACCAGGCGTGCTGCTGGCTGAGCCAGAGCATGCCACCGACCAGTACAGCAAGGCCCAAAAGATTAGCGAGTACGATCCGCCGCGCGAGCGTTCGCGTGAGCGCGGTAATAAGTTTTCGGATAGGACCATGGGTGTCGAGATACTGCCAGATCTCCACCGTGCGTTGCCACGCGGCGGCCAGCCATGGCGCGCGAGCGGTCCGCTTGGCGATCGCGCCGGCATCGTTCTCCGACGCGGGGACCTGCCACATGCGGTCGCCATCGAGTGCCATGCCAAATTCCCTCGCTCTCGCGGCCGGCAGTCCGGCGCATCGTCCCGGGCCCTTTCGCCAGGGCTTCCAGCGACGCGCTATCCTGCTCAGCGGGCGCCGCTTTTAGGGCGCGCACTGCGGGAGGCCTTCAGAGCCTGCCGGTCAGGTCTCTTTGAAGCGATAACCCACCCCGTAAAGTGTTTCAATCACGTCGAAATCGTCGTCGACCTGCTTGAACTTCTTCCTGAGCCGCTTGATATGGCTGTCGATCGTGCGGTCGTCCACGTAGACTTGGTCATCGTAGGCAGCGTCCATGAGCGCGTCGCGGGTCTTGACCACGCCGGGACGCGTCGCAAGCGCTTGTAGAATAAGAAACTCTGTGACGGTGAGCGTGACTGGGCGATTATCCCAGTGGCACGTGTGGCGCTCGGGATCGAGGCGCAGCTTGCCGCGCTCGAGAATGCGGGCTGCCTCGGTCGGCGGTGCGGTGCCGTCCTTGGCCTGGGCGCGACGCAGCACGGCCTTGACGCGCTCGACGACGAGGCGCTGCGAGAAGGGCTTGGCGATGTAGTCGTCGGCGCCCATCTTGAGGCCGAACAGTTCGTCGATCTCCTCGTCCTTGGACGTCAGGAAGATGACCGGCATGTCGGACTGCTGGCGCACGCGGCGGAGAAGCTCCATGCCGTCCATGCGTGGCATCTTGATATCGAATATGCCGAGATCCGCGGGCTCTTCGGTCAGCGCCTCGAGGGCGGCCGCGCCGTCGGGGTACGTCCGCACCTTGTAGCCCTCTGCCTCGAGCGCCATGCGGAGTGCCGTCAAAATGTTGCGCTCGTCATCGACGAGGGCGATCGAACTCTTCTCTTTCATGGCCTCGACATCCTGGCTGTGGACGCACGCTTTCGAGCCTCTATGGCTTCAGCGTGGGCGAATTGTGACGGCGCGGAATGGCGCGCCGAACTTTTGAACGGCGAGTAACTATGCCCCTTTCAGGGGCGCCTCGCCAAGGCTAGCACGCCGCTGCGGTGCCCGTGTCGGACTTTTACACAAGCTGACGGCGGCAGGGGGCGACGGGCTCAATCCTCAGGTTTCTCGATGTATCCGCCCTCTATGCGCGGCCAAATCTATCTCAATGACGCAAAACGTCAAAATCGATGAAGGTCAGTGTGGAAATCATGGTTTTCGGCGACCGACAGCGGCTCATGCGGCCCTCTGCCGCGCCCGCGTCCGTGGCATTCGTCATGACGGCTAGTCAGGGCTTGGCGGCGGCCGTAGCATCCGGTTCAATGTGTTCCCAATCCTTGCGGTTCGCGTCCGGCGAGCCGCTTCTCTTGCTGTTCAGGAAAAGCCTCGCATGACCGCCACCAGCTTCGACATCATCATCATCGGCGCCGGACCTGGCGGCTACGTGGCCGCCATTCGCGCCGCTCAGCTCGGCTTCAAGGTGGCGATCGTCGAGCGCGAGCACATGGGCGGCATCTGCCTCAACTGGGGCTGCATACCGGCCAAGGCCCTGCTGCGCTCGGCCGAGATCTATCATTACGGCACGCACGCCAAGGACTATGGCCTCAAGCTCGAGGGTACGCTCACGGTCGATACGCCCGGTGTCGTGCAGCGTTCGCGGGACGTGTCGAAGCGTCTCAACAACGGTATCGGCTTCCTCATGAAGAAGAACAAGGTGTCGGTCATCTGGGGTGAGGCCGTGATCGAGAAGCCGGGCCGCGTTCAGGTCGCAGCCTCGAAGAAGCCGCCCATGCAACCGCAGATCCCGCCGCCCGCTGGCACGCTCGGCGCCGGCACCTATGAAGCCAAGCACATCATCATCGCGACCGGTGCTCGCCCGCGCGCGCTTCCGGGCCTCGAGCCCGATGGTAATCAGGTGTGGACCTACTTCGAGGCCATGATTCCAAAGTCTATGCCGAAGTCGCTGCTCGTTGTCGGCTCGGGCGCGATCGGCATCGAGTTCGCGTCGTTCTACCGGACGATGGGCTCGGAGGTGACCGTCGTCGAGCTGCTGCCGCAGATCCTGCCTGTCGAGGATGCCGAGATCGCGGCGCACGCGAGGAAGCGCTTCGAGAAACAGGGCATGAAGATCATGACCGGCTCGAAGGTCGTGGCGCTCGACAAGAAGAGCGACAAAGTCATCGCCACCATCGAGGACGACAAGGGCAAGCGCACGACGGGTGAGTTCGAGAAAGTCATCTCGGCCGTTGGCGTCGTCGGCAATATCGAGGGGCTCGGACTCGAGAAGTTGGGCGTGAAGACGGATCGCGGTACCATCGTGACCGACGGCCTCGGTCGCACGAACGTCGCCGGTATTTACGCGATCGGCGATGTCGCAGGGCCGCCGATGCTTGCGCACAAGGCCGAGCACGAGGGTGTCATCTGCGTCGAGACCATCAAGGGGCTTCACACGCACGCCATGGATAAGCTTCAGATTCCAGGCTGCACGTACTGTCACCCGCAGATCGCGAGTGTCGGTCTTACGGAGGCCAAAGCCAAGGAACAGGGTCGCGAGATCAAGGTCGGTCGCTTCCCGTTCGCCGGTAACGGCAAGGCCATTGCTCTCGGGGAGCCGGAGGGTCTGGTCAAGACGATCTTCGATGCCAAGACCGGACAGCTACTTGGGGCGCATATGGTCGGCGCGGAGGTGACCGAGCTCATCCAGGGCTTTGTTACGGCAATGGGCCTGGAGACGACCGAGGAAGATCTCTTTCACATCATCTATCCGCATCCGACGCTCTCCGAGATGATGCACGAGAGCGTGCTCGATGCGTTCGGCCGCGTCATTCATACCTGAGGTGGAAGCACTATGATGAAGTTCTACTACGGTGTTGCCTCATGCTCGCTCGCCTCGCACATCGCTCTCGAGGAAGCCGGCGCCGATTACGAGGCCATTCGCGTCGATTTTCGTTCCAATCAGCAGCAGTCGCCGGAGTATCTTGCGCTCAATCCCAAGGGGCGTGTGCCGACGCTCGTCACCGAGCGGGGCATATTGAGCGAGACACCAGCAATTCTTGCTTATATCGCTCAGACGCATCGCGCGGCCGAGCTCGCGCCCATCGACGATCCGTTCGCATTCGGCGAAGTCCAGGCCTTCAACAGCTATCTCTGCTCCACCGTTCACGTCGGACATGCGCACGGGCTGCGCGGCGCGCGCTGGGCAGACGACCCAGAGACGCACAAGGCCATGAAGGCCAAGGTCCAACAGAACATGACGGACTATTTCACCGTCATCGAGGACCGGATGTTCCGCGGCCCTTGGGTCATGGGCGAAAAGTATTCGATCGGCGATCCGTATCTCTTCACGGTCGAGAAATGGCTTGAAGGTGATGGTGTCGACATCAAGAAGTTCCCACGCGTCGCCGACCATTTCGAGCGCATGAAATCTCGTCCCGCGGTCGCAAAAATTCTTTCCGTGGTGAGCGCGAAGGCCTGAAGCCGCACATTCAGAGCGCGCAATGTAGAGGATGAGGCATGACCTGGTCGATCATCGCGCGGGATGTCGCGAGCGGCCGCATCGGCGTGGCTGTCGCGACGTGCAATTTCGCTGTCGGCGCGCGGGTGCCACACATCAGGACGGGCATCGGCGCAGTCTGTACGCAAGCTCTGACGAACCCGTTCTTCGGGCCGCGCGGCCTCGCACTTCTCACGGCCGGCGGTACGGCAGAGGACGTCGTGCGCATGCTCATGATGGCCGATGAGGGGCGTGATCATCGGCAAGTGCACGTGATGGATCGCGAAGGCCGGTTTGCCGCTGCTACGGGCGCTGCGTGTGTCGGCTGGTGCGGCCATCTCATCCGGGCGACGATCTCGGTGGCCGGCAACATGTTGGCCGGCCCGCAAGTTATCGAGGCAACGGCGGATGCCTACGAGGCGGCGGCCGACCTGCCCCTGCCCGAGCGGCTCGTAAGGGCCATGCAGGCAGGTCAAGCGGCGGGCGGCGACAAACGCGGACGCCAGTCGGCGGCGCTCATCGTGCATGACGAGGAAGACTCAGCGATGCTCGATATTCGCGTCGATGATCACGCTGATCCGCTGGTCGAGCTTGCACGCCTGGAGCTGATGTCGCGCGAGCGCGCTATTCACGCGCGCCGCTTCGGCCCGACGCGCGACAATCCCAGCGGCCTCATCGATCGCCCTGCTCTCGAGGTTGCTATCCAGCGTTCGGTGGATGAGGGTTATCGCTAAATTGCTCAGCCGTCGCGCATCTTGCCCCGCCAACTCACGGCGAGGGCGGCACCGCCGATCGCCACGCACACGGCGGCCATGACAAACGCTGCGCGATAGCCGAACCCCGCGATCACGAGCCCCGCGATCGGCGGGATCACGACGTAGGTGGCGAACAGGAAGAACGTCGCTCCTGCCGTCGCCTCGCTGACCCGGCCGGGGGAGAGTGCTGCGACCTCCGCCACCCATAGCCCGTTCCAGGTTGCGACGGAGAGGCCGGAGGCGATCGCAACGGCGGCGAGCGCCGGTGTCGACCAATCCGCGCCGATCGAGGCGATCGCGATCGCCGATGCGGACGACATTGCCGCGAGCCAGCACAGCACCAGACGCGTCGAGCGGACCCAGTCGGCGACCAGCCCGAAGATCACGCGGCCAGCGACGCTGGTGAGCTGATTGAGTGCATAGAGGAAGCCAGCGAGCTTGAGATCGTAGCCGAGGCCGTTGGCGAGATAGGTGACGAAGAACGCGTTGAGCGTTCCCTGGACGGTCGCGAAGCCGATGCTGCCGAGGGCGACCAGGCGCAGACCGGGAATGGCGGCAATGGTGACGAATGGCTGGCGCAGATTCGAGAGGGCGAACAGCGCAGCGGGGCGGAAGCGCGCACGTTCTGCCGGCCCGTTGAAGCGGCGCGGGGCGAGTAGCAGCGGAATACTTGTGACCAGGAGGAAGGCCACGATCGCGGCGAGCGCAATGCGCCAGCCGTACTGTGCCGCGATCGCGCTGCCGACGATACCTGCGATGGCGCCGCCGAGCGGCACGCCTGCCTGGCGGAAGGAGAACATGCGATTGCGCACGCGGGCCGGCGTGTTCTCCGCAAGGATCTGGCTTCCGGCGGGCCCGGTCGTGGCATAGGCGAAGCCGATCAGCAGCGCGCCGGCGATCATCAGCACGTAGGAGCCTGTTGCCAGCAGCGCCGCGCCCGTTACGCCGATGGCGACGCCGGCGATCAGTGCGCGAACCGGACCGAGCGGGATCGTGAACGCCGAGTTGGCCATGTAGAGCCACACCGAGCCGAGGCCTGAGACTCCGGCGAGCAGGCCGTAGGCGGCCGGCGGCATTCCCGCGCTTGCCATCATCATCGGCGCCAGCACGCCGAGTGACAGCATCAGGGTCGAGGCGCCGATCAGCGAGATGAAGACAACGTTGAAGGCGGCGAGTGTCGCTGTGGGAGGCGTGCCGGCGTCGGATGTCGAGCGGGTGTCGTTCACGTTGGGGCGGCCGCCTTCGCATAGACAGCGCGCTCGACGACGTGGGTGAAACGTTCATCGACGTTGAGCGTCATCCCGCATCCTCCACACTCGCGAGGATCCCGCTCACGCCTGCCATCAGCAGCGCCTGATCGGGGCCAGCCGCCAGCATGTTGAAGCCGAGCTTCTTGTATTGCCGCGCCCAATCGGCACTCGCGGCCATGAAGCCGAGACCTTTCTTGTTCTTGCGCCCGGCGGCCACGATGCGCTCGACGGCTTTCACATATGTCGGGTTGTCGAATTCCCCCGGAATGCCGAGGAAATTCGTGAGATCGAAGTGGCCGACCCACAGCACGTCGATGCCGTCGACGGCGGCGATCGCCTCGACCTGCTCGAGGCCGCGCTCGGTCTCGATCTGCGCGATCACCAGCGTGCGGGCATCCGCAGTCCGCATCTTGTTTTTGGGATCGCCGGCGGCGTAGTCGTCATGGGCAAAGCCGAAAGCCGCCCCGCGCCGGCCTCTCGGTGGATAGTGCGTGGCTTCGACGATCGCGCGCGCCTGCGCCTCGCTTTCCACCATCGGGATCATCACGCCATGGCAGCCGATGTCGAGCGCGCGGGCAAGGAAGTGGTACTCAGCCCGTGGCACGCGTGCCATGGGAGCGATCGGCAGGCCGCGGCAATGGGCGACCTGCGCCTTGATGGTCTCGAGCGACGTGCCGGTGTGTTCCATGTCGTAGATGACGTACTCGGCGCCTGCGTGCGCAAGAAGCTGCGGAACGCCGGGCGAGAGCAGTTCGAACATCATGCTGCCGAGCACGGTATCTCCGGCGAGCACGCGCTGGCGCAATGACTTGCGGGCCATGTCTTGTTTCCCTCCCGGGACGGCTCGTTGGCCGGTCGTGTTCTTGTCGTTCTTATTCGTGCGCTCGGGCTTCAGCCCGAGGCGCGCTGTATGGCGTGACGAAAGCGCACGCGGTTCGCGCCAGCGTCGAGCGAAAGCTTGTCCTTGCGCGGATCGGCAGTCGAGACTTTGAGAAGGACGAAGCAAGGGCCATTGCTCTCGCGCAGCATGCGCGCGCCTGCCGGGAGCTGATCCTCGCTCTCGATGGTCATGGTCGAGCCGATGCCGGCGCCGATCGCCATTTGCTCGAGATCGACGCCGAGGCTGGTGTGACTCCGCTGGAAGCCGGTCTCGCCGTAGTGGCCGTTGTCGACGCAGAGAATGGAGAGGTTCGCCGGCTGCATCACGCTGATGGTGGCGAGTGCGCCGACGTTCATCAGCAACTCGCCATCCCCGGTCGCCACGAGCACGCGCCGCTTCGGCTGCGAGAGCGCGAGGCCAAGGCCCATGGAGAGCGCAGCCCCCATGGCGCCGCCGAGGGCGTACAGATTGTCGCCGTCATCGGTGATCGCCGCGAGCTCATAGGCGGTTCCGGCGAGGCCGGCGACCATGAGGAAGTCATCGGGCGTACCGATGAGGGCAGGAACGGCGTGGTTGCGGTCGAGGGGCATGGCGTCTCAGCTCTCCCGGAAGGCGCGGCCGTTCGGCCGTCGGCATTGTGGACTGCGGCTCGAGACGCATAGAATTGCGCGATCGTATCCCGTGGGGCAAGCCACGCTGTCGCGCCCGCCCATGCAGCCGCGGCGCGGCTTCGTGGACGTTCCATTGGTATTGAGGATTGATCTTCATCAAGCGTCGCCCCACGCGCACGGGGCATACGTTAGGAAAATCGAGGTCCGTGTCCGCTGGGAGGAGCCGCTTCGGATGACGCGAGACATAGTGCTGGAACGTGCAACCGCTGCGCCTGCCATCGCTCGATCGGCGGTCACGATCCGCAATGTGCCCTTTGACGCTCCATGGGCCTGGCTCGCGGCCGGCTGGAACGATATGTGGCGCGTGCCACATATTTCGCTCGCCTACGGGGCCATATTTGCCATCGTGGCCGGCGGGCTCCTGGTCGGGTTGACCCTGGCGCGCTGGCAGTCCCTGGTGCCGGTTCTGGCTGGCGGCTTCATGCTGGTCGGTCCGCTGCTCGCGGTCGGCCTCTACGAAGCGAGCAGGCGGCTCGAAACCGGCGAGCCCATCGAGCTTGCCGATGTGGTCGGTGCCGGCCTCAGGGCCAACGGCCAGCTCGGCTTTTTCGGCGTCGGCCTGATGGTCATATTTCTGGTCTGGCTCGAGCTGGCCTTCATCCTGCTCGTGCTCTTCCTCGGCGGTGCTGGCCTGCCGCCGCCATCCGAGTTTCTTTCGCGCCTGCTGTTCACGCCGGCGGGGCTCGGGCTGCTCATCGTCGGATCTCTGGTCGGCGGCGTGCTCGCGGCGACCGTCTACACCGTTTCAGTCGTCGCCGTGCCGATGCTGCTCGTGCATCGCATGGACGCCATATCGGCGGCTGTCACGAGCCTCGCGGCGGTGCGTCGTAATCCAAAGCCGATGCTGCTCTGGGCAGGCCTCATCGGCGGCTTCATGGCGCTCGGCTGCGCAACGCTATTTCTTGGCCTGGTGCTGATTTTTCCGCTGATCGGGCACGCGACATGGCACGCATTCCGCGCCGTCGTCGCGGTTGCGGAGAGCGAGTAGTCGTCCCGCTCCCCACGTCTTGACCTCGGCTCAGGAAACGCGCAAGTGTGGCCGGCCTTCGGCCGCCCGATCGATCGGAGCGGCATCCGGTCCCGTAGCTCAGCCGGATAGAGCACCAGATTCCTAATCTGGGGGTCGCAGGTTCGAATCCTGCCGGGATCGCCAGGCAAATCAATCTGTTATCTGGCCGGAAGACGTAGCTGCGTGTGCGCGGCAAGGCCGATCGCACCGGTGGCGCCTCCGTGAACAGATGAAGGCGCCGGTCCTTGGATCAGACGCAGCAGCTCGCCTCATTCCGTGTCGGCGGCAGGTCGAACATGGGATTGCGATCGAAGAAGCCCGACGGCATCAGCTTGAAACCGCAGGTCACCACCGGCTGGACGGGAAAGTCCTCTGGCCGTACGGGATGGTGCAGGCCGAAGACATGCCACACGACGATGTCGGTATTCTCGACCGGGCGGTCGGCTTCGATCCATTGAGGCAGACCCAAGCCCCCCTCGGACTGATTGACATACTCGCCGGCGGGGTAGCGCTCGTCTGCGGCGTGCGGCGTCACCCACAAGTGATTCTGGATGAAGCCGCCTCTGAGACCCGACGGACTCGTGGGATCCGTGAAGGCGGTCACCGGGCTTGTTGCCTCGAGCTTATAGGCGGTCGGCTGGCCGACGGCGTTGCGCACGCAAAGGTATGGGAGATGCGGCGCCCTTCCTCGCCCGCTATGCCGAACGAGCCCGCGGACCAAGGATCGACGCAGACCATGTCGATATTCTCGCTCCCGCGTCGCCGGCAGCCGGCAATGAAGTCCGGGTGCGCCTTCACAGCGCTTTCGACCCCGAGGAACTCCTCGAGCATGATCATCGGACGTGCTGTTGGAAGGTGCCGCGAGGAGAGCACGCGCGATTCACCAAGCGAAAGAACGCCTTCCGTTACGCCAATGCGACCGGCTGGATAGATCGAGAAGCGAACCTTACGATCCCACGCATCGCCCGGTTTCCACGCGCGCAGATCCGCCTTTTCGGGCTCTTCGATCTCCAGTCGCTCGAACCGGATCAGTTCCTCTTTTCCGAACGCGGCGGCCACGATCTGTGCCGCCCGCCCCATTCATTGCCGTCGAGGGAATCGAGGGGATGGCGCCCGCCAGATGCCTGCGACTGCGCCGAGCAGCAGGAGGTTGCCGTTGTGCCCGCGCGGACATCAAGATTTTCATGCTGTGTCATGTCACTCTCCGATGTTCGCACGCAGCCCGGTTCACGGCTGCCACTTTTCTCCGCCGCGGAACGGCCGCATGTCAGGATAGCCCGAGACTGCCCACGCGCCATCCACGAGCAGGCTCGCACCCGACACGTAGCTGGCATCTGGGCTCGCCAGGAACAGCGCTGGCCCCGCAATCTCCTCGGGCTGCGCCGGCCGCCCCATCGGGATACGCGACTTGAAGGCCGCGAGGCGTTCTGGGTGCTGGAAGTGCGGCCGCGTCAGGGGCGTCTCGACGAGGCCCGGCAGCACCGCATTGACCCGCACGTTTCGGTCCGACCACTCCAGCGCCGCATTGCGGGTCAGCATCTCGACGCCGGCCTTCGCCGTCGCATAGGCCGAGCCCGCGAACATCGGTACGTGCGCATTGAGCGAGGCGATGTTGACGATCGCGCCGCCGCCCTGCCGCAGCATCTGCCGGCCCTGATGCTTGAGGCCGAGGAATACGCCCTTGAGGCAAAGGTCGACGACGAAGCTCCAGTCGGCTTCGCTCTGGTCGACGATGTAGCCGGCCCGGTTGCCGCCTGCGACGTTGAACGCCATGTCGAGCCGTCCGCTGCGCTCGACGGCGAGCGCAACCAGCGCCTCCGCATCCGCCTCCTTGGTCACATCGCCGGCGAGAGGCGCAAAGCGGGGCCCGAGATCCTTGGCGATGTGAGCGAGGAGATCGCCGTTGATATCGCTTCCCGCGACGCGGCCACCCTCCTTCAGGATCTGCTGAGTGATGGCAAGCCCGATGCCTGATGCCGCACCCGTGACGAGTGCACTCCTCTCCGCGAACCTGCCGCTCAATGCTCTCTCTCCTCGATGCATGTCTCTGTCGCCAGCAGACCACCGACGAGGCCGCGCGCCAAGCACATTCGCACCGCTCCGGAGTCCGTTCGGGGTTCGAGGCAGATCGGCTGCTGGCTTTCCTACCGTTCCAGGTTGCGCATGGCGAGCGCATCCATCCTTTCAGCTCGCGACTGGCGAGTGAGACGAAGCATATCGAACTCGAATCCGGCGAGCATGATCTCAATGCATTCGAAGCCATTCGCCGGATGGATGAGGTGCTGATCGCGAACTTCATGATCTTCCAGGATGCGGTGGACGAGGGCAGCTACGATCTCGTGATCGCCGATGAAGCCTGGGACATAGATCACTACTGGCATGAGCATCCCGAGCTGAAGAAGGCCAGGCTCGCCTGGCTCACTGATTTCGTCGGTTATGTGCCGATGCCGGAGAGCGGCGCGCGCGAAGCCTTTCTCACGGCAGACTACAACGCCGAGATGATCGGACACGTCGAGCGCCACCCGCAGGTGCGGGACCGTGCGATATTCGTTGGCGAGCCCGAGGACATCGTGCCGCTGTCCTTCGGCAGGGATCTACCCACGATGCGTGAGTGGGTGCCGAAGCACTTCGACTTCGCGGGTTATGTCATCGGGGACCATCCGCAAGCCTTCGGCCCACGCGCGGAACTGCGCGAGAAGCTCGGCTACCGGGCGGACGAACGTGTCTGTATCGTCACCGTCGGCGGATCGGGCGTCGGCACGCATCTGATCAAGAGAATACTGCAGAGCTATCCGATTGCGCGAGCCAGGATGCCCGATCTGCGGATGATTCTCGTCGCGGGGCCGCGCATCGATCCCGCATCTCTGAGTGCGCCGGCTGGTGTCGAGGTGCGTGCGTTCGTGCCGAACCTTGATCGACATCTCGCAGCCTGCGATCTCGCGCTCGTACAGGGAGGTCTCACGACCTGCATGGAGCTGACGGCTGCCGGTACGCCGTTCCTCTACTTCCCGCTCCGCAATCATTTCGAGCAGAACTTCCACGTCGCCCATCGCCTCGATCGCTACGGCGCGGGGCAGCGCATGGACTACGCAACCTCGACCCCGGACATGATCGCCAGCGCCATGGTCGAGGCACTGAAGTCTTCGACGCGTTTCAAACCCGTCGAAGCCGGCGGCGCCGCCCGAGCCGCACGAATGCTGGCGGAGTTGATCTGAGATCTCAATAGTTCTCTGAGGAGTACGCGTCATGTCACAGGCAATTACCTCTGTCGATGAGAACAAGCTCAACGCATTCATCGGTCAAATGCTCGCCGATCTTGGAGGCGCATCGAGCGTCGCGATGGTCCGCATGGGCGACGCGCTCGGTTTCTACAAGACGCTCGCAGCGAAAGGACCGATGACATCGTCCGAGCTTGCAGCGGCTGCAAAAGCAGATGAGCGTTACGTGCGCGAGTGGCTGTCCAATCAGGCCGCGTCGAACTACCTTGCCTATGATGCAGCGTCGGCGCGCTTCTCGTTGCCGCCGGAGCAGGCCATGATATTCGTCAATGAGGAAAGCCCGGTCTATATGATGGGCGCCTTCGACCTGATGGCCGCTCTGCAGGAGAACCAGTCGAAGGTGCAGGCCGCATTCAAATCCGGCGGCGGCGTCGCCTGGGGTGATCAGGCCGGCTGCATGTTCTGCGCTGTGGCGCGGTTCTTCCGGCCGGGCTACCTCAACAATCTCGTGTCTTCTTGGCTTCCCGCGCTCGAAGGCGTGACGGCGAAGCTCGAGCGCGGTGCGAAAGTCGCGGACATCGGTTGCGGACATGGCTGGTCAACGGTGCTCATGGCCAAGGCATTCCCGAAGTCGCAGTTCATCGGTTTTGATTTCCATCCCGGCTCGATCGAGGACGCGCAGGCACACGCTCAATCGCACGGCGTATCCGCAAATGCGCGGTTCGAGGTCGGATTGGCGAAGGATTATCCGGGCAAGGATTTCGATCTGGTGACGTGCTTCGATTGCCTGCACGATATGGGCGATCCGGCAGGCGCCGCGACGCATATTCGCCAGTCGCTGAAGCCCGACGGGACGTGGATGATCGTCGAGCCGATGGCCGGCAACAGCCTCGACGAAAATCTCAACCCGGTCGGTCGTCTGTACTACGCAGCTTCGACGATGATCTGCGTTCCCACCTCGTTGTCACAGGAGGTCGGGGCAGCGCTCGGCGCACAGGCAGGCGAAGCGAAATTGCGGGAAGTTATCAAGGCCGGCGGGTTCTCGAGTGTCCGCCGGGCGACTGAAACGCCGTTCAATATGATCCTCGAGGCGCGGCCGTAGATAGCGGCAGTGACTGCTGCCGTCGTCGGCGTATCCCATGCGCCCAACGTCCTGGCTATCGATCAATTGGTTTTTGCGATCGCAGCATTGGGTGCGCCGCCTTGATGGGGGTGGCGCACTGCGGTCTTCTCTTTGGAAGGTAAATAAGAATATTTGCAAGGAGGTGGCTGACCCATGAACATCGAAGTCTCTCGCCGAAGGTTCATGCAGCTGGCTGGCGCCGGCGCAGCAGGAACCGCCATCGGCGCGCTCGGCTTTGGAGAGGCGGAGGCGCAAGTCTCGGCTCTCGTCAAGCCCTTCAGGCTTGTCCAGACCAAGGAAGCGCGTACGACGTGCCCTTATTGCGCCGTGAGCTGCGGAATGCTGGCTTACGCGGCACCGAGCAAGGCCAACAAGGGCAAGCTCGAGGTCGTCCACATCGAGGGCGATGCCGACCATCCTGTCAACCGCGGAACGCTGTGCCCGAAGGGTGCTGCCGCGATTGATTACATCCATTCCGCGACGCGCGTGAAAACGCCGATGTATCGGAAGCCCGGCACGGCGAAGTTCGAGCCCGTGACCTGGGATTTCGCGATGGAGCGGATCGCGAAACTCATGAAGGAAGATCGCGACGCGAACTTCGTCGAGAAGAACGCGGCGGGCGTTACGGTCAACCGCTGGACGACGACGGGTTTCCTCTCCGGCAGCTCGGTCACGAACGAGACCGGCTGGGCGACCTACAAGGTCGCGCGTGGTCTCGGTCTTCTCCAGATTGAAAATCAGGCGAGGATCTGACACGGACCGACGGTGTCCAGTCTGGGCCCGACATTCGGTCGCGGTGCGATGACCAACAGTTGGACGGATATCCGCAACACGGATCTCGTCCTCGTTATGGGCGGCAATGCCGCCGAAGCACATCCTTGCGGATTCAAGTGGGTCACCGAGGCGAAAGCCGAGCGTGGCGCCAAGCTCATGGTGGTCGATCCGCGGTTTACGCGATCGGCGGCTGTTGCCGATCACTATGCGCCGCTCCGTCCAGGATCCGACGTTGCGTTCCTGTCAGGTATCGTCAATTACCTGCTCAGCAACGACAAGATCCATAAGGAGTACGTCCGCCACTACACGAACGCGGCATATCTGGTGAAGGAAGGCTACGCCTTCGATGAAGGCTTCTTCTCCGGGTACGACGAGTCGAAGGCGACGTACGATCGCAGCTCGTGGGAATACGAGATCGGTGCGGACGGCTATGCCGTGCGCGATATGACACTCGAGCACCCACGTTCTGTGTTCCAGCTCATGAAGAAGCATTTCGCGGTCTATACGCCCGAGATGGTCAATCGCGTGAGCGGGACGCCGCAGGACAAGTTCCTGAAGGTCGCTGAGTGGATCGCCTCGACTGCCAATGGCGAGCGGGCGATGACGATCATGTACGCACTCGGATGGACGCAGCACTCGCACGGTGCGCAGAACATCCGTACCGCAGCCATGATCCAGCTTCTGTGCGGCAACATCGGCGTTCCTGGTGGTGGCGTGAACGCACTTCGCGGGCACTCCAACGTCCAGGGCATCACCGATGTCGGCACGCTCACGGCAGCCATTCCCGGCTACCTTGCGTTGCCGACCGAGCAGGAGCCGACGCTCGAATCGCACTTGAGCAAGCGGACGTTCAAGCCGCTCCAGGCCAACCAGACGAGCTACTGGCAGAACTACCGGAAGTTCTATGTGAGCTTCCTGAAGTCGTACTTCGGCGCCAAGGCAACGCCGGAGAACAACTTCGGCTACGACTGGCTGCCGAAGCTCGACGTGGCCTACGACTGCCTGCGGATGTTCGATCTGATCAACCAGGGCAAGACGAACGGACTGATCTGCCAGGGCTTCAACCCGCTCATGGCCATCGCGGACTCGAACAAGAGCGCCGCTGGTCTGGCGAAGCTGAAATTCCTCGTCAGCATCGATCCGATCGAGACCGACACAGCGCGGTTCTGGGAGAATCACGGCGAGTTCAACAACGTCGATCCCGCCAAGATTCAAACGGAAGTGTTCATGCTGCCCGTCACCTCGTTCGCCGAGGAAGCGGGAAGCCTGACCAACTCGAGCCGCTGCATCTCGTGGAAATGGCAGGCGGCGGATCCCTATCATGACTCACGCACCGACGTGGTCATCCTGGCGGATCTGTTCAATCGCATTCGCAAGCTCTACGAGACGCAGGGTGGCAAGGGAGCAGAGCCGCTGCTCGCCGTCGACTGGTCGTACAAGAATCCGGCAGAGCCGAGCGCCGACGAGCTTTTGAAGGAGCTCAACGGCAAGGCGCTGGTGGATCTGAAGGACGCCAGCGGCAAGGTCACGCGTCAAGCCGGGCAGCAGCTCGCGAGCTTCGGCGAGATGCGCGACGACGGCTCGACCGACGGCGCCATGTGGATCTACACCGGCGTTTATGGCCCTGCGGGTAATCTCTCGCAGCGTCGTGACAACGCTGATCCATCGGGGCTCGGTGTGTACGGCAACTGGGGCTTCTCATGGCCCGCCAATCGTCGCATCCAGTACAATCGCGCCTCGGCCGATCCGGAAGGCAAGCCGTGGAGTGAGCGTAAGAAGTACATGTTCTGGAACGGCGAGCGCTGGACCGGACCGGATGTGCCGGACTATGTGCCGACCATCCCACCGTCGCAGGCCACTGGTCCCTTCATCATGAACCCCGAAGGCGTCTCCCGCCTCTGGGTGCGCGGACTGATGGCTGACGGGCCGTTCCCGGTCCACTACGAGCCATTCGAGTCGCCGGTGACGAACCCGGTCTTCCCGAAGCTGAAGGGCAATCCGGCTGCGCGCGTGTTCGAGCGTGACCGGCCGTCATTCGGCACATCGAAGGAGTTCCCGATTGTCGCCACCACCTATCGCCTCGTCGAGCATTTCCATTACTGGACGAAGGGCGTGCACATGAATGCTGTCGTGCAGCCCGAGTTCTTCGTGGAGATGTCCGAGCAGCTTGCGGCCGAGAAAGGCATCAAGCATGGCGGCTGGGTGCGTGTGTGGTCCAAGCGTGGCTCGGTCAAGGGCAAGGCTGTCGTGACGAAGCGGCTGAAGCCCCTGACGGTCGACGGGAAGACCGTGCATTACGTCGGGCTGCCGCTCAACTTCGGCTTCATCGGCGTGGCTCGCAAGGCCAATCCGATCAACGGGCTGACGCCGCCGGTCGGTGACGCCAACTCGCAGACGCCTGAGTACAAGGCATTTCTCGTCAACGTCGAGCCCATCGTCGGGCCGGTGGCATAGGGGAGAGCAACAACATGTTTCCAGCAATCCCCAATCCCACCACGGAGAAGTCCTCAGCCAAGTTCGGCGAGAAGGACATGATCCGCCGCTCGGCCTCCACGATCACGCCGCCCGCAAAGCGGCAGACCGAGGTCGCCAAGCTGATCGACGTGTCGAAGTGCATCGGCTGCAAGGCATGCCAGACGGCTTGCCTCGAGTGGAACCAGCTCACGGAAGAGGTCGGCGTGAATGTCGGTGTCTACGACAATCCGCACGACCTCACGCCCAACAGCTGGACGCTGATGCGCTATACCGAATACGAGAATCCGGAGAGCGGCAATCTCGAGTGGCTGATCCGCAAGGACGGCTGCATGCATTGCGAGGATCCGGGCTGTCTCAAAGCGTGCCCCTCACCGGGTGCGATCGTGCAGTACTCCAATGGTATCGTCGATTTTATCAAGGAGAACTGCATCGGCTGCGGGTATTGCGTGAAGGGCTGTCCCTTCAACATCCCGCGCATCTCAAATGCCGATCACAAAGCCTACAAGTGCACGCTCTGCTCGGATCGTGTGGCTGTCGGCCAGGGGCCTGCTTGCCAGAAGGCTTGCCCGACCCAGGCGATCGTGTTCGGCACGAAGGACGAGATGAAGACCTGGGCGGCAAAGCGCATCGCTGACTTGAAGTCTCGCGGCTTCGACAAAGCGGGGCTCTATGATCCGCCAGGTGTGCAGGGCACGCACGTCATGTACGTGCTCCATCACGCCGACAAACCGCAGCTCTATGCCGGTCTTGCCGAGAACCCGCGGATCAGTCCTCTCGTCGAGGCCTGGAAGGGTGTCGGAAAGTACGCTGGTTTGGCGTTGATCGGCCTGACGGCTGCTGCTGGCGTGATCCACCACATCCTGCAAGGCCCCAATCGCGTCTCCAAGGAAGACGAGGAGAATGCCGAGAAGCTGGCGGGAGGTAAGTCGTGAGCACACATGATCAGGACAGCGGGGCGCACACGCGTGTGCCCCGCTACTCGGGAAGTGCTCGCATCAACCATTGGATCGTCGCGATCAGCTTCGTTCTCTTGCTGTTGAGCGGGCTTTCGCTCTTCCATCCGAGCCTTTATTGGCTGAGCGGGCTCTTCGGTGGCGGGGCGACGGTGCGCTGGCTCCATCCTTGGATCGGTGTTGTGCTCGTCGTTGGATTCATCGGGCTGTTTATCCGCTTCTTCGCGCAGAATTTGCCCGAGCGCACGGACTGGGTGTGGCTCGCGCGCATCCGCCATGTGTTGAGCGGCAACGATGAGTATCTACCGGAAGTCGGCAAGTACAATGCCGGGCAGAAGTTCGTCTTCTGGTCGCAATCCGTGCTCGTGGCGGTGATGTTCGTGACGGGCGTCGGGCTATGGGAGCCGGGTCTTGCGTACTTCGAGGGCCTTTTCGGGTTCAAGGCGACGATCGACCAGCTTCGCGCGGCAGCTCTGATCCATGCCTCCGCCGCGGTGCTCACGATCACGATCTGGATCGTCCATGTCTACGCGGCGATTTGGGTGCGCGGTACGTTCAGCGCCATGACGCGGGGTTTCGTCACCGGCGGTTGGGGCTGGCGGCATCACCGCAAGTGGCTGCGCAAGGAAGTCGATGAAGGCAAGGTCGAGCGGCAGCACGTGACACCTGCCGAATAGGCAATCTAAGGCTCTTTCGGCATTCGAGATTTGCCGGAAGAGCCGCTTTTTGCCGCTTGATATTTCACGCCGCACAGGGCGTGACTGAGCGCGCTCTACATGAGCGCCCGATAATCGATGACAGAGGTGACAATGCCCGGCGGACGCCGCATCGTCGGCGACATGAGCAATATCGGAGAGCAGGCGAAACCACCCTTCGCGGTGCTCCCCGATCCATCCGCGCTGTTCCTGAGCCGCGCCGAGCGCCTCGCGGAGCTGGCGCGCTCCGGTCACAAGCTCAGCCCCTATCTCGAGTTTCTCGCAAGACTCGCATCTGCGCAGCATGATATCGCGGCCACGCTGCCGCCCGTATCACTGCCGTCCGCGGATCTTATTGCGCGGGCCCAGCAGAACGGCATGCCGCCGATCGCACGTGGAACACTCGAGCCGGATGGTGCCATGATGGCGGCCGTCGAAGGACTTGCTGTCCGGCTGCGCGCGATGACCTTGCCCCCTGCGACGGCGGCGGCTGTCGATGCGCTCATCGAGGCTCTTCCATCGCGGGGGCGCGAGCTCGTGACGGGTGCGCTGAAGGAACCGGCATCCACCGACGACATGGCGCAGCGCGTTCTGATTCTGGCAGGGCTTCAGGTGCATTTCACGCGACTGGCGGCGATGCTCGATGCCGAGGCGTTGACACCGGTCGCCCATGCGGCGTGTCCCTCGTGCGGCAGTGCGCCCGTGGCGAGCAGCGTGGTCGGTTGGCCGAAAGCGTACAACACGCGCTACTGCACGTGCAGTCTCTGCGGGACCATGTGGAACGTGATCCGCGTCATGTGCGTGCTGTGTGGGGCGACGGATGGCGTGAGCTTCCGCGGCATCGAGGGGCAGCCCGACACGGTCAAGGCGGAGACGTGCGAGACATGCCGCGGCTACGTGAAGATCGTCTACCAGGTCAATGACGTCGCGCTTGAACCACTCAGCGACGACTTGGCGAGCGTCGGCCTCGACATGCTGCTCGCCGAGGAAGGCTGGAAGCGTGGCAGCCAGAATCCCTTCCTGCTGGGATACTGAGCGGGCCCTCGCTACTTCGTGCCGTACATCCTGTCGCCGGCATCGCCGAGGCCCGGAACGATATAGGCGTGATCATTGAGCTCGCGGTCGATGGCAGCGGTGAGAACCGGTACGTCGGGATGCGCCGCGGCGAAGGTGTCGATGCCCGGCGGGGCGGCAAGCAGGCAGACGAACTTGATGCGTCGGGCGCCGGCTTCCTTGATGCGTTGGACGGCGGCAACTGCGGAGTTGCCCGTCGCCAGCATCGGGTCGACGCAGATGCAGAGCCGATCCTCGATCCGGTCGGGAAGCTTCAGGTAGTACTCGACGGGCTTCAGTGTCTTCGGGTCGCGAAAAAGCCCGATGTGGCCGACGCGCGCGGACGGCACGAGGTCGAGCATGCCATCCAGCAGCCCGTTGCCGGCGCGCAGGATCGAGATGAAGCAGAGCTTCTTGCCTTCGAGGCGCGGTGCCATGAAGGTCTCGAGCGGCGTTGCGATCTCGACCATTTCGGTCTCGAGATCGCGGCAGATCTCGTAGGTGAGAAGCAGGCTGATCTCGCGCAGCAGAGCTCTGAACTTTGACGTCGTGGTGCTGACGTCGCGCATGAGAGATAATTTGTGCTGGACCAGCGGGTGCGAGATGACGGTGACGTTGGCTGGCATCATGAGCCTCGATTGCATGCTGTGACGCGTGGGCGCCGGACAATGGTAGGACGATGGCTGGCGCGAGCGGGTTCGCCCGTCGTCATTCTAGCGCAGTTGTCACCGGCCGCGCGTGCCGTGCTCAAGTCTGGCTGCGGCTGCGCGCACCGATCCAGAATGCGAGCTGCCCGATGACACTTGCGGACGCGAGGATGATGCCTGCCGTGAGCGCGGGATCGTTCCCGAGGGCAACAAGGCCTGCGCACAAGGCGCCGATGCCCATTTGGGCACTACCATAGAGACCCGACGCCGATCCTACGATGCGCGCATTGACCCCGAGAGCCTCTGTAAGTGCTGTCGGTGAGGAGATCCCGGCCCCGACCGTGAATACGATCATCGGGATGACCGCCAGAGCGACGCTCAAGTGGCCCGACAGCGCTGCGCCGAGAAACGAGAATGCGGCGAGCGCACTGAGCAGGCTGGAGCGGGCCAGAAGCTTGGCGATCGGAATGCCGGGAATGAGCCGCGTTGCGAGGATGGTCCCGAGTGAGAAGCCACCGACCAGTAGACCGAGATAGATGCCGACCTCGTAGGCGGGCCGGTGAAGCTCTTCGACGAGAATGAAGGGAGCGGCGGCGACGAATGCGTACATGGATGTCGTTGCGCAGCCGCCGCCGATTGCGTAGCCGACGAATGCGGGCGACCGCAGCAGATTGCCGTAGTCATGCAAGATCGTCGTGGTGCTCACGTTGTCCGCGACGGGACGCGTCTCGGGCAGCAGGCGCCATAGGAAGATAAGATTTACGACGCCGAGAGCGCCGAGCGAGACGAAGATCGCACGCCATCCGAACGATGCCGCGAGTACGCCGCCTATGACGGGCGCCATGCCCGGGCCGAGCGTCACCATGAGGTTCATGAGGGCGAGGCGCCGCGCGACATCGGACGGCCCTGCTGTATCGCGTACGATCGCACGGCCCAGTGCCAGGCCGGCGCCTCCGCCGAAGGCCTGGAACACGCGCGCTACAATGAGTGCCTGAACATTCGGGGCCAGCGCTGCGGCCATGCCCGCAATGGCATAGAGTCCAAGTCCCGCCATCAGTACCGGCCGACGGCCGAAACGATCGGATACCGGTCCGTATCCGAGCTGCCCCACGGCCATGCCCAGAATGTACAGGCTGATCGTGAGCTGCATGGCCGCAGCAGACGTGCCGAGATCCCGCGCTGCGTGCGGGAGCGCCGGCACGAGCATGTGCATGGCGATCGGCCCGGTCAGCGTGAACAAGGCAATGAGCCACAACGGCACGCGCGCGGTGGGGCTGGGTGGCCGATCCTGCGGATCTGCGGGCTTCGGCGTCACGTCAACCCGCCTATGTCTGGAACGTCGTCTCTCAATCGAAGTGCCACCTCAGTCCGGAAGCTTTGTGCCCGTGCGCTCGACGATCAGGCCGTAGTGCTCGGGGCGCCGATGGCGGGCGAAGTTGAAGACCGTCGATTTGTACGAGACGGTCAGATCGAGGTCGCAGCGCGCAACCGCCAGCTCGTCGCCGAGCGTGGTGCACATCGCCACCGTTTCGCCTGATGGCGCGATGATTTGCGATTGGCCAAGATGCATGATCCCTTCCTCTATGCCGGCCTTCGCGACACCGACCACCCAGGTTCCGTTCTGATAGGCCCCGGATTGCATGACAAGTGTATTGTGAAAATTGCCGAGCGCGTCATGCTCCGGCGCGGGTGGATTGTGCAGTGGTGTATTGTAGCCGAGCAGGATCATCTCGACACCCTGCAGGCCCATGACGCGATACGTCTCCGGCCAGCGCCGGTCATTGCAGATGCACATGCCGACGATGCCGCCGAACGCGCGCCACACGGGAAAGCCGAGGTCGCCGACGTCGAAGTAGCGCTTCTCGAGATGCTGGAATGCGCGGTAAGGCTCGTGCTCGGCGTGTCCGGGCAAGTGGATCTTTCGATACTTGGCGACGATGCCGCCCGACTTGTCTACCAGGATGGCCGTATTGAAGCGCCGCGTGTGTCCGGCCTCCTGAACGAGTTCGGCGTACCCGAGATGAAAGCCAATGCCGAGCTGGCGTGCGGTCTCGAAGAGCGGTGCCGTATCCGGCGAGGGCATCTCGCGCTCGAAATACGCATCGATCTCGTGCTGATCTTCCATGTACCAGCGCGGGAAGAACGTCGTGAGCGCCAGCTCGGGGTAGACAACGATATCGCAGCCGGCCTCCTTTGCCTGACGCATGAGCGCAATGAGCCGGGCAACGACATCACCGCGGGTCTCCACGCGCGCGATCGGCCCAAGCTGGGCAGCGCCCACTGTGACTATTCTCGGCATCGGAAGTCCTTACACCGTCTGAACGGGCTCGCCATCGCGCAGGTGGCAGGCCGCAAAGTGCCCTGGCTTGGTCTTGCGCATGATCGGGCGCTCCAGCTTGCAGCGCTCCACGGCATAGGGGCATCGCGTGTGGAAGTGACAGCCGGGCGGCGGATTGATCGGGCTCGGCACATCGCCCTGCAGGATGATGCGGTTCGGCTTGACCGTTGGATCAGGCACCGGAACGGCCGACAGCAGCGCCTCGGTGTACGGGTGCTGCGGGCTCGCGAAAAGCGACTCCTTGTCAGCAAGCTCGACAATGCGGCCGAGGTACATAACCGCGACGCGATGGCTGATGTGCTCGACGACCGCGAGATCGTGCGCGATGAAGAGGTATGCGACGCCGAACTCCTTCTGCAGGTCGATCAGCAGATTGATGACCTGCGCCTGCACGGAGACGTCGAGCGCGGAGACGGGCTCGTCACACACGATGAGGCTCGGGCGCACGGCGAGCGCGCGCGCAATGACGAGCCGCTGGCGTTGCCCGCCCGAGAACTCGTGCGGAAAGCGCGATAGCTGATCGCTGCGCAGGCCGACGTTGTCGAAGAGATGGCTCACGCGCTTATCGATATCGCTCTCGCTGAGCGCCTCGAAGTTGCGCAGTGGCTCGGCGACGATGTCGCGGGCGCGCATGCGCGGATTGAGCGATGAGTACGGATCCTGGAAGACGACCTGCATGGTGCGGCGGCAGTCGCGCATGCTTTCGCCGCCGAGCTCGTCGATGCGCCGCCCGCCAAGGCGGATTTCGCCGGCCGTCGGCGGAATGAGCTTGAGAATAAGCTTGCCCGCGGTGGACTTGCCGCAACCGGATTCGCCGACGAGGCCGAGTGTTTCGCTCTCACCGATGGTGAAGCTGATGCCGTCGACGGCGTGGACGTAGGCGCCTGCACGGCCGAAGAGGCCCTTTTTGACGGGAAAGTCCTTCTTGAGGTTCTTGACCTCCAGAACGGGTGGCAGATTGGGCTTCATGCCGCGTGCTCCTTCACGCGCGGTGCTTGCCAGCACGCTGCCCAATGCTTCTCGCTCTTCTCTTCGAGAGGCGGATAGTGCGCGCGGCAATGCTCGGCGGCCTGGGCGCAGCGCGGCGCGAAGATGCAGCCATCGATCTTGCGCGTGAGCGCGGCACGACACCTGGAATTTCGGCGAGGCGCTTGTGCTCGCCGCTGCCATCGGCAAGGCGGGGCATGGAGCCGAGGAGGGCGCGTGTATAAGGGTGCTGTGGGCGGGCAAAGAGATCCTCGACACTCGCTTGTTCGACGACCTTGCCCGCGTACATGACGATGACGCGCTCTGCCATCTCCGCGACCACGCCGAGATCGTGCGTAATGAGGATGATTGCTGTCCCGGTCTTCTCCTTGAGCTGGCGCATGAGATCGAGGATCTGCGCCTGCACCGTTACGTCGAGTGCCGTGGTCGGCTCATCGGCTATGAGAAGCTTGGGATCGCAAGCGAGCGCCATGGCGATCATCACACGCTGGCGCATGCCGCCGGAAAGCTCGTGCGGGTACTGCGTGACGCGACGCTCGGGTTCGGGGATGTTGGCGAGGCGCAGCATTTCGATGGCGCGCGCGGTTGCGGCGGTCTTGTCGAGCTTCTGGTGCAGGACGAGCGTTTCGGTGATCTGCCGGCCGATCGTGAGCACAGGATTGAGCGAGGTCATCGGCTCCTGGAAGATCATAGAGATGTCATTGCCGCGGATCTTGCGCATCTCGGGCTCAGGCAGTTCGAGCAGATCGCGTCCTTGAAAGCGGATGCTGCCGGCCGATTTGCCTGGCGGCGACGGAATGAGCCGCAGAATCGACATGGCCGTGACGGACTTGCCGCAGCCGCTCTCGCCGACGATGGCCAGCGTTTCGCCCGCGTCGAGATGAAAGGAGACGCCGTTCACCGCACGGCTGACGCCATGCTCGGTGCGGAAATGCGTCTGCAGCTTTTCGACTTCGAGAAGCGCCATTGTATTAGAGCCTCTTCGCCATGCGCGGATCGACGGCGTCGCGCATGCCGTCACCCAGAAGATTGACCGCGAGCACGGTGAGCGAGAGGAAGATCGCCGGGAAGAACACGATGAAGGGCTTCACCTGCCAGAGCGCCCGGCCGTCGGCCATGATGTTACCCCAGGAGGGAATGATCGGCGGCGTGCCGGCGCCGATGAACGAGAGAATGGATTCCGTGATCATGGCGCTCGCGCAGATGTACGTCGCCTGCACGGTGAGCGGTGCGATCGTGTTCGGCAGGATGTGGCGGATGATGATCATGGGGGTGCGCGTGCCCGAGGCCACGGCTGCTTCCACGTAGGGCTGCTCGCGCAGCGACAGCACGACACCGCGCACGAGGCGCGCGACGCGGGGAAACTCGGCGATGGCAATAGCCGCGATGACATTCGGTACGCTGCCGCGGGTGAGCGCCATGAGAGCGACGGCGAGAAGGATGGGCGGGATCGACATCATGCCATCCATGACGCGCATGATGATGCTGTCGGCCCATCTTACGAAGCCAGATATGAGACCGACAATGAGGCCGGCGATCGAGGCAATGATCGCGACCGAAAAGCCGACGATCAGCGATACGCGAGCGCCGTAGATCACGCGCGAGTAGATGTCGCGGCCCATCATGTCGGAGCCGAACCAGAACTCCGCGGACGGTGATCGCGTGCGCTTGGATGGCGCGAGCGCCGAAGGGTCGGTCGTCCCGAGGAATGGCGCGAAGATCGCCATGAGAATGAGCAGCATCAGCATGAAGCCGCCGATGGCGATCGCGGGGTGACGATAGGCAAAGCCGCGGATGCCGTGGCGCTGCTTGACCGGCGGCAGGATGTCAGGAAGCTCCGGCTCGCCAACGAGCACGGGGGCTTCAGCCGGAGAGGAGGCTGTGGCGGTCAATAGCGGATCCTCGGATCGAGCATCGTGTAGAGCAGATCAACGATCAGGTTGACGAGCACGTAGACAAAGCTGAAGAGCAGCACGATGCCCTGAATGACGGGATAGTCGCGCCGCAGGATGGCATCGATCGTCAGGCGGCCGAGCCCGGGAATGGCGAAGACGCTCTCCGTAACGACGGCGCCGCCGATGAGGAGTGCCATGCCGATGCCGATCACCGTCACGATGGGGACGGCGGCGTTCTTGAGCGCATGAAGGAAGAGTATGGGGCTTTGCCCGAGGCCCTTGGCCTTTGCGGTGCGGATGTAGTCCTGCTGCAGCACCTCGAGCATGGACGCGCGCGTGATGCGTGCAATGAGCGCGATATAGACGCACCCTAGCGCGATCGACGGCAGGATGAGGTTTTCGAACCAGGGCCAGAGACCTTCGGACAAGGGCGTGTAGCCCTGGACGGGCAACAGCTCAAGTTCGAGCGCGAAGACATAGGCCAGCACGTAGCCGACGACGAATACGGGCACCGAGAAGCCGAATACGGCGAAGCCCATGAGGCTGCGATCGATCCAGCTACCAGCCTTCCAAGCTGCGACGACGCCCATCGGCACCGCGATGACGATCGACAGTATGAGCGTGATCACCATCAGCGAGAGCGTCGGCTCCAGGCGTTGCCCGATGAGCTGCGTCACCGGCATTCCGGTGAACATCGACGTGCCGAGATCGCCGTGCAGAATGCGCCAGGACCAATCGCCGAAGCGTTCGAGGAAAGGCCGGTCGAGGCCGAGCGCAATGCGAATGCGTTCGACGTCCTGCGGGGTCGCCTGATCACCGGCAATGACGACGGCAGGATCGCCCGGCGCAATGTAGAGCAGGCTGAAGACGAACAGGGCGACGATCCCCATGACGGGGATCGTCGAGATGATGCGCCTTAAGATGAAGCCGAGCATGGTTCGGCCAATCTAGTGTCCCGATTCCGAAGTTCGCCAAACCTCGATGCTAGCGCCCCGAGCGAACTTCGGAATCAGTTGGGACACTAGAAATTTGGTTCTTCTAGTGTGATTCAGATCGAGAAATTCGCTCGATCCTGTGGCGCGAGAGGTGGCGAATTTCTCGATCATCACACTAGCCCTTCTTCACGTTCCAAAAGAACGGCAGCGGACCACCAACGACGCCGCTGATGTTGCTGCGCCAGGCCTGGAAGCCTTTGTAGAAGCCGGTGGGGATGTAGACGACGTCGTCCATGGCCGCCTTGTTGATGCGGCCCATGGCGGCCTTCTCTTCATCGGCATTCCTCGCTTCGAACCAAGCCTCGATCTCCTTTTCGGTGTTGGGGCTGTTGGGCCAGCCGAACCACGCATTATCGCCGGTGCCGCGGAGGGCGTTGTAGGCCGCGGGCGTCGCGCAGTCGGCGCCGGCGTGCCACGTGTGGAACATGCCCCAGCCGCCTTGTCCCGGGGGCGACTTGGAGGCGCGGCGCTGGCCGACCGTTCCCCAGTCCGTCGCGACGAAGTCCACGGTCATGCCGATCTTCTTCAGCAGGTCTGCGGTAACTTCACCCATGGCTTTGAGCGGCGCCTGATCCTGCGCCACGATGCAGGTCACGGGCTGGCCCGAGTAGCCCGCTTCCGCGAGCAGCTTCTTGGCGCCATCGATGTTGCGCGGGCCTTTGAGGATATCGCCGCCCTCTTCCGTGTAGAAGGGCGTGCCGGGCGTGAAGAAGCTCGGCAGCATTTGCCAAAGGCTGTCGTCGCTACCGACGACGGCACGCATGTAGTCTTCCTGGTTGAGCGCCATCTGCACGGCCTTGCGCACCTTCAGATTATCGAAGGGCGGGTGCATGTGATTGAGGCGGAAGGATCCGACATTGCCGAGCGGATCGGCGATGTCGACCCTGATGTTGCGGTTGCGCTTCAGCACGGGAACGAGATCGGGGATGGGCGTTTCCCACCAATCCACCTCACCGCTCTGGAGGGCAGCCGACGCCGTCGCCGGATCGGGCATGATCACCCACTCGAGGCGATCGATGGCAATGACTTTGCCGCCGGCAAGCCAGCTCGCCGGCTCCGAGCGCGGCGCGTAATCGGTGAACTTCTCGAAGACGGCTTTCGCGCCCGGTACCCACTCCTTCTGGGCGAACTTCATCGGACCGCTGCCGACGTACTCGGTGATCTGCTTGAAGGGATCGGTCTGCGCGATACGCTCGGGCATGATGAAGGCGATCGGCGTGTTGTTCTTGCCGAGCGCGAAACGCATCTTCGGGAAGGGCTTGGAGAGCACCCACTTCACGGTCTTGTCGTCGACCGCAGTCAACTCCTTCTGGATGGCCTTGATCATGAGGCCCATAGGGTCGCGGACGCACCAGCGCGCGAGCGAGGCGACCACGTCCTTGGCAAGCACGGGCTCGCCCGTGTGGAACTTGAGGCCCGAGCGGAGCTTGAATGTCCATGTGAGACCGTCGCTCGAAACTTCGTCGCCCTCGACCATCTGGGGCTGCGCCTCGAGCTTGTCATCGACGCCGTAAAGCGTATCCCACACGAGCATCGAGGCATTGCGCACGACGTACTGCGTGCCCCAGATGGGATCGAAATTCGCGAGATTGGCTTGCGGCACGAATTTGAGAGTTTTTGCGGCGCCCTGCGCAATAGCCGGCGCTGCGACGCCGCCCGATGCGGCAAACGCGCCAACGCTCAGTGAAGATTTGAGAAAACTTCTGCGGTCCATCGTTGGAACTCCCCTTGACCGAAAATCGTGGCAAGCTAGGCGTGCGGACAACAGCGTGTACGTGAACGATAGCCCGAGAACTTCGTGCCTGCCTAATCATCATTTCGCACTGCACCATCGCCTAAGGTCAAGGCGGCAAGTCCGGGCATCATGCTGGATGATTGTGCAGGCATTGGCGGGACGCACTGAACAAGAAGGATCATTCACAATGACGCTGAGCATTCGCGACGACGACGTCCTGCTTGTCGTCGACATCCAGAATGACTTCTGTCCGGGCGGCAGCCTCGCCGTGCCGGCGGGCGACGAGATCGTGCCGCTGGTCAATCGTCTCGCGGCGAAGTTCCAGCACGTCGTATTGACGCAGGATTGGCATCCCGCCGGGCACAGCTCGTTTGCCTCGGTTCATCCTGGTCGGAAGCCCTTCGAGATCGTCACGCTTCCGTATGGTCCGCAGGTTCTGTGGCCCGATCATTGTGTGCAAGGGAGCAGCGGTGCCGAGTTCCATGCCGGATTGAACATCCCGCGTGCGGAGCTGATCATCCGCAAGGGCTATCGGCATGCCATCGATTCCTATTCGGCATTCTTCGAGAATGACCGCAAGACCCCGACGGGCCTCGCGGGCTATCTGCGGGAGCGCGAGTTGAGGCGCGTCTTCGTGGTCGGCCTCGCGCTTGATTTCTGCGTGCGCTTCTCGGTAGAGGACGGGCATCAGCGCGGCTTCGATATGGTCGTGATCGAGGAGGCAACCCGCGGCATCGATCTCGACGGATCGATCGATGCGGCGCGCCGTGCCTTCGCCGAGCGGTCCATTCGCGCGGTAGCTGTCGACGACATCCGCTGAGAAGCAGATTGCGCGGACGACTTGAAGGTGCGAGTGGGGACGTACTCTGGCGGTCTTTGCGCACGCCCTGCACGCGCTTTGGACACGCCTTCAGACGCGGACTGGTGCTGCTCCTCCGAGCGCACGGGACGTAGACTTGCATAGCTTCGCGCGGGCTAATGTTCAGACGCTTGTATGCTATTTTGTATGCAAGCCTGCATGCTTTGCAGCCGCTGCCCATTGGCGTACAGATCATCGCAGCGCCATGGCGGGAGGATATCGAACTGCGCATTGCGCACCATCTGGAGACGGCGCAAGTCGCGAAAGCGCCGCGCCCGCTGCTGTAGGACGATGAGCATGGAAGTCAATCTGCCCGATGTCGTTGCCGAGGTGAGCGCACTCTTCGAGCGCTACGAGAAGGCGCTGACGACGAACGACGTAGCAACGCTGACGGCGCTCTTCCGCAAAGCGCCTCAGACGATCCGCTATGGCATCGGCGAGAATCTGTACGGTGCCGACGAGATCCTGGCGTTCCGGCAGGCGCGCCCGAGCATCGATCTCGAACGCACGATCGATCGCACGGTCATTACGACCTACGGCCAGGACTGTGCGACGGCGTCGACGCTGTTTCATCGCGAGATGATGGGCGATCGAAAGATCGGCCGGCAGATGCAGACATGGGTCCGCTTTCCCGATGGCTGGTTCATCGTCGCGGCTCACGTCAGCGTCATCGACAATCCCGCATAGTTCCGGTGAACCGCAGGCCCGGTGCTCCGCGCGCAAGGGCAAGCAGCGCCGCGGTTGATGCATCGCTGCCCAAATTGCAGGCGCTCGGTTAAGGACAATGGCGGTGGCGGCACGTGCTTGATGCCGAGGCGTGTGGCGGCCATGATGCGCGGCCGCCTTCGATATGTTCGGCCGCGCCGCGCGGGTACGAGGGCAACGAACAATAAGCCTTCAAGGAGGAAAGATGGATCTCGGGCTCAAGGGTAAGAATGCGGTTGTCACCGGCGGGAGCCGCGGCCTCGGCTGGGCCGTTGCCGAGGTGCTGGCCAGCGAGGGCATGAATGTCGTGCTCGTCGCGCGCGACAAGGGAGCGTTGGAAGCGAATGCAGCATCGCTGCAAACGCGCTTTGGTGTGCGCGCCGCGGCCCATACCGCCGACCTCACGGATATCTCACAGATCGAAGCTGCTGCTGCGGCTGCTGTCGAGGCACTCGGCGGGGTGGATGTGCTGGTCAACTCGGCAGGCGCGACGAAGCGCGGCGATTTCTTCACGCTGACGGACGCGGATTGGGACAGCGGCTTCGGCCTCAAGTTCTTCGGTGCCATGCGATTGAGCCGCGCGCTGTGGCCGGCGCTCAAGAAAAGCCGTGGCGCGATCGTCAATATCGTCGGCGTCGGTGCGCGACAACCGAGCGCGGATTTCACGATCGGCGGATCGGTGAATGCGGCCTTCCTGCATTTCACGAAGGCGCTCTCGACGATCGGTACGCGAGACGGTGTGCGTGTGAATGCGATCAATCCCGGTGTGTTCGAGACCGGCCGCTTGCAGCAATCGCTGCGATCGGCGGCCGAGCAGGCGAATGTGCCCATCGAGAAGGCGGCCGAGGTCTTGCTGACGAAGCTCGGTGTGCCGCGGTTCGGTAAGCCCGAGGAGGTGGCGCGGCTGGTCGCGTACATGGCATCGCATCATGCAGCTTACATGAACGGCTCCGCGATCGAGATCGATGGCGGATCACAGCGCAATATCTGAGCAGCAGGACGCGCCGATGCTGCGCGCGTGAAGAAGGAGCAAGTTCATGAAAGCGATTGTTGTCGGCGGCGGCATTCTCGGTGCGAGTGCAGCCTACAATCTCGTGTGCTCGGGATGCGACGTCACGCTCGTCGATCGAGCCGACGATGGCCGCGCGACGTCGGCTGGTGCGGGGATCGTGTGCCCCTGGGGTTCGCCGACGGTGGACGAGGCTTATTATGCCTTGCTCGCGCATGGGGCGCGGTACTATCCGAAACTCGTCGAGATGCTCGCAGAGGATGGTGAGACCGATCTCGGTTATGCCAAGGTCGGCGGCCTTTATGTGCCCCCGGATCCGGCGGATCTCGATGCAGCGGAGCGACGCGCACGGACGCGCGCTGCCAATGCGCCGGAAGCCGGCAGCATAGAGCGCCTTTCGCCAGCGGATGCGCAGCGTCTCTTTCCAGCTCTGCGGCCGGATCAGCCGGCGCTATTCGTATCGGGTGGAGCGCGTGTAGATGGACGGCGCGTTGCCGCCGCCATGCAGCGGGCCGCGGGTAAGCGCGGTGCACGAATTGTGACCGGCTCGGCGGAACTCGTGATGCGCGGTGAGCGCGCGGCCGGCGTGCGTGTCGATGGCGAGCTGATCGAGGCTGACGTCGTCATTGCGACCGCGGGAGCCTGGGCGCCTAAGTTTCTTGAACCCGCGGGTGTGACGCTCGGCGTCGCGCCGCAGCGCGGGCAGATCATCCACTTGCGACTGCCGGGCACCGAGACGGCGCACTGGCCGATCCTGCAACCGCTCAACAGCTACTATTTGCTTGCGTTCGAGGATTCGCGCGTGGTCATCGGCGCATCGCGCGAGGCGGGCAGCGGTTTCGACTATCGTTTGACGGCGGCAGGCGTGGCGGAAGTGCTCAATGCAGGTCTCGCCGTGGCGCCGGGACTCGCAAGCTGGACGCTGCATGAGGTCCGTATCGGGTTTCGCCCGCTCGCCGACGATCATCGTCCCAAACTCGGGCGCGCGCCGGGGATCGACAACCTGATCATCGGCAATGGTCTCGGCCCCAGCGGCTTGGCAATGGGGCCATTCAGCGGGGCGGAGCTCGCGAGGATCGCACTCGGCAAGCCTACAGAGCTCGCGCTCGATCCTTACGCGCTGTCCGCGAGCTGAAGTCCCGCGCTACCAGATGGTCGCGCCGCTATCGACAGGAATGACCTGTCCGGTGGTGATCGCGGCCTCGTCGGAGGCGAGATAGACGGCCATGTTCGCGATGTGGATCGGCTGGCCGAGGCCAAGCAGATGCGAAGCGGCAATGCGCTCGGTCGCATTGCCGCTGCCGTCGAGCATTTTCTTGACGCGATCGGTGAGCGTCACCGAGGGCGCAATGGCGTTCACTCGGATCTTGTGCGGGGCATACTCGACGGCCATGGAGCGTGTGAGGGCGGAGATGCCGCCCTTGGCCATGGTGTAGCAATCTCGGTCGGGCAATGCCATGAGCGCAACGATCGAGGACATGTTGATGATGGCGCCGCCGCCGGCCTTGATGATGTGCGGAATGCCGATCTTCGAGCACAGGAACGTGCCGTAGAGATCGAGCTTGATGGCGCGCCAGAATTCCTCGTCGGCAACTTCGGTGACGCGGCCATCGGCAGGCTGCGCGCCGCCAGCGTTGTTGTGCAGGATGTCCAGCTTGCCGAAGCGGGCGACCGTCTCGGCCATGGCGGCCTCGACGCTGGATCTCTCGGTCACGTCGCAGCGAATGAAACAGGCATCGCCGCCGCCGTTCGCGGCTTGCGCACGCGCGGCTTCGGCGGCGGCCTCGCCGGCATTCGCGTCGATCTCGGCGATGACGACCTTCGCACCTTCCTCGACGAAGCGTGCGGCAGTGGCGCGGCCAATGCCGCCGCCACCGCCGGTGATGAAGGCAACTTTGCCCGCCAAGCGGCCCATGGATCATCTCCCTCGTGATTGAGGGGGCATTCCTAAGCCGCCGTCGGGCTCGGCTCAAGCTGGCGTTCCAACGCTGGGTGCTCGAGCCATGCCGCTGCAGATATCAGACCAGCTTGGCATCGAGCGTGATGTCGGCCTTGAAGAGTTTGGAGACGGGGCAATTCTCCTTGGCCTTTTTGGCAAGCTCGGCAAATGCCGCCTGATCCGTGCCGGGGATCTGAGCCTTCAGATCGAGATGGATCGCGGTGATGGAAAAGCCGCCATCCTTCTGCTCGAGGGTTACGGTGGCCGTCGTGTCCATCTTGGTGGCCGTCAAATTGGCCTGGCCGAGGATGTTCGAGAGCGCCATCGTGAAGCAGCCAGCGTGGGCGGCGCCAATCAGCTCCTCCGGGTTCGTGCCTTTAACGCCTTCGAAGCGCATGGCGAAGCCGTAGGGGTGCGCTGCGAGGGCCCCGCTCTCGGTACTGATCGTTCCCTTGCCGTCCTTGAGTCCGCCGCTCCAGCTCGCACTGCCCTTCCGGTTGATCTTCATGACTTCGGTCTCCCATGGCGTGGGCGGGGACCGGTGCGGCCCCGCTCTTCAGTGAATGGGGATCTCCGACGCCGAGTTCCAGGGGTAATCACGGCGATGCGATCGGCTGCACGCTGAGCAAAAGGGCTAAGGCTATGCTGCCCGAGGGGAGCTGCCATCGGCGGCGGCGGTCTGCTCGCGAGCACCTCGGGCGTCGGATTGCAGGGGTTGCACGGTTGCGGCGACTCCGGAAGTGCGGGCCGGTCATCGCCCGTCAGAGTCTTGAAAGCTGCGTCCGTGGCCAGTTGGCGCGGGATCGCTTGGTGACGGGTCGCCTCATAGGTGTCCTCGGCTGCAATGGATGCACGCCATGCCCGCAACCAATGGTGGAATACGCGCGCGAGACGGCGGAGCAGACCGACGTGAGGTGTTTGGCTCGGGAATGAAGGGCCATCCATGTGCATCTCCCTGACAAGCCGGGGCGGCGCGGCAGGGCCGCTCATCCGGATGGCGGGAAGGTACGGCGAGGCCGTCAGGCCGGCGTTGGGTGGCTGTCACGGGTGCGCCGCGCGAGATCCGGCTTCGATTGACGATGGCTTGACGGAGCTGCGCCTACGCTCGACTGGCGCGGTGCGCGAAGGCGGTAAAGCGGTGCGGTATAGCGTTGGAAGCAAGATATGCGCAGCTTCGATCGATTTCGCATCACCGGGCCCCGGCCGTATTCCGGCCGGGCAGATGCGGTTCCTGATTGTTTGCGTACTTCCTATACGTATTTTGAAAGGTCAATTCATTCACTCGCCGATGATTTCAGCACATATGACTTATGGCGGGCGCCGTCTTTGGACCAGCTGGGCGAGGGCCTCGGCCTGAAGACCTTGTCGATTGCCGGCAAACGCGCCCCGCCTACTACCTTCAGATTTCGCCACTCGCGCCCTTCGAGGCGGCGTAGTCGATCCATGGCGGCGGGTCGGCGCACGATGGGCAGCGGCAAGCGCCTACGCGCTCTCCGCTCGCCTGTCGGCGCCGATACGATCTGTAGCCGTGGAACAGTCCGCGCCTGAGGCGCAACACGCCGTCGGGTCGTTTCAGGTGGATGCCGCGAGGCGCGGCATCGCCGGAGACAGATCCGGTCATGGGAGCACCTGCGAAGACCGCCAGTCCCTCCGCAGGTGCTCCCAATCTTCTGTGCCGCGCTTAAGCTACGGGCTCACTTGAGAAGCGTCGCTGCCGCGAGGCGAATGCTTTCCTCCGGAGAGGCGGCGAGGTGCAGGATGGCCTCTGCCAGCATGGCATTGTGCGCGCGGTCGAAATTCTCGATCAGCAGCCCGTTGTCGTCGCGCACGTGACCCGTTGTGGCGCGCGTGCCCACGATACGGTCGATGAGCGGGCGTGGATCGCTGGTGTACGCCCAGATCGGAAGGCCGAGCGCATGGGCGAATCCGAGCTCGAAGGCCGTGCCGTCATCGGCGTGCGGGCCTCGAAAAGGACTGAGGTCGGCCACGACGGCGTCGGCGGTCCTGAGTTCCCGAAGGCAGGCAGCCTGAATGGTGCGGGACGACATCGGGCCATCGAGGTCGAAGTCGAGGGGATAGAGGCCCTCACATCCGTATTGCTCGCAGAGTGCGACGAGCCGGACGCCGGCATCGTCGGCGTCTGCCTGGAAGACCGTCGGGCCGGCCAGATAGATGCGGGGTTTCATGATTGAAGCCTCATCTCCGCCTCGTTCGAATCATCGTGTAGACTGTTGTCGAACAGTCTATGCACCCCGCCGACTTCCACAAGCTCGGCAGAGGCTGCCGGAGCCGAACGTGGCCGAACTCGCGCAGTATGCCGCTCTCCCTTACATCCGGCTCGACGGCGACATTCGCGTCTGCCTGATCACGAGCCGCGGCACGCGTCGCTGGATCATTCCCAAGGGCTGGCCGAAGCCGCCGCTCCGCCCCTATGAGCAGGCGGCGCGCGAAGCCGAGGAGGAAGCCGGACTGGTCGGCGAGATCGCCACTGACCCGATCGGCAGCTATACCTATCGCAAGCGCCTGCATTTCCTCGCGAGCGCCGATTGTCGCGTGTCTGTTTATCCGCTGCTGGTGACGGCCCAATGCGGGCAATGGCCGGAACAGGCCGAGCGGAAGCTCACGTGGGTATCGGCAGCGATGGCTTCGGGCATGGTGAACGAGCCCGAGCTTGGCCGGATCCTGGCGGCGCTGCCCGAATGGATCACGGCCCAGTCCGTGCCTTGATCGGCACTGTCGGCACGATGTTTCCCCGTTCTTGTCAGAGAGATGGCTTGTCATACTAAGCTCGCGCACGTATGCGGGCCCGGGACGGCATTGATCTGCGCGGCACGAGATCGCGCTTGGATTGCGCACCTGGGGGCAAACGATCATGACGATGACGACCGGTGGGGACCGGCCTGCCGCGGAGCACAAGCTCAAGAAATCGTCCCTCGACAAGGATCTGAGCAAGATTGCCCGGATCGAGGACGCCACGCGGGCGAACTCGCTGAATATCGTGGCGCTCAGCGGCGGCATTCTTTTTCTGGCGGCAGCGGGCCTCATTGCAGCCTCGCAGATTGCGGGCGAGCCGCGCGGCGCCCTGATCGTCGTCGGGGCGATCCTCGCCGGCTACATGGCCATGAATATCGGCGCCAACGATGTCGCCAACAATGTCGGGCCGGCTGTCGGCTCGCGCGCGCTGACGATGACCGGGGCGCTCGTCATAGCGGCGATCTTCGAGGTCGCGGGTGCGCTCATTGCGGGCGGTGATGTGGTCACGACCATATCGAGCGGCATCATCGATCAGGGCGCGATAGGGGACCCGTCCGTTTTCATCTGGGCCATGATGGCGGCGCTGTTTTCGTCAGCGCTCTGGGTGAACCTCGCGACGTATTTGGGTGCGCCCGTATCGACAACGCATGCAGTGGTCGGCGGTGTGGCCGGCGCCGGCATGGCGGCCGCCGGTCTCGGCGCCGTGCAGTGGGACACCATGGGAGCAATCGCTGCAAGCTGGGTGATCTCGCCCATACTCGGGGGCGTTATCGCTGCGGCCTTCCTCGCTTTCATCAAGTCGTTCATCATCTACCAGGATGACAAGCTGGCCGCCGCGCGGCGCTGGGTGCCGCTGCTCCTCGCAATTATGACGTCCAGTTTTGCTGCGTATCTAATGATGAAGGGCCTGAGAAAGGTCTGGCCTGTGTCGGGTGGCGCGATTGCGGTTGCCTCGGCCGCCGTATTTGTGCTGTCGGTGATTGCGCTACACCCCATCATCCGCCGGCAATCGCGGGACCTCGAGAATCGCAATCAATCGCTGCGCTTGCTGTTTCACTGGCCGCTCATCTTCGCGGCCGCGCTGCTCTCGTTCGCGCACGGTGCCAACGATGTCGCCAATGCGGTTGGTCCACTCGCGGCCATAATCGAAACATCCAGAGCGGGCGATGTCGCGAGCATCGCGCAAATTCCTGTGTGGGTCATGGTGATCGGGGCCTTCGGTATCAGCTTCGGGTTGTTCTTCTACGGGCCGCGCCTCATCCGCACGGTCGGCGAGCAGATCACCAAGATGAACCCCATGCGGGCGTTCTGCGTGGCGCTCTCCGCAGCACTCACGGTCATCGTCGCCTCGGCGCTTGGGATGCCGGTCAGCTCGACGCACATTGCCGTCGGCGCAGTGTTCGGCGTCGGCTTCTTCCGCGAGTACTACACGACACACAGCCGTCGACGTCGCGCCTATATCCGCACGCCGGACGGCGAGAAGATCAACATCGAGGAGCACGCGGTGCCCGATCCGGAGGAACTGCTCCGGCGCAAGCTCGTCAGGCGGTCGCACTTCATGGTGATCGTGGCGGCGTGGGTGATCACGGTGCCGGCCTCGGCACTGCTGGCGGCGGGTATCTTCCTCGGCTTGATGCAGTTCCGGTGATCTAGGCCGACGGCGGTGGCGGGGTATCGCTGGTGGTGATCTCTGTGAGATTGCCCCCGGTGTCGAGCGCGAAGACTTCGCGATCGGGAAGCTCGCCCTTGATGCGGCGGGCGAGGGCGAGGCCTTGCTCGATGTGTTCCCGGTGCCGCTCTGCGGACCATTTGCTGTTTGCCGGATCGTCCGCATTGAGCGACATGTCGAACTCCGCGGCCCAGGCCCAAAGGTCATTCTCCAGCTCCAGGGAAACGTAGAGATAGTAGGGCGAGAAGTTGCCGATCTTTCCAGCGTCGAGTGCCCAGAGCGGATAGCATCCGTAGTCGGCCATGAGCTTGATGCGCCGCGAGTCGGCGATGTCGCCGCCGGTATCATCAGGTTGGTCCGTGGTGGCGCCACCGTCGTCGCTGTTGTCGTTACCGCTGAACCCGGAAAAGGCCGGCTCGCGCTTCGGCGGCATGATCGTGTGCCGCAGAATATAGCCGACGTGCAGAACGATGGCCGCGGCGGCTGAGCCCCAGAGCAGAGGCGTGGCATCCGTGAGCTTGGTCAGGCGGCCGGTATAAGCGGCCCAGATCGTGAAGAGGGTGGCCGCGCAGAACACGACGAAGGCATTGATGCTGCGCTGGCGGGCCTCCGGCGGCGGTGGATCGGCGACGTCGAAATAGTAGGGGCCGAGGAAGAGAAAGAAGAGGATCTGGACGAGCGCCGAGATCGCAAAGAGCCAAGCCGCCGGCGCGAGCAGCAGCATGAGGCAGACACCACCGGCGAAGAAGAGAACGGAGAGCGTGAGCAGCCAGAGGGTGCGATGCTGCTCCACACGCTCGGTCTTCTTCATGCTGATGGCGGCAATGGCCTCGTCGATCAGGCTCGAGGTCAGCGCCGCGCGCGCCGTGAAGTAGCCGGCGATGACGTAGAACGCGCCGATGACGCGCAAAGCGATGCCAAAGCCGTCCATAGTGCCCCGCCGATCCCTGTCGATGCCCGCCCAACGCATAGCGCAGGCGGAACGAGGACGAAACTGTTCAAAGTGGCCTCCGCCAGGGTGCCGCAGCGGGTGTCCGGCGGGTTGCGGGCGCCCCCTGATCGTGTGATAAGCGGCGCGGGAGGCTGGCGGCGGACGGGTCCCTCGCCAACCGGGTCAGATCCGGAAGGAAGCAGCCCTAACGATCAGGATCTGGGTCGTTTGCCGGTCTCCTTTTTACCGCCCCCATAAGGGCTTACGCAGGCCTTGGGGGTGCAGTTTCCACGAGGATATCGGGCGGCATGGCGCGCAGGAAAGGTTCCGGCAGCGACGACGAGGAGCCGCACAACTTCGCGGACGACGATGCTGCCGAGGCGGCTGGCATCGACGACGGCCCGTCCTTCTTCTCCGATAGCGAAATGGCGCCTGCCGGCAAGCCCGCCGAGGGCGGCTATGTGGTGCTTGCCCGCAAGTATCGCCCTGAGAATTTCGATGCGCTGATCGGCCAGGAGGCCATGGTCACGACGCTGCGCAATGCCTTCGCGGCGGATCGCATCGCGCAGGGCTACATGCTGACCGGCGTACGCGGTGTCGGCAAGACGACGACGGCACGTATTCTTGCGCGCGCGCTCAATTACGTGAAGGCGGGTCTGCCAGATCGCCCGACCGTCGAGATGGACGGCTATGGCGCGCACTGTGAAGCGATCATCCAGAGCCGTCATCCGGATGTGATCGAGATCGACGCGGCGTCGAATACGGGTGTCGACAACGTCCGCGAGATCATCGAGAGCGCGCGCTACAAGCCGATGGCGGCGCGCTACAAGGTTTTCATCATCGACGAGGTTCACATGCTGTCGAAGGGCGCGTTCAACGCGCTCTTGAAGACGCTGGAGGAACCGCCGCCGCACGTGAAGTTCATCTTTGCGACGACGGAAGTGCGCAAGGTGCCGGTGACGGTGCTCTCGCGCTGCCAGCGCTTCGATCTGCGCCGCGTCGAGGTGCCGGTGCTGGCCGATCATTTCCGCCGGATCGCCGGCAAAGAAGGTGCGACCGTCGAGGACGAGGCGCTGCTTCTGATTGCGCGTGCTGCAGAGGGCTCCGTGCGCGATGGGCTCTCGATCCTCGATCAGGCTATTGCCATGGGCGAAGGCGCGGTCACGGGGCCGACCGTGCGCGCCATGTTGGGCCTCGCGGATCGCGGCCGCATTTACGATCTCATCGAGCACATACTTTCAGGACGCGCGGCCGAGGCGCTGAAGTCCCTCGACGGACTTTATGCGGACGGTGCCGATCCGCTGGAGGTTCTCGGTGACCTTGCAGAGGCCGTGCATGCGGCAACCCGCATCAAGGTAGCGGGTGCGGGCACCGAGCGGGAAGTGCTCTCGGGCGAAGAGTTGCGGCGCGCGTCGGCGATCGCGGAAAGGCTGTCCATTCCGCTGCTCGCGCGCGTGTGGCAGATGCTGCTCAAGGGCATCGACGAGGCTGGTCGTGCGCCGGACGTGCGCGCTGCGGCCGAGATGGTGATCATTCGTATTGCGCACACGGCAGACCTGCCGGCGCCCGACGAGATCATTCGCGCGCTGGGCGGCGCGCCTTCGCCGCGGCGGAGCGAGGCCAAGCCGCCTGCGGAAAGCCGAGCGGCCGGGAAAGTCGAGGCGCGGGCGGCGACGCCGGCTCCCGTTGCGCAGGTGCGCGTGTTGGAGGACGAGGCCGAGGATGAGGGGCGCTTCGCACCGCCGCTCGACGAGGTGCCGGAGCCCGCGATCGCGCCGGATGTTTTCGACGAGAGCGAGACAGAGGATGACGATCTCGGCCCCTCGGCGATCGAACGGCCCGAGGACATTGTCCTGAACTCGTTCCGTGATGTGGTCAATCTCGTTGGCCGCAAGCGCGATGCACGCCTCAAGGTGCATCTCGAGGAGCATGTGAGCCTTGTGAAGTTCGATCCGGCGGGCGCAATCGAGCTGCACCTACTCGACGTTGCGCCGCCTGAGATTGCCAACGAACTGCGCGAGAAGCTGAACAAGTGGACGGCGCGGCGCTGGACGATCGCGCTCAGCAAGCGGCCAGGTGAACTGCCGCTCGGCGAGCAGGATCGCGCCGAGGAAGCGGCAGAAATCGAGGCCCTGAAACAGCATCCTTCGGTACGCGCCGTGTTCGAGCAATTCCCGGATGCCGAGATTGCGAGCGTCAAGCCGATCGCGGCGCCGCTCGCGGACGAGGGCGAGGATGAGCCCGGCGAGGACAGTGCAGTGGGCTGAGCGCGGTTCGGTTCCTATATAGATGAAATGGCAGGCCCGGCGGCGGCCGCGCAAAGAGGACACGGCGATGAAAGACCTCATGGGGATGATGAAGAAGGCCCAGGAACTCCAGGGCCGGATGCAGCAGATGCAGGAGGAGCTGGCAGCGCTCGAAGTCTCCGGCCAGTCCGGCGCCGGCCTCGTGAAGATCACGCTCAACGGCAAGGGCGAGATGCGGGCCGTGAAGATCGATCCGAGCCTGCTGAAGCCCGACGACGCCGAGATCGTCGAGGACCTCGTGCTCGCGGCCTTCCAGGATGCCAAGGGTAAGGTCGAGGTCGAGATGCAGAAGCGCATGCAGGAGGTCGCGGGTGGTCTGCCGCTGCCGCCGGGCCTCAAGCTTTTCTGAGTGCGCGCACGGCCGCGGAGAGCGCAACGCGCCGCACTGACAAAGCAAACTTATCCACGTGTGTGCGTATGGCGGCACACTGCCCGCCACTCGGCCCACGACAAAGCGCTGTCGACGCGCTCAACAGGATGTGGGGCGAGGCTGCAAGGCACATCACCCGCCCTGGGAACCAGGAAAGAACGAAGAGGCCGGATCGGCTCTACCGGCTGCCGTGCCTGGCGACGGATCTTGCAGCGCAAGGCGCGGATGTCGCGCTTATCCAAACGAGAGTCTGGCGTCCGCGCTTTGCTCCTTACATTCATAGGTCCGACGCGGAGCGTGCGGAGCGTTTGCGGCTGCGTCGGCTAAGGCGAGCGGAGACAGCGTCGAATGCGCGTCGTCAATCCCTGAAGGGCGACCACTTTGGCGCGGAAGCGGGTGCGAAGCCGAACACCGGCGCCGCGGGGCGCAACTCGGAAACCCAGGCCGATGTCGCCTTCGGCTGTTCCGGCTGCTTCGCCTGCTGTGTTGCGGGAGCCTTTGCGGGCGCCACGGGACTCGCCGGCCGTCTCGGCCGCTCCACTTTGACAGCCTGACGCGTTACGGGCTCGGGTTCGATGACGGGCTTGTGGGCGGCATCTGCTGCGGCGGGCTCGAAGAGCGCGGCGGGCGCGATCTGAGCCGGCGCGCTCGACGTCCGCACGACGTGGATGTGGAAGGCACTTGCCGCAAGCTCGTGGCTGTTGGCAGCAAGCACACGCACCGAAAGCTCGAGCCGGTCCGGTGTCGTTGGCGGCAGAGACAGCACGGCGTGGCCGACGTCGTCGATGCCGACGGTCCACGTATCGGGTGCGATCTTCATGCCGTGGGATACGCGAGCGTCGGCGGGCAGGCCGTCGATGATGACGGCGCTGCCAGCCCAAGAGGGGCCGCCGCCCGAGACGAGCATCGGCAAGCTGAGGCGCTGGAGGTCGCGCTCGGCAACTGTCAGCCTCGTCGTCGGGCTGGACGTCGTGTTCGGGCCCGTGGGCGTGCGGCTTTCCCGGGTGACCGGGTGGAACTCGGGGGCAGGTGCCGGCGCCGGAAATGCAGCGGGCGGCGCGATGGCCGGAGCGGGGGACGTCACCTCGCTCTGGACAACCATCGGGGAGGCAAAGCGGATATGGCCGAGCTCGCGCGCGGAGTGGGCGAACTGCTGGGTGCGGAGTGCCATCCGGATTACGGGCGGCTCCGGCAAGGTCGCCTCTGGCGCGACTGCGGGTGTCATGAGATGCCAGACCGAGGGGATGATGGCAGTCGCGGAGAGCAGCAGCAGGCTGCATCCAATGATGACCGCGTGGCGACGTAGCGAGCGCGGGCGCGCCATGATCGGCAGATGCGCGTCTTCCTCGTCCGGGTGGCGCGGCGGCACACCGAGGACGGGCGCGCGGACAGGTGGCGCAAGGCTAATGGGGCGGCCAAGACGCGTCGGCAGGCCCATGGGGTCGCGTGCAGGATGCGATAGCCGCACCGAAGCGTCGCCGCTCAGACGATTGAGCTGCTCCTCCAGAACCCGAAGCTGCTCGCTCAGCGAGCGTGGCAGATCACTGCCATGAGGCCTCTGATTATGGGACGCCAAATTCGCACTCCACAGACACGCAAGAGCGGCGCCGACGAACGCTGCAGCACCCGTGCCCTTACAAGCGCAATGAGCACAACACCGATCGACAATAGAGGAGCGGGCACGACGAATCGATTCGTGCTGCCTACTGAACCTCAAGTATCTGTGGATAAATTCAGCGCGCCACACCGTGTCTTGCGGGTGCCATAATCGTTGCGCGGCTGGTGTTGTGCGCCTACTTCTCGGGGATGGTGATCGGCACCCCAGCTTCGTACTTCGCACGTCTCAGAACGAGGGTCGTCTTAACGCTGGCGACGTTCGGGAGGGCGGTCAGCTTGCCGAGCACGAACTCCTGGAAGCCCGGCAGATCGGGCGCCACACAGCGCAGCATATAGTCCATGTCGCCCGAGAGCATGTACGCCTCGCGCACGAGCGGCCACATGAGGATCTGCTTTTCGAACTCGCGCAGGTCGGGCTCGCCTTGGGCATGGAGGCGGACTGAGGCGAATGCCGTGACCTCGAAGCCGGTCGAGGCTTGGTCGAGCTCGGCATGATAGCCGCGGATCAGACCGGCCTCTTCGAGCGCTCTGACGCGCCGGAGGCACGGCGGCGGTGAGAGGCCGACACGTGCGGCCAGCGCCACATTGGTGATGCGGCCATCTGCCTGCAGTTCCTTGAGAATGCGCCAGTCCGTGGCGTCGAGTTCAGCGCGCATGCTAAGAGGGCTGCCAATGACTTGAGGATGAGGGATCGTGCGGAAATCTAGTCCGCCGGCCGGCTCGCAAGCAAGAATATTGCGTCGAATGCGATCTGCGAGACGCATCGTGGCTGGGATGGGAGCGGAATGGCGTTGTCGGCCAAGGAAACGCTGCTGTCGGCCGTGCGCGGTCGGACAGGTTGGATCATCAGCGACGGCAAGGCCGGGCATGAGGGCCAGTGCCGCGGCGTGTTCGAAGCCATGGGGCTCACCTATGAGGTGAAACGTATCCAGCCAGGCCGTCTCCAGCAGGCGCTCGCGCCCTATGTGCCGGTGGCACGGTCCGAGCGGTTCGGGCAGCCGGGATCGACGTTCGCGCCGCCATGGCCCGACTTCGCCATCGCGGCCGGCCGCTTGACAGCACCTTACATTCGCGCGCTGAAGCCGTACGCGCGGCGGACGACCTATACGATCATCCTGCAGGATCCCAAGGTGCCGCTGTCGACGGCGGATCTATTCTGGATGCCGGCGCATGATCCGAAGCGCGGCGCCAACGTGATCACCACGACGGTCGCGCCGCACGGCTTCTCGCCGGCTCGGCTGGCCGCATTGCGTGAGGCTGCGCCGCCAGCAGCTTTTCAATCCTTGCCGCGTCCGTGGGTGGGGGTGCTGGTCGGTGGTGATGGGAGCAGCTATCGCTTCACCGACGCCGATGAAGCGCGATTGGCAGCGGCGCTGCGCTCCATCGCGAAGCTCGGCGCGGGTCTGTTCATCACGCCATCGCGGCGCACACCGCCGACGCTCGTTGCGGCCATTGCCAAGGCGACCGAAGAGTTCCCGCGCTTCATCTGGGATGGTTCGGGCGAGAACCCCTATGCGGCCATACTCGCCCATGCCGATCGCTTCGTCGTCACGGCGGACAGCATCAACATGAGCGGCGAACCCGCAGCAACGGGGCGGCCGATCGATCTCTTCACGCCGTCCGGAGGCAGCGACAAGTTCCAGCGCTTTCATCAGGCGCTCGCGCAACGTGGCGTGACGCGACCGCTGAGCGATGAGGTCACCGCGCTGGAAGACTGGAGCTATGCGCCGCTCTATGCAGCCGACGATATCGCGCTCGCGGTGGCCGAGCGCTGGGCCCGGCGACGTGCGATGCTGTCCGGAAAGCCGAACGGAGATTGATGGTGCGCCTCAAATCCGAAATCTGGGTCAAGGCCTACATCAGGCGATGCGCGGTCGAGGGCGCGGCGGCGGTCGTCGTCAATCGTGGCGACGAGGATGCGGGCGCGATCTTCATCAAGGTCGCGCGGCTCGATGGGACGGCCGATCTCTATGGCCCGGCGCCTGCAGGCCTCGTCGATCGGCTCGACCGAGAGTGGATGGCCGTGCGCAAGGCGGCATCCGAAAGTGACGTCGATGCGTTGCTCGCGCGGGAGCGCGATATGGATCGCGATATCTGGATCATCGAGGTGGAAGATCGCGCCGGGCGCCACTTCCTCGATGACTGGCTGTCAGCCGAATAATCAGGAGATCGACGCGGGCCGCTTGTCCTCGGTGGGCTTGGCGACGATCGCGCGCAGTTCCTCGTCGAGCCGGCCTGTCAGCGATGCGAACTCCGGCGGGAGTGCCACGGCCGTCGAGCGCAGGCGCGCGAGCCGCGCCTCGATCTTCGGGTGAATTTCGGTGAGCTCGTCGGGATGCTCGCGCAATCGGGCAATGAGCTTGCGGATCTCGGCGAGCACCTCGCGTGCGGCCGTGAGGCTGCGCACCTCCTCGATCTGCGTATCGAGTGCGGGTTCGTCGCCCGGCTCCTTGGCAATTGCTGCCGGCGCGGGAGCTGGTGCCGGGGCGGGTGGCGCTTCAGTGAGCTCGGGCCGCGGAAGCGATGCAGGCGCGGCGGCGCCCTCGATGCGCGTCTGGCCGTTCTGGCGCAGTACTTTCATGGGACGGATGTCGGCAGCCCTCGCAATCTCGCGGGCAAGTGCGCTCGACTGCGTGACGATGCAGATCTGGCTCGACGAATCCTTTTCCGCGCCGGCGCGCGCAATGAGGCGTGCGAGTGGCGCGAGAAAGCTCTCGTGCAGGCTCGCCTCGGGCTCGTTGATCGCGATGAGGCCCGGCTTGCGGTAGGCCATGAGCACGGCAAGCAGGCACAGGTACTGCAAAGTCCCCTCGGACATCTCGCGAGGGATGAGTGACCGGTCCATATCGGAAAGCCGGAGCTGGAAACTTGCGCGCCCATCGGCGACCGACGTTTCGAGCGTCGCACCCGGGAAGGCGTCGCGCAGCGCGGCGACGAGCGCCTCGGGTATGGGGCCTCCGGCCGAGATCGTCGCTATGGCGGCGGCGAGATCACGGCCGTCGGCAGCAAGTGCGGGCGTCATGGCCGCGAGTGCGGGCACGCGCGAAGGCGCATCGGCTGCGAGATTGAAGCGATGGTAGATCCGCCAGCCTTCGAGCAGCTCGCGCACATAGGCGAGCTCCGGATAGCTTGCGGCATCGCGGATGGCATTGAGCGCGGTTTCACCGGGCTGAAGGTGCTGCTTGAGATGCTGGCGCTCGCCCTTGGCATTGCGCAGGCGGACATCGGCGCCCTCGCGCTGCATGACAATGCGCTCGCCGGCACCATTGTCGCCGATGCCGGTGTGAGCGAGCGTCTCAGCGCGCACGGTTGGTTCGCCGGCCAGCGCCGCATCGCCCTTGCCGGGATGGCCGATTTCGATCGTGTAGCGCAGGTTGGCGAAATGCGCCGTGAGACGGATGCTTGTCGGTGCAGGTCCATCGCCAGCAGCGGGCCGGCCAGCCCACAGCGCGCGGCCAAGACCACCCTCGTCGATGAGCATCCGGCAAATCGGCCCGGTCGCAGCGGCCTGCAGGAGCCCGAGCGCGGTGAGGATGTTCGTCTTGCCGACCCCGTTCTCGCCGAGGAGGACGCTGACCGGACCGACCGGCAGCCTGACGGCGCGCAGGGATCGGTATCCGGCAATCTCGCAGGCGGTCAGTTGCATTTCTTCTCCTTAGAACGGCTCTCGCGGGAAAATCATGGCCGGCTGAAATAAGTTTTGACTATCATGGCTTTGCCGCTGCGCGGCATGAATGGATCCAGGCGGCTGTCGCTCGAGAAGATGGCCCGGACGCCCGTAATGGCGTCCCCAACAATGGCGCAGGTATGACGCGAGGCCTACGGAAAATACGCGGAAGGCTGACGGTGTGTTGTTGCGCCCTTGGGGTGATGGCTCAGCGCGCGTAAAATATTGGCTCAAGACAGCAAATCGGGAGGATGCGGCATGGAGCGTGTTCTGATCACGGGCGCGGCGGGCGACATCGGGTCGCGGCTCAGGGGGCTGCTCAAGCCGGTCTATCGTCAGCTCGTGCTGAGCGATCGCGTGCGGCCGGGCGATCTCAAGGCGGACGAGAATTTCGTTGCCGCGGATCTCGCGGATGCGGCGGCTGTCGAAAGCTTGTGCCAAGGCATCGACGGCATCGTGCACCTCGGCGGCAAGTCCATCGAGGGGACGTGGGAGGAAATTCTCCAATCCAATCTCATCGGCGCCTACAACTTGTTCGAGGGCGCGCGAAAGGCCGGCGTGAAGCGGATCGTATTCGCCTCGTCGAACCATGCGGTCGGTTTCTATCCGCGCACGACCACCATTCCGCCGGATGTCATCCCGAGACCGGACAGCCGCTATGGTCTGTCCAAGGTTTTCGGTGAGGGGCTTGGTGCGCTCTATGCCTACAAGCACGGCATCGGCGTCACGTCGCTGCGCATCGGGAATGTCGCGGATGCGCCGATCGATGCGCGGCGCCTGGCGATCTGGCTCTCGCCGGAGGATCTCGTGCGGCTCATCCGCATTGGCCTCGAACGGCCGGGGCTCGTGTACGAAGTCATGTACGGCGTCTCAGACAATGCGCGCTCCTGGTACGACAACAGCCATGCTTTCGAGCTCGGCTATACGCCCGAGAGCCGCGGCGAGGACTATGCCGAGAACGTCCTCGCGGCGGAGCCGAAGTCGGGAAAACACCCCGTTGCCGAGCACTATCAGGGCGGCACATTCTGCGCGGCCGAGTATTCGGCCGACTTCGACACCATCAAGAAGACCAACTGAGGAGTTCGATCCGAAATGCCCGAGATCAACGGCGATCGCGTACTGGCCGACCTTCGCGCGCTGAAGGCGCTCGCACCTTATGAGAGCGGTGTGCATCGCCCGACACTCTCGCCGGAGCACGTCGCATCGCTGAAATGGCTTGTGGGTGAACTCGGCGCGATCGGTCACGAGACCAAGATCGATGGCATCGCCAACGTGTTCGGCATTTCGAAGGCGTCGGGGCCGAAGCTGCTCGGCGGCTCGCATCTCGAAAGCCAGAACCATGCCGGTTGGCTCGATGGACCGCTCGGCGTCGTCTACGCGCTCGAGGCGGCGCGTGCAGTTCATGCAGATCCGGAATTTGCGAATTGCGCCGTCGACGTGATCGCCTGCTGTGACGAGGAAGGTCACTTCGGCTTTTTCCTGGGTAGCCGTTCGGCTGTTGGAGAAGTAGACGACGCACTTATCGACGTTTCAGTGGATCGCACGAGCGGCACTCCTTTGCGTGACGCACTCGCTGCAGCCGGTCTGGCGGGCGTGCCTCGGCATATCATCGATCCCAAGAGCTACATCGGCTTTCTCGAAGCGCACATCGAGCAGGGCGATTGGCTCGAGGCGAACGATCTCAAGATCGGCGTGGTCACGAAGATCGTCGGCATCCGGCAGTACCTGATCACCACCGACGGCGTACAGAACCACGCGGGCACGACGCGCATGGCCATTCGCAAGGATGCCGGTGTTGCCGCTGCGCGCATCGCTGTCGCGATCTCGGATCGGTTTCCGGCCCTTGCGGGGGAACGTACCGTTTGGACCATGGGGCGCATCACGTTCGAGCCCGGTGCGCCGGCTGTCATTCCCGGTCGGGCCGAGCTTGTTCTGCAGGTGCGCGATGCCGACAATGCTGTGCTGGATCGCCTCGAAGCCGCGGCGCAGGAGATCGTTGCGGAGGCGAACAAGAGCGGGCCATGTCGCGCCAGCATTCGACAGACGCGGCGCACGGAGCCCGCTGCCATGGCGCCGAACTTCATGGATGCAGTGTGCGTGGCGGCGGAGGTGCGTGTTCCGGGCAAGCACGTGGACATGCCGAGCGGTGCCGGTCACGACGCGATGGTCTTCTCGCGTCATATGCCGTCGGGAATGCTGTTCGTGCCGTCGATCGGCGGCATCTCGCATCACTGGACCGAGAACACGTCCGATGCCGACATCGTCATGGGCGCGCGCGTGTACGTCGATGCGGTGGCGCGATTGTTGAGGGCGGCGCGATAAAATCCCCTTCTCCCCGTTCTTGTCGCGCTGGAAGCGCGCCTCTGGCGCGACGAGAAGGTCGGGATGAGGGGCGGCACAATTGCAAACGTTGGAATGTGCCGCCGCCCCTCACCCTGGCCCTCTCCCCGCACACGGGGAGAGGGAAAGTGACTCTCATGCCGGAGGCGTGACGTGCAACCGCCGCTGCGCCATCAGCGCGGCGAGTAACCCGAGCGCGCCGAGCACGGCCATCGCCAAGTATGCCTTCGCGCCGAACGGACCGTAGAGCTGACCCGCGAGCAGTGTCGCGCCACCCATGGCGATGCCGGCTGTGACGCTCGCCTGCAATGCCTGTGCGGTGCCCGCGCGCTCAGCCGGAATATTCTGCGCGATGAAGTGTACGGTGCCGAGATGTGTCGCACCGAAGGTGAGCGCGTGCAGGACCTGCAAAACGATCAGCGCGGCGAGTGGCGGATCGAATGCCATGGCGATCCAGCGCACGATGGCCGCGATGGCGCCGAGAGCAATGAGGCCGAGCGGGCTCAAGACTTTGAGCACTGCGCCCGAGCGGGCGAAGAGCATGATCTCGGCGATGACGGCGATGGCCCAGAGCACGCCTGTCCACGTCGCGGAAAGGCCGAGCCCGCGCCAGTGCAGTACGCCATAGACGTAGAAGACGGCGTGGGCTGCCTGCACCAGTCCGGCGGCCGTGAGGAAGAGCAGGAACAGCCGCGAGGTGACAAGTTCCGCGACATCAGCCCGTGAAATGCGTGGCCGCGATGGGGCGGCGACGGTGCTGCCCTCCGGCCGTGGCAGAACGTGCGCGGCCAGTGCTGTCATCAAGACAGCCGCGATGATGAGCCAGATGACGACACTGCCCGTCCATCGCTCGATGGCGGCACCGCCGATGAGAGTCGCCACGATGAAACTGATCGAGCCCCAGAGCCGCATACGGCCATAGTCGAGGCCATGGACACGGACGGCGCGCATGGCAATCGTCTCGGTCAGCGGCATCATGCTCGATGTCGTGAGCATCATGAGTGTCGTGAGCAGAATGATCGGCCAGACGTGGAAGCTCTGCGAGAGCAGCGCCGTGCAGGCAAGTCCACTCCACGCGAGAATGATGACCATGCGGCGATGATCGCCGGAGTGGTCCGCGAGATACGCGACGATGGGCGTTGCGACGATGCGTATGAACAGCGGCAGTGCGCCGGCGATGCTGATCTCGGTAACGCTGAGCCCGCGCGCATCGAGCCAGAGCGGCAGGAAGGGCGTCTGCAGGCCGACGATCAGGAAAATTGCCCAATAGAAGAGCGAGATCCGGGCGGCGAGCATGCGCAAATTCTCGCTCTCGGCAGTGGCTTCCCGGAAAGGGTGGCCCTCGCTCAGACGGCGCGGGTGATGATCTTGGCGAACTGGGCAGGGTCCGTGTTGCCGCCGGAGATGATCGCGCCGACCGCGCGGCCTTGGACCGGCACCTTGCCCGTGAGGATGGCGGCAAGGCTCGCGGCGCCGCCGGGCTCGACGACGAGCTTCAGTTCCTCGAAGGCAAAGCGCATGGCGTCGCGGACTTCGTCGTCGGTCACAGACACGCCGCCTTTCATGAGCGCGCGGCCGATGGCGAATGTGTGCACGCCCGGTGTTTCCGCCATGAGCGCGTCGCAGATGGAGCCCGAAAGACGGTCGTTGCGCTCCGGCTTGCCGCTGGCGAGCGAGCGGGCGAAGTCGTCGAAGCCGGCGGGCTCGACCGTCCACATGTCGGTCGTCGGGCTCGCATCCTTGACCGCGACGGCGATGCCGCTCGCGAGGCCGCCGCCCGAGACGTTGACGAGCACGGCATCGAGCTTCACGCCGCGGCGCGCGATCTCGGCCATCATTTCGAGACCAGCTGTGCCTTGGCCGGAGATCACGTCCGGGTCGTCGAAGGGCGGCACGAAAATGGCCTTGCGCTCCTCGCACAGCGCTTTCGCGATGGCGTCGCGGTCCTCGCGCTCGCGGTCGTAAGGCACGACTTCGCCGCCGAAAGCCTTGGTCCGCGCAACCTTGATCGGCGGGGCATCCTTCGGCATGACGATGGCGGATCGGAGTCCGCACAGGGTGGCGGCTGCGGCGACGCCCTGAGCATGATTGCCCGAGGAGGAGGCGACGACACCGCCGGGATAGGCGTTGGGATCGACCTTCGAGATCTTGTTATAGGCGCCGCGGAACTTGAAGGCGCCGACCCGCTGGAGGCTCTCGCATTTGAGGAACACGCGCCCGCCGACCTGCTTGTTCAGCGCGGGGTGCTCGAGAAGGGGCGTCGTGACGATGTGCGGCGCGAGGCGTTCGGCGGCAGAGCGGATCATATCGATCGTCACGGGAAGAGTCGGCATGGCGGGGCTCGTGGATCCTGGGGTGGTTGGCTGAGGACGCGTGCGCCCGCTCCATACACCACGTGGGTCCATTAGGCCATGGATGTCGATCGCGTGCGGGCGCTGCGGGTGGATTGCGTCCGGTTCGGGCCAACGCTGGGGATGGCCTTGAATCTTCACAATGTATTTCAGGTCAGGGGAAATCAGCTCTGGCGGCCCGGATTGAAGTATAGAAGTCTGACGGGGGAGAGTTCGCACTTGCAGCGGCGACGCGGCGCGACTACCGGTGCAGCATGATCCCGACGCATGGCGTTATCGGCGCCGCGTCTGGAATGGAGGGACTGAAGATGGTGCGTCAGTATTTCGGCACCGACGGTATCCGGGGGCTTGCGAACACGGCGCCTATGACCGCCGAAATCGCGCTGAAGGTCGGCATGGCAGCCGGCAAGGTGCTCGCTCAGGGTGGCGGCCAGCGCCTCAGGGCTGTGATCGGCAAGGACACGCGCCTCTCCGGCTACATGATCGAGAATGCGCTGATGTCGGGGTTCACGGCCGTGGGCATCGACGTTTTCCAGCTCGGTCCCATGCCGACGCCGGCGGTGGCCATGCTGACGCGATCGCTGCGCGCCGATATCGGCGTCATGATCTCGGCGTCGCACAACCAGTTCGCCGACAACGGCATCAAGCTTTTCGACGCCAATGGCTTCAAGCTCTCCGACGAGGCAGAGATCGCGATCGAGGCATTGATCGATACGCCCGCAGCCGGTCTGCTCGTGCCATCGGAAAAGATCGGGCGCGCGACGCGCATCGAAAGTGCGCAGGAGCGATATATCGAGTTCGCCAAGCGCACGCTGCCGAAAAACCTGCGTCTCGACGGGCTGCGGATCGTCATCGATTGTGCCAATGGCGCCGGCTACAAGGTGGCGCCGCAAGCTCTGTGGGAGCTCGGCGCCGAGGTGATCCGGATCGGCGTCGATCCGAACGGCTTCAACATCAACGAGAAGTGCGGGTCGACGGCGCCCGAGTCGCTCCAGGAGAAGGTGCGCGAACTCAGGGCCGACATCGGTATTGCGCTCGATGGCGATGCCGACCGTGTCGTTGTCGTTGACGAGAAGGGAACTCTCGTCGATGGCGACCAGCTTCTGGCAGTCATCGCGGAGAGCTGGCGGCGGCGCGGACGCCTGCTCGGTGGCGGCGTCGTGGCGACGGTCATGTCCAACCTCGGACTCGAGCGCTATCTCGGCACGCTCGGCCTCACCATGATCCGAACGCCGGTCGGCGATCGCCACGTGGTCGAGCACATGCGCCGCAATGGCTACAATGTCGGCGGCGAGCAGTCCGGCCATATTGTGCTCTCGGATTTCGGCACGACCGGCGACGGCCTTGTCTCGGCGCTGCAGATTCTCGCGACGGTGGTCACGACAGGCAAGCCGGTGAGCGAAGTCTGCAACCGCTTCGAGAAAATTCCGCAGCTCCTGCGCAACGTGCGCTACGCCAATGGCTCGCCGCTCGAGGATGCGCGCGTATTGGCGGCGATCGATGCCGCGAAAGCGCAGCTCGGCGACAAGGGACGGCTGCTTATCCGCCCGTCCGGCACCGAGCCGCTGATCCGCGTGATGGCGGAAGCCGAGGACGAGCAGCTCGTCGCCGCCGTCGTCGGAGATATTGTCGCTGCCGTGCAGACTGTAGCTCAGGTGGCCTGAGAAACGCGCCGCAACATACCTTGGAGTACGCCTCGTGTCCGACGACATCCTGAAGCATCTCGACAACGGCGTGCTCACCGTGACGCTGAACCGGCCAGAGAAATATAACGCGCTGACATTCGAGATGTACGACGCGATCACCGAGATCTGCTCGAATGTCCCTGCCGACGGCTCGGTGAAGGCGATTGTCTTTCGGGGTGCCGGCGGCAAGGCTTTCGCAGCAGGGACCGACATTTCGTTGTTCCGCAGCTTTGAGACGCCGGAGCAGGGCATTGCCTACGAGAAGAACGCGGACAAGGTGTTCACCGCGCTCGAGCGCTGTCCCGTGCCGACCATTGCAGCCATCACCGGCGCCTGCACCGGCGGTGGTGCAGGGATCGCGGCGTGCTGCGACATGCGCATTGCGACGCGTTCGTTGAAATACGGATTTCCGATTGCGCGCACGCTCGGCAATTGCCTGTCGGCGGCAACGCTCGCGCGCCTCGTCGCCCTGATCGGCGAGGCGGGTGTGATCGATCTCATCTATACCTCGCGGCTCATCGAGGCCGACGAAGCGCTGCGCAAAGGTCTCGTCAGCGAGATCGTCGAGGATCACGACGCTGTCGTCGCTCGTGCCGATGCGCTCGCACGCCAGCTTGCGGGACATGCGCCATTGACCATGCGCGTGACCAAGGAACTCTTGCGTCGCCTCCGCCAGCGCCATCCCGCGGTCGATGACGACGATTTGATCGGCATGGTCTACACGAGTGCCGATTTCCGCGAAGGTCTCGACGCCTTCCTGAGCAAGCGAAAGCCCAACTGGCAAGGGCGCTGAGACGCCTTCATCTCGCGACGCACTATCGGGCGCCGGCGGCGGCCTCGACGCGCGCAAGCGTTGATTGCTAACATATCACGCTTGCCTAAGCGATTGCTGCGGCGTACGCTTTGATTGCCCAAACAGGATCTCGAAACGGGACCGGAAAAAAGGGGCCATCAAAGGGAGGTTTCTCATGTCGCGTGTTTCACGCCGGCAGTTTCTGGCGTCGTCCAGCGCTGGCGCTATTGCAGCATCCTCCGGCGGACTTGCCGGCATTCTCGCAACCGGCCGCGCTCCGGCTTATGCTCAGCAAACCACGGTGCATTGGCTTCGCTGGAACGACTTCGTTCCCGCGTGCGATACGCTCTTGCGCCAGAAGCTGCTGCCGGAAGCCGAGAAGGCGCTCGGTATCAAGGTCCGCTACGAGACGGTGAACGGCAACGATCTACAGCCGCGCATCACCTCGGGCATCCAGTCGGGCGCCGGCCCTGACCTGATCATGCTCTTCAACAACCACCCGCATCTCTATCAGGCGAGCCTCGCCGACCTCAGCGATGTCGCGGGCGAGATCGGCAAGGATCAGGGCGGCTGGTACAAGCTCTGCACGGCCAATAGCTCATCGGGCGGCAAGTTCTTCTCGATGCCGATGGCGCTCATCGGTGCGATGAACGCGTACCGCAAGTCGTGGTTCGCTGAAGCCGGCTACAACGAGTTCCCGAAGACCTGGGACCAGTACCGCGACGTCGGCAAGAAGCTGAAGGCCAAAGGTTATCCGATTGGGCAGTCGTTCGGGCAGTCGTTCGGCGATCCGCCGACGTTCGCCTATCCGCTGCTATGGTCGTTCGGCGGTGCCGAGATCGACGACAAGGGCAAGGTCGTCATCAATTCCAAGGCGACGGTGGATGCGGTGAAGTGGATGGCGGCGGCATGGACCGACTCCTTCGACGAAGGTGGTCTGGCCTGGGATGACGCGTCCAACAACCGCGCCTTCCTCGCCGGTACGGTATGCTCTACGCTCAACGGCGCCTCGATCTACATCGAGTCCATGCGTAAGCCCGAGCAGTATAAAACCGCCGACGGTAAGCCGCTCAAGGACGACATCCTGCACGCGCCGCTTCCCGGCGGCCCCGCCGGACAGTTCGGCTTCCACACGTACACCTCGCACGTCGTGCCGAGCTATTCCAAGAGCGTCAGTGCGACGAAGGATCTGCTGCGCTTCATCCACAAGAAGGAGAACTACGACCAGTGGTTCTCGACCGGGCTCGGCTTCTACACGCCGGGTACGACGTCGTGGGAGACGCATGACCTGTGGAAGAAGGACCCGGTGATGGCGCCATACGCGGTTGCCGGCAAGCAGGGTCTGACGCCCGGCCATCCTGGTGAGCCCAATGCCAAGGCCGCCGAGGTGCTGACCAAGTATCTCATCGGCAACATGTTTGCCGGCGCGATCCGCGGCCAAAAAGCCGAGGATGCGGTTGCCGCGTGCGAGAAGCAGCTCAAGTCGATCTACGAAAGCTGAGGCTTTCTGATCGGAATGGCATGACCGGAGTGCCGAGCGCTCCGGTCTTTCTCGCTGAATGGGGGCGGCCGGCAGGTTCGGCCTGCCGCCGGCTCTCATGACATCTTCCGAAAGGACGAAACGCCGATGGCAGTAGCGGCGTCGACTTCGACCCAAGAACGCGTGATCGTGGCAAAGCCGAAGTGGCGACCGCTCGAGAACGAGCGCAATCTCGCCTGGCTTCTGCTTTTGCCGACGATGGTGCTGCTCGGGCTGTTCATCGCCTACCCGTTCATGCGCGGCCTGTTGCTGTCGGTGACGGATACACGCGTCGGCGTTCCCGGTGAATTCGTCGGTCTCGACAACTTCCGGCGGCTCGCGTCGGATCCGATCTTCCATGCGGTCGTGTGGAATACCTGCTGGTACACGTTCGTCACGACGATCTTCAAGCTCGCGCTGGGGCTCTGGCTGGCGCTGCTGCTGAACCGGTCCTTCAGGTTCAAGGCCTTCACGCGCGCTTTCATCCTGCTGCCGTTCATCATTCCGACCGTGCTCTCCACGTTCGCGTGGAAGTGGATGTTCGACCCGACCTTCAGCGTCCTCAACTGGATGCTCTATCAGACGGGCATAATCCGCACGGCCATCAACTGGCTCGGCGACGGCGATCTCGCCATGCTCTCGATCATCATCGTCAACATCTGGCGCGGCGTACCGTTCTTCGCGATATCGCTGCTCGCCGGTCTGCAGACGATCAGCCCCGACCTCAACGAGGCAGCGGCGATCGACGGCGCGCGGCCCTGGCAGCGCTTCTGGTACATCACGTGGCCGCTGCTCCTGCCGGTGACCATGGTCGTGATGCTCTTCTCGGTCATCCAGACCTTCGCTGACTTCCAGATCGTCTATGTGATGACGGGCGGCGGCCCGGCCAATGCGACGCATCTGTTCGCGACTTATGCCTATCAGCTCGGCGTCGGTACGGGGCTCCTGAGCCAGGGTGCAGCCGTCTCGCTTGCGATGTTCCCGATCCTCCTGCTGATCGTGATCGTCCAGCTCCTTTACATTCGCCGCGTGGAGGTTCGCTGATGATCGAAGGTGCGATCTGGCGCCGCTGGGTGTTCTTCTACATCCCGCTGACGCTCTTTCTGATCTTCCTGCTCTTTCCGTTCTACTGGATGCTCATCACGACATTCCGGCCGGACGGTGAGCTCTATCGTCCATGGCGGGCGGCGAATTACACGCCCTTCTGGACGTGGAATCCGACGCTCGATCACATCAAGTATCTCTTTGTCGAGACGATGTTCGCGACCTGGCTATGGAACACCATGTTCATCGCTATCGCGTCGACCATTATCTCGCTCATCTGTGGGGTGTTTGCCGGATATGCGCTGGCGCGGTTGAATTTCTCGTTCGCGGGCAGCCTCGGCACTGGCATCTTCATCACATACCTCGTGCCGCAGACGCTGCTCTTCATTCCGCTCTCGGAGATCATCCGCAACTACAAGCTCGGCGACACACCATGGTCGCTGATCCTGACCTATCCGACATTCCTCATACCGTTCTGCACGTGGCTGATGATGGGCTACTTCAAAGCGGTGCCGAAGGAACTTGAGGAATGCGCCCGAATAGATGGAGCATCGCGATGGCAGGCGATGCTGTACATCATCATTCCGGTCGCCATTCCGGGCATTCTGTCCGCCGGCATATTCGCCTTCACGCTCTCGTGGAACGAGTTCATCTACGCGCTGGTCTTCCTCTCGAGTCCTGAGCAGAAGACCGTGCCGGTGGGCGTCGTCTCGGAGCTCATACGCGGCGATGTCTTCTTCTGGGGACCGCTCATGGCAGGCGCGCTACTCGGATCGATCCCGGTCGCGATCGCCTACTCCTTCTTCGTCGAACACTACGTTTCTGGCCTCACGGGCTCGGTCAAGGGATAGACGCACTATGGCAACGGTGAGCATCCGCGAGGTTCATAAGCACTACGACGACTTTCACGCCGTGAAGGGCGTGAGCCTCGAAATCAAGGATCACGAGTTCGTGGTCCTTGTCGGCCCTTCGGGCTGCGGCAAGACAACGACGCTCAGGATGGTGGCGGGTCTCGAGACGATCACCGAGGGGCGGGTTTTGATCGGGGATACGGTGGTGAACGAGCTGCCGCCGATGGATCGCGACATCGCCATGGTCTTCCAGAACTACGCGCTCTATCCGCACATGAGCGTGTACGACAACATGGCTTTCGGCTTGAAGATGCGGAAGTTCGACAAGGCCGAGATCAAGCGGCGCGTGAGTGATGCGGCCGACATTCTCGGCATCAAGGATCACCTGCACAGAAAGCCGCGCCAGCTTTCAGGCGGCCAGCGCCAGCGCGTAGCACTCGGTCGCGCGATCGTGCGCAACCCGCAGGTCTTCCTGTTCGACGAGCCGCTGTCGAACCTCGATGCCAAGCTGCGCGTGCAGATGCGTGTCGAGCTCAAGAAGCTGCACCAGCGGCTCGGTACGACGGCAATCTACGTCACGCACGATCAGGTCGAGGCCATGACGCTCGGTGATCGGGTCGTCGTCATGAAGGACGGGCTCATTCAGCAGGTGGGCGAGCCGCTCGACCTCTACAACACACCGGCGAACAAGTACGTCGCCGGTTTCATCGGTTCGCCGGCGATGAACTTCGCGGATGTGACGATCGCGCAGAATGGCAGCGGGCTCGTTGCGACGAACAATGCCATGAACATTGCCGTGCCCGAGCATCTGGCAGCGCCGCTCGGAAGCCACGTCGGTAAGCCGGCCACGTTCGGCATCAGGCCCGAGGATCTGCGGCTCGCAGATGGTTCGGAGCCTCAGCATCAGACGTTCGAGGCTGTGGTCGAGGTCGCCGAACAGCTCGGATCGGAGATCCTGCTCGATGTCACGTGCGGACCGAGCAGCATGGTTGCGAGCGTCGACCCGACGGTGCGGGTGAAGCCCGGCGAGAAAATCCGCCTCGCCTTCAATCCAACGCGCGCGCACTTCTTCGACGGCAAGTCGGAGATGGCGGTGAGGGGGTGAGTGTTCTTCTCCTTCGCCCCGTTCTACACGGGGAGAAGGTCGGGATGAGGGGCGGCACAATCGCAGACGTTTGCAGATGCTGCCGCCCCTCACCCTGGCCCTCTCCCCGTAAGCACGGGGAGAGGGGAAAGAAGAGGCCTATCCGCCCTACCTGTACTTTCCATCGAATTCTGGCAGACGGCCGGTGAGCTTTCCCTCGGCGTCCACCTCGGGGCGGTTCATGGAGAACGTCGTCTCGGGCGTGACGACGGCGTATTCCATGTAACCCATGCGGCCGAGCGGGCGCATCTCTGACGTGTTGACGATCCCGTCCTTCACGAAGCGATCGTCGATGTGAATGCCGACGACATAACCGACGACCATGCTGAAGCCGCCCTTCTGCGGCGCGATCGCCGGTAGCTCGATGACCTGATGAAGCTTGCACTCGAAGACGGCGGCAGCTTCCTTGACGTAGGGCGCCTTCACCAGCTTGCCGCGTACGCCCGTGAGGCCCGAGAGTGGGAACTCGTCGACATTGGCCGGCACGGCGGCGGAGGACATGTTCATGTGCTCGCGCAGATCCCACGTCGACATGGAGCAGGTGAACTCGCCGTTCTCCTGGATGTTGCGGAGCGAGTCCTTGATGCCGCCTGAGCCGAACACGACGTAGTGAGGCCGGTCGCCGACCGCATTGAAGAAGCTGTATGGCGCGAGGTTCGCAATGCCGTCGTTGCTGACGGTGCCGATCCAGCCGATCGGGCGCGGCGCCATCAGCGCCTTGAAGGGGTCGTGCTTGAGGCCGTGCTTGTTCTCGATGGCGTCATAGAACATTCGTTTCTTCTCCAGTTCGGCAGGTCAGGCCTGCCAGCGCGTGACGATGTCGGCAAGGGCGGGGCGCTCGCGATCCTCCTGCGGGGCGCTGTCCGTGCCGATATAGACGAAGCCCGCGACGCGCTCGTTGGCGGCAAGGCCGAGGGCGTTGCTGATCGTATTGTTGAAGCTGTACCACTCGGTGAGCCAGCAGGTGCCATAGCCGAGCGCGTTCGCCGCAAGGCAGAGACTGAAACCGGCGGCGCCGCACGAGAGGAGTTGCTCGATTTCGGGCGCGCCGGGATTGGGCACGACGCGCGAGATGACGGCGACGACGGTCGGTGCGCGCATGAGGCGGCCGCGCTCGGCTTCGAGCCGCACTGCCGACGGCGTGTCCTTTTCCTCGGCCGCGACCGTGCGAGCCAGTAGCTCGCCGAATTTCGCGCGTGCCTCGCCCTCGAAAACGATGAAACGCCAGGGAACCAGCTTCTTGTGGTCGGGCACGCGGGCGGCGCAGGTCAGGATTGTGTCGAGCTCGGCCGCGGTCGGGCCTGGAGCGGTCAGCAGTGCGGCCTTGGCCGATCGGCGCTTCAGCAGGAGTTCCAGTGTCGGATTGGTCATGCTCTTTCCATACGGGCGTGCAGATGATGGCGGCGCCGACCAATCTTGGTCCAGGTCGGCGCAATCTCGCACATGCATACCACCTTGAGGTACAATGGCGCGAACGCGAACCGCCGAGAAGCCCACCCTGATGCATGACAAGACCCGAATGAGGCATCGCTGCGATTTCCGCTGGTCCTGGGGCTGGACGTGGATCCTGCGATCCGTCCTGGCTGCATGTGCCGGCTTTGCGCTGCTGCTCCCAGTGGCGGCCAAGGCGGCCGAAGGGCCGGTGCTGACGGTCGTCATGGACGGGTCAGGTTCCATGTGGGGCAAGCTCGGTGCCGAGCGGCTTGCGAAGTTCCAGGTCGTGCGCCAGGGGCTCGCCGAGACCCTGCCGAAGCTGCCGGCGGCGACGCGGGTAGGCCTGCTCGCCTTTGGCCACCGACGGGCGGGCTGCCAGGATGTCGAGGTCCTGCGCGCGCCCGAGACGGGCGAGCACGGAGGCGTCGCCGATCTGCTCAATGAGTTCAATCCCAAAGGGCGTGGGCCGATAACGGCAGCACTCCAGGGTGCGCTCGAGACCATGCCGAAGGACGGGCACGGCACGATCCTCCTCGTGCACGATGATCTCGACAACTGCCAGCAGAACCCCTGCGCGCTGATGGAAGGCATCAAGGCACAGTATCCGCGGCTGGTCATTCACGTGCTGTCGATCGGGCTCGGTCATGCCGAAGCGCGCCAGATGCAGTGCCTGACCGTGCCGACGAACGGTCAGCACTATCTCGTCACGTCCGGCGCGCAGGTCGTCAATGCCATCGCCGAGGTGACCGAGATCGCGGCGCGTATGCCGCGGCCGGCTTCACCGATGGCGCGCGGGCCTGCGGGCGCGCCGCAAATGCCGATGCCAGATGGTCCTGGCGTGCATCTCGTTGCGACGCTCGGTGCCGCATTGCCTGCGCCCGATCTTGCCGTGCGTTGGCGCGTGGAGCGGCTCGGTAGTGGTGAGGCGCCGGCGCTTCAGCAGTTCGAGGGCGGCGCCGTGACGCTGCCGCTACCTCGCGGACGGTATGCCGCGACCGCGGAACTGGATCGGCTCTCGACGCGCCATGAGTTCGAAGTGACGGATGTGCCATCCACTCGGATGCAGGTTGCGCTTCAGGGTGGCACGCTGAACATCGCAGCGCTGGCCGGCCGAACGAACAAGCCATTGGATGGGACGCGCTTCATCGTTCGCCCTCTCGCTGCGACAAACGAGGGCAAGCCGGCGCAGGCAGGCGCGGCACCTTCGAGCTGGATTGCTCGTGGGCCGAGGAGTGAGGTCGCGCTGCCGGCCGGGGCATATGAGATCGTGGTCATGCTCGGCAGCATCCGCGCCGTGCAGGAGGCGACGGTGGCCGCGGGAGAGCGGCGGGCCGTCGACGTGCGCCTGCCGGTTGGCGAACTGGAGCTGGCAGCGATCCCGCATGACGGCAGCAACCGGCTCGAGCAGGCCACCTACGTCATCCAGGAAGATGATCCCGACTCGCCGCAAGGACGGCGCGAAGTCGCGCGCTCCGCCGCTGCGCGCCCCGTGTTCACGCTGCCGGCGGGCACGTATCACGTGATTGCCACCCATGGCGCGGTCGAGGTGCGTGATCGTGTGGCGATCGGCGCCGGTGAGGTGGTGCGGCGCGATCTGCTTCTCAATTCGGCTGAGGTCAATCTCGCTTCCGGACTCGTATCGCGCCTCGGGAGCACGCCCGACGAAGTGCAATGGCGCGTCGTGCCGATCGATCGCCGCGATGCAAAGCCCCTTCGGATCTACGGCGAGAATGCGCGCGTGATGCTGGCAGCAGGCAAATATCGGATCGAAGGTCGGTTCGGTCCGCTGAATGCGGAGGCGAGCCGCGACATCTCGTTAGCGGCCGGCGCCCGCGAGAATGTGTCCCTCACGCCGGCGGCGGCGCGCGTCCGGCTGCGTCTCGCGGCGGAGCCCGGCGAGGCCGTGAGCGATATCTTCTGGAAAGTGCGGTTGCAGAATGGGCCCATCGTGTGGAGTTCGACCGAAAGCGAGCCTGTAGGCCTGCTGCAGCAGGGCAACTACGTCATCGAGGTGCAGACCCGACAGGCGCGGCATGAGCAACTCGCTGAAATCAGGGCTGGTGCCGACCGGGTGCTGATCGTCGGGGAGAACTGAGCCCGGCGCGGCATGGTCGCACTGGCCATTCTGGTGCCAAAGTCATAGGGCTAAGCGGCGTTAGAGGGCGCAGGCCGGGCGATTCGCCCGGTTTGCCCATGCTCATACTTCGTCGGGGCAGCCGACTCGCATTGCTTGGGGAGCGCATTGGTGGTGGACGTGGGCACATGCCGCCGCAACGTGACTGCCGGATCATCCGGCGGCCGTTTTTGCGCACGTTCGCTCGCGGCCATGGTCGGCGCGGCATTGCTTGCGCTCATGCCGGCGGAAGTCTTGTCCCAACAGGCACAGGATCCCTGGCGACCCGACACGCGCAGCGCACCGAATGGTGGCCTCACACTCCCACCGAATGTCACGGTCGTGCCGCGGTCGGCGCCAACTGGCGGCGCGCAGGAAGTGCAGTTCACCGCCTTTCTGACCGATGATGGACCGCCCATCGATCAGGGGGTGGTCTGGCACATCTTCCAGGATAGCGAGAAAGACGGTGCGCGCCCCCGTCATCACCGGACGGTGCGCGATGCGAGCCCGGTGATCCGCCTCTCGCCCGGCCGTTATCTCGTGAACGTCTCGTTCGGGCGTGCCAACCTCACGCGAACGATCGCCGTGGAGAGTGGCGTCGCCCTCAATGAGCGCTTCGTGCTCAACGCGGGTGGGCTTCGGGTGAGTGCGCAGCTCGGCGATGGTTCGCCGGCGCCCGAAACGGCCGTCAACTACGACATCTACTCCGGCGAGACCGATCAGCTCGGGAATCGACAGCGGATCATGAGCGGCGCGCGCCCCGGACTGATCATGCGGCTCAATGCGGGCATCTTCCATATCGTCAGTCGCTACGGTGATGCCAATGCCGTCGTCAGTGCCGACGTGACCGTAGAGGCGGGCAAGCTGACCGAGGTCGCCATAACTCATCCGGGGGCCTCGGTGACCTTCAAGCTCGTCACGCGCCCCGGCGGCGAGGCGCAGAGCGGTGCGCAATGGGCGATCCTCGATCCGGACGGTGAAGTCATCAAGGAGAGTGCCGGCGCGCTGCCGACACATGTTCTCGCGGCTGGCAGCTACGTGGTGACGGCGCGCCATTCCGGCCGCGTGTTCCGCCACGGCTTTACCGTGCAGGCTGGCGAGGCGGCGCAGATCGAAGTCGTGATGAAGTAGCCATCGCGAGAGCATCGAGAATCAGAGCGGCGCGGGCATCCGATGATGCGCCGCGCCGCTCAGGCTTTGAGGAAGCGTCAGTTTTCTTACTTCTTCTGCACGCCGAAGTCGTCGTCTTCGAGCGACTGCTGCTTCTTCTGTTGCTCGATGATCTTCATGTGTTGCTCCGACAGCGGCCTGGCACGCGCGGCTTCATTCAGCTTGTTCGGCAGCCATGTCGCAATCGGAGGAAAGGTTACCAGAAGCGCGATCGCCAGTATCTGCAGCATCATGAACTGGAACATGCCCTTGTAGATGGTGATGAGGCTCCAGCTTTCCGCTACCTGTTTCAAGTAATAAGCAGACATCGCGACGGGTGGCGAGAGGAACGCCGTCTGCAGGACGACGGCGACCAAGGCCCCGAACCAGATCAGGTCGATGCCCATGGCCTTCACGACGGGATAGAAGATCGGAAGGAAAACCAGGACAATCGCGGGCCATTCGAACGGCCAGCCGAGGACGAAGATCAGGATCAGGATCAGGATCAGCATCATTGTCGGCGGCAACTGAAGGGCAAGCAGGTTCTCGGTGATCCAGTTGGCAGTGCCAAGACGGGCGAACACCGCGCCAAAGACGTTGGACGTCACCGCCAGCAGCAGCACCATGCTCGAGGTGGCCATGGTGTTCAGCAGTGCGCGCTTGAAGCCCGCCATCGTGAACCTGCCGTAAGCGACGGTCAGGAACAGGGCGCCGAGCGCGCCGACCGCCGACGCTTCAGTTGGTGTCGCGAGACCGGCAAGGATGGATCCAAGCGTCGCCGTAATGAGGGCGAGAAGCGGCACGACACCGAGCACGACCTCCTTCAGAATAGTACTCGTCGAGTGTATGCGCTCCTCGAGCGGCACCGGTGGACCGAGCTTGGGGTTGAGGAATGCCCGGCCTATCAAATAGACGAGATAGATGGCCGCCAGCATGAAGCCGGGGCCGAAAGCGGCGGCGTAGAGATCGGCAACCGAGACGCCGAGCACAGGCCCCATCACAATCAGCATCACGGAGGGCGGGATCAGGATGCCGAGGGTTCCGCCCGCGGTGATCGCGCCAGCCGAGAGCTGTTGATCGTACCCCGATTTGTTCATGATCGGAGAGGCCATGATGCCGAGCACGGTGACGGCGGCGCCGACGATGCCGGTCGCCATCGCGAACACGGTCGCGGTCAGGATCACGACGAGGAACAGCGCGCCCCTGAGCCGCGAGAACAGCAGCCGGAAAGCCGTGAACAGCCGCTCCATCAGGCCGGCCTGCTCGGTGATGAAACCCATAAGCACGAACAGCGGCACGGCGGCCAGCAGCTCTTCCTTCATCATACCGATGGTCTGGAAGTAGGCGAGATCGAAGACGGTCGCACCGAGCCCGAAGTAGCCGAAGGTGAGGGCGAGAAAGAGCAGCGTGAACGAGATCGGGATGCCGATGAAAATGGCACCGATCAGCACCGAGAGCATAATGAGACCGGTAAGGGCTTCCCCGCTCATACCTCGACCTTCTCTTTATGCTCGAGTTCGATGCCCGTGCGGGCCGCATAGATGCTCTTGATGAGCTCGGAGATCCCCTGAATCACGAGTAGCAGACAGGCCAGCGGAACGACGGCCTTGAAGGGCCATAGGATCGGTCGCCAGGGTGACTGATCGGATTCCTCACCGATGTTGAACGAGTAGATCGCCTCGTGCAGGCCGATGTACCCAAGGATCGCGAAGGCTGGGAAGAAGAAGACGATGTAGGACACCGAATCGATGATGCCCTTCGTGCGCGTCGAGTACTTGTCCCAGAAAAAGTCGGTCCGCACGTGTGCGCCTTTGTGCAGCGCATAGGCGGCGCCCAGCATGAAGATGGTGCCGTAGAGCATGTAGGTCAGGTCGTAAACCCAGGTGGTCGGCGCATTGAAGGCGTAGCGCGACACCACCTCGTAGCCGACAGCCCCGACCAGCGGTATGGCGGCCAGCGCAACGATCGTGCCTGTAAAATCTGTGAAGCGATCGATTATTCGAATAATCGTCAGGAGTGATTGCGGAGGCTCGGTCATCATCGCTTTTCCGTCATCTACAGCTCACAGGACAGCCGCGGCGGGCTCAGACGCCGTCTGCCTGCGCGTATGCTCATGGTGATGCAACGTCACGGCAAAGGGGCGAGCCTGTGGTGACTCGCCCCGTGCTCTTTCACCCGTCCGCCGGCTCAGTTTGCCTTCGGCGGGAAGTAGTAGTTGGCCATGAACGAATACGGCGGGAAGTAGTGCCGCTTGTAGGGAACGACGATCGAGGCGTACGCCTTCTGGCTCTCGAGCACCTTCTTGAAGAAGGGGTTCTTCGCCGATTCGTCGGCTGCGATCTTGTCCCAACCCTTGATGAACTCGAGCAGGATGTCACGCGGCGTTTGCAGGATCTGGACGCCGTGCTTCTCCTGCATCTCCTTGAGTGCATCGGCGTTCTGGCGCTGCCACTTCGCGTGCCAGATCACGTAGGCCTCGTTGGCGGCGGACTTGATCCACTCGTGCTCCTGGGGCTTCAGCGTATCCCAGACGTCCTTGTTGAACAGCAGCTCGCCGACTGTCGTGTTCTCGTGCACGCCCGGCGAATAGTGGAACTTCCACACGTTATGGAAGCCGAGCCGGAAGTCCTCGACGCCGCCCACCCACTCGGCGCAATCGATCACGCCGCGCTGTGCCGAGGGAATGATCTCGCCGCCGGGCATGTTGACGACGGTGAAGCCGAGTTCCTTCCAGACTTCACCGGCAATGCCGGTCTGACGGCACTTCATGCCCTTCATGTCGGCAACTGAGGTGATGGGCTTGTTGAACCAGCCGAACGCCTGCGGGCCCGAGGGCAGGACCGAGTAGGCAACGACGTTCATCTTCAGCTCTTTCTGGAAGAACTCCTGATAGAGATCCCAGCCGCCGCCGAAGTACATCCAGCCCATGAAGTCGGTGTAGTCCATGCCGAACGTGCCGCCGGGACCACCCGTGAACAGCACGGCCGTCTTGTTCTTGCCGGTCCAGTAGCCGCCCCATGCGTGGGCACCGTCGAGCACCTTCTTGTGCGTCGCATCGAGCACCTCGAAGGCGGGAACAACCTGACCAGCAGGCATCGTGTTGACCTTGAGCGTGCCGCCAGACAGCTTGTCGACGCGCTCGGCCCAATACGTGAAGTTTTCGTAGAGTGTGAGAGAGGCAGGCCACGTGGCCTGCATGTTGAGCGTTCTTGTTTGAGCTTGTGCGGGGCCGCTGAGGGCAACCGCTGCGCCGAGCGCAAGGCTCGTCAAGACGCACTTCGAGCGTGATGATACCATTAAACTTCCTCCCTTTGGTGGCTTTAAGCCTTTTTATGCGCCATAGAGAGCACGCCTCACCGCGAGGCGTCAATCGTGTAAATTCATTGTTGGTCAAGTGGCGTGACGCCGCAGCTCCTGCCCGGTTTTACATCACACCAGTTACATTGCGCGCCTTCCGCGCATATGCTCTATCTCGCGCGCAGGAGGGGCTTGACCATGCCGACGCCGACCCTTGGGACGACGCAGATTCTGGATCGGGCCAGCGCCAGACGGTCCGACGACGCATGGATGAGCGGGCAGCGCACGAATGAAGCGTCGCGCTTCATGGTTCTGGTCGATCTGAAGCCCGTGATCGCGCCTGGACCGGACCGCACGACAAGTGAAATTCGATGGCTGAGCACGCGAGAGGTGCACGCGCTCGCTCTCCCCGTAGACGACGCGCTCTTCCTCGGTGTTGATGCGGATGGCCGCGGTCATTTCGCGATCTCGATCACCGATCATTTGGCTCGAGCGACGCCTGGTGCCGTGCAGTACTTCCGCCCTGCCGTCGACCTCAGGACGCTAGCCATGCAGGGCGCGCTCACATCCGAGGATCAATCACTGGCGGGGCAGGCGCGCGCGCTCGGCCAGTGGCATGAAAATGCGCGCTGCTGCGGCAAGTGCGGTTCGGCGACCAAGCTCAAGGATGGCGGTTGGCGGCGCAAGTGCTGGGCGTGCGGCACGGAGTGGTTTCCGCGCACGGATCCCGTCGTGATCATGCTCGTCACGGATGGCGATCGTTGCATCCTCGCGCACGAGCACCGCTATGTCGCCAACATGTATTCGACGCTTGCGGGCTTCATCGAGCATGGCGAGGACATCGAGCACGCCGTGCGCCGCGAGGTCGGCGAGGAGACTGGCATCCGCGTCGGCAAGGTCGAGTATCATGCCAGCCAGCCATGGCCCTTTCCGCACTCTCTGATGATCGGCTGCATTGCTCATGCCGAGACGACCGATCTGACAGTCGACACGACCGAGCTCGCCGATGCGCGCTGGTTCTCGCGCGAAGAAGTTCGCGCCATGCTGGAGAGCCGCCATCCGGATGGCCTCACCGCACCCGGCCGCCATGCGATTGCCAATATCCTGTTGCGCCACTTCATCGGCGAAAGCTGAGTTACACCACTGAGCGGCTTGCCGCGGCGCGGAACGCCGCGTGCACGATCCGCGTTCAACTTTGTCAGCCTGGAATGGAGTCGCACGATGTATGCCGTCGAAGTGCGCGATCGCATCATGATCGCCCACAGCCTGCCCGATCCTTTCTTCGGACCGGCCCAACACATGCACGGTGCGACTTTTGTCGTCGACGTTGCATTCTACCGCGAGGAGCTCACGGCGCAGAATGTCGTCGTCGATATCGGCGCTGCGCTCGATGTGCTCGGCAAGACGCTTAAGCCCCTCGCCTACAAGAACCTCGACGACATCGCGGCCTTCAAGGGCAAGCTGACGACGACCGAGTTTCTCTGCCGGCATATATTCGATGCCGTTGTTGCGGCGGCGAAGTCAGGCGCGCTCGGCGCCGATGGCAAGGGCCTCGCAAAGGTACGCGTCACGCTGCACGAGACCGACCTCGCACGGGCATGGTTCGAAGGCCCGGTATGAGTGATTGGGTTTGAGCGCATCAGGTCGAGCGGAGCGGTCGGCTGAGACGATGGTCACGGCAGTTTTTGCTATTCCCGGAGACATCACGCTGCCGACCGGTGGCTATGCCTATGATCGGGAAGTGTTGGCACGCCTGCCGGAAACCGGCATCGAGATCGCGCATCTCGCACTTCCGGGCGGTTATCCCGATCCATCCGGGGCGGAGCTCGCGCGCACTGCCGAGCAGATATCGAACACGCCGCGCGATGCGGTGCTCCTGGTCGACGGGTTGGCTTATGGCGCAATGCCGAGCGCACTGATCGAGCGCTTCGATCGGCGGATCGTCGCGCTGGTGCACCATCCGCTCTGCCTCGAAGCCGGTGTCCCGCCCGCGCGTGCGGAGACTTTGCGCGCGCTCGAAACTCAAGCGTTGGCCATGGCACGTCGCGTCGTCGTGACGAGCCCGCTGACAGCGCGCACGCTGGTCGCGGATTTCGGCGTACCGGAGGACCTCATCACGGTTGCCGAACCTGGGACGGAGCCTGCGCAACGGGCACAGGGCAGTAGGGGCGAAGCATTAGCATTGCTGACCGTCGGCTCGATTGTGCCGCGCAAGGGCTACGACGTTCTGGTCGAGGCGCTTGCGATGGATGCGCTGAAGCACGATTCGGATTGGAGGCTCCATATTGTCGGCGCAATCGATCGCAGTCCGCCGACGGTCGACGCCCTTCGCGCCCAGATCCGGCAGAGCGGACTTGCGGAGCGTATCGACGTTACCGGTCCGAAGTCGCGCACCGAGCTGGATGGCTGCTATGATGCGGCCGACATTTTCGTTCTTGCGTCGCACTACGAGGGTTATGGCATGGTGCTCGCCGAAGCGCTGGCTTGCGGACTGCCGATCGTGACGACGACGGGCGGTGCGGCCGCCGAAACCGCGCCCGATGACGCTGCATTGAAAGTACCGCCCGGCGATGCGCAGGCTTTGCAGAAAGCATTGCGTCGCCTCATCGACGACATCAACCTGCGCAAGACACTCGCCGATGCGGCCTGGTCCGCTGGCCAGAAGCTGCCGCGCTGGTCCGACACCGCGGCGAAGATCGCCGAAGTACTCAAGGAGGCCCGGAAATGAGCGGCTTCTCGCCCGAATGGTTGGCGCTGCGCGAACCGGCGGATGTGCGTGCCCGCGACCCGGGGTTGCTCACCGCGCTCGCAGCCCATCTTGCTGCAAGCGATGAGATCGAGGTTGTCGATCTCGGCTGCGGTACTGGCTCCAACATCCGTTCGACGGCGCCGGTTCTCGGTCCGGTGCAGTCGTGGACGCTCGTCGATTACGACCCCTTGCTGCTCGAGGCAGCGCGCGGGGAGCTCGTTTCATGGGCCGACGAGGCTGCGGAGAACGGGGAAGCGTTGAAGCTCAAGAAGGATGGCCGCGCGATCTCGGTCCGCTTTCGGCAGGCCGATCTCATGCAGGATCTCGAAACGGTCATCGGTGGCCAGCCGGATCTGGTGACGGCATCGGCGCTGTTCGATCTCTGCTCGACGGATTTCATCCGGCGTACGGCGCGTGCGGTGGCCGCCGAGGGCGCGGCCTTTTACACCGTGCTGACCTACGATGGCGTGCAGACGTGGAGCCCGGCGCATCCGGCCGATGCGGAGATGACCGCAGCCTTCAATCTGCATCAAGCGACGGACAAGGGCTTTGGCAGTGCGGCCGGGCCTGCTGCGCCCGAGGCGCTGGCTCTGGCTTTTCGCGGCCGGGGCTATGTGGTGCAGGAAGCGCCGAGCCCTTGGCGTATCGATGCCTCCGAGCAGACGCTCATCAATATGCTGGCGGACGGCTTTGCAGGTGCCGTTGCGGAGATTGGCCGCGTGCCGCCGGACGTGATTGCCGATTGGCTGGCAGTGCGCCGGACTGCGTCGGTCGTCGGGCACACGGACACGCTCGCGCTGCCGCCAGCGTAATCGTCAAGCCTCGCCCTTGCCGCCGGCGCCCGGCCACATGCGTGCGAAGACACCATCCTTCAGGATGAAGCGGTGCATGAGTGCCGCGCCGATATGCGTGAGCGCGATGAGGCCGAGCAGCATCGCCGCCCAACCGTGATAGGCGAGGATCGTCTCGCCGAGTGGGCCGTTCTGCGCGATGATCTCCGGCAGCTCGAAACCGAACGGCGTGCCGCGCGCACCGTAGGCCGACACACCCGTCCAGCCGAGAATGGGAACGATCACGAGCAGTGCGTACAAGGCAAAGTGCGAGACGTTGGCACCGAATTGCAGAACGGGATGGATCGGCTCCGGCGGCGGTGCGCCACGCGTGAGCCTGACGATGACACGCAGGATAATCAGCCAGAGCAGGCAGAAGCCAATGAACTTGTGCCAGCTATAGAGTGTGTTCGTCAGTGCGTCGAAGTTCGACCAGACCCCGCGATTGACCATGTAGATCCCCACGGGAATCATCACGATCACGCCGAGGGCGATGATCCAGTGCAATGTACGCTGAAGCGGCGAATAGCTGCGTCGTGCTTCCATGATCGAGGCCCCTGATTGAAGAGACCCCATTCAGGATCTCAGGTCGCAATCGAACAGCACGTCACCGTCATCCAGCACGTGGACGTCGGCGTTCGGGCGTCGCGCATCGGAGAGACGCGCGATAGGCGGCAATTGTAGCCCGGGTTTGCCCGATCCGAGGATGACAGGCGCGACCAAGACGTGCAAGCGATCGAGTGCGCCGGCTGAAAGAAACGCAGAAACTGTGTGTGCTCCGCCCTCGATGAGCATGGAGCAGAGCCCCAGCTTGTAAAGCTCATCGACTATGGAAGTCGGTGACAAGCGGCCGTTCTCGCTTTGAAGGCGCACTTCCTCGACACCCGCGGGAAGCGGCGCAGCGACGGCCCGCACGACAACGCGCCGGCAGCCGTCATCACCGTGAAGGCAGCGCGCGGTCTCGGGCAATCGCCCATGGGGATCGATGATTACGCGCGCGGGATTGCGGCCTGCGACATGGCGGACGTTGAGATGAGGGTCATCTGCGGCGACTGTGCCGACGCCGACCACGACCGCATCGACGGCGGCGCGCACGCGGTGCACGTGAACGAGCGCAGCCTGGCCATTGATCCATTTGCTCTCGCCGCTCTCGATGGCAATGCGCCCGTCGAGGGACTGGCCAAGCTGGGCGACGACGAACGGGCGGTCACGCGGAGCGGACAGAATGCGCGCTATAGGGGCGAAGGCTACGTCGCGCGCCGTGTCGGTTGAACTTTGAGACATGCGGGTCCTTGCGCGGGCTCGATTTTGGAGACCTGAAGCATACGCATGCGGCGATTCTGCGAATGCCGCTCGGACGAGCTCACCCGCGATTACCCCCAAGGACCTTGCGCGATATGACGACACGCATAATCTCGTTTGTGCCTTCCAGGATCTGGTGAACGCGCAAATCGCGAACGAGTTTCTCGAGGCCGTAATCTTTCAGATAGCCATAGCCGCCGTGGAGCTGCAGCGCCTCGTTGCAGACCTTGAAGCCGAGGTCGGTCGCGTAGCGCTTGGCCATGGCGGAGTGCATGGAGGCCTGCGGGTCGGCACGATCGAGCGAGTCTGCGGCGCGATAGATCATGAGGCGAGAGGCCTCGAGGTCGGTTGCCATGTCGGCGATCTTGAACTGAAGGGCCTGGAATTCGCCGATGTGCTTGCCGAAGGCACGCCGCTCGAAGACGTAGGCTTTGGCCTTGTCGAGGGCCGTCCAGGCCGCGCCCAGCGAGCAGGCGCCGATGTTGATGCGTCCACCATCGAGACCGGACATGGCGAGACGGAAGCCCTGACCCTCGACACCGCCGACGAGATTTGCCGCCGGAACCTTGACGTTCTCCATGATGACCTGGGCCGTCGGCTGCGCGTTCCATCCCATCTTGCGCTCGTTGGCACCGAAGGAGAGACCGGGTGCGCCCTTCTCGATGGCGAAGGCTGAAACGCCGTTCGGGCTGGCGTCGCCCGTGCGCGCAAAGACGAAATAGAAGTCGGTCGCGCCGGCGCCGGAGATGAACTGCTTCGTGCCATTGAGGATGTAGTGATCGCCGGACTTCTCCGCGCGCGTCTTCAGTGCGGCCGCATCCGAGCCCGCGCCGGGCTCCGTGAGGCAATAGCTCGCGAGCCATTCCATGGAGGCGAGCTTGGGCATCCAGCGTTCGATCTGCTCGGGCGTGCCGGCCTTCGAGATCATCCACGCCACCATGTTGTGGATCGAGATGTAGGCCGAGATCGCCGGGCAGCCGGTGGCCAGTGCTTCCATGATTAGCGCGCCGTCCAGGCGCGAGAGGCCGGTGCCGCCCTTGTCCTCGGGCACGTATATCGCTGCCATGCCGAGGGCCGCCGTCTCGCGGATCACATCGACGGGAAAGTGCGAGGTCTCGTCCCATTTGTCGGCGTCGGGTGCGATCCGCTCGCGGGCGAAGGCGAGCGCCGTTTCCTGGATGGCCTGCTGCTCTTCAGTCAGGGCGAAATGCATGTGCGGCCTCGTATGGGTACGTTTCCTGTTTGTTGCCGGAAGGCATAGCGCGTTCGGGCGGTTCGCGCGAGAAGTTCGCCGCGAGTGCTACCCAGTCCCTTCTCCCCGTGCTTGTCGCGCTGCAAGCGCGCCTCTGGCGCGACGAGAAGGTTAGGATGAGGGGCGGCGCCACTTACCAACGTTTGCGTATGCCGCCGGGGCGCCCCCCCGCGCCGGCCGGTAGGCCGTCCTAGAAAAAAATAGACCAGCCCGCGAACCCATGGATAGGGTCGCTGCACGGCCGCCGCGGGCATAGCACCACGGCTTGGTTGCGAAGCGCCCCTTTCCAGCAGCCCGCGGCTATACAAGAAAAGGATTACTTTCCCGCTCCATACCGAACTGGCCCATGGGGCCGTGGCCGCAGATGAAGGCGATCTCGTCGCCGAGGGGGAGGAGCTTGGTCTTGATGGCGTTGATCAGGGCGTCGTGATCGCCATAGGGGAAGTCCGTGCGCCCGATCGAGCCGCGAAAGATCACGTCGCCGACCAGGGCGAAGCGGTTCGGACGGTTCACATAGACGAGTGAGCCGGGCGAGTGGCCGGGGCAATGGAAGATCTCGAAGTCGTGCCCGCCGATCGTGAGTGTCTGCCCTTCTTCCATCCAGCGGTCGGAGGTCGCGTTGCGCAGGCCTGAGAGGCCGTATCGCGCCGCCTGATCCTCGACACCCTCCATGAGGAACTTGTCCGCGATATGCGGTCCCTCGATCTGGACGCCGAGCTTCTCCTTGAGCTCGACAGCGCCGCCGACATGATCGAGATGGCCGTGCGTGAGGACGATCTTCTCGACCATCAGGCCGACTTGCGCGATCGCCGCTTCGATCTGCGGCACATCTCCGCCCGGGTCGACCACGGCACCGCGCTTCGTCGCTTCGTCCCAGATGAGCGTGCAGTTCTGCTCGAAGGGTGTGACATGGACGATGGCGGCTTTCAGGCGGTCTTCGGGGGCGGCGCTCATGGACTTTCCCTTCCGGACGTGGGTTCTGGCCCCCTGCATAGCCGAAACGGTTGCCGAGTGCAGCCCTCAGAGCATTCCGAGCGGGGTCGCGCGTTTCGGCGGCGGAAAGGCCGTGTCGAGCTCGGCGAGATCTTCCGTCGTCAGCGTGAGATCCGCTGCGACGAGGTTCTCGCGCACGTGCTCCGGCCGCGAAGCTTTCGGAATGGCGACGACATGCGGATGACGCATAGTCCACGCGAGGGCGATTGCGGCCGGGCTCACGCCATGGCGCGTGGCGATCTTGGCGAGGGCGGCATTGCGCAGAATACGGCCCTGGCCGAGCGGCGAATAGGCCATGACCATGATTTTCTCATCGGCGCACTGCTTGATGAGATCGAAGTCGATTCCGCGCGATCCGAGATGATAGAGCACCTGATCAGACACGCAGTTCTTGCCGTTCGGAACGCCGGCCAGCTCATCGAGGTCGTCGGGATCGAGGTTGGAAACGCCCCAGTGACGGATCTTGCCATCGGCCTTGAGGCGCTCGAAGGCACCGACCGTTTCGGCGAGCGGATACGATCCACGCCAGTGCAACAGATAGAGATCGATGCGGTCCGTCTGGAGGCGCTTGAGACTGCGTTCGCAGGCGGCGATCGCGCCTGACTTCGAAGCATTGTGCGGATAGACCTTCGAGACGATGAAAGCTTCGTCGCGGCGCCCCTTGACGGCTTCGGCCACGACATCCTCGGCGCCGCCCTCACCGTACATTTCGGCCGTGTCGATGAGCGTCATGCCGAGATCGAGGCCGAGCTTCAGGGCGTCGGCTTCCGCGGCGCGCTGACTCCTCTGCTCGCCCATGTGCCACGTGCCGAGACCGAGCTGCGGAATGGTCTCGCCGCCTCTGAGTGTGACGCGTCGCATAGGTCGTCTCCTCGTCATGTGGATCGCGCGGCCCAGCCGTGCCGACGCGTTGCGTGACACCATCGCACTTTTCATGGAACCATGCATCTCACCAAGCTGACATGATGGCCAGAAGCCGGGAGAGTGTAGATGACGAAGCGCGTGTTGATTGCCGGGTTCAAGCACGAGACCAACACGTTCTCGATCCAGCCGACGACCATTCAGTCCTACGAGGCGCGCGGGTTCAAGGTGGGCGAGGCGATCGTGCCGTTCTTCAAGGGCACGAATACCGAGATCGCCGCTTTTCTCGATGGCTGCGCCAAGCACGGCTGGGAGCCGGTGCTTTCTCTCGCCGCCGATGCGACGCCGTCCGGCAAGCTGACGAAGGAATGCTACGAGAGCATCGTCGGCGCTATTCTTGGCGATATCGAGAAGGCGGGCAAGCTCGACGCCATCCTGCTCAATCTGCATGGCGCCATGGTCGCCGAGCACACGGACGACGGCGAAGGGACGCTGCTCGAACGCATTCGCACGAAGGTCGGTCCGGGCGTGGTCATCGCCGCAACGCTCGATCTCCACGCGAACGTCACGCAGGCCATGGCGAAGTATGCCGATATCCTCGTGAGCTATCGGACGTATCCGCACATCGATATGTACGACATTGCCGCCGAGGCCGTGGAGATCGTCAAGCGGACGCTCGATGGTGAGATCAAGCCTAAGGTCTATCTCGCGCGCCGCGCCATGATCGATGGCGCCGATCACGGCCGCACGACGAGCCCTGGCCCAATGACCGAGTTGCTCGATCGCTGCGCGAAGATCAAGGCCGAGAACAAGGGTGTGCTCTCGGCATCCATCAATGCCGGATTTGCCTGGGCGGATATTCCCGAAGTGGGGCCGACGGCAGTGATTGTCGGCGATGGCAATGATCCGCGTTTCCAGGCTTATGTCGAAGACCTCGCGGATTATATCTGGGAAACGCGACACTACCGAACAGTGAAGTATTTCACGGTTGCGGATGCGCTGGCGCGCGCGAAAGCCGTCGCCAGTGTCGGAAAGCCGGCGGTGCTCTCGGACGCGGCGGACAATCCCGGTGGTGGCGGATACGGCGAGTCGACCGGGCTTCTGCGCGGCATGATCGATGCGAAGCTGGAGAACGCAGCCATGGCGGCGTTCTACGATCCCGAGGTCGCCGCCGCGTGTCACAAGGCCGGCCTCGGCGCGGCCATCACGTTAAAGCTCGGCGGCAAGATCGACGAGCGCTTCAGCCCGCCGATCGAAGCGACGGGCACGGTCACGCATTTGAGCGATGGCAATTTCCTCATCGAAGGACCGATGCTGCGCGGTGTCGGCGTCGCCATGGGGCCGACGGCGACATTCAAGATCGGTGGCGTCGAGGTTGTCATCAACTCGAAGCGCTTCCAGAACTACGATCGTAATTTCTTCCGTGCCGGCGGCATCGAGCCGAGCGAGCGGGCGTTCATCGCGGTCAAGTCATCGCAGCATTTCCGCGCGGCTTATGCGCCGATCGCGTCGGAGGTGATCATCGTGGATGAGGGCGGCGGCGTCATGTCGAACGATCTGACCAAGCTGCCGTTCGAGCGTGTGCCGCGGCCGATCTACCCGCTGGATCTGGAGTGAAACCTGTCCCCTGTCCCCTCTCCCCGCTCTGGCGGGGAGAGGGTTAGGGT
>JAEZRM010000132.1 GCA_023412805.1 Pseudomonadota bacterium | reverse complement strand
CTCCTGGCTTTCCGAGAGCATCATCTCATAGGCCATCATGTTCAGCTCGCGCTGCGGCACATGATCGAGGTCCAGCTCGATGCCGACGCCGCCCTTGTCCGCCATCTCCGACGTCGATGACGTGAGGCCCGCCGCGCCCATGTCCTGAATGGCAATGATCGCATCCGAGGCCATGAGCTCGAGGCACGCCTCGATCAGCAGCTTTTCCGTGAATGGATCGCCGACCTGCACGGTCGGGCGCTTTTCCGCGCTCTTGTCGTCGAATTCGGCCGACGCCATGGTCGCGCCATGGATGCCGTCGCGCCCCGTTTTCGAGCCGACATAGACGACCGAGAGGCCGACGCCCTTCGCGGCCGAATAGAAAATCTTGTCCGACCGCGCGTGACCGATGCACATCGCGTTGACGAGGATATTGCCGTTGTAGCCCGGATCGAAGTTCGTCTCGCCGCCGACCGTCGGGACGCCGACACTATTGCCGTAGCCGCCGATGCCCGCCACGACGCCCGACACGAGGCGGCGCGTCTTCGGATGCGACGGCTCGCCGAAGCGCAGCGCATTCAGGTTCGCGATCGGCCGCGCGCCCATGGTGAACACGTCGCGCATAATGCCGCCGACGCCCGTCGCCGCGCCCTGGTAGGGCTCGATGAAGCTCGGGTGGTTGTGGCTCTCCATCTTGAACACGGCGCAGTCGCCATCGCCGAGATCGACGACGCCCGCGTTCTCGCCCGGCCCCTGGATGACTTTCGGCCCGGATGTCGGGAGTTGCTTCAGCCAGAAGCGGCTCGATTTGTACGAGCAGTGCTCGGACCACATGACCGAGAAGATGCCCAGCTCCAGGAAAGTCGGATCGCGGCCAAGAATGCCGAGCAGGCGGTCGTATTCGTCGCCCTTGAAGCCGTGGGAGGCGATCACCTCGGGCGTAATCTTCGGGTAGGACGTGGGGTCAGTGCGGCTCATGGTGCATCCGGGTTGCATTGGCTTCCTGGGGCCTTCCGGGGCCTTATAGCCGGGCCCGCGAGGGGCGTCACGCGGGGGATGCGGGATGCGGCAAGAGGGGTGGGGAAAGGGCTTGGTCGAACGGGCCGGAGTTTCAGTTCCTGCCCTGCAGCGGACGTCAGACGCTCATGAGACCCCCCACTCTGCGCGGCAATCCCTGACACAGTCGAGAGTTCGTGCTCGGTCGCCGAGGGTTTGCCCCGATGGCTCGATCGCCGGTGGAGCGAATATTCATCCGGCGCGAAGGCGCGTGCATCACAGCCCGGGCAGGAGCCCTGCCGGCCAGCCGATCCAAAATGGGCACGCGGCAATCTGGAGGAGCTGAGGAAATGGCGAAGGCATCAAACGGTAGCGATAAAGCAAATGGCCTCACGGAGTATCAGCCAGGACAGTCATTTCCAGGCGTGATCGGGCGGACGTTCGATGAATCGAAGCCTGCGTGGCCTGCGCCGAGGCGAGCGAAGAATGGGGCACCGAATGTACTTTTCATCGTGCTCGACGATACGGGCTTCGGCCATCTAGGCTGCTACGGCAGTCCGATCAACACGCCCAACATCGATGCGCTGGCAAAGGACGGGCTTCTCTACAACAACATGCATACGACGGCGCTCTGCTCGCCGTCCCGCTCGTGCATGCTCACAGGCCGCAATCACCATTCCAACGGCATGTCCTGCATCACCGAAGGGTCGACGGGCTATCCCGGTGGCAACGGCATCATTCCCTTCGAGAACGGCTTCCTATCGGAGGTTCTGCTTCAGAACGGCTACAACACCTACGCCATCGGCAAATGGCATCTGACACCGGCAGAGCAGACATCTGCCGCCGGCCCCTATGATCGATGGCCGCTGGGACGCGGATTTGAACGCTACTTCGGCTTTCTCGGCGGCGACACGCACCAGTACTACCCCGAACTCGTTCGCGACAACTCGCAAACCGAGCCTGAGAAAACACCGGAGGAGGGCTACCATCTCACACCCGACCTCGTCGAAAAGGCGAGGGCGATGATCGCCGACGCCAAGCAGGTCGCTCCGGACAAGCCCTTCTTCATGTACTTCTGCACTGGCGCACAGCACGCACCGCACCACGTCCCGAAGGAGTGGGCCGACAAGTACAAAGGCAGGTTCGACAAAGGCTGGGATGCCTATCGCGAGGAGACGTTCGCCCGTCAGATGAAGCTGGGCATCCTCCCGAAGGGTACGACACTGTCACGTCATGACCCCGACGTGCAGGACTGGAGCAAGCTGTCGGCGGACGAGCGTCGACTCTACGCGCGCATGATGGAGGTCTTTGCCGGTTTTCTCGAGCACACGGACCACTACATCGGCGAACTGATCGCGTTCTTGAAGGAGATCGGCGAATACGAGAATACGCTGATCATGCTGATCTCCGACAACGGTGCCAGCGCCGAGGGCGGCCCGACAGGGTCGGTGAACGAGGGCAAGTTCTTCAACAACGTGCCGGACAGCCTCGAGCAGAACCTCGCCGCCATCGACGACATCGGCGGCCCCAAATACTTCAATCACTATCCCTGGGGCTGGACGCACGCCGGCAACACGCCGTTCCGCCGCTGGAAGCGCGAAACCTATCGCGGTGGCGTCGCCGACCCGTTCATCGTCTGCTGGCCGAAGGGCATCAAGGCCAAGGGCGAGATTCGCACGCAGTACTGCCACGCCATCGATATGGTGCCGACCGTGCTCGATTGCCTCGATATCGAGCCCCCTAATCAAATTCGCGGCGTGACGCAGTCTCCGCTCCAGGGCTTCAGTCTCAAGACCTCATTCGATAACGCTAAGGCGGATGCCCTGCACAAGACCCAGTACTTCGAGATGTTCGGCCACCGCTCGATCTATCATGATGGCTGGCGCGCCGTGTGTCCGTGGCCAGGCACATCATTCGTGGAATCCGGCCTGCAGTTCGGCGCTCCCATCGACCATGACAAGCTCAACGAACTCGATGCCAAGGGGTGGGAGCTGTACAAAGTGGCGGAGGACTTTTCCGAGACCAAGAATCTCGCCGACGAGAATCGCGCCAAGCTGATCGAGATGATCGGCATGTGGTACGTCGAAGCGGGCAAATACGATGTGCTGCCGATCGACAGCCGTGGCACCGCACGCCTCGGTGAGCGCCGCCCGCAGATCGCCGCCAATCGCACCAAATACATCTACTATCCCGGCACCCAGATGGTGCCATCCAATGCCGCTCCGCAGTTGACCAATGTGCCGCACGCGGTGTCCGTGCACGCGTCGGTGCCAAAGGGCGGCGCGGAGGGCGTGCTATTCTCCATGGGCGGCAACGATGGTGGCTTTGCCTTCTACATCAAGGACGGCAAGCTCACGTATGGATACAACTACGTCGCCGACCAGCGCTTCAAAGTTCAGTCCAATGGCAGTGGCGTACTCGAAGGAGATCACGTCTTTACCTTCGAATTCACGCCGACCGGAAAGCCCGACATCCCGAAAGGCAAGGGCGTGCCTGCGAATATCAAGCTGTTCGTCGACGGCAAGCCGGTCGGCAGCGGTGATCTCTCGGTGACTGTCCCACTCACGCTTGGCCTGGCTGCTGGAGTGTCTGTCGGCGCGGATAGCGGCTCGCCAGTCATGCTCGATGACGAGTACAGCTCGCCATTCCGCTTTACCGGCCAAGTGAAGAAGGTGCTGGTCGATGTCTCCGGCGAGGCGCCGGAAGATCTCGAGGCGAAAGTGAAGATGTATCTCGCCCGGCAGTAGGCGGGTCGCAGGAGCGGCGGTGTGAGCGCGGCGCGGATTTGCGTCGCCGCGCCGATAGCGCGATGAGCCCCTAGGTTCCCCGCACGATCACGCGTGCGCCCATGAGCGCCACAAGATACAGCGTCGCAAAAGGCAGGCAGAAGATGAGCAGCAGCGGCCACAGATTGGAGCCGGCGATCAACGCCACGAGCGCGTGGAGCACAAGAGGCACAGTGACCACGAGCGGCGCGTACGCCGCCATTCTCCACCGACCTTCAAAGCGCGTGATCGCCAGGGGCTGCAGGAGAAAATAGGCCAGCATCCCCGCCGGCATGATCAGGAAGAGGTCGAAGCCCCAGCCGCTTTCGGTATCGCGGGAGGACGATGTGTCCGTCAGCATGTCCTGCTGCTGAGCGCTCAGCTCCGACGCCCACTGCGCCACCGGTCGAGAAGGCGCGCCTTCGCGCCAGTCGATCAGCACCGGCATCTTGACGGCACTGATCGACTGCCATTTCTCATCCAGAACTTTGATCGAAATTTCGTCGAGAGATGCAGGCCCGCGATAGGCGATCCATGCGACGGCCTCACCCTCGCCGGCGGGATATGCGGGCATGGGGTTGAGCATCGAAGCCGGCGCGGGCTTATCGTGCCAACGTCCCTCCATCCTGAAACGGACCGGGACATCGCTCTTGTACTGAATGCGCGCCGAGAGCTTACGGCCAGGAGCAAGGTCGTAACCCGAAGGCGGATCGAGAGCAACGATCGCGACCTCGACAGCCGGCGCCTGCGCGCCAGCCGACGTCGCCTGGAACACGCCCAGTGCGAGCAGAACGGAGATGAGGAAGGACGTGCGCATGATCGGATCGCTCGGCCGGAGGGTCACCTCGATCCACATTGAGGCGGTCATGCGAAGAAAGAGTTCATTGCCTCTGCGCCAGACCCGGGTTGAAGGGTGCGGATTTTCCTTAACCTTGCCGCTTCGTGAAGAATGGGCATAGCGCGATAGCTTCCGCGTCGGAAACACAGCAACACCGGTAACTTGCAGCGAGCACGAGGGGCTGACGATCGCAATTGCCTGCGGTGCTCCAGGCGCCGGGGTTTGCCGCTTTCAGATAGCGGGTTTGCCACGATGGAAACTGCTTCCATCTGGGGTGCTTATGGCAATGCAGGCGGCGGCACGATCTCTCTCGACCTAAGGGAAAGCTCCATCGCCTGATTGGTTTAGGCGCCAGCATGAAGGTAGAGCGCATGTCAGCACGCAGCCTCACTATCGCAGCCATCGGAGCCGCAGCAATCGCGCTTGCCGTCTCCGCACCACAATTTGCTCAGTCAGCAGCGGAGCGCGCCCAGCTCGGCGCCCTCAACACCAGTGAAGGCATCTACGTCGACAAGAAGGCCTTCGGCATCGTGAAGGGAACGGCGAAGACCGCACCGACTGAAGCACAGCTCATGAAGCTCGGCGCTCAGGAGGTGAAGGATGGGGCCATCATCGTCCGCGTGGGTGACAAGCTCTATCTCGTGGACACCGATCCGGCCGTTAAGAGCATGTTCAATGGCTGGGCGGAAGAAGCATTCCGCGGTGGTGCCTGATCGAAATGCTGGACGCGGCTACGGCAGTCTCATGCCGTAGCCTCATCCGGCGAGGGAAGTGAGGGAGGTTTCGATGCCGCGCGGACGACTGATCTTTGCTTTGTCGCTCGGAGTATTTGTCGCGGCGCTGCTTGCCCCCAGAGTTTATGCCACGCCCGACGCACAGGCCAATCGCATACGTGTCGAGTACGTAGCTCCGACGAATCCCGAGCATCAAAAGCTCTACGAGATGGTCAAAGAGCACCGCGTGCTCGAGAAGCTGCAGGAGATCTTCGGCGCTTTTCGCTTGCCGTCGGACCTGCTGCTGAGAACCGTGGGATGCGATGGCGTCTCGAATGCATGGTATCAGCGTGGACGCGTTAGCATTTGCTATGAGTACCTGCGCGACGTCCAGAAGATGATGCCGTCCGAGACGACGGCTGCCGGGATCACGCCAGCCGATGCGGTTATAGGTCAGTTCTTCTATGTGACGGCCCACGAGATGGGCCACGCCATGTTCGACATGCTGGACATCCCGGTGCTCGGACGTGGCGAGGATGCCGCGGACAATTTCGCTACGTACATCATGCTGCAATTCGGCAAGGATCAGGCGCGGCGGCTCATCGCAGGCGCGGCGCATTCCTACAAGGATTTCCTCTCGAACCCGAAAGTGACGGTACCGCTCGCGGCTTTCTCGAACTCGCACAGCCCGCCGCCAGTACGATTCTACAATCTCGTGTGCCTGGCTTTCGGCGCCGACAGAACCCTGTTCGCCGATGTCGTCACCAACGGCTACTTGCCGAGCGAACGCGCCGGCGTTTGCCGGAAGGAATACGGCGAGGTCGCCTTTGCGTTCAAAACGCTGCTCGGGCCACACCTGGACAAGGCCGTGGCGCAGAAAGTGCTGCAGAACCACTGGCTGCCCGAGCAAACGGCCAAACCCGCGCAGCACTAGCGCATCCCTGCCCGAGACATCCGCTTCGCGACCGCCATGGCGGTCAGAGCAGACCCGCGTCCGTCATCATCCGGTCGCCTGACGCTTGACCTCTCCCCATCGGGCCACCATCCTGCCCGCCCAGCAGGCCCCCGCAGAAAAATGAACAAGCGGCGGCCGGGTCGAGGAGCAGGGGATGAAGCGCAAAATTGCGATCGTGGGCGCCGGCGCGCTCGGCGGACACGTGGGTGGCTATCTGGCCAAGGCCGGACAGGATGTGACGCTCATCGATCCCTGGCCCGAGCATGTCGAGGCCATGCGTCGCGACGGTCTGACGTTGCGCGGCCAGACGGCTCCGGAGAATTTCACCGTTCCGGTGAATGCCATCCACATCACCGATCTTCAAAAGGCTGGGAGCGAGCGCCCGTTCGACATCGCGTTCGTCTCGATGAAATCCTACGACACGGTCTGGGCAACGCAGATGATCGCCCAGTACCTCGCGGCCGACGGCTATGTCGTATCACTGCAGAACTCGATCAACGAGGAGCGCATCGCCTCGGTGGTCGGCTGGGGCAAGACGGTCGGCTGCATTGCCTCGACGATCTCGGTGGAGCTGGTCAGTCCCGCCAAGGTTCAGCGCAATGTCGGGCTCGGCGGCACGCGTCATACGGTGTTCCGTGTCGGCGAGCCCCATGGGCGCATCACACCGCGCGTCAAGGAAATCGCGGAGATGGTGAGCGTCGCCGACAGCTCGAAGACGACGACCAATCTCTGGGGCGAGCGCTGGTCCAAGCTGATCGTGAATGCCATGCGCAATCCGGTTTCGGCGGCAACAGGGCGCGGCGGTAACGGCAATGACCGCGATCCCATGACGCGCTGGCTCGCCATCCGCCTCGCAGCAGAAGCCATCAAGGTCGGCCTCGCGCACGGCTATGCGCTCGAGCCCGTTTATCACATTCCGCCCGAGAAGCTGCTCGCCGCCGGTGAAGGCGACAAAGCCGCGCGCGAGGAATGCGAGGGCATTCTGCTCGAGCAGGTCAAGCACAGGAATGACGAGCAGCGTCCTTCCATGGGGCAGGACATCATGAAGGGTCGGCGCACGGAAATCGACTATATCAACGGCCTCGTGGCGGCTAAGGGCGCCGAGCTGAAGATCGCGACGCCTGCCAACGATGGCATCGTCGACGTCGTGCGCCGCGTGGAGCGCGGACAAATCGCGCCGAGCCCCGAGGCCGTCGCTAACATCTAAGTCCTCATTCAAGAACCGGAGCACCGAAAAACGATGCCATCGCGCTGGACCGAACGCCGCCAGAAATTCCGCGGCTATCTCTCAGGAAATAGCTGCTATCACCCCGGCTCCGTGCACGATCCGATCTCGGCGCGCATCGCCTCCGAGATCGGTTTCGAGATCGGCATGTTCGCCGGCTCGACGGGATCGCTCGGCGTGCTCTCGGCGCCGGATCTCATCATCCTGACACTCACCGAGTTCGCCGATCAGGCGCTTCGCATCAACCGCGCCATGGAGTTGCCGTTGATGGTCGATGCCGACCACGGCTATGGCAATGCGCTCTCGGTCATGCGCACGGTCGATGAGCTGGAAATCGCCGGCGTCAGCGGCATGTCGATCGAGGATACAGCGCTACCGCAGCCGTTCGGCACGACGGAGAAGCCGCAGATCCTCAGCATCGAGGAGGGTATCGGCAAGATGAAGGCGGCGCTCGCCGCGCGCCGAGATCCCGATCTCTGCATTGCCGGACGGACCAGCGCGCCGATCATCACCGGCATAGAAGACACGATCAAGCGCGCACAGGCCTACGAGAAAGTCGGCGTCGATGCGATCTTCTTGGTCGGCGTGAAGACGCGGGCAGAGCTCGATGCGATCGCGCCCGCCGTGAAGATACCGCTCATTCTCGGCACGGCGACGCCCGAGCTTTCGGATCGCGAATACCTCGCCTCGCGCAGCGTCCGTGTGTGTCTGCAGGGACATCAGCCCATCCAGGCGGCTATTCAGGCCATCCATGATACGCTCAAGGCCCTGCGCGACGGTACGGCGCCGAAGGACCTCAAGGGCCTGGCCTCTGCCGATCTCGTCAAACGCGTGACACGCGCCGATGATTATGACCGCTGGACGAAGGACTATCTGGCAACGAAACCCTGAGCGGCCCCCGCTCGACCGCGGTAGACCAAAGGAGGCCCATCGCGATGCTGACCCTCACGCTATTCCGGCACGCCAAGTCGAGCTGGGACATCTCAGGCCTCGATGACCGCGAACGCCCGCTCAATGCGCGAGGGCTCTCGGCTGCACCGATGATGGGCGCCTATCTGCGAGAGCACGACCTCAAGCCGGATCTCGTGCTGTGCTCGACGTCGGTGCGCACGCGACAGACCTTCGAGCTTGCAAGCGGCGGCTGGGAACCCGAGCCCCGGACGAAATACGAAGGCGCGCTCTATCTCGCGGAGCCGGTCAGCCTTCTGGAGCGCGTGCGCAAGACGCCAGCGAGCGTCAAACACCTCATGATCATCGGCCACAATCCGGGCCTGCAGATTATCGCCATCGAGCTGATTGGCGAGGGCGAACCGGCAAAGATCGCCGCGATCTCGGAGAAGCTGCCGACGGCCGGAGTGGTCGTTCTCACGTTCGAGGGCAAGAACTGGAACGATGTGGCCCCACGCAAAGGCCGCCTCGTCCATTTCGCGACACCGAAGACGATAGCGGCGGCCGCTGCCTGATCGGGCAGGGCCGCCACTTCTTTCGTCTTACTTCGCAGCTTTGGTCATGCCGCCTGCGAGGACGTACCGCTCGAGCAAGCCGAGCACATCTCGTGGACGTGACGGTGGTCCGTCCCGCAGCAACCGCCGATTACGCGGATCTGCGGAAATGCACGCATCAGCGCTCCATATTGTCCACCGAGCTCGATCGGATCGCCGGCATCGATGTCGGATGCTGCGTCGAGTTCCGCATGGCTGCGCTTCGAGGCATTGGCGCGAATGCCGCGAATGCGGTCGGTCCAGCGGCCGCCGCCGGCAAGCGTGGTCTCGAAATGGGTCGGGTGTGCGCAGTTGATCATGTAGTATACAGGCGCCTCATCCGTCGCCGCATCCACTGCATCGATGGCTTCTTCGAGAGTCGCGCCGCTCGGCAGTCGACCGTCCGTCTCGAGAGTGAACGAGATCGCGATCGGCATCTTGTGGCGCTGCGCGGCCACGACGATACCGAGGGCCTCATTGATATTTGTCATCGTGAAGGCGGCAACCATATCCGCGTTGGTCCCGGCAAAAACGGCGATCTGCTCGTCGTGATATTCGGCCGCCGCCTCGACCGACATCTCGGCTCCAGCGACATAACCGTCCCCGCGCGGGCCGATGTTGCCACTGATCACCATGGGCGCATCGCGGCTCTCGAAGGCAAAGCGCAGCTCCTCCATGAGCGCAATGCCCATGCGATTGACGTCAGCGAGGGTCTCGCGCGAATAACCGAGCTTCGCACCCCAATCCGGATTCGCGCGCCACGTCGGGGCCTCGAGAACGAAACCGAGCTTCGCCTGCCGCGCCGTCTCGATGTAGGGCAGGAAGTACTCAGTCAGTACATCGCGGCCGATCTTGCTTCGCAGGAGCTCGCAGGATGCGAAGTGCGGCAGATCGATGCCGTGGTAGAATATCAGCGATGTCTCGAGGCCGCCGTCTGTGAGAAATAGCCGAGAACCGAGCTGCGGCAGGGCATTGCGATACTTGCTCATGATCATCTCCAACCTTTTGTTTGGTTTTATCCCGCCGAACGGGGCCCTCCCGGTCTCGGCGATCGGATATGTACGGGGCACGGGCACGCACCTCTAGAAGGCGCGTGGTGCAGTTGCGCTTACTTTTGAATTTGTGTTAGAAGCCAATCGTTTAAGCGCGAACAAATGTATAGTTGGGCGCCGTGACCGGCGCTGTTACTTGCGTTACTTGACCATAGGTACAGTTCGCCATGCCCACTCCGGCTGCAGCGACCAGGAAAAAGGGCGACGCCCGCGAGCGCATTCTCGATGTTGCGGAAGCGTCCGTACTCGCCAAGGGCTTCGATGCGACGTCGATCGAAGAGCTGATTGCCGCGGTCGGCATCACCAAGAGCGGCTTCTTCTATCACTTCAAGGACAAGACCGAACTCGCCCGCGTGCTGCTCGAGCGCTACATCGAGCGCGAAGGCGCACTGTTCGACGAGCTGTTCGCGCGCGCCGACGAATTGAATGAAGACCCACTGCACGGATTTCTAGTCGGCCTCAAGATGCTGGCCGAGCTGTTCGGCGATCTGCCCAACGGCCATCCCGGCTGCCTGATCGCCGCCTACTGCTACCAGGACCGGCTGTTCGACCAACAGGTGCGCGACCTCAACACCGCATCCGTCATCCTCTGGCGCAAGCGCTTTCGTGCGCGCCTCGATTTGATCGCGGCCCGCTACCCTCCGCGCATTCCGGTCGATCTCGATGACCTTGCCGACATGCTTTCTGCGGTTGCCGACGGCGGCATCATCCTGTCAAAGTCGCTCAAGGATTCGCGCGCGCTGGCGCGCCAGATGCTGCTGTACCGCGAGTTCGTAAAGGGCATATTCGTCGGCATCTGATTTATCGACCCTGGTTGTTCGGAAGAGCATCACGCATGGCTTCGTTCAGACGATTCGCTCAAAAATACCTTTACGGCGTGGGCCTTACGCTCGGCAGAACAACTGCCCCCCGCGAAATCCAGAGATTTCTTGAGATGGTGCGCCCGATCCAAACGGAGCACACGTTGATCCGACTCGGTGGCGATGCCGACGGCGGCTATCTCATCCCCGATGATTTAGAGGGCATAAGTGCGTGCTTCTCACCGGGCGTATCGAAAATCGCGCGCTTCGAGGAGGATATGGCGAGGCGAGGGATCAAGTGCTTTCTCGCCGACGCTTCCGTCAATCGCCCTCCCGTCGAGAACGCGCTCTTCGACTTCGAGCGCAAATTCCTGGGCCCCACGACCGGCGGCGAGTTCGTTTCCCTGGAGGACTGGATCGACCTCAAGGCTCCAGGAGAATCGGAATTCGTACTGCAGATGGACATTGAAAGGGCCGAATACGGCGTCCTGCTCTCTACGAGCCGGCAAACACTTCGCAAATTCAGGATCATCGTCGTCGAATTCCACAGGTTCGCAAACATCTACGATCGCGCCGGCTTCGAATTGATCAATCTCGTATTCTCTAGAATTCTGCAGGATTTCAGCGTCGTCCATATTCACCCGAACAACTTCTCCCGCCCCGTTAAATTCAAGAAATTCGAAACCCCACCCCTGCTCGAATTTACATTCCTTAGAAACGATCGTATCTCACAGCGGCGCCCCGCCGGGACATTTCCTCATCCGCTCGATCGCAAGAATGTGTCGAGACGGCCTGACTTGGCACTGCCACGGTGCTGGTATCAGCCTGCCAGCTAGCGGGAGCCAATCCGGTAGCTCCTTCGCGTCACCTTGACGCCTAACCGCTTACCGCGTAAGCCAAATCCTATGCTCCTGCTCATCGATAACTACGACAGCTTCACGTACAATCTCGTCCACTTCCTGGGCGAGCTTGGTGCTGAATGCGAGGTCGTCCGCAATGACAAGATCACGGTCGACGCGGCCATCGAGATGGCCCCGCAGGCAATCGTGCTGTCGCCTGGCCCCTGCACGCCCAACGAGGCGGGCATCTGCCTCGAGCTGATCGAGAAAGCGGCATCGAAAATCCCGCTGCTCGGCGTTTGTCTCGGCCATCAGGCCATCGGTCAAGCCTACGGCGGGGAAGTCATTCGGGCGCCGTCCGCAATGCATGGAAAGCTCTCGACCATCGAGACGACCGGCAAGGGCCTCTTCGCCAACATGCCGAAGCGCTTCGAGGTGACACGATATCATTCGCTCATCGTCGAGCGCGCGAGCCTTCCGGCCGATCTCGAAGTTACAGCCGAAACCGCGGACGGCATCATCATGGGCGTGCAGCACCGCACGCTGCCGGTCCACGGCGTGCAGTTCCATCCGGAGAGCATCGCCTCCGAGCACGGCCACGATATTCTCGCGAACTTCCTCCGCCTCGCCGGCCTCACGCCGCGCACCCGCAACACCAAGGCGCCGCGCGTCGCCGCCTAGTTTTTTCCGTCCGGAACCGCCTCCATGCCTGCTGCCGAACTCACGCGCCTTATCCAGAAGGTCTCGACAGGGGCAGTCCTCACCACCAACGAGATTCGCTCCGCTCTCGAAATAATGACGGATGGCCACGCATCGCCTGCGCAGATGGGTGCCTTTCTCATGGCGCTGCGCGTCCGTGGCGAGACGGTCGAGGAGATCACCGGCGCCGCGCAAATGATGCGGGCCAAGATGAACCGCGTCTCAGCCCCCCCGGGCGCGGTCGACATTGTCGGGACCGGAGGCGACAGCCACGGCACATTCAACGTATCGACGGCATCTTCCATTGTCGCGGCCGGCGCCGGGCTGAAGATCGCGAAGCACGGCAATCGTCGCGTCTCGTCGCTGTCCGGGGCGTCGGACATCCTGACCGAACTCGGCGTCAAGGTCGACGCGAGCCCGGAGACGGTTGCGAAGGCGATCAACGAAGCAGGTGTCGGCTTCTTGTGGGCGCCGATGTACCATCCGTCGATGAAGCACTGGGCGCCGATCCGCGCAGAGCTCGGCATCCGCACGATCTTCAATCTGCTGGGGCCGATCTCGAATCCTGCCGGCGTCACGCGTCAGGTGTTGGGCGTCTTCGCGCTCGAATGGGTCGAGCCGATCGCGCACGTTCTCGCAAACCTCGGCGCCGAGCACGTATGGGTCGTGCATGGCCATGACGGCCTCGACGAGCTGACCACGACCGGCGCAACGACCGTCGCCGAGTTGAAGGATGGCAAGGTCACTGTATTTGAGGTGACACCGGCCGATGCCGGCCTGCCGCCCGCCAAGCTTTCCGATCTCAAGGGCGGAGATGCAGCGACCAACGCAGTCGTCATGCGCGAACTGCTGGCGGGCGCAAAAGGACCCATCCGTGACATCGTTGTGCTGAATACGGCTGCGGCGCTGATCGTCGGCGGCAAGGCGACGAGCCTGACGGATGGCGTTGCGCTTGCGGTTCACTCGATCGAGTCCGGTGCCGCGCGTGCCGCGCTCGACAAGCTCGTCAAGATTACGAACGCGGCTTGAGCCTCAGCCCTTCTGTAATCCCAGCAGCTCGATGTTGCCGCCGGTCGCGGTGATGTCGGTCGAGCGGACGCGCTCAGTGGCGAAGCGTGCGAGATAGTGCGGGCCGCCGGCCTTCGGGCCTGTGCCCGATAGCCCCTCGCCGCCGAATGGCTGTACGCCGACAACGGCTCCGATCTGATTGCGATTGACGTAGAGATTGCCGATGCGCGCGTGCTCCGCCACGTAGTCGGCGACGGCGCCAATGCGGCTGTGCAGACCGAGCGTCAGGCCAAAGCCCGTCGCGTTGATCGCGTCGATAACGCGGTCAAGATGGCCGCCGGAAAACCGCACGACATGCAGGATCGGGCCGAACACTTCGCGCTCGACCACGCCGAGCCGCTCGATCGCAAACGCCGCGGGCGTGACGAACGTACCGGCATGACAGTCGGAGGGCAGTGGCGGATCGATCAGCTCGCGGGCCCCCCGCCGCATGGCGAGCTTGTGCGCCTCGAGCATGGTCTGCGCATCCTCGTCGATCACAGGCCCGACGTCGGTCGCATAATCGAGTGGGTCGCCGACCTTGAGCTCGGCAATGGCGCCAGTCAGCATCTCCGTGACGTCATCGGCGATCTCCTCCTGCAGGAAGAGTACGCGTGCCGCAGAGCAGCGCTGACCGGCCGAGTCGAAGGCCGAACGCACGGCATCGCGCACGACCTGCTCGGCGAGCGCGCTGCTGTCGGCGATCATGGCGTTGATGCCGCCGGTCTCGGCAATGAAGGGAATGATCGCACCACGGCGATCGGTGAGCGTCCGCTGAATGGCCCAGGCCGTGTCGTTCGAACCGGTGAATGCAATGCCGGCAATGCGCGGATCCTTGGAGAGCGCCGCGCCGATCGGTCCGGCCCCCGGAAGCAGATGGAGAACCTCGCCGGGAATGCCCGCCGCGTGCAGCAGCTCGACAGCGAGGAAGGCCGTGACCGGCGTCTGCTCGGCGGGCTTTGCGATGACGGCATTTCCGGCCGCCAGCGCTGCCGCGACTTGCCCCGTGAAAATCGCGAGCGGGAAGTTCCACGGTGAAATGCACGCAAAGACGCCGCGCCCGCAAAGCTCGATCGTATTGCGCTCGCCCGTCGGGCCGGGCAGAACGACGGGGCCGGCGAATTGCCGCCGCGCCTCCCCAGCGTAGTAGCGCAGGAAATCGACGGCCTCGCGCACCTCGGAAAGTGCGGCATCAAGCGTCTTCCCGGCTTCACGCACGAGCACACCCATGAGGCGGGCGCGATCGCGCTCCATGAGGTCGGCCGCTTTCTCGAGCAGAGCGGCGCGCGCAGGCCCGCCGCGGCGATCCCAGGCGTGCATGGCTTTGCTGGCGCTGGCGATGGCAAGCTCGACCTGATCCGGTGTTGCTTCGAGTACCGTGCCGATGCGTCGCCTGCGATCGTGCGGGCAGAGCACGAGCCGCGCCGCATCACCACCACGGATCATCTTGCCGTCGATAATCGGACCAACGGCGAAATCGACGGCTATGGCTGCATCGATCTCGGCACGCAGAGCGGCACGCGTCGCCGGCTCGGCGAGTGCAATGCCTGCGCTGTTGCGCCGGTTTGGCCCGAGGATTGCAGCCGGCAGAAGAATGCGCAGGCTCTCCGCGATCTTGCCTTCCTGCCAGAGCTTCTCGGTCGCTTCGACAGGATCGCGCACGATCTCCGCCGCCGGCATGTCGTCATCCGCGAGGCGATTGACGAACGAGGTGTTGGCGCCATTCTCCAGCAGTCGCCGGACGAGATAGGCCAGCAGATCCTCGTGCGCGCCGACCGGCGCATAGATGCGACAGGGGCGCGCGAGACCGGACTTGCTGACGACCTCCTCGTAGAGCGCTTCGCCCATGCCATGCAGGCGCTGCATCTCGAAGGGCAGCACACCGCCGGCCACATGCGCGGCAGCGACGGTGTGCGCATTGTGCGTGGCGAATTGCGGATAGAATGCCTTCGTCTCGCCGAGCAGGAAGCGCAGGCACGCGAGATAGGACACATCCGTGTGCGGCTTCGCAGTGAAAACCGGATAGCCCGGAAGTCCGCGCTCCTGCGCGAGCTTGATCTCGCTGTCCCAATACGCACCCTTGACGAGACGCACCGGGATCGTGCGCCGCGTCGCATCGCTCACGCGCTTCAGCCAGCGCAATACTGGGATTGCGCGCTTGCCATAGGCCTGCACGACCACACCGAGCCCGGGCCAGCCCGCAAGCTCCGGGGCGTGCAGCAATCGCTCGACCAGCCACAACGTCGGATCAAGGCGGTCCTGCTCCTCGGCATCGATGGTGATGCCAAGCCCGCGCGCGCGCGCAAGCCGGGCAAGTTCCAACAGTTGCGGCATCAGTTCGGCTTCGAGACGTGCTTCCTTGCCGGGCTCGAAGCGCGGATGCAGCGCCGAAAGCTTGAGCGAGATGCTCGGGCGCCGCATGAGCGTCTCGATGTTTTCAGGTCCAGCCGCGCCGGCCGCCTTGCCGACAGCCTCGATCGCGCTTGCGTAGCGTGTGTGATAGCGCTCGGCGTCCTTCTCGGTGCGCGCGGCCTCGCCGAGCATGTCGTAGGAGATCGTGTAACCGCGCTTCTCGTACTCCCAGGCATTCGAGATCGCGCTATCGATGTTGCGACCCAGCACGAACTGATCGCCGAGAATGCGCACGGCCTGCCGCATCGCCTGCCGGATCACCGGCTCGCCCGAACGCGCCACGAGCCGCTTCAGCACGGCGCCCGGTCCCGAGCCGGCCGAGCGGCCGAGGCGAACGATCCGGCCTGTCAGCATGAGGCCGAAGGTCGAGGCGTTGACGAGCAACGAGTCCGAATGACCGAGGTGCCGCTCCCAGTCACCACTGCCGACGCGCTCGTCGATCAGGGCATCCGCCGTATCCGCATCAGGGATGCGCAGCAGCGCCTCCGCGAGACAGAGCAGCGTGACGCCTTCCTCGGACGTGAGGCCGTACTCGTGCATGAAGGCATCGATGCCGCCATGCTTCGTGCGTCCGGCGCGCGCCGTATCGACGAGACGCGCGGCGATGGTCGCGATGCGCTGACGCTCATCGGCCGTGTAGACCGCACGCTCGATGAGGCCTCCTACGAGGCGGGCTTCGTCACGCAGGTGAAAGTCGGAGATTTCGTCGCGCGGAATGGACGTCGGCGGTGTCGACGCACCAGCCGCCGACCACGATTCGCGTGCGCCTTTGGCCGCCATCGCACTCTCCTCCATGCCTGAAGCCGAGGATGCCTGTCAGCAGGCTGCGCCGCGAATCACACCACGGCCAGCCTGATTTTCCGGTGATTGAGCACAAAGTACCAACGTCGGCAAATGTCGCCGTTCGCCTCTCCCCATTGTCGTCACTGAGGAGGTCTGAACGCGAACACGATATGCTCCCAGCCGCCCTCGTACATATCGGCCGGAAGCGAGTACGGCGCGCAGGCAATCATCGCGCGCACGGCACTGTCGGCGACCAAGCCGAAGGCCGGGAAGTTGTCGGAGTTGGTCACCTTCGGCGTTCCGACGAGCGTTCCATCCCGGTTGAGACGCACTTCCAGCCTGACAACGACATTCTCCAATCCCGCAATGCCTGCGGGGACATTCCAGCACTGGCCGACGGCGCGGCTCAGGAGACTGGCGAGCCAGCCGGCTTTGCTGGCCGAGAGCGTCGCATCCGTACCTTCGCGCGCGCCGAGCACAGGGCCTTTGGCGCGCGTATCCGTGCTCGGCTGTGGCGCCGCCGGTGCTGGCGCGCGCTGGTCGGGTGACTTGTCGAGCAGGGCCGCCAGCCGATCAGCGTTGAACTGCGCTTTGGCCTTCTCTTCGGCAATGCGCTTGCGGCGCGCCTCATCCTGCTTGCGCTTGATTTCGGCCTGGCGCTTGGCTTCGTCCGCCTTGCGCTTGGCTTCCGCCTTGGCCTTTGCCTCGGCTTCGGCGCGGGCTTTGGCTTTGGCGTCGGCCTCCGCCTTTGCTTTGGCCTCTGCTTCCGCGCGCGCCTTGGATTCGGCCTCGGCCTTGGCTTTCGCCTCGGCTTCTGCTCTGGCCTTGGCGTCGGCTGCGGCCTTGGCTTCAGCCTGTCGCTTGGCCTCGTCGGCCTGCTGAAGCGCGAGATCGGCGAGCTTCTGTTCGAGCGCCGCACGATCAGGCTCGGGAGCCGGCGGCGGTGGCGGTGGTGCGGCCGCTGCAGGCGGTGGCGGAGGTGGCGCCGCTTCAGCAGGCTGGGGC
>JAEZRM010000113.1 GCA_023412805.1 Pseudomonadota bacterium | reverse complement strand
CGACGTCAAGGCGATCGTCAGCACGGCCGTGCGCGAATGGACGTGGGACCAGGTGCAGCGCGTCGCGGTCGACGACGCCCGCGCCAACAAGGAACTGCACCAGAAGAACGTCACCTTCGAGTCCTGGAGCGGCGCCGAACTGACCCGTATCCGCGCCCTCGCGCAGAAGACCTGGGAGTAATGGTCGAAGAAGACGCCATTGGCCAAGAAAGCCTATGACGGGCAGATCGCCTGGCTGAAAGACATCGGCCTCGCGTGAGCTCCAACGCCAATGCGGGCGCTGCCGGCGGCCAGCCGCGGCGCCCGCTTCCTTCTTCCGGCCTCGCGCGTGTCTTCGCCTGGGTCGACCGGACCAATCATTGGGTCGGCACCGCGTGGGCGATGACGGTGATCCTCATCACCGCGGCCGTCTGCTACGAGGTGCTGATGCGCACCGTGTTCGGGCGGCCGACGATCTGGAGCAACGAGGTCACGATTTACGTGTCCGCCTGCGCCTACCTCGTCGCGGGCGGCTACGCGATGCTGTACCGCCGGCATGTCCGCATCGACGTGCTGTATCTCGCGGTATCGCCGCTTAACCAGCGGCGGCTCGACATGGTGACGTTCGTGTTCTTCGCCGCCTACTGCCTGACCCTGATCTATGTCGGCGGGTGGCAGGCCTGGGATGCACTGGCGATATGGGAGACAACCGGCACGCCGTGGAACCCGCCGATCTGGCCGGTGAAGCTGATGATTCCGGTCTCGGGCGTCCTGCTGCTGGCGCAGGGTACGGTCAATTTGCTGCGTGACCTCGGTTTTGGCGCGGACGGGACGGAGACGGCATGAGCATCGGTCTTCTCAGCCTTCTCTTCGTCGGCGTCTTCATCGTCATCCTGATCGCCGGCCTGCCCCTGGCGTTCGCCACCGGCGCGGTCGCGGTGATCTTCGCCTATTTCCTGTTCGGCGAACCGGGCCTGACCCTGATCATCAGCCGCATCTTCACCCTGATGGGCAATTACGTGCTCGTCTCGGTGCCGCTGTTCATCTTCATGGCCTGCGTGCTCGAGCGCGCCGGTGTCGCGGAGGACATATTCAAGGCGGTGTACGTGTGGGCGGGCCGCCTGCGCGGCGGCCTCGCCGCGGCGGTGATCGTGTCCTGCGCCCTGATGGCGGCGATGGTCGGCGTGATCGGCGCAGAGATCGTCACCATGGGCGTGGTGGCGCTGCCGGCCATGCTGTCGCGCGGCTACAAGAAGAGCCTCGCCCTGGGCTGCATCTGCGCCGGCGGCGGTCTCGCGACGCTCATTCCGCCCAGCGTCGTCTTCATCATGTACGGCCTGACCGCCGGCGTGTCGATCGGCCAGCTCTATACGGCGGGAATCATCCCCGGGCTGATGCTCGCCAGCCTTTACATCGCCTACATCCTCATCCGCTGCCACTTCGATCCGAGCCAGGCACCCGTGGCGGACGACGAGGACCTGCGCCGGCCATTCCTCGAGAAGCTGAGGCTGATGCGCACGCTGGCGCTGCCGTCCTTCGTCGCGTTCAGCGTGCTGGGTTCGCTTTACTTCGGCTGGGCGACGCCGACCGAGGCGGCAGGCGTCGGCGTGGTCGGTGCCATGATCGCGGCCGCCGTCAATCGCCGTCTTTCCTGGGAGTCGATCTCGAAGGCCGCCGTCGACACTGCGAAGGTGACGGCGATGCTCTACTGGCTGTTCTTCGGCTCGTCGGCGCTGATCGGCGTCTACACGCTGGCCGGCGGCACGCGCCTGATCCAGGACACGATGGCCAGCCTCCCGGTGTCGCCACTGGCGGTGATCATCCTGATGCAGGTGGTGTGGATCATCCTGGGCTGCTTCATCGACTGGATCGGCATCCTGCTGCTCACGGCGCCGATCTTCATTCCAGTCGCGACCAAGCTCGGCTTCGATCCGGTCTGGCTGGGCGTGCTGTTCTGCATGAACATGCAGATCTCGTACATCTCGCCGCCGTTCGGACCCGCCGCTTTTTACCTGAAAGGCGTCACGCCACCGGGCATCACGCTCGGCGACATCTTCCGCTCCATCTGGCCGTACATGGCGCTGCAGATCATCGCTCTCGGGCTGGTCATCGCCTTCCCGCAGATCGCGCTGTGGCTGCCGAGCACGATGGCGAATTGAACTCGCTGGTATTCGTAGAGGAGTATCCGTCATGCCCAAGATCCTGACCCAGGCGCAGATCGACCAGTTCCGGCGCGACGGCTACCTGGCCCCGATCCGCGTGATGTCGGAGCAGGAGGCGGCCGCGGTGCGCGCCCGTCTCGAGGCCCATGAGCGAGAGACCGGCGGCCCGCTGCGCGGCGATCTGCGTCACAAATCGCATCTGCTCTTCACCTGGCTTGCCGACCTCGTGCGCAAGGACAAGATCCTCGACACGATCGAGGATTTATATGGCCCGAACCTGCTGTGCTGGACATCGAACTTCTTCATCAAGGAGGCGGCCAATCCGGCCTTTGTTTCCTGGCACCAGGACTCGACGTATTGGGGCCTGAGCAAGCCGGATGTTGTCACGGCCTGGGTGGCACTGTCGCCGAGCAACAAGGCCAACGGGGCCATGGAAGTGATCCCCGGCACGCATACGATGGACCAGATCCCGCACCGCGACACGTTCGACAAGAACAACCTGCTGACCCGCGGCCAGGAAGTCGCCGTCGAGGTCGATCAGTCGAAGGCGGTACGGCTTGATCTGCAGCCTGGCGAGATCTCGCTGCACCATGTCCGCATCGTGCACGGC
>JAEZRM010000086.1 GCA_023412805.1 Pseudomonadota bacterium | reverse complement strand
GCACGCTCGTGACGTGGGGAGCGAACCCGCCGATCGGCCGTCTCTCGTCGCTCTTCCCCGATCCGCATCCCGACAGCGTTGCGCTCGCTCCGATCTCCGCGGTCGACATCGATCACGACAACGCTTGCGCGGCATCGGGCGGTACCGGCTACTGTTGGGGAGCCCTCCTCGTGAAGCGCGTCCCGAGCTTTGCGGAGCAGGTGCTCAATCCCTACGATCGGGCGCTCCCGGAGCCTGTCGTCGTCCCAGAGCCGGTCGCTCACATCGCGACGACGCGCTCGTTCGATCTCGGGAGCGTAGCGAACCGGCGCTACCGGTGGTGTGCCTCCACCGTCACGGGAGGCGTTTATTGCTGGGGGATCAACGAGAGCGGTCAAGCCGGCAATGGCACGAAAGACGATGCCAGCGACCCGGTAAAGGTCGAGGGGCTTCCGGGGCCGGTCGCGCAAGTGAAGACGACGCTCAACACGACGTGTGCACTCCTCACGAACGGCAAGGTCTATTGCTGGGGGAGCAACTACTACGGTCAGCTAGGAAACGGCATGGTCAGGGGGGAGAGCCTCGTGCCGGTAGAGGTGGTGCTTCCATGAACGTCCGCATCGTCCGCGTCAGTGCGGTCTCCCTCGTCGCGTTCGCGTTCGCGTTCGCGCTCGCCGTCGGCGCCTGCGGGAACGAGCGCGGAGCGTTCGAGACGCAGCCCACCGTCTTCGAGCCCGCGCTCGAGGATGATGCCGGCGCGTGCCCCTACCAATGCTCGCTCGATGGTCGCGCCGTCGTTCGGTCCTGCACGGGCGAGGTCGTGGAGCAATGCCGTCCCGAGCTCGCCTGCGGAGCCGCGAGGTGCCAGGAGCCGTGCGCGGCAGCGGCGGCCGACGAGAGCTCGAACGGATGCGAGTTCTACTTCCAACAGCCGGCGCAAATTCGACGCCCCGCGTGCCTTGCTACCTTCGTGGTCAATACCTCCAACAAGGCGGTGGAGCTCGCGCTCGAGCTCGAGAGCGCGCAGGTCGACATCTCCAAGTCGCTGTTTCGCACGGCACCCGGAAGCGCGGCGCTCATCGAGCACACCGGTCCGATCGCTCCGGGCGAGAGCGTTGTGCTCTTCGTTTCCGATGCCGACCCGGACGGTCCGCAAGGGGTACATCCGTGCCCGCGCGACGTCGTTCCCGCGGTGCCCGTTCGACAGTGGCTGGCTACCAGCGGAATTGCCTCATCGTTCCGCATCGCGGCGAGCGCGCCAGTCTCGGTCGTCGCGATGTACCCTTTCGGAGGCGCACCAAGCGCCTTGCCGACGGCGACGCTCCTTTTGCCAGTCGCCAACTGGCGAAAGCAGCACATCCTCATCAACGGGTGGGAAGCGTCGTCGGCAGGCTCGCCGATGGCGCAAGTCGTCGCTTCCGAGGACGACACCGAGGTGACGATCCTCCCCACGCGCGATATCCAGGATGCGCCCGACTTCAAGGGCACCGCGGCGATGGCCCCAGTGAGCTATCGCATCGACAAAGGACAGCACCTTCAGCTCGTCCAGTATCAGGAGCTTACCGGGAGCGTAGTCTCTTCGAACAAGCCGACGACCGTGTTCGGCGGCCATACCTGCGCGTTCGTTCCAGTGGAGAGCGGGTATTGCGACGTGCTCTTTCAGCAGATCCCGTCGTTCGAGCAGTGGGGCAATGAGTATGTCGGCGTCGGCTATCGCCCGCGCGTGGGCGACGAGCACGAGTTGATGCCGTACCGCATCGTCGCCGCCCGTGACGGAACGCGCCTCGACTACGATCCTGCGATCCCCCCCGGTGCCCCGGTCGAGATGTCCGCAGGTCAGGTCGTGAGCTTTCCCGCCGGCACCGGAGACGCTTTCGTGGTGCGTACGCAGGACGCCGACCACCCGATCTACGTCGCCGCGTACATGAAGAGCATGGGAGCGAATTACTTCGGCTCTCCGCCGACGTCTCCCTGGGGCGATCCGGAGTTCGTCAACGTCATCCCCGCGGGCCAGTACCTCAACTCCTACACCTTCTATGCCGACCCGAGCTTCAGTGAGACGTCACTCGTCATCGTCCGGGCCAAGAGCCACGGCGAGTTCAAGGATGTCTGGCTCGAATGCGCCGGGAACCTCACCGACTTCCGCCGGGTGGGGACGCGGGGCGACTACGAGTTTACGCGTGTCGATCTCACGAAGGGGTTCAAGCCGGGGCAGAAGTTTGGAGAAAAAGTCTGCCAAAGCGGGCTGCAACGCATGACGAGCGAGGGCCCGTTCACGGCGACCCTGTGGGGCTGGGGCGCGGTCGCCAGCTACGCGTATCCGGGGGGCATGGCGAATCGCAAGCTCGTCACGACGCCGCTCGACCCGGTGCGCTGACGCTGCGCTTGGGCAACGCCCTGCGCGATCGAGTGGTCCGAGAGGTCTGCGAGCGGACTCCGGTCGTGCTCGGTTCGATTGGCCGTCGCATCGTGCTCGCCTGACGGGGGAAGCGAGCGCAACGCTCGGTCTCAGGCTCCTAGCGTTTCCGGGCACGGTCATGGCCAGCGACGCTCGGCCCGTCCAAGTTGACCTTCAGCCTCTTCC
>JAEZRM010000127.1 GCA_023412805.1 Pseudomonadota bacterium | reverse complement strand
CCCCTCCACGTCATATTCGACCAGCCCCGCCTCCATGCCTTCGAGCAAGGAGAGATATTCCCGAAGCGAGACGGGGACCTTCGCGGCTTTCAGTTCGAGGAAGAAGGGGAGGAACATGGCCTCACCTACGCTGATACTTGATGAAGGGCGTCAGTTTCGCGATCCGGTCGTAGAGGAGACGCGCCGTATCGTTGAAATGCTGGGTCATCCAGTAGATGTTCGCCGCGCCCGCCTCGTCCGCCCGGCTGTAGACCGCCTCGATCAGCGCCCGGCCGACCCCCATGCCGCGCATGTCGGGATCGGCGAACAGGTCCTGCAGATAGCAATTGTCGCCGGTAGCCCAGCAGGTGCGGTGGAAGATGTAGTGCACGAGGCCGACAGCTTTTCGGTCGATCTCGGCAATCAGGCCCCGCGGCTCGAAATGCCCCTGATCGAAGAGCCGCGCCCAGGTCGTGCGGTAGACGTCCTCGGCAACGGTGGTCTCGTAGAAGGCGAGATAGGCCGTCCAAAGCCGACGCCAGTCGGCGTGGTCTTCCCGCCGGAGCGGACGGATGATGATTTCGGCCTTCGCCTGCACGCCCTCACCCCTGCCGTCGCGCCATGAAGGCCAGCCGCTCGAAGAGATGCACGTCCTGCTCGTTCTTCAGAAGTGCCCCGTGCAGCTTCGGCAGGGCGTTCTTCGGGTCGGCGCGCAAATCTTCGGGCGCGACGTCCTCGGCCACCAGCAGCCTGATCCAGTCCAACGCTTCGGATGTCGAGGGCTTCTTCTTCAGCCCCGGTACGTCGCGCAGCTCGTAGAACTGGGTGAGTGCGGCGCGCACCAGGTTCTGCTTGATGCCCGGATAATGGACGTCGACGATTGCCTGCAGCGTCTCGATGTCCGGGAAGCGGATATAGTGGAAGAAGCAGCGTCGCAGGAACGCGTCCGGCAGTTCCTTCTCGTTGTTCGACGTGATGATGACGATCGGCCGCTGCTCGGCGCGGACCGTTTCGCCGGTCTCGTAGACGAAGAATTCCATCCGGTCGAGCTCCTGCAGGAGGTCGTTCGGGAACTCGATGTCGGCCTTGTCGATCTCGTCGATCAGGAGCACCGTCTTGCGGCCGGCCGCGAAGGCCACCCAGAGCTTGCCGCGCTTGATGTAGTTCCCGATGTCGTTGAAGCGCTCGTCGCCCAGCTGGCTGTCGCGTAGCCGCGTCACGGCGTCATATTCGTAGAGGCCCTGCTGGGCGCGGGTGGTCGATTTCACGTGCCATTCGATGAGGTCGAGGCCGAGCGCGGCGGCCACCTGGCGCGCCAGCTCCGTCTTGCCGGTCCCCGGCTCGCCCTTGACCAGCAGCGGGCGTTCCAGCGCGATCGCCGCGTTGACGGCAACCATCAGATCCTTGTCGGCGACATAGGCCGCCGTTCCTTCAAAGCGCATGCGATCAATCCCCTTGGGAGGTGGCGTCGTTGGCGGCGAAACTAGGCAGGCGGGCGCGCCCTGGCAAGGCGCTTTGCCACTGGCAGCCGTGTGCCTGGCGGACTATATTCGTCGCTGCGATCTGCGCTTCCCGACAGGAGTAACACTTCCCCGGGGCCTTATTGATCCTTAGGGAGCTGTCCCTGGCCGGGCCCGTGGGCTCGGGCATACGGCGCCCACCTACTTTGTAGGCACCCGGGATCAACCTCTCCATCGGTCGTCGTGGATCGCTCCTTTCACATGCCAGTTCACCTCCCGGCTTGAAGCGGCGGCCCGCATCGGGCATGGCTGGCGCCGTTGCCAACCGGAGGCGCCAATGTCAGATCCTATCCGCGAGAAGAAGAAACAGCTGCGCGCGCAAGCGCTGGCCCGCCGCGACGCGCTCGATCCGCAATGGCGCATCGAGGCATCCATGGAGATGGCGAAGGTCGCGGAACTGATCGACATCGAGCCGGATCAGGTCGTTTCCGGCTTCTGGCCGATGCGTTGCGAGGTCGATGTGCGGCCGCTGATGTTCGCGCTGCGCGCCAGGGGTGCCCGTCTCTGCCTGCCGGCAATCCTCGACAAGGAAACCATCGTCTTCCGCGAGCTCGTGCGCAATGCCGAACTGATCGACATGGGTTTTGGCACCTTCGGTCCCGGGCCGGAGGCGGACATCCTGGAACCCTCGATCATGCTCGTGCCGCTGGCCGCCTATGACTGGCGCGGCCACCGCATCGGATATGGTGCCGGCTATTACGACCGCGCCATCTATAGGCTGAAGGCGAAGGGCATCGCGCCGCGCCTGATCGCGATTGCCTTCGACTGCCAGGAGGTGGAGGAGGTGCCGGACCAGCCGCACGACGTGCGCCTGCCCGAAATCCTCACCGAAACCGGCTTGCGCGCCTTCCCCGCCAACTTGTAGAGAGCCGGCATGAGAGTCCTCTTCCTCGGCGACATGGTGGGCCGCACCGGGCGCATGGCGGTCTGGGAGCGCCTGCCCGGCCTGATCTCCGACTTCCGGCTCGATTTCGTCATCGTCAATGGCGAGAACGCGGCCGGCGGCTTCGGCATCACGCAGGAGATCTACCAGAACACGCTCACTGCCGGCGCCGACGTGGTGACGACCGGCAACCATGTCTGGGACCAGCGCGAGGCCCTCACCTTCGCCTCACGGGAGGATCGCTTCCTGCGCCCGCTCAACTTCCCGGCCGGCACGCCGGGCCGCGGCATCGGCGTCTACCAGGCGAAAAACGGCGCGCGCATCCTGGTTGCCAACATCATGGGGCGCGTCTTCATGCATCCCGACCTCGACGACCCCTTCGCCGCGGCCGAAAAAATGCTGACCGACAGCCCGATGGGCGAGGCGGTCGACGCGGCGATCGTTGATTTCCACGCCGAGGCGACGTCGGAAAAGATGTGTTTTGGGCATTTCGTCGACGGGCGTGTCAGTGCCGTGATCGGCACCCACACCCACCAGCCGACCGCCGATCACCAGATTCTCGACGGCGGCACCGGCTACATTTCCGATGCCGGCATGTGCGGGGATTACAATTCCTCGCTTGGCATGGACAAGGAGGAGCCGCTCAACCGGCTCCTGTCCAAGGTGCCGCGCAACCGCTTCGAGG
>JAEZRM010000044.1 GCA_023412805.1 Pseudomonadota bacterium | reverse complement strand
TGCGTCCACCATCTCCCTTGTGCCCGGTTGTCACCCGGCGCTCGCGAGTTCAACCTCTTAAGGGGCAGTGGGTTCCAAGCGCCGCTAGCAGGTTGGTTGCAACCATCGGCATAGCGCCGACCAAACCGGGAAACACCTGCGAGCCATCATCGCGACAGAAGCACATGCTCAATCATGGACGAGCCTTGCCACCATCTCCTTCATGGCTCTCGAGTTTGATTGGCGAAGCGCGGTGGTTGCCCTGTCGAAAGGTTCGACGCCGGACCGCTTCACGTCGGGTGCCGGCCACAGTTGCCGCCTGGATAGTCGTCTTCTGACAGACCCCGGCTACGTCAACAGGATGATCCCGCTGCGCGTATCGCAGTGATGCTTCAGCCTGTCCATAAACTCACCCTCCCCTAGGCCTTCGACGGTCAGAATACCGGCGAGGTCGGGGAAGCATTTGAACCACTGCTTCAGCGTGCGGTTCTGGTCGAGGTCGAGCACGAGAACGGGGTAGCCCCTCGCCGTTAGAGCGCCTTAGACATGCGCAGCTGGTCGACTTGCCGACGCCTCCTTTGGGTGAAGCGAAGGCGATGATGGTGGGCGCATGGCAGTGGTCATGTCGCGACTGTGCGCGTCCCCAGTTACCCCGGCAACAGTATGTCCGTTTTTGTGGGGTTGCGGGCATATGGGGGTGTGTTGTTCTGGTCAACCAGAGACCCAGATGTATGGGGGCCCATAGGCCCGGGCATACCGCGACGAAGTCTCATCAACGTACCAGAGAAAACCGGATGTGCGTGTGTCCGGGTATCCAGACACCTGGCGGAGGGTATCACCAGTCCTATGGGACAGGTGAATGGAGCTCCAGTGTCCTGGGCGTTTTGGTGACCGGCGTGAGCTTGCGATGCATCAAGAGCCGACGGCGGGCATGCGATATCATGTGCCGAATTAGACCGAAGGGATCGTCGGCATGTGGACCATGCGGTGGAGTAGATTTGTTTGCGCGACAGGGCTCATGTCATGGGTTTCACTGTCATTTACTGACGTGACCGCGCAATCGCCTGAGCCTTCGGCTACGCGGGGTCGTGCACTGGCTGTGCGCCTTTGCGCCAACTGCCATATGGTTGACGGCTCAGGAAAGTCAGCACCGGAGGGTATTGGCACGTTTCGGGGGATCGCCAATCGACCCGGCCAGTCGTCTGACCGGATTAGCAACACACTCATGCTGCCGCACATGCCGATGCCTGACACGCAAATCACGCGCGATGAGATCCAGGACATCCTTGCGTATCTTGAGACCCTGCGCACCAATCCCGACGTGCCACCACTTATCGCCCCGGGCACTTCGAAACGGCAGTATCCGTCGAAGACGTAAACGACGCGCCGATCCTCAGCGAATTACCTCCAGTGCACCGCTCCGGCGCACACATCAATTGATAAGCTTCTCGTCGAGATGAAAAGAGACCTTGCTCACCAAGCCAGAGGAAGGGGCTTCGAGGGTGCAAACAGGCCTGATGAATGCCAATCGATTTTTGCGTTTCATGAGACGCCGCGCGCCACGGCGGATTCAATAACAAACCGGCCGAAGCCTTTCCGCGATGAAGCAAGAACCTGTGGCCCGCCGCTCTCGGTCCACGTCAGTTTGAAATCCCGAGTGCCATCGCGTCGCTGTGTTCGTTCCATGTGATGCTCACACGGCCTTCCGGCACCGAGAGTGCGCCATACTTTGATGCGTTGGTCGCGAGCTCGTGAATGGCGAGGCCGATGTGTTGTGACGCGGCCGGACTTAGGTCGATCGCAGGATATGGCTTCGTTTACGGCAAAGTGTGGGATGAGCAGGGGGCCATCCACGACGTAAATGTTTTGCCGCCAGAGTCTGAGTGGCGAGGGGACACGAGGCTTGCGGGATTTGAGCCGCATGCGCTCGAATGGATAGTTTATCTGGACGGTGAGGAGGTTGCGCGACTAGGAAACGGCACCCAGCTCGAGCGCGACGTTCTTGCGTTTCTCGTGAGGCCTGAGCACGAGCGGTGACCTCTTTTCGCACTTCCGGCAAGCGCAACGCCCTTTGCGCTGCGCCCGCCGGTATCTGTAGAACTAAGCGAGAAAGCTCTCGATTTTCTGACCCTTTTTTAGAGCAGCGGTGAGCCAGTTGGGCTTGCGGCCGCGGCCCGTCCAGGTCTGCGAGACATCCTTTGGATTGCGGTACTTCACTGCAACCTTGGAACCTTTGAGTTTGCTTGTGCTGGTAGGGCGCTTGGCGTCAAGGATGTCAGCGAGCGTAAGACCGGATTTCGCAGCCATCCCTTCCATCTTAGCGCGCAACTCCTGTTTCTCAGCAGCTTTCGCGGCCGTGAGTGCGGCATCAACCCGATCACGCAGCTCGAGAAGCTGGGCATAGCTCATTGAACCGAGCCCGTTGAGTTTGGTCATTGGATTTCTTTCAGACGCAGAGGTACGGGGCCGAGTGCAACCGGCCGAAGCGCCATATGGGGCAAGTCTCAAGGCGAACGCAACTGCATTGACGTTTCGAAACGCTGGGCATCGCGCCGGGCTATTTCATCTCTATCAAGATCACGTGCGTGGGCGTGTCGCCCACGTTTTCGCCGACGTGCGTCTGCGCGCCCGATTGGAGCATATCGCCCGCTTTAAATTCGCGGGTCAGGACCTTCCCATCAGGGAGCGTGATCGTGCGCTTGAAGGGGCTCAGCGCGAACAACACAAACGCGGGGTGATGGTGCTGCTTGGTTATCTGGCCGGGCTCATCGCGGTACTCTAGTATGCGCATACGGTCGTTCTCGAACCGCACTTTGTATTTGTCGCCGTCTGTGTCGATGGGATCAGCGGCCATAGCAGCTGAAGTAAGTCCGAGGACGCTAGCCGCAGCCAGAAAACATGCTCGCGCTGGTAACTTCATGATCACCTCTCTGATACATGGCCGGATGCTTGCGGAAATTAGCGCAAAGAGAACGCCTGCAATAGATCCATCACCGGCGCGATGGCCTCGCTGATAAAGCGCTCAATTCACTTTCGTGAAGGCGCGTGGGTCATCGGCCGCGCCCGACTGAGCCACGGCATCCTCAACCGCTGAAACATATCGGATAAGCGGCTTGCGAAGCCCGGCTATGAGCAAGGTACGCCTGACAGGCCTCGCAGCGCCTGCGATATAGATCCGCGTGCCGCTGCGTGAGAGCTTTTCGATAAATCCCTTGAGTGCGTTTGCCGCCGTACTGTCGACTAAGGGCACGTCAGAAAAGTCGAGCACCAGCACCTTCGGGTGCTCGCCGATACGGTCTAAAACGCTGCTTACGGCCGCGGTGGCGCCGAAGAAGAACGCTCCCGAAATGCGATAGACAAGCACGTCTCGACCGTGCGGCTCGGCAGCGTAGGCGGCGCGGTTGGCGTCTCGGGTATCAGCCCGGTCCTCGGGAACGACCGCATGGCCTGTTTCCACTTCCACGGCCTCGGCCATGCGGTGGAGGAAGAGGAAGGAGCCGAGTGTCACGCCGACCGCTATGGCTGTTGTGAGATCCTCAAAGATCGTGAGGAAGAAGGTTGCCAGCAGGACGATCGCGTCTCCCCATGAGGAGCGCAACAGCTGCCAGAATTCCTCCTTCTCGGCCATGTTCCAGGCGACGATGGCGAGAACGGCTCCGAGGCTCGCCAGGGGAATGTAGGCCGCCAGCGGGGCCGCGACCAACATGAAGAGCAGAATGTAAAGCGCGTGCATCATGCCCGCGATGGGCCCGTACGCGCCAGCGCGGACGTTGGTCGCTGTGCGGGCGATGGTGCCGGTCACGCACATGCCGCCGAAGGACACGGCGGCGATGTTGGCGGTCCCCTGGGCGACGAGTTCGCAATTAGAGCGGTGCCGGCGGCCGGTCATGCCGTCGGCCACGACCGCCGACAGCAACGACTCGATGGCGCCAAGGAGCGCGATCGCAATGGCATCAGGCAGCACCGCCCGCATCTTGGCTAGATCGAACGCCGGTAGGCCCGGGGCCGGCAAGGTCTGCGGAATGCCGCCGAAGCGGCTGCCGATGATCGCGACATCGAGTTGGAAAACGTAGGTTGCGAGCGCGGCCGCGCCGACGGCGATCAGAAGTCCCGGCCATTTGGGCCGGTAGCGCCGCAGAACGAGGATGATGGCGATGGCCGCGAGCGCTACCGCCACGCTCGCCGGGTTCAGCGTATGGATACGGCCGGCTATGGCTTCCAACTTCGGGATCAGGGCCGCTGGTTCTTTGGCAATGTCCAGCCCCAGGAGTTCCTTGACCTGACTTGCGAAGATGATCACGGCGATGCCCGCCGTGAAGCCAACAGTCACCGGAAAGGGAATGTACTTGATGTAGGTGCCGAGGCGGAGGAAACCGATGCCGAGCATCATGACACCGGCCATCAGGGTCGCAAGCACCAAGCCGTCGTAACCGTGCCGTTCAACAATCGTCGCGATCAGAACGATGAACGCGCCTGCTGGTCCGCCAATCTGGAAGCGGCTGCCGCCCAGGGCTGAGATCAGGAAGCCGCCGATGATGGCAGTATAGAGCCCCTTGTCGGGTGAGAGGCCGGAGCCGATGGCGATGGCCATGGACAGAGGGAGCGCGACGATCGCAACGGTGAGACCGGCAATTGCGTCCGCGCGGAAGTGCGGCCAGCCGTAGCCTTCGCGCAGGATAGTGACAAGTTTCGGCGTGAACATTTCGGCGAAGGTTGGCGAGGCCGACCGCTTCGCGCCAGGGGGACCGAACGCACGCATGGTTTCTGTTCTTTCTTGCCGGATCCGTCAGCTGTGTCCGTCGACGTCACCGTTCATTTGTTTATCGGTGTCTCACGGCTTCTTGCTGGGAGACCCTTGACCCGAAGGCGCTACCGGTCTGATGGCGGCCGCTTCCTTTAGGCGCACGCCGCGCCCTTTTCCCTGGCTCGGCGCGTTGTCGCCGATCAGCTCGACCCCGGCGGCATCGAATGCCTGTACGACCTTCGTAAGCGTATCGACCACGCCTCTTACGTTGCCCTTGCTGGCCTCCATGCGCTGGATGGTCGGCACCGATACCCCCGCCTGCTCGGCAAGGGTCTGCTGATCGATACCTAGAAGTGCGCGCGCAGCACGCATCTGCGCTCCAGTGATCATGGGGGACCGCCCTTAGCCATCCAAGTAATATAATTTATAGCATCAGTGATGTCTAGAACATCAATAATAATGGCCAGACTGCGGCCAGTGGATGCAGGCGAGCACGGGGTAGGGCAAGACATTGCTTGACGGCGCGGGGAGCAAGAACATAAAGTGAACAATCAAACAATAATAAAAGGATGCGATGATGGGGGTGTGGGCGTGGGTGGTGCGGGAATGCGAAGCGCGAGGGGCGCTGACGGTGCCGCTGGTAGGTTCGGAAGTGAAGGCAGGCTTCCCGTCGCCGGCCGAAGACTACGTGGAGCGACCGCTCGACTTCAACGAGCTGCTCATCGCAAATCCGGCGGCAACGTTCGCGGTGCGGGTGGCAGGGGACAGCATGTCGGGCGATGGCATCCTGCCGGGTGATATCGCGGTGGTGGATCGGTCAGTACAGGCGGCAAACGACCGTCTGATCCTGGCGCTGGTGGACGGCGAGTTTACTCAAGCGTTACAGGCGTCGGAAAGATCTCGTGTGGCTTGAAGCGAGCAATCCCGCTTACAAGCCGATTCCGATAACCGACGCGACCGAGTTTGAGTGCTGGGGCAGCGTCCGCGCGGTGGTGCGGGTGCTTTAGCGGGTGGCGATGCCCATCGCCCTTGTTGACTGCAACAACTTCTACGCGTCGTGCGAGCGATTGTTTCAGCCGGACCTCCGGGGCCGGCCCGTTGTCGTACTCTCGAACAACGATGGTTGTGTCATTGCGCGCTCGAACGAAGCGAAGGCGCTCGGCATCGCCATGGGCGAGCCCTGGCACCTCAGCAAACAGAAGTTCGCAAAGCACGGCGTCATCGTCCGCTCGTCGAACTACACGCTCTACGGCGACCTATCGGGGCGCGTGATGAGCGTGCTCTCGCAGTTCACGCCAAATCTCGAGATCTACTCCATCGACGAGGCGTTTCTGGGTTTAGCGGGATTTGAACGTAGGCTTCACGCTCATGCTTGCGACTTACGCGCAACCGTGCTCGCCTGTACAGGCATCCCTGTATCGGTGGGGATTGCGCCGACCAAGACTCTCGCGAAGGTGGCGAACCGTATCGCAAAGTCGGCGTCAGGTTCCGGTGGCGTGCACGTGCTGATGGAGCGGGACGCGCAATCAGCGGCCTTGGAGCGTCTCGAGCTTACAGACCTCTGGGGTGTCGCAGCGCGGATGTCGGCACGCCTTCGAAAACTCGGCATCAGCTCGCCGCTCGCTTTGCGCGATGCGGATCCTGCCTGGGTTCGCCAGAAGCTCGGGGTCGTGATGGAACGAATGGCTCTCGAGCTTTGCGGGATCCCCTGCATTGGTCTCTCCGAGCATCCGGTCGACAATAAGAGCATCATTGCCTCACGCTCATTCGGGCGGGCTGTCACGACCATGCGCGAGCTGGAGCAAGCCGTGGCCACACATATCGAGCGGGCTGCTCAGCGCATGCGCCTGCAGAAGCTCTCAGCCGGTGCCGTAAGCGTGTTCGTCCACACGAACCCCTTCAACGAACGCGACCCACAATACAGCGCCACCGCTACCGTGCCCCTGTCTGTTGCGACTGCCGATACGGCACGGCTTCTCCGCGCTGCTCTGCATCTCATCCGTAAGCTCTGGCGCGACGGCTACCGCTACAAGAAGGCCGGCGTGATGTTGCTCGAGCTTGCGCCGGCAGCAAGCGTGCAGGGGAGTTTGTTCGTGGCGCCGGATAGCGATCGGCGAAAGGCGCTGATGCGGGTCTTGGACCGGCTCAATGGGGACTACGGAAAGCGCGCCGTGCATTTTGCGGCATCGGGGATTGACCATGGGTGGCGGCTTCGCGCCGACCTCCGCTCTCCGCGCTTTACGACGTGTTGGGAAGAGTTACTGAGGGTCGAATGACACGGGCGATGCGGTCACGCCCTCGAACCGGGATATTGGTTAACGGACGGCGCTAGGATTCCGGTCCTGCCTACTTGCGGCCGACTCTCGCCGCGCTAATGTGGGTGCGAAGACGCGGAAGGGCACGCTCGTGATTAAGTCACCGAAAAGGCCGCGCAGGTCGACGATACCTGCTGAGCTTCAGCCGCAATTGCTGATGGACCGCGCACGGCAGCAGCTCGCGGCCATCGTGGAGGGCTCACATGATGCCATCCTCACAAAGGATCTCGACGGCAACATCACAAGCTGGAACAAGGGCGCGGAGGCGATTTTCGGCTATTCGGCAGAAGAGGTCCTCGGGGAGCCGGTGACGATTCTGATCCCGCCCGATCGGCACGACGAAGAGCCCAAAATTCTCGAGCGCATCCGTCGAGGTGAGCGCGTCGACCACTACGAGACCATTCGACGCCGCAAGGATGGCGCATTGCTGCATATCTCGCTCACTGTCTCGCCGATACGCGACGAGCAGGGGGTTGTTGTGGGTGCCTCAAAGATCGCTCGTGATGTAATCGCCGTGCACGTTGCTCGTGAGCAGCAGGCCATGCTGCTCAAGGAAATGCAGCATCGCATCAAGAACGTGTTCTCGATTGCATCGAGCCTTACCAAGCTGTTGGCAACCAAAGCCGCCACTCCCGCAGAACTGGCCGCCATGGTGGGGGACAGGATGACGGCACTGGCGCGCGCGCACGGGCTAACTGTCGTTGATCCCGAAGCTGAGACCGCTGCTCCCGACCAACCAACCACCCTACACGCACTCGTTCGGGTCCTTGTGGCACCGTTTGTGGGTGAAGCCAATGATCGCTTCCAGCTGGATGGCATCGACGCACCTATCAGCTCGCGATCACTCACACCGCTCGCGCTCGTTGTGAACGAGCTTATAACGAATGCCGCCAAGCATGGGGCTTGGCGCGGGCCGTCCGGCAATGTGCGTCTGCAGTGCGATCGAGGTGAAGGACTGCTCACGGTATGCTGGGAGGAATCCGGATGTGAGGAACTGTTTCAGCCCCCGGTCCATTCCGGGTTTGGCGACAAACTTAGCCAGATGACGGTTGAGCGCCAGCTGGGAGGCACCATCAGGCGGGAATGGCAGCCCGAGCGGCTCACCGTCACGTTTACGGCCAGGGAAGACCGGCTTTAGTGCCTGCCCGGGCATTTTTCGAGGCGGCGGGCTTCGACGTGGAGGCGGTTATGACGTCAAAGTTCGAGGTAACGGGTCGCTTGATTGCTGCGGGGCGGGCACTGGTGGAAGTGGGACGTGAGGATTTCGCGAAAGCTGCGGGCCTTTCAGTAGAAGCCCTGACGCTTTTGGAAGCCGGCGGCAGCGCGTGGGTCGATAGGCAGGATGATGCCGACGCTATTGTCCGGGCGTTTGATACGTTCGGCGTTGTCGTGGTGGATGAGGGAGATGGGCTCGGAGCAGGCGTGCGTCTCAAGTTCACGCGCCAGGACGTGAAGCAGATCCTCCGCTTGGAGAGCGAGGGCGGAATGGCCCGGCCGGACGATGCTCCCTGAACTAAAACCCGGATTGGGCAATCGTCATGCGCCTATTTCGAAACAACGAACACCACCGCGACCATGCCGACGATAATGAGCACGAGGCCGCCCACCAGCATCGGCAAAAGAGTTTGTCCACGCTTCTGACTCGCTCCACTTGCGGATGTTGCTGAGTGGCAATCCGGATTTTTGCTTCGCTTACGACGGGAGTGATTGTTCATCGTGAGCTCCAACAAGTGCGACGATGAACATCGCACTTTCCCATTGAATTCAATTGCTGTCGTCACCACATGAAGTTTTGGGCTGCCGATCTGAGCGCCTATCTCACGAGTCAGAAATCAAAGGGGTCGGACGCGATGGTGTCCGGCTCCGTAAGCTTATGTGGAGATGTGACATCTTAGACCGATCTATATCGCGCGCGAATGAAGACCAGCCCGCGCGAGCTTGCGAGGAGAAAATCCGTCCTTGCATGATTTGTCGGAGAGACTTTCCCAGTGCCTGGGCAGGTGAGAGAATCTGCCGTCCCGCCGAGTAAACTGGCGTAAAAGTCATGACCTCGCCATGCACCAAGGGCCGGTTCGTGGAGTGTGAAGCGTGAGACTGCGCGAACATGGCCTAAGCGATTCCGTTTCGCCAAGCCGAGGTGCTCTTACACTGGCGCGGGGGTTATTGGTATCTCGCCCGGCGCGATAGGCACGGCGCTCGCGCAGCAGCATCTGCGCAATATCCTAGCTTATCTCGACATGCCCACTCTCGGGCAGCCAGAAGCATTTATCCAGGCGAAGGATGATTTGTTCGCGTCTGACGGTGCCATAGGCACAAGCAGCAGGAAGTTTCTCCAGGAGTGGATGGATCGCTATGCCGGATGGATAAGGCATCACGCCAGTTAGGTGGTCGCCTCCCTATTGCGACGTGCCGAGTGGATTGGATCGTGTGCGTCCCACGAAAAAGCCTCGGGCTTTAAGCCCGCGCAGGACAGGTTCAGGGTTTGCATTGACCGGCCGGTATGACCATTGTGATCGGCTTTCCGACCGCCTCTGCGACCGTGTAGCCGAACAATCGTTCAGCCCCCGCGTTCCAGCTCGTGATAATCGCGTTTGTGTCCTTGCTTACGATCGCGTCCCAGGACGATTCCACGATGGCGGCCAGATGCTGCGCCGAGCGCTGCGAATGCAGCCTCTCCAGGCTGAAACTCACGTGCCGAGCTATGGTCCGCGCCGTGTCTACCTCGGCCCGCGAGAAGGAATGGGGCTCGTCGTAGTAGACCATGAACTTTCCGAGCAGGCGGTCATGGCTTTCGATGGGAATGAATGCCAGCGCCCGGATACCCTCTTGCAATACCGCGCCCTTTAGATCGCCGGCCAGGCTCGATGCGACAACATCGTCTATGCAGATAGGCCGCGCATCAGCGGTGCCCGCATCCCATGGGGAATGCCCCTCTACCGCCTCCATGTAAGTACGGGAGAGTCCTCGCGCCATCTCGAAGCGCATCACCCCTTGCGCATCTAACAGCAGCACAGACGCGCGCGAGCATAGAAGGGACCGGTGGATGGCATCAATAGCGGCCGAGTATACTTCGTCCGGCGCACCGGCCCTCTGCAATGTGGCCGTCAGCGTATGAAGTGCAGTCTGGCTCTTACTGAAGCTTTCCAGCCGCTTCTCGGATGCCTTGCGTGGGCTAATGTCGCGCACAATCCAGAGAGCACACTGGTGGGTTCCTTGCGTATCTTTAACGCCCCGGGAGCTGACGCTTACCCAGCGGTGCTCCCCGTTTTCGGGGCTCAATCGAATCTCGAGCTCATAGTGATCGAGGTGACCGGCCAGCTGCTGCTCGAACAAGGAAACTAGCGCTTTACGGTCATCGCCGTGTATCAGGTCGAAGACCGTTTTGTCTTCGGGAGCGGCCTGGAGAATATCCCGCAGATGCGCATTGAGACGGCGCAGCTGTCCGCCCCGCTCGACCTCCGCGATGCCAATCCTTGCATTGTCGTACGCCTCGGCGAGCCAGCGCATATGCTCGCGCGGGGGGCCATTGGTCTCATGAAAGCAATTTATTGCGCCTATGACAGCTCCAGCCTCATCGCGTACGGGCTCGATGTGGATCTCGGCCCAGACTTCGGAACCATCCGGGCGCTGGACGCGCGCTTCTGCACTGCGTATCGGAGTGCCGGTACGAAGCACCTCGGCCATGGGGGTCTCTTCGGGCGGTATCCGCCGCTCACCCGCGAACACGGTATAAGCACCACAGTACAGCTCGTGGGCGTCCCCCACCCGTGGCGTTCGTCCCCACAGTCGGCAGGCGCGTTCGTTGAACCAAAGAATCCGGCCATCGGCGGCGCACGCGTATATTGCGATCGGCAGCGCCTCCAGGAAGTGCTTGGGCGGGACGTGAAGGCTCATTGCGCTTATCGGAAGGCCCGCCGGATGATCGGCGCCTGCTAACCTCTGGGAATTCACGACCGCCCCCACGATGCTCACTGCCATCGGCTAACAACGTACGGCAGAGGACAAGGTTCCATCGGTTGTATTCGCTGCCTCTACGCAAGCTCGCACCGATCTTGAGAGACCGGCCTTCTTTCTTGATAACACTGGTTCACGAGAGTCCGCTGAGGGGCAACCCGCGGCGCCTCTCATCGAACAAGCATCAAGCCTGGAGCTGGAATGACGCCCCATAACAATCGAGCAACCGCGCACGTCGCTTTGCGGCGCTCGCTCACCTTCTGGCCGCTCCTCCTCTACGGGCTCGCTGTCATTGTCGGCGCCGGCATCTTCGTTGCGATCGCATCGGTCATCGGACGTGTCGGCCCGGCCGCTCCGCTGTCTTTCTTGCTTGCCGGGATTACGGCCGGCCTTACCGGCTTGTGCTACGCGGAACTGGCGAGTCGGTTTCCGGAAGCTGCCGGGGCGGCTGCCTTCGTCAAGGAAGGCTTCAGCTCCGACCGTGCCGCACAGATCACGGGAGTGGCCCTCACGCTCGCGGTTGCGGTCGCCGCAGCCTCCATTGCAAGCGGCGCGGTCTATTATCTCTCCGTCTTCATCCACTTGCCGCCGTCAGCCCTCATAGCCGTGTTGGTTGTTGCCTTTACGTTGCTCGCAATAGCTGGCGTGCGTGAGAGCGTCCACTTCGCGGCTGCGATCGGTACTATCGAGATCCTGGGCCTCGTCATCGCCGCCTGGATGGGATTTCTAGCCGCGCCGAGCTTCGATGTCGGGAGCATGTTGCCCACGAGCCCGGCAGCTTGGCAGGGCGTCGTTGCCGGTGCCTTCATTGCATTCTTCGCCTTCATCGGCTTCGAAAGCCTGGTCAATATGGCCGAGGAGACCAAGGACCCGCACCGCACGGTGCCGTATGCCATTCTCGGCGCTATTGTCGTGAGCACGCTTCTCTATGTCGTCGTGGCGACATCGCTCGTGTTTTCCGACCGAGGCGGCGCGAGCCCGCTGCTTGACGTCTTCAATGGCCCCTATGCGAGCCTGTTTGCCGCTGTGGGCGCATTGGCCGTCGCTAACGGAGTCCTGGTCGAGATCATGATGCTGGCGCGTCTCTTCTATGGCATGGCGCGTCGTCGGCAATTGCCTGCCGTGCTTGGCCGCGTCAATCCGCGAACCCAGACGCCCATCGCAGCCACGGTCCTAGCGGGAATTATCGTACTGGTGACGGCCTTGATCCTACCGTTCAATCAGCTGTTGGCACTCGCGAACGCCTTGACGCTCGGGATCTTCGCGGCGGTCGACATTGCGCTTTGGCGAATTCAGAGGCAGCGACCAGCCACCGAGGGCGTCTTCACTGTGCCACGCTGGGTGCCGCTGGCCGGCGCCGCGCTTTCGGTCGGAATGATCGCGGCGGCAGTTGTGGCCTAGTACAATCCGGCGTAGCTGCTGGTGGAATCCGGCTGTCGTAGTTGATCGGCGATGAGGTGCCACGGGATCTCGCGGTGGATGGCGGCGGACTGGGCTGTGATGTCGGCCTTGCCATTCAGTGCGAACGGTGCCGCCTTACGTATTGGGGAACTTCGATTGAGGGCCTACGATTGCCTGAACGGGATGACGATCGCGCGAGGCGGGAGATCGTCGTGCGTTATGGCATGGCAGTGCGAGCATTTCTCGTTGGCTATGTCGAACCCCCTCTTAAGTGCGTGGTTTTCAGCTCGGGCAGGACACACTGCGAGGTCGAGCCTCAGGAAGATGCACGCCGCCTTGGGGAGCCATGGGTCGTTCCACATGTGACTTTGTTCCGATGGCTCCTTCTGGAGCGCGAATCGCATCCCAAGGTGTCGCATGTTGTATTGACGCGCCTCAAGGCTATCGCCTGGGAGATCAGCGATGTCCCTCATGGGAGTGGTGGCACAGGCGGCATTGCACGTCCTCAGCCCGCGTTTGATGGCGTGCTGCCACTCCTTCCCTCATTTCTCCAGGCTCGCAATATAGGCAAGGATCGCGTCAACATCGTCGGGCTCGAACACGAACTCGGGCATGTCACCGTGCCTCACGACAATGCCCTCGACGAGGGCCTCGGCGAGATGCTCGACCGGATACCGCTTCGGCAGTTCGCGAAAGGGCGGTGCTTTGGCGTGCGGGCTCTGTCCTGTCGGACCCACGGCGTGGCAGCGCGCGCATTCGCGCTCCGCGATCACGCGTCCGCGATCCAGCGACAGATGCTCACCTCTCAATTCATCTGCGGCGCCTTCGGCGAACAAAAGTGCCAGCGCACACAACAGAGTTCGCATTGACTTTGATGGTGCTGGCGCAATCGCGGCCGCCAAACGGCAGGTCATCTCCAACTCATGCCCGGACCACCCATGCCCATCATGGGCAGGACGATCTCGTCGGCTTCCTTTTTCTGGCTCTCGGAGAGACCTTGATAGAGCTCACCCCAGGCTGCCTTGATTTGCTTGATCTCATCAAGCCGCGCGGTCATGAATTGCTCATGGGCGTCGAGACGCTCAATCAGCGTCTTTGCCTTGTCATCACCTGACCATTTGCCGCGCATGCGCTCCGTTCGTGTGGCAATGGACTTGCGGATGGCGTCGGCTAGCGTGTTCCATGCCGGCGTCTGAGCCTCTGTTATCTTGAGTTCGGCCTTCAGGAAGGCGAGGCGACCATCAATCCGCTCGGCCATTGCATCCGGACCTCCCCAGCGCGGGCCCCAACCTTCCCACATATGCCAGCCGCGCCCCGGACCGTAGCCCATCATCCCTGGGCCACCCTGTGCCATGGCGAGGGAACTTATCGCCAGTGTGGAGAGCGCGAGCGCAGCGACAACCCCTTTCTTGTGAACGGTCATGGCAGCCTCCTCATTGGCACGTTTCAGGCAACTCATCATCGGAATGCTTGGCATGGCCGACCGAGGGGAGCTTTGATGCGCATCAACGGGCGCTTCAAAAGCCAGGAGATGCGGCTTAACAAATGATGGGAGCGCGCCGGCGCGGTTGGCTTTAGGCAGCGCGCGCGAATTCCGTCTCGTCGACGGACAGGTCACGAATTAGCGGACTGCAGGAGAAATAATGTCCAAGGACTACGGTATCGTTCCCACGGCTGATCAGCTCACCATGACCGGCATGGAATTCGTCCAAGGCCTCGTGGACGGCAGCCTTCCGCTCAATCCGCTGGCGCGGACGTTAGGCTATGACATTGTCGAGGCCGATGACGGGAGGGCGGTGGTCACGGCGCACGCATCAGCAGACCAACTCAATCCTTCCGGCACCGTCCATGGCGGCGTGGCCGCCGTGCTGCTGGATACGTGCATGGGCTTAGCCATCCGCACGCGGGTCGAGAGAGGAAAGAGCTCCACGACGCTCGAGTTCAAGATTTCCTTCATGAGGCCTATCACCGCCGAGGCGGGCTTATTGCGGGCCGAGGGAATCGTGCTGACGTGCGGACGGCGCGTTGGAACGGCGGAAGGTCGCCTCACAGACGGGGAGGGTCGGCTGCTTGCCCATGGTACGACGACGTGCCTTATCGTGTGACCTCGGCGTCGCTGCGGACTTCTGATCGAGAGGCTGCCCCACAAGAAGGACTTGATTTATGAGCGGGCGCGTCGGCGAGTACCTGAATATTCTTCTCTGTGCTGCAGCGCTCCTTGGCATCGTGGTGGGGTTTGGCAGCCCTTATGCAGGAGCGGAGTGGCTCGGAGCGTTTGGATTCGGTCTTGTTTATCTCGCTGGCGGTCTTCCGGCCGCCTGGCGTGCGCTGCTTGAAATCTGGCGCGAGCACACCCTCGACATTGATCTCTTGATGGTCATTGCTGCACTCGCGGCGGCAGCGGTTGGCGCGCCGGCCGAAGGGGCCGTGCTGCTTTTTCTCTTCAGTCTTTCCACCACGCTTGAGACCTTGGCCATGGGCCGCGCCCGCCGCGAGGTCGAGGCGCTCATGGCTTTGCGTCCCGAGACCGCACTGAGGAAGACGCCGGCTGGCGGCATCGAGGAGGTGGCCATCTCCGAGCTCAGGGTTGGCGATGAACTGGTCGTCCGGCCAGGCGCCAAGATTCCGGTCGACGGCATCATTTTGAATGGCGACGGGCATCTCGACGAGTCAACAGTGACCGGCGAGTCCATGCCGGTGCGCAAATCCTTCGGCGCCAAGGTCTTCGAAGCCTCGGTCAACCACAGTGCGGTGTTAGAAATCCGGGTCTCGGCCACAGCAGCCGACAGCACGGTGGCGCGCATGATCCGGTTGGTGACCGAAGCCCAAGCCGCACGTGCGCCCTCGGAACGCTTCAGCGCCTGGTTTGGTCAGCGCTATACCGTGGCGGTTCTGGTTGCGTCGCTGTTGATCCTCGGCCTCCTGTTATGGACCGGCCGTGCGTGGGAGGATGCTCTCTACCGGGCGGCGGTCGTTCTGGTCGCCGCGAGCCCCTGCGCCATCGTCATCAGCGTTCCGGCGGCCATTCTTTCGGCGCTGTCGGCGGCTGCGCGTGGCGGTGTGTTGTTTAAGGGTGGGGCGGCTCTCGAGACCTTTGGCGCGGTCTCACAATTTGCCTTTGACAAGACCGGCACGCTGACGACGGGGCAGGCGGAAGTGATGGCTGTGGTCGCACCGCGTATGTCCGATGATGATTTTCTCGCCCTTCTCGCTGGGCTCGAGGCGCATTCCGAGCACAGTATTGCTGCGGCCATCCGCCGGGCGGCCGCCAAGCGTGGGCTCAGCCCTTTGCCGGTGTCGGATGTTGTTGCCCATCCGAGTGAGGGCATCACCGGCCGGGACGGGGATGGCCCGGTATGGGCCGGCAATCCGCGGATGGTGGCGCGCATGGGGGCCCTGTTCACCGCGCCCGCGTTTCGTGGGCTTATCGAAGATGAGCAAACAGTCATCTGGTTAGGGCGCGGCACGCAGATCCTGGGCGCGGTCGCGGTGGCCGACGGCTTGCGTCCGACTTCCCGCGCGGCACTCGACGCGCTTCGAGAGGGTGGCATTGCCCATATTGCGCTTATGACCGGCGACCGTCGCCCCGTTGCCGAGCGCATTGGCGCGCAACTCGGCCTCAGTCCGTCGGACATTCATGCGGATCTGCTCCCGGAGGATAAGGTGCGCCTGGTGGGCGAGCTTTCCAAGCACGGTGCGGTGGCTTTCGTGGGTGACGGCGTGAACGACGCCGCAGCGCTCGCTCGCGCCGACGTTGGCATCGCCATGGGCGCGGCGGGAAGCGAGGTTGCGTTGCAGGCCGCCGACGTCGCGCTCTTATCAGAAGACATGGCGCGGCTCGCCGCGGCGCATAGGCTTGCGCGTCGGACGGGTCGCATCATCCGCCAGAACCTCGCGTTTGCGATGGGCGCCATGGTGGTGCTGGTCTGTGGTGCTCTGTTCTTCGCCCTTCCTCTTCCGCTTGCGGTGTTGGGCCACGAGGGTGGTACGGTGCTTGTCGTACTCAATGGTCTGCGGCTGCTGTTCGATCCGATTCGCGCCGACCGAGGAACACCGCTGCGCGCTCTGGTGTCTACGACGAAAAGCCGTGACCTCCGCCAGGCCGCACCGACGTAATCCCGATTAGTGGCCACGCAGGCGCGGCGTGTCGAGCTGGCGCTGGTCCCCAGCAGCCCGCACCGTCCGGGTTACCCTGTATGCGTTTCCTTGATAACCCCGAGTGACTGAACAGGCGCTCGATGAAAGTCTCCATTGTTCCTTGCACCGGCTCAACGCTCGGGGCTTTATCCTTACGCCATGGGTCCCGAGCGCCTTTTCATTACCTGGACATGGATGCCGGTGACATGAACGGAGAGGCGTTGGTACTCACAACGCCTCTTTTTTGCGACCGGCTGACCTGAGCCCCTCGATCTCCTCCAGATTTGGGTAGAGTCCGTAACCTCCAGAGAGGAGACGGACGATGCGTAAGAGCAGGTTTGCGGAAGAGCAGATCATCGGGATACTGCGCGAGCACGAAGCCGGCCGGCCGACGGCAGAGGTGTGTCGCAAGCACGGGATCAGCGAAGCGACGTTCTACAAGTGGAAGTCGAAGTTCGGCGGCATGGACGTTTCCGACGTCAAGCGGCTGAAGGCGCTCGAGGATGAGAACGCGAAGCTGAAGAAGCTGCTCGCCGAGACGATGCTCGACAATGCGATCCTGAAGGACATCAACAGCCGAAAGTGGTGACGCCCGTCGCTAAACGGCAGGCCGTGGCTCACGCGTGCACGACGCACGAGGTGAGCGAGCGGCGGGCGTGCCAGACCCTCGGTGTTGATCGCTCAACGGTGCGCTACCGCAGCCGGCGGCCGGACGATGGTGCTGTTCGGTTGCGCATCCGGGAGCTGGCGCAGGTACGTCGCCGGTTCGGGTATCGGCGTCTGCATTTCCTGCTGAAGAGAGACGGCTTGGCGATGAACCAGAAGCGGTTCCGGCGGCTCTACCGCGAGGAAGGCTTGCAGGTGAGGAAGCGTGGCGGCCGCAAGCGCGCACTCGGACTGCGGGCGCCGCTGGCACTTCCCTCGGGGCCGAACGAGCGCTGGTCGCTGGATTTCGTCTCCGACACATTGACGGATGGCCGCCGGTTCCGGGCACTGGCGATCGTCGACGACTGCACACGCGAATGCCTTGCCCTGGTGGCGGACACCTCGCTCTCGGGCGCCCGTGTTGCGCGCGAGCTGGATGCCATCATCGCGGTCCGGGGCAAGCCGACGACGTGCGTTTCCGACAATGGCACGGAGCTCACCAGCATGGCGATCCTGGCCTGGAGCAAAGGAACGGGCATCGACTGGCACTACATCCAGCCCGGCAAACCGCAACAGAACGCGCTCGTTGAGAGCTTCAACGGCCGGCTGCGCGACGAGTGCCTGCGGCATTATGGAGCAAGCGCACCAGGCTCGGTCATTCCATTGATGCCGTTTGCGTTATCGCCGACGGATCCTGGGCGTGCCCCGCCGGCATCATCACGCAGATGCCCAACATCGGACTCTTCTACGACTCGAATCGGAGCGATCCTGATCTCGATCGGAGATAGACGATGGCGCAGCATTTTCTGTTGTCGGCGCAGGCGCGGACGTTGTCGCTCAAGGCGATTTACCAAGCCGGCGACGATGAAGCCTACGAGACGTTCTGCAGGCTGCGCTGGCCGGATACCGATGGATGCCCGCAGTGCCCTCGGTGCGCGTGTACGAAGGCATATCACCTGTCGACTCGCCGTCGGTTCAAGTGCGCGGCCTGTCATCACCAATTCAGCGTGACGTCGGGCACAATTTTCGCCTGCCGAAAGCTTTCGTTCGTCGACCTGCTGGCTGCCATCTGCCTGTTCGTGAACGCGGCCAAAGGGGCGTCCGCTTTGCAGCTCTCGCGCGACCTCGATGTGCAGTACAAGACCGCCTTCGTGCTCGCCCATAAGCTCCGTGAGGCGCTGGCGGCCGAGACGGCCGAATTGAAGCTGAACAACACGGTCGAGGTTGATGGCGCCTATTTCGGTGGGCATGTCCGCCGGGCCAACCTCAAAGCCGACCGAGTCGATCAGCATCATCGCGTCGAAGCCACCAAGCTCGATGCCTATGCAGCGCACGCCGGCTGGCTCGAAGATCATCGCCGGCAAAGTAACGGAGAACTCGCAGATCGACTGATGCGAAGCGTCTTGGCAGCACCGGTCAGCGGGACCTGGAGCGGCTATTGGCAACGCGCAGCGTAAGGCCGCCGGCCACCGACCAAACGCAGATCCCCTTTCGCTTCTCGACCATGGTGACCAGCCTACGCCGTTCGGCATGGCGCAGAGACTGGACAACCTTGAAGACGACCGAGTTGCGGAGCGGCGTATCCGACACCTCGAGCTTGCGCTCGCACATCACGCGCTCGGCCAGCTGACGCGTGTCGAGTTCGCCATCCGCCTTCAAATGACGCAGGCAAATGTCGGCGATCTCACCCTTCTTGAAAAAGCCGTGGCTGACGATGTACTGCGCGCGCTCCTGGTCACCGCCCTCGACCAGACGCATCACAGCGTTGATGTGCGCGAGGTCGTGTCGAGCCTGCGAGATCTTGGCCTGATAGGCAGCGATGACACCGCTGATCTCGGCGCGCTTCTGCTTGAGCGTTTGGATGATGAGCGGATCGGACATGCCGCATTGAAGCCGAAATCAGGTCCCGGCCACCAGCCTGAAAATGGGTGCGCTTGCTCCATAATGCCGAGTGCCTGAACGAGACGGCATTCTCCTCGCTCACCGAGGCCCGCACAGTGCTCGCCGCGTGGCGCGACGATTACAATCGCGTGCGCCCGCATTCGGCGCTCGCCAACCGGACACCGGAGGAGTTCTGCAACCACCGCCTGGCCCTTGCCGCGACGACCGGCAATGGGCAAAATCCTAACCCAGGGCTCTGCCTCTGAATGGAGGAAGGAAGGGGCTCAGGTCACGGCGGCTCGCCCACTGGCTCCCATGAAGAGTCTCCGGGTCATCAGCCAGGTGAGCCGCCGTGCTTCAACAATTGCGAGGGCGTCAGCACGCTCTTTTGGTTAATCGCGTCTCAGACGGGGTCATTCGGGGAAGGCGTGCCCGTCTTTATGTTGGGCTCTCTTCCAAGAATGCACCAGAAAGGCAGCGAAGCCTAACTCCCGCCGAATTCGGCCATCCGACGCCACTGCAGCCGCCGATTATTCATGACTTAATGCGGAACGCGGAGGTTTCTCCCGTGTTTCTCACAATCAATGGAGGCCGCCTCTGGCGGCAGAGGTTTTGTCGCCGCGAGCCGCTCCTTAGCCAAGTGCACGCGCGAGGTCACAATGGTGCTGCCATCCACTCACGATCGCGTTCCGCGACATACCCCTGATGAGATCAACGATCGGATCCACCAGGACATTGCTCAACGTCTTCATCGAATCATCGGCACGCCCGGCACATTTGCCAGTCGCCTGCGCGAGCTCGATGAAGAATGGGATATCGAAAGAGCCATCGAGCTGAACGCCTCCGTTCTGGCGCTGGCAGGAGTCGTGCTCGGCTTCTTCGTGCATCCCTACTGGCTTGTCTTGCCGGGTCTCGTGACCGCGTTTCTTCTGCAGCACGCCCTACAGGGCTGGTGTCCGCCGGTACCGGTTCTGCGCCGCTGGGGATTCCGAACGGCGGACGAGATCGGAAAGGAAAGGATGGCGCTCAAGGCCCTGCGCGGTGATTTCGAAGGCGTAGTGTCGAGCAACAACAGGATCAGTGCAGCGTTGCGGGCGGCAGAGGCCAGGTGACCGCCACAATGTTGCTAAGCTCATCGGCAAGGGGGAACGGCAACGGGCAATGTGCTGGTAAAATGGGCTTCTACGGAAGCTCTTTCGCTGGCGCATCGATGGCCCTTGCTCGCGGACGGACAAGACCCCGAGTCTCTCGAAGCGCGGGTCGCCTATCATCTTAGGAGGCTCGGCATTCGCTGGCGTGATGTTCGCGCTACTGCTCTCATGCCGCGCGATGAGATTGCTGAACTTGTGCAGGGACGCCTTTCACTAAGCCAAGCCTTGGTGCTCGAGCTGGCAACGCGGCTCCATCTCCCACTATCCGAGCTCTCACGCCCGCTTCTCCATCTCGAGGCCGAAGCCTGGGCCTTTTACCGCTCCAGCGCACGCGACCGCCTGCATGTGTGGCAGCGAGCGCAGGCAAGCTGGGAGCGTGCCGGCCTCAGTCTACGCCTTGCGTCGGCCGTCATGGGCCTCAAACCCTCCCAGGTCACCCACGCGCTTATGGATCCCGAACGGCGCCTGGTCATGAGCCATGAGGCTGCCTCGCGTCTTGCAAGCGCAGTTGGCATCGAAGCCGGCGCGCCTTTCTTCATTGCGAATGTCGAACGAGCGTTGCCGCCGGACCACGGGGTCGAAGTGGTACAGCCGCTTTCAGCCGCTGCGATCTCCGAACTCTATCGCAATGTCGGCGCGAAGAGATCGGCCCATAAGCTCACTCGCTCGGACGAGCGCTGATCAATCGCGCAAGGTGTTGGCTCAGTTCCGGATAAGAAGTTGCGAAACACGCTCCGTCCCGCTTGAATCTGCGCGTGCTGTGACATTGTACGCGGGGTTCGTGCGATGTTGGATAAGGCAGATGTTTGGGCTTGCGAGCTCGAGCGCGAAACGCCCGGAGCCAGGAAGGGTCTGCCGATCGCTTGGCCGCTGCAGGGACGCCTGCAGCCAGCACACACGCCAGCCGTCGGATGGCGGGTCTGGGGATGACCGGTCCGAGGGCAGCGTCGTTCAGGCTGGGCCGATCATCTCCGTCTCAACGCAATGTTACAGCCAGACGGGGGCCTACCTACGCTGACGGATGAGCTTACAGGATAGGCGCGGCTGTTTGTGATCCATGCGGGTTTCACATGGGGTACCCGTACACTTCCGGCGGCCATTCGACGACACAAGGTCTCTTTCCCTTAAGCGGTGGCTGGACCATCTCTTTGACGCAGATGAACCTGTTGATGCCGCCTACGTAGGTCACGCGCGGCTGATAAATCTTGCGAACACGGGTGCCATAGTTGCTGCCGTCAATGCGCTCGAGACGCGGCTGATGGACGAGCTCTGCGTCATAAAAGGACTGGGTGCCACCAACGGTTCTGAGCTCCGGCATGACGATTGAGTTTGCGCTTATGGATTCGATGTCATTGTCCGCACGCGTGAGCGCTTCGAGCGTGAGCTTGTTGCCAACGCATCTGAGGTTTGCCTGCGCGGTGGTCAGACCCTTGAGCGCCTCGGAAGAGGCGAATGCAAGCTCGATGGTCAGGTTAGGATTGCGGCAGAATTGCTGGACTTCATAGGCACCGTGCTTCTTCGTTGCGACGATGCGCCCCCGCCACGACGATGTCCACCCGATGTGCACACGTATTAGGCGCAAAATCTGCACGGTCCGAAAGCTGATAAGCGTCGCAGACGATTGGCTTCTGCACCGTGGTGCTGGGGACAAGGTCTGACGGCGCGGCATTAACGCATCATTTTGAATTTCAGTACGAGTTTCAGATTTCTTATCGGCGCAGCGTTGTAATCAATCTGATCCGCCCCATACCGACTGACACGAAGGAAAGGTCAGTCGGATGAACCACTACCAGTTTTTGTCGAAAGCGTGCCTGCTTCGGAATGGGCGCCTGCGCGGTTATGATGGGTCGCGAAACGTTCGAGCTCAGCGGTCATAAATGTCCAGAAGCAACCCGCATGTTGGCGGACTATTTCAAGGATGTGCTGCCCTGCCGTTCTCCGTCCGCCGACGGTACAGCCTTGACGTCACCCATCGGCGGCAGTCTGCGGGCTTTTGGTTGGTCAATAGGGGCTGCATTCTTCGCGGGCCGCCACGCTACCTTTGACTATCTCGCGCGCCAGCATGATTGCCAGAATGATCTCTTCCATCAGGAGCAACTTCGTAACCATCATCGCTTGATGGAACGTGAGCGCTATGAACAGGATGGCCTGAGCCGGTAGTCGTCAGGGCGGGCTACCCATGATGTTTGGGCTCTCCGAGGTCCCGCGTTAGCGACCGAAGTCGGCCGGCCGAAACCGCGCTCGACGCGGGTTCGGTTCACGAGGGCGCGCCCCGGCGCGTGCGCCGGGAAACGCCCAACCCAATTCGCACGATCAAATGCAGCGTTGAGCTCGCGCGCAACTTCTTCCATTGTGGCGAGGAGAGTGGTGGCGGCGATTGGCAATGATCGACTGGATTTTTCCTGCCGTTTTGATCGGCTCAGGACTGGTCATGGCGTCCGTACTGACCAGTACGCTGGCTTTCCGCTTTGGCGCACCGCTGCTGTTGATCTTTCTTATGGTTGGCCTTCTTGCGGGCGAGGATGGCCTCGGCATCAGGTACGATGATGCCGCATCTGCCTACCTCATCGGCAGTCTCGCCTTGGCGATCATTCTGTTCGATTCGGGATTTGGCACGCGCCTTAGGACATTATCGCAGGCGGGGCCAGCCGCGCTCGTTCTCGCGACGGTCGGAGTCGTGCTCACAGCTGGGATGGTCGGCGTTGCGGCGAGAGTGTTGCTGGATCTCTCGTGGCTAGAGGCGTTTTTGATCGGGGCCATCGTTGGTTCGACTGATGCTGCCGCTGTCTTCTTCCTGTTGCGGGTCGGCGGCGTATCCATCCGCGAGAATGTTCGCGCCACGCTTGAGGTCGAATCCGGCTCCAACGACCCCATGGCCATTTTCCTGACGGTTACGCTGATCGAGCTGATCGGCAGTGGCGGTTCCGTCCAGCAGATGTCTCTCGATTTCGTTTCGAGCTTCGGACTGCAGATGGGTCTTGGGGCGATAGCGGGGCTGCTCGGCGGATATTTGATCGTCGCAGCAGCCAACCGCATCACGTTGGAAGGAGCACTTTACCCGATTGGCGTGCTCTCCGCGGCAATATGCTTGTTTGGCCTTGTGGGCTACCTCGGCGGCAGCGGCTTTCTCGCGGTCTACATTGCAGGGTTGGTCGCTGGAAACAGCCAAATGAGTGGAAGGCTGGCGCTCGGCCGCTTCTTCGAGGGCGCAACCTGGTTGGCTCAGATTTCCATGTTTCTCGTCCTTGGCCTGCTCGCCACGCCGTCGGAGTTCTTGAACGTTGCGGCACCTGCGCTCGGCATCGCACTTGCACTGACGCTGCTCTGCCGGCCAATCGCCGTCTGGGTCTGTTTGCTGCCATTTGCCTATCGACGCCGGGAGGCGACGTTCATATCCTGGGTCGGACTCCGTGGTTCCGTATCCATACTCCTCGGGATCATTCCGTTGACGGCCGGCCTCGCGAACGGCCAGCTGCTGTTCAATGTTGCCTACATCATTGTGCTGTCGTCTCTGGTGCTGCAGGGATGGACAATACGGCCGATGGCGAGATGGCTCGGGTTGATTGTTCCTTCTCGAACTGGACCGGTCCAACGGGTCGACCTCGAGCTACCTGGAAACGCCGAGCATGAGCTTGCGGTGTATCGCGTGGTGGCAGGGAGCCCCGTGGTCTCTGGAGGAAGGTTGCCGCGTTGGGCGAGGCCATCATTGATTGTCCGAGACGGGCATTCCATGAGGCAACCCTATGCGGGAGGCCTGCGCGAGGGCGATCTGGTATACTTGTTTGTGCCGCCACAATATCTGCGGCTTCTCGACCGACTTTTTGCGAGTCCCGCTGTCCTTGGCAGCGACGATGCGGACTTCTATGGCAATTTCGCGTCGACCCCAGGCAGCCGGATTCGATGCTTGCCAGCGAATATCCCACAGCGGCGCTGAGAAGGGCGCCGGTGGGTTTATCCATCGGTGAATTCATGTCTGATCGGCTGGGTGGATCAGCGGAAGTGGGAGATCGTGTGAATTGCGGCGACATTGACCTCATTGTCAGGGACGTCGATCCCAAGGGCGCCATCTCCGAGGTAGGCTTGGTCATTCTGGATAGACCCCGCCGCATCCCGCTTTTCTTCAATGGCAGTGACATTGCCGAATGGCTTCGTCGTAGGTGGCGGCGAGGCTAAGGCCGCTTCGCGGACGTGGCTTCGGCACGGGACGAGCAGGTCAGGTCCGCGCCTGGACGTTAAGTTATCGGCCTTCGCGCCGTGGAACGGCGAGAATATCAACGGGCAGAGAACGCAGTGCCTGCTCCGTTACGCTTCCGATCAAGGTTTTCAGGAGGCCCGATCTGCCGTGGGTGCCCATGATCAGCAGATCGGCACCCAGATTTGACGCAACCTGTGAAATCACTTCGATCGCTTCGCCTTGCTCGATACGAACGGCCCAACCTTGCTTATCCAGATTGTGGGCCGCGAGGAATGCACTCAGCTCCTTGGAGGCATTTTGCTTTTCGTCATCGACGTATTTTGCAATGGCAGCGGCATCGGCGCCGGCAATGTACATCTTGCCCCTTGCCCAGGCCGTGAAGGCATGGACGAGCGTGGTCGAACTCTCCTTGGAGATGAGGCCCGTCGATAGGCCCTCTCGCAATGCGTTTGCAGAAGCCTGAGACATGTCGACCGGCGCAACGATCTTTTTGTAAGCCCGCTGTGCCTCGTTGTTCACCATCAAGACCGGAACCGTACTTTTGCGAATGACCCGCTCGATGGTTGTCCCGGTGAAGATGTCGAGGAGCTGCCTGCGGTGAGCGCCCATCACAATCAGGTCGGCCGCGACATCGCGCGCCGTGCGTAGGATGGCGTCAAAGGGGTCGCCTTCAACCACGAGAGCACGCGCATCGACCCCGTCCAATTCCGGAATGGAGGAAATCTCGCGAAGAACGCGCTCCGCCTCACGTTTTTCAATGCGCACGAGATCAGCCGGCTGGTCATCGTCGACGACATGCAGCACATGCAATTTGCCGCCGGCCCTACCAAGCAAACCTGCCTGCCGTAACGCGCAGAAGGAGCGGGTTGAGAAATCTGTCGCGACCAGGATGTTCATTGAACGCTGACCTCCATCGCCAAACTAGCGCATTTCGTTACCCTTTGCATGCCGGTCTTGACAAAGGCGCCTAGCGCGCCAAACTCTCTTTCATGTCGCACGCAAAACCATGGTTTCTCCGGACCCATACGGTCGCGGTTGGTTAGCCCCGGGCTGTTGAGCCCGGGGTTGTGCCGCAATCCTGCCCTTTCCAACCATCGTTGTTTTGAAATGCTGCGTGAGAGCTTGGCTCCGCGGCAGGAGATACCCATGGAACACCTCGAAAAAGATCGGCTGTTGCCGGAGATTATTGTCAGCAAAGGCGATCATGACCGCATTTTCGACCTCGCGTTGCTTGTCGAGGGTTCGACGCCTGACGTCGCTAGCGTCTTGTTGAGAGAAATGGACAGGGCGCGCGTGGTCAAATCCGTGCCGGCTGGCATTGTGAAAATGGGATCGACGATCGAATTCCGCACCGAGGGTGGTCCGGAGCGCAGGGTGACGCTTGTGTATCCGGGTGAGGCCGACATTGCGCAGAACAGAGTGTCGATTCTGACGCCTATTGGCGCGGCGCTGATTGGTCTCTCTGTCGGCCAGTCCATTGCTTGGTCGGCCCGCGACGGCCGTCAGCAGGTGCTCACCGTGCTGACTGTCGAACCTCCTGCTGCGACGGCCGAAGTGCTGCAATTGCAGAGCCTGTAGACCGCGCATCGGGTCAGTGAAGGCGAGCCATCGGCCTCGTTCAAGCGCTAGCGCTACTCATGCGATCCGCGGCTTGATGCCGCCGGGCACCTCTCATTCCGTTTGCCGCCTCGACGAGCGCGGCGGAGCTATGACCATGCAAAAGGCGAGTCGCTGTCAACTGACGGCCAAGGATGCGAGCATTCTGGAAGTGATGCTCGAGAGACGGGGGCATTGTGACGACGCGTTCACGCAACTGCTACGGCAGAAGATTGCGACAACCTCTGTCGTTCTTTTTGATGGCGTGGATCCGCACGCCGCGACCCTTAACAGCCGCGTTGAGTACAGCATTGGCGGTGGACCGCCGTGCGAGCGCATTCTGGTCTACGGAGGCGAGAATGCCTATCCCGGCATGACGCTGCCCATTACCACGATGCGCGGTCTCGCGCTGCTTGGGTTGCTCGCCCCAGAATCGATCATCTGCAACAAGGAAAATGGACGCGTCGAGGAAATCCGTCTGCTCCGGGTTCTCTATCAGCCGGAGGCGGGGCGTCGGCCCGGAAATGAACGCGGCGCTGTTCGAGCCGTGACAGATCGAAGGTGCGACGTCGTTCTGTTGCAGCCCGCATCGCGGCCCAAGGCGATCGGCGCGGGCTGCGACGATGATTATGATCCAGGTCCTGCGGCGGCCTAAACGACCAAGGAGACCGACTAGGTCTGACCTAGCTTGGACATTGTGCGCAGTCGCGGGTCTTGCGTCCGCACACCGCATGGGCGATGAATTAATCATGCACCCGGATCTCAACGGACGGGCTCTACAGGAGGCGGAGGCGAGACTGGCCACGCGTCGAGCGGAACTGGCACGCGTCATTGCGATGATCGTAGCTGCCAGCGATGCCGAACGGCGAGGTCTTGTCCATCGCTGCGCGAGCTTGCGGGCCGAGATCACGGTTCTGGAGCTGTTGACCGACGCATAAGGTCAAGGGTGATGACGCGCGAGCTCGCAGCTATCGCCCACTTTGCTTCGACCCCATTTGACTTCGAGCTGTGAGCTGACGCGCCCGCTCCGGGCGCGGCAGGCGGCGAAGGTTTGGTGATGGCTGCGATAGCGACGTGGTCGCTCGCCCGAGCCGATGCAGCAGCTGAACCATCAGCGGTGCCTGCTCGAGTCGCACTTTGCGGGCGGCTTCAGCGGCCTCTACGGCCTCGCGCACTGTGCTTCGTTGCGCGAGGCCAAGCGTCACCATGGCCCGTGCAATGTCGATGGCATCAACGGCGAACGCACTATCGCGAGGTTTCGTCTTGCGGGTGGATGGCTCCGCTCTGCGTTTACGCGTGCGGAGATCCTTGGCCGTATGCGCAAGCCGCAGACTGGAAAGTTTCGCGTAGCCGTCTATGTTGCCCACGACATTGCCGCGCCCTTTGGCCTCGAGCCTATAGCCTTCGGCTTCGACTAGGCCGACAAGTCGTCCCATGTCGATGCCGCAACAAGCGTTTCCGAGATGCGTGCGCCCAACTCCCTTGCGTTGGCGCGGCTCCACTGCAGCCGCGTGGTCTGTGCGCCGCGCTTGCCGGCATAGGTCGCGCGACTATTGGGCTTTTTGGGCATCTCATCTGTTACGTCGGGTGCAAAGAGGTCCGCCGGTACGGCGCGGAAGCCGTAATGATCCGCTAGATCCCGCATGATGCGGTCGAAGCGGGCGTAGTCGTGGCTTACGCGCCAAGCGACGCCGGTCTTCGGATTCACGCGGTTGACCATCATGTGCAGATGGGCGTGGTCGCGATCGCCGTGCCCCATCACGAGTGCTTCATGCTCTCCCAACCCGGCCTGCCCGAGCGTCTCACGGGCAATGGTTTGCATGATGAGGTTCTGGCCGTTCGTCCGGCGCCCCGGCGATCATGAGATGATAGACAGCGCGCTTGGTGCGCGGCGAAAGCGCCGCCGTCGCCGTCATGAGCTTGGCGGCGAGTTCTAGATCCTCGGTCGGCAAGTTTTGAGCAATGATCCAGGCGACACGCTTGGGTCCGGCGCGCCGCTGGCGGGGTCGCGCTACCGATTATGCGTAAGAGCTGAGCAGCCGTCCGCTACCGATTATGCGTGGCTAGCGTCGCGCAGTCCGTCGCGCGGGAATCGCAAGAACCGTGGGATCTGCGGGCTTGATTGTGCAGCCCTCTTCGATCACCTCGAGGGGAAGTTTTGGGAAGACTTCCTTGATCTGGGCGATTTCGTCCGGCCTTGCCGCGTGCCGCTTCTACCCGTGCCACCAAGTCCGCATCGCGGACGTCGGAGAGGCGGGGAGGGCGGGGCTCAGGTTCAAGCGGGCGGGAATTCCTTGGTGAGGAGAGAACGGACAGCTCCGAGATCTGCAGGCGCTCGTGGGCGCAGCGCACTTTGACGCGGTGGTGCAGTTCGTCGGGAATGTTGACGGTGAGACGTTTCAGCGAAGCGTTGGCCTCGTTGTCGGAACTTGGGACTTGGTCGACCTGGTGCTCTGTTTCTGTGGCCATCGACGCGCGCGACTTCCTTCTTGATTTGGCGTGGAGGCGCCGATGCGACGGTACGCTTCTACACACCGGCGACTGTGCGCGGAGGCACGAGCTTGGTCCATCTCAGTGGCGTTCGATTGGGCAAGAGTTAGAATTTCGTAGCACGGAAAAGGTTCGACGACCCGTGGCGAGAGGGGAGGCCAATAGCCTACTCGCTTTTCCGCGAGATATGGACGTTGGTGCCGACTGCTGGTTCGCCAAAACTTCGAGCGCCTTGCGCATCGGGTAGGGCAGGTCGTCTGATGCGACGTACCGTAGCCTTAGTTGCCTCCCGAATACCTTGATGCGCGTCTTGTCCATGGCTCGCTAACATATGAGGAAGAGTCCGGTTCCGTACCGTTGCGGGAAACAATTTCGTGAGCCATTTACGTCTTATTAGGAATTTGATTCGTGCGGTCGGGAATGTCCAGACGCGACTAATTGCAGTGTTCCTGATTTGGCGCGTCCAATACTTTCGCTGGCGTAACCAGACCGTCAGCGGCCCGAGCCCGAACCGTCTATCTCATGAGCCTGAGACCACCTTCAGCCAGCGGGGCTTCCGCAGTTCGGCCAAAGCTGCTTTCTTCTCGGCTTCGGCCTTCCGAAGCGCGACGAGAAGCTTGCCGCATCCTCGCCATTGGCCCTCCGTCATGCAAGAAGGTCGTGCACCTCTCCACGCGATCGTAGGCGTCGTCGAAACACTGATGCAGCGTCTCGACTGGCATGAGAACTTCACCCTCCACGGCACTCAACATGCTCGATGTTCCTCATTGGCCAGCAAGGCGTCGCGGTGCCGTTCTAGGCTGCGGGTTGATAGCTCGAGCTGCCGAACCACCCGATTGATAAGGGGGTCGTTCCCCTTGGTTGCAACAAGCTGCGATATGCGGCGGCGGTTGTATTCAATCAGACTGTTTGCGGCGTCGACTGTGAACTGGGCCATCGTCGGAACCTCTTGCTTGTTTCAGCAGGCGCGAAAACGCTCCTCATACGTCTCGGTTCCACGCGAATGTTGCCAATGACTGCCACTCTGGCACCCAGCCATTCTTACCCGCCACAGCTATGCAGACGGGCCTTAAAGGCGTTGTGTGCACGCGGTGCAATGAGGCCGTGGCGACGCCTGAACGCCTAAGTGGCTCCATCCCTGAACTTTACTTTGCGCTTGAAATACTCAACCGTCAGTTCCGCTCTGACCAGACGAGGGCACTCCGTTGAAGCGCTTGGGGTAGCTTAGGTGCATCGCGCGGATGCCCGCCTCGCGCGACCTTTCGACATCATTCGTGTCATCCGGGTCGCCGACATCCTCGCCAACGCAAGCGCTTCGCGCGCCGGCTCGTGTTCGGAAGACGCAAAATTGTCAACGACGGCCGCCCAGGCCTCATCGAAAGCCGTTCGCACAACTTTCAACACATCGGGTCCGAAGGAGGCCCCTTCGATAATCCGACGTGCGCGCATGACACTCCCCTGCCATTTCCCGTCAGGCGGAAAAATAGGCAAAGACAAACGCCCGTTTCGAGTCGTGCGGGCGATCGATCATGGCATCGAGCGAGGCCTGCGCACGCCGCCAGCAATCGCGAGAAGGATGACAGCACCGAGCGTTGCGACTGCGATGGATGCCAGATTGAGACCTTCGTCGTATCGTAAGCCGAGCATGCTGGAGATAATGAACCCGCCGATCAGGGCGCCGATGACGCCCACAATGAGGTTCGTGAGTAGACCATGGTTTCGGCCTATGATGCGTTCTGCGAGCCATCCGGAAATGATGCCTACCACGATGCAGGCGATAATGCTCGTGCTCAGACCCTAACTCTCGAGTAGTCGGATTGGTCAACGGCCTATCCGCGATGCAAGTTCCTTCACGTGCCCACCCTAAATGCCCGGGCCTATGTGTCGGACGCGCCTTCAATCAGCGCGCGTTGCGGTAAATGTCGGAACGCTCGTTGCCGTTCTCCCGTTATTCGCGTGCGGAGACTCGAAGGCCGGACTAGCGGGAAACCTCGAGGCGAAACCCGCACTATCACCCACCTTCGGGCGCCCTATCAAAATGGGAGTACACCGATGTCCGTTCACGACCCTCGACTTCGCCACGGCATCGGTATGCATCCGCAAGCCTCGGATGCGGAAGCTCGCAAGCGCGCCGCCGTACTGCGAATTGCCGAGCAGCACTTCACAGCTGCGGAATTCTCCGAGCTGATGGCGGCGCTTTCGGATGGCCACTTGGATGTTCGGATCTACGACGATGGCATCGTTCTGATGCGCGAGTTCTAGGGCACTGGAGAATGCCCTTCGGCCAGCGTTGGCGATCGGCGGATGAGTGAAGTTAGTCTACTCGTTGCGCCGCTTATCCTGTCGCATACTCTGCACTCTCGCGAACTCCTGCTCCAGTTCGCGCATTTCCTCGTCGGTGCAATGTTCCAAGTCTATGAGGCGATTGCGGGCGCTCTTCGTGCTCTGGATGAGCTCGTCGAGCTTCAGTTGAACGGCGCGGCCATCGCGATTTTGAGTGTGCTGAATAAGGAACACAGCCAGAAAGGTCAGGACCGTCGTCGCCGTGTTGATGATGAGCTGCCAAGTATCAGAATAATCGAACAAAGGGCCGGAGACCGCCCAAAGCGCCACAGCTAACGTTGCGGCAATGAAGGCAGACGCAGAGCCCATGGCCTCCGCTGACTTGGTAGCAAGCCAGTTGAAGCTATCGGTCATTGGATGGGATTTTTGCTTCCTCATCTAGGCCTCCACGCCAAAGGCTTCGAGCGTGAGGTGCAACGCCTGAGCAAGAACGTCGCCACGAATGCGGCCCGGGGATTGCTCTTCGATTTGCAGGCGGCGATGGAGCAAGCGGCCATTGCGAACCTGTACCGCCAGATGCGCGAGGCCAACTGGATTGCCGTCGTCATCAGGTTCGGGGCCGCCCACGCACGTAATCGCGATTGCAATCGTAGCAGGACTGCATTTTGACAGACCGCCCTTTGCCATGGCGGCGGCTACCTCGGCGCTGACTGCCGAGTGCGATGAGATAAACTCTTGCCGGATGCCCAAAACGTCCGACTTGCACGCCTTGGCATACGTGACAAACCCGCCAAGCAGAACGTCGCCTGCGCCGGGCGTATCCGCCAGGAGGGTGCACAATGAGCCGGCCGTGCACGATTCGACGGTGATGATCCTGGCATGAGAAGCCCGCGCTGCTTCCACAACGCGGGCCGATAGATCCGTAATAGACGCTTTGTGCGACATGGCGCTATGCCCGACGGTGGGACGCCTCCGCTCCGCCCTTCTTTCCGGTACCGCGCGATTGCTTGGCGGCCATACCATCGGAATCGGCTTCGATATTGATCTCCGACAGGGCCAGTTCACTAAGCTTCATGTCGGTTTCCTTTTCTTCCTTGAGCGTGGTCTCTAGGAGCTTGACCGCATCCTTCATGCCGAGTTTCTCGGCCCAGGCGGCCAGTGTGCCGTATCGCGCGATCTCGTAGTGCTCGACAGCCTGCGCGGCTGCCAGCATGCCGGCATCGCGGACCGTGCGATCCTCGGCCTCTTGCATGATCTCCGAGGCCTCCTCGGCGAGACCATCGATCGCCGGGCAGCGCTTCCCGCGCGGCGCCTTGCCGATGATCTCGAAAATCTGCTCGAGACGCCCGACTTGCTCTTCAGTTTGGTCGATATGCTCTTCGAACGCAGAGCGGAGCTTTTCGGATGTGGCCTTCCTGGCCATCTTCGGCAGGTTCTTCAGAATGGCCTTCTCAGCGTAGTAGACGTCGCGAAGCGTCTCTTCGAATAGCTTGTCCAGATTGTCCATGACAGCACTCCAGGTTGGGTAACCCTGGAACGCTGCACGACCCGTCGTTGTTCCAGAAATCTAATGCTGTCTGGCGCCGGCAAGGGCGGCCACAGCCGCTGTCACAGTACCTAACGCCGCTCCCCACACGATGTGCGCGGCAATCATCATGGCATTTCGCTCGCTCGGCTGTTTAGTCGCGGCCGGCATCAGGCCTGCAGCTGGAACCCAGCCGAGATAACTCGCGGCCCATACACCAAGTCCATATGCGACGCCGGAAGCGAGGCCTGGCTTGGTCCGCGGACCGGACGTACCGACCCCATAAAAAGTTCCCGTTGCCGCCCCAAATAAGAAGTGCGCAGCCAGCGCCCGGCCGGGCCCAGATTGTGGGAGGACTTGTGCGGTCAGAGGGGAGCGCTGAGCCACGCCATCCGTAATGATGCGCGGCGGCAAGGCATAACGCTGCCTTCGCGGCAATTGTCGATGAAGATGCACCATGACCATGGTCATTGGGACAGTCGCCAAAAGTCCCGCGAAACATCCGGCGAAAGCCAAGCCAGAGTAACGCATGATCGTGCTTTTTGCTGAAGCCGTCATCTCTGATGTACCGCGTGAGACTGTTGATGCCCGGTCGGCCGGCTCAGCACGTGCGTGACTTCGGCGCCGTACAGCAGGATCTGAGCCGAATAGTAGACCCAAATGAGAAGCACCACGAGCGACGCGGCCGCGCCGTAAGTCGATTCCAAGCCCTGTGTGCCGATGTACCAGGAGATTACGGTCTTTCCCAAGTTGAACAGGAGTGCAGTGACGAGGCCACCTGCCCAAGCGTGCCGCCAGGTCACGTCGGCGTCAGGGAACCATCTGAACAGCATGGCAAACAAGGCCGACAACACGGCGAGCGAGATTGCAAAGTTCAGCGCTTCCCAAAGCAGGGTTTCACCTGAGCCGAGCCAGGACGAGAAGCCGGAGAGCGCCGTATTGATGACGAGTGATACGGCTAAAAGAAACCCTAGCCCCAGAATGCCAGCAAAAGAGATCAGATAGGTTCGCAGGTAAGTCCACACGCCTGAGTGCTCGGGCTCTTTTGCCTCCCAAATGGTGTTGAGGGCATCCTTCAGCTGGACCACGACACCAAGGGCAGCGGCCAGTAGTAGAAGCACGCCGATCAAGGCTGCAAGCGTGCCACTGGTCTGAGAGCCGGCACCCTGAAGCATGGCTTCGACAGCCTGACTTCCGGCGGGGCCAAGGAGCTCTCGAAGCTGCCCGTTGAGTGCCGTCGACACTGCCTCGCGACCAAAGAACAAGCCCGCAATGCTCACGACGATCAGGAGAAGCGGGCCGAGAGAAAAGACCGAATAATAGGCCAAGGCCGCGCCAAGACGAGCGTCCCTGTGACGGAGCCAGTCATTTCCGGCAGCAACAAGTACGCTCCCCATGGCGTTCTGCGTCAGCCTTCCTTGTACTCACTGAGGGGTGCGAATGCCGGGCCATTCAGCGCGGTGCCATCCGGCGCAAATTGCGAACCGTGGCACGGACAATCCCAGCAATTTTCGAAGCTGTTCCAATGAACATGACATCCAAGATGAGAGCATGCTGCCGAACGCAGAAGCAGCTCGCCATTGGGCGCTCGATAGGCGGCGATCTTCTGCAGACCTTTGCGCACGATTGCGCCTTGGCCTGGCTGGAGATGATCCCAGGAGTCGAGTTCTCCTGGCCCCACGAACTCCGCGTATTTCTTTGCGGCCGTCAGGTTCTCGCTGATGAAGGTTCCGGCCGCCTTCAAGGGCTTTCGCGCGGGATCGTACACATCCTGCCAGGGCGATTTCCCTTCGAGGATGAGGTCGCTGATGAGGATGCCCGCGACGGTGCCGTGCGTGATGCCTTGGCCGGAATCGCCTGTGGCAATGAAAGTTCGCTTGTCGCCGGGATTGAAGCCGATGAATGCGCAATAGTCGATGGTGTCCTGGATCTGACCGGACCAGCGATGCAGTTCCTTGCCGAGCTCAGGCAGCAGATTTCGCATCCATGCCGTGAGAGCGAGAAACCGAGCATCCGCGTCATTGGCCTCGCCGGACTTATGATCGGCACCACCGACGATCAATATGTCGTTGCGGTCCGTCCAAGGCTGCAGCCGCACATAATGATAAGCCTCCAGCGTATCCCAATAGAGGCCATCGGCGAGCTTGCCCTTCGGCAGCGCGAAGGCCATGGCGTAAGTACGGTACGGCGCCTGCTTGCTGTGGATCACATACTTGTCGTTGATCGGCGAGTTGGTCGCGACGACGGCATATTGACCGCTCAGCGTGTGAGATCCTGCCTTGATGCGAACATCAGCATCCGACTCCTCGACGGCGGTGGCGATCGTGTTTGCGTAGAATCGCCCGCCCTTTGCGCCTATCGCTTCAGCGAGGCCTGCAAGGTACTTCAGCGGATGAAAGGTTGCTTGGTCCGGGTAGTGCAAAGCAGGCGTCGCATCCTGATCTGCGAATGGCACGCCCTTGGCGCGGTTGACGGGCATCCCGACCTTCCTGGTCGCATCGAATTCCTTGTCGATAAACTCCACATCCATGCCCTGCGCCAAGAACAGATGGCCTTCGACTCGTCTGAAATCGCAATCAATATCGAGCTCTTTCTGATTGGCTTCGATCCGATCGATCGATGCGGCCTGGCTCTGATACCAGAGCTTCGCCAGTTCCTCGCCACGCCGGGCGATGAGCTTGTCGAATCCATCGTCGCATTGCGCCGTGAGATGTGCGGTCGTACGGGACGTCATTCCCTTGCCGATGGGGCCACGATCGACGACGACCACTTTCTTCCCGGCCTTTGCCAGTTCATAGGCAGTGGACAGGCCCGCAATACCGCTGCCGACCACGATGACGTCGGCCGTCTCATCGCTCTGCAACGTGAGAGCGTCGTCGTAGACGCTGGTGTCCATCCAGAGCGATTTGCTGTGCTCATTGCTGACGTTCATCGAGGATTTTCCGGCTCCGCCGCCGCGGGCGCCTCTGGCCGTACTTGCAGTTGCACGAATTCCCTAAGCTCGATGCGGGCCTCATCCAGGGCGCGCACCGCATGCAGGAGATGCAGCTGACGTCCAGTCCGCTTGAACTCATCGAGCTCACTGGCCAGGATCTGCAGGCTTGGCATGCGATGGGTCGGGTCTGGTCGAGCCTCGGCGAGCGTCGTCATGTCGTCCCTCCTTTGAAATTCATGCACTCTTGCGCGCCCGCTTTTTGGGAACAGCCTTGTGGGCGTGCGATTTCTTGGGTGTGCCGCGGCGAGCGGTGGTACGAACGGCGGGCTTGCCTGCGGCTCGTTTGTTGACGACCTTTTGCCCGAGCGAACTCAGCCGCTCGTTGGCGGCAACTTCTTCTGCCAGGTTCTCGCCAAGGATGTCGGCGAAGTCCTTGCGCCCCATTTCGGTCGCCCACGCCATGAGCGACTGATAGCGCGTGATCTCGTAGTGCTCGACGGCTTGCGCTGACCCGATAATGGCGGCATCGAGCACGCGTGTGTCGGAGACATCGCCAAGGATCGAGTCTCCCTCGCTGATGAGACCGTTGATGCCCGGGCACCTCGTTCCCTTCGGACTTTCCTCGCGCATCTCGAAGATCTGCTGAAGCCGCGCAATCTGCCCTTCAGTCTCCTTGAGATGGTCCTTGAGGCCGCGCTGGAGCTGCGGATTGGTCGCCGCGTCGATCAGTTTCGGAAGCGCCTTGAGGATCTGATTTTCGGCGTAGTAAATATCCTGGAGGCCATGGAGGAAGAGGTCGTCAAACGTCGCAATATCTTTGCTGAACAGGCCCATGGCGCACTCCACCGGTTGGTAGTCGCCAAATGCTTTGGGCAGTCGAGCGGTTCCCTGAGCGTCGTCAGAGGATTGCAATCGCCGGTTTGGCGATCATAAGCCAGAATATGCCGAGCACGGCCCCAAATGCCGGAAAGCCAAACGCAAACCACCACCAAAAGAGGCGGTGATACTCGGGCGGTAGCTCGGAGCCCCCGAATGCGGCTTCCGCCGCGAGATCTCGCATTCGCATCTGCATCCAGACGACGGGAAGCCAAAAGGCCCCCGTCAGCAGATAGAGCAGGATCGAGAGCAACAGCCATCCTTCCCAGATCGACCAGCCCATGTGCCACGCGAGTGCGATGCCCGTGATAGGCTGGACCACGACCGCCGTCGCTGTGAAAAGAAAATCTGCGATCACCACAATGCGGGCGATGGCGGCGATAACCGCTGCCTTGTTCGTGAAATGGCCGAGCAGCATGAAGAACGCAATACCTGCTCCGGTCCCCAGCAGCACCGACGCACCGATGACGTGCAGGTACTTGAGGACCAGATACGTCATCAGCGATCCTCGAGGATGGCAATCGCCACCAAGTTCAACGCCAAAATCGGCCAAATCTTGAGCATGGGGCCAAGCGGGTCGATCCAAAGGCCTGGTACCAGCCAGGTTCCGATGAGGACGTACGCCAGGGAAAGACCGAATGCTGCATACAGCGCGGGCCGAGTTGTCCTGCGAACCGCAATACCGATGCCGACGGCAAGGTCCGCCATTGCACCCGCGATAACCGTCGCGGCAGCCCACGAGCCCGTGACGCCGCCTTCATTCATGTAGCGAATGCCGATATCCCACCCGGGCCCAAGCGACATGAACGCTGTGGGGATCCAGAACAGCGAGAAGACGGTGAAAATCACCGGCTTGAACAAGTACAGTCTCGCGAACCACTTCTCCTGCACGCTGGCGGGCACGCTCATCAACGATGCCCGCAGTGAGGCAGGCTTGATGCCGTTCGTGGCCATCCAAGGCTCGGCGTTGCCGACCGCCCCTCGCTTCATCTCGATAAGCGCCGTAGTCCGCACGGGGGGTCGCCAACCGAGCCATCCCGCAAAATCTCCCGCGGCGAAGACCGCCCGCATGAGCCCTTGCGGCAACCTTATCCGCCTTGCCGGACGCCAGCCAAACCAAGCACGGTATTCACTAACGACCTCCTCGAATGCCAGCCTTTCCGGGCCTGCCAACTCGAGCGCCAAGCGCGTCGGTGCGCCGGACTGCAAAAAGAAGCGGACGGTGGCGACCACATCCGAAAGCAGAACGACCTGGATTTTCCCCGCGTCTTTCAGCTCGGGGAGGATGGGAAGGGCCGCCAGCCCGCGAAACAGGGCACTTCCCCCATAGGCACTCTGCCCGACCACGACGGAAGGCCGCAGGATGACCCAATCGAGATCGGAGGCCTGAAGTGCTGCATCTCCCCTGGCCTTGCTTTGCGAGAACGCGGTAGGGGTTTCGCGGTCCATCCCTATCGCGGAAAAGTGGATGACCTTGCGCACGCCCGCCGCCTCGCAGGCGGAGAACAATTCTGCCGGCCCGTCTGCATGGGCGGCATTCGTTGAATCCCTGGAGCTGTCCTGGAGAACGCCGGCACAGTTGATGACTGTGTCAATACCCTGCAAGGAACGCAACCAGTCCTCTGCCCGCGCAGTGCGCATGTCGATCGAAATGGCGCGCGCTAGGCCCGATGGACGACCGCTGCGTGTCGCGCCGATTACCTCATGACCATCCATCGATAGGGCGACCGAAATTGCCGACCCGAGCAAGCCGCTCGCACCGACGACTAGCACACGCATGATGAGCCCGACATGCAATCAGGGCGTAGCGAACTCAAGGCGTCATCACGACCTTGATGCAGCCATCCTCCTTGTCCCTGAATTTCTTGTAAAGCTCAGGACCGTCCTCGAGGCCAGCGCGGTGGGTTATGACGAACGACGGATCAATCTGCCCCGATTGCACCTTTTCAAGCAACGGCGCCAGATAGCGGTGCGTATGCGTTTGGCCCGTCCTCATCGTGAGCGCCTTGTTCATGAAAGCGCCGAAGGGGATTTTGTCGACGACCCCGACATAGACGCCCGGCACCGAGATCGTACCGCCCTTCCGGCAGCATATGATGATCTCGCGAAGGACGCTTGGCCGGTCCGTAGCGAGGTACAAACTCGTCTTCACCTTATCCACGACAGACCCGATAGCGCCACCGACGTGAGCTTCCGTGCCGACGGCATCGATGCAGCAATCGGGGCCACGCCCTTTCGTCATTTCCTGCAAACGGTCGTAAACGTCTTCATTGTCGAAATTGATTGTCTCTGCGCGCCCATGCTTCCTGGCCATTGCCAGGCGCTCAGGAGCACGATCGATCGCAATGACGCGGCCAGCGCCCAGCATCCAGGCGCTCTGGATGGTGAACTGGGCGACAGGACCGCACCCCCAAACCGCCACGGTGTCGCCCTTCTCGATCCCCGCGTTTTCCGCCGCCATATAGCCCGTCGGAAAGATATCGGACAGGAAAAGTACCTGCTCGTCCGGAATGCCGTCTGGGATCTTGATGGGGCCAACGTCGGCATAGGGCACGCGGATGTATTCAGCCTGGCCGCCAGCGAACCCGCCCAAAAGATGGGAGTAACCGAACAAGCCTGACGGCGAATGCCCCATGATCTCGGCAGCCTGCGCCCCGATTGGGATTGGAGCGGTCGCACAGCGACCATAGCTGCCTCCTGCAGAAGTAGCAGTCGCCGCAGGCGATGTTGAACGGAATCACAACGCGATCGCCGACCTTGAGTTTATTGTTTTCCTTTCCGACCTCGACCACCTCTCCCATGGTTTCGTGGCCGAGCACATCACCGGCCTTCATTGTCGGCATGTAGCCGTCATAGAGATGGAGGTCGGAGCCGCAAATGGCGCACGCGGTCACTTTGACGATCGCGTCGCGCGAGTCCTCGATCTTTGGATCCGGCACTTTCTCGCAGCGCACGTCGCCTTTTCCGTGCCAGCACAAAGCCTTCATGGTCGCCGACCTTTCACTGCTTGGCTGATCCAGGCGCCGCGCTTCTGCGGTGCTGTTCGGCCAGAACCGATGCGGGAGTTATGTTCGCGATGGCGGACTGAAGCTTGTTCTGCCAGCCGCTCACTACATCGCCCTCACCATTCATCATGGCTTTGAAGCCCGTCGCCGCGACGTCGGCGGGACTGTCCTTCTTGCCCTGTCCGACTTTTGTGTCGAGCATGTCGGCGCGCTCGAAGAAGTCGGTTTCCGTCGCCCCCGGCATGAGGCACGTGACGGTCACGCCGCTATCGGCAAGCTCGGCGCGGAGAGCGAACGAGAACGAGTCCAGGAAGGCCTTGGTAGCGTTGTAGACGGCCTGATAGGTCCCGGGGATGAAGCCGGCAATTGAACCGACGATAAGGATCTTGCCGTCGCCTCTTGCCCGCATGCGCTGACCCACGCGATGGATCAGATAGATGGTGCCGGTGACGTTCGTGTTCACCACATGGAGGATGTCATTGAAGTCCTGATCGAGGAAGCCTTTGCCGAGACCGTGCCCGGCATTGGCAAGCAGGGCGTCGACCGGGCGATTGGATATGACCTTGTAAAGCTGATCAACGCCCTCGACCGTCGCCAAATCGGCCTTCACGGCGTCGACACGCGCACCGAGCTTCTCGAAGTCGGGAGCTACAGCCTCTATTTCCGGCTCATCGGCCGCGATCACCAGATCGAAGCCGGCATCTGCACTGCACTTGGCAAGCTCGTAACCAATACCCGTGGAAGCACCGGTTACTATCGCCAAAGGCCTCGCTTTCCGAGCCATGGACATCTCCAACTGAAGTGTGACTAGGCTAGGAACTGACAGTCAGCGCGTACGTTCCTGGAACATCGCTGAAATCTCCGGCTTGGCGGGAGGTAGTATTGTTCAAGGGCATCATGAATTGGCTGACCACATCGGTCGGCTCGATTGCCACGAAATACGCATTGCGCGCGTCGGTCGCGATCCCCTTCGTACTGGCCGTTGGCTTTGCCATTGCGGTGCTCACCGCCTACCTGATTGAGCAGTTCGGCGCGAGAGATGCGTACTGGATCCTTGCTGCCGGTTTCGCAATCTGCGGCGGGCTGGCTATCCTCATCGTTCGCTGGCGCGAGGCCCATGAAGAGGAAGAAGCAAAGGGCCTCTCGACATCGAGCGTCGCTCCACTCGTAACGGCTGCGACGAAGGCGGCAGTAGCCGCGCCCGGAGGTGCCAAATCAACAGCGTCTGATCGTGGCGAGTGGGCAAGCGCATTAACCGGTTGGCCGCGGTATCTGCTAGCCTTTGGGCTTGTCTTCTTGACCGTGCAGGATCGACCGCGAAAACCGCAGTACCGCTCACTACGAGCTGATAGCAGGTGGTCTTGAATGCCCGACGTTATTCGACTTCTTACAAATTCCGTCATCTCCGGCACGGTGGCCAGCGCGGTCAGTGCTGCGGTGCTTTCCCTCCTTGCAAGAGCTGAGGGCGCATCATTTTTTCAGCCGATCAATGCGACGAGCCATTGGCTCCAGGGGGAGGATGCGGGTGACGTTAAGGATCTCGACTTGAAGCATAGCGGCACGGGGCTGGCGACTCACCACGGGGCATGCGTGTTCTGGGCGACCTTGTTCGAAGCGCTCCGAGAGACGGCCCGCATGCTGGCCCGCCGCGTATTTTGCGCGACGCAGCCGCGATCTCGATGATCGCGTCCGTTGTTGACTACGGACTGATGCCCAGGCGCTTTACGCCTGGATGGGAAGCCCGCTTCCAATCCGCGCCGTAGCAGGTGGGTTTGCTGGGCTTGCCCTTGGACTTGCCGTCGGTGGTCTCCTTACAAACGGGCGTAGATAGCGTCGCCACTTGTGCGCAGCCGCACGCCCTAATGAGCGTGCCTCGAGTCGGTAATTATCCTGCCATTTGCCGGCAGGCCTCCGCGCAACGCCTGCATATATCCACGCACTCCTGCATGCCGTCCAGTTGCTCGCAGCTTTGCGCGCATTCTGTACAGATTTCGGCGCATTTCCTGCATGTGTGCTTGTGATGTTCGGTCCCGATCAACATGAAATGCGCTGACACCCGGCAAATTTCTGCGCAGCCCATCATCAACCGAAAATGCTCAGGCTCGACATGCTTGCCTCCTTGCTCGAGGCAATGCATCATGGACGTACCAAGGCACGATGCGTAGCAGGCTAGACACGCATTGATGCAATCGCGCATTTCCTTGCTGAGTTTGTGCATACGATGCCCTATCTCTGCTGTAAGCACGTCGAGTGTGGAACGACCCTACAATCGAGTTGAGCTGGCCGCCCGCTGATTGATCATGCCTTCGGCAAGCGACGTGAGTTTCTGATCTGCGGCCTTTTCCTCGCTCAAAGTTTGCTCGAAAAGCCGGATTGCGTCCGTGTGTCCGAGCTGCTTTGCCCAGGCGATGAGCGATCCGTACCGGGTAATCTCATAGTGTTCGACAGCTTGGCCGGCAGCGATGATGGCGGCGTCGAGAACGTCATTGTCCTCGACTTCTCCCGTCACCTCATCGGCTTCCTCGATGATGCCATCGATGGCCGGGCAGTTGACCGATCGGGGCGATTGGCCGATCGCTTCGAATACCTGTTCCAGCCGCTGAACGTGTCCTTCCGTCTCGCGCCGATGAGCCGTCAGGCCGCGCTTCAGTTCTTCATTGCCGGCGTTGTCGATCATGTCCGGCAACGACTTCACGATCTTGTTTTCTGCGTAGGTAGATGTCCTGCAGCGTGTGCAGGAACAGATCGTCCATGGTTTGGATATCTTTTGAGAACAGACCCATGACGACCTCCTCTTCGATCGTGTTGCGCGCAAGGGTTGTGTCGCCTTAACCCGTGGTCGGGCGCCGTCGTTCCTGACGTCCGGAAGAAATGGGCGGCCCCGGAGGTTTATTCGACCGGCGCTCCAGAGCGCCCGTTCTTCACCCTGTTCGGTTGTCGGAACTCAGCAGACTGGCTGGTGTTATTTGCGCATGAACCAGCGCCGAGATCAGTCGCCCCCTCCAACTGTGGACCGCATCCGGGCGGATATCAGTGGCGGAAGAACACGTGAGAAGGTGGATTCTATCGATCCGGCGGCTGCTCCATTGGGCACAGATGACGAAGCCGCCGGCCACGCAGCTTCGCTTCAGGAACGACGTATGGAGGCAGAGGCCCGTCCGCCGTTGCGTCTTGCGCCGCCGCCTTCACGCGGCCCCATAGCGTTCTATCTCGCATTCATTCTGGTGTTGGCAGCCGCACTGGCTACTGGCGTCTACCTGTTGCGGTAATCCGCCCAGAGCACATTCGCTGAAAGCGAGCAGCTCCGTGGGCCACTCGCAATACGCAGCGGCCAAGGAACTTCGGTGCGAACCGATCGTTGCGGTTCACGACAACTCGAGGAGAACAACGATGGAGTCGCGTCGCAAGACTTTCATTCAGACAAATCCTGGCGGGACCAGCAAAAGCAGAAAGGGAAAGGAGCCTAGCAATTTGGGGATCGCCAATGGGCCCGGCGGCGAAACGCATCAGATCGCCTCGGACATTGACTGCCTTACAACACAGCAGGGAATACCCGTAGCCGACGATCAGAATTCCCTTAAGGCAGGGCAGCGCGGGCCTACGTTGCTCGAGGACTTCCATTTCCGAGAGAAGATCTTCCATTTCGATCACGAGCGCATACCCGAACGGGTGGTGCACGCTCGTGGATACGGTGCGCGCGGCTTCTTTGAGCTGACCGAATCGCTCGCTGACATCACCCGCGCCGACATTTTTCAGCGCGTCGGCGAGAAGACCGAGGCGTTCGTGCGCTTCTCGACCGTCGCTGGCAGCAAAGGATCGTTCGACCTTGCACGCGACGTGCGCGGCTTCGCTGTCAAGCTCTACACCAAGGAAGGCAACTGGGATCTAGTCGGTAACAACATTCCAGTGTTCTTCATTCAGGACGCGATCAAATTCCCCGACATCGTCCACGCCGTAAAGCCGGCGCCAGACCGCGCGTTCCCGCAGGCGCAGTCGGCCCATGACAATTTCTGGGACTTCATTTCGCTGACGCCCGAGAGCATGCACATGATCATGTGGATCATGTCGGACAGGGCGATACCGCGTTCTTTCCGCTTCATGGAAGGCTTTGGTGTGCACACCTTCCGGCTTCTCGACGCGGACGATCGCTCGACATTCGTGAAGTTCCATTGGAAGCCGAAGCTCGGTCTCCAGTCGGTGATGTGGAACGAGGCCGTAAAAATCAACGGTGCCGATCCAGACTTTCATCGGCGCGATCTATGGAACGCCATCGGCACGGGGGCTTTTCCGGAGTGGGAGCTCGGCTTGCAGCTCTTCGACCAAGAGTTCGCTGACTCTTTTGAGTTCGACGTTCTCGACCCAACCAAGCTCATTCCGGAAGAGATCATTCCGGTACGCGTGGTCGGACGGCTCGTTCTCGATGAACTCGTCGACAACTTTTTCGCGGAGACCGAACAGGTTGCGTTTTGCACGCAGAATGTGCCGCCGGGCATCGACTTCAGCAATGACCCACTGCTGCAGGGACGGAACTTCTCCTATCTGGACACGCAGATTAAGCGTCTTGGGGGCCCAAACTTTACGCACATCCCCGTCAATGCCCCGCGCTGCCCCTTCGCGCATTTTCAGCAGGACGGTCACATGGCGATCCAAAATCCGAAGGGGCGCGCCAATTACGAGCCGAATAGCTGGGGGGCGGAAGGCGGTCCGCGTGAGCATCCCAGTCGTGGCTTCCGAAGCCATGCAACCGAATCCGAGGGCGCAAAGATGCGGCTGCGGCCCGAAAGCTTTGCGGATCACTACAGCCAGGCGCGGCTCTTTTATCGAAGCCAGACACCCGTTGAGCAGAAGCACATAGCTGCTGCACTTGTCTTCGAGCTCAGTCGGTGTGAGCGTGCCGATATTCGGGAGCGCATGACCTCACATCTCGCCGTGATCGATGAAACACTCGCTATGACGGTGGCAGGTGGACTCGGCATTGAAGTGCCTGCACCGGCGGAGTCCGCAAAGAAGCCGATTGATCTTCCAACTTCCGACGTCCTCAGCATCATCGTCCGGGGGCCCGAGCGCTTTGAAGGCCGTAAGCTCGGGATTTATTTAAGTGATGGCGCGGATGCGAAGCTCTACAAGGCGGCACTGACGGCTGTGAAGAAGGCTGCCGCGGTCCACGAGGTCGTTGCTCCCAAAATTGCGGGCGCCACGCTTTCCGATGGGACGCTCGTCGAAGCACACTACAAGATCGACGGGGGCCCTTCGGTTCTGTTCGACGCGGTTATGATACTAACGTCGGAAGAGAGCGTGGAACAATTGACCAAGGACGCCCCGTCCCAAGATTTCGTCCGCGACGCCTTTGCGCACTGCAAGTTCATAGCTTACTCGCGAGAGGCGATGCCGCTTATCGAGAAGGCGGGAATCGCCGATGACCTCGATGAAGGTTGTGTGGAAGTGATCAAAGCTGCAGATATCGCCAGCTTTATCGAAAAATGCGGAGAGCTCCGGGTGTGGGCCCGAGAGCATGTCGTAGACCTCGATAGTTAGCTGATAGGCTAAGGCGACAAGGAGCGCGATGGTATTGCGTCTTTCCGGACAACCGGCGAGGCCCCGTCGCCGGAAGCCTGCGTCTTTGGACAAGCAAATGACGCTTTTTCCGCTGCCGCGGTCAACCGTAATCGCAGATCGGACGATCGAAGCAACACGGCGTCGCTCGCGGCAGTCAAGTGCCGAAACCGAGCAAACCCAGTGAACGCTGCTATCTTAAGGGAATAGAGGAACGATTACCACTGAAGGTCGTTTTAAGCGATGTCAGCAGACGGCCAAACATTACGGGCCCACTTCAAGGGGAGGCGCATCCGATGAACGGCATCATCTACTTGGTCGGCTTGATAGTGGTCGTTATGGCCATCCTTTCGGTCCTTGGTTTGAGGTAAAGAGAGATGGCGACCATCGTAACACCTGTGAAGACCAGCGGCGTCGACTGGCGAGCCGTTATTGCCGGCGCTGTCGCAGCCGCGGCGCTGTCCGGACTGCTCACCGCGTTTGGCACCGGGGTCGGGCTGTCACTGACATCGGCGCATCGGGACTCCGGGCTGTCCATCATCACTCTGGCAAGTGCGGCTGCGGTCTGGATGGTCATGGTCCACGTTTGGAGTTTCGCTGTGGGCGGCTATTTGGCCGGCCGTTTATCAGACGTGCCGGACCTGGAGCCACAGGAGGCGGAGTTTCGGGCCGGTGCGAACGGCTTCATGGTCTGGGCGCTGGGCACCGCCGTGGGGTTGGTTTTTCTTGCTCTCGCGGCGGGAACCGCAGCCCGGACGACAGCGAATGTGGTCGGCCAAGCCGCGTCGGGCGTCGCCGAAGCCGCTTCTAGCCTCTCTGCGGAGAATGTATCTTACGTCGCAGACACACTTTTCCGCGCGCAAGCAGCACCTGCCGGGACGCCGGCGCCAGCATCAGGTCAGACCAGGCCTGATCCTGCAATTGTTGCGGAGGCCGGACGCACCTTCGTCGTTGGGCTTGCAGATGGTTCACTTGCCGCGAACGACCGAAACTATCTTGCCCAGCTCGTTTCTCGTCAGACCGGGCTCCCGGAGGCGGATGCCCAGCGTCGAGTAGATGAAACCTTCGCTCGGGCGCAGAGCATGAAGCAAGCCGCCGAACAGAAAGTGCGCGAAGCTGCCGATAAGGCGCGCAAACAGGCCGTCGTCGCCGGCTTTCTCGCAGCAGCTGCCTCGTTGCTGGGACTTGTCGCGGCGGTCTGGGCAGCAGGGATGGGACGCGAACACCAGCATACGCGCTACTATCCAACCGTATTTGGAGCCGAGCGGTTCTGGTAGCCGTGGCAGCTAGCTCGACAATGGGGTCCGGCACAAATTTCCAGGCTTCTTTATGCAGCTTAGTTGCGGCCGCACGTGGTGGCCGCGGCCTTACGAACCGTTCCGCGAAGCGCCGTTGACCGCGACCGCTTCCGGATGTCGGCTAACTCGATCCATACGGGCGCATGGTCGCTCGGCCCTTCTTCGGATGTCGTAGCCGCCCCTTTCGACGTGTCGGAAGCAACCCCCGTATCAAAGGCCGGCATGAAGGTAGAGGTCGGTCGCGAGCTGCTCAGCTTCATCGGCATCGGCAGCTGTGACCTGAATTGCGCAGGTACGCACTTCCTGCAGCTGCACCTCGTAGGTTTGGTGTTGGTTCATTGGTTAAAGCTTTCATTGGATTTCTCGGAAACGCCCACGATCTCGTAGCAGGCGTTGCTCAGGAGTTCGACAATGACACCCGAGGCAAAACCCTGGTGCTGGAAGATGTCGCGTGCGAGCTCCTTGGCGCCGGTGTCGTCGTAGGCATGAACGTCAAGTGTGTAGACACGCTTGTCCTGGATGAGGACGCGGTAGGCTTTCTTGAGGCTCATGAGCGGTCGCCTTCGTCGTCGTTCCAGGAGTAGGCAGGGTTGTCGTCGTAATGGTCCTCGGCAAACCAACTATCGAGGATGCGCGCCACATCCGCCTCAGCCGCCCCCTCGAGAGGGAAGGGGCAGAGGCCCATGACCACCACGCCATCGGCAGGTGAGAGGTTCATCAACGGCTCTCCTCTTTGGCGGGTTTGTCTTTGCAGATGCGGATAACAAGGCGTCCGTCGCTCCCTACCGGCACGAACTCGAGCGCGAGGTTCAGTCCTTGACCGTCTTCGCGCAGCCATGCGGTCCTATCTTGGTCCAGTAGCGCTCTTGCCTTCACCGCGCACGTGAAGCACGTCGTGGGTCGGCTTACGGCTTGTGGTTTCTTGGTTTGCCATTGAGGCGGTCTCCTTTGGGTTTCGAGGCCACACCCGTTGCGGCCTGTCGGAGCCAAAGGGAGCCATCGGCTATGAGGAGACGGGACAGAGGGGAGGGGTTTCACCCGGCTGCACGGAGCGAATGCGACGGAAGCTGGGGACACCCCTTGACCTGGCTCCGCCCTGGCTCATCGTCCCCGACTGTTGGACGTACGGCGTGTTTGGCTGAGACCAAGGGGCGAGGGTCCGGCAAAGCGAGACGGCGATGCGCCGTGTTACACTACGATGTACTCGGGGGAAGGGATGGCGAACCAGTGCTGGCTAAAGGTGACAGGAAGTGGAGTGTTACGCGGCGGGATTTCTGCGCCGCAGCATAGCGATTCGGACCAGCTGCGTCGCAAAGCAGCAAAGAAACTGTTTCAACCATTGCCGTTTCAGGGGGCCCGAACATTTGCAGGCGAGGAACCAACCCGAAGAGGCGGATGTTCACGCGAAAGAAAGTTTAAGTCCGTGCCGCGCTAGTTGCGCGGCCAGCATTGTGTAGAAAGGAAACAATCCATGAGGCGGTATGTAACCTCGATAGCGGCGGGCGTGCTCGCTATGGCCGCTCTTCCGGCTGTAGCTTCGGCCCAGGATGCAATCGTCACGGTGGATCTCAATATGAGAGCTGGACCCTCGACAGCTTTCCCCGTGGTTGACGTGGTGCCAGGGCGCACGCCGGTGGATGTGCACGGCTGTGTGGCCGGCTACAGCTGGTGCGATGTGAGCGCCGACAATAACCGCGGTTGGGTTTACGCGGGCTATCTCAGCTATCCGGTTCGCGGAAGTTACGTGCCCCTGGTTGAATATGTATCTGAGATTGATGTGCCCATCATCAGCTTCTCCGTGGGGTCTTACTGGGATTCCTACTACCGCGGACGCGCGTGGTACGGCGAGCGCGCTCGTTGGCGGGATCGCTGGGAAGCTAATTGGCGCGGCATCCGAGCCGACCGGCGTGATGCCCGAGTGGAACGTCGGATTGACCGGAGGGAGGACCGCATTGACCGCCGCGATCGACGCGTGGAACGTCGCATTGACCGGCGCGAGGACCGACTGGATCGTCGCGAGAGCCGTCGAGATGATCGAGGCGAGCGTCGCAGTGATCGCCGGGAAGGCGTGCGTGAGCGTCGCGTAAATCGCGTCGAGCGTCGTATGGATCGTGGTGATCGAATGGATCGGACGCGCGGTGAAATGCGCCAGATGCAGCGTCAGGAGCGGGCATATCCTCGATCGGGCGGTGGTGGCGAGGATCGCGGTCGTCCCGGGAGTGATCGCTAGGCGCCAAGATCAGTGTGGAGCATCGAGGGGCGTCATTGGCCCCTCGGCTTCCGCGCTGAACCACGAGGCATGAACTGCAGCGGTGAAACCAGCTTTCGGTTCGATGCTGCTTGAACGGGTGCGATGGCCACCGCTTTGAGCAGCGGCGGCAATTGTCGCGGTGTCGTTCCTTGCGTTTTGATTTGGCAATCTGCCTGCCGGCAATACGCTATCACATCGCCATCTCAGCTCTTGACTCATAAGCGGCGCCAAGAACCTCGCTTCATCGCCCCCTTGGCAGCGGCTAATCCATCCTTGTCGGTTTTTACATGCCCTTCGATGACGGCGTGCTACCGGAACAGAATGCCTTTCTCAATCGTTGCCTTTCCGCCGTAGGCATCGATGGTAGGAGTTCAAGCATGCCCAAACAAAACCTTCTCGTTACGGCATCGGCAATGGCGCTTCTTGCAGCAATGGCGACGGCAGGCGTCGCGCAATCACCGGGCGGTAGCTCGGGCGGTGCTCAGGAACGGCAGAAGATGAGTCCTGACGCTAACCGTGGCTCGGGTAGTCAGGAGCGCGGGGCGTCAGAGCAGCCGAAAGGCAAGGGCAGCACGGCTCAGCGCGACAGCGCGCCAGAACCCAAAGCATCCGACCGAGCGCAGGAGAAGGCGTCTCCAAAGTCTCGTGTGCAGGGTCAGGATGCAACTCCGAAGGCTTCGGATCGGGCACAGGACAAAGCGTCACCGAAAAGCGCGGTCCAGGGTCAGAAGAAGGACGATGACGACCAGCGCCGTTCGCGTTCGGGCGGTGACAAAGGCAAGGATGCCACGAAGCAGTCCGAGCAGGGGCAAACGAAGCACCGCGACCGCTCGGCGGGCGACACCGCCAAGGATAAGCGCGGCGACCAAGCCAGCGGCGGCGAAAGCAAGGATGCACCAAAGCAATCCGGCAAGGAGCCTGCCAAGGATCGTGATCGCGCGGCCGGTGACGGCACCAAGGATGGCCGTGATGACCGGCAGCGGATCGACCGGGCGGACGGCGACCGTGGTTCCGGCGATCGGGTTCAGCTCTCAGAGCAGAAGCGCACTAGCATTCGCGATCGAATGACGAAGAGCGCGAAATCGAACCGCGTCACCAACGTGAACTTCGACATTCGCGTCGGAGCGAGCGTGCCTCGTTCTGCGTCGCTCCACGTCCTGCCGCCGGATGTGGTCGAGATCGTTCCGGAGTATCGGGGCTACAGCTACGTCTATGTGCAGGACGAGATCGTGATCATCCACCCGACAAATTACGTTGTGGTCGCAGTGATCGGCGGCGACTCGCGTGTGGGAGCTCGCTCGGGCCGCATTACCCTTGCAGCGGATGACAGGGTCTTCGTGCGCCGGCATGTCGATCTTGGTGCCCGCGTACGGCTAGGCATCGGGAGCATTTCCATCGGCAGGAACCTTCCTGATACTGTGGAGCTTCGCCCGCTGCCGACCGTAATCGTTGAGCGCTACCCAGATCTCCGTGATCACCGCTATTTTGTCTACGATGACGACGTGGTGATTGTCGAACCGCAATCCCGCGAGGTGGTTCTGGTCATCGAGGACTAATGCACCTCGAACAAACGGCCTGCGGCTCCACAAGTCGCAGGCTGGTTGGTCTTGTTATGGCAGGCTCTAATGCACCAGTTGTCCCAGGAAATGTGATCATGCGTCGAGACGTGCCTCAAATGTCACTCGGTTTGTCTAGCCTCGGCCATGCACCACTGTCTCGAGACAGGCGGACAGCACGTTGAACCCAAGCACTTCCGGCTCATGATGGCCTGTGCGGAATCTGCCGGACGTCGGCGCATTTCATGCTGATTGGCAGCGAGCTGATAAACACACATCCAGGGGATGTGCGGAGTCTGCCAGGAGTGCGCAGAGGATTGCGAGCGGCTCGGGGACACGAATGATTGCGTGCAGACTGCCGCCGTTGCGCCGAGAGTTGCCGGCCAAATGGCCGCGTGATTCGGCGCGACCTCACTATGCAGTACCGAACGCGCTGCTTCCCCCGACCGCTGCGCGAGCAGGGGGCCGAACCGCTTCCGCGGCTTTAAGTCGGAGGCAGCACACTGCACGCATGGCGCCATGACATATCAGAGGGTTGATGCGCGGGCGAACGCTATTATTCAAGTAATATGGAACGTGAAACGGTGAAGAATGAACTCCAATCGGCGATGACTTGCCTATTGTCGGCGGCGGCAGCAACCGATGCAGGTCATTGGGACAATGTTCGCGCAAAACTTAGCGAGACGATCGAGCGCTGCAACAGCGTTCTCCGGGGAATCGATAAGAATGAACATGATGGAGAGGGCTCCTCTGGAGCAGGCGGTCCGGATTCCTGAATTCGGCTTGCGGGAAGCGGGTGCTCGCTGAGAAGCGACCTGATCGCCGATCATCCTGTGTTGGCTCCTACGAGCTCACTTATCCCCGAGATGCATCTAACGAAGCGGCCGGGGTGTGCCCTTGAGGCGAATCAGCACGACAGTTATCTTTCGAGCTCGCCATCAGGGACTCGGAACTGTGGTCGCTCACATTGATCCGGACGGATGCTGGACGTCGATGAAGGCGGCTGAAGACATTGCCGCGAAGGGCACAGCGTTGCTCAAGGAGCTTACGAAGCTGCTAGTCCGAAAGGACGCGCTCTCGGCGGCCTGGTTGGAGGATCGGAGCCAACTTCGTGCGAAGATCGAGGCTCATCTGCAGCTCGCCCGACGGGGGAATGATTTGGGGCAAGCGGAAGGTCCGGCGACGATCGATGCAAAGATTCGATTGGCCGGCTTAGCCCGCCTAGGCATCCGATGAACGACCGTTTGTGACAGTAGGCGTTCCCCATGATCAGCAGGCGGTTCTATAAGGCGGATGCGGCTCAGAATGCTTTCGACCCGAAAGAGCACGTCCTCAATAGCAATCGCAGTGGCGGCTAAATCGCCGCTTTGCGCGGCGTCGGCAGCGGTACTCAGAGTAGAAGCAGCGGTACGAATCTCGGCGACAAGTTCCGGGGTTCCCACGGCCAAATGCTCCTGGAATGACGACGACCCATATGCCGAGATTAAGTTCTGCAAGGCAGGGCTCCAAGCGTAAGTTTCTCTCGGAAGACCGAAGAACCTTGCCGCCAAAAGTTTGTAGGCCGTTTGCGCAGGAGGATCCGTAGGAACGCCGGGAAGGGATTAGGTGTAGACGCGCACCTATTCGTTGTTGCCGCAGCCAGAAACCGGGAAAATCAGCTGCGTCCACCATCTCCCTTGTGCCCGGTTGTCACCCGGCGCTCGCGAGTTCAACCTCTTAAGGGGCAGTGGGTTCCAAGCGCCGCTAGCAGGTTGGTTGCAACCATCGGCATAGCGCCGACCAAACC
>JAEZRM010000153.1 GCA_023412805.1 Pseudomonadota bacterium | reverse complement strand
ACCCTCGACGATATGGCGCATGTGTTCGCTGCGCGACCTCCAGCCATGGATGACCAGGGCCATCGGTCCCTCCCCGTCGCCGGTCGCATCGAATTCGTGAACCAGAACCTCGCGGAATCGCGTACCTAGAACGTGCCGTCGCGCCATCGCCATAAAGGGCGCGGATTCACCGAGCACCCTTGCCTCGCGCGGCGAAACCCGCTTTGGATCGGCTGTACGACAAAAGAGCTCAAATGCGGCGCGCCCAGTCAGATGCGGTGCGATGTGACTGGAAAGGGCAAATGCGCCTTTGATGATCGAAAAGCCAATGGACGCCATTTCAAGAACCTCGGATGATGTTCAATCATGAACAATAATGGTTCAACATTGAACAATAAGCAAGCCCTCCCCTGGGACAATCCGCGGTTTCGCAACTGGATCGCCCTTGTGCGCGCGGAAAAGGCAGTGGTGCGCGAACTCTCGCGTGCGCTGGCGCCGCTCAATCTGAAGCTTGGCCAGCTCGACGTGCTGATGAATCTCTATCGCCATCCTGGCCAATCGCAGCATGATCTGGCGCGCCGGCTGCTTGTCGGGCGCTCCAATATCACCATGCTGCTGCCGCAGTTGGAAAAGCAGGGCCTGCTGCGCCGCGAAAGCGACGCGCAGGACAAGCGAATCATGCGGCTGCACCTGACCGAGCCCGGCGAGCAGCGGCTGATGGAAGCGCTCGCGGTCTATACCGCGCTCATCGACAGGGTAATGGATCAATCCAGCGTCGAAGAATGCGACCAGCTGGGAGATATTATGCGCAGGATCACCGAAACGCTGAAGGACGATTGACCGAGCTTTTCGGCTGGAACGGGGCAGATCGCAGACCCCTCCCTTGCCCTGTCCGCGATATTCGCGCAGAGCCGACCCCGCCCCCCTTAACAAACCCGCCCAAAGCGTGTATGAGCGCGCTCGCAAGCGGGAATTTTCCCATCCGTCAACAAGTACGGACTATTCGCTCCTGTCCTTCGGATTTCCGGGGAACATAGCCAAGCGGTCGCAAGGACTGCGCGGCGAGTGTCGAGCGCTCTGGCTGTTCGAAGAACAAGAGAAGGATCAAAGCGATGGACATCATCCGTCAGCTCGAGGCCGAACAGGCCGCGAAGATCGAAGCGCAGCGCACGTTCCCCGAGTTCCAGCCCGGCGACACGGTTCGCGTCCAGGTGCGCGTGACCGAGGGCACTCGCACCCGCGTCCAGGCCTATGAGGGCGTGTGCATCGCGCGTTCGGGCTCCGGTCTCCAGGAGAATTTCACCGTCCGCAAGATTTCCTATGGCGAGGGCGTGGAGCGCGTCTTCCCGGTCTATTCGCCGCTGGTCGAGGCGGTCGAGATCGTCCGCCGCGGCAAGGTGCGCCGCGCCAAGCTCTATTATTTGCGCGACCGCCGCGGCAAGTCGGCCCGCATCACCGAGAACACCGGCGTGCGCGCGCGCAAGCTGAACGAGTCCGAGCGCCAGGCCGCCGCTGCCGAGAAGGCGAAGATCGAGGCCGAGAAGATCGCCGCCGCCGAGGCGCTGGCCGCCGAGAAGGCAGCCGCCGAAGCCGCCGAGAAGGCAGCAGCCGAGGCACAGGCCAATGAGAGCAACGAGGCCGAGAAGGCCGAATAGGCTTTCAGACAGTCTCCGGAATGACAAAAGGCTGGGCGTTGCGCCCGGCCTTTTTCGTTTGGATGTTTCGGGAAGCGCCCTACTCCTCTTTGACCGGTACCGTGTAGTTGAGCGGCAGGCGGCCGCCATCGGCATAGATGGTCTGGCCGGTGATGTAGCTGGCGTCGTCGGAGGCGAGGAAGGCGGCGACGGAGGCGATCTCGGACGGGTCGCCGATGCGCCCGATCGGCGTGCGCGACAGGATCTTGTTGCGCGCGGCCGGGTCCGCATTCACGCTGGCGAGCATCTCGGTCATGATCGAGCCGGGGCCGATTGCGTTGACGCGGATGCCGTAGGGCGCGAGCGACAGCGCCATGACCTTGGTCAGCTGGTTCACGCCGCCCTTGGAGATCGAATAGGGCACCTGGTTGGGTATCGCGAAGACAGCGTTGACCGACGACATGTTGACGATCACGCCGGCCGGACCGCCCTTCTCCACCTTCTCGACCATGTAGCGGGCGACCTCCTGGCCGACCAGGAAGGAGCCCTTGAGATTGACCCCGATGACGCGGTCGAAATCCTCTTCCTTGAGTTCAAGGAATTCGGCACCGTGGACGATGCCGGCATTGTTGACGAGGATGTCGATGTCGCCGAAGGCGTCGATGGCGGCGGCGACCAGATTGTGCGCGTCGAGGCGCCGCGACACGTCGGCCTTGACGAAGCGCGCGTCGCCCAGCTTCTTGAGATCGGCCTCCGCCTGCTCGCCCTTCTGAACATCGATATCGGCGAACATCACCTTGGCGCCCTCGCGCAGGAAGCGCTCGGCGATCGCATAGCCGATGCCGCTGGCGGCGCCCGTCACGATCGCGCATTTGCCGTCAAGTGCCATGGAAATCTCCTGTCCCCAATTCCCGTTGGATCTCGAGCCGGGACTTAGAGCCGCCGGGTGGTCCGGGTCAAGGCGCGCTCACCCCCCGATGCCCTTGTCCTTTAGCGCCGTGCCGATCTCGTCCAGGATCGCGGGGTCGTCGATGGTGGCGGGCATGGCCCATTCGTCACCATCGGCGATCTTCTGCATGGTGGCGCGCAGGATCTTGCCGGAGCGCGTTTTGGGCAGCCGCTTGACGGCGACCGCCGTCTTGAAGGCCGCCACCGGGCCGATCCTGTCACGCACCAGCGCCACCACCTCCTTCTCGATGTCCGCGGT
>JAEZRM010000136.1 GCA_023412805.1 Pseudomonadota bacterium | reverse complement strand
CGCCAGAGGCGCGCTTCCAGCGCGACGAAGAACGGAGAGAAGGGACATGACGCGCTCGTTGAGAGCGCGTGGCCTCAACTCAACTCACCTTATCCATCGTCTCCAGCTCGTCGATCATGCCTTCGATGACGGAGAGACCTTTCGCCCAGAAATTCGGATCTGCCGCATTAAGCCCGAAGGGCGCAAGCAGCTCGGTGTGATGCTTCGAACCGCCAGCCTTGAGCATGTCGAAGTACTTCTCGACGAAGCCCGGATGCGCCTCCTGGTAGAGCCCATACAGCGAGTTCACGAGACAGTCGCCGAACGCGTAGGCATAGACGTAGAAGGGCGAATGAATGAAATGCGGAATGTAGGACCAGTAGACCTCGTATCCCGGTTTCAGATCGATGGCCGGTCCGAGGCTCTCACCCTGCACCGACATCCACAGCTCGGCAAGTTTGTCGGACGTCAGCTCGCCTTCGCGGCGCGCCTCGTGCACCTTGCGCTCGAACGAATAGAACGCGATCTGGCGCACGACCGTATTGATCATGTCCTCGACCTTCTGCGCCATCAGCGCTTTCTTCTCGCGCGGATTGGTTGTTGCCACCAGAAGCGCGCGGAAGGTCAGCATCTCACCGAACACCGAGGCGGTCTCGGCAAGCGTCAGCGGCGTGGGCGCGAGCAGTGCGCCTTGTGGCGCTGCCAGAACCTGATGCACACCATGGCCAAGCTCGTGCGCGAGCGTCATGACGTCCCGCGGCTTGCCTTGGTAGTTCAGCAGCACATAAGGATGCGCCGAGGGCGTCGTCGGATGCGAGAACGCGCCGGAAGCCTTGCCCTCGCGCACGGGCGCATCGATCCAACCCTTGTTGAAGAAGGGAAGCGCGATCTCCGCCATGCGCGGCGAGAATCCGGCATAGGCGTCAAGCACAATCCTCTCGGCATCCTTCCACGTGTAGACCTGATCGGGTTTGTCGGGCAGCGGCGCATTGCGATCCCAGTGCGCAAGCTTATCCAGGCCGAGCCAGCGCGCCTTCATTGCGTAGTAACGGTGCGAAATGCGCGGATAGGCATCGCGCACGGCGCTCACGAGCGCGTTCACGACCTCTGCTTCCACGCGGTTCGCAAGATGCCGCGAGTCCGCGACATCCTTATAGCCGCGCCAGCGGTCGGAGATTTCCTTGTCCTTGGCCAGCGTATTCGTGATCAGCGTGAAAAGGCGAATGTTCTCTTTGAAGACCTTCGCGAGTGCCTCCGCCGCTTTCTGACGCCGCGAGGACTCGGGATGCATGAGGAGGTTTAGCGTCGGCTCGAGACTCAAGGGCTTCGGCTCGCCCTCCACATCGAAACGCAGTGCCGTCATCGTCTCGTTGAACAGACGGTCCCAGGCCGCACGCGAGGTCGCCGCCTTCTCCACGAAGAGGCGCTCCAGCTGCTCATCGAGCTGATAGGGCTTTTCCTTGCGCAGATCCGCGAACCACGGCGCGTAACGCGCGAGCTCGGGATGCTTGAGCGCCGCATCGAGCGTCGCGTCATCGATCTGGTTGAGTTCGAGCTCGAAGAAAACAAGTTCGGTCGAGATTGCCGTGATCTTCGACTGCATGTCGCCGAAGAATTTCGCGCGCTCGCCATCCGACGTATCGGCGTAGTAGCGCAACCCCGCGTAGGACGCGATCCGGCCAATAACGTCGGACAGCTTTTCGTAGGCCTTGATCGCCTCGGCGAGCGCCGCGCCGTCGCCGCCAAGCGCCGCGAGCTTGCCCTGGTAGGCCGCGCGCATACGGGCAGCCTCGTCGGCGGCCCACTTATAGTCCCGCTTCAGCTCGGGCGCGTCGGTTGCGGGATAGAGGTCGCCGAGGTCCCATTCAGGCATCGTGCCGAGGGCGGCGTCGCTGGTGCTCATGAGCGGTCTCCCGAATCTGGTTGCCGTCTTGAATTGCACCATTGGCGCAATGCACGGCGCTGGCAAGGCAAGGCCGGGGACAACGAGAGGGGGCGCGGCATTCTGGCCTGATCCAGGGCCGCGCTCAATTCGAGTTGTATTTCAATCGCCTCGACCGCAGATCGGCGTCACAGGATCGAGGTTACGCGGAAAAAATTCAAAAGCGATCGTTTCGAAACGATCCGTTTACTCCACTCGGGCACTCTCGCCCCCGTGAGTAAGCCGCGTCTGAGGAACTGTTCGAAATTGGGGCCCTGCCCGCGAACGGTCCGCCCGAACGGCCTACATGTCCCGTATTTTGTTGCGTGAGTATGCCCTCATGTCCAAGCGCGTCCTCGTCGTCGATGACGATCCTGCCCAGCGCCGCATCCTTGAAGAGATGATCAAGCGGTTGGGCTACGACGTCCGCACCGCCCAGGGCGGCGAACATGCCCTCCAGATCCTCGAAGGTTCGGAAGGCCCGTCCATCGCCATCGTCCTGCTCGATCTCGTCATGCCCGGCACCGACGGCATGACCGTGCTCGAGCGCGTCGGCGCCAAGGCCGGCACGCCACCCATCATCGTGCAGACCGCCAACGGCTCCATCGAGGCCGCCATCGGCGCTATGCGCGCAGGCGCTGCCGACTTCGTGGTGAAGCCCGCGAGCCAGGAGCGGCTCGACGTTTCGATCAAGAGCGCACTCAAGATCGAAGCCCTGCAGGGTGAGATCACGCGCATCAAGAAGAAAGTCGAAGGCACGCTGACCTTCAACGATCTCGTGATGCGCGGCGACGTCATGCACAAGGTCGTCGCACTCGGCCGCCGTGCAGCAGCCTCCAACATCCCCGTCCTGATCGAAGGCGAATCCGGCGTCGGCAAGGAACTGATCGCGCGCGCCATCCAGGGCGAGAGCGAGCGCGCCGGCAGACCGTTCGTCACCGTCAACTGCGGCGCGATCCCGGAGAATCTCGTCGAGAGCATTCTCTTCGGCCATGAGAAGGGCTCGTTCACCGGCGCCGTCGACAAGCGCATCGGCAAGTTCCAGGAGGCCGACGGCGGCACGCTCTTCCTCGATGAGGTCGGCGAGCTTCCGCTCGATGCCCAGGTCAAACTGCTGCGCGCACTTCAGGAAGGCGAAATCGATCCCGTCGGCGGGAAGAAGAGCGTCAAGGTCAACTTCCGCCTGATCTCGGCGACGAACCGCGACATGATCCAGCTCGTCAAGGAAGGCAAGTTCCGCGAGGATCTGTACTATCGCCTGAATGTCTTCCCCGTGGTCGTGCCCCCGCTGCGCGAGCGTATCGGCGACGTGCCGGAGCTGGTGCGCTACTTCCTCGCGCGCTTCGCCGCCGAAGAAGGCAAGCGGATCACCACGATCAGCAGCGATGCCATGGACATGCTGGTCGGCTACGCTTGGCCGGGCAACGTTCGTCAGCTCGAGAATGCGGTTTTTCGCGCGGTGGTGCTCGCCGACAAGAGCGAACTGACCGTCGACGAGTTCCCGCAGATCGCGGCACATGTCGAAGGCTTCCGCGTGACCATGCCTGACGCGCCCGAGTACGTCGATCCGCATCCCGCCTACACGGGGCCGGCACTGCTCGGCGCGGAGGACAGCATCCCGCGCACGATCGAGGTCTCCCGCGAACCGGGGAAGAATGCGCTCGGCATACCTGCGATCGATGATGCTGGTGAAATCCGTTCGCTCGAGGCGATGGAGGCCGACATGATCCGCCTCGCGCTCGGCCGTTATCGGGGGCATATGACGGAAGTGGCAAAACGCCTCAACATCGGCCGGTCGACGCTGTACCGTAAAATGCGTGACTACGGCCTTGAGGGACGTATGAGCTGACGGCTTGGTTCCCTCGCGACGAAATGCAGCACGGCCGGGCTCAAAACCCGGCCGTCGTATGTTCTGCGAACCTCAGAATTATGCCGCTTTGTGTTCGTCATCCGGACCGCTAAGGTTCCGACTGGCGTACTCAATTTGGGGAATCAGCTATGGCCAAGGGATACTGGATCGCGCACGTGAAGGTGAAGAATCCGGATCGCTATAAGGATTACGTCGCCGCAAACGCAGTTGCCTTCAAGAAGTACAATGCCCGCTTCATCGTGCGCGGCGGAAATTTCGAGCAGCGCACAGGCGCGGAGATCGGCGAACGCCATGTCGTCATCGAGTTCGAAAGCTACGAAGTCGCACGTGCTTGTTATGACAGTCCTGAGTACAAGGTTGCAGCAGCCATTCGCGACGAAGCGTCGGACGCGAGCGTCATCATCATCGAGGGCTACGACGGTTAGCCTTCAGGCATGATGCCCTCTCCCTGAAAAAGGGGAGAAGATGGAAATGAGGAGCGGACACTTGATCGACGACGACGAGCCTTATCGGGATTCGAGCCGCGATACGGGCGTGCGACGGCGCCGGCGTCTTCTCTTTCGCGAGCGCAAAATCCCGGTGCGGATGCTGGTGCCGAACTTCTTCACGCTGCTGAGCCTGTGCGCAGGCGTGACGGCCATCCGCATGGCCATCGAGCACCGCTTCGAGCTGGCTATCGGTCTCATCGTCGTCGCGGCTATTCTCGACGGCGTGGATGGCCGGCTCGCGCGCGCGCTCAAGGCCCAGTCGCGCTTCGGAGCCGAGCTCGATAGCCTCGCGGACTTCATCAACTTCGGTGTTGCTCCCGCAATCGTGCTCTTCACATGGGGCCTTTCAGGCCTCAAGGGCTTCGGCTGGATTGCGGTGCTGCTCTTTGCCTGCGGCATGGGGCTGCGGCTCGCCCGCTTCAACTCGATGCTGGAGGTCGACAAGCCCAAGTGGCAGTCGAACTATTTCACCGGGATGCCTGCGCCCGCCGGCGCGATCACCGTGCTGCTGCCGTCCTATCTCAATGGGCTCGGCTGGATCGACGTTCGCGCGTATCCGCTCGTGATCGCGATCTACACGCTTATCATGGCGTTCCTGCTCGTCTCCACGATCCCGACGTTCTCGGGAAAGCTCATGGGTGAGCGCGTTCGCGGCGAGCTCATACTGCCGATCATGACGGCAGCCGCGGCGCTGGTCGGCCTGCTCGTGACGTATCCTTACGGTACGCTGTCGGTGATCACGCTCGTCTATCTGGCAACGATCCCCTACAGCTACCAGCGCTTCCAGCAGCGCCAGAGAGAGTGGGACCGCGCGCATCCGACGGAGACGCCGAAGGAGCCCGCAGCGGCAAGCAGCGTCGCCCCCCCCTTCGCGGCGAACGACCCGGGTGCCGAGGGTGATGTAAAGCGGAGCTCGTCCTAGCTGTTCAGTGCCGGAACGATGCGGAACGCCTTACGCTGTTTCCGCCTGTAGCGAGAGCCCAGGTCCGGGTACTTGCGGATCTATAGGGATGCTCCAAGAAACCATGGCGAGCCGAACAGGACAAAACTGCGAACACATATGTGATTGAAATTGCGGTGTGATTCAGGCCGGTCCCGCACTCTTGAGATGCCGTACTCAATACAGTGACGGTTCCGCTCGGCAGCACCCCGTTCACTTTCTCGGCGCTCATGAAGGGCTATCCCCTTGAACTCAGGCTCACGATGTCCTCGAGCCGACCATCGCGCAGCATGAACATGCGGTCGAAGCGGTCGAAGATCTTCTCGTCGTGCGTGACGGCGATGACGGCGGCGTTCTGCTCGACGGCGAGCTTGCGCAAGAGATCCATGACGATCCGGGCCCGCCTGGAATCGAGGGCAGCAGTCGGCTCGTCGGCAAGAATGATCCGGGGCCGGTTCGCCAGCGCGCGCGCGATTGCCACGCGTTGTGCCTCGCCGCCCGACAGCTTGGCAGGGAACGCCGTCTTTCGCGACCCGACCTCGAGGTAGTCGAGCAAGTCGATGGCGCGCCTTTGCGCGTCATCGGGCGGCCAGCCGGCCAGTTGCAGAACGATCGCCACATTGTCGATGGCATTGAGAAACGGCAGTAGATTGTGGAACTGGAAGATGAAGCCGATCTTTTCCAGACGCAGCCGGCGCAAGTCCCGACGCCGCCACCAGCAGTCGAACACGACCTCGCTGTCGAGGCTCATGCTGCCGTCCGATGGGTCGAGAATGCAGGCGATCACGTTCAGCAACGTCGTCTTGCCCGAGCCGGACGGCCCGCGCAGCGCCACAACTTCGCCCGGCGCGACGTCGAGGGAGATGTCGCGCAGGGCGTCGATCCGGGTATCTCCCTCGCCGAAGTGCTTGGCGATGCCCCGCAGGCTGACCAGCGCATTTTGCTCTGCTGAAGCACTCATGATCAGCTCCCAAGTGCCGTCGCTGGATCGGCCCTGAGCGCTGCGCGGACGCCGAGCGCACTCGCGAGCAGGCAGATAATGACGACGACGATACCGAGTGCCATCACATTGTCCGGCTCCAGCACGATGCGACGTGGAAAGAGATCCTTGATTTGTAGGATCAGCAAGGTGCCGAGGACGAAGCTGAGGGCTCCGAGCGCTAGGGCCTGCTGCACGATCATGCCGACGATCGTGCGATCTGGCGCACCGATGAGCTTCAGCATGGCGATCTGGCGCAGCTTCTCCATGGTCATCGTATAGATGATGAGCGCGATGATCACCGCCGAGACGAGTAACAGGATGCTCGTGAACATGCCGATCTGACGGCGCGCGCGGTCGACGAGCGACTCGGCGAGAATGCGCTCCTGCGCGACCTGGGTGAATGCGGAAAGATGGCGCCATCGGCGCACCGACTCTGCGACCCTGCCGATATCCGCACCCGGCGCTACGCGGGCGAGGACGGCGTTGACCGTGTCGCGGCTCGCGCCTTGCGTGCCGCGGGCCTGTTGAACGCGCGCGGCGGACGGCGCCAGATCGAACTGCAGCTTCTGCGCATCGGGCAGCGTGATGAAGGCAACCGGATCGCCGCTCGACGCGACATTGCCTTCGGTTAGACCGACGGCCGTAAAGGTGGTGCGTCCGAGCCTGATGCGATCGCCGAGGTTAAGGCCGGTGAGCCGGTCGGCCACCATCTCATGATGGCTTCGCGCAATCGTGCGGCCGGAGACAATGCCTGCTGGCCCTCCCGGACGGGTGGGCTCGAAGCCGATGACGAAGAGGCGGACCTTCCTACCGTGGTGCTCGGCTTCGACGGATTGATATGTGACGGACCCGGCTGCCGTCACGCCGTGGAGACGTGCGATACCCTCGCGGCTATCTCCCGGGATGCGGGAGGCTTCCGCAAATGGTCCGCGCGAGCCGGATTCCACGACCCACAGATCCACGCCGTGATTGCGGGCGAACGTGTAGGCCTCGACGACAATCCCCCGATAGACGCCGATCATCGCGAGTACGACGCTGAGCAGGAGGCTCAGGCCAAAGCAAGTGAGCAGGAAGCGGAACAGATTGTGCCGGACATCCCGGTAAGCCAGGTTCATGGCTTGCTTTCCGGGCTGGCCCTCACGTTCCGGCCTTCCTGCAGCGACGGGCTCACTCTGGTGACGACCGCGGCATCGCGTGGCAAACCATCCCTGATCTCGATCCGGGCATCCTCGGTCCGATGGCCGAGCGAAACCAGTCGGCGGCTCAGACGGCCATTCTCGACACTCCACACTGTACCCTTGGCGCCGTCATAGCCGGTGACGGCAGCCTCCGGCACGAGCCGCGCATTCTGCAGGTTGCCGACGGTGATCAACACTTCGGCCTGCTCGCCGAGATGAACCTGCACCGGACATTGCTCGCATCTCACATAGACTCGCCGCTCCTCGGTAATGCGGTCGCTCTCGATGCCGACGCGGACGACGCGTGCCGCGAACTCCTGGTTGGGCAGGGACCGGAGCCGGACCTCCGCTGGCTGGCCGACCGCAATTGCACCTGCGCGGGCTTCGTCGACATAGGCGAGCACCCAGAAGGAGCCGACGGCTGCCAGCGTGAAGATCGGATCCCCCGCCTTGATCACCGTCCCAAGCTCCTTTTGCCGGTCGACGACGATGGCATCGAAGGGTGCAAGAAGCACATGCTGATCCAGGATCGCCGTCTCGTAGTCGAGCTGCGCTCTCGCATCGGTGAGCTGCGCCTTGGCAACATCGACATCGCTTTCGGCGACAAGAAGCTCGGCCTTGGCCACCTCCTCGTCGCGTTGGGCTTCCTCCGCCGACTGTGCCGAGGTGACCTGACGGTCCACCAGCTGCTGACGCCGCCTGTTCATCTCGATGCGCTGAGCAAGGATGGCACGGGCCTTGACGACATTAGCGCCAGCCCTCTTCACCGCGACCTCGGCACTGACGGCGATCGCTCTGGCGCGCGCGACCTTTGCTTTCTGCTGCGTGTCGCGAAGCCGCGCCAGCACCCGCCCCCGGTTCACCACATCACCGTGATCTGCGTTGAGTTCGGAGATCCCGGCGCCGACCTCGAAGCCGATGCGCGAGATCACTTGTGCCTCCACGGTTCCGAGGCCGAACACGCGGACCGGCACATTCTCTCGCGCCGTCGCCACCGTCACAGCAATGGGCCGCCGCGAAACGAATGCATAAGCCGATCCAGCGATCGCCAGCAGGACACCGAACAGGACAAGGCGGTGATAGCGCATGGCGATGAAGGCTCTGGTTACTGTACCGCGCGGGCGAACAATGTCTCTTAAGTCTAAGCAACGCGCCGTTGCTGGACGTTGACGAGCATCAAGCGCAGCGCTGCCCGCTTGGTCTCACTAGGTGGCAACGGCAGCGCGCGCACACCGGCGCGCCGCCAGCATGAAGATCAATGACGCAATGATCGCGCCGGGAACCAGCGCGAAGAGAAACGCAACGACATAGTCGACCGGCGCGCTGAGGGCGCTCGGATCGGCGAGCGTCCAGATAGGCACGGCGAAGGTCACGACCGCCGCCGCAAACAGTCCGGCGACAACAGCCGCCACCAGTGATCGCGAAGCCGGCCGGCCCGCGCGGCGCAACTTCATGAAGCCCGAGATGACGCCGAGGAGCAGCACGAGGGCCAGGCCCATCAGCACCCAAAGCCACACGCCCATGCTCTCGTAGAGGATGTAGAAAATCACGACGGGATGAAAGTCGCTCATGGCGCATCTCCTTTACGCGCGGCCGCGCAGCATGGCGCGATAGGCGCCTTTGAGGCCCTTTTCTTCAATCAGCCAGGACACCCAGAGTTCATCGAGGGGCGGAATGAACGGAAACGACGGGACCAGGTTGCCGTCGTAGTCGAACTCGATCAGCATGGCCTTGCCGTAGGCGGTCACCAGCGGGCAGGAGGTGTAGCCGTTGTACGCAGCCGTCCCCTTGCGCCCTGCCGTCTCGGCGACGAGATTGTCGACGACCACCGGCACCTGCCATTTCACGCTCGCGGCCGTCTTGCCGCGCGGGACACCCGCTACATCGCCGACCGCGAAGACGTTCGCGAACCGCGGATGGCGCAGCGTCGCCTTGTCGGCCTCGACCCATCCGTCGACGGCGAGCGGGCCGCCCTGCCACGCAAGAGGGCTGTTGCGCACCGCATCCGGCGCGCGCATCGGCGGCACGACATGGATAAAATCGTAGCTGAGTGTGACGTCGCCAGTCTGTGTCGCGTATGTCGCCCGTTTAGTGCCGGGATCGATCGCTTTCAGTACATGATTGTAGTTCGCTGCGATGTCGCGTGCCGCGAAGAGCGATTTCACCTTCTCATGGACCGGCGGCACGGCGAAAAGTGCGGGATTGTGCGCATTGTAGATCAGCTTCACGGTCCCGCGCCGGTTTTGGCGACGCGCCTTGTCTTCCACGATGAAGGTGACCTTCAGTGGCGCGCCGGCGCATTTCATCTCACCGGCCGGACGCCCGAACAGACCAACGCCACCTGTTGCAAGGAAGCGGTCGATTGCGGCAGCGGATGCTGCTGCTTCAGCCGGGCCGGCATAGATCGAGGCGATCCCATCCTTGCCGATGAGCGTGGCATCCATACCCTGGATCGCCTGGTAGTCGAGCTTCAGCCCCGTCGCGACGAACAGGAAGTCATAGGGCACCTGCTGCCCGGACGCGGTGACGACGGTGTTGGTCTCGGGGTTGAACTCGGCGACCACCTGCTCGATCCATTCCACGCCGCGCGGCACGTAGTCGGCATTGGCCTCCGTGACATCGCCCGGCCGCCAAAGACCGGCGCCGACAAGCGTGAAGCCGGGCTGGAAATGGTGCTCCTTCTTGGCGTCGATGAGAACGACCGTGGCGTTCTCCATCTGCCGGCGCAGGCGGGCGGCGAGGGCAAGGCCGGCTGCGCCCGCTCCCGCGATGACCACACGCGGCCGAGCCGCAGAGGTCTGCGCTGGCACGGCGCCGACCGCCAAGCCCGATGCCGCGAGCGCGCCGGCTCCCGTCATGAATGCGCGTCTTTTCATCGTGTCTCTCCTTGTGCGACAGCCGCCGCGTCATCCGCAGCGCGCCTACCGCAATCAGCCACAACAACAGCCTGATCGGTCGCGAAGGCGCCGCGCGCCGGCGCGACCGCCAGGACGCGAGCGACGCCCAGCTTGCCTAATCGAACCCTGCGGCCAATTGGGCCAGTGGCCCTTGATCCAGGACAGGGAGGCGCATCCCGCGCCGTGCCAACCTGACCAATGGCTGAGCGTATTGCCTCTGCGTAGCCGGCGTCGGTGATACCGACGCAACCTCCACACGCAACGGGGGCCCGCACAGGCATGACAGCTAACTCCCCTGGGAATGCGGCCTGCGATCGGGCGCCGACCACCTCTCCTTATTGACAATATATTCAATAATGAATATATTCGCAACTATGAATATAAAGACAGCCATCGATGCGAATGCCATGCGCGCTGCGGCTGACCAAGCGAGCGATCTGCTGAAGGCATTAGCCAATCGCCACCGGCTCCTGATCCTTTGTCAGCTCATCGGTGGTGAGAAATCCGTCCGTCAGCTCGCCGACTTCCTCGATGTCCGCGATTCGACAGCCTCCCAGCACCTCGCGCTGCTGCGTCGCGACCGCATCATCGCAGCACGCCGGGACGGTCAGACCGTCTGGTACAGCCTCGCCAGCGGCCCGGCCCGAGACGTGATGCAGAGCCTCTATGCCGCCTACTGCGCGCCATCGACGCTGGAGCCGGCAGAGAGAGGCGCGCACGACCAAGATGCGGGCAGAAAGCAGCGGGCCCTGATGGAGCAAACCTACACATTGAAAGGAGAAAGACGATGACACTCGACCGTGCCGTTCTGCTGTTCGCCGGCATCATGGTGCTCGTGTCGCTGGCACTCGGGACTTACGTCTCGCCCTACTGGTACCTCCTGACCGCCTTCATTGGGCTCAACCTGATTCAGGCGTCGTTCACCGGCTTCTGTCCGGCAGCCGTGATTTTCAGAAAGCTCGGCATCAGGCCCGGCGAAGCCTTCCGATGAAGGCGCATCCGACCTGACGGACTGCGCCCGCATAGCAGGGCGCGGCCGAACACTCTCGAGAGCTCCCATGTCTTCCCGTCGTCTCAGTTCCCTCATTGCGCTTCTGACCATCATTGCCAGCCCCACGTCGGTCTCAGCGACGGAATTCGTCGTGCAGGCCATGACGGTGCCGGACATGAAGGCTGTGTTCGGTCAGGTCGCGAGCCGTACTGTCGTCCCCGCACGGGCGCGGATCGGCGGGTCCATCCGGGAAATCAGGATCAGCGAGGGCAAGGAGGTCAAGAAGGATGAAATCGTCGCCCTGGTGGTCGACGACAAGCTGGCGCTCGAGCGCAGCTCGGCGAATGCAAAGCTCAAGGCGCTTCTCTCACAGCTCGACAACGCGCGCACCGAGCTCGAGCGATCACAACAGCTTCTCGAGCGCGGGGTCACCAGCCAGACGCGCCTCGATCAGGCAAAGCTGCAGTTCGACGTCATCGTGAATCAGGTCGCCGCCGCGCGGGCGGACATGGCCGTGATCGAGCAGCGCTCGCGGGAAGGCGAGGTGCTGGCGCCGGCCGACGGGCGCGTTCTGAGAGTTCCGGTAACGCCCGGCTCGGTTGTGCTCCCCGGCGAGGAGATCGCTCGCATCGCCAGCGGGCAATACTATCTGCGTCTGTCACTCCCGGAGCGGCATGCGGCGGAGATCCGCCAAGGTGCTACCGTCCGCATCGACCGGCGCGGCCTTTCCGCCGCACCCGGTGGCAGCACCACGGGCGCGCGCGCAGGCCGTATTGCGAAGGTTTATCCCGAGATCGCAGACGGCCGGGTCATCGCCGACGTCGAGGTGGACGACATCGGCAACTACTTCGTCAACGAGCGTACGATGGTCTGGATACCCGTGGCGCAGCGGTCCGTGCTGGCGGTGCCGCCGCAAGCCCTCGTTACGCGACGGGGAGTGGACTATGTGCGTGTCGCGACGGCCGGCGGCGCGATCGAAGTCGCCGTCATCCTCGGCGAAACGCTGCAGCTCGGCGACGCGACGCGCATCGAAATTCTGAGCGGTCTGCGCGACGGTGACCGTATCGTGCTCCCGGAGCGTAGGCCATGAAGCTCGGCATTGCCGGCGGCCTCACGCGCGCCTTCATCGGCTCCGCGCTGACACCGCTCTTTCTGCTCGCGGCCTTCGCGCTCGGTCTCGTGGCGCTCGTCACACTGCCGCGCGAAGAGGAGCCGCAGATCTCGGTACCGATGGTCGACATCCGGGTCGAGGCCAATGGGCTGAAGGCCGAGGATGCGGTGAAGCTGGTCACCGAGCCCCTCGAGGCCATCGTCAAGAGCATTGACGGCGTCGAGCATGTCTATTCGCAGAGTGAGGACGACGGCGTGCTCGTCACGGCCCGCTTCCTCGTCGGAACCAGCTCCGATGCCGCGATCCTGCGCGTGCACGAGAAGATCCGCGCCAACATGGAGCGGATCCCCGTCGGCATCCCCGAGCCCCTGATCGTCGGCCGCGGCATCGACGATGTCGCCATCGTGGTCGTCACGCTGACACCGACCCCTGAAGCTGCATCGAGGTGGACATCGAACGACCTCACGCGCCTCGCTCGCGAGCTCCGGAGCGAGGTCATCAAGCTCGCCGACATCGGCCTCACCTACATGGTCGGCGAGCAACCCGAGGAGATCAGTGTCGAGCCTGATCCGGAGAAGCTTTCGCTCTACGGCGTCACGCTCCAGCAGCTTTCCGCAAAGGTATCCGGCGCCAATCGTTCCCTGCAGATCGGCAAGGTTCGCGAAGTCCAGCAGCAGCGCACGCTTCTGGCCGGCCAGACGCTGCAGAGCGCCTCCGAGATCGGCAATCTCTTCATCACTGCCCGCGACGGACGTCCGGTCTACGTGCGCGACGTCGCTCGCGTCGTGCTTGCCACCGAGCCTACCGAGGCTCGCGTCACGAATGTGCGCAAGATGCCCGCCGGGCTCGAGCGATCACCTGCCGTATCGCTTGCCATTGCCAAGCGGCCGGGCACCAACGCGGTGGTCATTGCGGATGAGATCATCGAACGCCTGGAACAGGTGCGCGGGCAGATCTTCCCGGCCGACGTCGAGATGGCCATCACACGCAACTACGGCGAGAGCGCCAACGAGAAGGCCAACGAGCTTCTATTCCATCTGGCGCTGGCGACGATCTCGATCGTCATCCTCGTCGCGGTCGCGATCGGCTGGCGCGAGGCGATGGTTGTCGCCGTCGTCATCCCGACGACGATCCTCCTCACGCTCTTTGCCGCCCGAATCATGGGCTATACGCTCAACCGCGTAAGCCTGTTCGCGCTGATTTTCTCCATCGGCATCCTGGTCGACGACGCGATCGTGGTGATCGAGAACATTGCTCGCCACTGGGCAATGAAGGATGGCCGCACCCGCACCCAAGCGGCGATCGAGGCGGTCGCCGAGGTCGGCAATCCGACCATTGTGGCGACGCTGACCGTAGTTGCCGCTCTGCTCCCCATGCTGTTCGTCTCCGGCATGATGGGGCCGTACATGAGCCCGATCCCGGCCAATGCGTCGGCGGCGATGGTGTTCTCGTTCTTTGTTGCGGTGATGCTGACACCATGGCTGATGATCAAATTCGGGGGCAAAGCGGATCCGGCGGCGCACGCGCATGATGCCGCCCACGGCGGATGGCTCGGCCGCGCCTATATCGCAACGGCACGGCCGATCCTACAGTCGAAGCAGAGATCGTGGGGCTTTCTGCTGGCAGTAGGTATCGTCACCTTGGCCTCGCTGGCGTTGCTCTACACCCAGCATGTCACGGTGAAGCTGCTGCCATTCGACAACAAGACCGAACTTCAGGTCGTCGTCGATCTGCCCAAAGGGGCGTCGGTGGAGGAAACCGATCGGGTGCTTCAATCGATGGTCGAGCGGCTCGCGGTCGTGCCCGATGTCGTCTCATTCCAGACTTATGCCGGGACGGCGGCGCCCTTCAACTTCAACGGCCTCGTGCGCCATTACTACCTCCGTGCCGAGCCGCAGCAGGGCGACATCGCCGTCAACCTCACCTCCAAAAAGCGCCGGGCGCGGGCGAGCCACGATGTTGCTCTCGAACTCCGCGCCCGCCTGAAGGATCTGCCTCTTCCCGCAGGTACAGCCGTCAAGGTGGTCGAGCCGCCACCAGGGCCGCCGGTGCTCGCGACGCTGCTCGCCGAGATCTATGGTCCCGATGCCGAGACGCGCCGCGCCGTCGCGACGAAGGTGCGCGCGGCGTTCGAGAGTGTGCCGTTCATCGTCGATATCGATGACAGCTTCCACAATCGCCCGGAGCGCGTCCGCATCGCAATCGACCAGAACAATCTGGAATATCATCGCGTCGAGCAGAATGACGTCTACGACACGATCCGCAGCCTCGGCAGCGGCACGACCGTCGGCTACTCGCACCGTGGCGGCGGGCGCCAACCGATCCCGATCCGCATCGCATTGCCGAAGAGCGAACGGGTCGTGAGTGAGCGGACGTTGGCGATGCCGGTGCCGGCCAATGCGCTGCCTGGCGCACGGGACATCGTCGAGCTGGGCGACGTGGTCTCCGTGACGCGGGAGCCGGCCTCCTACCCGATCTTCCGACGCAACGGCCGTGCCGCCGCGATGATCACGGCGGAGCTTGCGGGCGCTTTCGAGGCGCCAGTCTACGGTATGATCGCGGTGGCGGACGCGATCGCGAAGGCCGATTGGGGTGATGTCCAGAAGCCCGCGATCGTCCTGCACGGTCAGCCGCGGGACGAATCCAAGCCGACGCTGCTGTGGGATGGTGAATGGGAGGTGACGTGGATCACCTTCCGCGACATGGGCGCCGCGTTCGCCGTCGCGATCCTCGGCATCTACATCCTCGTCGTCGCGCAGTTCGGCTCGTTCAAGCTGCCGCTCGTCATCCTCACGCCGATCCCCTTGACCCTGATCGGCATCATGCTCGGCCACTGGCTGTTCGCCGCGCCGTTCACGGCAACGTCGATGATCGGCTTCATCGCGCTTGCCGGTATCATCGTGCGAAACTCCATTCTGCTCGTTGATTTCATCCGCCACGCGCGCACGAACGATCGGCCGCTGATCGACGTCCTGCTCGAAGCCGGCGCGATTCGCTTCAAGCCGATCCTGCTCACGGCACTTGCTGCGATGATCGGCGCTGCCGTCATTCTCACAGACCCGATCTTCCAGGGCCTCGCGATCTCGCTGTTGTTCGGTCTTGCCTCCTCGACGGCGCTCACCGTGCTCGTGATCCCGGCGATCTATGTGGTGCTGAGAGGCGAGCGCGATCGCATTCAGAAGGAAGAGCGACTGGCGTGACGCCGATGCAAGCTCGACTTGATCCGACTGGGCAGCGCGCCACCATTCAAAGTCGGCAGGTGCGCTGCGGAGCGCGACCCGATATGATTCTGCTTCTCCGGTGGCAAAGGAGCTGAGGACGCCAATGGTCGAGTCGCGCCAGCAGCAGAGTGAATCCGACGGCCCGACGGCATTGCTTGGCGCTTTCATTGCCGGGCTGAAGTTCGAGGACTTGCCCGAGGCGGTCGTGCGGCAGGCCGGCGACGTCATTCTCGACGCTCTCGGATGCGCCATCGGGGCGTGGCGCGACGATCCGGAGAAGGCGGCCGTCATGACCAGGCTGGTCGCCACCTTTGGGTCGGCCCCGTCGGCCACGATCTGGGGCTCTCCCGGCATCAAGGCGGATGCGGCCTTGGCGGCGCTCGCGAACGGGACGCTCGTCAACGCTGCCGACTTCGACGATACGCACAAGCGCGCGCTGCTGCACGCAGGTTCCGTTGTCGTGCCGCCGGCCCTGGCCCTTGCCGAGGCGCAGAATCTCTCCGGGCGCGCGCTCATAACTGCCGTCGTGGCCGGATATGAGGTGGCGGTCCGCGTCGGCATGGCGGTGATGCCGACCCACTACCGGTTCTGGCATTCGACAGCGACCAACGGGACGTTCGGTGCCGCCGCGGCGAGCGCCTCGGCGCTCGGCCTCGATGCTGCGGGGGCGCGCGCCGCACTCGGTTTCGCAGGCACCCAGGCGGCAGGGCTGAACACGTTCTTCACCTCCGGCGATCTCACAAAAAGCCTGCACCCCGGCAAGGCCGCGTTCAACGGCGTGCTCTCGGCGCGCCTTGCCGCGATCGGCGGGACGGCCCCGCCGACCATGCTCGAGCACGAGAAGGGCTATCTCAATGCATTCTCGCTCGAGCCCGATCCGGCTGCGTTGACCAGGGGCCTTGGTGCCGAGTGGGAGATCCTGCAGAACGGCTTCAAGTATTTCCCCTCGATCCTGGCGAGCCACGCGCCCATTCAAGCTACTCTCGCCATCGTCACGCAGAACGACCTGAAGCCGTCCGATATTGCGAGCGTAACGAACGAGACCTACAGCACCGTGAAGTCGCACTTCTCCGCAAAGAACGTCACGACGCCGATGGGTGCACGCGTCAGTGTGCCATACTGTTGCGCTGTCGCCGCTCTCGACCAAGTGGTGGGACAGCAGCAATTCACGGCCGAACGCGTGATGCGCGATGACGTGCAGAGATTGCTGGCGAACACCGAGGTGATTGCCGATCCTGAGCTGACGAAGCTCTACCCGGCCAAGTTTCCGGCCCGCGTGACGATCGTGACCAAGGACGGCCGCAGGTTCACGGAGTCGCGCGATTTCCCGAAGGGCGATCCGCAAGCGCCGCTTACATCGTCCGAGATCGAAGCGAAGTTCCTAGACAATGTCTCGGGTCGCTTCGACGGCGCAATCGCGCGAGAGATCGTTGCTCAAGTACGCGATCTCGGTAGTGGCGGCCCGGCCAAGTACCTGCTGGATCTGTTGGCAGCAAGTACCTGCTGGATCTGTTGGCAGCCTGAAGCTTTCGATGCGCATGGTCCAATCCACGGCCACTTCGGCGTAGGCAGCTCAACCACACGTGCTGCGTGGCAGAACGATCAGTGCGTCTCAAGAAGGCCACATCAAGGAGAGGCTTCCGGCAGAGGCCGTCCGTCAAGCAACGTTGTCATCCGTCTAGGGCGCGCGCTGCTCCGCGTTCTCCAACGGTGAGCTTTACCCTCAAATGGTGCTTGGCTATTGAGGGCTTTCGCGGGCAGGCCTTTTGCGAATAATGCTTGTGCCTTGCGAGCGCAGAAAATCCTCGATAAGCGCGCTCAGTCGAGGTTCACTCACCTCGGCGAACTCGTAGCGTGCCCGAACGACGGGCTTGTTAAGCTCCATCAGGCGAGAGAGGTCGACTGGGGTGCCGGCAATCACCGCCTCGGCGCTCGATCCGTTGATGGTCGCTTGCAGCTCGCCAAGCTCCTTTGTCGAATATCCCATGGCGGGCAACACCTTGCCGATGTGGTCGTACTGACGAAACATCTCGGCGATGTCCCCGACGGCGGACAGCCGCGGATCGACGACCTCGGCCACTTGCGCCTGGGTCGCTGCCACGTAGCCCGCGCCATTGGACATGCCACCGTGCGTGATCGTCGGCCCGTCCTCGACGACGAGGACACGCTTGCCCGCCACCGCAGCCCGGTCGTCGAGCGATACGATCGAAGCCGCACGAGCCACGCTGGCTTTGGGCGCGAGGCGGCGCGATGTCTCGATCATCGTGCGGACATTGGATTGCGACGCTGAGTTGGTCTTCGCCACGACGACGATATCGGCCATGCGCAGCACCGCCTCGCCCGGATGATGGGTCGTCTCGTGCCCCGGCCGCAGCGGATCGACCAGGACGATGTGCAGATCCGGCCGCACGAACGGAAAATCGTTGTTGCCGCCGTCCCAGACGATGATGTCGGCATCCGCCTCGGCCTGCCGCAGGACGCGGGCATAATCGACTCCCGCGAACACGATGCTTCCCGCCACGATGTGCGGCTCATACTCCTCGCGCTCCTCGATCGTGCACGCAGCCGCGTCGAGATCCGGCAGGTCCGCGAAGCGCTGCACGGCCTGCCGCTCCAGGTCGCCGTAGGGCATGGGGTGGCGCATCACGGCTACCCTCAGCCCCCTCTTCTTGAGAAGGTCAGCCAGCCAACGTGCCGTCTGTGACTTGCCCACGCCCGTTCGAACGGCACTGATTGCAACGACCGGCAGGCTCGACGTGAGCATTGTCCGCGCGGGGCCGAGCAGGCTGAAATCCGCGCCGGCAGCGAGAGCGACCGAGGCCTTGTGCATGACGAGTACATGCTCGACGTCGCTGTAGGCGAACACTACCTCATCGACGCCTCGTTCGCGGCAGATGTCGGCGAGATCCGCCTCATCGAGGATCGGGATGCCCTCGGGGTACTGCTTTCCCGCAAGGGCAGCCGGATAGCGGCGCCCGGAAATACCCGGAATCTGGGCCGCGGTGAAGGCGACGACTTTATAGGCGGGGTTGTCGCGGAAGGCGACATTGAAGTTGTGGAAGTCGCGGCCGGCCGCGCCCATAATAAGCACATGCCTCGCCTTTTCCTCGAACGCCATGCTGATGCGCCCCGGAGATCGTGGGGTTGGTCACGATCTCCGCCAATTGCCGGTTGATGATATGCCTATCCGTGTTCAGGGGAGCCTGGTGCTTGTAGTACGGCACCCTGCGATACGCTTAGAGCCTCTCGAGGTTGGGCACCCGCTGGCCAGAACAGGCAATGGCAGGCGCAGAAGCAGCGTGCGCCAGCCAAGAGCACGTCACCCACGCCTTATCGGATGATCACAACGGGCACCGGGCCTCGTTCCAATAGTAGCCCCAGCCGCTCGGGCCAAATCCCCAATCATAGCAGGGATGCGTCGCGTAGAGCGAAAAGCCAAGCGGAACGGCGAAGAACGGTCCGTAGAACCGGTAGCGACGGTCGCGGCTCCAGCGGTAGGCTCGCGCAGAACGGTGCGGCGCGGCCCTTCGCGGTACGGCTTTCCGAGTGGTACTCGCCCGTCGCGGTGCAGCCTGTCGACGGGGGCTGGCGCGCCGCGGCGCTGCTGAGCGACGCGCTGTTTTGCCTCCTTTTGCCTGCGTCTGGATGACGAGAGGGTCAGCGGGAAGTGCGAGTGCTCCGGTTCCCAAGTTTGTCACGGCCGCTTGCGCGGATCCGAATGTCGCTGCAGCAAGACCGAGTACGCCTATTGCGGCAGCGGAGATGAGCTTCTTCAACATCTGTTCCTCTCTTTCGCGTCAGAATGACGCTTCGATACCCCCTTCATCGCCTAGTTCCGATTAGCGTGAGTGCTGATGGGTGGGCCTTGATCCGGCTCAAGGCGCAGGCGCATCGCGACGGCTTCTCTCCGCCTGTCTGTCGTGCGTGGCTTCGGTATCTGTTTCCCGGTCCGATCCAATGTGCGAGCGAGCAACTGGATCAGACAACGTGGACCTGTGTGGGAAGACCGCGGCGACATCTTTGGGCTGTGCAGCGGAACATGGTTGAGCCGACAGCGATGCCACGGCTTGCTCGCGTGGACATTTCGAGTACCCTGCCACGGCAGTTCGAGATGATTTCTTCAGAGACGAGCATGGGTCGAGATGTGTCCGACCCTCAGGAGGCGACTATGCGGGCATCTGACGTTATGACGCTTGGGGCGGCAAGTATTCAGCCAACGGCTCCGATCGAAGAGGCCGCGCGCCTGATGCTACGGCACCGCATCAGCGGGCTACCGGTGGTCGACGAGAACGGAAATCTGGTCGGCATGGTGACGGAGCGGGATCTACTGCGCGGCCAGAAAGGCGCCCCCGAACGAGATCGGCCTCAATGGCTCGAGTTTCTGCTCGGCTCGGAGGGCTGGGGCGAGGGGGCTGGATTGGCGCGCCTTCTGACTGTAGCCGACGTGATGACGCCCGACGTGACCACCGTCAGCGAGGACATGCCAGTCCGCGAGATCGCTGACATGATGCAACGCCATGACATCAAGCGGGTGCCTGTCGTCAAGGATGGGAAGGTCAATGGCATCGTGAGTCGGGCTGATCTGCTCCGTGGGCTCGCACGGCAAGCGGAGGATATGCCTTCGGCCGGCACCGAAGACCGCGCTCTGCGTCAGCGTGTGATTGATGCATTGTCGCTGGAACCAACATCAGGCTGGAGCTCGATCAACGTGGTGGTGCGTGACGGGGCGGTCGAGCTGCGCGGCGCCACAACGGACGCGGCCCTCCGCACAAGACTGGTTTCGACCGCGCGAAGGGTGCCCGGCGTCAAGGAGGTGGAAGATCGCATGGTGGTCGTCGGATCGGAATCTGGGCGCAGTTAAGGAGCAGAGGCGGGCTGCCGGTGTTGCGACAGTTGTCGATAGGCTCGATCTGCGGCATGAGGCATCGAAGATGGGAGCGCGATGGTGAGCGGCGAACTGTCTCTGTTGGGAGATATTGGCGCGACCAGCGCCCGTTTTGCGATACTCCGCCCCGACGGCACCATCGGTCCCGCTCGCGTGTTTTCTTCCCAAGCCTATGCGGATATCGCAGATGCCATCTTGAGCTATCTGGCGGAAGAGCCGCCGTCCGCCAAGCCGACTGTGGGTGCGCTGGCGATTGCCGCAGCTATGGTCGGCGACCGGGTGCGCATGAGCAATCACCCGTGGACTTTCTCGATCGAGGACTTGCGGGTGCGCCTCGGTCTCGACAGGCTTCATGTCATCAACGATTTCGCCGCCAACGCGCTCTCCATTCCAGAGCTCGACAGGGCTGACATCGTCCAGGTGGGGTCTGGAGCGGCAAGCGAGGGTGCGCCCATCGGTGTCATCGGGCCGGGCACTGGTCTCGGTGTCAGCGCCTTGTTGATGCGTGAAGGCCGCGCCGTTCCGCTCCAGAGCGAAGGCGGCCATGTCACCATGCCGGCGATCACTGCGCGCGAGAGCGTCGTGTTGGACCTCATGCGCCGTCGCTATGACCATGTGTCCGCGGAGCGTGTGATCTCGGGGCCCGGCCTCGTCAATCTGTACGAAACACTTTGCGAGTTCGAGCGCGTGCGGTCGGCTCCTTTCACGCCTGCGCAGATCACCGATCCGCGCATTGGCAAGGAGGATCCGCGGGCCCGCGAGGCAACCGCCATGTTCTGCGCAATGCTGGGCACGATCGCCGGCAACCTGGCTCTGACACTCGGTGCGCGGGGCGGCATCTATATAGCCGGAGGGATCGTCCCGAAGCTGGGATCGACCTTTGTCGAGTCCGAGTTCCGCAGCCGCTTTCAAGAGAAAGGACGGTTTCTCAGCTATCTGAAGGACATTCCCACTTACGTGATAACGCGGCCGGTGCCTGCCCTGCTCGGCGCGGCAAGATTTCTCCGCCAGCTTTGACGGTATCGGCGATCAGTCCCGCGCGGCCGGGTGAGTTGGAGCACGCGAGCGCCGGGCATTGAGGGAACGGGCACCATATGGGGGGCAGGGATGCCATCTGCTTCATCCCTGCGCTTCACGGACGCATGAGGCGGCACCTCCGTCTTTGTTTGTTGGATCAGCCGATCGCCAGGGCGATTGCAACTCGGGAGCCGCAGTATGCCATCCATCGCCACTCTGACAATCAACCCGGCTGTCGATATATCGACCTCGGTCGAGCAGATCGTGCCGGTTCACAAATTGCGTTGCGCATCCTCCCGATACGATCCCGGCGGAGGCGGCATCAATGCCGCGCGCGTTATTCGGCGGATGGGAGGCAACGTCACTGCGATCTATCCGGTAGGTGGCGCAACCGGACAGCTCCTCCAACGCCTCGTCGATGCGGAGGGCATCGACAGTGTCACGTTTCCAATAGGGAACGAAACCCGTACCAGCTTTACGGTTCTGGAGAAGGGAACAGGTGACGAGTATCGGTTTGTCCTGCCGGGCCCACCGCTCAGCGCAGCGGAATGGCAGCAGTGCGCCCATGAACTCGAGCGTTTGTGCGACCGTCCGGGCTTTCTTGTCATGAGCGGGAGCTTGCCTCCCGAGGTTCCCGACGACTTCTACGCAAGAGTGGCGCGCACAGCCAAGAAGTGGGGCGTAAAGCCCGTGCTCGACTCCTCGGGACCGGCATTGGCAGCCGGCCTCACCGAAGGCATGTTCCTCATCAAGCCCAGTCTGCGCGAGCTTCGTGAGTTGACGGGGCAGTCCCTCGACACCGAGGAGTCCCGGGTGACCGCGTGCCGCGATCTGATTGCTACGGGAGGCGCGGAGATCGTCGCCTTGTCTCTCGGCGATCAGGGGGCCCTGCTGGTCACGCGCGACATGGCGCTGCGCGCACCGGCCCTCCCGATAAAGGCCGTGAGCACCGTCGGCGCCGGCGACAGCTTCCTGGGTGCCATGGTGTGGGCAATCGCATCCGGCCATGGCCCGGAGGAGGCCTTCCGGTACGCCATGGCGGCCGGTTCCGCCGCGCTCATGACCTGGGGCACCCAACTCTGCCTGCACGAACATGTAACCGCTCTCCACGGTCAGGTGGTCATCCATGCAGTTTGACCCTTAGCGGCGTTCGTAAACTTCCGGACACTGGCGGTGAGCACCAGATCGAAGGGATCAGCGAGGACAAGCGATGGATGACGTGACCGAGAACCTGCAGCGCACTTTCAGATTGAAGTCGATCGAGGACTACGAGCCCTTCATTGGCGGCGAAAGCGTCGAACGCATCCTCAGGAAGGCGGATCGCCTTCGCGACATGCATGTGGTCAACATCAACTCGACCTACTACGGCGGCGGCGTGGCTGAGCTCCTCTCTTCGCTGACGCTGCTGATGAACGTATCCGGCATCCGGACAGGATGGCGCGTGATCGAGGGGCGCCCGGACTTCTTCAGCGTTACCAAGAAGATGCACAATGCGCTGCAGGGCGCCGAGATAAAACTCACGCCTCTGAAGAAGCAGATCTACGAAGAAGTCGTCTACGAGAACTCGGTCAGAATGCATCTCGAGCACGATGTGGTGATCGTTCACGATCCTCAACCGCTTCCCATCATCCAGCACTATCGCAAGAAATCTCCCTGGATCTGGCGGTGCCATGTCGATCTTTCGGAGCCGAATGCGGAGCTGTGGCAGTATCTCGCGCCGATGATCGAGCGTTACGATGCCGTCGTGGTGTCTCTCCCCGAGTACACCCAGAAACTGCATACGCCGCAGCATTTCATCATGCCCGCCATCGATCCGTTTTCATCGACGAACAGGGAATTGTCCGACGCCGAAATCGACGAGCGCCTTGCGCGCTACGATATTCCAAACGACTGGCCTCTCGTCGTTCAAGTATCGCGCTTCGACCGCTGGAAGGACCCGGAGGGCGTGATCGAGGCCTTTCGGATTGCGCGCAAGGAGGTCGATTGCACGCTGGTCCTTGTCGGCAACGTGGCGACGGACGATCCGGAGGGGCAAGAGGTCTTCGAGTCCTTGTGCGGCTGCGCGGAGGAAAGGATCCGCATCCTGTCGGTGCAGGACTCGGCTCTGGTCAATGCCCTGCAGCGCCGGGCCGCGGTCGTTCTGCAGAAGTCGCTCCGCGAAGGGTTCGGACTGACCGTGGCCGAGGCGATGTGGAAGGGCACGCCAGTCATCGGCGGCAAGGTCGGCGGCATCCGCCATCAGATCGAAGATGGCGTCAGCGGTTTCCTGGTCGAAGACGTCGACCAGGCCGCCCGGAGGATTGTCGAGCTGATCAAGGCCCCCCAGTTGCGCAGCCGAATGGGTAAATGCGCGCGCGAGACCGTGCGCCAGCGTTTTCTGATGTCGCGGCTCATGGAGGATTGGCTCGATCTTATCGGCGCATTCGAGCCGAGTTTCCGGCTCAACTGGTCGGCGGACAAGTAGCCATCCGAGGGCGATTGTCATCGCCCGTGTCGATTCTTCTTCGGATCAGGGGCCCCTATGAGCGAGTTGCGGCAGGATCGGACAACGGGTGCCTGGGTCATTATCGCCCCGGAGCGCCGCGATCGGCCGCAACGGCGGATCGAGACGGCGCGCGCCACCCAGCCGAGACCCGGCTTCGATCTCCACTGCCCCTTCTGCCCCGGAAACGAGGCGATGCTTCCGGGCATCCTGGAGGAAGTTCCGGTCGATCGCGCTCCCGGTTGGCAGGTGCGCGTTGTCCCCAACAAATATCCGGTGCTGCGCGCGGATACGGCGATGGCGCAGCCACCTCGACACGGTGGCGTGGCCATGGCCGGTTATGGCCATCACGACGTCGTCATCGAGAGTCCGCGGCACGACGCGGACCTGGCCTCCATGTCCGATGGCGAGATCGAGGCGGTGCTGGCTGCTTATCATCGCCGCTTCGTGTGGCTTTCGGAGCAGCCGCGCATCCAGCGCGTGATCTTGTTTCGCAACTATGGGCCAACCCGTGGCGCCTCGCTGGCGCATCCGCACGCCCAGCTCGTTGCCCTGGCCATGACGCCGCCCGACTTGCAAGCCCATGCGGCGCGCGCGCGTTCGTGGCATGAGCATCATGGGCAGTGCGATCTTTGCGATGAAATGGCGTTGGAGCGGGCCGATGGCCGGCGCGTGGTTGAAGAAACTGAGTCCTTCACTGCCCTTGTGCCATTTGCTGCGACGTGCCCCTTCGAAGTATGGCTCGTCCCCAGGCGGCATCAGGCTTCGTTCGCAGAGATCGAGCGAGGCGAGCTTGGCGAAATGGGACTGTTTCTGAGAGATGTTCTATGTCGGCTCAAGTCCGTGCTTGGTGATCCGCCGTACAATTTCGTGGTGGATTCCGCTGGGCCAATGGAGCTTGGCAGGCCCGATCTGCATTGGCGCGTCCGTATTGCCCCCGGGCTTGCCACGCCGGGCGGATTCGAGCTTGCCACCGGCATGTCGATCAATCCGTCGAGCCCCGAGGGTGACGCGCATGCCCTTCGCAACGCCGAAGGCTATGCGCCATGCCCATGATTATCATGTGGCATTCGAAGCATTGGAGTCCTTTCGGTCTGCCTCTGCCGCGGCGACCTTGCGTTTGACGGCGATGAAGCTGTCGGGGCTGACCGAAATCGAGTCGATGCCGCAGGCGACCAGGAACTCGGCAAACTCCGGGTGGTCGCTCGGCGCCTGTCCGCACAGGCCGATCTTGGTGCCGCTCGCGCGCGCCTCGCGGATGACGCTGCCGATCATCCATTTCACGGCCTGGTCCTGTTCGTCGAATAGCTCCGCGAGTGCCTCGGAATCGCGATCGACGCCGAGGGTCAGCTGGGTCAGATCGTTGCTGCCGATCGAGAAGCCGTCGAACCGTTCGGCGAATGCCTGTGCCAGGATGACGTTCGAGGGAATCTCGCACATGACGTAGACCTCGAGGCCGTTCTCCCCACGCCGCAAGCCATAGTCCGACATCACATCGAGAACACGGTCCGCTTCCATGACCGAGCGGCAGAACGGGATCATGACGATGACATTGCTGAAGCCCATATCTTCGCGCAGACGCCGGATCGCCCGGCACTCGAGCGCAAAGCCGTCGCGGTAGCGCGGCGAGTAGTAGCGCGAGGCGCCGCGGAATCCGATCATCGGATTCTCCTCTTTGGGCTCGAAGGCAGCCCCGCCGATAAGGTTGGCGTACTCATTGGTCTTGAAGTCGCTCATGCGGACAATGACGGGCTTGGGATGCTGAGCTGCGGCGATGCGCGCGAGCCCGCGCGCCAAGCGGTCGACGAAATATTCGGTCTTGTCAGCGTAGCCCTGCGTGAGCTCGGCAATCTCCTGCTTGGCACCTTGATCTTCGAGCGTGTCAAAGTGCACCAAGGCCATCGGGTGGATCTTGATGTGGTTGCTGACGACGAACTCCATCCGCGCCAACCCGATACCATCCGCGGGGACCCGCCACCAGCGGAACGCGGCCGCGGGATTGCCGAGGTTGAGCATGACCTGGGTGCGCGTATGCGGCATGTCGCGAAAGTCCAGTTCCTCGACGTCGTATTCCGCGAATCCTTCGTAGACGAAGCCCTTGTCGCCTTCGGCGCAGGACACCGTCACGTCCTGCTGATCATGCAGCCGTCGCGTCGCATCTCCGCTTCCGACGATGGCTGGCAGGCCGAGCTCGCGGCTGACGATCGCCGCGTGCGAGGTGCGCCCCCCGCGATCGGTGACGATCGCCGCGGCCCGCTTCATAATCGGCACCCAATCCGGGTCGGTATTCTGCGTCACCAGGACGGCGCCGTCTTCAAAACGATCTATGTCGCGGGCGCTTTCGAGCAGGCAGACGCGCCCGGTCACCACCGCGTCGCCGATGCTGAGGCCGGTGACCAGCATGCGCCCCTTCGACTCGATCCGATAAGCTCTGTGCTGGCCCGCCTCCTTTCGCGATTGGACCGTCTCAGGGCGCGCCTGGACGATGAAGAGCGCATTGCTCTCGCCGTCCTTTGCCCACTCGATATCCATCGGGCGTCCGTAGTGGTCCTCGATTGCGCAGGCCCAGCGGCTGAGCTGGAGGATGTCCGGATCGCTCAGGACGAATGCGGCACGCTCGGCCTTGGAGGTTGGCACGGTACGGGTGGGGAGCGTGCCTTCCCGGGCGTAGATCATCTTCTGTGCCTTGCCGCCGCGTCGCTTCTCGACGATCGGCGTCAGAGCAGGATCGGCCAGCAGCGGTTTGAACACCTGATACTCGTCGGGATCGACCGTGCCTTGGACCACGGTTTCGCCGAGCCCCCAGGCGGCATCGATCACCACGATCTTGTCGAACCCGGTCTCGGTGTCGATCGTGAACATGACGCCGGCGCTGCCGAGGTCGGAGCGCACCATGGTCTGGACGCCGACGGAAAGCGCGACCTTCAGGTGATCGAAACCCTTGGCCTGCCGGTAGCTGATGGCGCGGTCGGTGAACAGCGAGGCGAAGCAGCGCCGGCAGGCGTCGAGCAAAGCCGCTTCGCCCCGAATGTTGAGAAAAGTCTCCTGCTGCCCGGCGAAGCTGGCATCGGGGAGATCCTCGGCCGTCGCGCTCGATCGCACCGCCACATCCACGTCCGCCTTGGCAGCGCGCTGGCAGAGCTCCCTGTAAGCGCCAGCGATGGCTGCGGCGGTTTCCTTCGGCCACGCGCCGCGAAGAACGGCGCTGCGGACCGTCTGCCCAGCCTCCGCTAACGAGATCCGGCCCGCTGCCAGGTCCTCGAGCGCGCCAGCAATGACATCCCTCAGATGGTTGGCGTCGACAAAGCGCCAATAGGCATCTGAAGTGGTTGCAAAACCCGGCGGAACGGCAATGCCTCGTTCACCGAGATTGCAGACCATCTCGCCGAGCGATGCATTCTTGCCGCCAACGCGAGCGACGTCGGCCCGCCCCAGGTCCTCGAACCAGATCACTTCCTGTGCTTGTGTGGACATGGCTGCTTCCTCGGCAGGGCTTCGGTTGTCGGCGGATCGGCGAGCGGTGCCATAGCAGAGCGTCTTGTGAGCCCGTCTTACGAACCATCGAACTCAACCCGGTGCGCGCTCGCCGTTCATTGTCCCTGCGCGTGCTGGCTCCCGAGATGGAGCTGATTTCTACAGCGGAGCCGCGTCACGAGCCTTGATCCATCACAAGCCCCATACGCGATGGATCATATACCGTTGGTCAAGTCGTCATGCAGGCGTTGAGGTCTCTGACTGAGGCGTGGCGCAAGCAGCGCATCAGCGGGATTACGCGCTCCGCGGCAGGGACATAGGAGATTCGTGATGGGACGCGTTCAGGGCAAGGTCGCCATAGTGACCGGTGGTGCCGTCGGGCTGGGCCAGGCGTGCGCCGAGCTTCTTGCGAAGGAAGGCGCCAGCGTCGTTCTCACCGATGTCAATCGCGCCGAGGGCGAACGGACAGCGCAGGATATCCGGGACCGCGGCGGCAACGCGCTGTTCCTCGAGCACGACGTCTCTCAGGAAGACGATTGGCGCCGCGTTATGCAGGAATGCAGGGATCGGCATGGTCGGGTCGACGTTCTGGTGAACAACGCCGGCGTCGGAATGGGTTGTCCGCCGGACGAGCAGACGCTGGAGCAATGGCGCTGGCTCATGAGCATCAATCTCGACGGCGTCTTTCTCGGTACCAAGCACGCGCTGATCGCCATGAAGCAGCAAGAGCCGCTCGGCGGTTCGATCATCAATCTGTCGTCGATCGAAGGGATCGTCGGCGATCCCAATCTCGGCGCCTACAATGCGTCGAAGGGCGGTGTTCGGCTCTACACCAAGTCGGTGGCGCTGTATGCGGCGAAGAATGGGCTCAAGGTGCGCGTCAATTCCGTGCATCCCGGGTACATCTGGACGCCGATGGTCGAAAACTATCTCGCGGCCCTCGGCGATGTCGCGGAAGGCCGCCGGGCGCTGGACGCGCTCCACCCCATCGGCCACGTCGGCGAGCCCGACGACATCGCCTACGGTGTGCTGTACCTGTCTTCCGACGAGTCGAAGTTCGTGACCGGCTCGGAGCTTGTCATCGACGGCGGCTATACGGCGCAATAAACGCGGATCGCGAGGAGCGGCTTTCGGACGTCGTGAGTGCGTGAACGTCTTGTGGCTCACCGATGTTGTGGTGGCGGGTGATAGTCTTGCCCCGCCCGGCACCGTCAGGCCGGCTGGGACTTCGCATCCACCCCCGCCCCCCTGATCGTCAGGCTCGCGGCGTTCCGAGACCCGCGATGAACTTGGGGAGATCGACGGGCATCGGGAACACAATGGTCGAACTCTTCTCGCCCGCGATGTTGAGAAGGGTCGCGAGGTAGCGGAGCTGCATGGCCTCGGGCTGTTTTGCCAGGATAGCACCCGCCTGCAGTAGATGTTCTGCGGCCTGAAGCTCGCCTTCCGCATCGATGATCTTCGCGCGCCGAATGCGCTCGGCCTCGGCCTGCTTGGCGATCGCGCGCACCATGGTCTCGTTGAGATCGACGTGCTTCAGCTCGACATTGGCTACCTTGATGCCCCAGGCATCGGTCTGCACGTCCAGGATCTCGCGAAGGTTCTGGTTGAGCTTGTCGCGCTCGGCGAGCATCTCGTCGAGCTCGTGCTGGCCGACCACCGAGCGGAGAGTCGTCTGCGCCAGCTCGCTGCTGGCCTGGCTGTAGTCTTCGACCTGCAGGATGGCCTTCTCCGGATCCATGACGCGATAGTAGATGACGGCATTCACTTTCACTGAAACGTTGTCACGGGTAATCACGTCCTGCGGCGTCACGTCGAGGACGCGTGTGCGCAGGTCGGTGCGGACCATCTTCTGGACAAAGGGGATCAAGATCACGAGGCCCGGTCCCTTCACCCCCCAGAAGCGCCCGAGGGTGAAGACGACCCCGCGCTCGTACTCCCGCAGGATCCGGATCGCGCTGGCGAGTAGCGCGAGGGCGACGATCAAGGGAAAGCTGAGGATCGGAATTGCGGGAAAATCGGGCATGACATTTCCTTCCTAGAGAGCCTCGATCGTCAGGGTCAGTCCTTCGCGACTGACGACACGCACCGGCCGGCCGGGAAGCAGGGACTGCGGCCCGCGTGCGTTCCAGATCTCGCCATGAACACGTATGGCGCCCTGAGCTCCCTCCCAGGAGACCACTTGGCCCTCGAGCCCGATCATCTCCTCGGCGCCCGTGACGGACGGTTGCCGGCGCGCACGGATCGCGAAGCCAAGGACCATGGTCGTGATGAGCGCACTGGTGAGGGCCGCGCCAAGCACCACCGGCCAGGCGAGGCTGAGATCGATGTCCGAGCCGGCGGGGTCGAACAGAAAGAGGGCACCCACGACGAATGCGACGAGCCCGCCGATACCGAGCACCCCGAAGCCTGGCGAGAAGGCCTCCGCAGTCATCAATGCGAGCCCCAGAAGCACGAGCGCCAGCCCCCCATAACTCACGGGTAGGGCCGAGAGGGCGATCATGCCGAGCACCAGACAGATGGCGCCGACGACGCCCGGCACGAACGCACCCGGGCTCCAGAACTCGAACAGCAGACCGTAGACGCCGATCATGAGAAGAATGAGCGCGACATTGGGATCGGCGATCGCCGCAAGGGCGCGCGTGCGCCAATCTGGCTCGATGATTACGACCGTGCGGCCCTCGGTGCTGATCCGGTGCTCGACGCCGGCGATCACGACCGCGCGCCCATCCACTTTCACGAGGAGATCGTTCAAATCCCCTGCGAGGAGATCGACGACGCGCTCGCGGACGGCGTCCTCGGCCGTCAGCGTTGCCGCCTGGCGGACGGCCTGCTCGGCCCACTCGACGTTGCGGCCTCTGAGCTGCGCCAGGCTTTGCAGGTAGGCGACGGCGTCATTCACGACCTTGTGGTCGACAGCGGTGCCCTGGCCTTGGGGCGCCGAATCCTTGTCCGCCTCCTTGAGCTTCCGCAGAAGCTCGCGGCCTGCAAAACTCCTCTGGATATGTTTACAATCTACTCCGAGTTCTATCGGGTCGCCTTTGACGACTACCAACAGGAGTTCGCAAAGCTCACGGAGATTGGGCATAGCCTTGCGGCCGAGCGGCGGTCCTGTTCAATGGCATTCGGGTCGGCGAGGTGACGGCCCTGGAACTCGATCCGGCGAGACCGCAGCGCGTGCAGGCGACGATCGCCATCGAGCGCGAGGTTCCAGTGCACGCGGATACGCGGGTCGGGATCGACTTTCAGGGTTTGATGGGTTCGCCGGTGATCGCGCTGACGGGCGGCAGCGCGACGCAGCCGGTCGCGGCTGCGAAGGACGGGCCTCCCATCCTGACGGCCGATCCCGAGGCGGGGCAGAGCATGTCGCAAGCCGCGCAGGGTGTACTCCGCCGCCTGGATACCATCCTTGCCGAGAACGCCCAACCGCTGCGCAGCATGGTTGCCAATCTCGACACGTTCGCCGGCGCGCTTGCACGCAATTCCGACCGGGTCGACGGGATCGTGGCCGGTCTCGAGCGTATGACCGGCGGGGCTGCGGCGCGGACGCGCGTCGCTACGTTCGATCTCGGCGTGCCGCAGGCAAAGGTCACACATAAGGCGTCCGACGTACAGATCGTTGTTGCCGATCCCACGGCGCTGGCCACCCTCGACAGCGAGAAGATCCAGGCCGAGGCGGCGGGTGGCGCAATCTCGGCGCTGCCTGATGTACAATGGAGCGATGTGTTGCCGCGGCTGCTCCAGACGAAGATCATCCGCAGCCTCGAGGACAGCAATGCCTTTGCCGGAGTGAGCCGGCCGCTGGATGCGCTGATCGGCGATTTCCAGCTCGTCATCGACATCCGAGAGTTCCAGATCTCACCGGGCTTGACGGCGGAGGTCGAGCTCGGCGGCAAGATCGTCGACGGCAACGGGCGGATCATTGCAACGCGCGTCTTCCGTGCATCGGCATCGGCGGCATCGCCGGAGGCTCCGGCGGCCGTTGCCGCTCTCGATCAGGCCTTTGCGGGAGCCGGGCCGGAGCTCGTCGCATGGGCCGTACATACAATAAGCGAGCGGGGAGCGCCGGATGCCGCTCCCCCGAAGAAGGGCAACAACGAATAGCCTGCGCGGCGCTCGAGACGAGCGATCTGAAAGCGAGGTCTACCATGCGCGGCATACACCTGCGGTCGATGCGCCTACCGTACGATCGATCACGAGGACCTCTGTAATGCGCCACGCTTCACGGGATATCAGATCGATGGCGGTTATGCGGAGTATGCCGTCCCCGACGCTACCGCAGCACTGCTCCAAATTCTTCTGCAGGCATTTTCGGAGAACTCAATGACGCCGATGAAAGGGTTGCGGACGGTTCCGGCTTGGTCGCTCGTGGCGATAGGCATTCTCATCAGTTTCACTGTGATGGCAGCTCGAGCCGCGACGCCGTTCGATGCCCTTCTCGGCACGTGGTCGGGGTCCGGGCAGATCAGATACGAGGACAGTCCGTCCGAAAGCATCAGGTGCACGGCCTACTACTCCGAGAGCAACCAGAGGCTCCGCCTAGCGATCCGGTGCCGGAGCGCCAGCAACCAGATCGAAATCCGCGGCCTGCTCGCCCAACGCGGCGACAGAATCACCGGAACCTGGGAAGAGCGCGCGTTCAACGTGTCCGGCGAAGCCGTCGGCCGCATGTCAGGCGGCCGCATGGCCTTGTCGATCACGGGTGGTGTGTTCTCCGGATCGATGACCGTTTCCTACGGCGGGCGGAGACAGGTCGTGACGATCGCCATCCAGGGACTATCGATCAAGAGTGTCAACGTCACGCTCGTCAGGAGCTAGCAGCATCCGCGAACGGCTCCGTTCGCGCAATGGAAGCCGAGCGAGATTCGGGATGCGACCGCGCTGGCTTGCCGCTGTTGCCGCAGGAGTGCGTGATTGGATTCCACGCCCGGGGCGCATACCCTTGTCCGAACCATTCGTTGGAGACGCATTGCGTGGCGAGCCCGGACGCCCCTGCCGTGATAGAAGTTCGCGCCGAAAGGATTGCTCAGCTCTTCGACGCGCTCGACCCGTCGCCCCATCCTCGGAAGGATTTGGCACCTGCAACCGAGGATTTCATCGTCGGCTGGGCGCGCGAGCTGCCGAGAAATCAGCCTGTCGGGATCATCGTGCACCTGCCGGCCGATGAAGCGGCGAGTGCCGCCGCGCGGCAGCTCGGCGACGAGTTCTCGAACTATTTCCGCTACAGGGCGGACCGGCTGGCGCTCGATCTTCGGGAGCTCTTCCGCATCGGTCGATGGTCGCTCCTCATCGGCCTGTCCGTTCTTGCCGGGTGCATGGTCATCGGCCAGTTTCTGGCCGGCTGGTTCCACGAAGGCTACCTCCACCGCTTCTTCAACGAGGGTCTGATCATTCTCGGCTGGGTCGCCAACTGGCGACCGATGGAGATTTTCCTCTACGAATGGTGGCCGCTGGTGCGGCGGCAAAAGCTCTATCGACGCCTGTCGGCCGCGACCGTCGAGATCAAGCCTTGGAGCGCATGAACGGACCAAAACACTGCGCACGGAGGAAGGGCCATCATTTCTTCAGCCTTGCACGGAACGTCCTGGCAGTTTCCGGCCACAGCTCTTTCAGCTTCGCGGGCAATTGAGCGATGACATCGGCGATCTCTCCCGGGTCGCAATGGTGCGTCAGCAGCGCGAAGACGTCGCGAACGGCCGGCTCGGCGGCAATCGGGTGAGGCAGGAGCTTGACCGTGATCTCGTCCAGGAATTCCTGCTTCGAGCGCACCTTTTCCGGCGTCTGTCGCAGTCACCATCCTTCAAAGTAGATGCCGCGCACGATCAGCGGTAGCTGCGCCGCGAGATCTACAGCCTCTTCCGGCGTCAGCCGGTCGCGAAGCTGGTGCAGAACCGCCCGCAAGACGCTGTAGGCCGCCGCCTCGTCGGCAAGATCGCCGTTGTCACGCAACTCCTTGTGCCATACCTGCACTTGCTGAATCGCATGCCTAAGAGTCGTCGGGAGCGTCATGGCTCGTCTCCTGCAAATGCCGATGCGTGACTTCCTACCCGGCATCTCTGTGGGCTCGGAGCATCATTCCCTTCGCGGCCTGCAGGGCATTGAGGGATGTAAAAGGCGCGCGTGGGAGATGCTCCCCTCGAACGGGACCGCAGATACCGCGCGCCTGCATGGCTTAAACCGGAGCGCCGGCCCCGGCGGGGCCTTGCTTGCCGATGAAGGCGCGCACCGCGGGCAGAACGTGTGCACGCCAGACCTCACCATGAAAGAGAGAGAAATGCCCGCATCGGGGGACGACCAATCGCCGTCGCTGCGCGGCGGGTATGGATACACACAAGTCGTGCGCGCGACGGGTCTGCCCCGGTGCGGCGACGTCGTCGTTCTCGCCCTCCACGGTCATGAGCGCCGTCGAGCGGATCGCCGTAAAGTCGACGAGCTGGCCGCGCGCCGTCAGCGTGCGGTTCCAAAGCGAGCTTTCCTTGTAGATATGGCGGATGATGTCGAGAAAGAGCTCGGCGGGCAGGTCCATCAGCGCCGAGTAGAGATCGGCGAAGGGAAAGCGCTGTGGCTCGCAGCCGTCGTCCTGGAACATCTTGGAAAAGAGCTCGCCGCCTTCGCAGAGGTGACGCCCGAGATACGTCTGCAGACCCAGGAGCTGCGCAGACGCCGGGTACACCAGCCGACCCTTGCCGCGGTAGGGAGACAGGACTGGCCTGATGACGTTGCGCTTGTACCATGAGAGTGGCTTCGCGCGAATGAGGCGCACGATCCGTGTCGGATTGCTGCCGGGGTCGACAGGCGCCGCCATGAGCACGAGACTGCGTGGCGCACACCGGGCATTCTTCTCCGAAAGATGAGCCGTGGCGACCAGTGCTGGAACGCCCGCTTGGCACAACGCGATCACGTTCAGCCCGGGGCCCAAGTGCTCAATCATCTCCGCTATGTAGGAGACATTCGCTTCGAGATCGAAAGGTCCGCACCTGTTGGGCACATGGCGTGCATTGACCCAGTCACTGAAGTAGACTTCGAAATCGGGGAGCAGCCCGATCAGGAGGTCGCGCAGCAGGATAGGAAAGTGGCCCGAAAGCGGAGCGACAACGAAGACCTTCGGTAGATGCGCGCGATCCGAGCGGACGAGCATCGACAGCGCGCAGAACGGCATCTGCAGAACGTCTCGCGAAATGACTGGAACGATCCGCGCCCGATCCTCGATGCTGTCGATCTCCAGGCTCAGTCGCGCCGGCTGATCGGCACCCGCGTACAGCCGTGGCCTGGGTACAGGCGGTTCGAGGCGGCAGCTCCGTTGCACGGCGGACATCGCTCTGCTTCACACGGCAACGATGCCGCTTTCCTGGCTCGCTTTACTTACGCTGGTTTGCATTGATCCGGGTCAAGCACACATCCTCTCAGCAAGCTATAGGATCTCCGGAGGAATAGAAGCCTGCCCGGGAGGTGCCCGCGACATGCAAGCTCCAGCCCCGTTCGCCGACCGGCGCACAGCTGGGTCGTGCCCTGGCGCAAGTGTTGGCAAAGAAAAGGCTGAGGAGTCCCGTAGTGCTCGCCTTCCCACGAGGGGGCGTTCCGGTCGCGGCGGAGATCGCGAGAGCGCTGGGCGCCCCCCTGGACATCGTTCTCGTGCGCAAGATCGGCGTGCCCCAGCAGAGAAAACTCGCCGTTGCCGCTGTCGTCGATGGCGGGGAGCCGGAGATCGTCATGAACGAGGATGTCGTGCGCCTCAAGACGTTCTACGAGCGTTTTGCCGGTATCCTCGCCGCTCCGCCTGCCACGTAGACAGCCGAAGCGGCCGTCGCGGAGAAGGGATGACGCGGGAAGACGCACGTCATCGCATGGAAGAGCGATCATGCCAGCCACAGCCATAGAGATCCGCACCCGCGGATAGGCGTCCCTCAGGCGGGGGCCGCTGAACAGAACAGGTCCGATATCTCGATCGCAGCGCTTCAACACGACTGCGGAGTTTGGGCGCTTTGGACGGTTCTGTTGCAGAATTATCTGACGGAGAGAAAGGGGCGGGCCACACTTCGATGCCTTGCCATGACGACCCCGGAGTAACGTGAGGACACCGCCTGATGAGATGCCTTTCACGATGTGCGAAGGAGGCCGCGAAGAGAAAATAGAGCTCTCATTCGAGCAATCCGGAGATGACAGTCTGCGAAGCACCGAATAGAATTATTCGTGAAAACTGACGCCCGGTTGATTATATCAAGATAAAGAGATGGTGCTGGATGCCCTTTAATCCATTGATTTATTTAGTTATATATGTCGACAAGAGAAAGCGCTTTTCGACAATATGTGCCCAAAGTCCGAAATTCTCGGGTCCAAACATGGCGTTAAATGCACTTCGAGTGCGAAAATTCCGCAGTTTGTCGTCATCAGAATAGCAGCTCGCAATGCGCCGTTTCCTGATGCTTTTCTGGGGCGGCCCGCGGCCGAAGGTGGCCGCGGTCGGGTGCTATCGCGCGGCGCTCCGCCGCGCGACCGAGCCCCGCCAGCGGGTCTCGGCCCATTCGGGTGACGCCCCCTCCGCCTAGCCCACGATGGCTCAGATGTTGCGCGCACCCTGCGACCAAGGTGCCACACAATAGGCTCGCCAACAACGCCCTGATGGCCCCGGCATTTTCCCATCCTGCCACCGTGCTCGGCCGTATCAAGGCCAAGCCTTTGGTGGCCGCGAAGAGGCGGCCAGCCTTGACACGACCTGCGCGCGTCGGCGTCGGTATCCGGCGGTCGGGGCGAGGGAAAGCCTGCGGCGCGGTCAAACTAGGGAAATGGCCTTGAAAGAAGGAAAGTCGCATCAGAACTCGATAAATTTCCGCTTGCGATTACTGTCGCGATTAGAGAACAAAAGGATTGGGCCTTGCCGCCGATCTCGGATCGCTCGTGAAGCCTCCTGGGCACGCAAAGAGTTTTTCAGGGTTTGCATGACTGAGGAAAATGGGACCGGACACGAAATGGAGTCAAAAACACGATCTGCAAAGATCTTCCCGAAAAGATCTCGATCTGCCCCCTTGCTCACAAAATACCCCATTTACAAACCGGTCAGGAGAACGCATCATGAACGCAGCGTTTGCAATTAATCACGGGGAAAATGTCATGGAGTTCACTCCGTCATTGCGCCCGATCAGCATTGCGGCCTTTCTCGCGCTATCGGGTGGGCCATGAAAACGAAGATCGGCGTATATCTGACCGACGACGTGGCCAGACACCTGCGTCGGGCTGTGCGCGCCGGCGGCACCAAGTCCGACATCGTCAACGCAGCCCTTGAGCGCTTCCTCGATCCAGCGTCCGTGAAGGGGCCGTATGCCGAGGTGCTCGCACGGCTGGACGCGCAGAGGAAACGGCTTCGGCGCATCGGTCGCGAAGTGGAAGTGATAGCCGAGGCCTTCGCACTGTTCGTCCGCTACTTCCTGATGGTCACACCACCGCGGCCGGAGAGCGAGCAGGAGGAAGCCCGCCAACTCGGGCGCGCACGGCTGAATGTCTTTCTCAGAGAGGTCGGCCGGCGGGTCGCCTCCGACGGTGGATGGGCGAGGGATGTCATGCAGACAGCAGCGCAGGCGCGCGGCGACGATGACTTCGGCTCTCAGCGTCCGACAAGCCCAACAAAGCCGGCGAGCCCGGCCAAGGACGGTGTGCATGACTGAACACGAGTTGCCGCCCACGCGAGGCATCCTCTCGCTGATGAGCCGGCTTGGTGCGCTCGCGCCTGTTGCGGGCGCCGCCGCCACCTTCAGTGCACTGGGCGCGTTGCACATAACAGCAGCCGTGCTGATCGGCGTGCTGGCGACATTCATTGCTTTCGCCGGGTTGCTCATGGCCTCCGACTGGCAAGCCAATGTGCAGAGCCATCACGACTGGGCAGAGATCGGACTGACGCCCACGCACTTGAGCCTGCCCGTTGAGACTGGCCCGGCGAGCGACATCGATCCTTGGTACTTGGCTCCCGGAAGCGATGAGGCTCTGCAGCGGGTGTTCTGCGCCAATCGCGTGGCCGCACAAGTAGCGAGCAATACCCCGCTCTCCGCGCAACCGGCAGAACAGCCATCGTCACATTCCGGATGGGATCAAGGAAGCGCCGCCGCGCCGCAATTGGAAGCTCATGCGTTCGAGCACGCCTCGCGACCAGTGATCGGCGCGCCCTCGCGCACCGCACGATCCTGGAAGGGCAAGCGCCGCGGAAACGAGATTGCGCCTGTGATGCGCCTTGTCGCCAACGGCACCGCTTGGCCGCGATGGGCAACGCGCATCGGTCCGACAGCACAGGGAGCTGCCGAAGTCATTGTTCTGGGCGCGGGCCTCGATGATCAGGCTGAGTCCCAGCCGGAGGCCTCCACTGACGCCGGCAAAACCGAGAGCACTGAACCCGTCAGCCTCCACAGCACGACGAACAATTCGGACACGTCCGCTCCAAGGCGGGTAGGTCGTCGCGTCGTCACCGACGATCTCGGCCCCAAGATCCCCATCACCCGCGAGGAGCTCGACGCGATCGAGACCTATCTCGAGGCAGACCTGCGCAAACTTTTCTCTCCGCGGAAGTCGGGAGGACTCCAAGAGGATATCTAGGCACAGCCGCCAGCAGGTTCTGTCCGTGCACCCTTGTGTCGTCGGTTTTCACGGTTAGCATCCGCGCTCGCGGCCCGGCAGGCTCCAGAGAGGGATGCAACATGACTGACATCGAAGCAAAGCGGGAAGCCGCACGCAACGCTCGGCGACGTGGCGGCGCCGAAGCTGATCGGGCCGTTGGCGTCACATCGGCCACGCGCGCCGCGATCTATCTGCGCGTTTCAACAGGCCGACAGGCCGAGCACGATCTGTCCATCCCGGACCAGAAGGCGCAGACTGAAGCTTGGGCGACACAGCGCGGCTGGAGCATCGTTGCCGAATACGTCGAGCCCGGCGCTTCGGCGACCGACGACAAGCGGCCCGAGTTCCAGCGCATGATCGAGCGCGCCTGCGACGGCGAGAACGCGTTCGACGTGATTGTCGTGCACTCGTTCTCCCGCTTCTTCCGCGACGCTTACGGCCTCGAGTTCTACCTGCGCAAGCTGGCCAAGCATGGCGTCAAGCTGGTGTCGATCACCCAGGAGCTGGGAGATGACCCGGCGCAGGTGATGATGCGCCAGGTCATCGCGCTGTTCGACGAGTACCAGTCGAAGGAGAATGCCAAGCACGTCCTGCGCGCGATGAAGGAGAACGTGCGGCAGGGATACTGGAACGGATCGTTGCCGCCCTATGGGTATGTCACGGTCGAGGCCGAGCGACGCGGCGCGCGCGTGAAGAAGAAGCTGGCCATTGATCCGGTGGAAGCCGAACTGGTCCGCACCATGTTCAAGCTGTTCCTGGAAGGGATCGAGGGTTCAGGCCCGCTCGGCGTCAAGAAAATCGTCGAATGGTTGAACAGGCGCGGCTATCGAACACGCCTGGAAGCGCGATGGGGCACCAGCCGCGTTCACGCCATACTGTCGAACCCGGTCTATGGCGGGCGGTTGCGGTTCAATCGCATCGAGTCACGCACACGTCGCCTGAAGTCCGCCAGCGAGTACGTCTATTGCGACGTGCCCGCGATTGTCGATCCGACCGTTTTCGAGCGCACCCAGACGCTCCTTTGGCGGCGCAATCCACGCGTGACTCCGCCGCGGACCACAAGCGCGCCAGTTCTGCTAACGGGACTTGCCGTCTGCGCCCATTGCGGTGGGTCTATGACCATGCGCACAGGAACCGCGCGGTCGGGCCAAGTCTACCGCTACTACAGTTGCGCGAGCTTTTTGGGTAAGGGGCGCACCGCCTGCAAGGGTCGATCGATCCGCATGGACAAGCTCGACACTGTGGTGACACAGCAGGTGATCGAACGGCTCCTGGAGCCCGAGCGACTTGCCGAAGCGCTATCCGCGCTCACCTATCGTCTCGCCGCGAAAGCGGCTGACTTTGCACAACGCATCGGCGCGCTCCAGGAGCAGGTGTCTACGGTCGAGGACCGCTTGCGCCGCCTCTATCGCCTGGTAGAGGACGGAAACGCGGAGGCAGACGATTTGCTAAGGGAGCGCATGGCGGCGCTTCGAGCCGAGCGCGATGCAGCCAAAGCAGCGCTGGACCGAGCAGTGAGCGGCAAGGTGCCCGCCTCCAGGATAGATCCGGCCATGCTCGTGCGGTTCGGGCAAATGATGAGCGAGCGGCTGACAACGGGTGAGATTCCCTTCCGCAGGACGCAACTGGCATCGTTCCTCGACAGGATCGAGGTAGACGAGCACGCAGTCCGTATCGTCGGGAGAAAAGATATTCTGGAACAAGCTGTTATTGCCGGCGGAACCACGCCGCCTGCGGTTCGCAGTTTTGTACCCGGTTGGCGACCCCGGCAGGACTCGAACCTGCGACCATCCGCTTAGAAGGCGGATGCCTGCCCCTTCGGGGCAGAAAGAGGCCCCCTTCGGGGGCCAAGTGCAGATCGAGTTAAACGTGGCGGGTAGGCGGCCCCGACTCCTTCACCGAGGAGTCACCGAATGCTTGTTGAGGAAGCCGCCGCCCTATGGTTCCGCCACCTCGCCCGAACCCGCACGCAAAAGGAGGTCGAGCGGGTCATCCGCCTCCAACTCCTGCCCCACCTCACCGGCCTCACCCTCGCCGAAGTCCGCAAGCGCCACCTCCTAACCGCGATCGACACTCAATCCGCAACCAGCCCCTCAAACGCCCACCATCTGCTCAGCTACTCGCGTCGCTTCTTCAATTACTGCTGCGCGCGCGACCTCATCGATTACAGCCCCTGCGACCGCGTCAGTGGCCGCTTGCTGATCGGCCCCCAACCCATCCGCCAGCGCGTCCTAGATGACCGCGAGATGGCCCGCATATGGTCTGCGAGCGGCGAACTCGATCAGTTCGGCACGATGGTCCGCGTCCTCATGGTGACGGGTCAGCGGCGCTCAGAAGTCGCCGAGATGCGATGGCGCGAGCTAAGCGGCCTCGATCGAGATGGGCGGGCGGTCTGGATCATCCCCGCCAACCGCTTCAAAAGCGCCATCGATCACCGCATCCCCCTCTCCGCGATGGCCTCCAGCCTGCTCCGCGAAACAAAGAGGAAGGGGAAGGGCGAACTCGTCTTCCCTTCGAGCAAGGGGACGCCGCTCTCGATGTTCTCGAAGGGGAAGGCGCGGCTCGACCGCCTCTCCGGCGTGGACGGTTACGTGTTCCACGACTTCCGCAGGACCATGCGCACTGCGATGAGCGCGCTGGGCGTGGCGGAGAACGTCGCCGAACTCTGCCTCGGCCATGGGAAGAAGGGATTGGCTCGCGTCTACGACCTTCATCGGCACGAGGCCGAAATGCGCTCAGCCTTCGAGATGTGGGCCGCACAAATCGAGCGCTCGCGGCGAGCGAACCCGTGAGGAGTCTCTAAGAGTCGGGAATCGAGAATCGGGATTCGGGTGGGTGACCCACTTCAATCTGTTGAGGTCTATTCTTTCAATAAGTTGAAGTGGGTGGCCGCGCCCCCTTATCAGGACTCCGAAGCGGGTCGGGACGCCCGAATGCGAAAGCCCCGCCGGAGCGGGGCCTTGCGATTTGGCTCAGAGCAGTTCGTCCAGTACCAACGAAAAGCCCCCGTTCTCGCGGAGCCACCGGCGCGTTGCCCCTTGAGCCAACCCTGCTCAGGCGTACTGACGTCGGACCCGCAGAAGGGCACGATTCGGCTGGCGAACTCAAGGAACAAAAATAGCTCACGCGACTCCCGCCGCGCGAGCGAATCGGTCATATGGGATGTGCGACGAACCCACGGCCGGATTGACAACCGGATGAGTCAGACCGTGGTTCGAGTGCAGCGCAATGGCGCTACGCCCGCAGGGCCTCAGGTGGTGGTGGCTCCCATCTGGGGCCTTCTTCTTTTCGGAGGGGTGCAAATCGCACCCTTCAGAATCAACCATTGGTTTATTCACGGCTCATGAATTGGCTGATTCGCAGGCCCATTACAAGGCGTAACATAACGCTACGTTATTCCACCCTAGGGTGAGTGGGTCGGGGGTCCGGTTGCGGGGCCGGACCCCCTTCCCTCACCTGCTTGCTGCCCTGTTGTGGCCAATGAAACAGCAAGCGGGTTTCCGATCAGCTGGGCAGCTGCATCATCTCTTCTAAGGCGTCGCGGTCCTCGCGCATGGCGCGGCTGTCGCGCCAGCCCTCACCCTTCCCCTTAAGGGGGCCGTCCTCATCCTTGCCCTGGAGGGTGGCGATGGCCGAGCGCTCTTCCGGCCGCATCCAATCCATGACAGTGAGGGCGGTGAGCGACCCGAGCAGCTGCTTACCCGTGATGCCCTTCTCCGCCTTCTCCGCCATCCAGCGCACCGTCTTGGGGTTATTGAGGATGGTCTTGGCGGCTTCCATACGCACCCTGGAGAGAGCCCGGCCACCGCCGAAGATGGCCATCGCGGTTATCGGGTCGCCACTGCTGACGAACTGGAGAGCGGCGATGAAGTCGCCACCCTTCCTGGGCAGCAGGCCGGTGTCCTCGATCGTCTTCAGCGTGCGCTCCCGCAGCTCATCAGCAGCCTTCTGAGACAGTCCTGCCGCCTTGGCTGCTTCTGCGGCAGCTTCAGTCCTCTCATCTGCGGCCTTGCGTGCTCGCCCGGCGTGCCAGCGCGCTACGTCAATATCGTCCTGGCTTCCCGCGTGCTTGTACGCAAATTTTTCGTGCGTCTCTGCGTCCCGCAAGGTTCTCTCGGCTCGGTCGGCTCTGTCCCGTGCGTTTCCGGCGGCCTTCGCCGTCGCGTCCTTAAGTTTGATGGCGTCGTCCAGGTCTACAGCGCCCTTCCTATTCAGCAAACCGCTGATGGCACGTGCGAAGGGTCTTGCAGCGGCGTTGATGGCGGGACCGGCAGCTCCGCCCGCCGCATCGATGGTGCTCTCGACAGCGTCCGGCTGCTCGGAGCCGCCTAGCCAGCGCGCGACCTTCTTCCCTACGACGGAGCCGGTACCGCCACCGACTATCATGCCGGGAGGGCCTGCGAAGGAACCGACGCCCATCCCGAGACTAGTCCCGATGCCCTGCCCCGCCATGTCGAGGAGGTCCTGGCCGGACGGCGGCTGACCCGGCTCGAAACCGGGTATCGCGACCGGCTCACCTGAGCGGAGGGCTGCGGCCTGTCGCTGTGTCGGTGTCATAGCGGCGGGCTGCGCTGAGAGATGCTTGCGGATAGCGCCTTCAATCGCGGCCTTCGACATGCTGGACGGGAATTCGACGACATCACCACCGGGCAACTCAACTTCGATTATGTCGGCCATCACTCACCCCCTTTGGGCACGATCCCATCCGCATCGAGGTCGAAGCGCCAACGCTTGCCGGACGTGAGTGGTGATGTCTGCAATTTGGGGTCGGTCAAGCTGGGGTCGCTCTGCGTGCTGTCCTCGAAGTCCATAGTCGGACGCGGCAGCTTCTGGATGTCGCGCATCGCCTGCCGCACCGTGCGGGCACCGGGACCGTCCGCGAAAACAGAGTCAGCAATCTCAGCCTGCTTGATCCGGTAGTTGTTCATCGCGCGCATCGTGCGGACGATTTTCTGATTGCCCTGGGGCGTTCGGATCAAGCTCGGCAAGGCGGATTTAAAGAGGGCAATGTCTCTGTCACTGGCAGCCCCCGGTAGCCCCTGGCGCTGAGCCGGAGTCAGCCGGTCGATCAAGCTCTCAAGCGCTTCGATCTCGGGGAGGTTTCCGCCACCGATGCCGATGCGGCCCAGATACTTACTTGCGACTGCACCGAGGCCGGTTGCGACCTTGCCCCGCTTCGTAGCCGTCCCGACCAAATTATCGAGCTCATCGAGCGCAAGCGCATCCATCCGGGCCTGCTGTCCGCTTTCGACGACTGCATCCCACTGCGCGACGCTCTTCTTCGCCAGCTCGGTCTGCGCCGTCTTATCGAAGGGGTCGGCCTCCGGCACCACAGCCTTGGGGTTCTTGTAGAGCTGACGACCATCTGGCGATACAAGCGCTGCGCCTTCGGCAACCGTCATCGGCTTCGGTGCTTCGGGTGTTGCGATCATGCCGAGGATATCGCCGACTAGGCCGGTCATCTTCTTGGCATCGATACGCAGCGCGTTCTTAGTGAAGCGCTGATCGCCGATGATCTGCTTAGACAGGATGTGCGACGGCGCGCCGGGGTTGGCGCGGCGCACTTCCTCCACAAGCGAAACGATCTCGGAGAGTGCTTCGCGCTCACCGGCTGCGGCCTTCCGCGCGTCGTCGCGGATGCCCTGCCGCTCTGCCGCTTCAAATTCGGCTTGCCTAGCCGGGAGCGTCTTCCCCCACAGCTGATTGCCGATCTCGCCGAAAATGCCAGATCGCTGGAGGTTGCCGAACGCGGCCCCAATTCCGGTCTCAGGGGCAAAGCGCGGTGCTGCGTTTACGAAGGGATTTTCGCGTTCATCGGCCATCTGTCACTCCTAACTATGTGGCCCCTCGCTTCCGTTTCACCCATCGTGTCCTACATCCCGACTCGGCTTTCCGCTCAGGAAAGGCCGGTCGAGAATTGCTGCTTTACCGTTCTTCTCTGCGTGTTCAATCGCAGTCCGCGACATGACTTCGCGATAGGTCGGCGGCCTTCGCTCGTGAACGTAGGCTGCGGCCTGTGCCGTTCCCATCCGAATGGCATCCGCGAGCGCGGGAACAAGGTCCGCCTTCTTTAGGGTGGCGATGGCGTTATCAACGGCGACTTTGACGACCTCTCGCAGAGACTCGGTGTGCATCTCATCGACGCGCTTCGCATCTTCGGTCAGTGCGATGACCTTCGACTCCCAGAAGCCGTAGATTTTCAGGAAGGGCGCGAGGGTGCCAAGCGATGTGGTCAAATCGGTTCTCGTCTCCAAACAATAAACGCGGACATCATTGGCGAGCGCCCAACGCATGAACTTCTCATAGCTGCGCGGATGCCCTGCGATGGTGCCGACAAACGGAATGATCAGCGTGTCGCCGGGCTTAAGCATCTGCCTCACGGCCTTGAACGCAGGCCGCTGCTCCAGCGGGGAGAGGATATCGGCACCGTCATCGTAGATAGAGTCGTTGAACTTCTCCAAGCCAAGCGAAGTCGCGTAGTCCTTCACCAGCTGCCACATCTCGCGCCTCTGAACAGTCGAGTCGTTGTCGCGCCTGATGTATCCGAGAACCGATCCCATTTACTTCGCCTCCGTCTTCTTCGGCTTGCGTGTCGCCAGCTTAACTTCAAGATCAATGACCGCCTGCCGCTCTTCGTCGCGTACCTTATAGGGTCCGCCGAAACCGGCCCTGACAACTTCGGTTGTGGTCGCGTGTCGCTGCGGCTTCAGCTCGCGGTTGACGATCCAGAACTCGCCAGCGCCAAAACGGGCTACCAACAAATCCTTGTAGTGCCGGAGCTGGGCGGGCTTCCCATCACTGAGCACAACGCGCCGATCGATCAGGCGCGGCACCAAACGCGCAGCGCGCTCCACATCATTGACGCCTTCGATATGGGTCCGTGTGAATGCCGATCGCTCTACAGCGCTCTTAGTCGCTTTCTGCCGCGCCGCTATCTGCGCTGCGGTCGGCGGTCTGCGGATGTGTTCCCATTCGTCAGCCATCGCGGTCACCTTCCTTGCGGATGCGTCGCACTGCGTCCTCGATGGCGTCGCCGCCATCTGTTTCGGCATCGACTGCGTGATGGGCGCCGGCCGGCGGAGGCAAATTGCCGAAACCCTCGCGGAAGGCGTCAAGCGCCTGCTGTTCCGGCTCACGCTTATGCCTGTTCGCTACCTGTGATCCGGTGTTGGGGAGGTCGGCGGCGCGGGTCATGACGACAACTCCGCCGCAACGCGCCGGTAAAAATCGGAGCGCCGGGAAAAGTCGAACCCGCCTGCCTGGATCACGGTCTTTGCGGCCTCTTCCAGACGGCTCGCATCCTTCGCTAGCTCGGGATACGTGGCGGAGAACTCGCGGAACAAAAGCTCTGCCGTCTCTTCCGCAGTCTTCGGCATCGCCTCTCGCGGCTGCGGCTGCGGCTTCGGGCTCGCCATGATGCGATCGATCTCGCCGCCATACTCGCGGTGCAGCTGCTGACGCTCTGCGATGCTCGGACCTTTCGGCTTGGGGCCGTTGAACTCTTCCCAGCCGGGAGCATCCATCATCCAATCGTGTTCGATCGGCTTGCGCCCATTGAGCGGCTGAAGCTCACCCCGATTGATAAGCCGGTTTAGCTCTTCGTGCGCCTGCTCGCGCGTGTAATCGCGATCTGCGTTGCGCGGCGATTGCGGACGCTGCTCAAACTCGGACTCCCAATCGGTTGTCCCGAACTCATCTGCGGCTGCGGCTGATTTGCGCTTGCTCATTTTGGGGCCCTTTCCATCGCGGCAAAGATGCCTGCCAGCCACGTGGACTCGGCCTCGATGGCGGCGCGGACCGCTTCCATAGCCGCGTGGTGCTGTCTCAAGCGGTCGATGCTCTCGGCTGTCTCGGCCAACAGCAGGTCGATGTGCGGCACAACCTGCTCAGCCCCGACAGGGTTAGAGATATCGGCTGCTGAGGGTGTGTCGCGCTCAACCGCACCTTTCCCCGCAGGAGTGGACGGGTAATCGGCACGGGAGCTGCGTTTCGGAACGCGGGCTTCATTCGGGTTTCGGCGCATTTTCGATCTGCTTTCTCGCAGGGGAATGGGTTGTTTAAACGCAGATATTAAAGTGAAGGGTGCTGAACAGGCAAATTATTGAGGCATAACAGCGCCTTGTTCTGAACATTATCGAGTATCAGAACCGGTTTCAGCAGCCCTTTTCGACCCCGAAATGGAGCCTCAATCGAAGCCTGGAGAAAGTTAATGCGAGCACCGAAAAGCATTTACCCGCTGAGGGTTTTCTGTGAGGCGGAGGGCGTATCGCGCCATACCGTCCTTTACCGCTGGTCCGTAAATGGCAGGGCGCCGAAGCTGATCCCCACGAAGGGCGGCTTCTACCTCATCTCCAAAGCGGAATGGGATGCTTGGCGTGCCCGCCTAAACGCGGACCGCATAAAGACCGGCAACATCAAGCTGCGAGCTCCCCTTCCAAAAACGCCGATGAAGCGCGGCCGGATCGCGATGCGCGAAAGCACGGAGGGCCTGTGAAATGACCGATCAATGGATGCACGACGCCTCCGACCACTTCGGCGATTACTGGCGCCTCTTTGAAAAGGAAAAACCGAAAATGACCAAGAAACCGAAACCGCGCTTTATCGAAGATAACGGCTACTCCGACCGACTTTGGTGCTTTGTCGAAAGCGTACACTACAGCGTAAGCGACCGGTGTGGCACGTTGCGCATGAGTGATCTAAGTGCCTGCGACATGGAAGAGTGCATCGCACTTTTCGAGCGCATCGATCCGGACGTTAAGCGCATCGAGACGTGGGCGGGAGACCAGCCTGACACCTTGTATTGCAAGCGTGCAGACGGCTGGGAAGCCTACGCCACGAAGAGGGAGGCTGCGTGATGAGCAACCGCACCCTCCCTTCCTTCACCGATCGCGTGATGACCGCCGTCGATGCCAACTACAAGAAGTGGGGCAACAGCCCCTCTCCCGCAAACCGGGAAGCGCTCGCCGCCATCGCCTCCACAATCGAGCGAATGGCATCCGGAACCGCCGAGCGCTGCACCTACCTCAGCAGCGCCCCCACTGGCCTCGGCAAATCAACGACGATCATCGCCAGCCTCATCGAGCTTGTGCGGGACCCGCGCTACCGCGAGAGCGGCGCCGTCGTCTTCCTCGCCCAACGGAAACAGGTTGAGCGCTTCGTCAACGACCTTAAGGACGGCGGCGTCCCCGAGACCGACATCTGCATCCTTGTCGGCAACAAAGCCGAAGAGGACCTTGCGAGCCTAGCCTGCGGCGAGCAGGACAGAGCCCGCATCATCGTCGCCACTCAGGCGAAGCTCCTATCGGTTGTCGCCCTTCGCGACAGCGCGCACACCTCCACCTCCCTCAATGACTTCTGGCGCTATCAGGGGGAGCCGCGCCGCGTGCGCATCTGGGATGAGTCGATCATCCCCGCGAACCCCTATGTCTTCCTCAACGGCGACATTGAGAAAGCCATCGAGCAGCTACGCGACGTCAACTTCCCCGAAATGGATAAGGCTGCCGACCGCCTCGAAAAGTGGCGCCGCAGTCTGAAGCCCGGCGTCCCGACCGAAGTCTGCTCTTTCATGACGAAAGAGGCCGTGCATCAAATCCTCGCCCTAAACGACAAAGACTACATGGATGAGGGGACGCTACTCCGCTCCCTCTTCGACCTCCAAGGGCAGGGGCTCGCCGTCCGCGCCGACTACAACGGCAACGCGGTCCTCCACTATGCCGAAGTCCTCCCCGAAGACTTCGCGCCCTTCCTCATCACCGACGCCTCCGGCGAACTCCGCACCCTCTACCCCTACTGGCACGAAGGCCGCTGCCCCATCACCCACCTACCGAGCGGAGAGAAATTCTACGACGGCCTCACCATCCACCATTGGGATCACGCCTCCGGCCGCGCCGAACACCGCAACAACCTCAAGCGCATCGAGCTTGTGAAGGCTGCGGCTTCAGTCTTCTCCCACATCCCAGCCGGGGAGGAAGTCCTCTTCGTCACGCGCAAGCACGACCCCAGCAAGCCCTACCAGACCATCGGCAAGCGCGATGAGCCCAAGAAGGGGAAGACGGGTCCGAAGGGAGAGGACATGCCCTGCATCTGGGACCTGCTCACTCCCGAGCAGCGCACGCGCGCGCACTTCACCACCTGGGGGCTGCACGCCGCCAGCAACGACTACAAGGACTGCAAGCACGTCGTCCTCGTCGGCGTCCTGCAAACCCCCCGCGCCGTAACCGCAGCCACCCTTAAGGCGGCGGGCCGGATGGACGTCGATGAGGACCTAGCCGAAACCGAGGTGAAGGACGCCCACAAACGGGAAGCCGGCCACAACATCCTTCAGGCCGTCGGCCGCATCGCCGTCCGCTACCTCCTAGGCGACCGCTGCCCCTCCGGCCTAACCGCCTGGATGATCTTCTCCGCTGGCGGCCCCATGCCCATCCCCCTCGAAATGGTTAAGCGCTGCTTCCCCGGCGCCACCATCGAGAAATGGGAACCCTTCGGCCTCCGCTCCATCACGCAGAAGACCGGCAAGCGGGAAGCCTTCGCCAAGGCCCTCTCAGAGCGCCTGGGAGGGGCACAGACGGCGAGTTTCGAGGTGCGCGACCTCCAGCCCCAGTTCAGCCTCTCGATGGCCCAGCGGTTCCTGGTGAGGGATGCGGTGATGCCCCGGCTGCTCGCCGAGCACTACGGCCTGTCGATCAGCTCGGAAGTGCTGCCGGAGAGGCGCAGAGGGGGAAAGGTGACCGTCTTCCATCTGCGGCGCCTAACCGCCGGTCCCGGTCCGCTGGCCGAGTAGGGGCGGGCTCAGCCGGGGAGCGGCACCGTGAGGTTAGAGTCCAATCTAAGAGTCGAAGATAGCCTCACGGGGGACGCGATCGGGGGCGCGACCCTGTTCAGGATGTTGAAAGAATAAGCCTACAACAGGTTGAAGTGGGTTGAGCTGAATTTCCCTTTAGAATCAACGATACCCTCTATCTGTAGACTCTAACCTCACGGGTCGGCTTTCGGGCGGCTAGCGGTTTGCGGGGTGCGTCAGAAGGTCGCGAAATGTGGCAGGCTGTCGCACCTGCTTAGCGGGACAGGATTAGGTGTGACAAATTGTCGCCAACAGTCGTGCGCGACAGAAAATTGAGCAAATCGAACAAATTGGGCGCCCCTCCAGATTCGTTAACAGCCGGTAAACATCAGGTGCGACATTATGTCCTACGCGCTAACCGAGCGATGCTCAGCATACGGATATACAGATGGCGGATCGAGAGGGCGGGATATGCGCAGGGCGCATGGGAAAACGGGCATTTTGAATATTCGCAAACGCGCATATTCCATAAGCACTCTTATGCGCATGGGATTAACGGGAATTAACTTCGAAAACAGGAGGTTAGGCCCGTTCTGGCTGCTCGGATTTTGCATGGCAGTCTTAAGGGCGGTTAAGCGGCTCAGCCCTCTGAGAGTCTGTGTACAGATTATCGCCTTCCTGCTCGCTTTTCCGCAAATCGAGAAGCCGATCCGCTATCTGAGAATCAGTATGCGGATGATAGCTCGGTTACCGGGAGGGGGAGGGGGAGGGGAGTGGGGTGCCCCCTGGGTAGGGTACTTCTCCCCAGGCCGGTAACCCTTAGTTAACTTTTTTAAAAAGCGGGGACCCCGCCAGCGGGTGAGGGCCGCAAAAATTCTACAAACCCCAGAAACTAATACTGAACTCAGTTCAATTCCGATCCTCAACCGCGCCCCGCCCCCGGATTCTCCATATGCATATGGATAGTAACCTCACGGGTCCGCTCCCCGCGCCGAAGCAGCAGCCTGCGACAGCCCGCCGCATCCCCATCAGCCGCCCCGCCTGCTCTCCTACCCCGGCCCAACCCGGAGTTGGTGCCCCCTTCCGCGACGCGCAGCGGCGCGTGGCGACCCCGGCAGGACTCGAACCTGCGACCATCCGCTTAGAAGGCGGATGCTCTATCCAGCTGAGCTACGGGGCCCCGATCCAGGCATCCTGCTACGGCAGGATCGCGATGCAGCAATAGCCGAGCCGCTGCTCTTGCGCAATGTCGACGCCGCCGGGGCCTATTCAGCCGCCTGCTGCGCTGGCGCAACCTTTCCGCCAGCAGATGCCCGGAAGTGCAATGGTCCGCCGCGGAAGGGCGCGAAGCCCGTGCCGAAGATGACGCCCGCATCGACGAGATCGGCGCTCTCGACAATGCCCTCTGCGAGGCACTTCTCGCATTCGGCGATGAGAGGCTCGACGAGTTCGCGTCCAATACGCTCGAGATCGCGCTTGTCATAGGGCTTCTCGGTCTTGACGGGCTTGCCGTCCTTCCAGACGTAGAAGCCTTCGCCGGTCTTCTTGCCGAGCTTGTTGGCGGCGACCAGTCGTTCCAGGCGCGAGCCGTCAGCGGAAAAGCCGAGAATGCGTCCGACATGCGCACAGATGTCGAGGCCGACGGTATCGGCAAGCTCGATCGGCCCCATGGGCATGCCGAACGTGCGCGCGGCTTCATCGAGCAGCTCCGCGGCTTCGCCCTTCTCGAGGCGCAGCATCGCATTCATCATGTAGGGGGCAAGCACGCGGTTGACGAGGAAACCCGGGTTGCTCTTCACGATGAGCGGGAACTTGTCGATCGCCGTTACGAACGCGCAGCCCTTGCGGACGTCATCCTCGCGCGATTGCTGACCGCGGATCACCTCGACGAGCGGCATCTGCGCCACCGGATTGAAGAAGTGGATGCCGATGAGGCGGCCAGGGTCACTCAGGCCGGCAGCGATGTCCTCGATCATGATCGATGACGTATTTGTCGCCATCACGGCGCCGAGCTTCATCTTGCCTTCGAGGCTCTTGAACAGGTTCTGCTTGACCTCGACTTTCTCGACAATGGCCTCGATCACCACATCGGCACGCGCAATGCCGTCGCCGTTCGGATCGGCGATCAGGCGCGCCTTGGCGGCATCCTTCAGCGCTTTCGTGCGGAATCGGCGCCCGAACAGCTTGCCCTGCGCCCCGATGCCCTTGGCGATCGCGTCGGCGGAGAGATCCTGCAGCGTCACTTCCATGCCTTGCGCAACACACCAGCCAGCGATGTCGGCTCCCATGACGCCGGCGCCGATCACGTGCACGCGTTGGGGCTTGAAGTTGATGTCCTTCGGCGCCTGCGCCTTGAGCATCTCCATGAGCTTGAACACGCGACGAAGATTGCGCGACGTATCGGAGACCATGAGTGGCGCGAAGGCCTGCGTCTCGGCGGATTTCATGGCGTCGAGATCGCCGCCATGCTGCTCGAAGAGATCGATGAGGCGGAACGGCGCGGGATAGTGATCCTCGCGCACCTTCTTCGCGGTCTCGGCGCGCATTTTAGAGACGACGAGATTCCGTGCCGGCCAGAGGCGCGCGAGATTGCGCCAGCCGCCCATGGGCTTCGAGCGACGCTTCTGGGTGATCGCCTTGCGTGCTGCCCAAGATAAGTTTGCCGGGCTCGCGACCAGTTCGTCGATGAGGCCCATGGCGCGGGCGGCGCTCGCGCGGACCATGGAGCCGGAAAGCATCATAGGCATGGCGCCGAGTGCGCCGGCTTGGCGGATCGAACGGGCTGTGCCGTTGAAACCGGGGAATATGCCGAGCCGCACTTCGGGAAAGCCGACACGTGTGCTGTCGTCGCGTGTGGCAATGCGATAGTGGCAGGCGAGCGCCAGCTCGAGCCCGCCGCCGAGGCAGAAGCCATGGATGCCGCACACCACCGGCACGGGCATCTTCTCGATGCGGTCGAGCATGTCGAGCACCGGGTGCAGGGCTTCCCGCACTTCCGCTTCGGTTGTGAATTGCTCGAACTCGCGCACGTCCGCCCCGACGATGAAGCCTTTTTCTTTCCCCGAGAGGATTGCGAGGCCGATGATCGAGCGATCGCGGGCTCCGGCTTCGACGCGCTCGATGATGGCGCCGAGCTCTTCGAGCGGGCGGCGGCCGAGCGAATTCTGGCTCTCGCCTTCGCGGTCGAACATGGCCCAGGCGATCTGCTGCTCGTCGATGGAGAAGCGCCAGTCTCGAAGGCTGCTCATATCGGTCATGGGAGACCTCTCGCTGGTTACTCGGCTGCGGCACTACGCTGGATGGCAGCGGCGTTGTGCCCGGGCTTCATGTAGTTCGGTTTGAGCTCGGCAGGATCGAAGTGATCGACTGCGATGACGCGTGCGGTGAGCGTCTCCACTTCGCGAAGGAGCGCCGTCTCCTCCTTTGTGAGAACGCCCGCCTTCTCCGCGTCGCCGAGCCAGTCGATACCGTGATAACGGCGCACGGTGCCTGCCCGGATCGCGCGCTCGAGCTTGCGCTCGGCTTCCTCCGCCGCGACGACCTTCTCGAGTGTCACTTCGAGGAGGCCGGTCGGGTCATTGACGTCACGGGAGATGTAGATGTCGCGCGTCAGGCGATCGCGCACCTCGCCGGGCTGGATCGCGAGCGCGACGACCTGATGGCCGAGACGGTCGCTTGCAGGCTTGTAGGGCCGGCCGAAGGGGAACACGAGCACGCTCAGCAAGAGGCGCACGACACCGCTTGGGAAGTTCTCGATGGTGCCGGCGATGGCCTGCTGAAAGCGGTAGAGCGAATTGCGCGCCGCGAGCTCGACGATGAGGCGATCGCCAGCCGGCTTGCCGTCGTCCTTGTAGCGCTTGAGCACGCACGAGAGCAGATAGAGCTCGGAAAGCGCATCGGCGAGGCGGCCCGTTATTTTCTGCCGCGTCTTGAGGCCCCCACCAAGAACGGCGACTGTCACGTCGGCGACGAGGGCGAAGTTGCGCGAGGAGCGGCCAAGCTGGCGGTACCATTCCGCAGTGCCGTAGGCCTTCTCGGGCACCGAGGCGAAGAGGCCGCCGGTGATGTTGTGGAAGAAGGCGCCGAAGGCATTCGAGAGCGAGAAGGCTACGTGATTGCCGAATGCTGTGTCGAAGGCGATGAGGCCGAGACGCGGCTCGGGGTTCTGAGCGGCCTTGATCTCATCGTAGAGATAGGGATGTGAGCGCAGAGCACCCTGCGCGAAGGTGATGAGCGAGCGCGTAAGGATGTTGGCGCCTTCGACCGTGATGCCGACGGGGACCATCTGATAGGCCGATTGGAGGTAGTTCGTTGGTCCATCGCAGATGCCGCGCCCACCGTGCAGGTCCATGGCATCGTTCACGGCCTGGCGCAGCTTCTCCGTCGACTGGTACTTCATGATCGCGGAGATCACCGAGGGCTTCTCACCGGCGGACACCATGGCTGCCGTGACGGCGCGCCCGGCCTCGTTAACGTAGGCCGTCTCGATCATGCGCGTGAGCGGCTCCTCGAGGCCTTCCATCTTCGCGACAGGAAGGCCGAACTGCTTGCGAATGCGGCCGTAGGCGGTGGTTACGCGCAGCATCATCTTGGCGCCGGCCGTGCCCGACGAAGGAAGCGAGATCGCGCGACCGGCAGCGAGGCATTCCATAAGCATGCGCCAGCCATTTCCGGCCATGCGCTCGCCGCCGATGACCCAGTCCATGGGAATGAAGACGTCCTGGCCCCAGTTCGGGCCATTCGGGAAAGCCGCGCCCGAAGGGAGGTGACGCCGGCCGATGTGGACGCCCGGATGATCGGCCGGAATGAGGGCGACGGTGATGCCGATGTCCTCGCCTTTTCCGAGATGGTTCTCGGGATCGAACAGACGGAATGCGAGGCCGACCAGCGTCGCGACAGGGCCGAGCGTGATATAGCGCTTGTCCCACGAAAGGCGGATGCCGAGCACTTCCTTGCCCTGATGCACGCCACGCGTCACATAGCCGATATCGCGCATGGTCGCGGCATCGGAGCCCGAGGTCGGGCCGGTGAGGGAGAAGCAGGGCACTTCGAGGCCCTGCGCGAGACGCGGCAGGAAATGCTCCTTCTGCTCGGGCGTGCCGTACTTTTCTATGAGCTCACCAGGGCCGAGCGAGTTCGGCACCATGACGATCGTGCAAACATCCGGCGAGCGGGAAGCGATCTTGCCGAGGATGAGCGACTGTGCCTGCGGGGAGAAGCCGAGACCACCATGCTCCTTGGAGATGAGCATACCGAGGAAGCCGTGCCGCTTGGTGAAATCCCAGATCTCCTTCGGTATCTCGCGGTCGTTGTGGCGCACCTGCCAGTCGTTGATCATGCTGCAGAGTTCGGCGGTAGGCCCATCGAGGAATGCTCGTTCCTCAGGTGTCAGTTCGATAGCGGGAACTGCCCCGAGACGATCCCAGCTCGGCTGACCCGAGAAAATCTCCGCGTCGAAACCGACTGTGCCAGCCTCGAGCGCCTGCTGCTCGGTTTCGGAGACGCGCGGCAGAATCTTTCGGATCTGTTGATAGATGGGACCTGTCAGCCACGTGCGCCGAAGCGACGGAACGGAGAGCCAGCCGAGCACAATCGCCGGCAGCCAGCCGAGCAGACCAAGCCAATCAAGCTCGGGCATATGGAAGGCGCCGTGGATGAGGCCGGTCTGCCAGACCGCAGCGGCGGCGGCTGCCGTCAAAGCCCATGCGACGATCGAAGCGCGATGCATCGCAAGGACGAATGCCGCGATCACGCAAGCCAAAACAAATACCAGCGCTACCATCGTGCCCGCCTCCTCGTCATGACAACGCCAGCCTTGAGGGCAGGTTGCCTTCCGATCCGGTATCTCCGCCGCTACATGCGACGTGCGATCCTCGTGCAGGACGTCGCAACCTGCCGGTAAGTGCGCAGGAAGCCGATATCCGATCCCACATGGGAGCACACGTTGCCCGTCTTATACGCTCTTTATACGACCTGGGCCGTCCCGATGCGACGCATTTGGCGGCTTATGCTGCCAATACAATGCAAATGGGGGCGCCGGCCGAAACCGCACCCCCATTCTATTCTCTCAATACTTACCGATACTGAAAGCAGCGCGCGCGCGATTTATTTCGCGGCGGCCGCCTTGAGCACCGGCGTAATGCGCGCGACTTCCGATTCAACGAGCTTCTGGAGGCCCGCCGGACCGCGATCCGCGCCCTTCGGCGCCGTCGAGCCGAGAGCCTCGTACCGCTTGATGATTGCCGGATCATCCATGGCCTTGCCGAGCGCATCGACGAGTTTGTCCTGAATATCCTTCGGCAGGCCCTTCGGGGCGACCATCGCATTCCAGGCACTGAAGATGAAGTCGACGCCGAGCTCCTTCGTGGTCGGCACATCAGGGAGTGCTGCGATCCGCTCGGGATGCGCAACTGCGTACGCCTTGATCGTACCCGCCGTGATCTGGGGGATCACGTTCATGGACTGGTCGACCATGTAGTCGATCTGGCCGCCGACAAGATCGTTGAGCGCAGGCCCAGTGCCCTTGTAGGCGACGAGTCCCGGCTTGAAGCCGAACTGCGAGTTGAACACGAGGCCCGAGACGTAGGAAATCGAGCCGACGCCGGCATGGCCGTAGTTCAGCTTCTCGCTGTTTGCCTTCAGGTAGGCGAGAAACGCTTTGAGGTCAGCTGGCTCGAGCGCCTTCTTCGAGACGATCGTCTGCGGGGTGTAGTTCACGACGCTGATCTGGGTGAAGCTCGTCGCCGGGTCGTACTTGAGGTTCGGATAGAGTGCGGGCGCAGCCGACTGCGTACCCATGTTACCGACGGCGATGGTGTAACCATCGGGTGCTGCGGCTGCCGCGCGCGACATGCCGATCGAACCACCGGCGCCGCCGATGTTCTCGACCACGATCTGCTGGCCGAGCGTGCGCGACATGTGCTCCGTCACGAGGCGCGTGACGACATCCGTCGGACCGCCGGCCGCGAACGGCACGATCGCGGTGATGGTCTTCGTCGGATATTGCTGCGCGACGGCGGGGGCCGCCGTCATGCCGAGAGCAGCGATCGCGGCGATCGCTGTGCGACGTGTGATTTGCATTGCCAGTCTCCTCACATGTTGTTGGTGTCGTTTGTTGTTGTAGTTGGGTCGGCGCTTAGGGCGCTCATTCCGTAAATACCTCATCGCGGCTCCTGCTGATGGCCGGCAGTGCCGACACGATGACTATGACAAACGCAAGCACGAGCAGGGTTAGCGATACCGGACGCTCGATGAATGTCCACAGGCTGCCACGTGAGATGACCATGGCCTGACGGAGCTTCTCTTCCATAAGCCTGCCGAGCACGAATCCGAGAAGCAGCGGTGCCGCCTCGAAGCCGAGCTTGATCAGGGTGTAGCCGAAAAGCGCGAACACGGCTGTCAGGACGACTTCAGTCGGTGAGTTGTTGATCGAGTAGATGCCGATGCAGCAGAAGATGATGATGGCCGGGAACATCAGCCTGTAGGGCACGCGCAGCAGCTTCACCCAGATGCCGATCAGCGGCAGGTTGATGATGAGCAGCATGAGATTGCCGATCCACATCGAGGCGATCATGCCCCAGAAGAGGTCGGGCTGCTTCGTGATGATCTGCGGACCCGGCACGATGCCGTGGATGGTCATGGCACCGATCATCAGTGCCATCACGGCATTGGGTGGAATGCCGAGCGTGAGCAGCGGAATGAATGCCGTCTGGGCGCCCGCATTGTTGGCGGACTCTGGGCCGGCCACGCCTTCGATCGCGCCCTGGCCGAAGCGCGAGGGATCCTTCGAGAGTTTCTTCTCGATCGAATAAGCCGCGAAGGGGCCGAGTACGGCGCCATTTCCGGGCAAGAAGCCGAGGATAGAGCCGATGCCTGTGCCGCGCATGATCGGCGCGAAGGAAGCCTTGAAGTCCGACATATTGGGCAACAGCCGGCCGATCTTGGCGCTGACGACGGCCCGGGCTTCCTTATGCTCGAGATTGCGCAGGATCTCCGCGAATCCGAACATGCCCATGGCAATGACCGCGAAGTCGATGCCGTCGGCGATCTCCATCCAGCCGAACGTCAATCGTTCCTCGCCGGTCTCAATGTCGGTACCGACGGTCGAGAGCAGGATGCCGAAAAGGATCATCGCGATGGCTTTCGGCACCGATCCGCGCGCCAGCACGACGGCGAACATGAGCCCGAGCACCATCAGCGCGAAGTAGTCCGCCGGCCCGAACAGCAGAGCCAGCGTCGTGAGCGGCTTTGCAGCGGCAGCAATGATGACCGTGGCAATCGTGCCTGCAATGAACGAGCCGATGGCGGCGATGCCAAGCGCGATGCCGGCGCGGCCCTGCTTGGCCATCTGGTGGCCGTCGAGGACGGTCACGACGGCCGTCGCTTCACCTGGAATATTGACGAGGATCGCCGTGGTCGAGCCGCCGTACTGCGCACCATAGTAGATGCCGGCCAGCATGATCAGCGCGCCAACCGGATCGAGCCCGAATGTCAGCGGAAGCAGCATCGCGATGGTCGCGATCGGCCCGACGCCCGGCAGCACGCCAATAAGCGTGCCGATCAGGCAACCGAGAAAGCAAAGCCCCGCGTTTTTGAGCGAGCCAGCAACGCTGAGGCCGAGCTGAAGATTAGAAATGAGATCCCACATGGCGCGCCTCAGTATCCGAGTAGAGGCGGCAGGACGGGGATAGGCAGGTTCAGGACAACCTTGAAGAGTAGATAGCAACCGGCGGTCATGAAGGCAGTGAACGCGATGATCTCCATCGGGCGCGTATCCGGGTCGGCCATAGAGGAGAGGAGCATCGACAGCGGGCCTGCCACCAGCAGACCTAGCGGGCGAACCGTGGCCGCAAAGGCCATGATGGCACCGAGAACGAAGATTGTGCCGCGCAGGGAGAAGCCTTCAACACGCTCGTGCGTACCAATGCGCCCTATGACGATGAGGTAGATGCCGAACGCACCGAGCAGGAGTGCGACCGCCTTGGGCAGGAGCCCGGAGCCGACGCCGGACATAGAGCCCGCATCCAGTGGAAACGCCGCATAATATCCGACGGCCGCCGATCCAATGAGAAAGAGGCCAGCCAGCACCTCTCGATTTAAGAATGTGCTGCGCACGTCCTCGCCGGCCGACCGCCCGGCCGGGTCTTCAACTGCCATACGACCTCCGCTCCTCCCCTAGCGCCAGCCGGTTACTGTGAAGCCCGACGGCGTTCTTCAGCCGCTACCATCCTAGACCTCTTGTTCCGACGGCGTCTACCCATTGGCTCTAAACGGGAAAGCGGATTGTATTTCGCATCCTGGAATAAGGGGACGCATTGCTGACTAGTGCGTCGGCGCACTATTTCCGCGATATGCACCGAGCTTCGAGCGAAGCTCCTGCAGCGCACCCGCGACAGGCGCGAATTGAAAGCGAATGGTGTGCCCGCCGGAGCCGACGGATAATGCTCGGAAGAGCACATTGGCCTTGAGTATGGGCGCCGGATATCCATCGACAGTTGCGAACCACCATGGATGCCAGACGTCATTGAGCACGACGAAGCCCGGCTCGGTGGTCTCAACCTCGATGTCTATGACGGTGTTCTCGTAGCGGATGATACGGACCGTGGGCGCCTCGAGAATCCATGGCGGCTCGAACGTCAGGGGCGCGGGCAGGCTCGGTCGCTTATCGAGGAGCACGGTGGTGCGTGGATCTGCGGTGGGCCACTTGCCATCGTGCATGATCCGAGCGAAGTCGGCGATCTGCCAGTTGCGCACGAAGAGAACGCGCGGCAGCGCCTCGGTGTTCTCGTAGATGTACCCGTCGGGCGTTCGCGCCATGAAGCGCAGATCCGTCGGCTTGGCCGTGCGGTCGATCCGATCGATCGGCACAGGCGAGACGATGTAGCGAAGTCCCAGCAGGTTGGCGAGGCGGCAGCGGTAGGATGGAAAGAGCGGCGTGAAGTGGCGCTGGTTCGGACCGATGATCGAGTCCTCGGCGCCGACGGCCCGGGTAAAGTCGGCGAGGCGCAGCGGATTGTAGCCGAGCGTGTGGTCGAACCCGTGCACCATGGCCGTATTCGGCCATTCGAAGCCGAGACCCGCGAGTTCTACGCGGTCACGCCGGGCGGAACCCGGTGGCTGCTGCGCAAGGCTCTTGATGATGCGGATGGTCTCACCCGGGGTGTCTGGATCGAGCATTGCGAAATTTTCGGTCGGAAGCGCGGTCGATTCGTTCGGGCCATTGTTGATGGCGAGGTCAGCCGTGAGGATCGCCGCGAGCGCGGGTACGACCATCCACGACGTGCGGTGGCCGATGCGCGTTACGAGCAGGAGGATGCCGACGCTGGCCGCGATCCAGGTGAAGCTGAACGCCATGGGGCGGATCGCGACGCCGAGCCGGTTTTGCGAAAGAGCCACGGCGACAGCCGCAGCCGCCAACAGCAGAAGCAGCGATACCTTGAGGCGTAGGCGTGGACGCGAGGGTTCGGTGAGCGCCGTATTCGTCATCCAGAGGTGCACGAGATAGCCGCTGAGGATCGCCAGCAGGCCCCCGACGAGAAACGTTGCATCGGCAGGCCTCCGGAAAAGCGAGACGCCCGGCAGTGCCTCGTAGAAAATCCTGAAGGCCGGCGTATTGGAGCCGAGCGCGTAGAGGGTCATCAGTACGGCGGCGATCGAGAAAAAGCGTATCTCGCGCGTGAGCAACTGACGCCTGGAAAAGCCAAGGCCGGCCAGCAGCGCAATCGGCAGCGCGCCGATATAGAGCTGGCTCATATTCTGCGAGAGTGTGACCTCGTTGGGATCCCACGTCCAACTGAATGGCCCCCAATACTCGACGGCCTTGTCGAAGGCGCCGTAGAGATCGGCAAAGACGAGCGTGAGCAGCGATGCCGGGTGAAGGGAGCCGCGCGTGGCTTCCGCAAACGGAATGCTCGGCCGGCTCGACGAAAGGACGAACAGGACCGTTAGTAAGAGCGGGAGCGCCGCTAGGACAATGCACGTAATCCCTGCAGCCATCAGCGGGCGCAGGCTCGCCTCGAAGCGTATGACGCGTCCCTCGCCGTCGAGCCAGTGATGGATCACGTATCCGACGAGAACGAGCCCGGCGAGATAGGCGACCTGATCCGGCTCGACGATCATCAAGCCCATGGCCACACCGGCGCCGATGCCCCAACGGTGCGACTGACGGTCGACGGTCCGCGCAAGAAGCCAAAGCGCGAGCGCGAAGAAGGCGAAGGATTGAATCTGTCCGACGTGCTGCACACGCCATGCGGCCGAGGCGCCGAAAGCGAACGCAAGCGCGGCGACGATCGCACCCGCAGGGTGCCAGCCGCGATCGCGGAAGAAAAGCATGATGGAGAAGCCGCCAAGCGCGAGCAGGCCGAATGTATAGCCGTCGACGAGCCGGAAGCTCGGCGAGGGATCCAGTAGCGCGATCAGGACGGCGGGCGAAAGCACGAGGCTTTGGGGATCGGCAATCTGCGGCGAGCCGGCGAAGATGTGCGGGTTCCAGAACGGCGACTGGCCCGTGTGGAACGCATTGGCCAGGAACTGGACCTGCGCCTGGAAGTGCGCCTTGGCGTCGTAGGGTATGGCAACATTGCCGAATAGCCAGGGAGCGCAAAGCACCAGCCAGCCCGCAACCAGTGCGAGCGCAGCAACCCCATAGCCGGACGGCGCCGAATTTTGAGACACGGGATTACACCGCAGGAAGCGGAGCAAAAGGCGGGAAGTGAGAGGCTGGAAACTAGGCAGAAAGACGATTCTTGGCAATCGGGGCTTTGGGCCCTGGTGAATATCTCCATTCAGCCGGAGTGCTCACGGTGTTGCCGGCAAAGAAAGGTGCCATGCCGTTAGGCAGTGGCGTGCGCCGACGAGAATGGGGTTAGAGTGCCGCCGGAAAACGAGAAACGCTCAGGAGCCGACATGCCGACCGAGACATCGCCCCCGACACTGCGCACACGGATCGAGGGCGGCATCTGCACGATCATCGCCGACAACCCCGCACGTCTCAACGCCTATACGCGGGATATGTGGGAGGCGCTGCCGCGGCACATCCGCGAGGCGGAGGCCAATCCGGACGTACGCGTGATCGTGCTTCGCGGTGCCGGCACCAAGGCCTTCTCCGCCGGCGCCGACATCTCCGAATTCGAGGGCAACCGCACGGGCGCCGAAGCGCGACGCTACGACGAGATCAACCACGAAGCATTCGAGGCGGTCGGACGCGCGAGCAAGCCCACCATCGCGATGGTGCACGGCTACTGCTTCGGTGGCGGCTGTGAACTCGCCATCTGCTGCGATATGCGCTGGGCATCCGACGACGCGATCTTCTCGATTCCGGCGGCCAAGCTTTCGATCGGCTACAACCCGCGTTGGATCAGGCCCATGCTGGCGGTCATGTCAGCCGCGAAGGCCAAGGAGATGCTCTTCACGGGGCGGCGCTACTCAGCGGCCGATGCGCTTGCCATGGGCATGGTGAATGCCGTCGTGACATCCGCTGAGCTGGAAGCTGCGACGCGGAAAGTGGCGGAGGAGATGGCGATCAATGCCCCGCTCTCGATCAGGGCCGCCAAGGAATCCATCGACGAACTCTTCGACCATCCGGAGAATCCCGACATGGCGCGCCTCGACCAGTTCGTCGAAGCTTGCTTCGAGAGCGACGACTATGCCGAAGGTCGCCGCGCCTTCATGGAGAAGCGGAAGCCGCAATTCAGGGGCCGCTGAGCGTCGTGAAGCGTGAGAGGAAGGTCGCCTGAGCCGTCGCCACGGGCGACGGTTCCAGGCGCGACAGCAGCGCTTCGAGACTCGGCGGGACGGCGGGGATGCCAAAATAGCGATCGGCTTCCTCTGTGGAGAAGCCGGCGAGCAATGTTGCCTCGTAGTACGCAGCGATGCGGTCGGCGTGCTTGATGGCGGCTGTGATCTCGGCAGGCAACGACTTGGGCAGGCCAAAGCGCACGTGGATCGCCTCGAGCAGGCGGTTCTCGATGCTCTTGTAGTCGAAGCCTATGGCCGCCTTGAAGGGACTGATGAGATCGCCGATCACGTACTCGGGTGCGTCATGCAGCAGCGCCGCGAGGCGCCATTGCTTTTCCCACTGCGGATTGAGCGTGCCGGCAATGTCCTCCACAAGCACCGAGTGCTCCGCGACGGAGAAGGCATGATCGCCGCGCGTCTGACCATTCCAGCGCGCCACGCGCGCGACGCCATGGGCGATGTCCTCTATTGCGATGTCGTCCGGCGACGGCGCAAGCAGATCGAGACGGCGGCCCGACAGCATCCGTTGCCAGGCGCGTGGCTTGCCGTCATCAGCCGTACCGCTCATGATCTCGGTGCCTTGAATTTGCGCTGGAGCGCCGCGCAGGGTGCGTGCCGATGGCAATCGACGAGGTGATCATTGACGAAGCCCGTGGACTGCATGAAGGCATAGACCGTCGTCGGGCCGACGAAGCGGAAGCCTTCCTTCTTGAGGGCCTTCGAGATCGTTTTGGACTGGGGCGTTTCAGGCGGTATGTCGCGCATGGTGCGCCGCTCGTGCACGACCGGCTTCCCGTCGAGAAAATCCCAGAGGAATTTGCCGAGGCTCGTGCGCTCCTTCAGGCGCAGATAGGCTTGCGCGTTCTCGATCGTCGCCTCGATCTTCGCTTTGTTGCGGACGATGCCGGCATCATTCATGAGCCGCTCGACATCGTGGGCGCTGTAGCGCGCGACGCGCTCGGCGTCGAAACCATGGAAGGCCTTGCGGAAATTCTCGCGTTTCCGGAGGATCGTGATCCACGACAGGCCAGCCTGAAAGCCTTCGAGGATGAGCTTCTCGAAGAGCGCCTTGTCGTCGGACCTGGGTACGCCCCACTCCTCGTCGTGATAGCGCGTGTACTCGGCATCGGAAATGCCGACCCAGCCGCAACGGACGACCTCTGCTTTCGTCATGGTGCGGATGCCCTTGCTGCGACACCGGCCCGATAGCGATCGAGTGTGGTGGTATCAGCGATGATCGTGCTGGTGCCCGCGACCAGTGGCTCGCCCTTGTCAGCCGCTTCGACGGCCCGGTCGAGCCGCAGCAAGGCGAGGCCATGCGGCCCTGCGACCGTACCGAGCGCGCCGATGACGGCGGCGCCGATCCGGATCTCGGCGCCTGTCTGCAGCGGCTCGGTGCCGGTGACCAGTGTCACGCGCTTTCGGACGACCGACTTGTTCTGCATGCGCGCGACGACTTCCTGGCCGACGAAGCAGCCCTTGGTGAAAGATACGCCGTGCTGCCGATCGTAGTTGGCTTCGTGCGGGAAGGTGTCGCCGAGCACATAATCGTATCCTCCCTCCGCTATGCCAAGTTCGACGCGGCGCTCGTGGTAGCGGCTTTCGGGGACGGCTTCGCCGGGAAGGTGCGCGAGGCCGTCACGGGGCGCGAGGATGCGCCAGCCGAGGTTGCCGTGACGCGGATCAGCGTACATCCATCCGCCATCGATCGCGGGTTGCATCGGCCCCCAGGCAACGGCGACGCCGAAATCGGCGGAAACATCCGCAATCGTGACCTTCGCGCGCAGCTTGTACAGGGTGAGGCGTTTGATGAGATCGCCCACACGATCGGCGGGCGTCTCGAGCAGCCAGCCATCCTCGGTCCGCAGCGCGAAGAATTCGAAGAGTATCTTGCCTTGCGGGGTCAGGAGGCCGGCAAAGCGCGCTTCGCCGGTCGGCACGTTCGACAGGTCGTTCGTGGCAATATTATCGAGGAAGTCGACGACGTCGCCCCCCGAGAGCGACACGACGCCGCGATCGGCAAGCAGCGCGACAACAGAGGTGCTCATTTCGTCCCTACTCCTGCGCGGCACGGCCCAGCATGACGTATCGGGCGGCTGGCGCGCTTCTCTCATCTGGGGTATTTCGCGCCGACGGGCAAGCCGCGTGCGGCGGCGCTGCAAGCGTTCCTGAACGCTCTTGGGAGGCCAGTATGGCAGATCACTTCGACCTTATCCTCAAGGGGGGAACGGTCGTCAATCACGACGGCGAGGGCGTTCGCGACATCGGTATCGTCGGTGGGCGGATCGCGGGTATCGGCGATCTATCCGGGACACGGGCAGCGGAAATCATCGATGCCAAGGATTTGCACGTTCTCCCGGGCGTGATCGACACGCAGGTCCATTTCCGCGAACCGGGGCTCGAGCACAAGGAGGACCTGGCGTCAGGCAGCCTCGCGGCCGTCACCGGTGGCGTCACCGCCGTGTTCGAGATGCCCAACACGAACCCGCTGACGACGACCGAGGAGGCGCTTGCCGACAAAGTCTCGCGGGCACGCGGGCGCATGCATTGCGATTTCGCGTTCTATGTGGGCGGGACGCGCGAGAATATCGGCGAGATACCCTACCTGGAGCGGCTCGAGGCTTCGGCCGGCATCAAGGTGTTCATCGGCTCGTCCACCGGCAATCTTCTGATCGAGGATGAGCCATCGCTCGAGCGCGTGATCGCCGCGATTTCGCGACGGGCTGCCTTCCATGCCGAGGACGAGGCGCGGCTGAAGGAGCGCATGGGGCTGCGCCGGCCGAACGATCCTTCATCGCATCCCGTGTGGCGCGACGAGATGGCGGCAATGATCGCGACGGACCGCCTGGTCCGCCTCGCCGCGCGCTACCGCAAGCGGGTCCACGTGCTGCACGTCTCGACGGCGGAGGAGATGGCCTACCTCGGCGAGCACAAGGCCTGGGCCAGTGTCGAGGTCACCCCTCACCACCTGACCCTCATGGCGCCGGACTGTTATGAACGGCTCGGCACGTTGGCCCAGATGAACCCTCCGGTGCGCGACGGGCGCCACCTCCAGGCGCTCTGGGCCGGTATTGCCGACGGCACGGTCGACGTGCTCGGCTCGGACCACGCGCCGCATACGCGGGAGGAGAAGGATCACCCCTATCCCGAAAGTCACTCCGGCATGACCGGCGTGCAGACGCTGGTTCCGGTCATGCTGGACCACGTGAATGCCGGCCGCTTGACGCTGCAGCGCTTCGTCGATCTGACGAGCCATGGGCCTGCGCGGCTCTTCGGGATCGCAGGCAAGGGCCGCATCGCCGTCGGCTATGACGCCGACCTGACAGTCGTGGATCTGAAGCGCACCATGACCATCACCAACGACTGGATAAAGTCGCGCGCCGGCTGGACGCCCTACGATGGCGGCAGCGTGCGCGGGTGGCCGGTCGGCACCGTCGTGAGGGGTAACCCGGTCATGTGGGATGGGGAGATCCTGACCCCCGCCGTAGGGGAGCCGGTGCGCTTCCACGAGGGTAATTAGTCTCGATACGGTACTATCCCCGGTTAACCATCAACCTAAACAATAGCTTAACAGGCTCGGTAATTGCACCTACCCCTGATGCAGTCGGCGGGGGCTGCACACACTCGGACACGGCCGCTCGGGCCGTGCTCCGTCTACAGGGGAGTACGCAGTATATGCGTTCGTTCATCAAGTGCTGCTGCCGGACAGCGGCAGTTACAGGTACGATTGTGCTCGGTGCCGCCGCGGCGGTGCTGACAACCAGCAGCGCTCAGGCGCAAAATGTCGGCGAATGGCTGTCCACGTCGTTTGCTTCGGAGCAAACCCGCAAGCCGGCGCGACGCATGGGCCTTGGTGCCAGCCGAACGGAGCGTTCGCGCGAGAGCCTGACAGGCGGGAGCCGCCGTATCACCAGCAGCAGGAAGAAGACGAGGAGGACGGCAGCCGCCAAGCGGAAGCGCGGTGTCCAGGTTGCGAGCCTCGGCGGGAGCTACACGCCGAAACCAGAGGTGGGCACCAGTCTCGCCGGGCGCGGCGTGAAGTGGGTCGCGAGCTCGGGCTGCTTGAATGCGCGGCTTCGTGCCGTCGTCTACGAGGTCGCGAGCCGGTTTGGCCCGGTCACGGTGAACTCGACGTGCCGCGGTCGTCGTCACAATGCGCGGGTCGGCGGTGCACGTCATTCCCATCACCTCTCGGGCAATGCCGTCGATTTCCGGGTCCACGGTCGCGGTGCTCGTGGCGTGTACTCATACCTTCGCAGTCACGCGTCGGTCGGTGGACTGAAATTTTACCGGCGCGGTTTCTTCCACATCGATGTCGGCGCACGCCGCACCTGGTAGGATTGGGACGCTGCTGCGCCTGATCTGCTTGGCAGCGGCTGATCTTGTGTTACGGTACACTATGACCG
>JAEZRM010000090.1 GCA_023412805.1 Pseudomonadota bacterium | reverse complement strand
CCGCAGAAACCCGATGATCTGCTCCGTCGTGTATCGCTTCCGTGCCATTCCATCTTCTCCTCGATCGAGGTTGGAATAGCCGGATTCGCTCACTCAGACCGGAGCCACTTCAGGGGAGCAGACCAATGGCCACCGATCCTCTCGACGTGGCACCGGCCAGATGCCTCGGATCCCGTCGGGCGCAGTGTGAAACTCGCTCACCCTCAAGTCCCCGCCAAATGCCGTCTGGGTCGGCGTCTGACCCCGCGCCGTGTGGAGATCACGTCTCGTGAAAGCTGGCCAGCAGTGCTTTGGGTCGGACCACGAGATCGGCCAGGGATCGACGATCCAAGGCGGCAAGGAAATCGCGTAAAGCGTCGTCCAACGCACGACGCAGGCGGCAGACTGGCGTCAAACAGCAGGTATCACCGGTATGAAAGCATTCGACCAGGCCGAAGTCCTCCTCCATCGCGCGCACGACGCTGCCGATCGTGATGGTGTCCACCGATTGTGCCAGGCGCAGGCCGCCGCCGCGTCCGCGCACCGTCTCAACGAATCCGTGGCGGGCTAACTCCTGAACGACCTTCGTCAGATGGTTGCCGGAAATGGCGTAGGCCCGTGCGATCTCGTCGATCGTGACCAGCCGCCCGGGCGCTGTTGCGACATACATCAGAACCCGGAGCGCGTAGTCGGTCATGACAGTCAGTCGCATGGCTCACCTCGGTGTTGCGCCGTCTCGATAAAGGGGTATCATTGATGCCTATTTAAACGGCGGCGTCGCCGGATCGCAAGCACCGTACGTGGAGGAGCCAGATGGACGCGTCGCGACCGAAATCCGCGCTCCGGCACGAGGCTTCGATGAGCCGGACGGCAACGGCCGATCTGAGGGGAAGTTGATCTCATGTGGCCCGACCGCCGACTGCTGGAAATGTTCCGGATAGAGCATCCGATCCTGCTGGCACCGATGGCTGGCCCGAGCACGCCAGAGCTGGCCGTCGCGGTCTCGGAGGCTGGAGGCCTCGGGTCTCTTGCCTGTGCCACGTCAACCGCCGCCCAGGTCCGCACGGCACTCGGCGTCATCCGCCAACGCACCGCCAAGCCGATCAATCTGAACTTCTTCACGCATACGATGCCGGTGCCCGATGCCGATCGGGAGGCGCGCTGGCGCACTCGATTGCGCCCTTACTACGACGAGCTTGGCCTCGACCCCAACGATGTGCCGAGCAGCAGCCGCGCCCCATTCGACGAGGGTTCCTGTGCGATCGTCGAAGAGTTCAAGCCGGAGGTGGTGAGCTTTCATTTCGGCCTGCCCGAGGATCGGCTGCTGCAGCGCGTGAGAGCTACGGGCTGCAAGGTCATTGCTTCGGCGACGACGGCGCGCGAAGCGAGGTGGCTCGCCGAGCGCGGCTGCGATGCGATCATCGCGCAAGGCAACGAGGCGGGTGGCCATCGCGGCATGTTCCTGACCGACGATGTCGCCACACAAGCCGGAACCTTCGCCCTGGTCCCGCAGGTGGTTGACGCCGTCTCGGTTCCAGTCATTGCCGCCGGCGGCATTACCGATGCGCGCGGCATTGCAGCGGCCTTCGCACTTGGCGCCAGCGGTACGCAGGTCGGCACGGCCTACCTGTTCTGTCCCGAAGCCCAGGTTTCGGCACTGCATCGAGCAGCGTTGAAGTCCGCCACCGACGACAGCACAGCATTGACCAATCTCTTCACCGGGCGCCCGGCGCGCGGCGTGATCAACCGCGCGATGCGCGACATCGGACCGCTCTCGGCCGATGCGCCCGCGTTCCCGTTGGCGGGCGGCGCGCTCGCGCCCTTGAGGGCCGCTGCGGAGGCCAAGGGCTCGAGCGACTTCTCCTCGCTGTGGGCGGGACAGGCCGCCTCGCTCGGTCGTGAGATGCCGGCGGCGGAGCTGACTCGACGGCTTGCTCAAGAGACGGTCGAACGACTGGCGTCGTTGGCGCGTGGCAGCGGGAACTCTTCGAAGTGACTTTCGTCGTTACAGAGAACTGCATCAAGTGCAAGTACACGGACTGCGTCGAGGTCTGCCCCGTCGATTGCTTCTATGAGGGCGAGAACATGCTCGTCATCCATCCCGACGAGTGCATCGACTGCGGCGTGTGCGTGCCCGAATGTCCGGCCGAGGCGATCTTCCCGGACACGGAGCTGGCGGCGACGGACCAGTGGCTCGAGATCAACCGCACCTATGCGGAGCGCTGGCCCAATATCACAGCAAAGAAGGCGCCCCTGCCGAACGCCGACGCGGAGAACGGACGCGGCAGCAAAGCCGACGAACTGTCGCCCCATCCCGGCCAGACCGAGGACGTGACATGATGCGGATACGGGAAGTACTGCCGCCCGGCCTTGCCTTTGTCCGGCGCTCGGTGCTGTTCACGCGGGAGACCGCCCCAAATGCACTGCTTTCGGCACACTGCGCCAGGCGTGGCATGTGGAGCCTGCTGCGGGGCGAACTCGAGGCCTTGAAGCTTGTCCTAGTCCTTGCTGCGGCAATCGCCAGTGTGCGCTGGACGCCCGTGTCCGGAGGCGCCGCTATGAAGGACCCGCACTTGGCGGGCAGGTATGCCGATGGCGCGTGACCCGCATCCCAATTCCCCAGGCATCGATGCCGGCATCACTGAAGAGATGGTTCGCGAACTGGTGCACGCATTCTATGCACGCGTACGTCGCGATTCATTGATCGGTCCGATCTTCAATGCGCGCGTCGAGGACTGGCCCGCTCATCTCGACAAGCTGTGTGCGTTCTGGTCATCGGTGACGCTGATGACCGGCCGCTACAAGGGCACGCCGATGAAGGCGCACGCCGAGCTGCCCGACATCGCATCCGCACATTTCGAACGCTGGCTCGCGCTCTTCCAGGCCACAGCGATCAGGATATGCCCGCCCGATGCGGCGCAGGTCTTCATCGATCGGGCGAACCGTATCGCCGACTCTCTCCAGCTCGGCATTGCGCTTCACCGCGGCGACGACCTTGTGCCGCCCTTGCGACGCAGGCCGCCCACCACGGCAGCCGATACGGAGGCCTGATGGACGCGGAGGTGAGGGCGTGGCGGGTCCGGGAACGCGTTCGCCTGAAGCGCGAGCGGCAAGGCTTGTCGTCGGTGGATCGCTCGTTCCTGACGGCTGCGATCGCACGCAATCTCGACACTCTCCTCGAGCGCCATGTGTGCCGGACGCTTGGTCTCTACTGGCCCATCAAGGGTGAGTTCGATCTCAGGACGTGGGGAGCACAGATCGGCGGCTGCAAGGGGTGGGAGTTGGCGCTGCCTGTCGTGGTCCAACAGCTGGCACCGCTCGAATATTGGAGGTGGCGACCGGGCGCCCCGATGACGCGGGGATTCTGGAACATCATGGTGCCGGAGCGACCTGAGCTCGCCGTGCCCGATGTGGTCATCGCACCATTGGTAGGCTTCTCAGGGCTCTATCGTCTGGGACACGGCGGCGGCTATTTCGATCGCACGCTTGCCGTCATCGAGCCCAAGCCACTGGTCATCGGCGTCGGATCAGAGGCTGGCCGTGTCGAGGGGTATGTCCCGCAGGCCCACGACATCGCGATGGACGTGATTGTGACGGAGGCTGCTATTTATCGCCCCACGAGCACTGCAGAGATATGACCTACGACCCTCGCACGTACTAGGCATTGAGGACAGCGTGATCATCGACGATCTCACCATTGCTCGGACGCTGCACGTGCTTGCTGTCGTGCACTGGATCGGCGGCGTGTCGATGGTGACGCTCGTGCTGCTGCCTGGATTGATCCGCGCTGTGCCGGCGACGGAGCGGTTGGCGCTGTTCGAGATGATCGAAGGCCGCTTCGCCATCCAGGCCCGCTTCTCGACCGCCATCGCTGGTGCCAGCGGTTTCTGGATGACCCATCGCCTGGCGGCCTGGGACCGGTTTACCGATCCGCACTTCTGGTGGATGCATGCAATGGTCGCCATCTGGGCGATCTTCACGGTCATCCTCTTTGTCGCCGAGCCGCTGGTTCTGCGCCGCTGGTTCTATGCACGCGCGACCCGCGATCCGGAAGGCACATTCCGGCTTGTGCTTCGGCTACACATAGTCTTGCTCGTGGGGAGTCTCGTAACGGTCGCAGCCGGCGTGCTGGGTGCGCACGGAGCACTCCCCTGAGCGCCGCAGGCTCCCTACTATGTCCCCAGGCCCCCTCCCGCCGGGCACGAACAACTAAGCTGCGTGGAGGCTAGATCGTGGGAATTTAGATCCAACCTGGAAGGGGGTCTAGAGCGCCGACCTTCACATGATCTTCGACAACTGCCGTGCCTGCGATTTCCGCGACCAGCACAAGAAGCGCCGTATGTTGCTCTTTTGAGGCGACCGTGCCCCAAACGTCTACGGTGCCATCTTTGACGGTGATGTTGACGAAACCGCCATCCAACCAGCGCTGCTGGTGCATCTGCTGCAATATCGCGCGCTGTAACGCCGCATCATCCGATCTCGGGACAGGTTCATTGAAGTTCGCCTGACTGATGACGCGCACGAGATCGCCGCGCGAGATAACGCCCTCCAGCACCCCATCGCGTGTAACCGGGACTCGCTTGAAACCGTTGCTGTCGAGGACATCGGCGACCTCACTGAGGCTGGCTTCTTCAAGGACTGATACAACGTGCCGCGACATGACTTCATGCACCTTGCGTCCGTGATCCTTGGCGTACTGGCGTGCCAGCTCATCTGGCCTTGCGAAGAAGCTTGCGAACCACGATGGTCGTCGTTCGGCTCCCGTCTCAACGCGGTGCAACAGATCGCTGGCCGTCAGAATGCCGATGACACGTCCATCTGCGGTGACGACTGGGAGACCGCTCAACCGTCTCTCTGTCATCAGCTTGGCTGCCTCGCGGACGCTGGCATCAGGTGAGACAGTCGCAACATCCCTCGTCATGATGTCCTTGGCCTTCATGGGCTTGCCTCCGATCAATGTCGAAACACGTTCAGGTGCAGCGGGACTCTTCCGAAATAGAGGTCAGTCAAATGAGTGTGCTGGGGTCGTAAGAGCCCGGGAGCTTCAAGCGCAAGGTCTCATGACCAAGCATTGGATACATGGGTATTGGACCGCTCAACTGCCAGAGACCACGGGTGCGAGGCTGCCCTACGAGTCCTGCATGCGTGAGGGGCACGGTGTGGGAGATATACTTTCGGAACAGGCGCGGCAGCCTAGCGGGGAGCGAGGTTTCAGAAGTCGAATTTGAGCGCAAGAAACGGATTGTCCGAGAGAAGCGCAACAAGTATGCGCTTCCAGCGAAGGAGCCCTCAACATATGGCTGCGCTCAGCGAAGTGATTGCGTCATGAGAGCTGTGCAAGTGGCCAAGCTGTCGGCGCTGATCGACTCGCGGCGGGCCTGGCGCATGGCAGGCATTGCATTCGCCGTCGGATTGTTCGTATTTGGCACCATCTATAGCTTTGGCGTGCTGCTTGAACCTCTTATGAGGGAATTGGGATCGAACCGTTCTGCTACCTTGGGGCTCTACGCGATCTCGAGTTCGGTGTTCTACTTTCTTGGCCCAGTAACGGGTTGGATCAGCGACAGGTTTGGTCCCCGCATTGTCTCGGTCGTCGGTGCGCTTGTGATGACAGCGGGCCTGGCTGCAACGGCATTCACCAGCAGCATTTGGATGGCTTACCTCACGTATGGCGTGGGGCTCGGCGTGGGCGCCGCTTGTATATATGTTCCTGCTTTGGCGACGTTGGGAGGGTGGTTCAGTCGCGGGCGTACCCGGGCGCTCAGCCTCGCCGCAGCCGGAACTGGATGCGGGATGCTCGCACTGCCTCCGTTCATTGCGATACTCACTGAGAGCATGGGATGGCGGTCGGCCCTTTTGATCCTCGCTTGCCTCTGCGGGCTAGCACTTGTGACGGCTGCTGTTCTCGTTGAGGCCGCTCCCGTCTCCGCTGAGACAAAGCCGGCTCCATCTCTTCGGGAAGCTTTGCGATCGCGCGTGTTCGTACAGATGTATGTCTCGTGGGCATTCGGCACCATGGCGCTGTTCGTAGCGCTGGCCTTCTTACCGACCTTCGCCACAAGCCGAGGTGTCGACCCGATCTCCGCGTCGTGGCTCATTTCGATCATCGGCGGCTCCAGCATCCTGGGTCGCCTAGGCATTGCCTACGTGCGCTCTCCCGGCAGCGTGCTGCGATTGTACAAGGGATCGATCCTGACAATGGCCGCAAGCTTCTCGATCTGGCTGTTACTTTCCAGCTATGGTTGGCTGGTGGTCTTCGCCACTGTGCTCGGAGTAGCGTACGGGGTTCGCATCGCCCTAGTAACACCTGTCTTGATCGAGCTGTTTGGCGTCGGCCGGCTTGGCACATTGCTCGGCTCATTCTTCACAGCGACCGGCATGGCAGCGCTCGCTGGCCCCATGTTGGCCAGCATGGCTATTGACCTCACAAGCAGCGATACGGGTGGTATCTTTGCAGCCATGGTCATGGGCATTCTTGGACTTGTCTTTGTTTTGCCCGTGAAGCCCAAACTAAGCTCGCCTGTCCCCGCGCCTCAAGGATAGAGGCAGAGGAAATATTGCGGCCCTGCCCAAGGCCATAGTGCGATTATTTTGCGCTCGGCATCCCATTCTTTTCGTAGTGTCGCGGGCGCGGCGGTCAGGCATTGCAGCGCTTGATATCGGCCGGCGCACGCCGCCAGGTCATTGTCTCGCTCAGCATCTTGCTGCCGAGATAACCCATGACCTTCAGCCGGTCGCCGCCAATTGGCGTGATCTCGACGCTGTAGCGCGCGTCGTCCTCCGGATCATAGATCCACCCCTTGTCCCATTTCCCTGCGCCGACCGCCTTCACATTGCCGATGACCTGCTTGCCGCACGTCTTGTTGTTGGCAGTGTCCTTGAGCCATACGATGCGGCCGCAGAGTGCGCCGCCGCAGTCGGTGATCTCGACGGCGCCGCGCCCCGTGTGATCGAACCAGACGCCGGTCGCCTCGGTGGCGGCTGAAGGCGTCGTCGTTGCGATAGTGGTTGCGAAGAGGGCGGCGGCACGAGCCAGGCGCTTGATGGAAGCAATCATGACACTCTCCTTTGGCTTGTCTGTTGGGTTTTGCTCAGTACGCTTTGGATTATGTTTCTTGCGGCGGTGATCGGCTGTTCCGCCCGGTACAGGCGCGCGGAAATTCACGCGGCCGGCGCGATCACGGTGTCGGTTTCCAACTGGATACGGCGGCGCGCGCGACTCGCAATACGGCCGTCCTCAATGCGGATCATGCGATCGCCGTACTTCAGCGTGCGATGATCGTGCGTCACGACGAGCACGGCACGCCGCGTGTCTTTCGCAACTTCGGCGAGGAGCGCCATCACGGCCTGACCGTTCTCGCTGTCGAGTGCGGCCGTTGGTTCATCGGCGAGGATCACCGACGGGGCGCCCGCCAGCGCACGCGCAATCGACACGCGCTGCTTCTCGCCGCCAGAAAGCTTGCTCGGCATGACGTGCGCGCGGTGGCTCAGCCTGACGGCAGCAAGCGCCTCCCAGGCAAGGTCGGGCGCTTCCGCGCGCGATGCCCCGCGCAGATCGAGTGCCAGCATGACATTCTCGAGCGCCGTCAGCGTCGGCACCAGATTGTAGGATTGGAAAACAAAGCCCACGTGCCGGCGGCGGAGATCGGCCATACCTTCGGCACTGAGCCCCGCCGTCGAATGCCCGGCGATGCTGATCGCCCCACTCGTCGGCGAGAGAATGCATCCCAGGATCGAAAGCAAGGTGGTCTTGCCGCTGCCGGAGGGGCCCATGAGCAGCGTCAGCTCGCCCGGGGCCAGCTCTACGCTGACGCCCTTGAGGGGCATGATGTCGCCGGCTTCAGAGCGATAGACCTTGGTGATGTCGCGGGCTTCAAGCATGTAGGGAAGGGTGGTCATGATCGGTGCTCCTGGCATGAGCGATCAGCGGCTGAACACGACGGCCGGATCGATGCGGATGACTTTGAAGATGGCGCAGAGGGCCGCGAGAACGCACATGCCGACGGTCAGAGCGAGCAGCATCAGCGCGAGGTTCGGCGTCATGACAATCAGCAGCGTCGAATCCTCGGCGGCCCAGATGACGAGCAGGCTCAGGGTCATGCCGAGCACGTAGCCGATCACGGCACTCAGGATGGCCTGAATGAGGATCACTTTGTTGATGTAGCCCGCCGAGGCACCGAGCGCGCGCAGGGTTGCGAACTCGTTGAGATGATCCTTGGTGCTCGCGTAGAGCGTCTGCGCAACGATGACCATGCCGACGATGATGCCGAGCACCGCACCCGCGATCAGCGCTGCGCCGGCTCCGGTCTCGAAGAGCCAGTAGTCGAGGCTGCGCTTGCGAAACTCGGCGTGCGTCAGGATCTCCGCATCCGGCAGGCGCTTTGCAAGCGCCGTGCGCAGAACCTCGACCTCAGTGCCGGGCGCAGCCTTTACCAGCGTGTACGACGACTGCTCGGCGGAAGCGCCAAGAAGCGTGCGTCCTGTGGCGAGCGTCGTGAAGACATACGGCAGTGTCGTGAACGAGCGGATGCCCTTGGTCACCGCGTGCACGGTCACTTCCATGTTGTTGACCTCTGCGCGATCACCGAGACCGCTGACGCCGAGTTCCTGAAAATACGTGCTGTCGATAGCCACGGCGGACGGCGCAGCAAGTGCACGAGTACTGCCTTCGGTGACATTCCACGGCAGGCTCATGCCCTGCGTGATGTCGGAGCCGACGAGAAGAGCTGCGGTCGATCCGCCCTTGGGTTTGCGCCAATTGACGAAGCCGACGGCAAGCTCATGCACGCTCGCGACACCGGGCGTGGAGAGCACACTGTGACGCTCGCGACCGGAAAGCATTGCAGGATCGTCGAAGCTCTTGGTGCCGAGCGGCACGACCCAGAGATCGGCTTCCGCATGATCGAACATGGCGGCGATGCGGTTCTCCGATCCGAGGTAGAGGCCGAACTGCACGGCCACCAGGACGACAGAGAACACGATGCCGATCACCGTCACGATCAGCCCGAGGCGATCATGAAAGAGATTGCGGTACGCGAGCTTCGGCACCATCGGGAGCCGCATCGTCCTCTTCCGGGCCGCAGCGAGTTGGCCCGGAAGTGCGACGGAGGCTGTTTCGGCTGTCGTTTGCATCACACGTCTCCCGTTGGCAGAAACAGCAGTCATCAAGTGCAAGGAACCGAGACGGTCTCGCCGAGGCTCGGGAGGTACTTCTTGCAGTCGCTGGCATTGGCCGTCGCGTCGGGTGTCTTCGGCGCCTCGACGACCGGTGCGGGCGCAACGGTGCGGACAGATGCCGGCTGGGCGACGGCTTGCTTCGGGGCGGCGGCAGGCGGCGCATCTGAGGCCGTGTTCTCAGGCTTGATCTTGCCGGCGAAGGCCTTGACGCCGGCGCAATCCACTTGCTCGGGCAGGTCGCCTGAAGAGACGCCCCAGCCGTTGCTCGTCTGCACCCACCGCGCATTGCCGTAGAACCACGAGCCGCTGCGGAAGACGAACGACTTGCCACCCTTCCAGCACGATCCGGCACCATCGAACCAGGTCTTGCTGGCGACGTCGTACTGGCGCCCTTCGCCGTCCGAGAACTTCACGGGCGCCGGAGCAGGTGTGCGTCTGGCTGCAGGCGCAGGCTTCACGATCCTGCGCCGGCGCTCGACATAGACAGGCTCCGGTACAGGTACGGGGGGAGAAAAATGAAAATGATGAAAGCGAAAGTGGCCGCGGCGACCTGCATCGGCCGAAGTCGTGAGCGTAACCGTCGAGATGGCGGCGACTGCGAGGGCGGTGAGAGCGAGAGGGAGCTTGGTCATTGGACGTTCCTTTCGTGTTTCAGTGTGAGTTGATCCTGCTGGAAGTTCAGGTGCCGGGCTGTTCCGCGCGATACAGGTGCGAGAAGTTTGGAATATCCGGCGGAGGATCAGGCAGCCGCCCGGAGCGGGGCCGCCGCGTTCTCGGCGCGGCTGCAGATACCGGCAACAAAGGCCGCGATCCGCTCGACGACGAGGTGCCGCTGACGATCGACGGTTACGATGTGATAGCTGTCGTCGAGTACCATCATGTCGACCAGGCCTTTGAGATGGCGCTGGAGGTACCAGGCGTTATCGAGGTCGGCGTAGTCGTCCTCGCGCGGATGGATGATCAGCGCGGGCTGGTGGACGCGGCCGAGCTCGGCTCGGACAGCTTGCACAAGGCGCCGGTGCTCCAGAACGGCGCCGCCCGGCGTGCTCGGCAGCCCGGCAATGGTACTGTCGCCGCTTTGCAGGGCATTGCGGATGAACGCGCGAATGCGCTCGTCCTTGATGCCGTGCGGGTCGAGATCGGGAAAGCCGATCAGGTTGGCGACGCGCGTGCTGAACACGAGGCGGAAAAGGCGCGCGTACCAGGGAATGAGCCAGCCATTGAGCCAGAGTGTCGGGGACAGCAGGGCCGTTCCCTGGACATCCGCCGGGCGCCGGGCAGCGAGCAAGAGCGCCAGCACAGCACCTGTCGAGAGGCCGCCGACAATGACCGTGTCGCACTCTTCGCGCAAAAGGCTCAGGGCCTTCTCGGCGCTGTCATACCAATCCTGCCAGATGGTGGCTTTGATGTTCTCTTCGGAACCACCGTGGCCGGCCAGCATGGGGCAGTAGACCGTGCATCCTGAACGGGCGAGGCCGTTCGCGACGAAGCGCATTTCGGTCGGCGTGCCGCAGAGACCGTGGAGAAGCAGCACGCCTGTACGGCCGCCTGAGAGGTAATAGCCCTGATTGTCGATGATCATTTTGCGGTGCCCCGGATCGAGTGATGTTGCTCAAACCGTAGGCAGCCGGCCGCCCAGGCGCTGTTCCGGGCGGAACAATGCGCGGTCAATCTCTGAAATTCAGTGTTTGCGAGGGGCGACGCCGCTCAGGCCGTATCCATATCCGCGACGGAGCCGAGGACTTCGAGGTTACACATGTAGGCGGCGCCTGAGCGCGTGATCGCGCCCATATCCTCGAGTGCGGTCAGTGCCAGATTGACCTTCGGCCGGCTGGCACCAATCAGGAGGCCGACCTCGCTCTGCGAGAGCCCGAGATCGAGCCGCGCTTCGCCATTCTTGGTCACGGCACCTTGCAGCTTCAGGGCCGACAGCATGAGGCGGGCAAGGCGTACTTCAATGCGATGCAGTGCAATGGCCTCGAGCTTCTGATCGGTGTCGCGCAGGCGCTGACAGAGGAAGCGGATAGCCGCGCTCGCGACTTTGGGATTGCTCTCGATGAGATCGTTGAGCGCTCGCTGCGGAAGTGTCATGGCGCTCACCGGGCCGATAGCCGTCGCGCCGGCCGTCCGCTCGCCGCCGTCCAATGTCGCGATCTCACCGAACAGTTCGCCGGGGCCTGCGTGCGCGAAGGACAGCTCGCGACCTTCTGCCGAAAGGACGGACAGGCGGATGCGGCCCTCCAGCACGAGATAGATCTCGCGCCCGGGATCGCCGCGCGAAAAGATCATCTGGTTCGTCTCGAACTGAACGCGCCGCATACGACCGACAACCACCATCCGGTCGCCATCGTCGAGGTCACCGAAGAGCGCCGTCTGCGCCAGCAGATTGGCAATAGCGTTTTGATCCATCGCTCATGATCCAAAAGAGCTTGTGGTTGGCTGCAGAACGCCGGGCTAAGAGAGCGAAAAAAGGCTGCGCATTCTACCATAGCGCAGGTATGAACCAAGGCTTCTGGAGGGGCTTGAGCGGGCTGGCGGCGCGCCCGATAGTTGCCCCTGTAGCACGGGAGACGCAGGATGGGGCTCTTTCGCATCCCTCAATGGGGCGCGGACGGCGTTCGCGGCGCCGGGCGGTGGCTTGCCGGCCTGTCCGCCTATGGCACCGAAGCCTATCCACCGCACGTGAGGCGACGCCTCAAAATCATGAACGTCACGGCGTACGTGATCGCGCTGTTCACGCTCGTCTATGCCTTCCAGCAGATGTTCCTCGATTTCGAGACCTGGAAGCCGGTGATCATCATCAACTTCATGATGGCCCTGGTCGCGCTATCCGTTCCTTTCCTGCACCGATATGGCGAGCTCGTCGGTCCCATGGCGATCCTGGCGTCCGAGCTCATCGGCATCTTCATTCTAACGTCGTACGTCGGGCGGGATACGGGGCTCCATATGCAGTACTTCGCTGCGCCCGCGGCCTTCTTCGTCATCTTGGGCCTGGAGAGACTGAAGCTCATTGTCCTCGCCATCGCCGTATCGATCGCGCTGTATCTGGCTGTTTGGGTACTCTTCGTCGAGAGCGCGGACGGCCTGATCATCTCTCCTGGCGACACCGCTTCGCTGCATGTGACGGCGGTCGCCACGACCTTCTGCGTGATCTCGATCGTGCTCTACTATGCCTTCCGCCTTGTCGAGCAGGCCGAAGCAGAAACCGACGCGCTCTTGCACAACATCCTGCCTGGAACGGTTGTCGACGAGCTCAAAGCCAATCCGGATGCCACGATCGCCAATGCATTCGAGGAGGCGTCCGTACTCTTTGCCGACATCAAGGGCTTTGTCGCCCTGGCAAAAGAGCTGGGCCCTGCCCGGACCGTTGCGTTGCTCAATACGATCGTGCGTGCCTTCGACGAGCTGGCCAACCGATGGGGTGTTGAAAAGATAAAGACCATCGGCGATGCGTACATGGCCGCAGCCGGTCTGCCTGTGCCTGCTGCCGATCACGCGGATCGCATCGCCGGCATGGGGCTCGACATGCTCGACGTGGCAGAGCGCATTTCGAAGGAGCACGACGTCAGCATCGTTCTGCGCATCGGGATCGCCAGCGGGCCAGTGCTGGCCGGCGTGATCGGCGCCAAGCGGCTGATCTACGATGTGTGGGGCGATACGGTGAATCTCGCCTCGCGGTTGGAAGGTCACAGTCAGCCTCAAAGTATTCTGATTTCGGAGCGCACACGGGCACGCCTCGGCGACCGCTATCGCCTCGAGCTGCACGAAAGCATCGAAATCAAGGGATATGGCTCCGTGCAGCCATGGCTGCTCAAAGGGCGCCGGGGGCCGGACAGCGCCATCGCACTTTCCACGACCGAACCGCTTCCGGAACTACAAAGCGCGTCCATGACCAGCCCCGTTGCGCGCTCGACGATTTAGCAGTGGATAGGCGCATTCTGTTCCCGCCGGAACAGCTTTGCATCAGCCATTGCTGGCAGACTTGCGGCACACTCACTGATGAGGAGCCGCTATCATGCACACGCTCAGAAATCCCCGCCGTCTCGCAATGATCGCCGCGGTCCTGGCCGGCAGCCTAGTCGGCACGTGGGCTGCTGCAGCGCCGGCGGCGCCGATCGCGCATGAAGCGTCCAGTGCACGTCAATGCACGAGCGTGATCTGCACGAACCGCCTCTGGCTGCGTGCACCCGTCCTCCGCAGGCACATCGGATAATCGAAGCTGGACAATTCACATTGGCTTTTGCGGCCGTCGGCATTCTTGTCGGCGGCCGCAATTGCATATCGACCCACACCAAAGTAATGCGCCCTCCGAACGACTTCGGAGGGCGCCCTAGTTTCCGTCGATCATCGATATTGCTCTCACGCGCGCCCTGCGATACCGCCGAAAGCCATCCAGGGTGAGCCCGAGACGACGATGATCTCGGCCGGCTGGCGGCCCGAGATGATGAAATCGACCTCCTGGCCGACGAGGCTGCTCGCAGCGCTCATGACGTGCTTGCGCGCGAACCTGTATCGGCGGCCATCGTCAGTCATGATGACGCCGAACCCGAGATCGTCGCGATACTTCGTGATCTCACCCTGCATGGCACACTCCTTTCATCTCGCCTCCGGACATTTCCGGTTCTGGCTGGTTGCGTGATGGGAGCACCTTGCAGCTTGCGCGGGGTGCACGCTGTTCCCCGCATAACAGGAGCAAAATTTCGCGCACGCCCCGAAAGCAGCCGCCCCTGTTCCCTGCGAAACAGACCCTCCTTCCTGTGAGCCATAGGGTGGTGGCGTCGAACAAGCGCAGGGGGAGCCTCTGTGCAAAGCCCCGTCGGGGAATTGGAGGACTTGTCATGCAGCCGCACCTGAGCACGAACTCATCGCACTCCCAGCAGATCGAAAATCGCACGCCAAGCCGCGCCCGACGCCTTGCCTTCATGCTGAGTCTCGTTGCTGCCGGAGCCGCCTGCGTCCTCGTTCCCATGTATGCGCCCAAGCAACTCGCTGCAGCGATGGCCCCTGCTGTAGCATCATCGGCACAGACCCTTCCGGATCGACCACAGTCCGCGTGGATTGCTGCCGCGCCGGGACGTGTCGAGCCGCGCTCAGGCCAGATCCGTCTCGGCAGCATCGCGCCGGGCCGCATTCATGAGGTCAGCACGACCGTCGGCGACCGCGTCACCAAGGGCGATGTGCTCATCCGTCTCGACGACAAAGAAGCACGCGCGCGTTTGGCGGCAGCCGAAGCCGAGGTTTCGGTGCGTCAGCGTGAGCGCGATGCACAGGCCGAGACGGCGGGCCGCGAGGAAGTGCGCAAGGCAGAGGACGCGTTCTATGCCGCGGAGCGTGCAGCCACCGATGCCCGCTTCGCACTGGACGGCGTGCTCGCCATCGACCGGAAGGCGGCCGGCAATCCGCAGAGCCTGCTCCGGGCGCGCAGCGAGCTCGCCAAGGCCGAGGACAAGCTCAAGCAGGAGCGCACGGCATTGGCGACGGCTCATGCCAAGGCAAAGGTGCCGGCGCCCAATCGCCTCGAAGCAGCACTCATTGCGGCACGTGCGGAGCTCTCACTTGCCGAGGAGATGGTCGAGAAGATGCGCATACGCGCGCCGCTGACCGGCTCGATACTGCAGGTTCTCGCCAAGCCCGGCGAGCTTGCCATACCGGCCGCCGAACAGGTGCTGATCGTCATGGGCGATCTCAGCCTCATGCGTGTCCGCGCCGAGGTCGACGAGCAGGATGTCGCCAAGATCAAAAGCGGCCAGAAGGTCTTCGTGCGCAGCACGGGATCGCCGGGTCGTGAATTCAGCGGCACGGTCACGGAGCTGGCACCGTCGCTGGCTCTGCCGCGCATGGGTTCGCGGGGTGCGCGGCGTTCGACCGACGTCGAGGTCATGGAGGTGATGATCGATCTCGAAGGCGCTGTGCCGCTGCTGCCCGGGATGCGTGCGGATGTATTTTTCCGGTGACGCTGAGAGGCGCGGCTGTCGGCGGTCAGCCGACTGGCGCGATGGCCAAGTCAGGTTAGTCTGGAACTCGTCGGTCCGCGAGCGCGGCCAATAGCACAGCGGCAAACGCTGAGGGATCCGCACGAATGGGACGGTTCATGCAAAGCGTTGATTGAAGGCCGTCGAGATGTTCACGTGCTCGGAGGAGACTTGAGTTTCAAGTCAGCCTCGTCCCCCGGAGGCCGAACGCGTAATTGTCGTATGATCCAGTGGTAGTGATGAGTTCGGAGAAAGATCCTCCTCGATGCGCTGCGCCGTTGCCCGCAGCGCCGGGATGATCCTGTCGAGCCAGTTGCGCGTCACGCGATAGCTTGGAGCGGGAACGCATACGCCCGCGACGGCCTTGCCATCGGGGCCATGGATGGGAACGGCAACCCCGGTAACGTCGGTCCGCCATCCACCGCGATAGAGTGCGTAACCGCGCATACGGATGCGCCGCAGCTCCTTGAGCAGCGTGTCGCGGTCACCGATCGTTCCGGGCGCCCTCTTCTCGAGGATGGGCGGAAGGCGGGCGATGACCTCCTCATCGCTAAGTGCTGCGAGCAGGACGAGGCCTGTCGACGTTGTGTGCGCCAAATTCCGATCGCCGACACGGGCATGGACACGCACGGGCTGCGGACATTCGATGAGCTGGATGCACACGGTCTGCGTGCCGTCGAGCATTCCGATATCGGCGCCCTCGGAAATCTCCCGAACCAGTTGCGCAAGATGCGGCGCGCCTATGCGACCGATTTCGAGAGGCCGCGCGCGGCTTCCGATTTCCCAGGCCTTGAGGCCGATCACGTACGACTGATCGGCAAGCCGCTCGACGAGGCCGCGCCGCGTCAGCACCGCGAGAAGCTGGTGCACGTTCGATTTCGAAATATCGAGCGCGGAAGCGATCTCGGTCAACTTCATGGATCGGCGGTGCGCTCCAAGGCATTCGAGGACATCGAGCCCGCTGTTCAGGCTCGAGCGACGCTTGTTCTCTTTTGTAGAACGAGTGTTTTTCATTGACGGACGTTAGGTCAGAATGGTTGTTTCCGTCAATCCCAACGCTTGCACGAGGTTTTGGCTTTCCATGCGCAAAGAACTGCCGCTCAATGGACGGACGAAGGACGCCCTCCTAGACGAAATGCGCGCCATGAAGTCAGGCGATACGGACTGGCAGGGTGGTCGTGCGCCGCTCTTCGTGTTCAAGGCAACGGAGGGGCTTTACGAGGCAAATCGCGCTGCATTCTTTGAGTTCTTCACCGAGAACGCGCTCGGTGGGCGCCGTGCGTTCCCGAGCGTGAAGCGCATGGAGGACGAGGTCGTGGAGATGGCGCTGAGCCTCTTCAATGCGCCGGCAGATGCGCGCGGCTTCATGACGACGGGCGGCACGGAGAGCATCATTCAGGCCATACAGACCTGCCGGGACTGGACCCGAAAGCAGCGAAACGAGCCCAAGCTGCGCGGCAATATCGTTGCGGCTGAGTCCGTGCATCCTGCCTTCAACAAGGGCGCGAAGCTGATGGATCTGGAGGTGCGGCGCGCACCCGTCGCGCCGGATTTCCGCGCCGATCCGGCGGCGATCGAGGCCCTCATCGACGATGAGACGATCATGATCGTCGGCTCGGCGCCCTGCTTTCCTTACGGCGTCATCGATCCGATCGAGGCGCTAGGCGCGCTCGCGCAGCGCCGCGGTTTGTGGCTCCACGTGGATGCCTGCGTCGGCGGATATCTGGCGCCCTTCGCTAAGATGATCGGCCGCGATATTCCGACGTTCGATTTTTCGGTGGCCGGCGTCAGCTCCATTTCCGCCGACTTGCACAAGTTCGGTTTTGCGCCGAAGCCTGCATCCACCGTGTTCTATCGCACGCCGGAGAAGGCGGAATTCAATGACTTCGACTTCAGCGGTTGGCCGAACGGACGCTTTCTGACGTCGACGATCGTCGGCACGCGCCCCGCCGGTGGTGTCGCTGCGGCCTGGGCGACCTTCGAGTTTCTCGGTGTCGAGGGGTACAAGCAGATCGCGCGCGATCTGTTGTCGTTCATCGATACGTACCGGCAACGCATTGAGGCGATCGATGGCCTCAAGATCATCGGCGATCCGCATCTGTCGATTGTCGCCTATGGCTCGGAGGACTTCGATGTGTTTCGCGTCGCCGAGATCATGCAGGCGAAGGGCTGGCTGCCCGGGCTCGTCCAGAAGCCAAAGGGCATTCATCGCATGATGTCGATGCTTCATGCGCTGTCGGTCGACGATTATGTCGCCGACGTGCAAGCGGCAGTTGAGGCTGTACGCGCGGAGAGCGGAAGCAACGCCAAGCTCAAGGCGACGTACTGAAGGAGCGGAGATCACGGAATGGCGATAGCCACGCTCGTCGGAACCTGGGCATTGGTACGCGGCACCTGCACGGCTGGCGATGGCTCGCCTCGCGCAACGCCATATGGGCCCATGGGCTTTGGCCGCGTTTCGTTCACAGCGGATGGTCGAATAGTGGCGGTTGTTTGCGACAGCCGGCCTGAACTTCCAGCCGGCTCGGCGCGCGAGTACAAATCATACTGTGGCACGTACTCATTTGACGGCCACCGCCTCGTGACGAAGGTGTTCGCCAACTCAGATCCAAGTCGCTTGAGCGCGGATCAGGTGCGCGACATTCACTTCGAAGGGCAGTATCTCGTGATGCGCCCACCGGCGCGCGTGATGCCGGACGGAACTTCGGAGCAACGCGAAATCTGGTGGGAGAAAATCGCGGACGTCTAGTGGGGCCGTGAACGAAGGCGAGGCGAGCCCCGCCTTCGGACGTGGTTGCTCTAGGCGAGCTGATTGCCGATCGGCAGCTCCCGGATGCGTTTTCCGGTTGCAGCGAAGATGGCATTGCAGAGCGCAGGCGCGAACGGCGGCACGCCGGGCTCGCCCACACCGCTCGGCGGCACGTCGATACCGTTCTGGACGATGTGCACGCGCGTATCGAGCGGCGACTCGTCGATGCGCACCAGCGGGAAGTCATGGAAGTTCGACTGCTCGACAGCGCCATCCTTGAGCGTAATCGCGCCGTACTTCGCGAGCGTTAGTCCCATGACCGCCGCCCCTTCCACTTGCGAAGCCACGCGCTCGGGATGCACGCAGTAGCCGCAGTCGATCGCCGTGTCGACGCGCGGGATAGTTATCTGGCCTTTCTCATCGACAACCACATGCACGACCGTTGCGACGAAGCTGACGAAGCTGCGGTGCGCGGCAATGCCGAGCCCCTGGCCTTTGGGGAGCTTCTTGCCCCACTCCCCTTTTTCCGCCGCCAGTTCGACCACCTTCCGCAAGCGTCCGGTATCGACCGGGAAAGTCTCCGGCGGCTCGCCGTAGTTCCACCAGGGTGTGGTCACCTGCTTGCTCGGGTCGACGATCCGGGCAGGGCCGATCAGTTCGAGGAGGTAGTCCTTCGGATCTTTGCCAAGCTGGTGCGCCAGCTCCGCAACGAAGGACTGTGTGGACCACGCGTGCACGACATTGTTGACCGACCGGAACCAGCCGATGCGCACGTGGGACTGCGCGCCGCCGCTCTCCAGTCTGATGTTGGGTACATTGAAGGGCGTGTCCACCATGCCGAGGCCGAGCTCGATCGCCGAGGGATGCTTGGGATCGGGGATGAACGTCGACAGGAACGTCGGTGAAGCACTGCGATGACGCCAGGCGATCACCTTGTTGCCGGAATCGAGCCCCGCCTCCAAACGCTCCGCCGTCACGGTGTGATAGAAGCCGTGGCGGAGATCGTCTTCGCGCGTCCACACGACCTTGACGGGGGCACCTTCGAGCTCCCGCGAGAGGAGTGCGGCCTCGATGGCGAAGTCGCACTTCGACTTGCGACCAAAGCCGCCGCCGAGAAGCGTCGTGTGCATGACTACTTCTGCCGGCGCAACACCGAGGGCGGCAGCCACGTCGTCGCGTGCCTGACCGGGACTTTGTACGGGCGCCCACAGTTCCCACTTGCCGTAGTTCATGCGCGCCGCCGCAGCCGGTGGCTCCATGGTGGCGTGGGCAAGATGGGGGGCGTAGTACTCGCCAGTGATGACGCGCGCCGCCGAGGCGAGCGCCTTGTCGACATCACCGTCGTTGCGCTCGACCTTGCCGGGCTTCTTGACGGCCGCCTCCAGCTCGGCCCGGTAGGTCTTCGAGTCATGGGATTTGTTCGGCCCATCGTCCCACGTGATCTTCAAGGCGTCGCGGCCTTGCATGGCGGCCCATGTGTTCCGGGCGATGACGGCAACGCCGCCGAGCGGACCGAACTTGTAGGGCTCCGGCGTTGGTGGGAGCGTCACGATCTTCTCGACGCCCGCGATCTTCAGCGCAGCGCTTGCGTCGAGCGTGGCGACTTTGCCCCCGAGCACGGGAGGCCGTGCAATGACCGCGAATTTCATTCCCGGCAGCACCACGTCCTGGCCATAGAGCGCCTTGCCCGAGGTGATGTCGTTGATATCGGCAATGCGCACCGTGCCCTTGCCGATGTAGCGGAAGGCGCTCGCGTCCTTGAGCTTCACTTTGTCGGCGGCCGGAACCGGCAAACCAGCGACAGCGCCCGCGAGTTCGCCGTATCCGAGTTTGCGGCCCGAGGGCTTGTGCACGACCTCATGCAACTCGGCTTGCACCTCACTGACGTCGACGCCCCATTTCTTGGCCGCCGCTGTCTCCAGCATTTGCCGCGCTGCGGCGCCGCACTGACGCATGGGCTGGATCCAGTGGCGTACGCTGCGTGAGCCGTCCGTATCCTGGTTGCCGTAGGTTTTTTCATCACCGGGAGACTGCACCACGCGGACGCGGGACCAGTCTGCTTCAAGCTCGTCGGCGACGATCATCGGGAGTGCCGTGCGCGCCGCGCCGTTACCCATCTCCGCGCGGGCCGCGATGATGCTCACCGTGCCGTCGCCGCCGATGGAGATGAACACCTTGGGGTTGCTGACGACGCCGTTCGGCATCGCGTCCGCGCCCGTCGGGTAGGAGGCGAGAGCGCCTCGGACGGTCGGCAGTTGCGCGGCGAGTACCAGCCCACCGGTCGCAGCGACTCCTTTCAGCAGGCCGCGCCGGCTGACATTCGTGAGGGCCAATTTGGAGTGTGTGTTGAGCTCTGTCATATCACACCCCCTTGGCTGCGGCGCGTACGGCCGCATGGATGCGCTGATAACAGCCGCATCGACAGAGATTGCCCGCCATGGACTGCGTGATCTCGGCGTCCGTGGGCGCCGGCTTCTTGGCCAGCAGGGATGCGGCCTGCATGATCTGTCCAGTTTGACAGTAGCCGCATTGCGGAACACCGAGATCCCGCCACGCGATCTGCAGCGGATGCTCGCCTTTGGTATGCAAGCCCTCGATCGTGACGACGCTCTTGCCGCTGACCGACTCCATGGGCGTGACGCACGCGCGCGCTGCTTCGCCGTCGATGTGGACCGTGCACGCACCGCAAAGGGCCGCCCCGCAACCGAACTTGGTGCCGGTCAGTCTCAGCTCATCGCGCAGATACCAGAGGAGCGGCATTGACGGATCGCCGTCGAAGGCGCGCTCCTGTCCATTGATACGCAGATTTGCCATGGGCTTTTCCTCATTTGACGCAAATGCCTTACGGAAATAAACACCAAGCGACACTCTCGTTGAGCCAGACGCCCGGTCTGGCGGGCCGCGTGGGGCCCACTGCGATTGCAGCTTTTGGGGTCGTGGACGGACTATACGGGGGCGGGCCGGCTATCAGCGTGGCCGGCTGCTTCACAAGCGCGTGACGCTCAGCGTGCGGCTATAGAGGAGCGGCCTCATGGAACGGCGCGGCCTCACCGCGAATTGATTGGGCAGGGTCAGCGCGTAGTCCGGACGCACTGCGCGTCACTGGACCCAGCCGAGCTTTTGTGTAGGATCACTCAAAACTTCCGCCGCGTCGACCCCGGCCTCGCGCTAGGCCTATGGAGATGCGGCATTTTCGGGGGTACCGGAAGAGATGGCAATGGCAGGTGACGGCGCGGCGGGGTCGGCCGGAAATCTGATGGCGGGTAAGCGGGGGCTCATCATGGGCCTCGCGAACAGCCGCTCGATCGCCTGGGGAATATCCAAGGCTTGCGCCGCGCAGGGCGCGGAGCTGGCGTTCACCTATCAGGGTGACGCTCTCAAGAAGCGCGTCGAGCCGCTGGCCGCCGAGGTTGGTTCCAAGATCGTGCTGCCGTGCGACGTGACGGATTATGCCTCTGTGGACGCCGTATTCGAGGCGCTCAAAGCGGAGTGGGGGCGGCTGGATTTTCTTGTCCACGCCATTGCCTTTTCGGACAAGGCGGAACTAGACGGGCGCTACGTGGACACGAGCGAGCGCAACTTCGTCCAGTCCATGCTCATCTCCTGCTACTCGTTCACGGCGCTGGCCCAACGGGCCGAAAAGCTCATGACCGATGGTGGCTCCCTGCTGACGCTGACCTACTACGGCGCCGAGAAGGTCATGCCGCACTACAATGTCATGGGTGTCGCCAAGGCCGCGCTCGAGGCGAGCGTGCGTTATCTGGCCGCCGATCTCGGCAAGCAGGGCATCCGCGTCAATGCGATCTCGGCAGGACCGATCAAGACGCTCGCCGCATCCGGCATTGCGGACTTCCGCTACATTCTGCGCTGGAACGAGTACAACTCGGCGCTCCGGCGCAACGTGACCATCGAGGAAGTCGGTAACTCGGCCCTCTATCTGCTGTCCGATCTCGGCCGCGCGGTTACGGGTGAGATTCATCATGTCGACTCCGGCTATCACATCCAGGGCATGAAGAACGAGGATGCGCCCGACATCTCGGTCGTGAAGGGTGAGGGCTGAGCGGCGGCCGCTTGATCTTATGGGCAAGACGCGATGAGCGAGGGGCACCAGGAGGGCTTGCGCGTCGATGCCCGCATTTTCATTCCGGATGCCGAGCTGAGCGAAAGCTTCATCCGCGCCTCTGGCCCTGGTGGGCAGAACGTCAATAAGGTCGCGACGGCTGTCGAGCTGCGCTTCGACGTGCGCGGCAGTCCCAGTCTCGCGCCGCCGGTCCGTCGCCGTCTGGAGCGCCTCGCCGGTCGCCGTCTCACAAAGGACGGCATTATCGTCATCCGCGCCGACAAATTCCGCACGCAGGACATGAACCGCAGCGAGGCGCGCGAGCGTCTGGTAGAGCTGATCCGCGAGGCTGCGACGCCGCCGAAGCCGCGCATCAAGACCAAGCCGACCAAGGCATCGCGGGAGCGACGCCTGAAAGCCAAGGTCGAGCGGGGCGAAACGAAACGCGGGCGCCAGAAGCGTATATCATTTGACTGACCGCCTTGGTGCGGTGCTGCGGAGTGGGGAAGACATGATGATTTCGGACCGGCGGCCGGACGAGGTGCTGATCGCGCCGGGCGAAGGTGTGGGGGGCGTGCCCATCTGGCTTGCCGGTCAAGGCGGGTGGAAGACGGCGCTGGCACATTTGCCGGACGCGCAACTGGCATGGCTGGAAGCGAACGGTTTCGATGGTGCCGCGCGCAAGATCGTGCTGCTGCCGGGATCGTCTGGTGCCTTGGAGGGTGTCGTGCTCGGCATCGGGACACCTGACGGGTCGAATGCCGGCGTTTCCACGGCAACCCTTCTCGGTACCCTGCCTCCCATCCTGCCAGCCGGCCAGTATCGTCTCGGCGACGCGACGGCCTGCGATCCGACTATGGCCGTGATCGCATGGGGCCTCGGTGCCTACGCCTTCCGCCGCTACAAGGCGAACGGATCCCGCAAGAGTGCGGCACTTGTCATACCCGAAGCGGCCGACACCAAGCAGGCCATGGCGGCTGTCGAGGGCGTGTGGCTCGGGCGTGACCTGATCAACATACCGGCGAACGACATGGGGCCGGCGGAACTGGAGCTTGCCGCGCGTGCACTCGGCGCGCGGCACGATGCAACTGTCGATGTCGTGATCGGCGATGACCTCATCGAGAAAAATTTCCCGCTCATTCATGCCGTCGGGCGTGCGAGTGCGCGTCCGCCGCGTCTCATCGACCTCACTTGGGGCCGCGCCGACGCGGTGAAGATCACGCTCGTCGGAAAGGGTATCTGCTTCGATACAGGTGGCCTCGACATCAAGAGTGCAAGCGGCATGCTGCTCATGAAGAAGGACATGGGCGGCGCGGCGGCGGCGCTCTCGCTCGCCCACATGATCATGAGTGCCGGGCTCGATGTGCGTCTGCGCGTGCTGATCCCGGCAGCCGAGAATGCCATTGGAGGTTCGGCCTTCCGGCCGAGCGACGTGATCCGCTCTCGCGCGGGAATGACTGTCGAGATTGGCAACACGGATGCAGAGGGCCGCCTCGTGCTCGCCGATGCCCTGTCGCTCGCCGATGAGGAAGGGCCCGATCATCTCTTTACATTCGCTACGCTGACGGGCGCTGCGCGCGTGGCGCTCGGCCCCGACCTGTCGCCCTTCTTTTGCGATGATGAAGGCCTCGCGAGCGAGATCGGCGCTGCCGGTGCGACCGTCGCCGATGCCGTCTGGCGCCTGCCGATGACCACGCCCTACGAGTCCTGGCTCGAGAGCAACGTCGCGGACATGAACAACGTCGGCGAGGGTGGTTTCGCAGGTGCGGTGGTTGCCGCAATCTTCCTCAAGCGCTTTGTCAAGCAGGCACGTACGTTCGCACATTTCGACATCTACGGCTGGCGGCCGTCACCACGCGCGCTTGGCCCCAAGGGCGGCGAGCCGCATGCGGCGCGCGCCGTCTTCGAAGTCGTGCGCCGTATAGCCGGAAGCTGAGGGCACGTGCATGAACCAGTCGCCGCTCGATCCGCGCCGCAATGCCTTTCGCGAGGACCTCGCGGACGTGCGACTGCAGGGGCGCGTAACGGCAGGCCGCTTCATCGACGGATGCCCGGGGCAGGTGCGCGTCGCGATTGCACCCGTGTTCGGCAAGCCGGATGCGGGCGCCGCGCTGACGACACAGCTTCTGTTCGGCGAGAACGTGCGCGTTTTCGAGGAGAAGGACGGCTGGGCCTGGCTGCAAGGTGATGCCGATGGCTATGTCGGCTATGCGCCGGCCGCTGCCATTGGCCGCGAAGTGCGCGCGCCGACGCATCGCATCGCGGCGCTCTCGACGCCGGCGCTCGGACGACCGGAAGTGAAGTCGCCGCCGCTCGTCGATCTTCCCATGGGGGCGTGTCTCACGGTCGAGCGGGAGGAGAACGGTTTCGCCGTGTTGGCGATCGGCGCATTCGTGCCGATGCAGCATCTTGTGCCGATCGACGCGCAGGCAACGGATTTCGTCGCCGTTGCCGAGCAATTCCTCGGTGCGCCATATCTCTGGGGCGGACGTACGCGCGCTGGGATCGATTGCTCAGGTCTGGTGCAGATCGCAATGCAGGCAACCGGCGTGAATGCGCCGCGCGACAGCGATATGCAACTTGCGGAGATTGGTGGTGCGATCGAGATCAGCGGTGATCTCGCCGGATTGCGTCGAGGTGATCTCGTATTCTGGCGCGGGCACGTCGGCATCATGACGGATGCTGCGCATATGCTGCACGCCAATGCTTTTCACATGCGCGTGGTCGCCGAGCCGCTTGCGCAAGCTGTCGCGCGGATCAAGGCGACCGGCTGCGACATCGTCGGCGTGCGGCGGGCGTAAGTTCGCGGCGGGCGCCCGGATGCAAAGGCGGGTGGGTTCGGGAGGGTGTCCCTCCCGAGCGGGTTACAGGGCGGCAGCCCTGTTCGCGAAGCGAGCGGCCGCTACCGCCGATACGGCAGATACCACTGATCGTCACGTGTCATGGCGCCGGGCCTGGTGCCCATGAGGAGCCAGCGCTCGGCCTTCCAGACCTGCCCATCATCGAGCCGTATCTCGGTCTCGATAGCGAGTGCGAGCCCGGTCATCGTGCTCGATTTGGTGCGCGTGAGTACGTGTCCGGCGGCGACGGCGTCGGCCATAGCTGGAAGGCGGTCCAGCTCATCGCTCGTGCGGTGCTCGTAAATTTCCGGTCCGATCGCGAGATCGCAGGTCTGGCGCTGGTGGATGATGACTTCGAACGGGCAGGCACCGGCGGTATGAGGCCTGACCGTGAGACGCCAGAAGCTCGCGCCGGTTTCCTCCTCGATGTCGGCGCAATCTGCGAGCGCGCGGTGCCATTGCTGGAGGGCGGCGATCGTGCGGTCACGCTTTGCGCGGTACGCATCATCGGGCAGCATGGCTTGCGCGGCTTCCATGCCGGATCAGCCTAGCGTGGCGGCCGCGCGTGCGGCCGCCTTGCGGGCGATCTCGATGCGATAGGCGCTGGCAGGATACGTGCCGAGAATGCGCAGTTCCGTCGAGAAGAACGAGAGCTCTTCGAGTGCGAGGCGAACCGAGCGGTCGGTCGGATGTCCCTCGATGTCGGCGTAGAACATCGTGGCCACGAACTCGCCGTTCACTTGATAGGACTCGAGCTTGGTCATGTTGACACCGTTCGTGGCGAAGCCGCCCATGGCCTTGTAGAGCGCGGCCGGCACGTTGCGCACATTGAAGATGAAGGTCGTCACCACGGGGCCATTACCGGGCTCGGCGTCCTCGGGCTCGCTCGAAAGCACGACGAAGCGTGTCGTGTTGTGTTTCGCGTCCTCGACGTCCTCGGCGAGGATATCGAGACCGTAGATATCGGCGGCGATCCGTGGCGCGAGCGCAGCGCGCGAACGATCACCCCACTCGGCGACTTGCCGGGCGGCGCCCGCCGTATCGCCCGCGATATGCGCCTTGAGATTGTGTTTGCGGATGATGTTGCGGCACTGGCCGAGCGCGTGAACGTGGCTGTAGACGTCGGTGATGTCCGCCATTGTCGTGCCCTTGAGGGCCATGAGCTGGAAGCGGATCGGCAGGAAGTGCTCGCCGACAATATAGAGCCCCGACTGCGGCAGCAGATGGTGGATGTCGGCAACGCGGCCCGCGAGCGAGTTCTCGATCGGGATCATGGCGTAGCGCGCCTCGCCCGATTTCAGGGCTCCGATGGCGTCCTCGAAAGTCGGGCACGGGAGCGGCTCGTGGCCCGGAAAGACCTCGTTGCAGGCGAGATGCGAATTGGCGCCGGGCTCGCCCTGGTAGGAGATGCGGTGACGCTCGGTAGCATTCGACGAGGTTTCCGGCCGGGGGGCCGTCGTGCCCGCCGCGGTGGAGGACTTCTTGGGCGACATGATGTGAGCCAGACTGGAAGTGAGCCGGAAAGCGGATTCAAGCCGGGGCGAGAAGGCGCCGGGCCCGCTCGAGATCGGCCGGAGTATCGACACCCAGGGGGACCGTGTCAACGAGCGCCACGTCGATGCGCATTCCCGCTTCCAACGCCCTAAGCTGTTCAAGACGCTCACGTTGTTCGAGCGGAGCAGGCGGCAGCGCGACGAACCGCTCGAGGGCCGAGCGCGTGTAGGCATACATGCCGATGTGGTGATAGAGGGGGCCGTCCCCGCTCGGCGCGGTGGCGCGCGTGAAATAGAGCGCACGCTGGCGATTGGGCCCGATGGGGGTGCCGACCGCCTTGACCACATTTGGGTTGGTCCGCTCCTCCTCGGCCGTGATTTCGCACGCCAGCGTCGCGATGTCGGCACTGGGCTCGGCCTTGAGCACTTCGAGGCAGGACCGGATGAGGCGGGGCTCTATGGTCGGCAGATCGCCTTGGACGTTGACGATGAAAGGGGACGTGTGGCCCGGATCGAGGCTCTGCACGGCCTCGAAAATGCGGTCCGTGCCGTTCTGGTGATCAGTCCGCGTCATTTGTGCTGCTCCGCCGGCAGCGCGGATGGCTGCGGCAATCTCGTCGCTGTCGGTGGCAACGACAACGCGGCCGAGTTCGGCCTCCATGGCGCGGCGCCATACGTGCACGATCATCGGCACGCCGTGGATATCCGCGAGTGGCTTGCCTGGAAGCCGGGTCGAGGCCATGCGGGAAGGAATGACGATCAGGGCGCCGCTCATGGGTATCGGAGCTCCGTTGAGAACGGTCCTAAAGAAGTGACAATTGGTCTCGGCTTGTCCTCGTAGAACAAGTGCCGTTCAGGTTGCAAGCACGGGGGGAACGCCTATATTGGCGCCCGTTCTGGTGTGGTGATCGAGAAATTCGCCGGGTTTCGCGGCACGGTATCGTGCGTATTCCTCGATCTTCGTCACTCTAGCAAGATCATAATTCTAGTGCCCCTTTTGCTTCCGCAGTTCGCTCGCGGCATATGCGGCGAGGTTCGGCGAATTGCGGAATCGGAGCACTAGAGGGAAGCCGGACCCCGGTGAACGCCGGGAACGATGGGGCAGCGCGACAAAGATGAACTCATTCGAGCTCAACAAGATTGCTGGTGCGGTGCTTGCGGCGCTGCTGATCATCTTCGGGGGCCGGACGTTCCTCGAAATCGTCGATCAGCCCCGCAAGGTCGAGACGGCGGGCTACACGCTGCCCATGCCGAAGGGCGGTCCGGCGGGCGCCGCGGCCCCGGCTGTAGCTGCGTTTGATTTCTCCAAGGAAATCCAGCCGCTGCTCGCTAAGGCGAGCGCTGACGGCGGCAAGGATGCGTTCAAGAAGTGCGTGTCGTGCCATACTGTCGACAAGGGCGGAAAGAACGGCACCGGTCCGAATCTCTACGGCATTGTTGGCCGCGAGGTCGGTAAGCACGAAGGGTTCAATTTCTCGCCTGCCCTGAAAGAGAAGGGCGGTGTCTGGGACTGGGCTCACCTTGCGGCCTATCTGCATTCGCCGCGTACGGAAATCCCGGGTAACCGCATGGCGTTTGCGGGCATGCCGGACAACGCTGAGCTGGCGGATATGCTCGCTTATCTGCGCACGCTTTCGGATTCGCCGGTAGCGTTGCCCAACTAGGTGCCGTTGGGCCGCCATCCAGTCGACCAGGCCGGCTCGAATGCGGCGTCATCGCCAGCGAATGCGCGCCTCGGTTGTGGATGGACGATTGTTAACTTGGCAGAAGGTCATGGGTTTCCCATTTTCCGGCCGTCCAGTGTAGTCTGGGCGGGCACGGCGCGTTCGTCCGTCCGCCTGCAGCGCGTCGTACAATGAGGCGTGATTCATGGGTCGGAATGGTGTGAGCGAGGCCACGAGGGGCCGCGTAGGTTCTTGTCTAGCTGCGGCGCTGGCTCTGGTTTTCGGCGCGGTTGTGCTGCCGAGTACGGGCCACTCCGATCCGGCAGCATCGCCCCAGCATGCCATCTCGCTACTCGGCGCCCCCCGCTACAAAGCGGACTTCAAGCACTTCGACTGGGTCGACCCCGCTGCCCCGAAAGGCGGCCGCGTGCGGCTCCGCGCGATCGGCACCTACGACTCGCTCAACCCTTTCGCCCAGAAGGGTTTGCCGGCGGTGTGGTCGAACGTGATCCACGGCACGCTGATGGCCGAGAGCCTCGACGAGCCCGCGACGGAATATGGTCTGGTTGCCGAATGGGTTTCCCATCCACCGGACTTCAGCTCGGCGACGTTCTCGATCCGGCCCGAGGCGCGCTTTCACGACGGCCGCCCGATCACGCCCGACGATGTGGTCTTCTCGCTGACGGCACTGAAGAAATCGAGTCCCCGCTATCAGATCTACTTCAAGAACGTCGCGCGTGCCTTGGTGTCGGGCGAGCGGACGGTCACCTTCGAGTTCGATGTGAAGGGTAATCGCGAGCTGCCGATGATTGTCGGCAGCCTGCCTGTGCTTGCGAAGCACTACTGGGAAGGCAACGACGCGAACGGGGAACCTCGCGACATCGCGCGCGGCTCGACGGAGGTTCCGCTCGGCTCTGGCCCCTACCGCATCAAGAGTGCCGATATCGGCCGCTCGATCGTTTACGAACGCGCTGAGGATTGGTGGGCGCGCGATCTGCCGGTGACGCGAGGGCAATGGAACTTCGGCGAAGTGCGCTTCGAATATTTCCGCGACTCCGTCCCGGCTTTCGAGGCTTTCAAGGCCGGACAGCTCGATTTCTGGGCCGAGACGAGCGCGAAATCATGGGCCATGGCCTATGACTTCGATGCCGTGCGGCGGGGTCTCGTAAAGCGCGACGAATGGCAGATCGACCTGGTCACGCCCATGCAGGGCTTTGCCTTCAATCTGCGCCGGCCACAGTTCCAGGATTGGCGCGTGCGCCACGCCTTCAATCTCGCCTTCGACTTCGAGTGGGCGAGCAAGAACATCCTCTTCGATCAGTACAAGCGGGTCGGCAGTTACTTCGAGAATTCGGAGCTCAAGGCGACCGGCCTCCCGACGGGCCGCGAGCTGGAATTGCTGGAGGGCGTCCGCGACAAGGTGCCGAGCGAGGTTTTCACGTCGATCTACGCCAATCCGGTCAATACAGGCGCTGACCATCATCGCCGTCATCTGGCCGAAGCAGCGCGGCTTCTCACGGCGGCCGGCTGGAAGCAGCATGAAGGCGCGTTGCGCAATCACCATGGCGAGCCGTTCACCGCCGAGTTTCTGATCGTATCGCCGGAGTTCGAGCGCATCATCCAGCCTTACAGCAATGCGCTCGCCCGTCTCGGCATCAAGAGCTCGATCCGCATTGTCGACAGTGCGCAGTATCGCCGCCGTCTCAATACCTTCGACTTCGATATCGTGGTCGCGAGTTTCCGTCAGACAGTGACGCCGGGCAACGAGCAGCGCGACTACTGGGGCTCGGCGGCAGCGGACAGCGAAGGCAGCCGCAATCTGATCGGTATCAAGAATCCGGCTGTCGATCAGATCATCGAAAAGCTGATCTTCGCCGAGGATCGCGCCGAGCTGGTCGCAGCCTCGCGCGCGCTGGATCGCATACTGCTGTGGAACCATTATCTCGTGCCGCAGTGGTATGTTCCAAAAGAGCGCGTCGCCATGTGGGACATGTTCCGAGGTCCGGCGCGTATGCCGACCCATGCGCAGGCGACATCGCGTTTTCTGCAGGTGTGGTGGCAGGATACGGCCGCCGCCGCACGATTGGCCGAGGGCCGCCGGCGATAGCGGCAGAAATGAAAAGATCAGTCGAACACCCGATATCGGGCGCGACCCGGTCATGAGAGGATGAAACGATGACGCGCTGGCTCTCCCGGAAGTGCTTTGCGGCCGGCATCGCCGCACTTACCGTCTTCGGCGGCATGACACCGCTCGCGGCGGAGGAGTTTCGTCACGGTCTTTCCGTCTTCGGTGATCTCAAGTATCCGGCCGACTTCAAACATTTCGACTACGTCAATCCGAATGCACCGAAGGGCGGCCGCTTCTCGACGTACGGCGGCCCGCTGAACTCGTTCGACAGCTTCAATCCCTTTATTCTGAAGGGCGATGCGGCCTCGGGCCTCAGCATGCTCTTCGACACGCTCATGGAGCGCTCGGGTGACGAGCCCGACGCCATGTACGGCCTCATTGCGAAGGAAGTCGCCGTTGCCAAGGACGGCAAATCCGTGACATTCCGCCTGCGACCCGAAGCGAAGTTCTCCGATGGCACTGCCGTCACGGCGGAGGACGTCGCGTTCTCCTTCGACACGCTCAAGGCAAAGGGCCATCCGAGCTACCGCATCATGATGCGTGATGTGACGAAGGCCGAGGTGCTGGATCCGCACACGATCCGGTTCGCGTTCACCGGCGAGCTCACGCGCGATCTGCCGTCGATCGTTGCAGGATTGCCGGTTCTCTCGAAGGCTTACTATACGAAGCACGAGTTCGATCAGACCACGCTCGACGCGCCGCTCGGTTCGGGACCTTATCTGATCGCCGATTTCCGGCCGGGCGCGCAGATCACGTACAAGCGTCGCGACGACTATTGGGCTAAGGACCTTCCCATCAATCGCGGCACGAGCAACTTCGACGAGATCCGTTTCGAATATTACCGCGATCGCACGGCGGCGCTCGAAGGCTTCAAGGCCGGCGTGTACGACTTCCGCGAGGAGTTTACCGCGCGCGATTGGTCGACCGGTTATGAGGTTCCCGCCATGCGCGACGGGCGCATGAAGAAGATCGTGCTGCCCGATGCAAACCCGTCGGGTGCGCAAGGCTTCTTCTTCAACACGCGGCGCGCGAAATTTGCCGATCCGCGCGTGCGCAAAGCGCTGGACTATGCCTTCGACTACGAGTTCACGAACAAGAATCTGTTCTACGGGCTCTATCAGCGCACGAACAGCTACTTCGAGAACTCTGATATGAAGGCCGAGGGCTTGCCCTCGCCTGCGGAACTGGCCCTGCTCGAGCCGTTCAAGGACAAACTGCCGAAAGCGGTCTTCGAGGAGCCTTACAACTCGCCTGTGTCCGACGGCTCGGGGACGGACCGCAAGCTGCTGCGCGAGGCGGCGCGTCTGCTCGATGAAGCCGGATGCAAGATGAAGGATCGCGTGCGTGTGTGCCCGAATGGCGAAGTGCTCGAGATCGAGTTCCTGATCTACGAGGGCACGTTCGAGCGTGTGATCGCGCCGTACATCAAGAACCTACAGGCGATCGGTGTCCCGGCCTCGATCCGTCGCGTCGACAGCGCGCAATATCAGCGGCGCGTGAAGGCATTCGACTTCGATGTGGTGACTTCACGCTTCGTCATGCGGCTGACGCCCGGCAATGAGATGCGCAATTACTGGGCGAGCGAGAACGCCAATGTCGAGGGCAGCGTCAATCTCGCCGGCATCAAGGATCCTGTCGTCGATGCGCTGCTCGACAAGGTCGTGGAGGCCAAGAGTCGCGATGAGCTGGTCGCGGCGACGCGCGCCATAGACCGTGTGCTGCGGGCCGGGCATTATTGGGTGCCGCAGTGGTACAAGGCGTCGCACCATATTGCCTACTGGGACAAGTTCTCCGGTCCCGAGACGAAGCCGAAATACAGCCGCGGGGCGCCGGATACGTGGTGGTACGACGCGGAGAAAGCTGCGAAGGTAAAGCCGAACTGACGGCCCGGGCTCTGGCTTCAACTCAGGGAAGCGTGCGAACGGAATGGGCGCCTATCTTCTGAAGCGCATCCTGCTCATGATCCCGACCTTGTTCGGGATCATGCTGATCAGCTTCACGATCATACAGTTTGCGCCCGGCGGTCCCGTCGAGCGCGTGATCGCGCAGCTCACGGGAACGGACGCGTCGGCGACTGCCCGGATCGGTGGCGGCGGCGGTGACGGGATGGGAGCCGGCGGAGCGAGCCAGCAGGGCGGCGGCGGTGCAGATGCGACCTCGTCACGCTATCGCGGCGCGCAGGGGCTCGATCCCGAGTTCATCAGGCAGCTTGAGAAGCAGTTCGGCTTCGACAAGCCGGCGCACGAGCGCTTCTTCATCATGATGAAGAACTATCTCACGTTCGATTTCGGCAAGAGCTATTTCCGCGACGTCAGCGTTCTCCAATTAATCAAGGAGAAGCTCCCCGTCTCGATATCGCTCGGCGTGTGGATGCTGCTGCTGACCTACCTCATCTCGATCCCGCTCGGCATTCGCAAGGCCGTGCACGATGGTGAACGCTTCGATACGTGGACCTCGGGGCTTCTGGTGATCGGCTATGCCATCCCGGGCTTCCTGATTGCCGTGCTGCTGCTGATCCTTTTTGCCGGCGGGTCGTTCGTGCAGTGGTTCCCCTCGCGCGGCCTCACGTCCGACAACTGGGCTCAGCTCTCGCTCTGGGGCAAGGTCGTCGACTACTTCTGGCACCTGACACTGCCGCTCATCGCGCTGGCGCTCGGTGCCTTCACGACCATGGCATTCCTGACCAAGAATTCCTTTCTCGACGAGATCCGCAAGCAGTATGTCGTGACCGCGCGCGCCAAGGGCCTCGCCGAGCGGCAGGTGCTCTATGGCCACGTGTTCCGCAATGCCATGCTGCTGATCATCGCCGGTTTTCCTGGCGCCTTTATCGGCGCGTTCTTCAGCGGCGCGCTGCTCATCGAGACGATCTTCTCGCTCGATGGACTCGGCCTCCTCAGCTTCGAATCCATCATTAATCGCGATTATCCGGTGGTCTTTGCGACGCTCTTCATCTTCTCGTTGCTCGGACTGGTCGTGAACCTCGTCTCGGACTTCGTCTACACGCTCGTCGATCCACGCATCGACTTCGAGTCGCGGGAGGTCTGACACGGTGGACGCGCGACGCGACGATACACTCGAGCGGAAGCCGGAAGCGCCGCCGGCCGTCGCACCGGAGATCGCGCCGCCGGTCGTGCCTTCTGCCGAGCCGCTCGTGCCGGATGCCGACGAGAGGCCCGTCGGCACCAAACGTCGTCGCCACGGTATCTTCAGTCTGTCGCCGATCAACGAGCGGCGCTGGCGCAACTTCAAGGCCAACCGTCGTGGCTATTGGAGTCTCTGGATCTTTCTCAGCCTCTTCATCCTCAGTCTGTTCGCCGAGGTGATCGCCAACGATCGGCCGATCCTCGTGCGTTACAAAGGCGAGATTCTCGTTCCCTTCCTGGTCGACTATCCTGAAGAGAAGTTCGGTGGATTTCTCGCGGTGACCGACTACAAGGATCCGGTCATCCTCGACGAGATCCAGAGCCATGGCTGGATCCTCTGGCCGCCCATTCGCTACTCGTACAACTCGATCAATAAGGATTTCCCGCGCGTGAAGGGCCCCGAGGGGCGCTGCCTCGGCTATCCGGCGCCACCGCCCTGGGCATCGAGCGCGGAGCTCTGCGAGGCCGATGACGCGCAGATGGCGCGCTTTCTGGCGCTCGGCAATCGCAACTGGCTCGGCACGGACGACCAGGGCCGCGACGTCGTTGCGCGTGTCATCTACGGCTTCCGAATATCCGTGCTGTTCGGCTTGATCCTGACCATCCTCGCCGCAGCGATCGGCGTGACGGCCGGCGCCATACAAGGCTATTTCGGCGGGCGAACCGATCTCGTCTTCCAGCGCATTCTGGAGGTGTGGTCGTCGATCCCGTCGCTCTACGTGCTGATCATCATATCGGCCATGCTGGTCCCTGGCTTCTGGACGCTGCTGTTCATCCTGCTGCTGTTCCACTGGGTATATCTTGTCGGCGTCGTGCGCGCGGAGTTCCTGCGCGGGCGCAATTTCGAGTACATCACGGCGGCACGTGCGCTCGGGCTCTCGAACGCCAAGATCATGTTCAAGCACCTCCTGCCGAACGCGATGGTGGCGACGCTGACGTTTCTGCCCTTCAAGCTCTCAGGCTCGATCACGGCGCTGACGGCGCTGGACTTCCTCGGGCTCGGATTGCCGCCGGGTTCGCCCTCGCTCGGCGAGCTTCTCTCGCAGGGCAAGGCCAACCTGCAGGCGCCGTGGCTGGGCCTCGCGGGGTTCTTCTCCATCGCGATCACACTCTCGCTGCTGATCTTCGTCGGTGAAGCCGTCCGCGATGCGCTCGATCCGAGAAAGACCTTCCGATGAGCGCCTCCGTCCCCGAGACCCCGCGCGCGCCGTCGCAGACACTCATCAACGTGCGCAATCTGTCGGTCGAGTTCCGCTCGGGCGAAAACAGTCATCTGGCCGTCTGCGGCATCGATTTCTCGATCGGCAAGGGCGAGACGGTGGCGCTCGTCGGCGAGTCGGGCTCCGGAAAGAGCGTGTCGGCGCTTTCCATCATGCGCCTGCTGCCCTATCCGGCCGCGCGTCATCCGACGGGCGAGATCTACTTCGAAGGCAAGGACCTGCTGAAGGTGCCGGGCGCCGTCATGCGCGACATTCGCGGCGGACGCATTTCGATCATCTTCCAGGAGCCGATGACCTCGCTCAATCCGCTGCATACCATCGAGCAGCAGGTCGGCGAGATCCTGCGCCTGCACATGGGACTGAGCGAAGCCGAGGCGAAGTCCCGCACGCTCGACCTTCTGCGCAAGGTCGGCATCCGCGACGCCGAGAAGCGTCTCGGCGCCTATCCGCATCAGCTCTCGGGCGGCCAGCGACAGCGCGTGATGATCGCCATGGCGCTCGCCAACGAGCCGGACCTGCTGATCGCCGACGAGCCGACCACGGCGCTCGATGTCACCATTCAGGCGCAGATCCTCGCGCTCCTGAAGGATCTTCAGCGTGAGCTCGGGATGGCCATGCTGCTCATCACGCACGATCTCGGGATCGTGCGGAAGATGGCCGACCGCGTGTATGTCATGAATGCGGGGAACATCGTCGAGCGCGGAACCGTCCGCGAGATCTTCGAGGCCCCCAAGCATTCGTACACACGCCACCTGCTGGCGGCCGAGCCCAAGGGGCAGCCGCCGGCTGGTAATCCGCAGGGGCCGGTCGTTGTCGAGGCGGACAACCTCAAGGTCTGGTTTCCCATCAAGCGCGGCCTCCTGCGGCGCACGGTCGATCACGTGCGGGCAGTGGACGGCGTGTCCTTCAAGCTCAGGGCGGGCGAGACGATCGGTGTCGTCGGGGAGTCAGGTTCCGGCAAGACATCGCTGGGCCTCGCGATCCTCCGTCTGATCAGCTCGCAAGGCCCCATCGTGTACATGGGCAAGCGGATCGACGGCCTCAGCGCCAAGCAGATGCGGCCGCTGCGTCATGAGATGCAGATCGTGTTCCAGGACCCCTATGGGTCGCTCTCGCCGCGTCTCTCCGTCAGCCAGATCGTCGAGGAGGGGCTCCTTATCCAGGATCCGGGCCTCACCTTCGCGCAGCGCCGGGAACGTGTCAGTCAGGCGCTCTCCGAGGTCGGGATCGACCCTTCGGCACAGGACCGTTACCCGCACGAATTCTCAGGCGGCCAGCGCCAGCGTATCGCCATCGCGCGCGCCATGGTGCTCGAGCCGCACTTCGTCATGCTCGACGAGCCGACGAGCGCGCTGGACATGAGCGTGCAGGCACAGATCGTCGATCTCCTGCGCGATCTGCAGCGCAAGCACGATCTCTCGTACCTGTTCATCAGTCACGACCTGCGCGTCGTCCGGGCACTGAGCAACTACGTCATTGTCCTGCGCAATGGGGTCGTCGTGGAGGAGGGGCCGACCACTGCGATCTTCGAGCAGCCACGCGAAGCCTACACCCAGGCGCTGCTCTCAGCCGCCCTCAACCTCGAGGTCAAGCACGAGAACGTGCTTGCAACCTGAGCGCTGCGTTCTGGACGCGAATCGCGTTCTGATTGTTATTGACTGCGTCTGATAGTCCGTGTCCGGCAATACTTGATCGCCCGGCGCAAATATCTGAGCTTTCAGGAAAAAGAAAAGCCGGGCACGAAGCCCGGCTGAAGTTTGGATCGCATTGCCGAAGCAATGCGCGTGAAGGCGTCAAAGGGAGGGAACTGCCTTCAGCAGCTGTCCGTCACAGCTGAAGAGGTATATGTGGGCAGTTGCCGTCCAATTCAATCCGGTGGCGAAGCAGGCGGCCCTGCGCAAATCGCATGTCTAGGGGCGTGCTCTGAAAGACTGTGTTCCTAGTATTTCCATTGCCGGCCTTTTGCCACCATGAAGTCCCGGAAAACCTGGACTTTTTTTGCCGTCTTCAGCTCTTCCGGATACACGAAGTAGACCGGCAGCTTCGGCAGTTCGAGATCTGCCAGAACGGGTACCAGGTCTGCTTCCTCCTGCGTGAGGTAGTCGGGGATCATGCCGATGCCGATGCCGGATCGGATCGCGTACTTCAGGGCCAGAATCGCGCTCGCGCGCATGACCGGGATTCGCGGCGCACGCCCCTCGCGGCCGAGCGATTCGAGCATGTTGATATGGGAGAGGTGGGGCGCTGGATTGCCGACGAAGGACACGATCCGATGCCGGTCGAGGTCGGCAACGTTCGCCGGGGTGCCAAACTTGCGAATGTACTGGCTCGACGCGTAGCAGTGCGTCTGCATTGTGAAGAGCGGCCGGCGAATGAGGTCGCCTTGTGAGGGCTCGCGCGCCCAGATGGCGACGTCGGCGACCCGCATGGAGAGATCGACAGGCTCGTCATTGAGGATCAGCTCGACCCGGATGTCGGGATAGAGCTCGAGGAACTCGCGCAGACGCTGGGTGATCCAGACCGAGCCGAGACCGACCGTCGCGGTGACACGGAGGTCGCCTGCCGGCTTCGTCGTTGAATCGGAGAGCAGCGACTCCGCGGTCTGCAGCTTGTTCATCACCTCGCTGGCGGTGCGGAACAGCATCTCGCCCTGCTCGGTGAGCACAAGGCCGCGCGCGTGGCGGTGAAAGAGCGAAACACCGAGCTCTTTCTCGAGCGCCGAGACCTGGCGGCTGACGGCGGATTGGCTCATCCGCAGGCTTTCGCCCGCATGAGTGAAGCTTCCAGCCTCGGCAGCCGAGTGGAAGATGCGCAACTTGTCCCAGTCCATATGCCCCGGCACGCGACGTTTCCTCTTCGTTTGTTACTGTGCGGCTTCGAGGTGCTCGCCCGCATGGGCAAGGAACCGTTCCGCCTCTAGTGCCGCCATGCAGCCCATGCCGGCGGCCGTCACCGCCTGGCGATAGACCTCGTCCTTGACGTCGCCGGCGGCGAATACGCCGGGGATGTCGGTGGCGGTCGAATCCGGTTTCGTGATCAGATAGTTTCCCTTGGTCATCGGAAGCTGCCCGACGAAAAGCTCGGTCGCCGGCGCGTGCCCGATGGCAATGAAGACGCCGTCGACGGGCCGGCTTTCGATGGCGCCGGTGCGCACATTGCGCAGGCGCACGCCGGTGACGCTCTTCACCGGATCGGTATCGCCGGTAATCTCCTCGAGGGTCGTATCCCAGAGCACCTCGATCTTGGGGTTCTTGAAGAGGCGGTCTTGCAGAATGCGCTCGGCGCGGAAGCTGTCGCGCCGATGCACGACGGTGACCTTCTTCGCGAAATTCGTAAGGAATATCGCCTCCTCGACAGCGGTGTTACCGCCGCCGACAACGATCACTTCCTTGTCACGATAGAAGAACCCGTCGCAGGTGGCGCAGGCGGAGACGCCATGGCCCTGGAACGCGGCCTCGCTCGGCATCCCGATCCAGCGCGCCTGCGCCCCCGTGCAGATGATGAGGGCATCGCACGTGTAGCTGTCGCCGGAGTCGCACTCGAGCAGGAAGGGACGCTTGCCGAGCGACACCTTTACGACATGGTCCATGACCACTTCGGTGCCGACGTGCTCGGCTTGCGCGCGCATTTCCTCCATCAGCCAGGGGCCCTGGATGACCTTGGCAAAGCCCGGATAGTTCTCGACGTCGGTTGTGATCGTGAGCTGGCCGCCCGGCTGATTGCCTTGAATGATCAAGGGTTTGAGCATGGCGCGGGCGGCGTAGATCGCGGCTGTGTAGCCGGCGGGGCCCGAGCCGAGAATGATCACTTTGGCATGGCGGGGAGTTGTCATGAGATCGCCTTCCGGACGCTTCCGTCTCGTCTTTCAGCTATGCGTTAAACGCATATGGCCCGAATTAGCAAGCCCTTCAAGTCCCGGCAAGGTGCTTGCGAACGGGAATCCGGCCGACGTGGTCAAAATCTGCATATGTGCGGACATTTGGCCGCGTCTACAACCCGGCGTGCGGGCCAGTAGTCGGAAGATGCGGCGAGGCGGAAGTGCCCGGACTATTGCCCCGCAGGCCGGTCGATGGACGTCCAGCGCAGGTCCAGGCCCTCGTTGAGCGGGCTGAACAACAGACCCGAAATTCCAGCCCGGAAGACACCGAAACGCACGGCCGTGCCAATCCACAGCTCCGCTGCATCGGCCTCGATCAGCGTCGCGGCAGCCGTGTAGTTGCGCCAGCGGGCGGCGTGGTCCGTGCTCCGGCGCGCCTCGGCGACGAGCGCCTCGACGGCCTCGTTGCAGTACCAGCTATAATTCGTCTTTCCGGCGGCCTTACAGCCGAAGCGCGCACCGATCCACGGATCGGGATCGGGCGGCAGGCGCGTCTCAGCCATGAAAAGCACGTCGAACATCTGCTTTTCATCGTGGGATCGGGCGAAGATCGCTTCGGCGGGCTCCGCCACGATGCGGGATTTCACGCCGAGCTGGTCGAGGCCCTGCTTGAGCGTCGCGGCCGCCATTTCGGCGTGAACCTGCCCCGCGACGGCGCCGATGGTGATTTCGGGCAGAGGCTCCGGTACTTTGTCCAGATACTGACGCGCCAGCCCGAGATCGAAGCGATAGCCGCGAGCCGGGTTCGAGTCGCCCCAGATGAGATCGGGCAGCGGCGAACCATTGCGCACCATGGTGCCGCCCAGCAGGCCTTTGATCAGTCCTTCGTAGTCGAAGGCGTGCGACAGGGCGCGGCGGAAATCGATGTTGCTGGTCGGCGCGCGGCGATTTTGCAGGACACCCCGTACGAGACGGAGTGTCGGCTGCTCGACGACCTGGAAGCCGGGTGTCGTGCGCAGCTGCGTGAGCTGGTCGATGGCGAGATGGCCGAGAATGCCCCCGAGATCGCCCTTGAGCAGCGAGGCCACGCGCTCGCCGGCATCTGCAACCGGAAAGACCTCGAACTCGTCGATCGCGTTCGGACCCCAGTCGGGGATGAAATGCTCGGCATTGCGCGAGGCGATGAACGCACCTTCGCGATCGCGTCTGAAAGGCACGTAGGAGCCCGAGCCGGCGCTATTGCGCTGCAGCCATTCCTGCCCCCAGTCATTGTTCTTCTCGTTGGCAGCAACAAGCGCGCGATTGACCACGGCGAGCTCCGGCAGAAGCGTCGCGAAGCCCTGCATGGGCTGGGTCAGATTGAAGACGACGGTGGTCTCGTTGAGCGCCCGCGTGCCGCCCGGCGCGATCACGCCCGCAAAGAGCCGATAGGGTCCTTGCTTCAGCGCGAGGAGCCGCTCCATCGAATAGGACACGTCGGCCGCGCGGACGGGCGAGCCATCGTGGAACTTCGCGTCCGGGCGCAGGTGAAACGTGTGCACCTGTCCGTCCGGCGACATCTCGTGACGGGCAGCGAGCCAGAGCTGGAGTCGCGGCGGTGCGCCTGTCCAACGCAAGAGGCTGTCGTAGAAGTTCAGGCGTATGAGGTTCTGTCCGGGATCATCGATCGTGTGAGGATCGAATGTGCCGTACGTCGTCGCCGTGCCGAGCACGAGGCGCCGCTTGCCCTCTGGCGAGGCATCCGCCGATGCGACGCACAGCATGAAACCGGCCAGGATAGTCAATATCCAGCCAACAACTCCGGTTCTGCTGATCGCCCGCATCCCGCAGCCCAAAATGATGCCACACGCGATCTTGACGCTCTGGTGCGCATGGGTCAATGAGGCGCCGTCAAATTGGTGACCGACGCTGTGTGTGCGTGGCACAAACGCCATTCCTGCGGCGATTTTGGGATGATGGCGTCATGGCAGAGCTGCTCTGGACAGGTCCGAGTGACGCAGCCGCAACGCTGCTGCTGGCGCACGGCGCCGGCGCGCCCATGGACAGCCCCTTCATGGAGCGCATCAGCGAGATACTGGCCACGCGCAACGTACGCGTCGCGCGCTTCGAATTTCCCTACATGGCGGCGCGTCGCAGCGGCGGAAAACGCAGACCTCCGCCTAAAGCGGAAACCCTGGACGGTGAAATGATCTCCGTCGCGCGTCAGGCCGCAGAAGGCGCGTCAGGCAAGTTCGCCATCGGCGGCAAGTCCATGGGCGGGCGCGTCGCGAGCCACGTTGCGGATCGGTTGCACCAGTCCGGGGAAGTCGCGGGGCTCATCTGTCTTGGTTACCCTTTTCATCCGCCGAACACGCCCGAGCGCTTGCGTGTTGCGCACCTCGAAACACTCACCTGCCCGACACTCATCATACAGGGCGAGCGCGACCCGTTCGGCACGCGCACGGAGGTCGAGGCGCTCATGCTGCCGCCCGCCATTCGCATCCATTGGGCACATGACGGCGATCACGATCTCGGACCGCGCGGCGGTTCAGGTACAACCCGGCGCGGAAATCTCGAAGCGGCAGCGGATGCGATCGCGGCGTTCTTGAAGGCAGTGTAACGCTGCCTCGCGCCTCCGGCGCGAACAGGGCTGCCGCCCTGTAACCCGCTCGGGGGACACCCCCGAACCCCCGTCTTTTATGGACTTGGTGATTGTTGAAACCCGTCCGCGCACCCCTTCCTGAGCGCGCGACCGCGCTGGAGAATCATGAGCGTGCGACCGCGCGCCGGCCGGTAGGCCGTCCTTCAGAAAGAATCAAGCTTTCGCCGGGATCTCATCGGGTACGGGCAGCTTCCGCGGGATCATCGAGACGAAGAGGAAGATGATCGCGGCGGTAGCGGCAAGAATACGGAACAGCGCATCGAAGCCCCAGTTGCCGTGAACCCAGGCAATCAAGGGTAGTGCCGCGGCAAGCGCGACGAACGACACGACGTAACGTGCACCATAGACGGCGCCACGGAACTCCGAACGCGCCATGCGGCCGATCATATAGTCGTTGATCGGGATCTGGCCGAACGCGCCGAGCATGAAACCCAGCGCGACGGCAAGTGCCGTCCAGTCGGTCAATCCGGGCATGAGCAGGAAGAACAGAACCTGCATGGCGGCGACGATCATGAAGACGATCCGTGGCCCGAGCGTGTCGAGCAGCCGGCCCACCACGAGCTGGGCCATCGAGGCGATCGCAAACACGACGAAGGCCAACCAGCCGACGACGGTGGCCGAGCCAGCTATGCCGCCCATGCGCTCGTCGAGGACTTTTGGCAGCGCGAACGTCGTCGATTGGAAAACGATGCTCGAGAGCGCGGCGGTGCAGAAGATGATGATCGATAGCCGCAGGAGAATCTGGCGGAGGCGCTGGTCTGCATGCTGCTCCGGGCTTGCAGCCTTCGGCGGCGCGGAGGCCGCTGCAGCGCGCTTGGCGGCCTTCTCGGCTTGCTCGGCGGCCATTTCGGGGCGTGAGAAGATGAAGTAGGCGATGCCGATCGCGATCGAGACAAGGCCTGGAAGAACGAAGGCCGCGCGCCAGCCGCCATTGTCGATGAGGAAGCCGGTGATGAGCGCGGCGCTGCCGACACCAAGATTGCCCCACACCCCGTTGATCGCAATGGCTTGGCCGGTGCCAGAAGCTTTGGCGCTTTCGACGACCATGGCAAGGCCGACGGGGTGGTAGATGGCGGCCAGCACACCGACGAAAAAGAGGAGCAGCATGATCTGGAAGGGCGTGCTCGCAAAAGCCGTGAAGATCGATGCGAGGCCGATGCCGATGAAGAACACCGACATCATGCCGTAGCGGCTCCAGCGATCGGACAGCCAGCCGGCGGGGAGCGAGAAAAGGCCGAATGCAACAAAGCCCGGCGTCGCATAGGGGACGAGCTCGGCGTAGCTCATGCCCCACTCGCGTGTGAGCGCGAGCGCCGCGACCGTTGCGAAGATGAGGGTGAACAGGTGGTCCAGGAAGTGGCCGATATTCAGGAAGAGGAAGTGTATGCGCGCGCGCGTCATCTGCGCCTCCCCGGCGCTATGCTTGTTGTATTTGGCGGGAGACTAGCAAGACACGAGGGGCTGGTCACCCGGTCTGGGGCGCAAGGCTGATGGGCGGTTCGCCTTTCTGTGGGTTAATTCCGGCTAGCTGACAGGCGAGGGAGCGACCGGTTAAGCTCGCGCTTCGCGAGAGGTCGCATGCCATGAGCCGCCGGGACATCTACTACTGGAAATGCGATCGGCCCGCGGCTTTTCACGGCACGGCGCTTCGTGGCGCTGAGGATGTCGATCTTGCTGCGCTGCTTGGCGAGGCCTTGCGGAGCTACTTCGGCACCGCGCAGGTAGTGGTTCGTCCGGGCGCGGGCCAGGGCAATCACGTCACGTTCGAGGCCGACATCGATGGTCGCGCGATGTTCGTGCGGGTCGAGAACGGGCCTGAGCAGGATGGGCATCTGGCGATCGAATCGCAGGTTGTCGGATTGGTGTGCGAAACCGGTGTGCCGGTCCCGATGGTCTATGGGTGTGATGCGTCGCGTCGATACGTGCCATTTGCCTGGCAGGCGCTGGATCGCATCGAGGCGCGCGATCTCAATCATTGGTTCAAGGCCGGAGAACTCGACGAGACGCGCGTGGCGTTCGACCTCGGCAAGTCAGTGGCACGCTGGCAGTCACTGAAGTTTCAGGGCTACGGCACATTCCACAGCACGGACGGCGGAGCGCTTGTCGGGCACCATGCCAGTTATCGCGATTATTTCCACACGCAGTTCGCGCGGCATCTGACGTTTCTGCTCGAGCGCGGCTTCCTTTCTGCGGACGAGACGGCTGCGATCGAGCGAGAGGTTGCGCGCCACGATGATCTGCTGCGGCACGCGGAAGGGTGTTTCGTGCACAAGGATCTCGCTTTGTGGAACGTGCTTGGTACGCCGGATAGCATCGTGGCCATCATCGATTTCGACGATGCTATCAGCGGCGACGCGATGGATGATCTTTCGCTGCTCGCCTGTTTCCATGGCGCCGATTTTCTTGGTTCTGCGATTGACGGCTATCGAAGCGTCCGGGCGCTCCCGGTCGAGCACGAGAAGCGTTTCTGGCTGCATCTCCTGCGCAACATGATCGTCAAGTCCGTCATCCGCGTCGGCGCCGGATACTTCGACCGGGACGACGGCTTCTTCCTGATCTCCGCCGGCGGCACTGGAGGATCATTGAAGGAGACGACGCGGGCGCGATTGGCGCTCGCCGTCGCGGCGCTCGAGGAAGGCTCGCCCATCAGCAGGCTCGGGTGAGTGCAGCAGCTGCTTACCCAACCGTCAGCGTCCCCGCCGTTGGATCGACGGTGACCATCTCGCCGCTCTTGATCGCGAGCGTGATGTCCTCGTCAAAACGGTCGATGAGCGGCAGGTCGGCGAAGGCGGCGCCCTGCGCCATGATCGGATTGGCGAAGTTGAGGATGAGCGCCTTCGGTGTGCGCCCACTCTGCACCATATCGCGCAACATCCAAGCCGAAGCGACGCCGCCCTTCGCGATGTTGAGGATGAGGATCTTGCCGACATAGCTTTGTCCCGCGAGCTTGTGCGCGGGGCGCGAGACGATGCCCTTGACGAGATCGAGATCATAGCGCGCGGAGAAGTTATCCGAGGCAACGAGTGCTTCGCCGGTGACCTTGATGCCGGGTCCGGGGTGGCCCTTGTAGATGCGGGTGCTCATGTGGAGGCTCCGACAATGCGGCCGGCGATGGCGCTTTCGACGCACGCGGACATGCTGTCGAGAATGGGCTCGTAGCCGTAGCCGCCGAGAATGTTGACGAGCTTTGCCGAGTTCGACATCAGCCGCTTCCAGCCATTGGCTTCGCCGATATCGCGTGCATACATCTGATAGAAGCACACGCCCGACAGAACCATGCCGCCGGCGCCTTCGATGGACGCCGTGATGCCCATGCGGTCGGTCGCGGCTTTGATGTCGGGCGAGGTCGTGGCCAGCAGCGCCACGTTCTTATGGATGCGGCGCCCGTCGAGCAGTCCGGCGAGTGTCTGCATTTCGAAGAGCGAGAGCTGCGGCGCCGCGAACACCACGACATCGAGCTTGTCGTCCTTCGGACGGTAGGAGGCCATGAGCTTGTCGATCTCGGCGCGGCCGAGCGCTGTTGCGGCGGGGACGGGGCCGTCGAACACGGCTTTGAAATCGGGAGCTTCCGGCGTGATGCCGATCATGTGGAAGAGCGGCGTCGAGCCGAAGCTCGCGAGCGCGGCGCCGAACTGCTTGATCTCGTCGGAGGTCACGGGGCCTTCGGCACCGCTCAGCACGGGGACTTCCCAGTATGAGCGCATGGCGCGGCCGACGAGGCCACCGAGCGCACCCCATTCGGCGAGATCGCGGGGACGCGTGGTGACTTCGAAATGTGTCCTGCCGCGGCGATAGCTGTCGAGATGATAGCCGTAGCGCGGCGTGTAGCCGGTGAGCGCGGCCGCGAGCGCGGAAGGCCCGCCCTCGAAGTTCGTGCGCGCGCCGAGCACGCTGTTCGCATAGATCGACGAACCCGTATCGCCGAAGGCAATGTGCTCACCGAGTACGGGCGGAATGACCGACTGATAGTTGATGCAGGTGTTGGTCATCATGAAGCCGAGCGCTTCGAAGGCGGCCGTCGCGCGGCGCTCGAGGTCGGCCATGGTCTCGGTCTGGCCGAGGCGCTTGTAGGCATTGAAATCGACGCCGCGCGGATCCGTGATCGCGGGCACCCGGACGCGCCGCTCTGGCAGCGGTAGCTTGGCGAGACCTTCGAGGAAATTGACGCCCGAGGGGCCGAGCGCCTCGGGGTCGGCCATCAGATGCACCTGGGAAATAGGAACGCAGTCCTCGGCATCGAAGAAGCGGCCAACCTTGAGGATCTGCTCCATGGCGTATTTGCGCGCCGGCCCCTCGGCGCCGGCCAGCATGGCCTGCTGATGGTCATCAAGTTTCATTCGGCATTTCCGTCCCTGAAATCATTCCAGACGGACAATGCGTCCCAACGTGCGAGACGACAAGTCTCGAAAGCCCGCGTGTGAGGGAGGTCGATATGCAGAACGGCGGAGCGTTTCCGCCCCGCCGTCACAAAATTCAGCTGATGCTGGCGTGCACGTCCCTTAGTGCACCGTTGCGATCTCCAGGTCATCCCCGAGAGCATGGCTCATGGCGGCCTGTCGCGTATCGGTGAGCGCGATAGGCGTGCCGTCCGCTGCGTGCAGCGCGTAGAGCGTCAGGCCGCGGGGCAGGTTGTCGATCGAGGGGAAGCGCTCCTTGGCCTCCTCCGACGACATGATGCGGATGTAGGCTATGACGCCGTCGCCGAGGCGGGCGAGATCGATTTCGCTCATGACCGGGGCGGCCATCTTCTTCGACGACCGTCGCCGAGGGCCGCTCTTCGTGCTTCTTTCCATGACGGTACTCCTAACGTCTTAGAGGCGCAGGCTGGCCTCCATGACCAGCGCCTGCGGGGCTCCCCGACAGGGCCAGTCCGCTCATGCATCCGAATGTTCCGACGATTCGGCTGCGTGATCTGTAACTGAAACGACTCACCCGGACGATTTCCGTCCAATCTCGATGCGGCGAATCAGCCGCTCGGGGGTGTGGCGGACGAGGTCGATGGCCAGAAGCCCATTATTGAGGTCGGCATTGCGGACCTCGATCCCCTCGGCCAGGACGAATGTGCGCTGAAACTGCCGGGCAGCTATACCGCGGTGCAGAAATTCGCGCGACTTGTCGTCCTCCTGTTTGCCCCGAATGGTGAGCTGGTTGTCCTCGAGCGTGATGTCGAGCTGATCGCGCGTAAAGCCGGCGACCGCGAGCGTGATCCTGAGCGTTTCCGCCGAAGATTCGCCCCCGGGTATCCGCTCGATATTATATGGGGGGTAGCCATCGGCGCCGCCCTTGGCGACACGATCCACCAACCGCTCGATCTCATCGAAGCCGAGCAGCAGCGGGCTCGACAGGAGCGACATGCGTGGCATTGCGGCAAGCCCTTTTCCTAAGCGACCTTGCACGCCCTTGCGATCGGCCGGCCCCTGGCGGGCGTCCAGCTATCCGCGCGGCCCCGAACCCGGGCGCCTGAGCGTGCCCTATTCATATGGGAAGGCAGGCACCGACTTCAAGCAACGGCACTGTGGCTTTTGGGACGCTGCGGGCGGGGCCTGATTGCCATCAGAATGTCGCGGGACCGCGCCAGAACGTGCGCCGCGCTGGCCGGGGAGACCGCGCGTTCAACGGAGATACAACACATGCGGATTGCATTTCTGCGTTCAGCCAGTCTGGCGTTGGCCCTGGGATTAGGCATTCTCGGCGGCCTCGCGCCGACCCTGGCCCAGGTCACGTCGAAGCCCGAGGACGTGCTGACGCCTGAGGAAATTGCCGAGCGTGAGGGCCGCAAGGCCTGCAAGGTGGCGATCTGCGCGGCCTTTCACAAGAAGCCAGCCGAGGGCGGTGACATCGCCTGCAACGTGCTGAAGACGTGGCGCAAGGAGCAGCTTCAGAAGATGATCGAACGGGCCAAGGTTTCCTGGCCCTGGGGCAGGGTCAAGTGCGTCGCCGACATTCGGCTCAAGCGCGCCGATCTCGCCAAGGCCATGTCTGAAGCGAGCTTCGTCACCGATATCGGCAAGCACGAGGTCAACTGCGAGATCGAGCGCGAGAACGAGGCGCCCTCCAAGATCAGCTTTGCCTTCACGCCGAAAGTGACCTTCGAGAAAGGCAAGGCGACGAAGGCGTCGCTGAACTGGGGCGCGATCGAAGCGCCGACGCTGGTGAAGGGCGCCATGTGGACGGCGACCGCGACCGACAACACGTTCAATGTCCTCCAGTCGACCGTGGTCGAGGACATCAACGACTTCATCGGTCCGAAGTGCGACGAGGTGAAGGACGATTGGGCGAAGTAGGCCCGCGCGTCATTGCGTGATCGCCGCGCCGCGCACGAGCACGGCCCCCTCGAAGAGCCGACGCGCCGTGCGGTAGACGGCGGCGTACTCGGCGTGGGCGGGTCCGTTCGCGCTTGCGGGTGCGACCTTGGCGTCGACGTGCGTGATGCCGGACGGATGCGCGATCCGAATGGCGGAGGCGTCCGCGGCAAGATTCTTGGCGCAGAGCGCGGGGATTGTGCCGGGAAGCCGTGTCGCGACCGCAAGGCACATGGCGCAGGTCAAGGCGACGGCGCGGTGCGGCTGTCCGGCGGAGATCATGCGCACCATGATGTCCATGTCAGTGGGTGCAAGTTTCGCGCCTGCGAGCGTCGCAGCTTCGCTCGGCGTCGTAACCATGGCCACCTTGGGCACGCTCTTGATGCGGGCGGCATCTTCCAGATCGTGCGCGAGGCCCATGGCAACCGATGCGGCCTGCCGAACAGCCTGGAATTTGGCCATCAGCGCTGCATCGGCCTCGATGGCCGCGGGCATCTCGGTCCCCGAGCAGCCGAGCGACTCCGCTGCAACGAACACACAGGGGTTGGCTGCGTCGACAAGGCTCGCCGCGATGTGGCCGAGGCCCGGTACATCGAGTTCGTCGATGGGGCGCCCCGTCGGCAGCAGCTTGCCCGTGCGCGCACCGCCCGGGTCCATGAATTCGAGGCGGATGGGAGCGCCCGTTCCCGAGACGCCGTCCAGAACCATGGTTCCATCGACGGCTGCCTGACCGCCCTCGACCGCGAAGTGCGAGACGATGATCTTCTGCGTATTCGTATTGTGGATTCGCACGACCGCGCGCCCGTCCGCGGGCGGCGGCACGAGCCCTTCGTCGATCGCAAAGGGACCGATGGCCGACGACATGTTCCCGCAGTTGCCGCCATAGTCCACGGTGTCGTCGAATACGCCGATCTGCGCGAACGTGTAGTCGACATCGGCATCGGGACGGCTCGGCGGCCCGATGATGCAGATCTTGGAGAGCGAGGACACGCCGCCGCCCATGCCATCGAGCTGGCGGCCACTCGGATCATTGGCACCGATGGCAGAACGGAAGATCGGCGCCCAGGCTTCACGGTCCTCAGGTAGATCCCGCGCGTGGAAGATGATCGCCTTGGATGTGCCGCCGCGCATGAAGACGGCCGGAATGCGCACCTGCTTCATGGCTCGCTCTCGCGTCGCGCTTGCCTCTAATCCAGCGTCTGCAGCAGCTCGGCGAAGAGCCTGCAGCGCGGCACCATCGACGACACGAGCATGTGCTCCTCGAAGGTGTGGGCGCTCGCACCGTCCACGCCGAGACCATCGAGCGTCGCGACACCGAGTGCGCCGGTAAAATTGCCGTCGCTGCCGCCGCCGAACGAGCCGTGATCGAGCTTGAAGCCGATATTGGCCGCGATGTCGTGCGCCTTCTCGTAGAGTGCCATGGTCTGGCGATGCGGCTGCCACAGAGGCCGTACGGGACCGCGCTCGATCTTCACGGTGATGCCGTCGTTCTCGGACTCGAGCGCCATCATGCGCTCGGTAACCTCGTCGAAGATCGCTTGTGTCGGCGCGACCGTGAGCACTTGCGCGCGGCAGCGAATGGGCATGACATTGACGAATGTGCCGCCTTCGATCGTGCCGACCGAGAACGTCATACCGCGCTCGAAGTCGGTCATGTTCTCGATGCGCTCGATGAGGCTCGCCATAGCGCGGATGGCGCTGCGTCCCTGACGGTTCGTCGCGCCGGCGTGCGCCGGGCGGCCTTCGACATCGATCCAGAAGCGCTGGAAGGCGAAGCGTCCCGTGACGATCACGCCATTTTTGCACGGCTCCGTCACGAGCACATAACGATGGGCCCGCGCTTCCTGCTCGATGCGCTCGCGTGAGGACGGACTGCCGATCTCCTCGTCGGGAATGAGCATGTAGGTGACGGGAAGCTGCACACCGCCATTCTCGCGCGCGATCTTCAAGGCCTCGATGGCGATCGCGACGCCACCCTTCATGTCGTAGATGCCGGGGCCGAAATAGCGGTCACCGTCGCGGCGCAGCGGCAGGCGTCCGGCGAGCGTGCCGACCGGGTGGATCGTGTCGAGGTGCGAGAGAATGAGAATGCCCGGGCTGTTCGTGCCGTCGCGGCCTGGAAAGCGCACGAGGACGACGTCCGCAAGACCGCCGGTGCCGGGGTGGCGCTCGATGGTGCCGCCGAGTGCTGCGAGATCGGCGCTGACGAGATCCATCATGCGGTTCACGCCCGCGATATGATTGGTCGGGCTTTCCTCGCGCACCCACGGAAGCAGGCGCTCGAGCATCGCATCGGCATTGAAGAGTTCTTTGGAAAGCACGTCAGTCGTCTCCTGGTTCAGTGCGGGCCTGACGGAGCGGTGGCTCATTCCCACGGATCGCGCGGCGGCGCGACGCCAAGCTCGGTCTTATATTAGACCAAGCCGGGGGAGTTGTGTGCAAGTGTCGAGCCGCAACATGGCTCGCATGCATGTCGGAAATTCATGTCTTCTGCAATTGACCGTTGGTGTCATCTGCGTTTGCGGGGCAGTTCAGCCTGTTGCAGACTGCCGCGGAGGAAATACCCAGGAGAGACAAAATGGCCAGCTCATCGAGCCCGCTGCCGCGTGGCGTTTTCACCATGCAGGCCCAGGAGCGTATCGTATTCGGCGAGCCGGCAGGCAAAGCTCTGCTCGCAGAGCTCGAACAGCGCGGTGCACGGCGCGTGTTCATTACCTCGACGCGGTCCCTGGCCAAGCTCTCGGACGGGCCCTTGCAGGTGATCGAAAAGGCGCTCGGCAGTCTTCATGTCGGCACATTCAGCGCGATCTCATCGCACAGCCCTCGCGAGGATGTGATCGCCGGCGCGGCGGCAGCACGCAAAGCCGAGGCCGATCTCATCGTGGCGGTGGGAGGCGGATCGGTTATCGATGCGACCAAGGCCATGCTCATGTGCATCTGGCACAGCATCGAAAGTCCGGCCGATATGGAGCCGTATCGCTCCGGCCGTGACGATGGCCGCATCCCGAAGCCTATGGCGCCGTCGCCTTACGCAATCCGCATGCTGGCCATTCCGACCACGTTGTCCGCGGCAGAGTTCACGCCCAATGCGGGCATCACCAACAGTACGACTCACTTCAAGCAGTCGTTCAGTCACCGGCTGTTCGCCCCTGTAGCCGTGATCCTCGATCCGGTCATGACACTGGCGACGCCGGAGTGGTTGCTTGTCTCGACCGGTATCCGCTCTGTGGATCATGCGGTCGAGTCCTACTGCTCGCCGACGGCCAATCCGGCGACCGAGCCCTTGTCGCTGCAAGGACTGCGGCTGCTCCATCGGTCACTGCCGACGATCGTCGAGCGCCCGGATGATCTCGCCGCGCGGCTCGATGCCCAGTTCGGCATGTGGCAGGCGATCGCGGCCTCCATTGCCGGCGCGGGAAGCGGTGCCAGCCATGGCATCGGCTATGTGCTCGGCTCGGGCTATGGCGTGCCGCACGGGCATACGAGCTGCGTCATGCTGCCGGCCGTTCTGCGCTGGAATTCTGATTTCAACGGCGAGCGTCAGAAGGCACTGAGCGTCGCCATGGGAGTGCCGGCGCGGCCTGCGGGTGATCTCGTTGCCGAGCTTGTCCAGCGCATTGGCCAGCCCGGTAACCTGCGCGCCCTCGGCATCAAGCGCGAGAGCCTCCCGGATATCGCCGAGCGTGCCATGACGTATGCGCCCGTGCGGCGTAGCCCGAAGAAGATCAGCGGCCCGGCCGACGTGATGGAGATCCTGGAGATCGCCTGGTAGGTCGGTACGGGACGGCCTGGGGCTTCATGCGCGCGCGAGGCGACCGCCGGGCGGCATGATGGGCGTGCTCAGCGCCTGTCGCCGGCCGATGCGCCGCCGCCAGAGCAGGAAGAGCACGATCGAGACATTGAGCAGGTTCCAGGCAATGCCATTGAGGAAGGCCGCCTGATACGAGCCCGTGAAGTCGTAGATGACGCCCGAGAGCCAACCGCCGAGAGCCATGCCGAATAGCGTCGCCATGAGCACGACGCCGACGCGTGCCCCCGCCTCCTTGGGTGAGAAATACTCGCGCACGATGAGGGCGTAGCTCGGCACGATACCGCCCTGGAAGAGCCCGAACAGAGCGGATACGACGTAGAGCGATGCCAGCCCATCGAACGGGATGTACAGCAGGAGTGCGATGCCCTGCAGCGTCGAGCCGAGAAGGAGCGTGTACAGCCCTCCGATTTTGTCGGAGATGAAGCCTGAAATGAGCCGGCTCAGGACTCCGAAACCGAGCATGATCGACAACATTTCCGCGCCGCGCTGGGCGCCGAAGCCGAGGTCGGCGCAGTAGGCGACGATGTGAACCTGCGGCATGGACATGGCGACGCAACAGGCTAGTCCGGCAACGATCAGCAGAGCCTGGAGCGTGAACGGTTTCATGCGCAGGAGCGCCGGGGAGGGCTCGTGGGGCATGGGCGCACTACCGACGGCAGCGGCCGGCGCCTGATGCGGCGGACGCCGCTGCAGCAGCGGCGCGAGGCAGAGCAGCGTCACAGTCACGAAAATGCCGAGCGCGAGATGCGTGAAGCGCCAGCCATAGGCGTCGATCGAGGCCTGGAGAATCGGTGGCCAGATGGTGCCCGAAAGGTAGTTGCCGCTCGCGCAGATGGCGAGCGCAATGCCGCGCCGCTTGTTGAACCAGTGCGTGATGTCGGCGAGCAGCGGCGCGAACATGGTCGCGGTACCGCAGAGACCGATCAGTACCCCGTGTGCGATCGCGAACTGCCAGATGCTCTGGGTATAGCCGGTTGCGATATAGCCGAGGCCGAGCGCGATGGCGCCGCCCATGACCGGAAACATGACACCGTGGCGGTCCGCGATCCGGCCGGCTATGACGCCGCCGAACCCGAAGCCGATGAGCGTCAGTGTGTAGGGCAGCGTCGCGGCGCCCCGGTCGACGCCGAATTCCGCCTGGACGGCCGGGAGGACAACCACCACCGACCACATGCCGACATTGCCGATCGTGCCGATCACGGCCGCCGCGACAAGCCGCAGCCACGCATAGGCCGAGTCGACGTCGGCGGTCGTGCCATAGGTATGTTTCATCGGGCTCGTGATCTCGGAGGCCGCCGGCGGTGGCGCCGCGGTCGTCAGTAATCAGCTAAGCCCCTTTAGCCTGTCGGGAAGATGGGCGCTAGGTGCCTATTTTCCAGTCAACAGTCGGCGTGGGGAGAGTTGGCACCGAGTGTTGCCATTGTGCCGACGTGTGGAACCGAGCGCATGGGCGACGCGTCATCAGGCTGACGGGGGGAGCGCAAAATGCTACCGTCTTGAGATAACGTAGGCGCATCACCATCTTCGCCGATACCTGCGACGGGTACGGCGAAGATCAATGCGTGTTGGCTCATGCCACGAGTGCGATATTAGGGAGAGATGCAATGAGCGGGACATGGGCGCGCGCTTTGGCACGCGCTGGAGGGCTTGTAGCTGCCCTCGCCGTGCTGTTCGGAGCGGTTGGCGTTCCGTCTGCGTCGGCGCAGACCCCCTTCAAGACGCTGGCGGGCAACTGGAGCGGCGGTGGACAGATCAAGCTCGACAATGGCAAGTCGGAAGCTCTGAAGTGCCGCGCCTATTACACGCAGAAAGAGGCGGACACGCTGGGTCTCGCGATCCGCTGCGCCTCGGCCAGCAACAAGATCGAATTGCGTGCGAATCTCAACCAGAGCGGAAGCCAGATCGACGGAAGCTGGGAGGAGCGCACCTACAACGCAGCGGGTACGGTGACAGGACGGGTGTCGTCGGGCCGGATCAACCTGTCCATCACCGGCGGGACGTTCAATGGTTCGATGAACGTGGCGATCACGGGGGAGCGCCATTCCGTTTCGATCGAGACGAACGGCATCGGTCTCAGGGCCGTGAATATCAGTCTGTCGCGCGGGTAGTTCTATTCTGTCGGGGCCAGTCTGTAGGGGCCAGGGGGCCGTTCGGAGCTGCGCAGCTTGCGCTAGCCGCCGCCGAACTGAAGCAGGGAGAGAAGGCATCATGAGAAGGATTTCTGCGCCGCTTGCAGCGCTGGTGCTCGCGAGTGGTCTCGCCATCAGTGCCGACGCGGCCCTGTTCGGTGATGCGGCCGCCCAGCGATCGCGTGATGGCAGGGCGCCTGCCTATGTTGTCGCGGAAAGCCGCTGGGGACATGGTTCTATCTCCGGGCCCGTTCGGCGCGGCCCCAATGGCTGGGAAGTGCGCATGCCGCGGGGCACCTGGCTCGAGTGCAAGCGCAGCTGCTCCGAGACCTTGCGTCTCGCCACTGTCGACTTCTGGGAGACGCAGGGCCGCAATCCGCCAGACGGCGGACCGAACTACTTCAGCTTCGATTTCTATTTCTGAACGGATAAAGCCCCTCGTCCCATCCCGGGAGAGGGGCTTTCTTCTTGCCTCATCGCGCGATCAGCCGACCGCGAGCGGCATCTTTTGCGAGATCTTGACGCCGGCGTCGTCGAGCCATGTAAACTCGAACTCACCGGGACCCGGCACCTTCATGAAGAAGGCGAGGTAGGGGTTGGCCGAAATGCCCGGCGCCACGTCTGCCTTGAAGAACTCGGTGCCGTTGAAGCTGGCCGTGAACGTATTGATGATGTTGCGCGGGACGACCTTGCCATCGGCGGTCTTGCGGTTCCCGGTTTCCATCACGTGCTGGACGAGCGTCTTGATCTCGATGACCTCGCCGACCTTGGCCTTCTCCGGAACACGGATGCGGGGTTTTGCTGCTGACATTGTTTTCGCTCCCTGGACCTGCCTCAGCCGCCGCAGCCGCCGATCGTGACCTTTACTTCGCGACGCCCGATCAAGAACTTGCCGTCACTCAGCGCTGCTACCGCTACGACATCCTGCGTCCGCGCGAGACGCATGCGGCTCGAAACAGCGGCCTTGCCCGAAGCGGGGGTGAAATTATAGCTCGCGACGCCGACCTGCGGGTTTCCGGCGGCAAAGATGTGCAGCGCTTTGACGTGGCTCGCCTCGGTCATCGGGCTGTCGACCGACAGCGTGAACGGCACGGTGTTGCCGTTCTCGGCGATCTCGGGAACCTCGAGCGTAATGCCGCTTTCGGCCGGCTTGGCGTCGCCGAGGATCTTCTTGAGGGCTTCATCAATGCTCCGGACGGGTTCCTGAGCGAGTGCCGGCAGGTTGGCCAGCAAAGTGGCAACCGCCAAGCTGGCGCCAGCGCCGAGCAGGAAGGTCCGGCGGCCAATAACTTCGACTTCCATCCGATGCGTCATTGCCTTTCGCAAACCCGGCATTTAGCGCCGGGCCCTCCTCCATTTTGGCCATGCACCGCTGGCTCGCCGGAGTGTCGAAGGAAGCGCGTCCCGCCTTCCGACAGTTGACGACGGCGTCGATGCTTGCACATTTCCACTAGCATATTAGAATGTTTGTATGCAACCGCAGGGGAGCTTGGGAATCGCCTGGATTCGACGGTAATGAAGCCCGCCGTGCCTCCCCTCGTCAGACTGATCGCGCATGTCCTTGCGTTGGTGCTGCTTGTCGGCGTCGCGCGTGCTCAGCAGCCCCCTCTGCCCAGCGAAATCGATGTCGCGACGGCACCCGCCGTACTGATCATGATCGGCGATCCCGGCTGCCCCTACTGCGCGCGCTGGGAGCGCGAGATCGCCCCCGGCTACGAGGCCAGCGAGGACGGTAGGCTCGCGCCTCTGGTCAGGCGCTTTCGTCATGCACCGGACATCGCCTTCATCGAGCATGTCGTGTTCTCGCCGACGTTCGTCATACTGGTTCGCGGCCGCGAGGTCGGGCGTATCGTCGGCTATGCCGGTGCCGACCTTTTCTGGATGCAGCTTGCGGCCTTGATCGAGGATGCGCGCGTTGCGCTGAAGCGGAGCGAGGCGGAGGGCCGCAGTTTTGCGGGCACCGGTCGAAAACATCATTGAAAGGAGATGACGACGATAATCGGGCGTGAGCATTGCCCGCAAAATCTGAATGCTTATCAGAACAAAATATAAGAACGAGCGGCGGAAAAGCTGCAAACAGGCCGCGGCAGATTCATGGGCTCGGCTGAACCTACGGGAGGACTGAATGACTGAGATTTCCAGGCGGAACCTGATTATTGGTGCGGGAGCTGGCGCTGTGGCGGCGACGAGCTTCGGCACGTTCGCGATTGCGCAGGGGGCCGGCGCGGGGCGGGTCGTCGTGATCGGCGGCGGTGCCGGTGGCGCGAGCGTGGCACGCGCCTTGAAGCTCGGCGCCCCGGCATTGCGCGTCACGCTGATCGAGCCGAACAAGATCTATTCGTCGTCGTTCTTCTCGAACCTTTATCTTGGCGGCTTTCGCACGTTCGGCTCGCTCAACCACAACTATGACGGCTTGCGCCGCCTCGGAATCACCGTCGTCCATCAGCGGGCGACTGCGGTCGATACGGCCAAGAAAACCGTGCGTGCGAGTGGCGGCCAGACGCTGGCCTACGACAAGCTCGTGGTGTCGCCGGGCATCGACGTCAAATACGACTCTGTTCCCGGCTACTCGACTGCCGCCGCGAGCGGGCGCGCGCCGCACGCCTATACGACGGACGGTGCCGGCAAACAGCAGTTGAAGCGCCTGATCGAGCAGATGCCAAATGGCGGCACGGTCGCCATGGTCATGCCGAGTGGTGCGTTCCGCTGCCCGCCCGGACCTTACGAGCGCGCCGCGATGATCGCGCACTTCCTCAAGACGCGGAAGCCGAAGTCGCGCCTCGTGATCCTCGATCCGAAGAAGGGCTTCTCGAAGCAGCCCGTATTCGTCGAGGCCTACAACAAGTACTACAAGGACAATCTCGAGCTGAACCTCTCGAACGACATCGATGATTTCAGTGTCACGAGCTTCGATCTGAAGTCGCGCGAGATCACGACCAAGGCCGGCAAGAAGGTCAAGTTCGATGTCGCGAACGTCATCCCGCAGCAGAGCGCGGGACAGATCGCGTTGAAGACCGGGCTCGCCAAGGGCGACTGGTGCCCGGTCAATCCGGAGAACTTCACATCGGCGCTCGTGAAGGACGTTTACGTGCTCGGCGATGCGGCGATCGCGGCCGAGATGCCGAAGTCGGCCTTCTCCGCCAACAGCCAGGCCAAGGTTGTCGCCAACGATATCCTTGCGGAGCTCGCCAAAGGGGAGCGTTTCCCGGCCCGCTTCCGCAATACCTGCTGGTCGCTGCTGGCGCCGGACGACAACGTCAAGGTCGGCGCCAATTACACGCCGAAGGACGGCAAGCTCGATCCCTCGGGCTCGTTCGTGTCGAAGCCGGGCGAGGATGCCGCGACGCGTGCACAGAATTACCAGGAGTCGATCGGCTGGTATTCCGGCATCATCGCCGACATGTTCGCGGGGCCGCCGGCGACCGCGGCAAAGAAGAAGAAGGGCTGATCGCGCGCGACTTTTGCGAAATCCGATCGTGCGAGATCAAGGAGCGCCCGGCCATCGTGCCGGGCGTTCTGCCGTTCATGTGTTCGCGCCGCTCGCTAGCTTGTCGATGATCTTCGCGAGCTTGACATCGCGCTCCGTCAGGCCGCCGGCATCGTGCGTCGAAAGTGTAATCTCGACGCTGTTCCAGACATTGAACCATTCAGGATGGTGGTCGAGCTTCTCCGCGGCCAGCGCCACCCGCGTCATGAAGCCGAAAGCTGCGCTGAAATCCGCGAACTTGAAGTTGCGGGCCAGGGCGTCGCGTCCCTCGACCATTTGCCAATCCGGCAGCTCGGCGCGAGCGGATTGGCGTTCGTTTGGATCCAGTTTCCGGGTCATGGAATGTCCTCCACGCGATGGGGCGTCGTCGGGCCGCGTTCGTGTTCATGCAGGATTAACGGTGAGCGCATCATTCCAGCGCGTGCGGCGCACCTTCAAGACGTTGTGATTGCTTTTTGGGCCGTATGAGCGCCGGATCACGTCGTGTTGCGCGTTCTGGTCGAAAAAGGCGCGTACAGTTGGTGTGCGCCAAGGGACCTTTCCGCGTGTCCTGCGCCCGAATGGGTGCGCCGAGGAGGATGGCAATGGTGCTGAAACTACTCTTTGCGACAGCGGTCGGGTTGACTGCGGTTGTTGCGGCTGTGCCCGCGGAAGCGCAGCGCAAACGCTCGGACGGCGTGGTCCGGACCTGCAGCAACTACGGAAATGGCTGCACGAGCGCCCCTATTCGCAGGGGCCGGTTCGACTACGAGTTCCGTATGCCGGGCGGCACCTGGGTGAGCTGCCGCGCAGACTGCAGGAATGCGATCCGCGAGGACATGCTCGATTTCTGGGAGACCCAGCGGGAGCGCCAGCGCGGTTCGTCCCGCTGACGAATACCTCAAGGAGGCTGAATGATGTTTATGAAAACTGTGCTGAGCGCAGCGATCGGCCTTTCGCTGACCTTGGGCCTGATCGCCACGGCTGATGCCCAATCGCGCAATAGGGGTCCCGGCACGGGTATTGTGTCGGCCTGCAGCATCTATGGCAATGGCTGTACGACAGCGCCTATTCGGCGCGCCGGCAACGATTACGAATTCCGCCTGCCGGGCGGCACGTGGGTATCCTGCAAGCAGAGCTGCAAGGACACGCTGCGCCGCGAGACCGTGGACTTCTGGGATACGCAGCGCGAGAACGGCGGCAGCGAGATCAACTAGCTGCCCTGACACTGCGCCGCCTGCTCAGTGACCTGCCTCAGGCCTTCTTCTGAGGCAGGTTCAATCGGATGTGGAGTTCGTTGAGCTGCTTGTTCGCGGCTTCCGAAGGCGCGCCCATGAGCAGGTCGCTGGCCTGTTGGTTCATGGGGAACAGCGCAACGTCGCGCACTGTGTTGCAGCCCGTCAGCAGCATGACAATGCGCTCTATGCCCGCTGCCATGCCGCCATGCGGTGGTGCACCGTACTGGAAGGCGCGATAGAGCGCGCCGAAGCGGGCTTCGACGACCTCCGCACCGAGCCCCGCGACGCCGAAGGCTTTCACCATCGTATCCGGTCGATGATTGCGGATGCCGCCCGAGGCGAGCTCATAGCCGTTGCAGACGAGGTCGTATTGATAGGCCTTGATCTTGAGATAGTCCTCGGTGGACTTGGCCGCGTCGAGCGTCGCTGAGCCGCCCTGCGGCATCGAGAAGGGATTGTGCGAGAAGTCGATCTGCTTCTCGTCCTCGTTCCACTCGTAGAACGGGAAGTCGACGATCCAGCAGAAGGCGAAGCGGCCCTCGTCGACGAGCTTCAGCTCGCGCCCGACCTGATCGCGCGCGAGCCCGGCGAACTTGTAGAACCGCGCCGGATCGCCGGCCGTGAAGAAGCAGGCATCACCCGTCGCGAGCCCGAGCTGGCTCTGGATGGCGGCAGCGCGTTCGGCACCGATGTTCTTGGCGATCGGGCCGGCGCCCGCCGCGCCTTCCTCCTCGCGCCACATGATGTAACCGAGGCCGGGCTGGCCTTCCTTCTGTGCCCAGGCATTCATGCGGTCGCAGAAAGCGCGCGAGCCGCCGCCTTTGGCGGGGATTGCCCATACGCGGACCTTGGGGTCCTTCTCGATCATGCCGGCAAAGACTTTGAAACCCGAGCCACGGAAGTGCTCGGTCACATCGGCCATCTCGATGGGATTGCGCAGATCGGGCTTGTCGGTGCCGTACTTCGCAATGGCCGTGTCGTAGGGAATGCGCGGGAAGGATGGCGTTACCGGCTTGCCCTCGGCGAACTCCTCGAACACGCCGCGAATGATCGGCTCCATGGTGCCGAGCACATCGTCCTGCTCGACGAAGCTCATCTCGACATCGAGCTGGTAGAACTCGCCGGGCAGGCGGTCGGCGCGCGGATCCTCGTCGCGAAAGCAGGGCGCGATCTGGAAATAGCGATCGAAGCCCGACATCATGAGGAGCTGCTTGTACTGCTGCGGCGCCTGCGGCAGCGCATAGAATTTGCCCGCGTGCACGCGTGAGGGCACGAGGAAATCGCGCGCGCCTTCGGGGCTCGATGCCGTCAGGATCGGCGTCGGGAATTCGTTGAAGCCAGCATCATGCATGCGGCTACGGATCGAGCGCGTGATGGCGAGCCGCTTCATGATGATGCCGTGCAGCGTCTCGCGGCGCAGATCGAGAAAGCGGTACGTAAGGCGCAGGTCTTCGGGGTAGTCCGGTTCGCCGAAAACCGGAACGGGCAGCTCCTTGGCTTCGGAGAGCACTTCGATCTCGGTCGCATAGACCTCGATGCCGCCGGTCGCGAGCTCGGCGTTGAGCGTGCCCTCGGGGCGGGCGCGCACGCGCCCATCGATGCGCACGACCCATTCCGAGCGCAGGCGCTCGGCGGTCTTGAAGGCGGCCGTCTCCGGATCGACGACGATCTGGGTCAGGCCATAGTGGTCGCGCAGATCGACGAACAGCAGGCCGCCGTGGTCGCGGACACGGTGAACCCAGCCGGAAAGGCGCGCGGTCGCGTCGATATCAGTCTCTCGCAGTGCGCCGCAGGTGTGCGAGCGGTAGCGGTGCTTAGCTGCGTCGGCCATGGCCGGGGCTCCCTCACGCCGGGGCGTGGTTCTCGAGACGCTCGCGCGCACCTTGCCGGCGCGGCGCGTCGAATGGCTGCAAATCGGGCCGGAACAGCGCACGCACGTCCGGCCTTGTCAAGTTGTGGCGGGGTGGGGCCGCATCCCGGTCCCTAATCCCGATAGCGGGCCGCCAGCATCCAGCCCACGATCCAGCCGAGGATCAGCGCAGCAAAGTTGCCCGCCATGAAGATGAGGGCGTGCAGATTGGCGACGTCGTCCGGGCTTTCGAAAGTCATGCCGGAGACGATCCACGTCGCCACCCGGCTGCTGATGAAAATGGTGGCGATCAGCGCAAATGCGATCGCTGTCAGCATCGAGATCAGGTAGCGCATGGAGCTACTTCACTTCCCAGAACCAGACTTCCTTGGCTTCGGCATAGTTCGAGTAGTACCCGAGCCACGAGAACCACTCCATGAGCCACTTCGTCGAGGGGCGGAAGCCGTTCCAGACATCGATGTGGTCGCCGGTCGGGTTGCCGGGCCGGTCGGTCGTGCGCGCCCAGTAGTCCTGGATATAGATGATGCCCGTGCGTCCGAAGAGTTTGGGATAGAACGCTGCTGCATCCTTTCCGGTGATGCGCTCGACGGGGCCTACGCCCGGGAGCCTCGTGCTCACGAGCGCGCCGGCCAGCTCCGAAGCGCGAATGAAGTGCATGTCCTCCGCCGGATGAACGTAGCAGGTCGAGACGCGCCCGAGCTGGGCCGGCGTAACGCCCGCACCCTTCAGGCACACACCCATGCGGATAGCGCACTGGTTGCCGAAGACCGGCAGGCCGCGTTTCACCTGTCGGTTCTCGATGCTGGTGAGGTCATGCGGAGCAATGCACGGCGTGGCATTGCTCTGATTGGCCGGGTGCTGCAGCCAGAGATCTCTGAAGTTGATCATTCTGTGGCCGATCCCCGGTCGCTGCCATATCACGAGCCCCGCGCCCCATGTGCGGGTCTCCGTGATTCGATCCTCTACCGACGCCTCGTGTCAACGGCTTATCGGACGTCTGAATGACACCGCTTGCGCGAGTTAGTGTGGCCCAATCGCCTTGAAGTTGACCGTGCATCGTTGCAGCATCCGGCCCGCTAAGAGGATTCGGAGAGTGCCGGAGCGTTGCTTCGGTCGCATCCGCCAGCGCAGAGCGCATCGATGCGGCAGCATCCAGTGCGCTGGGACAGGGGAGAGGGGCCGCAATGGCGGGCACTGGCGAGCCGCGACGGACGTTCGCCTTCACATTCGGGCTGGAGCGACTTGGCCTCGTCGCGCTCCGTGCGCCCTGGCTGACGTTTGTGCTGATCGTGCTCCTGACCGTGCTCGCGATCTTCGGCGTCATGCGCCTCAAGGTCGACGACAGTCTCTCGGAACTGTTTCGCACGAATACGGTCGAGTTCCGCCAGTATGAGGAGATCGATCGGCGCTTTCCCTCGAGCGAGTACGACGTTCTCGTGGTCATAGAAGGCCCGGGCCTGCTCGAGAGGGAGAAGCTCAAGGCTGTCCACGACACCATCGTCGATCTGCAGCTCACCGACGGCGTCAACGGTCTCGTATCGATGCTCTCCGCGCGCGAGAAACCGGATGCCGGGGGCTATGCCGCGCCCGTAGTGCCCGACGAGATGCCTGAAGGTGCCGCCTACGACGCCATGATCGAGCGGCTCAAAAACAATGAGATCGTTACAGGGAAGTTCCTTTCCGAGGATGGCACGCTGGCGCTGGCGGTCATTGCGCTCGACCGGAAGCTGGTCGAGGAGCGCGGCGCCAAGGAAGTCATCGGCGGCATTCTGAGCGAAGCGGAGCGCGGCCTCCAGGGTTCAGGTCTCAAGGTGCAGCTCACCGGCGCGCCGGTCATGCAACTCGAGATCCGCAATGCCGTCGAACGCGACCGCCTCGTCTACAACGGGCTTGGATTCCTGCTCGGCACTTTGATCGCGTATATCTTCTTCCGGCGCATCTCGCTGACGCTGCTCGCCATCGTCGGGCCGGCCATCGCTATCCTGTGGACGCTCGGTGTCGTCGGTGCCCTCGACTATCGCCTGAACCTCTTCATCAACGTCATCACGCCGCTGATCCTCGTCTCGGGGTTCTCGGACAGCATGCACCTCGTGTTTGCGATCCGGCGCGACATCATGGCGGGTGTCGACCGGCTGACGGCGGCGCGCGAAGCCGTGCTCGATGTTGCCCCGGCGTGCCTGCTGACTGCGATGAACGCGTCGTTGGCGCTGTTGTCGTTCTCGTTCGCGGAGTCGGCGCTGATCCGTACGTTCGGCATGGTCGCGATCATGGCCGTCGCCATTTCCTATCTCGCTGTCGCCGTGGTCGTGCCGACGCTCGCGGCGCTGCTCATTCCGCGCGAGAAGAACCCGCGCAAGGATATCGAGCCGAACCGCGATGGCGGTTTCGGCATTCTCGGCGTCGTCACCGAGGGCATCGTCCGGCGTGTGATCGCGGCGCCTATGGCCTTCAGCCTGGCAGGTCTTGCGGCCGTCATTCTGACGGGACTCGCCTACGTACAACTCGTTCCGCAGTACCGCCTCGCCGATCAGGTGCCGGACAAGGAGCACGCGCTCGCAGCCACCGAGCGTCTCGACACGAAGCTGACGGGCGCCAATCCAGTACATGTGATGATCAAGTGGAGTGGCGGGCAATCGCTGTACGACGAACAGACGCTCGCGACCATCGCCGCCGCGCACACCGTGCTCGAGAAGGAGGCTGGGCTCGGCAATGTCTGGTCCGTGGAAAGCCTCCGGCGCTGGCTCGCCGAGGCCGGCGACACCAGCGTCGAGACGGTCAAGAAGTACATCGGCATTCTCCCCGAGCATCTCGTGCAGCGCTTCATCGCCGAGGAGGGAAATGCGGTTCTGGTGACGGGACGACTCCCGGACATCGACGCCAGCCAGATTCTGCCGATCGTCGAGAAGATCGATCGTGCCCTCGATCCCGTGCGGAACGCGCATCCGGGCTACGAGATATCCGTAACGGGGCTGCCGGCGATCGCGGCGCGTAACTCGGCGCGCCTCATTGGCGAGCTGAACTGGGGCCTGATCGGTGATATGTTCGTGATCTTCATCTTCCTCGGGATTGCGCTGCGCTCGGTCCTCTCGGGCGTGACAAGCATCCTGCCTTCGCTCTTCCCGATCTTCGCGACGGGGGCGCTGTTGTGGCTCGGCGGAGAGGGACTGCAATTCGCCTCGATCATTGCGATCACGGTCGCCTTCGCACTCGCCATCGACAGCACGATTCACTTTCTGAACCGCTTCCAGCTCGAGGAAAGCCGACCGGGTACGCGCGACGTGAACGATGCACTCATCCGCACCATGCACCACATCGGTCCGGTCATCGTGCTGACGACGATCGTGCTCGCGCTGGGGCTTGGCGTCACGATCCTATCCCATCTCCCGTCGCTGAGGCTCTTCGGGCGATTGGCAGGCATCTGCCTTTTTGCCTCATTGATCGGTCAGCTCATCATCCTGCCGGCAACGGTAGCGCTCTATCGCCGATACTGGCCGCGGCGCCCTGCGGCCGCGGCTGCGTGACGGATATGGGCGGTGTGGCTGGTATGTTTAGCCTGCTCCGCCGCCGCAACGTGCTTTTTGATACGATCAACGTCGGACCCAACCGATGCCACGAGCCCCCAATGCCGTAGACTTCTGGCGCGGCTTTGCACTCGTCTCGATTTTCATCAATCACATTCCGGGTATTTTCTTCGACCAGTTCACGCATCGGGCGGTGTCGATCTCGGATTCGGCTGAGCTCTTCGTTTTTCTCGCGGGTTGGTCGCTGCGGTACGTGGTCGGCGACATCAACCGACCGACGCCCATGCATCAGGTCGTGTTCCGGCTCGGCGGGCGCGCCGTCACCCTCTATGCCGCGCATATGATGATCGTGATGCTGGCGATCGCCATCCTCGCAATCACCTCCCGCCTTCTGGACAATCCGCTGTTGCTCGAGTGGCACAATGCGGCCGCCGTCTTCTACCGACCGGTCGAGACGCACATCGGCATTGCGCTACTCAGCCACCAGCTCGGCTACTTCGACATTCTGCCGCTCTATGTCGCACTCATGCTTGTGGCACCACTGCTGGCCGTCATCGACCGCGTGGCGCCGAGCCTTTTGCTGCCGGCCTCTTTCACGCTCTATCTGGTTTCGCTGATCGTGCCGCTGACGATCCCGGCATGGCCGGTCGAAGGACAGTGGTTCTTCAATCCGTTGACGTGGCAGTTTATCTTCGTGCTGGGGCTGGTTCTGGCGCGGGATCGCGGTCTTGGAGCCTGGGTGCGTCGCAATATCGTTCCTATTCGATGGGCGACGTTACCAATTGTCATCGTCGGGACGATCTTTGTTCTGACGGGTGGTACTTGGATCGATCCGACGACTGTTCCAGAACCGAAGTTGCTATTCATTAATGGCAAGACGTTCGCGACCCCAATCAGGATCATTCAATTCCTGGCGCTGGTCGCTGTCATGTCGATCGTCTATCCTCATATTGCTAGGGCCGTCCCGAGTGCTGTCGCATATCTTGCAATGCTCGGCCGGAATTCGCTCGAAGTGTTCTGCGCGGCATCTATCCTCAGTCTGGTTTGCCAGATTCTGAGATTTACGTTGCCGGACGGCGTATGGCTTGACACGCTGCTTGTAGCAGGCGGCGTGGCTCTCATGGGACTGGTGGCATGGCTGGCCGAGTGGCGCTCGCGAGTTGGAGCGGAAGCCTGAAGTGGCTGCCTCTCGTCGTTGTGCTGATAGCAGGGCTCCCGGTCTACGCATCGGGCCAGCAGGGCGCGCCGGAAGCGCCGGCGGCGGCGCAAGCCGGTTCCTCTCAGGCAAAGCCCGAGGAAAACCTGCCGCCCGTCACGCGCGAGTGTCAGGTCGGCGCGACCGAGGTCGTGACGCAGAGCCCCTTGCCCAATGTGCTGAAAGCCATGCGCGAGCGCCAGAAGATTAGGATTCTCGCGATCGGTGCTTCACCGATCGTGCGACGTGATCCCGCCGCGGGCGGCTATTACGACCTCGTCGAGCAGTTCCTCGAGCAGACTTTCAAGGGCCTGCAGGTCGAGATCGTCCATCGCGGTGTCTCGGGTGAACTCGCGCGCGATGCGGGCGCGCGCATCAAGATGGAAGTGGCGCTCGTCGAGCCCGATCTCGTGCTGTGGCAGGTCGGTACGGCCGATGCGCTCGCACGGTTGCCGATCGAGGACTTCGAGGAGACGCTCGGCAAGACGCTTGTCTGGTTGAAGGCGCACGATGTGGATGTGGCGCTCATCGGGCTTCAGTATGCCAAGGCGTTGACCAAGGACGCGCACTATCAGGCGATACGCAAGGCCTTGAAGAAGGTCGCGACCGAACTCGGGATTATGCGGGTGGGGCGCTACGAGGCCGTCGAGACGCTCGCACGTCTGCGTGGCGAGCAGGGAACGCCGGCGGCCCGCGCGCGGCTGACCGAGGCGTCGTACGAATGCAGCGCCGAATACCTCGCGCGCGCCATTGCGACAGGCCTTTTTCACAAGGACAAGGCCAACAAGCCCGCGGGCAAGCCAGCTAAGCCCCCGTGAGGCCCATTTTACTGGGTTTTTGGACGCTATAGGCGGCCGATTTTGCACTCGGCGGCCGCAGGCTGTATGATTGCATTCTCTGAGCGCATAATCACAAGCCGACGCTTTCGAGAGCGCCCATCACCCCGATGGCCGCTAAGCGTGCCTTTTGGGGAAGGCGCGCGGTTCGACCCTTCTGCACACAAGCTGGTGTGTTGCCCGCACGGAATGGCTTGGCGGGGGCCTGCAACATCTATGAGAGGAGCCACTGGAGCGATGACTGCGAAGCAAGCGCTCGATTCGGAATATGCTGATGTGAAGGCTAATTTCGATCAGATCTATACACGCGAGGATCCACGCGAATACTTTCGCGTCCTTCATGGACTGGACTACATCATACCGTCGCTCGCCCGCCCGATCTTCCGGCGGCTCTGCGATACGCTGACCGCGCTGCGCGGACGGCGCATCAACGTTCTCGATATCGGATGCAGCTACGGCATAAATGCTGCTCTGTTGCGATCGCCGCTTTCGATGGATCGCCTGGCACATCGATACGCCGATCTGCAGGCGCACGGCGTGACGCCGAGCGAGGTCGCAGCCTTGGATCGCCGCTACTTCGAGTCATGGCCGCGTCCGACGAACGCGCGCCTTATCGGCCTCGACATTTCGAAGCCGGCGATCAGCTACGCGACGCGCGCCGGCATACTCGACCAGGGCTTTGCCGAGGATCTGGAGACAAACGACCTTTCGCCGCAACTTGCCGACGCTCTCGGGAACGTCGATCTCGTGATCTCGACCGGTTGCGTCGGCTATGTCACCGAGAAGACGTTTTCGCGCGTGCTCGGCGCTATCCGCACATCCAATCCCTGGGTCGCCTCGTTCGTGCTGCGCCTCTATCCGTTCGACGCTATTCAGGATGTGCTGGCACGTCGCCAGCTCGTCACGGACAAGCTGGAAAGTGTGACATTTGTTCAACGCCGCTTTCACTCCGAGCGTGAGTACTCGGACACGCTTGGGGCGCTGCGCGCAGTCGGTGTCGATCCAAGCGGTAAAGAGGAGGATGGCCTCCTGCACGCCGAGTTCTTCCTCTCGCGTCCGGACGCGGAGCGCAGTGACCAACCACTCGAACGGCTCGTTTCGGTGACGAGCGGCGCACGCCATGCCTTCGGACGGCGCTTCAAGCATCACGCGGACGACGCGGTCAGGCTCGTGCGGTAGCGCGGGCGCGAGGATGCAGCGCCCATGCCGGGCGCTGCATCCTTCCTGATGACCTTGCGGGCTCGGACGGCTATGGTCGCCGGCGCGGGCAGTACGTCTGCCCGGCCGGATCGCCCGTGAGGAACTTGTTCATGACGCAGCACTTCGCCTCCGACAACAATGCCGGCATCTGTCCCGAGGCCATGGCTGCGCTCAAGCGGGCCAATGCCACAGGCCACGAGCTTTCCTACGGCGAGGATCGTTGGACGGCGGCGGTATGCGATGGGCTGCGCGCGCTCTTCCAGACCGACTGCGACGTCTTCTTCGTCTTCAATGGCACGGCCGCCAATTCGGTGACGCTCTCGGCCATGTGCCAGCCCTTTCATGCCGTGATTTGCCATGAGCTGAGCCATATCGAGACGGATGAGTGCGGGGCGCCGGAATTCTTCTCGGCGGGGTCGAAGCTGCTGGCCGTCGAGGGACCGCTCGGCAAGCTCACGCCCGACATCATCGAGTTCACGGCGAAGAAGCGCACCGACATCCATTTTCCGAAACCCAAGGCCGTTTCGCTCACGCAATCGACCGAAGTGGGCACGGTCTATACGGTCGAGGAGCTGCGCGCCATCGCGGCCATTGCCAAGCGGCACGGGCTCAACATCCACATGGATGGCGCGCGCTTCGCCAATGCCGTGGCGACGCTCGGCTGCCATCCGTCCGAGATCACGTGGCGGGCGGGAATCGATGTGCTTTGCTTCGGCGGAACCAAAAACGGGCTTCCCGTCGGCGAGGCGGTGGTCTTCTTCAAGAAGGAACTCGCCGAGGACTTCGCGTGGCGCGTCAAGCAGGCGGGTCAGCTCGCCTCGAAGATGCGCTTCGTTTCGGCGCCGTGGCTCGGTCTGCTCGAGAACGACGTGTGGTTGCGCAATGCCCGCCACGCCAATGCCATGGCCAAGCGGCTCGCCGATCACATCACGCAGCTCGAAGGCGTGAACCTCATGTTTCCCGTCGAATCGAACGCGGTCTTCGCGGAGATCCCACCGGTCGCGCAAGCCAAGCTCCGCGAGAAGGGCTGGCGCTTCTACACGTTCATCGGTGCTGGTGGTTGCCGCCTGATGTGCGCGTGGGATACGTCACCCGATACGGTCGATCGCTTCGCCGCCGATCTGACAAAGGCCATACAGGGTGTCGCGCCATCGCGTGAGATGGCGGGCGAAACGCGCGGCCGCGGGCGGCGCTGAACCTCGCGCTCGCCAGGAAAGCACACGTGTCATGAAAGGCAGGATCGCAGGGCCCGAGATCGAGCGCCTGATACAGCTCCTGGCGCGTCTGCCGGGGCTCGGATCGCGTTCGGCGCGCAAGGCTGCGCTCGCGCTCCTGAAGCGACGCCAAGAGCTGCTGGAGCCGCTGGCATCCGCCATGCAGGAAGCCGCGCGCAATCTCGTCTCGTGCGAAATCTGCGCCAATCTCGATACGGTCTCGCCGTGCACGCTCTGTGCGGATCCGCGACGCGATCGCTCGCTCATCGTCGTCGTCGAGGAGATCGGCGATCTCTGGGCGCTTGAACGCGCGGGCGTCGTCAACGGCCTCTATCATGTGCTCGGCGGACATTTGTCGCCCCTCGACGGCATTGGGCCCGATCAGCTCAATATCGCCCGGCTGGTCGAGCGCGTGCATACGAGTGAAGTTCGCGAGGTGCTGCTCGCCCTCAATGCCACGGTTGAAGGGCAGTCGACGGCGCACTATGTGCGAGAACAGCTTGCCGATGCGGATGTGAAGGTGTCCGGACTGCAGCACGGGGTGCCCGTAGGGGGTGAACTCGACTATCTCGACGAAGGCACGCTCGCTGCCGCGATCCGCTCGCGGCGGACGCTCTAAGAAAGCCAGCCCAAATGGCGAACGACCGCGGGGCCCGTTTCGTCACGGGCTCCATTCCCGCACACGTTCTCCGCATGACCGGCGCAGCCGCGTTCGGGCTCATGGCGATCTTTCTCGGCGAACTCGCCAACGTCTTCTTTCTGAGCATGCTCGGCGATGTCGAGATCATCGCGGCCGTCGGCTATGCCTCGACGGTGCTGTTCCTGCTGCTCTCGGTTGCCATCGGCACGGCTATTGCGGCAAGCGCTCTCGTCGCGCCGGCCATCGGTGCGGGCGATCTCGCGCGCGCCAAATCCCTCAGCGCCAGTACGCACGTCTACGCGGTGCTGTTTGCGGCCATCTCCGGCATCCTCGTGTGGATCTACGTGCCGGAAATCATCCGGCTCATCGGCGCGGAAGGCCGTACGCACGCGCTCGCTGTCGGCTATCTGCGCATTCTCGTGCCGTTCATGACGTTCCTATCGCTCGGCATGTGCTCATCGGCCATCCTTCGCTCGCAGGGGGATGCGCGCCGCTCGATGAACGTCACGCTGGTCGGCGCCTTCGTGAATGTTGCGCTTGATCCACTTTTCATTTTCACGTTCGACCTCGGCATCAACGGCGCTGCCTGGGCCACCAATATTTCGCGCATCGCTGTCGCGGGCTTCGGCATCTACTGGCTCACGCGCAAGCACGATCTCCTCGCATGGCCGCGCCTCAGGGACGTGATCGATGATGCGCGCACGATCCTGAATTTTGCGGTTCCCGCAACGCTCACCAATCTCGCAACGCCTGTCGCCAACGCTTATGTCACTTACGCGATCGCCAGCCACGGCACGGCCGCCGTCGCGGCCTGGGCACTCATCGGGCGCATCTCGCCCGTTGCCTTCGGTGCGATTTTCGCGCTCTCCGGAGCGGTCGGGCCCGTGCTCGGGCAGAACCTCGGCGCGCGCCAGTGGTCGCGTGTCAGCGAGGCCTTCGACGTATCGATCCTGACGGCGATCGGCTTCACGGCCATTGCGTGGGTCGCGCTGGCGCTTGCCGTCGATCCCCTGATCGCCGTGTTCCGCGCGACCGGCGAGACAGCGGCCATTCTGCGCACGTACTGCATTTATCTTTCACCCATGTTTACCTTTCTCGGCATTCTGTTCGTTGCCAACGCGGCATTGAATGCGCTCGGCCATCCGCACTGGCCGACCGTGCTCAATTGGGGGCGTGCCACGCTCGGTACGATTCCCGTCGTGACGATCGGCGGCATGTACTGGGGGCCGACGGGCGTGATCGGCGCCAACCTCGCGGGCGCGAGTGTCTTCGCGCTGTTCGGCGCATGGCTGTGCCGCCGCCTGATCGCCGAAAAGGCGCAGAAGGAAACGGATTGAGGTTATCGGCGTCGCGGCGGCCACGGCTCGCAGGCGATGCCATCGCTGTCAGCGTCGTTGTGCGGCCAGTAGCCTGGCGCGCCTCTCAGGGCTGGAGCGAGGCCGACGGTACGGGCGGTCTTGCAGTTTATTCCAGCGGCAAAGTGTCGAACGGTTGTGCCGACAGGCCAAGGCGAAAGCAGCCAGATCGCAAGATAGATGGCGCTCCCTATTGCTGCGCCCATGAGAGCCCGGCGCGTCCACCGACGGATCCGTATGGCGCGTTCATAGCGACGTGATATCGCGCTGAAGCGACGCCTGAGTTGAAGTGCGCGCCGCTCGCTGTCCACGCCGAGCTGTGAGCGGTTGAATGCTTCGACATTCGTCCGGCGCTCTCGATGGTACGCGTCCAAATCTCTTGGCTGCGACATGCGACTACTCCAGGGCAGAGCAGCAACATCGCACACCAAAGTTAGGTCGGCGTTAATGGGACTGTGCTCGCGCTCTCCCTGCTCTTGCGGGAAGAAGGGACATGGCCCGCCCGCGGCGAACTCCAAGTCATAAAACAAAGGGGGTTCGGGGTCTCCCCGAATGGGTTTGGGCGATAGCCCATTCGCGCCGAAGGCGCGAGCTAGCGCTCGCCGCTCTCCTCTTTCACCGGCAACGCTGCGCCCGTGAGGTCGTGGCTGTGGTCGTGCTGGTGCTGGTAGACGGCGAAGGAGCGCGCGGCCTCGGCGCCGAAGAGCCGCACGTATTCGGGATGCTGCGCGACAGCCTCGGGTTGGCCGGAGCAGCAGATGTGGCGGTTCACGCAGATGACGCGGTCGCTCTGCGCCATGACGACGTGCAGATCGTGGCTGACGAGCAGGATGCCGACGCCACGCGCATCGCGAATGCGGCCGATGAGGTCGTACAACTCCGCTTCGCCCGCGTAGTCGACGCCGCGCACCGGCTCATCGAGAACGAGAAGTTTCGGCTGCCGCAAGAGCGCACGTGCAAGGACAACACGCTGAAGCTCGCCGCCAGAGAGCTGCGAGAGCTGCTGGCCGATCACGCGTGTCGCGCCGACCTCGCTGAGGGCGGCTTCAGCTTGCGCAGGCGTGTGTTGGCTGCCGAGCGCGAGAAAGCGCGCGACGGTCATGGGGATGGCGGGATCGCGATCGAAGCGCTGTGGGGCGTATCCGACGGTCAGGCCATCGCTGCGTGTGATCGTACCGTGATCCGCTCGCTCCAATCCGAGCAGGATGCGCACGAGGGTCGTCTTGCCGGCACCATTAGGGCCGATCAGCGTGACGATTTCGCCCGGTGCGAGATCGAGGTCGACACCTTCGAGAATGGTTCTACCGGCGCGCGCAAAGTGGACGTCGCGGGCTGAGAGCAGGATGTCCGATCGCTCGGGCAGCCGGCCGGAATGCGCATGATGATGGTGCGTGTGGTCGTGATGATGCTCGTGGCTGTGTCCATGATGGTGGTCATGGGCACCATGGGCGTGGGAGTGCGCGCTCATTGTGGCGACGCCGCGCAGCTCGCACACAGGCCGGCAACTTCGACCATGACGCGGGTCGGCGCAAAGCCTGTGCCGCGTGCGGCCCCGTCGATGGCTTCGAACGCCGCGGGCGTCGCAATCTCAGCGACCATCGCACAACGCTCGCAGGCGAGCACGATCTGCCGCGCACCATGCTTGTCGTGCGGTGCGTGGCAGGCGAAGTAGGCATTGCGGCTCTCGAGGCGATGGACGACGCCCATCTCCAGAAGTGCGTCGAGCGCCCGATAGACGGAGATGGGTGCCATACGCGTACGCTCTTTCTGCGAAAGGCGCTCCAGGATCTCGTAGGCGCCCACGGCGTGGTGAGAGCCGGCAACCTCCTCCAGCACGCGGCGGCGCAGGGGCGTGAGCCTCAGGCCGTTCGCCTCGAAGGCGTCCGACGCGCGTTTGAGCGTTTCCTTGAGGCACGGGGCATGGTCGTGCCCGGGGCTCGGGAAGGCAGGCGCGGGCTGCGTGCGGCGCATGATTGTCTCGCTGCTGGTGGGCTGTAGGTTCTATGGATATAATATAACATTATTCGCCTGGATGCACAGTCCGCCATCACACGCCATTGTGACGCGCACTGCATTGCCGCTGGCTGATGGCATATGCTCATCTGACCGCCGAAAAGAGCCTTTGAACCTCTGCGGAACACGAGATCAACACCATGAGCGAATTTCAACAGCCGTCACGGCCCATCAATGCGGGAACGCGCATCGGGCATGTGCATCTCAAGGTCGCCGACCTCGAGAGGGCACTCGGGTTCTGGCGTGACGTTCTGGGCTTCGAAATCACGCAGCAGCGCGAGGGCGCTGTGTTCCTGTCGGCCGGGGGATATCACCATCACGTCGCGCTCAATACCTGGGAGAGCAAGGGCGGATCGGCACCCGCGCAGGGCACGACGGGCCTCTACCACGTCGCCATCCTCTACCCGGACCGGGCGACGCTCGCAGATGCTTTGAGGCGCGTGCAGGCAGCCGGCATAAAACTCGACGGCGCGAGCGACCACGGCGTGAGCGAAGCCCTCTACCTGCGCGATCCCGACGGCAACGGGGTCGAGCTTTATCGCGACAAAGCCAAGGAGGAATGGCCGCGTACGGCCGAGGGCACCCTCAAGATGATCACCAAGCGCCTCGATCTAGATGCGCTTCTGGCGGAGGGGCGGTAGGCGTCAGCGTCCTTGCTGCGATCATCTTCGGCGGATAGCTTGCGCCTCGATCAACGATCACGCGCGATCCCGCGTGTGGCGGCTCGGCTGTCACGCGCCAGCCACGGGAGAGAAACATGCAGGACCGGCCAACGACACTGAAGCGCTACCAGACCTACATCGACGGCAAATGGACGGATGCCGCCTCGGGCAAGGCCTTCGAGACCAGCGATCCCTATACGGGTGAGCCCTGGGCGCTCATTCCGGAATGCGATGCGCGCGATGCGGAACTCGCCTGTGCGGCTGCGGCGCGCGCTTTCGAGAGCGGCCCCTGGCCGGCGATGACTGCGACGGCGCGCGGACGCCTGCTGCGCAAGATGGGTGATCTCATTGCCAAGCACGCCAAGCATCTCGCCGAGATCGAAGTGCGCGACAATGGCAAGCTCATCTCGGAGATGTACGCACAGACGCAGTACCTGCCGGAGTGGTACTATTACTATGGCGGCCTCGCGGACAAGATCACGGGCCAGACCGTCCCCGTCGATAAGCCCGACCACTTCTGCTACACGCTCAAGGAGCCGGTCGGCCCGTGCGTCTTCATCACGCCGTGGAACTCGCCGCTCATGCTGGTCGGCTGGAAGCTTGCGCCGGCGCTGGCGGCGGGCTGCACCGTCGTCATCAAGCCGAGTGAGTTCACCTCGGCTTCGCTGCTCGAGTTCATCAAGCTCGTCGTCGAGGAAGCGGGTGTCCCACCGGGCGTCATCAACGTCGTGACGGGCTATGGCGCCGTCGTCGGCGAGCCGCTCGTCACGCATCCGAAGATCGCCAAGGTCGCATTCACGGGCGGCACGGCGACTGGCGCCCGCGTCAACGAGCTCGCCGCGCGCTCGTTCAAGAAAGTGTCGCTCGAACTCGGCGGCAAGTCGCCGAACATCATGTTCGACGACTGCATTCTCGACGAAGCGGTGAATGGCGCGATTTCGGGCATCTTTGCCGCCACGGGGCAGACCTGCATTGCGGGCTCGCGCCTGCTCGTGCAGGAGAGCATCCACGACAAGTTCGTCGAGAAGCTCGTCGAGGTGGCGGCCACGGCCAAGCTCGGCAATCCCCAGCTCTTCGAGACGCAGGTCGGCCCGGTAACGACGCCGCCGCAGTATGAGAAGATCCTCGGGTACATTGACATCGCCAAGGGCGAGGGCGCGAAGTGCGTACTCGGTGGCGGCGCGGCGACGGCGGCGGAAGGCGGCGGCAAGTATTTCGTCAAGCCGACGATCTTCACGGGCGTGAACAACCAGATGCGCATCGCGCAGGAAGAGGTGTTCGGGCCGGTCCTATCGGTCATCAAGTTCAAGGACGAGGCCGAGGCCATCCAGATCGCGAACGACATCGCATTCGGTCTCGGCTCGGGTGTGTGGACGCAGTCCGTGCGCCGCGCGACCATGATGGCGCAGAAGATCAAGGCCGGCACGGTGTGGGTGAACACCTACCGCGCGGTGTCCTTCACCATGCCCTTCGGCGGCTACAAGGCGTCGGGTCTCGGACGTGAGAACGGTGCGGATGCCATCGAGGCTTATCTGCAGACCAAGAGCGTGTGGATCAACAATGCTGTCGGTGGCGGCGGCAACCCGTTCGTCATGAAGACGTCGTCGAGCAGCTGACCAGCGCACATCACTTTAAACGAGAGCACGCCCGAGTTTTCTCGGGCGTGCTCTTTGCATGTCAGATGTCGCATCAAACGCAGCTGTCGAGGCCGTGCTCGAACACCATGCAGACTTGTCCAGTGGGAAGACGACAGCGGTCGCCGCGCCACTTGAGTCCTTCGCACGGCGGATAGTTGCCCCTGATAGGCTCATACACCTTTCGGGAGCCCCGCCGCGCATTCGGCTGAGGGGCCGGCGGGCGATCCACGCCCATGGGATCGAGGCGCCTGAAGCCATTGTAGAGATACTGTGCTCCAGCGGGTGCTGGAATGCTGAGTACAGCGACCAGGCTGATTGCTGCACAAATAGTGAGTGTACGCATACGGTGGCCCTTTCTCCGTTCATCTGGAGGTGGGGCCGCGTCGTGCGATATCAAGCGCCGCGCTTTGATGACTGAAACTGGAAAGAAAAAAGCCCGCGGTCGGGGGGAGACCGCGGGCTATCACGTGACGCCTCTATGGGGGGGATAGGTGGGACGGCGCCACGATTTCACTGTGTCTATATGCACCCATCTCGGGGAAAACTGCAAGGCCCACCGCGAAAAATTGTTTACAAGAAGTGAATTTTAGGGCAGCGCGTTAATCAATCCAAGGATGTGTTCGATCTGCGCTGCAATCAGTGGTCGATCTACCCTCCATGCAAACCACGAGAAGCTCTAGGGAGCATCCCTGAGCCCTTGCTTCGGCAACCCGAATTCAGATGTCGCGTCGGTGCTGGCAGCTATGCGGCAGGCGATCAGGCGGACGCCGCTCAACATCCCGAATTTTCTGCATTGCCTGCCCTCGCGCGCGCGTTATGAACATGGTCTGCAGCAAAAAGCAGGTTCTGGAGCGGGCTGTGCAGGCTTCAGTGAAACGCGGGCGGGGAGGCGGCACACATGGGCGCTGAAGGCACCTACGACTACATCATTGTTGGTGCTGGGACGGCGGGCTGCCTGCTCGCGAACCGGCTTTCGGCTGATCCTAGCCAGCGCGTGCTTCTGCTCGAAGCCGGTGGCAGCGACAACTACCACTGGATCCATATTCCAGTCGGCTACCTCTATCTCATGGGCAACCCCCGCGCCGACTGGGGCTACTCCACGGCGGCAGAGCCCGGCCTGAATGGGCGCGCCTTGAGCTATCCGCGCGGGAAAGTGCTCGGCGGCTGCTCCTCGATCAACGGCATGATCTACATGCGCGGTCAGGCGCGCGATTACGACGGCTGGCGACAGATGGGCAACGCCGGCTGGGGCTGGGACGACGTGCTTCCCTATTTCCGGCGCCATGAGGATCAATGGGCGCTCGAGCCCGATGCCTTCGAGGCGCTGCACGATCGCGGCGGCGAATGGCGCATCGAGAAGCCGCGAATCTCGTGGGAGATTCTCGACGCATTCCGCGAGGCAGCAGCCGAAGCGGGCATTCCGAAAATCGAGGACTTCAACCGCGGCAGCAACGAAGGCTGCGGCTACTTCCATGTCAACCAGCGTTCGGGCATTCGCTGGAACACGGCGAAGGGCTTCCTGCGTCCCGCGAAGGGCCGCCCGAACCTCACCATCGCGACACATGCGACCGTGCATCGCCTGGAGATGTCGGGGAAGCGCGTCACGGGTGTTGCCTTCAATCAATACGGTGCCATGCGCCGGGCGACGGCGCGTCGCGAAGTGGTCATGGCGGCCGGTGCCATCGGCACGCCGCAGATCCTGCAGCTCTCCGGCATCGGTCCCGGTGCGCTTCTGCAGCAGCACGGCATTGGCGTGCGCCACGAACTCAAGGGCGTCGGTGAGAACCTACAGGATCATCTGCAAATACGCTGCGCCTATAAGGTGCAGGGCGTCAGGACCATGAACGAGCGCTATCAGAGTCTGCTGCAGCGGGCCAATTTCGCGCTCGAGTATGCGCTTTTCCGACGTGGCCCGATGACCATGGCGCCTTCGCAGCTCGGCGCCTTCACGCGGTCCGATCCTTCGAGGGAGACGCCGAACATCCAGTACCACGTGCAGCCGCTGACGCTGCCGAAGTTCGGAGAGCCGCTCGATCCTTTCCCGGCTTTCACGGCGAGTGTCTGCAACGTGCGCCCGACGAGCCGCGGGCATGTGCGCATCATGTCGTCCGATCCGAACGCGCATCCGGAGATCCGCCCGAACTACCTCTCGACCGAGGACGACCGTCGCGTCGCCGCCGACAGCGTGCGCGTCACGCGCCGCATCGTCTCCATGCCGGCGCTTGCCAAGTATCATCCCGAGGAGTTCCGCCCCGGACCGTCCATCCAGAGCGACGAGGATCTGGCCAAGGCGGCTGGCGAAATCTCGACGACGATCTTCCATCCGGTTTCGACATGCCGGATGGGCACCGACGATCTTGCCGTTGTCTCGCCCCGCCTCAAGGCGCATGGTCTTGAAGGTTTGCGCATTGCCGACGCCTCGGTCATGCCGACCATCACGTCCGGCAATACGAACTCGCCGACGCTGATGATTGCGGAGAAGGCGGCGGCGATGATCGCCGAGGATTGGCAGGCAGCGGCGGCGCGGGAATTGCCGGCGGCGTAGACCGGACCACGAGAAAATTCACAAGAGTGGAGGAGTGCACCGCATGGCGGCAAAGGATCAGGTGAAGGCGCTCGTGTTCGACGTGTTCGGCACGGTTGTCGACTGGCGCGGCAGCTCCATTCGCGAATTGACCGCGTTCGGCAATGCGCGTGGATTACAACGCGACTGGGATCAGTTCGCCGATGACTGGCGCGGGCTCTATCAGCCGTCCATGGAGGAAGTGCGCTCGGGCCGTCGTCCTTATACGATCCTCGATGTGCTCCACCGCGAGAGCCTCGAGAAGCTCCTCGACAAGTACGATATCAAGGGACTTCACGAGCAGGATATCCAGCACCTCGTCACGATCTGGCATCGCTTGTCGCCCTGGTCGGATGTCGTCGAGGGACTGACGCGCCTGAAGAAGCGCTACATCATCGGCACGTGCTCGAACGCGAACATCGGTCTTGCCGTGCGCATGGCGAAGCATTCCGGCCTGCCCTGGGATACGATTGTCGGCGCCGAGGTTGCGCGCGCCTACAAGCCGACGCCGCAAGCCTATATCGGCACGGCGGCCGCACTCAATCTGGAGCCGCACGAGGTCATGCTGGTTGCCGCGCACAACAGCGATCTCGCGGCCGCGGCGAAGACTGGGTTCCGCACGGCGTTCGTCGCACGGCCGACCGAGTATGGCCCGAAGAACAAGGCGGATACGGCCGAAGGTACCAACTGGGATATCTCGACGGACAGCTTCAACGGCGTCGCCGACGCGATGGGGTGTCCGCTAGTTTAGCTCGCGCCTTCGGCGCGACAAATCCCCTCTCCCCGCGGGCGGGGAGAGGGCTAGGGTGAGGGGCGGCGGCATACACAAACGTCAGCGCAAGCTTCCGCCCCTCATCCTAACCTTCTCCCCGTGAAGGACGGGGAGAAGGGACCTGGAGCGTTCGCGGCTCTCTCCCATTTCAAAAATCGGGGGTGCGGGGGTGTCCCCCGCGCGGGTTGCGAGGGCGGCAGCCCTGCTCGCGCCGAAGGCGCGAAGTGCTACACGGCCACTAACGCGCTGCCATTGCCGTAGCCTCGTCCGGCCAGACTCAGAACGCGCCGGCGTCGGTGGGCCAGCTGTCCCGAGGCTCGTAGCCAACGAGGTCGCGCGCCGGTCCGAGATCATAGCGCTCGCGGCGGAGCGGCTTGCTCGTGACATAGACGGGTGCGAACGGCGGCAGGCGATCGAGTGCCGCATCGGCAGCGCATGCGAAAAAGTGGCCGGCATCGGAAGGGCTCAGGTACACGTCCTGATCGTCGGGGTTCGCTGCCAGCTCTGCGACTTGGCCCGCATGGCGCGGACACCAGCCGAGCCGCACCGCGATCACCTTCATGCCGTGATGGGCCGCATAGGCCTGGCCGAGCTGCTCGAGGAACACCTTGGTGCAGGCGTAGAGATAGCGGGGTGCGTACGACGCGTCCGCCCGGACCGGTATGTTGCCGGCTTTGCGATGGCCGACGATCACCTGCCCGCTGCTGGCGAGCACGATCTTCTTCACACCAGCCTTGCGCGCGGCCTCCATCACCCGATAGGCACCGACGATGTTGTTCGGCACGAGTTCGTCTTCGAAGTTGTCGACGTCGCCGGGTGAGGCGGGGCGCGGATAGACGCCATCGTCCGGCGTCGCGCCGAGATGCACGAGGCAGTCGACGCCTGCAATTGCGGCCGAAAGCTTGTCCGGCTCCAGCAGCGATCCGACGAACACTTGCGATGGCGGCAAACCGGGCGATGGCCGGATGTCGATGCCGACGACGGTGTGGCCACGCGCGGCGATGGCCACGGCAGCAGCTCTTCCGATACGTCCGGCAGAGCCGGTCACGAGTACACGCTGGATCACGATTGCTCGCCCCTACTGGCCGATCGCGTTCAAGCCGCCAGCATCGCGTCAGCGATCTTCTCCGCGGACATGAGCACGGGGAAGTTCGTGTTCGCGCTCGGCACCATCGGGAAGATCGAGGCATCGACGACACGCAAGCCACTGATGCCGCCGCGCACGCGGCCCTGAGTGTCGGTGACCGCCATCGGATCACTGTCGGCGCCCATGCGGCAGGTACATGATGCGTGCCACACGCCGATCGTGGCCTTGCGCACGAACGCCTCGAGCGCCTCGTCGTCCTGCATGACCTGATTGAACTTGAAACCTTCGACGATGACGTTGTCGAAGAGATAGTTGCGCAGAGCCTGCGGGCCATCGAGCAGGCGACCGGCGATGCCCGTGATGATCTTGTTCTTTGTGCACACCACGCCGAGCGCGCGCACGCGATCCGAGTAGGCGGCCGGGAAGGGATTGGTCGTCACCTTCTGCACCTCGGGGTGCGCATAGGCTTGGCCCATGCGCTTGAAGCCGTCCATCAGGCGTTCGAGATCGCGGCGGTCCGAGAGCAAGTTGAATTCGACGAGCGGTTCGTCGCGCGGGTCGCGCGACACGAGCTTCACCTCGCCGCGCTCCGAGCAGGTGCGGTTTACCCAGAGCAACATGGAGGCAATGCGCTTGCCGACATCGTGCCAGGCGGACTTGGAGACGACGCTGACGAACATGTCGCCGGGCGGAAGGTCGCCGATGCCGGACGAGTAGCGCAGGCCGAGCGTCATATGGCGGCGTGTGTGCTCGTTCTGGCGGCCTTGCGGGCGCAGGTAGGCGGAGACGGAGATGGCAGGATGATCGGTCAGGCGCTGGCCCACGCCTGGCAGGCCGGCCCGCACATCGATGCCCAAATCCTTGAGATGACCGACAGGCCCGATGCCGGCGCGCATGAGGTGTGAAGGCGAGTGGATCGCACCGCTGCAGAGGATGACCTCGTTGGCGCGGAACTCTTCCGTCCGGCCTTTGACGTTGGCCCGTACGCCGATGCAGCGGTTGCCCTCGAAGAGCAGTTCGCTCACCTCTGTTCCGGTGGAGATCGTGAGATTCTTTCTGAGACGCGTCTCCGGTCCGAGATAGCCGATGGCGGCCGAGACGCGCTGCTCATTGGCATTCGAATGGGTGAGCGGGAGATACCCGTCCTCGAAAGCGCCGTTCTGGTCCTCGACGTACTTCCAGCCCTGCGCCTCGAACGCCTTGGCGGCTGCCTTGGCAAATCCGGTCCAATGTTCGGGGAAAATGCGGCGGACGGGAATGTGGCCGTCCTTGCCATGGAAGGGGCCATCGAAATCCATGTCGCGCTCGACCTTGCGGAAATAGGGAAGCACGCCTTCCCAATTCCAGCCCTTGGCGCCGCGTGCCTCCCACTCGGCGTAGTCCGTCGGCGCGCCGCGGTTGGCGAGCTGGCCGTTGATGGAGGAACCGCCGCCGAGTACGCGTGCCTGCTCGTACTTGCGGAAAGGCGGAGGAGCTTCGGTCGGATTGTTGTGCGAGACGACCTCGGTGCGCACGCGCAGCTTGGTCCAGTGAAAGCGCGGGTCGAAGTAGGCGGTGCCTGGGTAGCTGTCGAGGATCTCCTTGGGGACCGCGCCATGTGGCGTATCGGGTCCGGCTTCCAGCAGCAGGATTTTGTTCGCGCTTTTTGCGGAGAGGCGATTGGCCAATACCGATCCCGCCGAGCCACCGCCGACGATGATGTAGTCGTAGATCATGGACGTTTCCACCGAACGCGTTCGCGGGCCTCCGAGCGGGGCCCTTCAACTCTCGATAGCAGTTGGTCAGGCGTCGCACAAAGCCCCAGCTGTGCAGACGCATAGTTGGCGTGTGCATGGGGCGTGGGCTTGGATGGATTGGGAGATCGGCGACGGCTTCGCGGGCTTGTGGCTCGTGTTCCTTGAGCTCCACGCCAAGACCCCGGAGTTCGTCGGAAAGACCGAGTTGAGCGACTGGGGCATTTGGCACTGGAACCGTCAGCTCCAGCGGCTGGATGCCGACTTGGCAAGTCGGGCGGCCCCTATGTGTGCGGGGCGAACTTCACGCTGGCCGACATCCCGGTTGGCATGATCGTAAATCGGTGTCTTGGTCTGGACTTCGAGAAGCCCTGACCTGCCGGCTGTGGAGCGCTACTACGAGCAGCTCAGCACGCGGCCGGCGTACCTGCTCTACGGTCGAAACGGCCTCGTCTAGTGGACGGCAAGCCACTCGCGGGCGCGGCGCTGGGCTTGTCCGATCTCGGCGCGGGTCATCTCGCTCGCGAGCTCGCTGCGGTAATGCTTGGCTTCGCGGTTGCCGCGGAGCGCGGCGAGATTGAACCACTTGTGCGCTTCGATGAAGTCGATCTCGACATCCCGGCCACTGCAATAGGCGAGACCGAGCTCGAAGAGGGCATCGGCGGCGCCGGACTGGGCGGCGAGCGGCATTTCCTGGAACGCAACATCAAACCTGGCCATGGGGAACGAACTCCTATCCCGATATCACGCCGTCATGCTGCCACGCGATTTCGAGGGCGGGCATAAACGCAAAATGTCAGTGCTCCGACTGAGAAGAAGTAAATTCGATCGGCTTTTTACTAAATGACCTCGGAACGGCTTCCTTTGCAGTTTCCTAAGGAACGCCCGGAGACGGGATTTCCGCCCGGTTTTGGCACACCACGACAGAAAGTGGCGGCGAAGCCGTTCAGGTGCTCCTAACCATGCCGCGAGAAAGACTTTTTTGCGCCGGACCAGCGCAAGATCAGAGGCTGGGCCGCCCACACCCTTGAGACCTGGGGCGTGGCCATGTATTGCTCGCGCGGGCAAGCAATGGGGCGACAAGGATGGTGAAGCGGGAAGAAGGGCGGCTGATCGCGGTCGTCGGGGGCTCGGGCTTCGTCGGCCGCCATACGGTCAGGGCGCTGGCACGGCGCGGATTTCGCGTTCGCGCTGTCGTGCGCCGACCGGATCTGGCGGGCCATCTGCAACCCATGGGTAGTGTCGGTCAGATCCATGCCGTCCAGGGCAATGTCCGCTTTCCCGATTCGATCGCACGTGCGCTCGAAGGCGCGGATGGCGTCGTGAACCTCGTCGGCATTCTCGGGAAGTCCGGCGCGCAGACCTTCGACACGATCCACGTCGCGGGGGCCCGCACCGTCGCGCGCGCGGCCCGCGAGGTCGGTGCCGACCGCTTTGTCCAGGTCTCCGCGATCGGCGCGGCCCCGTCTTCGGGCGGACAGTATGGGCGCACCAAAGCCCAGGGCGAGGCGGCGGTGCTCGAGGCCTTTCCAGAGGCGATCATCCTGCGTCCGTCGCTGATCTTCGGTCCCGAGGACAGCCTTTTCAATCGCTTTGCTGCCATGGCGCGGGCGGCCCCCGTCCTGCCGCTCGTCGGGGGGCGCACACGTTTCCAGCCCGTGTACGTCGGCGACGTCGCAGCGGCTATCGCGAATGTTTGCGAGGGTGCGGGCAAGCCGGGAACGATCTACGAGCTCGGCGGGCCCGAGGTGCTGACTTTCCGCGCCTTGCTCGACCGCGTGCAGGAGCACGCCGGCCGCCAGCGGAGCTATCTGCCGCTTCCTTTCTCGATCGCAAAGATCATGGCGGCGTTGACGGCGCCACTTCCCAATGCGCTGAGGCCGCTCACCGTGGACCAGGTGCGGATGCTCCAGGTCGACAATGTCGTGAGCGAGGCTGCGACCAAGGATGGCCGCACGCTTCAAGGCCTCGGCATCAACGGCCCCCACGCCATCGATACCATCGTGCCGGGCTATCTCGAATCGTATCGCCCAAAGGGGCAATATTCCCACTACCGGGGATAAGCCCGACGTTCACGATGAACCGGTTGATGTGGCCGGGTTAGATGTGCTGGTGAGGCTGAAAAAAGGACGGCGCCCGTGCTGCTTGTTCGACTGCTGGAATTCACCAGCTATCTCGTTTCCCTCTACACGTGGGTGATCATTGCCAGCGTCGTGCTGAGCTGGCTCATGGCCTTCAATGTCGTCAACGCCTACAACCCCTTCGTGCGCTCGCTGTGGAATGCGCTCAACGCCGTGACCGAGCCGTTGCTTCGTCCCATTCGGCGCGTGCTGCCGGATCTCGGCGGCATCGACATTTCACCGGTCATCCTGCTACTTGGGTGCTACTTCGTGCAAAGTGTGGTGATCCCGTCCCTCATCGATCTGGTGCGATGACGGATGCTGCTGCCTTGCCGTGGTCGCGTACGCCGGATGGCGTGATCCTGCGGGTTCGCGTAACGCCCAAGTCGTCGAAGGATACCGTCGAAGGTCTGGATGCGACGGCACAGGGGCCAGCACTGAAGGTGCGTGTGCGCGCGGTACCCGACAAGGGCGCGGCCAATGCCGCCGTGGCAGAGACCGTCGCGCGCTGGCTCGGCGTTCCGAAGAGTTCCATCACGCTCGCCGGCGGCAGCACGTCGCGGGTGAAGAGCCTCGCGATCGCAGGCGATGTAGATGCGCTGTCACAACAACTCGACTGCCGGATCGGCCAGCGCGATTGAGTATATCAGGGGGTGGCATGTCGGGTGCGACGCTGATTGACGGCAAGGCGATTGCAGCGGGGCTGAGGGGAGAGGTTGCGGCCGCCGTCGTGCGGTTTGCAGCCGAGCATGGCGTGCAGCCCGGTCTCGCGGTTGTCCTCGTCGGCGACGATCCGGCAAGCCAGGTCTACGTCCGCAATAAGAAGCGCGAGACCGAGGCCGCGGGCATGGCTTCCTACGAGGTGAAAGTGCCGGCGACGACGAGCGAGGCGGAGCTGCTGGCGGTCGTCGAGGAACTCAACCGCCGCACCGATGTCGATGGCATCCTTGTACAGCTCCCATTGCCGCCGCATATCGACTCAGGACGTGTCATCGAGGCCATCGATCCGGCCAAGGACGTGGACGGCTTTCATCCCATCAATGCCGGGCGTCTCGCCGCCGGTCAGCCCGGGCTCGTGCCCTGCACGCCGCTCGGCTGCATCATTCTGGCGAAGTCGGTGCAGCCCGATCTTTCGGGGATGGAGGCGGTGGTCGTCGGGCGCTCGAACATCGTCGGCAAGCCTGTCGCCCAGCTCCTGCTTGCCGAGAACTGCACGGTCACGATCGTGCACTCGAAAAGCCGGGCGCTACCTGAGATCACGGCACGTGCGGACCTGCTCGTCGCCGCCGTCGGCCGGCCGGAACTGATCCGTGGCGACTGGATCAAACCCGGTGCCATCGTGATCGATGTCGGCATCAATCGCGTGCCCGCTGAGGGCGGCAAGCACCGGCTCGTCGGCGATGTCGACTTCGAGGATACGCGTCATATTGCAAGGGCAATCACACCGGTGCCGGGCGGTGTTGGGCCCATGACCATCGCGTGCCTGCTGCGCAACACGCTCGTCGCGGCTGCAAGCCGGCGCGGGCTGCCAGTGCCGCTCTGAACCTGCCAGCTCTGACGCTCGCTTGATGTTCGCGCGTCATAACGTGTGAGGTCATCGTCTCGCCGCCGGAGAGACGGTAGTTCCCTTGTGTCCGCCGTACGGAGCGGGCCTTTCAGGGAGAGAACAATCGTGACAAGTGCCGACACGCAAAGCCCTTCCATAATCTCGCATGTCTCGATCGGAACACGAGATTTTGAGCGCGCGACGCGGTTCTACGACGCCGTTCTCGCGACGCTCGGTTGCCGCCGCATCATGGAGCACCCTGGTGCTGTCGCGTATGGCCGTGCGTTTCCGGAGTTCTGGGTGCAGGTGCCGATCGACGGCAAGCCCGCAAGCATCGGCAACGGCACGCATTTCGGCTTCTTCGCGAGTTCGAAAGCGGAAGTGGACGCTTTCCACGCGGCGGGTGTGGCGTCAGGTGCGACGGATGACGGAAAGCCCGGGCCTCGCTCTGAATACGGTGCGCCGTACTACGGCTGTTTTCTTCGCGATCCCGATGGTCACAAGATCGAAGCGGCTTTCTGGGATGCCGACATGGCGCAACAGCTCGGTATGTCCTAGATAGGAGAGCGCGGCGCGGGGCTGCGGTCGTGTAGATGGACCACGGTTCATCAAGGTGTCCGCAAGTTGACGTAATCGCATGGAATATGGGGCGGGTTTGCAAACAGTGACTTTCCGCGCGGGCGCCGACTGTGGCGGTTGGCGCTCACGCGTGGGCGGGGCGACGGTCATGACAAAGTGGCTTATTGCTTTTCTTCTGATGCTCTTCGGCATTGCCGACAGCGCGAGCGCGCAGGATCGATGGGCGCGCGTGAACTCCGCGACGGCGGGAATTGGCACCAGGCAGGTGCTGATCGATGCCTCGGGATGGGCCGCGGGCTGCAAGGGCATACGGTTTGCCGTGCGCGATGGGACGATCGCGATCGAGCACATCTCCATAGTTTATGCGACCGGCCGCGTGCACGCCGAGACCCTCTCGCCGCCTGTGCGCGTGGGGCCGGGCTCACAGAGCCGCATTTTTGCACCGACGAACGATGCGCGTCAGATCCGCCTGGTGACCATCCGCTTTGCGCGCGTGGATCGCTCGGCGAGAGCAGCAACAATCGAGCTTTGGGGCTTGCGGCCTAGCGCGGCGCCGTCGATCGGCAGCCCGCCTGTTACGTCTCAGCGGCGCGAGTTCAGGATCGATCCGAGGGGCGGAGCCGCACCACCTCCGCCCGTGGCTCGACATATGGAAGTCCAGCCACCGCCCCCGCCGCCCTCCTCGCAGCCGGGAACTCAGCCGCGCTCGCGCGCGACGGATGATTTCGCGCGTCCGAGCGAGGCGCCGCGCTCGCGCAGTTTCCAGCCGAGCGCGCGTGCCCCGGAAGCGAGACCGGCGCCACCTCCTGCCGCCGCACCGGGCGCGCCACCCAAGGCTGCCAGCCGCTCGTTGGCACCGCAGTCGGCTGGCGATCCAAACAAGCCCTACACCGAGGTCGATGTCTTTTTCGGTACCGACCGCAAACGCGAAGCCGATCGCAGCAAGTTCGGTCGTGCCGTCGCGGCTTTCGGAACGGGGCGCTCGGCCCAGCTCACGCTCGGCAAGGCGGTAGTGACCGTACCGAAGGAAGGGCGCGAAAAGGGCTCCATCCCTCGGCCCGAATGGGATCTCATCGTCGCGCGCTTCTCGCTGCGCGAGGAGGATCTCTCACGTGACTTCACGGTCTTTGCCGTCGATGTGATGTCGCAGCGCGATTTCGTGCGTGAGGCGCGCCAGAAGCTCGCCGGTTCGCAGCGCTTCCAGGGCCAGGCCTTCGTATTCGTGCATGGCTACTTCGTCACGTTCGACGATGCGCTGTTCCGTGCCGCCCAGATTGCGCACGACCTGGAATTCGACGGTGTGCCGTTCGTCTACAGCTGGCCATCGGTCGCGGGCGTGACGGGTTATGTGCTGGATCGTGGCCGCGCGCGCGATGCGCGAGACCAGCTTCGCGAGTTCGTCGACATCATCGCCAAGGAGAGCGGCGCCAAGGAAGTTCATCTGATCGCGCACAGCATGGGCGCTGATCCGCTCCTCGAAGTCCTGCGCGATATTCAGCGCACTGAACCGCAGATCGCGACAGGTACGCGCCCGCGCTTCGGCGAAATCATTCTCGCCGCGCCGGATATCACACGTGAGAGCTTCGAGCTGATCGCGGGCCAGATCACCGGCCTCAGGCGCGGCATGACGCTCTATGCGTCGTCGTCCGATCGCGCGATGACCGTGTCGCGCTGGACGCGGCTCGGCGAAAGTCCGGCGGGCTATGTGCCGAGCAGCGGCCCGGTCGTCGTGCCGGGGGCCGCGGACACGATCGATATTTCGAGCATCGATACGAGCTTCTTCGCGCTCAACCACTCGACGTTCGCCGATCGCGAGGCATTGCTCGGCGACATCCGGCGCCTGATCAGCAGCGGAATGCGCCCGCCGAGCACGCGCGGCGAGCAATTCCAGCTTATCCAGGGCGAGAACGGCGCTTACTGGCGCTACACGAAGTAGGTGCGGCGCTGGCGGCGATCTCAGGCTTCTGGGCCGCGCCAGAGCCGTTTGGCCTCGTCCTCGCCGAGCGTGAAGTCGAGGCTGTACAAGCCCGCAATGGAATTCGCGCCCGCGCCGTGAGCAGTAAGACCGTTTGCGCCGAGCAGGTCGTCGCGCGCCGCTTCGACGGCCGCACGATCATAGCCTTCGACGAGCATGATGCGGTCGGCAAAGACATCCGGCGCACCGCGAAGAATTTTCTCGCGCGTTTGCATCCGGCTGGCGGCGGGATCGCACACGAGCAGGTGCGCCCCGTTCAGCCCTGCGCGCGCCGCCAGCTCCGGAAGGGCTTTCTCGATGAGCCATTGCTCGAGGCGGTCGGCATCACCGTCGCGCGCAGAAAATTGAAGTGTCAGCAGGTATCCGCCGATGCCGTGTCCGAACGTCGCCGCGACCGTGCACAGGCTACGGTTCATACCGACAAAGAACGGCAGGCAATGCGTGGACCATCGTGTCGGGTTGTTGAGGCGCGCGAGATAAGCGGCTGACGTGAAGGTTGCGAGGGTCTCACCCTGATAGACGATGCAGACGCGCGGTGCGCCGTCGATCGCGCGATAGCGTGAGCCGCGCAAGAAGCCCGGAATGGCGACGCGCTCGATCATGTGCTCGTGCGTGTGCCAGTTGTCGTGCTCGTTCTCGTCGCCCGCGTTGAGATCGTACCAGCCAACGAAGCAGCCCGCGCCCGAGAGCGTCATGAGGGCCGCGCCATATCCTGTGCCGCAGTTCTCATGGGGCGATGGCTTCCGCCTGTGCGAGAAAGCGACGGTTCGGTGCACTGTGAGGACGTGCGGCCAATCGCTCATGCGCCAGCGACAGCGCAACATCGCGGATGCTCGCGCGGGCGGCGGCCTCGGTCAAGGTCCATTCGATGACGTCGCGCTGAGCCTTGCTGCCGCCCATGCGCCAAAGATCGAAGCGCGCGGGCAGCAGGTGGTCGACCGCTTCTGCGTAATCGCCGCGCCGGAATGCAGCGATACCCTTCACCACGGGAAGTCCGACGTCGCGATAGACGATGGCGCGCTCGGTGCCATCGGCGGCCGTTTGGCGCATGGTGCCGAGCCGGCGCTCGACGGCGGCGTGATCACCGGCGCCGAGTTCGGCCATGGCGGAATGAATGTCCGTGAAAACGCACATGCGGCCGTCGGCGCGCGTGCCCCAGTCGCTCACTTCCTTGCGCCATCTGTCACCAGCCTGGCAGCCGAGCATTTCGAGCCGCCAGAGCAGTGCCGACGCATTCGTCAGGCTGAGCCCGACTGGCCGCTGGGTTGCCATGAGCGGACCATCGTAGACGGCCATGGCCGCATCGTACTGGCCGAGCTCGACGTGGAAGAGCGCCTTGTGCCACCAGATGTGAGCTTGCCCCGTATGCGCGGCCGTCGACCACAGCGGTTGGCGCGCATCCATCCAGGCGAGGCCCTCGTCCGGCCGCCCGGTCATCTCCATGACGTGCGAGACGGCATGATGCGGCCAGTAGCCGTAGGGTTCGAGTTCGGCGGCCTCGCGCGAGGTCGCTTCCGCGCGCGCGTAGTCCGCGGCCTCTTCGAGGCCGAAGCCGTAGAAGGCGAGCAGGATGCCGTAACCGGGATCGTTTCTGCCCCATCGCGGCAATGCGCGCGCCGAGCGGTCGGCGACGAGGGCAAAGCGGCCGTAGAAGGCGTCCATGAGCATGGCGGCGAAGTGCGCGAGCACATCGCGCGGATAGCTCATGAGATGCCGGTCGAGAATGGTGACCCCGGCGCCGCGCTCACCGTCGACGGCACGACTGAGAGCTGCGAGATGCGTTCGTTCGCGCTCATTCAGCGGGAGTGCGCGTGCGGTTTCGATGAGCGGTCGTGCGGCGGCGGCAAAACCGGCATCATTGGCAAGCGCCAGCACCCACGCCTTGCCGATGTGCGCCATCGCGAACTCCGGTGCTGCCTGGCGCGCGGCTTCGAAAAGACCGATGGCATCGCCATAACCGAGCCCATAGGCGCGGACGGCGGCATCGTAGTGAGATACGGCGTCGTTCGTCGCGCCGGAAAGCTGATGACCTTGGGCGTCCTTCAGCATGGGCTCCCTCCCTTGATGCTTCGCCGGCCGAGGCAGCTCAGCCTAGCAGCATCCGGTGCGTCCGGCAGCCCCTCGCCTTAGGCGAGCGCCGCGACTGCGCGCCGCGCAAGGACGCCAACGAGCTGCGCACGATAGGCGCCGGGCGCGTGCATGTCGGCGATCATGTCCTCGGCAGGAACCGTGATGCCTTCAATGGCCGAGACCGCGAAGCTCTTGTCCAGTGCCGCTTCCATCTCCGGGACGCGGAAGACACCACCCTGGCCGGCGCCAGTGGCGGCAACGCGCACACCTTCCGTTCCCTTGCTCACCATCACGCCGACGAGGGCGAAGCGCGACGCTGGATGCGCGAATTTCTCGTACTGCGCACGCTCCGGCACCGGAAAGGAGATCGCGCGTATGATCTCGCCTTCTTCCAGCGATGTCGCGAAGAGCCCGTCGAAGAAATCATCGGCGACGATGCTGCGGCTGTCCGTGTGGACGGTTGCGCCGAGACCGAGCACGGCTGCCGGATAGTCGGCCGAGGGGTCGTTGTTGGCGAGTGAGCCACCCATGGTGCCGCGATTGCGCACCTGCGGATCGCCGATGAGGGCGGCAAGATGCGCGAGCGCGGGGATCAGGCGGCGCACGTCCGGCGATGCCGCAACTTCCGCATGGCGGGTCATCGCACCGACAGTCAGCGTGTTGCCCTCGACGCTGATTCCCGAGAGGCCGGCAATCGCGCTGAGATCGATGAGCGAGGCCGGTTGTGCGAGGCGCTGCTTCATCACGGGCAGCAGTGTCTGGCCACCGGCGATATAGCGCGCGTCGCCGCTGGCTTCATAAGCCTTGCGCGCCTCGGCAAGATTGGCGGGGCGGACATAGTCGAAAGCCGGAATGCCCATCGCTCAGCCTCCTGCTTTGCCGGTTGAGGGGCCGGTGGAATGCATTGCGCGCGCCCCGTCGAGCACGGCCGCGACGATGTTCTGATAGCCCGTGCAGCGACAGAGATTGCCTTCGAGCCCATGGCGCACACCGGCCTCGTCGATCTCCGGCTTGTCGCCGACGAGTGCGACAGCAGCCATGATCATGCCGGGCGTGCAGAAGCCGCACTGCAAACCGTGATGCTTGCGGAAGGCCTCCTGCATGGGGTGCAGTTCGGCGCCCTTCTGAAGACCTTCGATCGTCGTGATGCTGGCGCCGTCCGCCTGCATGGCGAGCACGGTGCAGCTTTTGGCCGAGCGGCCGTCGATATGGACCGTACAGGCGCCGCACTGGCTCGTATCGCAGCCGACATGCGTGCCCGTCAACGCGAGCGTCTCGCGCAGGACATCGACGAGAAGCGCATTGGCCGGCACATCGAGGCTCTGGTGTATCCCGTTCACGGTGAGCGTGATTTGCGGCATGGTTCGGTCGATCTCCTGGTCGATCGTGTGTCGGATCGATCTCGTTGGACGCGAATGTCGTGTCGGTGCGCGAGTGCGCGTACCGGTCAGCGTGGAAAGTGGCAGCCGAACGGGAGAGCCCGGACCGGACAACAGTGCGCACGTCCGGACAGCTGCGAGGTTAGCGCGCGGATGCGCCCATGCCAACCCCCGCGGCCGCGGGGGACAGGCCTGCAGCGAGAGCGCTTTATTGCGCGGGCGCGGCTGGCAGTTCGAGGATGGCGCGCCAGCGGCCATCAATGCCGTAGGCCGTGTGCAGATGAGTGCCGAGCAGTGCCGCGAGCGTCCGCGCGACGGCAATCTGCACGGCGGCCGGGCCGCGATCGGCACCGCAATCGACAGTGCCGGCGGCGCGCGCTGCGGCATCGGCATCGCCATGCGTGAGCGTGACCATCAGCTCGACGATGCCGCGATACGACGCGATCTCGACGTGGATACCGGCACCCATATCGGCATGGACCAGGGCTCCGCTGACAATACGGGTAATCGCATGGTGGAGGGCGGAGGCCTCCGAGAACACGGCGCGATCCGTGGCGGACTGCCAGCTCAGGGCCACGTGCTTGGCGGCGGCCTCAGTCCCGGCCTGCCGTAGGACGTCGCGGACGGTGCTTTCGAGGTCCACGGGCTCGTGGCTGCCGAAGGCGGCAGCAGTGACGGCACTCGTTAGCGTCAGCATGTCCTCGCTGGTGCGCAGCAGGTTCTGGCCGCCCTCGAGAATATGGAGCGCGCTGTCGCGGTAGGGGGCGGTGCCGAGCGGGCCGAGAATCTCGTGGCGGATGGCCTCTGCATTGCCGAGGATGGCGTTGAGAGGTGTGCGCAACTCGTGGCTCATCAGGGCGAGCAGGCCCGAGACTTCGCGGCGGGCGCCGTCGATGCCGAGGGCGCCGGAGCGGGCGAAGCTGCTCACATCGTCAGCCGGGCGGCGCGGGACTTCGGCGCGGGGGCGACGGGCGACGGGGGTGGGGCTCTCGGCAGCGCGCAGCATGAGCAGGAGAGCGACAGCCGCCGCACTGAGGCAGATGCCGGTACCGGCGAAGGGCCCGATGACGTCGCCGACGGCCATGGTGAAGGCGACCGCGAGGGCGAGGTGGCCGAGGGCGAGCGCCGCGTGCAGGTTCCGGTCGAGGACGATGCGGCGGAGGTCGATATGTCGACCAAGGAGGAGGATGGCCCGGAGCTGATCAGAGACCAGCACTTTGGCTTCGGCGAAATCTTCCCGCCGAACCAGTGAAATCGCCCGCGCCATCATTGCCCCCGTCATGCGCATTCCGCCGATGAGCCGGGGCCCCCAAGCGCCCGAATCACATGGACATTATGGGGCGCGATTCGCCGTATGTCGAGTTTAATGTTTTGGTAATACTTGCAGATCGCAGGCTATGGCGAAGTGCTCATAGTATTACTCGAGCATTTTGGAGACGATCTCATGGACATCATTCGATAGGCCCGGCGTAGATGCAATCTTCTCCAGAGCGCGCAACGCGAGGCGTTTTCTCCCACTTTCGAGTGCACGCCAGCTTCGGAAAGCGCCGAGCATGCGTGCAGCCACCTGCGGGTTGATCTTGTCAAGTTCAACAACGCGATCGGCAACGAAAGCATAGCCAAGACCATCGGGCCGGTTGAACTGCAGCGGGTTGCCGCCGGCAAACGTGCCGATGAGCGCGTAGACATTGTTCGGCGTGCGCATGGAGAAGAGCGGATGCGTGGTGAGTTGCTTCACCGTGCGCAGTGTCGAGGCGAGTGGGGACGCTGCCTGCAGACCGAACCAGCTCGCAATGACGAGATGGTCATCCTTCCAGCGCGCGAAGAAGCGATCGAACGCCTTGGCGCGTTCGGGCGCGCTCAAGGTCGCGAGGATCGCGAGCGCGCCGATCTCGTCAGTCGCGTTGCGCGCTTCGTTGAAGTGTCGCGTGACGCGCGAGATATCGGCGGCTTGGCCGCGCGCGGCCAGCAGGCTGAGCGCCCCGAGACGAAGCGCGCGAATGCCGGCACTCTTGGCATCCGGCGAATAGCGCCGCCCGTTGTCGTTCGCATCGTAGATCTCGACGAGGTGGGCGCCAAGCTCGGTACCGATCGCTTTGCGCAACCAGCGTCGCGCGCGATGCACGAGCGTCGGATCGACATCGCGCGCGAGCACGCGGGCAATATCGCTCTCGCTCGGCACCGCGAGCACTTGCGCGACATAGGCTGGTTCCAAGCTCTCGTCCGCGAGTACGGCCGCCAGCGCGGCGCAGTAGGCGCTGGGCTTCGAGGGCCGCTCACCCTTGCGCAAGGTCTTCACGGCACCGACGAGGAGCCGCATGGCATAGTCCTGCGACGCCTGCCAGCGATTGAAGCCGTCTGTGTCGTGCGTCATCAGGAATTCGAGCTGACGCTCGTTGTGGCTGATCGTGAGGTTTACCGGTGCCGAGAACTCACGCAGCAGCGACGCCGTCGGCTTCGATGGAATGTCCTGGAATGTCCAACGCTCGGTGCGCTTGCTCATTTCGAGCACGCCGTCGGGCACGTCGTTGCCATTCGCCAGCCTGAGTGGAAGTTCGTTGCCGTTGGCACCGAGAAGGCCGATCTTGAGCGGTAGCAGAACCGGCTTCTTCTTCGCCGCGCCGGGCGAGGGCGTGTGCACCTGCTCCACTTCCAGTGTCGCCGTTCTGGCGCGCGCATCATACTTGAGGCTGGCGACCAGCTCCGGCGTGCCCGGCTGATTGTACCAGTTCATGAACTGGTCGAGATTGCGGCCGCTTACATCCGCGAAGCATTGAAGGAATTGGTCGACGGTCGCAGCCTCCCCGTCGTGGCGCTCGAAGTAGAGATCCATGCCCTCGCGGAATTTGTCCTGTCCCAGCAGCGTTGCGATCATGCGGCAGAGCTCGGCGCCTTTCTCGTAAACGGTTGCCGTATAGAAGTTGTTGATCTCGATGTAGCTCGCCGGGCGCACGGGATGCGCGAGCGGTCCCGCATCCTCGGGAAACTGGCGCGCCTTGAGCTGACGCACGTCATGAATGCGCTGCACGGTGCGCGAGCGCGTGTCGGCGGAGAATTCCTGGTCGCGATAGACCGTCAGGCCTTCCTTCAAGCAGAGCTGGAACCAGTCGCGGCAGGTAATGCGGTTGCCCGTCCAGTTGTGAAAGTATTCGTGTGCGATCACGCGCTCGATATCGGCATAGGCGCCGTCGGTCGTCGTCTCAGGCTTGGCGAGCACGAGGCGGTCGTTGAAGATGTTGAGGCCCTTGTTCTCCATGGCGCCCATGTTGAAATCGGACACGGCGACGATGTTGAACACATCGAGATCGTACTCGAGGCCGAAGCGCTGCTCGTCCCAGATCATGGAGCGCTTGAGCGCGTCCATGGCCCAGGCGCAGCGATCCTCCTTGCCGGGCTCGACATAGATGGCGAGATCGACCTTGCGGCCGGACATGGTCTTGAAGGTGTCCTTGTGCGCGGCGAGCTTGCCGCCAACGAGCGCGAAGAGATAGGCGGGTTTGGGGTGCGGGTCGTGCCAGATGGCGAAGTGGCGAGCGCCGGCGAGCTTGCCTTTCTCCACGAGATTGCCGTTCGAGAGCAGGACAGGAACATCACGATCGGCTTCGATGCGCGTTGTGTAGGTCGCAAGCACGTCCGGCCGGTCGAGATAGTAGGTAATGCGGCGAAATCCCTCGGCCTCGCACTGCGTGCAGTAGATCTGACGCGAGCGATAGAGACCGCTCAGCGCCGTGTTCGCTTCCGGATTGCAGAAGGTCTCGATGGCGAGCGTGAAGGGCTTGTCGGGGACGCGCGCAATGCTGAGGGAGGTCGGCGTGATCTTGTAAGCCTTGGCATTGAGCGGTTTGCCGTCGAGCGCGATCGAGCCGAGTTCCAGCACTTCGCCATCGAGTACGAGTGCGCCGCCCGCTTTGCGCGCTGCGGGATTGGGCCGCAGACTCAACTCTGCACTGACGCGCGTGCGCGTCGGGTGCAGTGCCACGTCGAGGCTGACCGTATCGATCAGATAGGGCGGGGGCGTGTAATTCTTGAGCAGGATGGGCTGCGGCTTTTCAAGCTTCATGACAGGGTCCGTTGCTGGGCACGGGTATGAGTTGGGCCTATTCTGGGGCCTTCTCATGACCCGGCCAAACGGATTTCGCGCGCGGGGTGCCGCAGGTGGTCTCGGAACCGCGAGATATTGCGCACGATCCGCCTCGCGCCTAGAGGTGAGTGGAGAAAAATACATCCGAGGAACGCCATGACAGAGCGCTATGCCCACTACAAGGCCTTGAAATTCGCCCGCCCGCGCCCGCGCGTGCTGGAGGTGATCATGTCCAATCCAGGCAAGCTCAATGCGCTGGATGCGGACGGCCATCGCGAGATCGCGGAAGTGTGGCGCGATATCGATCGCGATCCTGAGACGTCCGTCGCGCTCCTGCGCGGCGAGGGCGGCGTGTTCTCGGCGGGCGGCGATCTCTCCATGATCAAGGACATGCATGAGAGCTGGGAAGTGCGCACGCGCGTTTGGCGCGAGGCGAGCGATCTCGTCTACAACGTGATCAACTGCATGAAGCCGGTCGTCGCGGCCATCGAGGGGCCTTGCGTCGGCGCCGGGCTCGCCGCGGCCATGCTGTCGGATGTGACGGTGGCGGGGCGCAAGGCGCGCATCATCGACGGTCATGCGCGTCTCGGCGTCGCGGCGGGCGATCACGCAGCGATCATCTGGCCGCTGCTCGTCGGCATGGCCAAGGCGAAGTACTATCTCCTGCTGAACGATCCGCTGACGGGTGAGGAAGCGGAGCGCATTGGGCTCGTGTCGCTCGTTGCGGATGACGACAAGGTCGTTGAAACGGCGCTTGGTGTTGCCGAGCGTCTTGTTGCGATGCCGCCGGGTGCAGTGCGCTGGACGAAGCACGCACTCAACAACTGGCTGCGCATGGCGGGACCGACGTTCGATGCCTCGCTCGCCATGGAGTTCATGGGCTTCTCCGGTCCCGAAGCGAAGGAGGGCATGACCGCGCTCATGGAGAAGCGGCGGCCGAAGTTCGACCCAAAGGATCCGTTTTGAGGCGGCTCAGAACTGATAGCGCCGCAAGCCACCATCGACGGGGATCACGGCGCCGGTAATGTACGACGCGCGCGGCGAGACGAGGAAGGTGACGAGGTTCGCGATGTCCTCGGGCTCGCCATAGCGGCCAACGGGGATCTCGTTGTCCGCCTGCCACTGGCGATATTCGGGCGTGTAGTTGCGACGGATCTGCTCGCTCATGATGCGGCCGGGCGGAATGCAGTTCACGGTGATGCCGGCCTTGCCGACCTCGCGCGAAAGCCCCTTTGACCAAGCGTGCATGGCGGCCTTCGCGGCAAATGCGCCATTCACGCCATCGGGCTCGGACTTGCCGGTGATATTGACGATGCGGCCCCACTTGTTAGCGATCATCTGGTCGAGCAAGCGGTGTGCGAGTTGACGCTGACGCGTGAAGTTGAGCGTCAGCGCCTCGGTCCATTGCTCTTCGGCGGCGTCCTTGCCGAAGTGGCGGCTGCCGCCCGCGTTGTTGATCAGGATATCCACTGCGCCGAACTCCGCCAGCGCGCGCGTTGCGATCCTGTCCGGCGCATCCTCGGCCAGGATGTCCTGCTGGATGAGGAGTGGCGCAGCGCTGCCCGCCGCCGTGATCTCGCCTGAAACTTCCTCGAGAAGATTGATGCGCCGAGCGACGAGCGCGAGACGCACGCCCTCTGCCGCGAGCGCCTTTGCGATACCGCGTCCGATGCCCATGCTGGCGCCCGTGACGATGGCTGTCTTGCCGGAAATGCCCAGATCCATGGCGTTTCTCCCGCTTCTTACTTGAGAACGATGAGTGCATCGGCGGCGACACAACCTTCGCCTTTGGCACGCACGAACACCGGATTGATGTCCATCTCCTTGACGCGATCGCCGAGTGCCGCCGCCATGCGCGAGACCTCGACGAGCATGGCCGCGAGCGCTTCCTTGTCAGCCGCCGGACTACCGCGATAGCCGTCGAAGAGCTTGGCGCCGCGCAGCTCCGCGATCATGTCGCGGGCCGTCTCGATGTCGAAGGGCGCGATGCGGAACGTGACATCTTTGAGCACTTCGGTGAGCACGCCGCCGAGGCCGAGCGCGACTGTCGGGCCGAAACTCTCGTCGTTCACGACGCCGATGAGCGCTTCCACGCCGGATGCCATTTCGCTGACGAGTACACCATCGATGAGTGCATCCGGATTGTAGCGCTGCGCGCTGGCGATGATCTCGCTTGCGACCTTGGGCAGATCCTCGGCGGCGACCTTGAGTTTCACGCCACCGGCTTCCGTCTTGTGCGCGATATCACGCGAGACGATCTTGACGGCGAAGGGACCTGTCAGGCTCGCGGTCAAGCGGGCGAAGTCGCCATTCGGCGGCACGACGACCTCGCGCGTGGTCGAAACGCCGAAGCGCGAGAGAACGGCTTTGCTCTCAATCTCGGAGAGCGTGACCGATCCGCTCGGCAATTCCACGCCGGCTGGCGTCTCGACAGTCGGCGTGACACGCGGCAACAATCGGCGACGATCCTCGGCATAGCGCGCGAGCACGGCGGCCGCGTGCGCGAGGCGGATCGGCGATGCCATGTGCGGGATGCCGGCGTCGTGGAACATCTGCCAGGCTTCCTCGGACTTGTCGCGACGGCCCGACCACGCGACGTGCACGGGCTTGTCGGTCTTGGCGGCGGCTGCGACGATGGATTCTGCCGCGAGTGCGACGGCCTTGCCACCAGCCGAAGCGAGCAAGATCGAAAGCTGATCGATGGCCGGATCTTCGAGAATGATGTCGAGTGCTTTCGTGAAGAGACCGGGATCATTGAACACGCCGGCCGTCGTATCCGCCGGATTGTCCGCCGCGCCGAAGCTCGGAATAATGGCCTTGAGCGCGTCAACCGAGCGCTGCGAGAAACTCGGCAATGCCAATCCATCCTTCACGGCGCGATCGGCAAACACGATACCGGAGCCGCCGGAAATCGAGAGCACGCCGATATTGCGACCCTTCGGCAGGCGGCCCTGCAGCGCGAGTTTGGCAACGTCGACGATCTCCTCGACGTCCTGTACCTCGATGAGACCTGACTGGCGGAAGGCCGCGCGATAGAGATCGTAATTGCCCGTCATGTTGGCGGTGTGCGAGGCGGCGGCTTTGGTGCCGCTCTCGGTTTGCGCGCCTTTCCAGATGAAGACAGGCTTGCCCGTCTCCAGCGACTTGCGGCCGAGGTCGAGCATGCTTCGCGCGTTTGGCGTGCCTTCCATGTACGCGAACGCGAGCTTCGTGCCGGGATCGTCGAGAAATTCGCCCATGAGCTCCGGCATGGTGATGTCGGTCTCGTTGCCGGTCGAGACGACATGGCGGAAGCCGAGACCCTGCGCCTCGGCCATGTTCACGACGGCATAGCCAAAACCGCCGGACTGGAAGGCGCAGGAGACCGGCCCCTCGCGAAGCTGCGTCTCCTGGCTGACACTGCCGAACACGCACCACATGCGCGACGGCACGGAAAGCGCGCCCTGGCAGTTCGGTCCGATCACGCGCACGTTGCTCTCGCGCGCCGCGCGCAGCAGATCATCCTCGAGCTTTCGGCCTTCGGGACCACCTTCGCGGAAGCCTGCCGTGAGCACGATCGCAAAAGGAATGCTGGCCTTTCCGCAATCGCGAATCGCATCGGCGACACCCTTGGCCGGCACCGCGATGAGCGCCAGATCGACGGGCGATCCGATGGCGGCCGCGCTCGGATAGCACGTCAGACCATGCAACTCGGTGTACTTGGGATTGACCAGATGGATGGGCTTTTTGAAGCCCGCGCCCTTGAGTGCGACAATCGGCTGGCCGCTGATGCGCGTGAGGTCGCTCGAAGCGCCGATGATGGCAATGGCATTGGGATCGAACAGGCGCTCGAACGACATCGGTAGTGTTTCCTCTCGATACGCGGATTGAGTGTTGGAATGCGTCTGCCCGGGCCGCGATCCCAAGGGGCAGACATGAGGCAGACATGAAAGCGGCGGGCGATTAAGGCCCCCGCAGGGGGGTTGAGCTACGCAC
>JAEZRM010000041.1 GCA_023412805.1 Pseudomonadota bacterium | reverse complement strand
CGCGACCAAGCCAAGGCGCTCGTGTCGAACGACGCGCCGGTGGTCTACCTTCGCTCGGCGTCCGTGTCGGCGCTCCGAGGCGCGGTCGCAGCGCTCGACGCAGACGGCTCCACCACGCAGCCTGCCGGCACCGCGGGAGACGGCTCTCGAAACCATCGCCACGATCGGTCGTGATCGACGAGGCGAACGCACCGAGGCCGTCGCCTCCCTGAACGATGCCGTCGAGATCAGCGCGCCGACGGCGAGCGCGCGACCCGAAGCGCATCGAGCACGTGCTCGGTGACCGCGGAGATGAACACCGGATCGCGAAGGCGCGCCGGCGGTCCGAGCATCGCAGCGTCGGCGATACCGACGACGCCCTGGACGACGAGCCAGCTCGCGAGCTCGCGATCGGCGACGCCGACCTCGTCTGCGTGCGCGCCGAGGAGCGCGTGGACCGCGCGATGGATGTCCTCCGAGAGGCGCTCGACGAGGCGGGCCTTCTCGAGCCGCGGCGCCTGACGCGCGAGCTCGGCACCGAGCCGCGAGCGGGTCGCCTTCTCGAGGAAGAGCGTCTCGATGAGCGCGCGCACACGAGCCTCGAGGCCCTGCCCCTCCGTCGCCGCGAGCGAGGCGGCGAAGCGCGCCCGGACACGCTCCGTCTTGCGCTCGAAGAGCGCGTGCAGCAGCGCGTCCTTCGACGGGTAGTACTGGTAGAGCGAGCCCACGCTCGTGCCGGCGCGGAGAGCCACCTTCGTGGTGGTCATCTTCTCGAAGCCCTCGCTCTCCAGAACCTGAGCGGCCGCCTCGAGCAGGCTGTCCATGGTCGCCTGCGCGCGGTGCTGGCGAGGCTGTTTTCTAGGGGCCAGCGAGCGGCGCGCACGAGCCTTCATGGGGACCTCGAAAAGCGAATTGTGGAACGTGAAGGATGATTCACATTCTAGCGCAGCCCACGGTTCGAGTGGGCGCCTTCACGACCCCCTCCCTCGTCCTCCCGAAGGCGTGGAGCGCGAGAGAAACGAGAACGATGCCATGCGTGTCTTCGTCACCGGCAGTACCGGTCTGCTCGGGAACAACCTCGTCCGCGCGCTCGCCCCGCTGGGACACGACGTCATTGCGCTCGCGCGCTCACGTGAGAAGGCCGAGCGAATGCTCGCCGGAACCGGTGCGCGCGTGGTGCTCGGCGACATGCGCGACATCGACGGCTTCTCCGGGGAGATCGCGGGGGCGGACGCCGTGTTCCACACCGCCGCGTATTTTCGCGAGTACTACTCCCCCGCGTCCAAGGGCACGCACGAGGAGGCCCTCGAGAGCGTCAACGTGCGCGGGACGCTCGCGCTGCTCGACGCCGCGGACCAGCACGGCGTCGGCCGCTTCATCCACGTGAGCAGCAGCGGGGCCGTCGGCATGAACGCGGACGGCAGCCCCGGCGACGAAAACACGCTCCCCTCGGAGGAGCAGCTCGAGAACCTCTACTTCCGCAGCAAGGCGGAGGGCGACGCGAAGATCGCCGCCTTTCGTCCCCGGAGCGGCATGAGCGTCATCGAGATCCTGCCGGGCTGGATGTGGGGCCCCGGCGACGCCGGGCCGACGTCCGCAGGGCAGCTCTACCTCGACTTCGCCGCCGGCAAGATCCCCGGCGCTCCGCCGGGAGGCACCTCCCTCGTCGACGCACGTGACGTCGCGCGGGCGATGGTCGCCACGTTGACACGCGGTGCGCACGGCGACCGTTTCATCGTCGGCGGGCAGTACCGCTCGCTGAGAGACGTGCTCGACTCGCTCGCCCGCGCGTCGGGGAAGGCTCCGCTCCGATTCGACGTACCGGCCCCGCTCGCGCTCGCGTTCGCGCACGCGTCCGAGGCGTGGGCAAAGCTCACGGGCGGCGCTCCCGCCGGGCCGATCCGTGGAGTGAAGACCCTCCTGGCGAGGCACACGGTGACGTCGGCGAAAGCCGAACGGGAGCTCGGCGTCACGTTCCGCCCGCTCGACGAGACCATGCAGGCGGTCGTCGACTGGTACGCAGAGACACGCGGCGACGGCGCCACCGCGACCGCCGCCGCCCCTGCGTGAGCGGTCCGGGTACTAGGCCGCGACGACGGCGAACGCCTCGGCCGCGGCGGCGATCGTCGCGTCGACGTCGGCCTCGGTGTGCGCCGCGCTGAGGAAGCCGGCTTCGTACTGAGACGGCGGCCAGTACTGCCCGCGCAAGAGCATCGCGGCGTGCCACTTGCCGAAGCGCGTCGTGTCCGACTTCACGGCATCGCCGAAGGAGCGGATCGGGCCCTTCGTGAAGAACGGAGTGATCATCGAGCCGACGCGCTGGACGCAGATCTCGACGTTGGCCTTCTTCGCACCCTCGACGAAGCCGCGCTCGAGACGCGCGCCGAGCGCTTCGAGCTTCTCGTACACGCCGGCGTCGAGGCGCTCGAGGAGCGCGAGCGCGGCGCTGACCGCGATCGGGTTACCGCTGAGCGTGCCGGCCTGATAGACAGGGCCGATCGGCGCGACCTTCTGCATGATCTCGCGGCGGCCGCCGTAGGCCGCGAGGGGCATGCCACCGCCGACGATCTTGCCGAGGCACGTCATGTCGGGGCGGAGCTTCGCGCGCTCCTGCATGCCGCCGCGCGCGACGCGGCTTCCCGTCATGACCTCGTCGAAGATCGAAACCGCGCCGTGCTCCTTGCACAGGCGGATGATGGCCTCGAGGAAGCCCGGCTCGGGCGGGACGACGCCCATGTTGCCGACGACCGGCTCCACGA
>JAEZRM010000124.1 GCA_023412805.1 Pseudomonadota bacterium | reverse complement strand
CGTGCACGTCGCCGAGCAGCCATCGCCGCTATTGGTGTTGCCGTCGTCGCACGCCTCTCCCGGGGAGAGCACGTTGTCCCCGCACTTCGGCGCGTCGATCGTGACGTCGAGCGTGAACGGTCCCTTGTCGGTGTTCTTCGCGCCGTCGACGATGACGTAGTAGCGCTTGCCCTGCGTGACGGGGATCGCGAGCGCGGTGGGAGAGGCGATCGGAGCCTGCACGCAGGTGAGGGGGGCCGTGGCAGAGGCCGACGCAGGACAGGTCCCGTCGGCACGGATCCCGATCGTCGCGTCGAACCGTGCGGTGATGCGCGTCGTGAGCACGCCGTCGGCGGGCGCCGTGACGGTGTAGAACGCGTTGCTACCGGCGCTCGGGCACGACGTGGGAGAGAAGGCCTGGTTGTTCGTCAGGTTGGTCGTGCCGCCGTAGACGCTCGCGTTCCACGTCTTGCCCGGCGTCGTCTCCGTCAGCGCGATCGTCCCTGCGTTCGCGCAGGTGTTGTTGGTCGCCGGCGTTTCGAGGGCACACGAGGCGCTGCAGCCGTCGCCGGGGAGGACGTTGCCGTCGTCGCATGCCTCGCCGCCCTCGACCACGCCATTTCCGCAGGTGCCGGGAGTGATCTTGGCGCGGAGCGTGAACGTCCCCTCGCTCGGGCTGAGGGTCGAGTTGCCGCTGACGACGAGGAAGAGGTCCTGGCCGGCGACGGCGGGCACGGTCAAGGTGGGCGTGATCGCCTGGTTGCCCGCTGCGCAACCGAGCTGGCTCGACTGCGTCCCGCAGCTGGTCTGCGCGTAGATCGCGGGGGCGAAGCGTCCGACCGGCGTGACCGTGGCGGTGAGGATCCCGGAGATGGTCGGCTTCACCCGGTAGACGGCGTCACGCGATCGGCCCGTGCCGGCGCACGTGCCGTTGTAGTTCGGCTGGAGCGCCAAGGTCGACGCCGACGTGACGGCGATCTCGTTTGCTCCGTCGGGCACGAAGACGAGCGCCGTGCCCGGGCAGGCGTCGGTCGTGGGGGCCGGCGGCTCGATGTGGCACGTCGCGGAGCAGCCGTCGCCGTCCTCGTTGTTGCCGTCGTCGCACTCCTCGTCTCCGTCGACGAAGTCGTTGCCGCACACGGCTGGAGTGACGGTGGCGTCGAGGCGGAAGGGCCCGTGCGCGGTGCTGTGCTTCGAGTCGACGATGATGAACGAGGCGGCGGTCGGCGTGATCGGGACGCGCAACACGAGAGGGCCTCCGGAGGGATCGGCCGCCCTGCAGGCGAGCTCCGCGCCGTTGCCGGTGTCGGACGCGCGGCATTCGTTGCGTGCGTAGAGGACGGCGCCGGAGTACTCTGGATGGAGCTTCACCTCGAGCGAGCCGGCGATGTCGGAGCGGAACTGGTAGACGATGTTCGGTCCAGGCGAGATGCACGTGCCGAGCGAGGTCGCCGTCGAGGTCGGTTGGCCGGAGATCAGCGCATCGCCGGTGTTGCCGCTGATGCTGAGCGTGCGCGGCGCGTTGCCGACGCCGGAGAGGGCGATGCCCTGTCCGGGGCAGGCCGCGGGCGCACCAGGCTCCTCGAAGGTGCACGTCGGCGAGCAGCCGTCACCGGCGACGGTGTTGCCGTCGTCACAGGTCTCCGGCGGAACGGCGATCCCGTCGCCGCAGGCCGCGGGGCGTGTCTCGATGTCGAGCGTGAAGTCGCCGGATGCCGTGCCATACCCGTCGACGAACAGCGCGACGGGCTTGCCGCTCTGGAGCGGTACGAGCAACGTCTCGCCGCCCGCGGCGCCGGGAGCGTCGCTGCAGTCGAGCTCGGTGCTCGCGTCCTCGCAGCCGCCGCGCGCGTAGAGGACCGCGTCGAAGCTCGCGGTGAGCTTCACCTTCAGGGTGCCGCCGGAGTCGGGCGTCAGCGTGTAGACCGCCTCGCGCGCGGAGGTGCCGCCGCACGATCCGCCGTAGAACGGATGCATCCCGTTCGTCGTGCCGCTCACGGTCGTCTTGCGGATGCCGCTTTCGGCCGGTGGGAGCGAGATCGCGATGCCGGGGCACACGTCGCCCGGCCCGGCCGACTCGCGCGTGCAGCTCGGCGCGCAGCCGTCACCGGGAGCGGTGTTGCCGTCGTCGCACTCCTCTCCGAGCTCGACCGTCCCGTTCCCGCACACGGCGACGGTGGTCGTGGCGTCGCCGTCGCTTCCGGCGTCGATCGCGGGCGCCGTCGTATCGGCGGCTCCGGCGTCGGCGGAGGGCTCATCGAGGTAGCCGAGGTTCAGCTCGTCGTTCGCGCACGCGGCGACGACCGTCGCGGCCGTGAAGGCACAGCAGATCAGGGCTCGTTTCATGAGCGTGGATTCTTTCCCCGGCACCGTCGGCGATGACACGAGGTGGATCTCCCTCCGTTGCCGTCTCGCCACGGAGATAGGGGATCGATCACCAAATCGTCGAGGGTGGGGGCGATTGTGCCTACGGTCGGGCTCTCGGTGCCCTCTGGAGTGGCGGAGCTCGATGGCTAGTTGGCTTCGGAGCCGACGACGGCGGCTTCGCTCGACTCCCAGCAGCTTACGGACGCCGCCCCGGGAGGAGGGGAGGTGGATCGAGCTTCGAGAGCCGGATTCCGCGCGATGCGGGGCGCGATGGGCGGTATCGCGCCCCGTGCGTCGCGCGCTCGTCACCTGATCGTCGAGCCGATATCGGTGTGACCCAGTCGAGCGTGCGATACTCGGATGCCGATGAGCTCTCGAAGGAACCTCCTTCTCTCTCGGCGCGATCTGCTGCGGGGGGCGGGAGCGGCGGTACTCGTCGGGCCCGTGGCCGGCTCGCTCTCGGCGTGTACCGATGACACGCCGCCGTCGGAGTCTTTCGTTCACGGCGTCGCGAGCGGCGATCCTCTTCCCGACTCGGTCATCCTGTGGACGCGCGTGACGACCGACGGTGCCGGGCCTGTCGATGTCGTCTGGGAGGTCGCCGATGATCCTGCGATGAGCAATCGCGTCGCCTCGGGCTCGACGACGACCGACGCCGAGCGCGACTTCACCGTGAAGGTGGACGTGACCGGGTTGGCGGCAGGACGCACGTACTACTATCGCTTCCGCGCGCTCGGAGCGACCTCGCCCATCGGCCGCACGCGGACGGCGCCAAGCGGATCGACGAGTCGCCTCCGATTCGGCCTCGCCTCGTGCGCCAGCTACGCTCACGGTTACTTCCACGGCTATCGCGCGCTCTCGGAGCAGCGCGATCTCGACGCCGTGATCCACCTTGGAGACTACATCTACGAGTACGGGTCGTCCGACTACGGCGACGTTCGCGCCTACGAGCCGCCGCACGAGATCGTGACGCTCGCCGACTATCGGATGCGGCATGCGCAGTACAAGCGTGACGCCGATCTCCAGGAGGTCCACCGGCAGCACGTCTTCATCAACGTCTGGGACGACCACGAGATCGCCAACGACGGCTACGCCGACGGCGCAGAGAACCACACGCCGGGCGCGGAGGGGACGTGGGCCGACCGCAAGGCGGCGGCGCAACGCGCCTACCGTGAGTGGATGCCGATCCGCGAGCAAGAGGACGGGCGCATCTACCGCAAGCTCGCCTTCGGCGACCTCGTCGATCTGGTGATGCTCGACACGCGCTATCAGGCGCGCACGAAGCAAGCTGTCGGTATCACGGGCGCACCGCCGGCGGCGGATCCGAAGCGGTCGCTGCTCGGTGAGGAGCAGGCCGCGTGGCTCGAAGAGCAGCTGAAGACGTCGACGGCCAAGTGGAAGCTGCTCGGCCAGCAGGTGAT
>JAEZRM010000095.1 GCA_023412805.1 Pseudomonadota bacterium | reverse complement strand
CCCGCAGAAACCCGATGATCTGCTCCGTCGTGTATCGCTTCCGTGCCATTCCATCTTCTCCTCGATCGAGGTTGGAATAGCCGGATTCGCTCACTCAGACCGGAGCCACTTCAGGGGAGCAGACCAGGCGGGCAGCCGCCTCCCCTTCCCTATTTGCATTTCCGGCAATATTTGCGTTATAATATCTGTAATAACGCTACGGAGGTGCAGCATGACCCAGCTCAAAGTCCGCCAGATCGGCAATTCGCTCGGCGTCGTCCTGCCCAAGGAGGCGCTGGCCCGCCTCAATCTCCAGGACGGCGACACGGTCTTCCTGACCGAGGCCCCGGACGGCTCGATGCGCCTCACGCCCTATGATCCAACCTTTGACGCGCAGATTCGGGCGGCGCGCAAGGGCATGGGCAAGTACCGCAATGCGCTCCGCCAGCTCGCCAAATGAGCCCGCCAGTCTGGCTGCTGCGGTCGGTCATCGACGCCGTGCATGACGCACAGCTGGCCGAGCACGGCGGCGCGGAAGGGTTGCGCGATGAGGGCGCGTTGGATTCCGCGCTCGCCCGACCGGTCAATCTCCACGCCTATGGCGAGACCGATATTTTCCGGCTGGCGGCCGCCTACGCTTTCGGCATTGCCCGCAGTCACCCGTTTGTCGATGGCAACAAGCGGACGGCCTTCCTTGCCGCGTACATCTTCCTCAGCGTCAACGGCCATGAGCTTGAAGCGGACGAGGTCGATGCCGTGACGGCCGTGCTTGCTCTTGCTGCTGGCAAGATGGGCGAGGATGCGTTTGCGGCTTGGCTGCGGGAGAACAGTAGCGTCGGCTGATTGTTCCAATCTCGCGGCGGTTGCGTCCGTATGTTGCTTGCCAATCCCCTTGCGATCAGGTCGCGCCTCCTCGACGCTAGACGTTCAAGGGAAGGCAAACGAACATGGAATATGGACTCTGGAAAATGGCGGGTTTGATGCGGATCGCAAAACTGCGCCGCGCGTCCGCGCAATCGTCGCGCCGGTAAGCTCTCGCTTCTGCGCCACCAACGATAACAGCGCGCTTGCGGCCTGCGCTGGCTGGTCCCCTCCCCTTCCCTCTTGGCTTAGGGATACGCCAGAATCCGACTAGCCACGCGGCAATGAGCGGGGGCTGGCGGTCAAGGCCGCCGCAGGCGTCCGCAGGATGAAGCCTTGACGGTCGGGGGCGGCACGCCCCTCTGTCTCACCTCGCGCGAAGGATCGTCACCAGCAAGCCCGCAACCGTTTCGGAGGGTGCGGCGCGACCCGCCGTTCTGCCGGCGACGCGTAGAGCCTGGCCCGGCCTGCTCCGGGCGCGCCCGAACTCTGCTCTCTCGATACTGCATGTCGACGCTCATACAGCGTTGTCCCCTTCTCTCTCCTGCTTGTGTTCGTCCCCGGTCATGCCGGTCCCGTTCCTTGTGCCGATTGTGTGTGGTGAGGCACGAACGGTTCCGATGTCCGGAGCCGCACAAAGAGGAGAAACGAAGATGAACAACTTGATGACGATCGCCGAACTGCACTATCGCACCGAATCTGAGCTGCGGGCTTTGTTCCGCGACGCGAGCCAAGCCGTGGCCCGCACGGCCTCTGGCACGCCGGAGCGACGCAACGGTCTTGCCAGCCTTGAGAACATCTCGCGCGCGCTGGCGCTTCGAGCGGGAGCGCGGGGCTTTTAGCCCCGCCTTTCCGCGAGCATCTCACGCCCTGACAATCCGGATCAGCGAGTGCAGGTCGCCCTGGTGTTTTCGATAGGCTGCTATGACAGCCGCCGCTTCGCGGAAGGTGGCGAAGAGCAGCGCCGTCGCCGGGTCCGGGTTCCACCAGTAGTGGTCATCGATCCGCGACAGGTAGGTGATGCGCGGCTGATAGTTCGAGGCGACAAGCATATCGGTTTCGAATGTCTGCTCGTCGATGTCCTTCGTGAAGGTCGCCTCAGCCTTCACGATGCGGAGCATACTGCCTCGGCGCTCTGCTGTGTGTACGCCTGCTCCAGCAGCGCCACCGCATGTTCGAGCGTCTCGCCGAGGCCCCAGCCATGGTGGTCGGCGATCGCGTAGAAGGCATCGACGGTTTCCTGGCGGACCTTCAGATTGAACTGGACGCTGCGGCCGGTGCGTCGGCCACGCATCGACTGAGGCCGGTCTCTTTCCTGATCGATTCCCGGAGTCTTGGGCTCGCGACTGCGGAATCCGGCCGCGACGGCAGCTTGCGTGGTTTCCGCTTTCGGCGGCTTGTCATTGGCGGCGGAGACAAGCGGCATCCATTCGTTCGGATCAAAATCATCGAGCTCATCGGCAAAGCCGAGATCGGCGCGTTCCTGTGTCATGGCTCACGCTGCCTTGGCGGCACCCGCCGCCTGCTTGAGCTTGGCGAGCACTTCGCCGGCAAATGCGCGGGCGTTCTCCAGCGCCCTGTCGATGTTACTCACCTTGTCCAGCGGAAGGTCTGCGAGCGGTCCGCCGAAATCGAAGATGTCGCGATAGGCGGCGCGTTCGACGATGGACGTGTCGAAGACGTCGATGCCGGCCTTGTCGAGCTGCGCACGCACGTTGCGCAGTGCGCGGGACGTGACGGCCGCGCTGGTGCGCGTCAACAGGATGCTGTGGCGGATCGCGCGGCGCGCCATGCGTTCCTGGTTGCGAATGAGCCTGATGGTCTTCGCTGCCCCCTTCGCATCCATCGACGCACCCTGCGTCGGGATGACGACGAGGTCGGACATGCCGATGGCGTTGGCGACCATGAGGCTGGCAGTGCCTTCAAGATCGACGACCACGAACTGCGCCTTGGCGGCAGCCGTCTCGATATGGTCGACGATCGTCTCCTCACTCACCTCGGCGATGATGTCGATGTTGGCCGGCTTGCCTGGCAGTCTCGCCCACTGCGAGATCCAGCGTTCCGGGTCGGCATCGATGATGGCGACGCGCGCGCCCTTGGCGGCAAGCTCTCCGGCGAGCAGCAACGCTGCTGTGGTTTTTCCGGCGCCTCCTTTGGGATTGGCAAAAGAAATAACGGGCATGAACACTCACTTGGCAATCGGGTTAAATGAAACTCCTGCGCAAATATTAACAGATAGCCATCCGCTACCAAACGGATATCTGCATGCATTCCGATAGCCTTCGGATAACTTCCCGGTGGCTTTCCGGTCGCTATCGGATAGCTGGCTATCTGGTAGCTATCCGATAGCCCGCAGAATAATCCGACACCATGTGCGCTATGTCAAATCCCGCACGCATTCGGGTACTGCGCGCCATTGTATGCAGCGCCAGCGCAATGGCTGGAAAAGCGCTGTTCTGTCAGAACAACCTTGCTATGGCCGGGAACATTGCGGACAATCTTTGTTGGTCCGACTCGGGCCGCCAATCGCATCATCAACGAATAACGAGGTTCTTGTGCTGTAACAAAAAGAAAACCCGCCGAAGCGGGTCGCATTGAAATATGGATACTTGCAATCTGAACAATTCAAGTATTCCAGCGTGCCGATAATAACGCAAGATATTTTTGCGACATTTTCGTGCGTCCTCATGCTTTGGGCGGGTTTTCTCCATCGAGATAGGAGAAAACCAATGACTATGCAAAATCCAAATCCGCAGTCGGCCTTCGTCGAGGCGCATCTGGCGCTCAAAAGGCGAATCGCCGAAGGGCGGCCGCACGATGTTCCGGTGGGCGATGCTGAGCGCCGCAGACGCTCGCTACAGACCTGCCATCGCTACAAGACGCCAGGGCGTCCACGGTGCGCGCCACAGGCTGAGAGCCGCGGCTATGTGCCGGAGCTGGCGGCGCTCATCGACAATGATCCCAACCTGACCGACGGCGCGCGGCGCTGTGCCCGTAAGATCGCCGAGGAGACCTACCGGCGGAACCGGGACGGGCGGTCGCTGGCGGTGACAGTCACATACCTCGCGCGGACGCTCGGCCGTTGCCGCCGGACGGTGCAACGCTATCTCCGCCAGCTGGAGGATGGCGGCTACATCGCCGTCGATGTCATCGCGAGCCACAGGACGCGCATGAGCATCGGGCTTGTCGTGAGCCTGCTGACGCCGCTGTTTGCCGCGCATCATCGCGAGCGCTGGCCGGGAGCGCGCGGGAATCCGGGTGCGACACAGGAGTCACAGATTCAGAGATCAATTGATTCTTATACCCGGCAGGGACGTCGAATCCCGGTGCAGGATTGGGCGCTGCGCTGCATGGACGGCGTGTTCCGCGCTCTTATGGCAACAAGGCCGCTTGCGGGGCCGCCGGTTTTGCTCGGCAGGTGACCTGTGAGGCGGCAGGATTGCGCCCATGGCCGACCCGATTGCGGGTCGGCACGAGCGGTTTGGGCCGTCAGGCCGCCAGCCGGTCGGCGGCGATGCTGTGATAGGCAGTGTCGAGCTCCATGCCGAGATAATCGCGGCCAAGCTCGCGCGCGGCCGCGAGCGTCGAGCCTGAGCCGCAGAACGGGTCGAGCACCACGCCGCCTTCGGGGCAGAAAGCCTCGATCAGCGGCTTTAACGCCGAGACCGGCTTCTGCGTCGGATGCAGACGGTTCCCGCTATAGGGAAAATCGATCACGTCGGCGGGCGGATTGTCCGGCAACACCGGCTGGCCCTTGGCCAGCACGTAGGCCGACTCGTGACGATACTCGACGAAGCGGGCCTTCGAGGCATAGCGTTTTCGGAACACCACGTGCCCCACGATCCGGAACCCTGCTGCGCGCCAGGCGGCGATGAAGCGGTCGGTCTGCGTCCAGCCGTAGAAGCTCACGCACAGGCTGTCGGGTTTCAGCACTCGGAACATCTCGGCATAGGCCGGCATCATCCAATGACCATTATCGTCGTTGGCAATGGAGCGCCCGTCGCGGGATTTATAGCGGACGAGATAGGGCGGGTCGGTCAGGATGAAATCGACCGAGCGGGCGGGAAGGCGTCGCATCAGGTCGATGCAGTCGCCGTGCTGGACGGTATTGCGAGGCGGAGTGTTTGTCAGAAGCATGTGGGCTCCTCCTTATGTCTTTAGGTTTCACGTGTGTCTGAGCAAGCGGGCCGGAGGAGCCGGCGGCGCACGGACAGGGGAATGGCCGACACGGGAGCGGAGCGAAGGAGCGGGCTGGCCATTGCGCGGCCGGCGCGGGCCGCCAGAACACAAAGAGTGAGACCAGACAAAAGGGGAGGGGCCTGATGTCCTGCACATCCCGATGAGCGGGGATGTCCAGCTCGTGGCCAAGACTGAGGACAGCAGCCCTGGCATCAGGGCGGCATGGACCGCATCGACGACAGTTCCCGTCCGTCAGCGCCCCGCGAGGCCGAAGGCTTCGCGGTGACCGACGACCTTGCCGGTCTTCCGGTGATGGATGCCGAGCTGGATGTGATCGAGGCGTTCCTGTCGATAGCTCTGCGGGAGCTGTTTGACGAAGACTGGGAACAGCCGCAAAGCCATGCTGAGATGGCGCGAACCTTACGGAAATAGGGGGCTGCAATGACTGCAACGGCAACGGGAGCCGAGGAGAAGCTGGCACAGCGCGCCGCGCTCTATCTGCGGGTCTCGACCGGCCGCCAGGCCGAGAGCGACCTGTCGATTCCCGACCAGCGGCGACAGGCCCTCGCGTTCTGTAAAGCCCGCGGCTGGACGGTCGCGGCCGAGTTCGTCGATGCAGGGCTGTCAGGCACCGACGACAATCGTCCGCAGCTGCAACGCCTTCTCGATATTGCGACCGAGGGCGGCGCACCGTTCGACGTCGTCATGGTGCATTCCTTCAGCCGTTTTGCGCGCGACCACTTCGCGCTCGAATATCACGTTCGTCGCCTGCGCAAGGCGGGCGTGCGGCTCGTGTCCATGACGCAGGATCTCGGCGACGACCCGATGAGCGTCATGGTCCGGCAGGTGTTCGCCTTGTTCGACGAGTACCAGTCAAAGGAGACCGCCAAGCATGTGCTGCGCGCCATGCAGGAGAATGCCCGGCAGGGGTTCTGGAACGGGGCCAGGCCGCCCTTCGGTTATGCGGCCATCGCCGCCGAGCAGCGCGGAGCCAAGACCAAGAAGCGGCTCGCCATCGATCCCGTCGAGGCCGAAACCGTCCGCCAGATGTTTCGCCTGATCCGTCAAGGCGACGGCACCAGCGGTCCGATGGGTGTCAGGGCCACCGCGTTCTGGCTCAACGCGCGCGGCTACCGCACACGCAGCGGCGCGCGGTGGGGCGTCGGTCCGCTCCACAAACTCGTGACCAACCCGGTCTACAAGGGGGAGGCGGTCTTCAACCGCAAGAACGCGAAATCAGGCGAAGCCAAGCCCGCGAGCGAGCGTATCACCGTCGAGGTTGAGCCCATCATTGCGCCGGCGGTATTCGATGCCGTGCAGGCGCAGTTGAAGCTGCGCAATCCGCGTGTGCTGCCGCCGCGCATCGTCAACGGGCCGACCCTGCTCACGGGCATTGCCACCTGTGCCAGCTGTGGCGGCGGCATGACGCTGCGCACGGGCAAGTCCGGGCGTTATCGCTATTACGTCTGTGCTTCGGCAGCCCTCAGGGGCAAGACGGCCTGCGCGGGCCGTTCCGTGCCCATGGACCGGCTCGACCGCATTGTCACCGACCGCCTCGGCGACCAGCTGCTGACGGTTGAGCGCGTCCGGGAGCTGCTGGGCGGGCTCATGGACCGGCAGTCCCGCCGGGAGGCCGACCATGCCGGGCGGCTTACCGCGCTGCGCGGCAAGCTCGCCGAGGCCGAGGGGCGTCTCGGCCGTCTCTATCAGGCCATCGAGAACGGCATTGCCGACCCCAACGACCCGACGCTCAAGGACCGCTTGGCGGCGGTCAGGACCGAGCGCGACATCGCGCAGGCGACCTTCGACCGCGCCGTGGGCGAGATGAGCCCCGCGGCCCGCATCACAGAGGAGAAGGTGGCGGCGTTCGTCGCGCTCATGCGCCAGAACACGCTCTCGGGCGAGACGGCCTTCCGCCGTGCCTGGCTGCGGGCGGTCATCGACAGGGTCGAGGTCGGGGATAGCGACATCCGCATTCACGGCCGCAAGACCGTGCTTGAGCGACTCGTCATGGCCGGAGACGCCGCCCCGGCCGGAGTGCCCAGTTTTGTACGCAAATGGTGCCGCAAGAGGGACTCGAACCCCCGACCCCCGCATTACGAATGCGATGCTCTACCGGCTGAGCTATTGCGGCACGCGGCGACGCTCGAAGCGCGCCGAAATCGTGGTGTAGTCCATATCTCCAGGCGGCGAGCTTGGCAATGCTCTTAACCCCTCGAGCCCCCCACTTGCCGCACCACGCTGCACCGGCGCCCGCCGACATTCCGTGCCGGGCTCAGACGTGGACTGCACCAGCACGGATCGCGTCATCTTCGCAACTATCGGTTGATAAACGGTCCGTCGGCGCGTTTACGGTGTATTCAGGCATTGATGTCAACCTCAACGTGTGGCGAAAGTCGCTTAGCGGCGAATGACACCACAACAGTTGCCCGGCTGGCCGCCGCTCCCCGAACCAGTCGGCCGCTGCCCACCCGTACCCGTGGGCGGCAAGGCGCCGTGATCGAGTGATCCTGGGAAAGGAGGTGCGACGATCTCCATGTCGTTCTGGTCCGCGACCATGAGCCAATTGCGGCAGGCGGTCGACCCCCCGCCAAAGGCCTAGGCTCTCGATGGACAAATCCCACGCGTCCCTCCATGTCCATTCGGGAAACCCAAGGTCAAGCCGTATGGGCTCAATCCGCGGACTTTGGCCACCGCCCGAGACTGCCAATCGGGCGGTGGCCACAATTTCGGCCGCCATCCTGATGTCGGGCGTTGGACACTGATCCATGCGCGCCACACTGCGACAGGTTCGCAACGCCTCGCCCGTTGTGCCTCCGTCGCAGGCGTGATGTAGTAACGATCGGGGGGACAACGGCATTTGCTGGGGAGCAAAGCCGCAGAGCGTTGGTGGGAGGGGGTTATGGCGTGGGGCGCTCATCTTTTCGTGGCGATCGTGTATGCGGGCCTCGCCGCGAGCTTCGTCGCTTCCACCGCGACGCTCATACTTGAATTCAAGGATCTGGACTGGCTGTCGCTGGCGTTGACCCACAGCCACCTGTTCGTGTTCTTCCCGACGTTCGGCATCGTCGTCCTCGCGGCGTTCTACTGGCCGTCCGTCATCTTCACGCATCTCTACTGGTCGAAGGAAACGCGCGTTCGTTACGGCAAGGCGCGCTTTCTGATCGGGTTTGCGGTCGTGATCGCGGCCTCATGGTGGGTTTCGCAGCAGATTGGCGGCGCCAACCTGCGCGGTATCTGGGAGGTCGAGCCGCAGGCGCTCGCAAGCGACAAGGGCAGCCAGGTCCCGTGCACGGCTGTCGACGGGACCAGCGCCATGTGCCCGCGCGTTCCCATCCTGACCGCGCTCGAGCGGCTGCGCACCTTTGGCCGCCAGCGCGTCGGCCTTGCAGAGTTCACACGCAACTGCACGCCGGATCCGCTGGTCGAGCGCCCTGCCGATTACATTGAGAAGCGTTACTGCTTCCCGTCGGGTACGCTTCTCGATGCGCGCCAGTGCTGTGACGTGCAAGCCCGCTTTGCCGCCGAAATCGGGGAGCTGCAAGCCGATCCGCGCCTGCGTTCGCGCTCGGCCGAGCTCGATCGATACTTCCTGCCGCTCAAGGTCTTCTTTATTGCCGTGATGATCATCATTGCGGGCCTTCTGGCCTTCTGGCGCAAGCGGATCGATATCCTCTATCCGGACTACGTGCCGTTCATAGAACGCGGCATCATCATCGGCGGCCTCGCGATGCTGACGTGGCCGCTGATGGATTATGCGTATCTCCAGACGAGCATGGCGCTTTTCGGCCGCATGCACGCAGGCCTGCACTTGCGATGGAGCCTCGTCATCGTGCCGTGGGCGATCCTGCTGCCGTTTTTCTTCCTGCGCCGTCTCGATAAGAACCGCGAGCTGATCGCGCAGGGCGCGAGCGTGATTGCCAGCGCCATTGCCATTTTGCGCTATCCCCAGATCAACGATTGGGCGGTTCGCCTCCTCGGGGCCGGCGCCGAGCCATGGACTTTCGGCCTCTTCGTCGTGGTGTCCCTGATCGCTTTCATCTGGCTCTTCTGGCGCACGGAGCGGCAACCTGCGAATGGACGCGTACCCACACACACCTCGCCGCTAACCTGAACCCAGTTCGACGCAGTCGCTCTGCTGTCGCAAGTGAGGTATACGGCGTCGGATATCCGGCTCTCACCTCTGCGGGGCGCGTGGCGATGCTCACGATCTATGATGCCGCCGGTAACGGCCTCGGAACCTGCAGCGGTGTGGACGCGCTCACAGATGCGAGCGTGTGGATCGATCTGCTCAATCCGACACCCGAAGAGGATGCAGCCGTCGAGAAGGCGCTGGGCATCTCCGTGCCCACACGTGCCGAGATGCGCGAGATCGAAGCGTCCAATCGGCTCTACGTCGAGAACGACGCGTATTACATGACGGCCTACGTCATCTATGCCATCGAGCAGACCGTTCCGGCCGCATCGTCGATAACCTTCATTCTCGCCGGGAACCGTCTGGTAACGGTACGCTATGCCGAGCCGAAGGCGTTCCCGATGTTCTTGGCGCGCGCGGAGAAGGGGCAAGCGCCGTGCGCAAGCGGCCCCGAAATTATGGTGGGGCTGATCGAAGCCCTGATCCACCGGCAGGCCGATCTCATCGAGCGCATCCAGGATGACGTCGACCGCCTCGCGCCGGGCGTATTTCTGATCAAGGGCGGGCAGCAGACGCGCGGCAAGCGTCTCGACGTGGCGCTGCGGACGATCGGCAAGGAAGGCGACATCATTGCGCGCGTCCAGGAAAGTGCGTTCTCCATCGACCGCGTGCTCGCCTTCGTTGCGAATGCCATGCGCGAGCGCGGCAGCGACGCCCGGGTGAGCAAGCGCATCAAGTCGGCGCAGCGCGATATCGCCTCGCTGCTCGATAATATGCGTTTCCTCAGTGCGCGGCTCGAGTTCCTTCTCGAAGCGACGCTCGGCATGATCAACATCGAACAGAACCAGATCATAAAACTCTTCTCGGTCGCGGCCGTCGTATTCCTTCCGCCGACGCTCATTGCCTCGATCTACGGCATGAACTTCAAGCACATGCCGGAGCTGGACTGGACCATCGGCTATCCATTGGCGCTCATCTTGATGGTGCTCGCAGCCATCCTTCCCTACGTATATTTCAGGCGTAAGGGCTGGCTGTAGATGTGGCGCGCTGCGTGCTTCGCGGTCGCGGTCGTTGGCCTTCTCATTGAAGCCGCGCACGCCGAGGCGCCACCGTGCCCGCTCACGCGCGGCGACGCTCGCGCCATTGCCCGCGTGCTCGATGGCGAGACGCTGCTGCTCGATGATGGGCGTCATTTGCGGCTGATCGGTGCGCTGGCGCCGCGAGCAGCCGATGTCGGCGCAACGTCCGGCAGTTGGCCGCCGGAGAACGCGACGCGTGACGCGTTGGCCGAGCTTGCAGTGGGGCGCTCAGCGGTGTTGTGGCACGATACTGTGCAACGTGATCGCTATGGGCAGATGCTGGCTCACGTTACGATCGACGGTGCGTGGTTGCAGGGCGCGCTTGTCACGCGTGGCCTCGCGCGCGCCTACGGGCGTCCGGGTGAGGATGCGTGCACCGAGGCATTGGCAAAATTCGAGCGCCGCGCGCGCGAAGAGAAGACCGGGCTTTGGGCCAACGCCGCCTATCGCGTGCGTGCATCGTCACGCGATGATTGGGGCAACGCTGCCGGTACTTTTCATGTCGTGAGCGGCACGGTGCGGCGTGTGTCACGCGGCAGCGGTGACGTTTATGTCTCGCTCGGCGCACGACGCGGTCGCGCCTATCCGTTTGCGGCGGTGGTGCCCGGCAATCGCGCTGATCTGACCGGTGGCATCGCGGTGCGCTCGCTGGTGGGCCGTCGCGTGCTCGTGCGCGGCTGGATCGAGCAGCGCCGCGGCCCGGTCATCGTCATCGATAGCAAGGGGCAGCTCGAATTAAGTCAATAAAAGACGGGGGTTCGGGGGTGTCCGTCGTGTCGAAGACACGCGCCTTCGGCGCGACGAGGTCCAGCCCTCGCGCTCCCGCCGGGAGGGACACCCTCCCGAACCCACCCGCCTTTATTGACTTGTCGCTGGCACGAGCCGTCGCCGCTCCAGCTCGATGACGGAGCCATCCGGCTCGGCGAGGCCGCGCGCGATCATCTCGATGGACGGACGGTTGCCGTCGAGCGCAATGCGATAAAGGTGATAGCGCGCCGGTGGCTCCTTCTTGTGCGGACGCGCGAGCGACGCCGATGGCACGCCGATGATGGGAATGTGGCCCGAGAGCGCCGGGTGCCAGTGCTCACTCGAAACATGCTCATGACCATGCAACACGAGCTCGGCTCCGTGGCGCGTGAGAACGTCGGCGAGCGCATCCGCATCCTGGAGATCGTGGCGTGCTTTGGACAGACCCGGCACGGGCGGATGATGGATGAGAACGACGCGCGTCAGGCCCTCCGCGCCGAGTCCGTCGAGAATGCGCGCGAGGCGATCGAGCTGGGGCTTGCCGATGCGGCCGATGGCATACATGGGCCGCGTCGGCACGGCCGAGTTCAGCGCGATGATGGCGAGCTTGCCGAAGCGGCGCACGAAGGGGAAAGCGGCCTCGCCGCTCAGTGCTTCGGCAATGGCGTAGTCGGCGGCGGCGGTATTCGGCGACATGTGCGCATGCCAGCGCGCGGTGCCGTGGTCGGCGCCGATGCTGCTGTAGATGTCGTGATTGCCGGGGATGACCGTGACGCGCTCGCCATCGCCGAGCGTGCGCAGCCAGGCCAGTGCGGCCTCATGCTCGGCGGGGAGGCCCAGGTTGGCGATGTCGCCGGTGACGGCAATGTGGTCGGGCGCCTGCGCGGCCATGTCGGCGACGATACGGTCGAGGACGTCGCGGCTGTAGAGATGGCGCCGGCTGCGCTGCCAGTTCAGCCAGCCAAGGAGGCGCTTCACATTCCAGTGGCGGGCGCCGATAGGCGGCAAGGGGCCGAGGTGAACGTCCGAGAGGTGCGCCAGGGTGAAATGCGTGCCGGTCGATTCTGCCGCCGTCATACTGTCGGGCCTACTGTGGTAGGATGCGTCACGAGCGCTTATACGCGAGCCGCCGATGTGCCGCAAAGGCGCCAAACCTTAAGCAACTCAGCGCTGTGTTCGGGCTGATTGCCGTTCGCGCTGGCAAGGCAGGGCCGGACAGGAGTATACGGGCAGACATGAGCGACATTCTCGACAAGATCACGAAATACAAGCTCGCCGAGATCGCCGAGGCGAAGCAGGCGCGGCCGCAGGCGGCCATCGAGGAGGCGGCGCGACGCGCGACGCCGGTGCGGTCGTTCGCGGGTGCACTCGAGCGGCGCATTCGCGAAGGGCAGTTCGCACTGATCGCCGAGATCAAGAAGGCCTCGCCCTCGAAGGGGCTGATCCGCGCCGACTTCGATCCGCCATCACTGGCGAAGGCGTACGAGGCGGGTGGTGCGGCGTGCCTCTCCGTGCTGACAGACACACCATCCTTCCAGGGCGCGCCGGAGTATCTGACCGCGGCCCGCAAGGCGACACGGCTGCCCGCACTGCGCAAGGATTTCATGCTCGATACCTACCAGGTGGCAGAAGCACGCGCGTGGGGCGCGGACTGCATTCTCATCATCATGGCGCAGATCGAGGATGCCGTTGCGCGCGATCTTGCGGCTGCTGCTCAGGCCTGGGGCATGGATGCGATCGTCGAGGTGCATGACGATGCCGAGCTCGATCGCGCGCTCTCGCTGCCGTGCCGCCTGATCGGCATCAACAATCGCAATCTCAAGACGTTCGAGACGACACTTGCGACGACCGAGCGGCTCGCCCCGCGCGTGCCCAAGGATCGCATCGTCATCGGCGAGAGCGGTATCTCGGGCTATGGCGATCTCGAGAGGCTCGCGAAGGTGGGAGTGAATGCCTTCCTCGTCGGCGAAAGCCTCATGCGCAAGGAAGACGTCACCGCTGCGACGCGCAAACTTCTGACAGGACGCGCATCATGAGCCGCCTCTCGCACATCAACGAGGCCGGCGATGCGGTCATGGTCGATGTGTCGGACAAGGCCGTGACCGCGCGCACGGCCATCGCGGAGGGATTCGTCTCCATGGCGCCGGAAACACTGGCGCTGGTGACGACCGGTGAGGCGAAGAAGGGTGATGTGCTCGCTGCCGCGCGTCTGGCGGGCATCATGGCGGCCAAGCGCACGCACGAGCTGATCCCGCTCTGTCATCCGCTCGCGATCACCAAAGCGAGCGTCGACTTTACGACGAGCGCCGATCCCTGCGGCATTGCGGTGAAGGCCGAGATCAAGGTGAGTGGCCAGACGGGCGTCGAGATGGAGGCGCTGACGGCCGTGTCCGTTGCGTGCCTGACCATCTACGACATGCTGAAAGCCGCCGATCGGGGCATGGTCATCGGCCCCGTGCAGCTTGTCGAGAAGACGGGCGGTCGCTCCGGCACGTGGCGCACCGCTGCCGGCGATGCGGAGGACTGAACTCATGGCATTGCTTTCGGTCGAAGAGGCGCTCGCACGCATTCTCGTGGACGCTGCACCGCTTGGGGCGGAGCGCGTCGCCATCGAGGCCGCGCACGATCGCATTCTCGCCGAGCCGGTGGTTGCGCGCCTCACGCAACCACCGTTCGATGCGTCCGCGATGGACGGCTACGCCGTGCGCGCGGCCGATGTCGAGAAGCTGCCCGCCAAGCTGACGGTGATCGGCGAATCCGCTGCAGGCCATCCATTCGACGGTCGCGTTGGGGCTGGTGAAGCCGCGCGCATTTTCACGGGGGCGCCCGTGCCCGAAGGCGCCGACGGCGTCGTCATCCAGGAGCACACGACACGCGAAGGTGCGCACGTCATCGTGCAGGGCGAGGACGTTCAGACTGATCACATTCGCCCGCGTGGCGGCGATTTCAGAGAAGGCATGCGCCTGCTCGAAGCGGGCCGCCGTCTCGGCCCGCGCGAACTTTCTCTTGCGGCCTCCATGGGACACGGCGAACTCGCCGTCTGGCGCCGCCCCAAAGTCGCTATTCTCTCGACGGGCGATGAGTTGGTGCGCCCGGGTGAGACACCGGGCATCGGGCAGATCGTCGCGTCGAACCATCTCGGGGTTGGCGCCATGCTGCGCAACTTCGGCGCGGAGATCATCCAGCTCGGTATCGCGCGCGATACCGCCGAAAGCCTGAACGACCACGTCGCGCGCGCGAAAGATGCCGACATTCTGGTCACGATCGGTGGCGCGTCCGTCGGCGATCACGATCTGGTCGCGCCCGTACTCTCCAAGCAGGGCATGGAGCTGGCCTTCTGGAAGATCGCCATGCGGCCGGGCAAACCGCTCATGAGCGGTCGCCTCGGGTCGCTGCGGGTCGTCGGTCTGCCAGGAAATCCGGTATCCTCGCTCGTGTGCGCGCGCGTGTTCGTTGTGCCGCTGGTTGAGCAACTGGCCGGACGGTCGATGGCCACCGAGGCCACGCGACGGGCGGTTGCTGCCGTTTCGATCGAAGCCAACGGACCGCGCCAGCACTACATGCGTGCAACACTGACGCGTGATGGCGATGGACCGCCGAAGGTGTCGCCCGTGCGCTCGCAGGACAGTTCGCTGCTCTCACCGCTGGCAATCGCGGATTGTCTGATCGTGCGCACGCCGAATGCACCGGCTGCTGCGCCCGGCGAGACCCTGCGCGTGCTGCCGCTCGATTTCTAGGGTCGCGTCGGTCGCGCCTCCGGCGCGAGTGGGCTACCGCCCACACCCGTTCGGGGAGACCCCGGCCTCCCTCCTTTTTGAAACTTGGAATTTGCGGAGCCGTGTATGCCAAAGGCGCGAGCGACGACGTCACCTCTTGCATGAAGCGCACGCAATGAACCATCCTCGCAGCGCGCCGCGACGGTGGGCAAAGTGGGGGGCAGCATGAGCGCGACAGTAGCGGGCATCATCGGCTATGTCGGCCTGCAGATCCTGATCGGTGCGTGGGTCGCGCGGCGGGTCGCGACCGAGACCGATTACATGCTGGCCGGCCGCTCATTTGGTGTCGGGCTCGCGTCCGTTTCGATCTTCGCCACGTGGTTCGGCGCGGAGGTCGTGATCGGCGCGGCAAGTCGCGTCTATACGGAGGGGCTTTCGGGCGCGCAGGCCGAGCCCTTTGCCTATGCCCTCGGCATTGTCGTCATGGGGCTTTTTTTTGCCGCGAAGCTCTGGCGTCGCGGCATCCAGACATTCGCCGATTTCTTTCGTTTTCGTTTCTCCGGGCGGGTCGAGCGGCTTGCAGCGGTGCTGCTCATTCCCGGATCCGTGCTGTGGGCAGCGGCGCAGATCCGCGGCTTCGGGCAGATCGTCGGCTCGGCAGCCGACATCGAACTCGAGACGGCGCTGACACTCGCCGTGATCGCCGTCGTCACTTACACCGTGCTCGGCGGCCTGCTGGCGGATGCCTACAACGATGCGATCCAAAGCACGGTGATCGTCGCTGGGCTTTTCGGGCTCTGCTGGGTGGCTGTTGCCGAGGTCGGTGGCATCACGGCAGGTCTTGCGAAGATCGAACCATCGCGCTGGGTGCTCTTTCCGGCGGATCAGTCGTGGCTCGCCCTTGCCGAAAAGTGGGCCATTCCGATCTGCGGCTCGGTGGTCGCAGTCGAGCTGATATCGCGGGTGCTGGCGTGCCGCTCGCCGGAGGTGGCGCGGACTGGCGCGACGATCGGCGGCTGCTGCTATCTGCTGATCGCGCTCATTCCGGTGACGCTGGGTCTTATCGGGCCTTTCCTCGTGCCGGACATTGCCGACTCCGAGCAGATCGTGCCCGAGATCGCGCAGCGCCATCTCCCGCCGGCGCTCTACGTGCTGTTCGTCGGCGCGCTGATCTCGGCGATCCTGACGACGGTGGATTCGGCGCTGCTCGCGGCCGGATCGATGCTCTCGCATAACCTGCTGCTGCGCATGAGGCCGGGCGCCTCCGAGCGGACAAAGGTTACGGTTGCGCGTGCGTCGGTGGCGACGCTCGGCGTGATCGCCTATCTGCTGGCGCTGCGCGCGACGCACATATCGGACCTTGTGGAGCTGGCCTCCGCCTTTGCCAGTGCGGGGATCTTCGTGACGCTCGTGTTCGGCCTCTTCACGCGGCTCGGTGGTGAACTCAGCGCGCTTGCGGCCATGGCGAGCGGCGCCTCCGTCTGGCTCGTCGGTGAGCACGTGCTTGGCGTTGAAGCGCCGTATGTGGCAGGGCTCGTTGCGGCAACAATCGCCTATGTTGCGATCGCGCAGTTCGAGCCGCGCTCGGAGGCGCCTGCGTGAGCGCTACTGGCGGCCGCGAAAGCCGGTTGCGAGCACGTACAGCTCGGCGGAATCGGAGCGGCTCGCCTTCGGCTTGACGTGGCGCACGATGGCGAAATCGCGTTTCAGCATGTCGAGCAGCGTCCGCTCGGTGCCGCCCTGGAAAACCTTCGCGAGAAACGCGCCACCCGGCGCCAGAACTTCGGCTGCGAACTGCGCCGCCACCTCGGCAAGGGCGATGATGCGCAGGTGATCCGTGCTGGCATGGCCGGTCGTGGGCGCCGCCATGTCCGAGAGCACGACATCCGCACCGCCGTCGCGCAGCAGGGCCTTGAGCTTGTCCGGCGCGTCCTCATCGAGGAAGTCGAGCTCCAGGATCGCGGCGCCTGCAATGGTGTCCACAGGCAGGTAGTCGATGCCGATCACCTGGCCGCGTCCTTCAACCGATTTCACACGGAGGGCCGCGACCTGCGTCCAGCCGCCGGGCGCCGCGCCGAGATCGACGACGCGATGACCGGGCTTCAGAAGTTTGTACTTGTCGTCGATTTCGATGAGCTTGAAGGCCGCGCGCGAGCGCCAGCCTTCGCGCTTGGCGGCCGCGACGTAGGGATCGTTGAGCTGGCGCTCGAGCCAGCGCTGCGACGAGGCCGAGCGCTTGCGCGCCGTCTTGAGGCGCACGGTGAGGTTGCGCGCATCGCCGAAATTCTTGGCCGAGGAGCCGCCGCTGCCGGGGCTCTTGCCTTTACCCTTGCCACTCGTGGTCATTTACTGCCCGAAGTCCCGTCGCGAGGAGCGGAACACGCCATCCTCGGCCATGAGCGTCGCGAGAATGCCCTCGCGCAAACCGCGATCCGCGACGCGCAGCATATCACACGGCCACATGCGCATGAGCGCTTCGAGAATGGCACAGCCGGCGAGCACGAGGTCGGCGCGGTCGCGGCCGATGCAGGGTTCGCTAACCCGGGCATCATAACCGCGCGAGAGGAGGTCCGCCGTAACCGTGCGCACTTGGCTCGAGCGCAGCCAGCAGCCATCGACACGATTGCGGTCATAGCGTGGGAGACCGAGGTGGATGCCCGCGACGGTGGTCACGGTCCCTGATGTGCCGAGCATGTGCACGCGCCGATTGTGCATGCGCGAGCGGAAGCCGTGCTCGCGCTCGAAGGGAGCCAGCAGTTCGCCGACGTAGTCGACCATGGCCTCGAAGGTGTCCTCGTCCACATGACGGCCGCCGAAGCGCTCCGCAATCGTGACGACACCGAGAGGCAGGGAGGTCCAGGCGGCAATGCAGTGCTGTGCTTCGATGCGGTCGGCCATGGAGCGACGCCAGCCATCGCGGCGACGGTTGAGATCGAGCCAGATGAGCTCGGAAGACCCACCGCCGATGTCGAAGACGAGAACGAGATCGCTGTGCTTGTCGATGAGCGCGGCGCAGCCCGAGACGGCGAGGCGCGCCTCCGTCTCGCGACAGACGACCTCGATTTCGAGGCCGACATCGCGGCGCACGCGGTCGAGGAATTCGTCACCGTTGGCGGCGACGCGGCAGGCCTGCGTGGCAATGAGGCGTGAGCGTGCGACATTGGCCTTGCGCAGTTTCGCCTCGCAGACCTTCAGCGCTTCGATGGTGCGGTGCATCGCGGCGTCGGAGAGACGTCCGCTGGTCGATACGCCTTCACCGAGGCGGATGATGCGTGAGAAGGCATCGACGACGAGGAAGCCGCGGCGCGAGGGCCGTGCGACAAGCAGACGGCAATTGTTCGTGCCGAGATCGAGCGCGCCGTACGTGGGTGAAGTTTGATGACGGTCGCCGGTCCGCTCGTGCGCGCGCTCGCCAGTTCGCTCGAGCGTCCGGGGGCGCACATCGGCATCCAAGGGCGGCGGCGTGATCGTGGGTTCGCTGCGGAAAGCCACGGGCTGGATGGGTGCGGCGCAGTCCGGCATTCCCGGGGCCATCGCGGGTGCCAACTGCGCGGCGGGAGCCTCGGCTCCCTGATCGTCATCCGCCTCCATCGGTGCGATACTCCAGCGCCTGGGACGCATGATGCCGCTCGGCAACACCCCGGGTACGGGTCGACAGGCTTCGGTCTGGATCGTACTTGCGGCAAAGTTTAGCAGCTTAATCGGTGACGTAAAGCGATCGTGATCGCCCGGCTGTGCGTGGGCAGTCGTACGACGAAGGTCTAAGTGGAGCGAGCTGGCGCGATGATATGCAGGAAAAGCATAGCTTTATTGGCGTTGCTCGTCGGTCATAATCTACAGCTGCCGGGTTCAGCCTATGCCGAGGTGCCAGAAATTGCGGCAGTCGCGAACCGTCTGATCGCGGCCTACCCGGAACTCCTGACGCGGCGCGACGGCAACGCTCTGGTGTGGCGAGACGGCAAGCGCATGCCGCTCGATGACGGCCTCGGCCCCAAGACGCCCGCTGCCCGCCTGGATGCCCCGGATCTCAAGGACATGCTGGTTCAGCCCTACCCCCTCGGCCTCGCGCCGCCACCTGCCCGCGATGTCGATCCGGGACGGGTGCGCAACAACGCGTTCTTCACGGCCATCTACGGGGACTGCCTGCGTGATGAAGTGCGCAAGAACCTCGTTCCCGTGGTGTGGCTGCCTAAAAAATGGGGAAAAGCCCTCCAGGTGACGCGCGTCAACGGCGTCGCGGAGCGGCTGGCGGAGGTCTCGGCCGAGCTTGATCGCCTGCCGGCGCGGTTCGACGCCTATCTCTTCCCGCCCGCCGGCACCTACAACTGCCGGCCCATTGCAGGGACGGAGCGCGTGAGTCCGCACGGTCTCGGTATTGCGATCGACATCTCGATCAAGCAGGCGGACTACTGGCGTTGGGGCAAGCCCGGTGCGGATGGCCAGCCCGTGTACCGCAATCGCATTCCGCAGGAGATTGTGGACGTCTTCGAGAAGCACGGCTTCATCTGGGGCGGTAAGTGGTACCACTACGATACAATGCACTTCGAGTACCGGCCGGAGTTATTGCCCGTGCGGTGATCGTTTGCGGTCGCGCCAGAGGCGCGCAACTATAAAACAGCCCCTTTCGCGCCGCAGGCGGGAATGAATACCCGCCTCACATCCCCGGATAGTTCGGCCCGCCGCCGCCTTCGGGCACGACCCAGTTGATGTTCTGGGCGGGATCCTTGATGTCGCACGTTTTGCAGTGGACGCAGTTCTGCGCATTGATCTGGAAGCGCGGCCTGCCGTCGTCACCGTCGACGACTTCGTACACGCCGGCCGGGCAATAGCGCTGCGCGGGCTCGGCGTATTCGGGAAGATTGTGCGCGATCGGGATCGTCGGATCCTTGAGCGTCAAATGGACCGGCTGGTTCTCCTCGTGATTGGTCGCCGAGAAGGACACGCTCGTCAGGCGGTCGAACGTCAGCACGCCATCGGGGCGCGGGTATTCGATCTTCTTGGCTTGCGAAGCACGTTTGAGCGTGGCGCTGTCGGGTTTGCCGTGGCGCAGCGTGTAGCCGAGGCCTGTCCCCGGAATGATCGTATTGAGCCACATATCGGCGCCCGAAAGGAACGTGCCGATGCGCGTGCCGAAGCGCGAGAGCAGAGGCTTGGCGTTGCGGACGGACTTGAGGTCCTTGGCAATTGGGCCCGTGCGCACGGCCGTCTCGTACGTGTCGAGCTTGTCGTGCTGGCGCCCGGCCACGATCGCCTCGAAGGCCGCTTCGGCCGCATGGATGCCGGAGAGGATGGCGTTGTGCGAGCCCTTGATGCGCGGCACGTTCACGAAGCCTGCGGAACAGCCGACGAGAACGCCGCCCGGAAACGTGAGCTTGGGAATGGACTGCCAGCCGCCCTCGGTGATGGCGCGCGCGCCGTAGGCGATGCGTTTGCCGCCCGCGAACACGTCGCGAATGGCGGGATGCGTCTTGAAGCGCTGGAATTCCTCGAAGGGCGCGAGGTAGGGGTTCTGGTAGTTGAGGTGGACAACGAAGCCCACGGAGACGAGGTTCTCGCCGTAGTGATAGAGGAACGAGCCGCCGCCCGTGGCATCGTCGAGCGGCCAGCCGAGCGTATGCTGAACGAGGCCCGGCTTATGCTTCTCGGGCGCGACCTCCCACAGCTCCTTGAGACCGATACCGTACTTCTGCGGATCGCTGTCGCCATCGAGGGCAAAGCGGGTGATGAGCTGCTTCGCCAGGGAGCCGCGCGCGCCCTCGGCAATGACGGTGTACTTGCCGCGCAGCTCCATGCCGCGCGTGAAATTGTCTGTCGGCTGGCCATCGCGGCCGACACCCATGTCGCCCGTCGCGACGCCGACGACGCGGTTCTCCTCGTCGTACAGCACCTCGGAAGCGGCAAAACCTGGATAGACCTCGACGCCGAGCTCGGCTGCCTGCTCGCCGAGCCAGCGGCAGAGATTGCCGAGGCTGCCGATGTAGTTGCCGTGATTGTTCATCAACGGGGGCATGCCGATGTTCGGCAGGCGCAGCTCACCGGCGGGCCCGAGATAGATGAAGCGATCCTCCGTGACCTGCGTCTCGAGAGGCGCGCCCTTTTCCTTCCAATCCGGGATCAGCGTATTGAGGCCGGCGGGGTCGATGACCGCGCCAGAGAGAATGTGTGCACCGACCTCGGAGCCCTTCTCCAGCACCACGACCGAGACTTCCTGACCGTGCTCGGCCGCGAGTTGGCGCAGGCGGATCGCGGTCGCAAGCCCTGCCGGGCCCGCGCCCACCACCACAACGTCGAACTCCATGCCTTCGCGCGGCGGCAGCTCGGTCTGCTCGTCGGTCATCGTGCGCTGTCCTTCGATCCATTCCAGTGTGCTTCCCGTGTTCGATAGGTCGGGCGTGCAAGCATGGTCAAGCACCAAGCTGCTCGCGCAACGCCCTGTGCACCGTGCGGGATGCCAACGCGGGGCCCAGGCGCTATGGTGCCGCCCATGATCGATGAGGAGGATCGGCCCGGGATGGCGACCCTGCTCGCGTGGTGGCGCGAGATGGGGGTGGACGGTGCGCTCGACGAGAGCGGGACCGACTGGCTCGCGCGCGACGAGGCCGTGCCAGGACAGGCCTTCGCGCTGCCAAAGGCCGAGGCACCCGTCGCTGCCGCACCCCCATCGCCAGCAGCAGGCCCTCGCGGATCTCCGCCGGCGGCCGGCAATCAAAGCCAGATGCCGGCGCGCGAGGCACCGCGGCGCTTTCCGACTGCGGCGCCCGATGCGGCAGCCCAATCCGCGCGGCAGGCGGCGCGGAAGGCCGCGACGCTCGACGAGCTCAGGTCCGTGCTGGAGCGTTTCGACGGGTGCGCGCTCAAGGCCACGGCGAAGTCGCTGTGCTTCTTTCGCGGGCGCGCCGATGCGCGGGTGATGATCGTGGGTGAGGCGCCGGGACGTGAGGAGGATCTGGCGGGTAAGCCCTTCGTGGGACGCGCCGGGCAGCTTCTCGACAAGATGCTCGCCGCGATCGGCCTGACCGAGGACGACGTGCACATCACCAATGTCGTGTACTGGCGCCCGCCCGGAAACCGCACGCCAACGCCGCAGGAAGTGCAGATCTGCCGGCCCTTTCTGGAGCGTCAGATCGAGCTTGTCGCGCCCGATGTGCTCATGACGCTCGGTGGCCCGGCTGCGATCGCGCTCCTTGGCATCGAGGGCGGCATCATGCGCACGCGCGGTCGATGGCGGGAGCTGGAAGCCGGCGGCCGCAAGATCCCGGCCATGCCGACGCTGCATCCGGCCTATCTCCTGCGCACGCCGATCGGCAAGCGCCTTGCCTGGCGCGACCTGCTGGCCATACAGGAACGCCTGCTGGCCTCCCGAGGGAAATAACAAATGAGAAGCATCAAGGAAGCGCTCGACCATCGCTACGGCGATTTCGCCGATGCGGTAGCCCCCGAGATCGAGAATTCGGACTTCCTGCGGGGGCTTGCCTCTCGGGGTGTCTGCCGGCGCTTTCGCGACGAGCCTGTGCCGGCGGCGCTCATCAATGCTCTCGCCGCGCTCGCGCTCGCCTCGCCCTCGAAGAGCGACCTCCAGCAGCGCGATATCCTGATCGTCGAAGACAAGGCCATCCGCGACCGCATCAATACCCTGCTCGCCGACCAGGACTGGATCCCCAAGGCGCCGCATCTGCTGGTCTTTATCGGCAACAATCGCCGCCAGCGGCAGGTGCACGACTGGACGGGCCTCCCTTTCGCGAACGATCACCTCGATGCCTTCTTCAATGCGGCGGTGGATGCCGGCATCGCTCTCTCGACTTTCGTGCTCGCGGCCGAGGCGGCGGGCCTCGGCTGCTGCCCGATCAGTGTGATCCGCAACCATGCCGAAGAGGTGAGCGAATTGCTCGGCCTGCCCGATTACGTATTCCCGGTCGCGGGCCTTGGTTTCGGTTGGCCCCAGAGCCCATCCCACATCAGCTTGCGCCTGCCACTCGGGGCAACGCTCCATCGCGACCGTTACCGGGATTGCACGAAAGAAATTGTTTCGCGCTATGACCGCCGCCGCAACGGCGTGTTTCCTTACCGTCAGCAGCGCAATGTCGCCCTGTTCGGGACGAGCGATTCGTATGGCTGGTCAGAGGATAAGGCCCGTCAGTACGCCGAGCCCGAGCGCGCCGACTTCGGCCGGTTCGTTAACGCGCGTGGCTTCAAGTTGAAATGAAGTCTCCGGAGTAACTTAAACGGCATTAAATCAATTCGTACTACTCCTATCCCAGCGCGTGTGGTGTCGGGGTCGACGCCACCCGCGTATCGGTGGAGGGGATTGTGGATATTCGTTTTGTGTATTTGCGGCCGACGCCCGTACTGTATTTCCGGTCTGTGGGGCCATACGACCGGTCCGTGAAGGATGCTTGGGGGACGATGCTCAGCTGGCTCGATGCGCATGATCTGCGCAAATTCGGCCCGCGTGCGTTCGGCATCGTCCATGACCGCGCGCGATCCACGGATGCCGCGGCGCTGCGCTATGACGCCTGCGTCGAACTCGTGCCCGGCCTCCGTGCCGATCCCGAACTTGGGATCATCCGTAAGGTGACGCCGGGGGGCGCATATGCTCAGGGATTTCTCACAGGCTGTTACGGACAGATCAGCGACGGCTTCCGCTACATGTGCTCCCAGTGGGCGGAGGCGGAGCAGCTTCGTGTCGATAGCTCCCGCCCGCTCATGGAGATCTACCTCAACGATCCGGCGAAAACGCCGAAGAGCGAGTGGCTGACGCAACTCTGTGTCCCGATCCGCACCGAGCCCGACCCGCGCAAACTCCTCCATGTTTGCGATGCGGAACTCGAGCTGGAAGTCTGAAGTCTGAAGTCTGAATTGGCGCCATGCTGGCGCGATGTATGGCATTCGTTCGGCGGCACCGGCGCGCGAGGACGCATCGCGTGAAACGCCGCGTGTGCGTAAAACGAATCGTGATTTGCCACTGCAAGTCGTTCATGCGTCGATTGGCGCATGTGGGCATTTCGATCGTGCATAGTGGCTTTGCTCGCTGCGGTGGTGACCTTCGGCGCCATCGCGCCGTTGCGCGCCGACGAGCAAGTGGATCTCGAGCTCGTGCTGGCCGTGGACGTTTCCTGGTCCATGGATCTCGACGAGCAGCAGCTTCAGCGCGACGGCTACGTCAACGCCCTGCGCGATCCTGAAGTTTGGAAAGCGATCAGCAGTGGCGGCACGGGGCGCATTGCGCTCATGTACGTGGAATGGGCGGGCCAGCTCATTCAGCAGATCGTCATGCCCTGGACACTGATCGACAGCCCCGAGGCGATTGAGGCTTTCGCCGCCAGACTGGAAAAAATGCCGATCTCGCGCGAGCGCATGACGTCGCTTTCCGGCGCGATCGATTTCTCGGCCCGCCAGTTCGGCACGCAGGGCTTCAAGGGCACGCGCAAGGTCATCGATGTATCAGGGGATGGGCCCAATAATTCGGGCGGCCCGGTTGAGGTTGCCCGCGACCGTGCTGTCAAGGACGGCATTGTCATCAACGGCCTCCCGATCATCCTGAAGCCGAACCAGAGGTCCGGCTTTTTTGATATCAACGATCTCGACAAGTACTACACGGACTGCGTCATCGGCGGGTTCGGGAGTTTCGTCATTCCCGTGCGCGCACGTTCCGAGTTCGGTCCCGCGATCCGGCGCAAGCTCATTCTGGAAATTGCGAACCTGAAGCCCGGGCACGACGACGAGCCGCGCTTCATTCGCACGCAGATGTCCGTTCCCTCGCCCGAGCGGAGCGACTGCATGATCGGCGAGAAGCTCTGGCGCATGTACATCGACGGTCGCTTCCGCGAGTAGGCGCTCTCTGGCCGAGCAGTGCTCGAAAACGAAAGAGCCCCGCGCACGACATGCGCAGGGCTCTTGTCATTCCGGGAGAGGTTAGGACGCCAATCAGATCGAGGCGTTGATCCAGTCTTCGAGCTTGCGCTTCTGCACGAGCGCGCCGACCTGCTGGGCTGCAACCTTGCCATCCTTGAAGACGAGCAGCGTCGGCATGGCCTGAATACGAAAGCGCTGCGTGATCGCCGGGTTCTGATCCACGTCGATCTTTACAACCTTGACCTTGCCGGCCATTTCCTGCGCGACCTGATCGAGCGCGGGCGCCATCGCTTTGCAGGGGCCGCACCATTCGGCGAAGAAGTCGACCACGACCGGTTCGGACGATTTGATGACCTCGTCTTCGAAGTTTGCGTCGGTAACGAACGCAGTCATTTAGGTGTCTCCTCGATGGTGAGCTGCGTGCAGGCCTGCACGGGAGGGGATGCGGCTGAAGCGCCGCGTTGGCAGTTAGGTAGGCATTGCATCCTCATGCGTCAAGTTGACCTCAATTCGGCGTGAACAGCGCCGCTTTTGCCCGCTCGAGTGAGGCTGTGGGAAACTCCATCAGCCTCGGTCCCTCTGTCCACAGGAGTGCTGCCCGAACATTCGGCGTGCCAAACACGCGCTGTACGGCCAGACGGTAGGCCGCAAGCTGATGAACGTAGGCGGGAGGGACATCGGCGAGGTCGAGTGGGGGCGGACGATTCGTCTTGTAGTCCACGATGAGGATCTCGCCATCGAGTTCCACCAGCCTGTCGATCTGGCCGGCGATGCGCAGAGGAGGGCCTGAGCCGCTGGGCGACGGGATTTCCGCGACGATCGCTACCTCCGCGCGTGAGCGCGGCCCGAAGACCGCAGCAAATCCGGGATCCGTCAGCACAGCGATCGTCTCGCGGATGATGCTCGCGCGAACGCGCGCGGGGAGGGCACTGCCACGCGTGTCCAGGAATGCCGTGGCCGCGCGCTTCCAGTCGGCCTGTGGGCAGGTCGGGAGGTACTGGAGCAGCGTATGTGTGAGCGTGCCGCGCAGGAAGCGGTTCTCGCCGCCAATGCTCAGGCCCCGTGCTGCAGCACGCGCCGGTCTATCCGCTGGCGCTACGGCCGGCTCGGTCGGTTCGCCCTCGGCATCGATATCGAGCGGAGCGAGGCGCGAGGGCGCGATGGGCACTGCCAGCGCCGGCTCGCGAGGCGCCCGTCGCTGAGACCACTCGGGCGGCGTTTCGGGTGCTGCATCGTGGCCTGCCTCGCCTTTACGCACTTTGGGCGGGACGCGCTGAGGCTCGGCAAGGCGATGGAGCGAGCGACCCTCAGAATCTTTATGTGCGACGAGGCGATCTTTAAGGCCGGTGGAGATCAGCTCGTACCAGCAGTCGGCCGGCCGGGTCTTCTTGCCGTCGTAACCACACACATAGAGGCGGTCGCGCGCGCGCGTCAGGGCCACGTAGAGCAGGCGATTGCGTTCTTCCGTTTCGGCCGCCGTCGCTTCGCGACGTGCGTCTGCGATGGCCGCGACCCGCCCGGCGCCTTTCGAAGGCGGCCAGACAACGGGCTGCACCCCGCTTGCGTGGCCGATCGCGTCGGCGATCTCGACAAGACCACCGCGCATGCCGCCCCCTTGCGTGCTGCACGTGTCGGGGAGGAACACGATCGGCGCCTCCAGGCCCTTGGCGCCGTGCACGGTCATGACGCGCACGAGATTGCCGCCATGCTCGAGGTCGCGCTTGATCTCACGTTGGCTCTGGCGAAGCACATCGAGAAAGCCCTGCAGCGAGGGCGGCTCGGCTTCGTCATAGCGAAGTGCGAGGTTCATGAACTCGTCGATCGCATCCGCCGCTTCAGGGCCGAGCCGCGCGATGAGTTTTGCGCGGCCGCCGGCCGGTCCGTCGAGCAACTCGGCGTAGAACTCGAAGGGCGGGCGGAAATCGGCGCTGCGCCGCCATTGCTTGACGATGCCCGCCGCGGCGGCGAGGCGTGTGTCGCCCGCATCCGCGGCTGCGAGAAGTGCACTCCAGAGCGATCCTTTGCGGCTCGGTGCGAAGCGCAGCAGATCGTCATCGTCGAGACCCACGAGCGGGCTCTTCAGCACGGACGCCAACGCCAGATCATCCTCGGGCAGCAGAACGACCTCGCCGACGGCCATGAGATCCTGAATGGCGATCTGCTGTTCGAGCGCCATGCGATCGGCGCCGGAAACCGCGATGCCCTGCTGCTTCAATGCTGCGATGAGGGCGGGCGCGAGCGCAGCGCGGCGGCGCACGAGAATGAGGATGTCACCTGCTTCGATTGGTCTGTCTTCGCTTTCGAGCCGTTCGCCCGTGTCGAGCCAATGGCGGATCTGCATGGCAATGCGCGCGGCGAGGCGCGAGGCGGCCGATGGCGTCGTTCGCTCGTCGAGCGGCGTGAAGGCATCGGTCGCTTCCGCCTCGGCTGGCGCTTCCGGCTCCCAGATCTCGACGAGGCCCGCATGACCCTGCCGATGCGGCTCATGGCGGATCGGCCCTCCCGTGAATGTCACGCCCGGCGTGCGCTGGGCATCGGCGAAAACGGCGTCGACGGCCGCCAGCACGGGTGGTGCCGAGCGGAACGAGAGCGTGAGCGGCACCGCGTGCCAGCGATGATCGACTTCGCGAGCGTGCGCGGCAAAGTGCTTGCCGACTTCGGCGAGCTTGTGCGGTGCTGCGCCCTGAAAGCCGTAAATCGACTGCTTCTCGTCGCCGACAGCGAAGATCGTTCGCGGTCCATCGCCATGACCGGCGCTGTCGCTGAAGAACTCGCCCGCGAGGCCCGCGACGACGCGCCATTGCATGGGGCTCGTGTCCTGCGCCTCGTCGACGAGAATATGACTGAGACCGCCATCGAGCTTGTAGTGCACCCATTGCGGCACGCCACCGATATCGCCCGCCAGAAGTACGGCCGCCTTCATGATGAGATCGTCGTAGTCGAGCGCGGCGCGGCGCGCCTTCAATGCTGCGAACGCGTTGCGCACCTCATGCGCGAGTTGGAGCAGCGCGAGCGAGGCATCGAGCGTTTCCAGCGCGCGGCGCTCGTCATCGAGCGCCATGAAGCGGCTCTGTGCCGCGTCGAGCTGCTCCTTGAGACCTGGATGTGCCGTTGCCGTGGCCTTCGTAACGAGGTTCTTGCGCGCCTCGCCATCACCATTGAGAAAGAAGTCGGCCAGCGCTGCCGCCACGGCCGTCGGATCGCTTGCACCAGCCACGAGGCGAAGTCGCTCGGCTGCTTTCGTGTCATTGGCAGAGCCGCCGCTCAGTGCCGTGATCGCGCACTCGCGCATATCCAGCGGTAGCACAGCTCCGATCGCAGCAAGCACATCAGCGAGCGTGACGCCCCTGCGGATGCCGAGTGCCGCACGATAACGCGTCTCGACCTCAATGAACGAAGCGACGCCCTTCACCACCTCGGGACGCGCTGCATCGAGCCAGTCGCGCTTCGCGATCATGGCGCCGAGAAGCTGATCGAAACGTTCGTCGGCCGCATAGGCGACAACCGCGCGCAGAGCACTGTGCAACGGCGAGCCACGTTTCTCGGCGGCCGCGCCGAGCGTTGCATCCGTCGCCTCGCGCATGAGGCTGCGTGTGTGCGCGTCGTCGAGCACGGTGAAGCCCGGCGGCACACCGGCTTCGAGCGGAAAGCGCTGCAGCAGCCGCTCGCAGAATGCGTGAATGGTTTGCACCTTGAGCCCGCCGGGCGTCTCGATGGCGAGCGCGAAGAGCTGCCGCGCGCGTGCGCGTTCATCATCGTTCGGCGCGCGGCCGAGCAGCTCGCCGAGCTTTGCGGCGAGGTCAGGTTCCGGCGCACTCGCCCATTCGGCAAGGCGCTTGAAAACGCGCGTCGACATCTCCGTCGCTGCGGCCTTGGTGAATGTGAGGCAGAGAATGCGTTCGGGCTTGGTGCCGGCGAGCAGGAGGCGCAGGACGCGCGAGGTCAGCACATGCGTTTTGCCCGTGCCGGCATTGGCGCTGACCCAGGCGGAAGCATGCGGATCCGCGGCACTGTTCTGCGCGGCGGTTGTTTCGTGGAGAAGACGTTCGAGGTTTGCGATGCTCATTCGCTGGCCTCCTCGTCCTCGCTCGCGTTGCCGCCGCTCCATTCTGCGACGCGCGCGAGATGCGTGAAGCCGTCATAGCGATAGTCGAAGCGCGAGCGGCGAACAGCGCGGTACGGATGCGCTTCGTTGTCGAAGGCGGCGACGAGCTTGCCGAGACGCGCGATGCAGTCGTCTGCGAGCGCGTGAAGATCTGCGGCCTTGATCACGCGTTCCTCGCCTGCGGGCGTGCCGCCCGTCGCGCGGATGTATCGCAATGCGCCGATCGTTTCCGCGGATATGCCCGCGAAACCCTTGCCGCGTGCAATGGCCGCTTCGAGCGGAAGCTGCGGGGCCGTGCCGCTCGTGACATCACCGTTCGGCGGCGGTGTTCCCGTCTTGTAGTCCGTGATAACGAGACCAGATGGCGATAAATCGATGCGATCCGCGCGTGCCGTCAGCGTGAATGCACCGCCAGGAGCTTCGAGAACGCGCGCGCCACCCACCTCGGTCGCGATGCTCGTGACGTCGCGGCGGCGATCTGGCTCGGTCGCGGCGAACCATTCGGCGAAGCGCGCAATGCGTGGCAGCCAGAAAGCCGCAACGCGCGGGTGCGCCGCGTAATCTTCGAGCACCGCCTCGGCATCACGCAACAACGCGCCGGCAATGTTGTCAGGCAGCGCGTGCGGAAAGCGCCGCGTGAACTGCGATAGCGCCTCATGAATGATGATGCCCTTCTCGCGATGTCCTGGAATGGCGCCGAGCGGGTTCAAAGGTTCGAGCGCGAGAATGCGGCGCGCGTAGAGCGCATAAGGATTGCGGATCCAGAGTTCGACATCCGACGCGCTGAGCTTGCGTGGTCGAAGCGCGAGCGCAGGTCGCGGCTCCGGTGCACTCATGCGCTCGACCGTGCCGACGCGCGCATCGCGTGCGCGCGCCCAGCCGAGCCATGGTTTTGCAGGCCGCAGGATGCGGACGAGATCCATGCCGCCGAGCAGCGCATCGAGGCGCATGAGCCACCGCGAGGGCACTGTCGGCGCGCCATCGACGCGGCTCGCGCGCGTCAGTACGACCTCGCCCGCACCGAGCAGCCCCGTAACGTCGAGCGCGGCGCGCCCGATCGCCACTTCCGGCGAGGGCAGGCCGAGCTTCGCGCGCATGGGCCGATTGAGCCACGCGCCGGGATCGGCCGCTTTCGGCCACGTGCCTTCATTGAGCGCGCCGAGGATTACGAGATCGGGTTGCTGAAGACGCGCTTCGTAAGGCCCCCAGATCGAAAGGCGCGGATGCACGGCGACGTGCGGGCGCACGGTCACGTTGGTCGCGATCGCGCGATAGAACTCGCCGTAGTCGGCAGGCGGAATGTTCGGTGCTGCAAGGCTTTCATCGTCGAGTGCCGCGAGCAGGCGGTCTGCTTCCTCGCCATCCTCGTCCTGCCAGAGGCGTGAGGGCGCGGCCTCGTCACCCGATGCCGCGAGCGCATCGGCAACGGCGCGATGCGCGCTGGCGAGTGTGTGAAGTGCTTGCGGTGTATTGCCTGTGAGTGCCGTGAGCGGTGCCATGGCTTCGCGCAAACGCATGATCAGATCGCGCGCGGCAAGCCAATCTGCATCCCACAATCGGCGCACGGCCCGGTCGCGCCTTGCGCCATCGAGTGTGTCGCGCTCGGCACGTGCGAGACTCGCCTCGATGCCGTCGAGCCCTTCGCCGAAGTAGATCGTGCGCAATGCGGCGAGTTCCAGAAAACGCGCCGCGCGGCGCACGTCACGCACGGGCAGCCCCAAGCGCGTCAATGGATGTTTCAGCAGAGCCATGACGGTCGCCGGTGCAAATCGCGTGGCGATGCTCTGGGCGATGAGATCGAGGAAGGCGCCGTGCGGTGTTTTCGCGAGCGGGCGGCCGGCGGAGTCGTCCACCGTGATGCCCCAGCTCTGCAGGCGGATGGCGACGCGTCGTGCAAGTAGGCGATCGGGAGAGACGAGTGCGGCCGTGCGGCCGGGCGTTTCCAAGGCCTCGCGCATCATGAGCGCGATGACTTCAGCCTCGTCGGCGGAGTTCGGCGCATCAATGCGGCAGATACCGGCGAGCGCGGCCGCGAGCGCGTCGCGGTCGGTGCTGGCGATGTAGTCCTTCCAAAGGCCGGTTGCGCCTGCCGGCCGCATGACCTCGCTCAGAAATTCAGCGCGCGTGGTCGCGTGTGGGGGCGGTGCGATGCCCGGCACCTCGCGAACGTCTGCGCGCGAGACATCGAGCGCACTGAGGAGGGCATGCAGATCGTACTGCGGATGCTCGGGATGCTGGCCGAGCTGCTGCCAACTCGCTTCGTCGATGGCGCGGTCGAAGCCGGGAATGACGATGGCGCCGGCCGGCAGCCGCGCCACGGCGCGCATGAGATCGACGGTTGCCGGCACCGAGCCGGTCACGCCCGCAACGATCACCGGTTCTTTCGGCGGGTGCCGCTTCAGGCGCTCGGCTTCGGCGCGAATGAGGCGGTTGCGCCGGTCCGCGGCTGACAGCAGGCCGCGCTCGGTGAGATGCAAAGGCCAGAATCGCGTGACGATCTGGAGGAACTCGATGGTCTGCTGCCAGTGCGTCGAATACTCGTCCGGCACGAGATCGGCGATGCCATCGAGCGAACGGCCTTCGGTCTCGACCATATCCATGAGGCGTGCGAGATCGGCAGCGAGGTGCGCGGCCTGAGCGGGCGTCGTGGCACCGGCTGCAGCGACGGCGTCCAGTCCATCTTCGGCGCCACGCAGTCCCTCGGACCAGGCGAGCACGAGGCGCGTCAGCGTAAGCTGGCGTTCGAGCGGCGACACGGCAGGCCCGAGCATGAACTCGGCAGCGAGCGATGTCCCCGCGCCCGCGAGGCTCGTGATGAGCCCCTGATCCTCGTCCGTGTCGGAGATTGGTACGAGGCGCGGCAGCAGAAGCGCGCGACCTTCCGCGGCGCGCAGAAAGGCTTCCTGCAGCGCGCGCACGGCGCGGTGCGTCGGCAATAGAATAGTCATGCCGGCGAGCGAGAGCTGGTCGGGACGCGCGCCACCGGGCCTGGGAAGGTCACCCGCCAGGATCGCGCGCGCCAGCGTATCGAGGAACGGTCGGCCCGCGGTGATGCTCCACACGCGTGATGCCGTGTCGAGGCCCGCCTCTTTACGCTCAGTGCTCATGCCGACTGTTGATCCAGCCTTCGGCCGCGGTGACGGCCGCCGGATCGCCGACATGCATCCAATGCCCATCGAGCACGATGCCGAAGGCACGTCCGCGCGCGATCGCCGCATCCCATGGCCGATTGAGCGAGAAGGGGCCCTGGGGCGCGCCCTCGAAGAGGCGCGGGTGCGCAATCGATACGCCTGCAAAGGCAAAGGGCACGCTTTCCGCGCCCGCGCGGCGGCGCAGCCGGCCCGAGGTCTCCAAGGCGAAGTCTCCGCGCCCATGATAGCCGAGGCTCGACGCCGCGGGCGCGAGCAGCAGCAGGCAGTCCATGGTGGTCTCGTCCCAGCATGCGGCCAGTCTAGCGAGATTCGAGACCGCGCCCTCCGTCCAGATCGAATCGCAGTTGTGGATCAGGAAGGATTTGCTGCCGAGGAGTGGCAGGGCTTTGAGCACACCGCCGCCCGAATCGAGGAGATGCGCGCGTTCATCCGAAATGGCGATGCGCGGCGCGGTGCGGGCCGCCACGTGCGCCTCGAGCAGATCAGCCAGATGATGCACGTTCAGAACGGCTTGCTTCACGCCGGCTGCAGCAAGTCGGTCGAGAATGTGGTCGATCAGGGCTTTGCCCGCCACCGGCACGAGGGGCTTCGGCAGCGTGTCGGTGAGTGGCCGCAGGCGCGTGCCGAGCCCGGCGGCGAGGACCATGGCCGTTTCGAGCGTCGCACTCATTGTGGCAACTGCACTCCCGTTCGAACGTGCGACGCGAATTCGTGCTCTGGCCAAGGCTACTCGGCGGCTTCCGCATTCCGTCGACGACGCGTGGAGGCAGTGCCCGGCGAATCGTTCGACGTCCCGTTCAGTTGCCACATGGCGTCGAGAGTTGCCAGTATCCGTGCCTCCCGGGCACGGATCCGGGCCGGATCCCACGTCGTGACGCCGCGCAGTTCCTCCGTCAGGCGGGGCAGCGGCGGTGCAGTGGCTGCGAAGAAAATGGCGTGCTTGCGCGCGAAGTCCTGGTTGCGCGCCTTCTCGTTGAGCGTGCGGGGCACGAGCACGAGATTGCCGAGCGAGCCTGTGCAGGCTTGCCGCTCATCGGCATCCGAGAACCAGTTGCGCCAGATGCTCGTGCGAGCGGGTTTCTGCGGCAGGATGTGCTCGACGGTCAGCACCTCGGGATCGAGTTGCGCGGCGTTGCCGGAGATTTCGCTTTCGATGCGCATGAGTACGAGCTTGCAGGTGAGCTGGCTGCGCGGGTGCAGATCACGGAGATTGTGCCGCACATTGCGCATCTCTTCGGCCGAAAAATCGAGAGGCCCGCCGTTCGCGCGCGCGGCGCTGCCTTTCTCGATCGCCGCCCGAACCTGCTGCGCCCGCGCCTGCCGCTTGTCGGCGCCGAGGCCGAGCACGCGTACGCCGAAGGCAAGCCTGTCGAGTTGAGCGAGGAATGTCGCGAGGGCGCGCGCATCATGGCCATGGCGCGTCCACCACAGCAGCAGCGGTGGGATCCATTCGCTGCTCGGCAGCCAAGCAAAGTGGCGCAGGTGGCGATTGATCTCGTCGCTCTCGGGGCTGCCGCGATGGTCGGCGGCGAGAATATCCGCGAGTGCGCGACCAAATGGGATGAGGACCGTGTCGACGAACCTGGCGCCGCCGCCTGCGACGGCCGCAAGCCGGCCGATCTCCGAAATGACCGGCGCACGCGCATCGCCGATCGCCGCGCGGACATAGCTGAAAAGCATATCCAGATTGGGCCCGAGGCGCTCGCCGAGCGCTTCCCATTCGCCTTGCAGGCGCGCAAGCTCGCTGCCGCTCACGCCGTCCATGAGCTGCGCATGGATGATGTCGCAGCGGGCGAGCGGGCGTCCGCGATTGTTGAGCGTGGCAAACGTGTGGTGCGCCCGGTCGACGTCACGGGACGTGATCACGACGACGGTGCAGGTATCACAGATGAACGCGGCGAGGCGCGAGAGCATGCTCGGCTCGCGGTCGGACAGCGCCGCGACGAACTGATCGCGCACGGCGAGCAGCAGCACCTCGGCCTCGCTCAGATTTTTGCTTGGAGCCGCTGCGAGCGTGGCGCCGGGTGACTGGATGTACGCCGCCATGGTTCGCTGCGCGGCGCCGCGCATGCGCAGGCGAAAGCCCGCGTAGCCGCCGACGCCACGACCATCGCCGATCATGCGGTCGAGTTCGGGAAGTGCACGACGATCGGTGCGGCGCGCGAGATCGCGCAGCACTGAAGCGAGTACGGTCAGCGTCGCGAGGCGCTGCTGGCCGTCAATGATCTGCAGCGTGCGAGAACCTATGTCGCGTGTCTCCGGCCGCCCGGCGTCGAGCAGAAGAATGGGGCCGAGAAAATAGCCGCCGGGCGTTCGCTGCGCGTCTGCATCGCCGAGGGCGAGCAGCAGGTCTTCGATGAGCTGACCTGCTTCGTCCGTCGTCCAGGAATAAGCGCGTTGAAATGCCGGAATTTCGAACACGTGCGCGGTGCCGAGCAACTTGCCGAGAGACGTCGCGTGAGCATCAAGTCCGTATGTCATGAGATCTTATGCGTGCTCGAAAATGAAAACGCGATCGAGAGAAATGGCATGCGAACGGACGGGGCACGCCTCGTTGTACGCTAGCTGAGCCACCGATAAGCCGAGCCGTGCCGCTCTACGCGGCCGAGGCCTGGGAAGGGAATGTGATAGGCGGCGAGTTGGAGGCCGTCCGTTGCCGCCATGTCGAGCAGCCGGCGCCGGCTTGCAACGGCGGCAGTGCCATCCATATCGGCGACAGGCTGCCAATCAGGATGGGCAAACGAAACATGCGGGTGGAACAGCGTGTCAGCCGTCACGATAAGTCCGCTCGAGCCGCTCGAGATGCGCACGGAGCAGTGGCCCGGTGTGTGACCCGGCGTCGGCACATAGGCGATGCCGCTGGCGACTTCCGCATCGGGCGCTGCGGCGACGAGCTGCTCGTCGACCGTGCCGATCACGCGCTTGGCGCCGGCGGCGACGCCCTGCATACGCCCGGGCAGCGTTTCGACGCTCACCTTGCGCCAGTAGTCGAGTTCCGGCGCTGGCATGATGTGTTGCGCCTTGCCAAAGCGTGGGGTGTCGTCGAACTCGTCAACCAGCCCCCAGAGATGATCGGGATGGCCGTGCGTGATCACGACCTTGGTAATGCTCTCGGGATCGACGCCCGCGGTCGTCAGGCGATCAGCGAGCTTACCCACGGTCGGCTCCCAGGTTCCGCCCGCGCCCGCGTCGATGAGTATGAGATCGGTGCCCGAGCGCACCAGCACGATGTTGACGCCATACTGCACCTGCCCCGGCGCGGAGAGGTCTCCGTCGAGTGCGGCTTCGATCGCGGCCTGCTCCTTGTTGCGGTTGAGAAGGCGCGTTGCGACGTTGAGAACGCCGTCGGAGAGAATGGTGATCTGGAGATCGCCGAGTGCGAGTTTGTGGATGCCCGTTCCCGAGGCTGCGCGTGCAGCGAAGGGCACGCCGCCAGCCAGCGTCGCGGCGACCGCGGCGCTCCCTGCCAGTACTGCGCGCCGCGTCGGATGGGAACCAGATCGCATAACAAACCTCCTTCTTGCGCGGCCGCCCACTCCCCGTGACGTCACGCCAATTCGGCTCGTGCGACGCCCTGATTCTTCATCGTCAGGTACGGCGGCGCGCGGGGGCTCGTCGAGCCCGATGTGACAATAGCGTATCAAATCGGTGACGTCGCGCGCGAGCGCGCAGGGCCTTGCGCGAGCTGTCGAATTTGTGATCGTTCTGGTCCGGATTCAACGCTTCGGCTTGCGCTGCGGGAGCGGCACGTCCGTCGGCGCGCGGCTCGCCACCGCGGGTGCTGTCGTCGGGCTCGGCGGATCGCTGTCGGTCTGCGTGGCGGGGGGCTGCTGCTGACGGGCCCGCGCTTCCCGCTCGACCTGACGCCACACCTGCACGGCGGCATTGTGCTCTTTGTAGGTCTCGGAGAACGTATGCCCGCCGGTGCCATCGGCGACGAAATACAGGTCTTTGGTCTTTGCAGGATTGAGCGTTGCTTCAATGGCCGCGCGTCCGGCGTTCGCGATGGGCGTGGGCGGCAAGCCGTTGATCGTGTAGGTGTTGTACGGCGTCGGCGTGTCGATGTCCGAGCGCGTTATGGGGCGGCCGAGTGTGCCCTGCCCGCCGGCAATGCCGTAGATGATGGTCGGATCGGATTGGAGACGCATCCCGCGGCGTAGCCGGTTCACGAACACGCCGGCCACGCGCTCGCGCTCGTCCGCCCGCCCGGTTTCCTTCTCGACGATCGATGCCATGACGAGCGCCTGCTCGATGGACTTGTAGGGTAGGTCGGGCTGGCGCTTGTCCCAGACGGCGGCGATGAAGCGGCGCTGATCGGAACGCATGCGCTCGATGATGTCGGCCCGCGCCGTGCCGCGCGAGAAGCGGTACGTATCGGGCAGCAACGAGCCCTCGGGCGGAACCTCGGCGATCTCGCCGGCGAGATTTTCCTCCGCCATCAGGCGGGCAACGATCTGCTGGCTCGTCAGGCCCTCGGGAATGCTCACCCGATAGAGCACGGCCTTGCCCTGCGAGAGGATCTCGAGGACGTCCTCGATGCTCGCCTGCTTCTTGAACTCGAACTCGCCGGCCTGCAGCTGGATGGCCTTGTCGCCCGAAATACTGGCCTTCAGCGAGTGCGTGAGATACTGCGCGACGAACAGGCGGCGATCGGACACGACGCCCTCGCGCTCGAGACGGCTCGCGATCTCGTACACGCCTTCACCGCGCGGGATGACGGTAACGGTGGAATGCGCCAATGGCCCCGGCGCGGAAAACGTGGAGCGCAGCAAAAGCGCGCTGACAGCGACGACCGACATGCCGAGGAAGCAGAAGGTCAGGATTGCGCTGATGAAGCGCAGGAAACCGTTCATCCGTCGCGCCTCGCGGCGCTCGCGAATGCGGCGCGGCGGACGCGGCGCGCGGCCGGGCTCGAGCGCTTCCGCGGGGCTGCGCGGCAGGGCATTGAGACGTTTGCGGGTGATATCCAGGGTTGGCAGGACCTGCCTCATGCTGTGGTTGCTTCTCGTCTTCAGGATCGGGCGCTTTCACGCCTCAGCCATTTCATAGGAAGGCGCCGCTGGGCCAGTGCCGGGCCCATCAGGCTATCCTGAAATATGGCCAAACCGGGCCACGATCGTGAAAGCGAGAACGTCATCTGTCCGGTCGATGCCGGCGGTACGCAATAAAGCAACAGGTAGTGCAAGCAAAGCAACGTGCCGACGGCTGTCGGCAGCCGTCGGGAAACAATAAAATCAACTCTACGCGTCCAGGTGCCGCATGACGAGCGAGGCGTTGGTACCGCCGAAACCGAACGAGTTCGAAAGGACCGTATTGATCGGCTTCTTCTTCGGTGTGTGCGGCACGAGGTCGATGGCCGTCTGCACCGAGGGATTGTCGAGATTGAGCGTCGGCGGCGCGATGTTGTCGCGCATGGCGAGGATCGAGAAAATCGCCTCGACGGAACCTGCGGCACCAAGAAGGTGGCCGATCGCGGATTTGGTCGACGACATGGAAAGGTTGCCGGCGCTGTTGCCGAACAGGCGCTCGACGGCGCCGAGCTCGATCTCGTCGCCCATGGGCGTCGAGGTGCCGTGCGCGTTGACGTAGTCCACCTCGTCGGCCGTGATGCCGGCGCGCTTGAGGGCGGCCCGCATGCAGCGGAAGGCGCCATCGCCATCCTCGGCCGGCGCCGTGATGTGATAGGCGTCTCCCGAGAGGCCATAGCCGATGATCTCGGCATAGATGCGCGCGCCGCGCGCCTTGGCGTGCTCGAGGCTCTCGAGCACCACGATGCCGGCACCTTCGCCCATCACGAAGCCGTCGCGGTCCTTGTCGTAGGGGCGCGATGCCCTTGTCGGCTGATCGTTGAAGCCTGTGGAGAGCGCGCGGCACGCCGCGAAGCCTGCCATCGCAATGCGGCAGATCGGGCTTTCCGCGCCGCCGGCGACCATGACGTCGGCGTCGCCGAATGCAATCAACCGCGATGCGTCGCCGATGGCGTGCGCACCCGTCGAGCAGGCTGTGACGACCGCATGGTTCGGCCCCTTGAGGCCGTGGCGGATCGAGACATGGCCGGAAGCGAGATTGATCAGGCGGCCCGGAATGAAGAACGGGCTGACGCGCCGCGGCCCCTTTTCCTTGAGCAGCAGCGAGGTCTCGGCAATGCCGTTGAGGCCGCCGATGCCGGAGCCGATCAGGACGCCCGTGCGCTCCTGCTGCTCCTGCGTTTTTGCTGAATAGCCGGAGTCTGTGAGCGCCTGCTCGGCCGCCGCCATCGCGTACACGATGAAGTCGTCGACCTTGCGCTGCTCCTTCGGCTCCATCCACTGGTCGGGATTGAAGGTCCCCGCCGAGCCGTCGCCGCGCGGAATGAATGCTGCGATCTGGGCAGCGATGTCCGCCACCTCGAACTCGGTGATGCGGCGCGCACCACTGCGTCCCTCGAGGAGGCGTGCCCACGTGGGCTCGACGCCACATCCGAGAGGAGTAACGAGGCCAAGCCCAGTGACGACAACTCGCTGCATCCCACACCTGTCCAGGTTATCCGGCAGGAAGGTCGCCTCGCGTTACCACTCCCACCAAGTCATGCTGTTCACGTCCACGCAAGCAGCACCCCCAATTGCGACCCGCACGATCGGGGCCCTGGATCACTGCGGCACCAACTCGGTTCCCCCCGACGGTGCCTGCAGTCGATCCTGTGGCCGCGCCGATCAGGCGGTGCTGGCGGCGCTCTTCTCGAGGAACTTCACCGCATCGCCGACGGTCTGGATCTGCTCGGCGGCATCGTCCGGAATCTCGCAGCCGAACTCTTCCTCGAAAGCCATGACCAGCTCGACGATGTCGAGGCTGTCAGCGCCGAGGTCATCGATGAAGCTCGCCGTCTCGACGACCTTCTCGGCTTCCACGCCGAGATTCTCGACGACAATCTTCTTCACGCGCTCTGCGACGTCGCTCATATCTACTTCCCTCGCGCTCTGTCACCTCAAGGAACCGCGACGCGGTCCTGACGACTCTACTGATGCCATTGCCTGTGTGGCTGTGGCGGTTACTTGTTACGACCGATTCGGTCCTGTCGTGGGGATATCCACTACAGGGTGCTTGAAATCGATGCAAACTCCAGCGTCAACGGCTCGAATTTTCGGCTCGTTAACACACAAAAAATCCCTTGGCTAGCGGCCCGGACGGGGCCTGGACGCGGCATTGTGCACGGCTCGGCAGGCCGCAGATAGGCCTCAGATCATCACCATGCCGCCGTTGATATGAAGGGTTTGTCCGGTCATGTATCGGGCTTCTTCGCTAGCAAGGTAAACGGCGGCGGCGGCGATGTCCTCGGGCTTGCCAAAGCTCTGAGCCGGAATAGCTTCTTTGATCGTGGCTGTCTGTTTCTCGTTCAGAGCTGCGGTCATCGGTGTTTCGATGAAACCGGGGGCGATGCAGTTCGCCGTCACCCCGCGCGAGGCGACCTCGCGGGCAAGCGATTTGGTCATACCGATCATGCCGGCCTTGGACGCGGCGTAGTTGCCCTGGCCGGGGTTTCCGAAGATGCCCGATACCGATGAGATATTGATGATGCGGCCGTAGCCGGAGCGTGAGCGCATCATGTGGCGCGCGGCGGCCCGCATGAGCATGAAGGTCGAGGTCAGATTGACGGCGATCACGTCATCCCACTCCGCATCCTTCATCACCATGAACAGGTTGTCGCGCGTGAGGCCGGCATTGTTGACGAGGATGTCGAGGCGTCCACCGACGAGCTTGATCGCCTCGTCGATGAGCTTGCCGACCTGCTCCTTGTTGGCGAGGTCGCAGGGCTGCACCAGCGCGCGCTCGCCGAGCTTGGCCTTGAGCGCTTCGAGCTTGTCGGCCTGACGGCCTGAGAGCACGACCGTCGCGCCCTGGGCGTGCAGCGCCTCGGCAATGGCGCCGCCGATGCCGCCTGTCGCGCCCGTCACCAGCGCGGTCTTGCCCGTCAAATCGAACATGATCGTATCCTTCAGCTCATCAGTTGCGCGGCGACGGCCTCGATGTCGGCGGGGGAGCCGACCGGCGTTGCTTTCAGCGATTTGTCGATGCGGCCGGCGAGGCCGCTCAGCACTTTGCCCGTGCCGATCTCGTAGAGTTCAGTGACGCCCGCGCCAGCCATGGCGAGTACGCATTCGCGCCAGCGCACGGTGCCCGTGACCTGCTCGACGAGGCGCGCGCGGATCTCGGCCGGATCGCTGATCGGCGCTGCCAGCACGTTCGCGACGACAGGAACGACGGGCGCCTTGATCTCGACCTTCGCGAGCGCCTCGGCCATCGCATCGGCGGCGGGCTTCAAGAGGCTGCAATGAAACGGCGCGGAAACAGGAAGCGGGATCGCGCGGCGCAGGCCATGCGCCTTGCCGACTTCCGGCACGCGATCGATCGCGGTCTTGTGGCCCGAGAGCACGACCTGCGTCGGCTCGTTGTCGTTGGCGACATCGCAGACATCACCCTGCGCGGCATCGGCGGCAATCTTCTTCGCAACGTCGAGCCCGACGCCGAGCAGCGCCGACATGGCGCCGACGCCGACCGGCACGGCCTTCTGCATGGACTGGCCGCGCAGCTTCAAGAGCCGCGCGGTGTCCGCCACCGAAATAGCGCCTGCCGCCGCGAGCGCCGAATATTCACCGAGCGAATGGCCCGCGACGTACGCCACGCGATCCTTGAGCGAGAAGCCCTTTTCTTTTTCCAGCACGCGCATCACCGCAAGAGATGCCGCCATCAGCGCGGGCTGCGCATTCTCCGTCAGTGTCAGCGTCTCGATCGGCCCCTCGAACATGAGCGTGGAGAGCTTCTGGCCGAGCGCATCGTCCACCTCGTCGATGAGCGCGCGGGCGGCCGGGAAGGTCTCGGCGAGCTCCTTGGCCATGCCGACGGCCTGGCTGCCCTGGCCGGGAAAGACGAAGGCTTTCGACATGCGCGCGTCCATTGCTTGGGGTTGCACGGGGGCTGATACCGGTCCACACGCCTGGGGCGGCGGCCAACCCGGAACATATAGTGAAAACGCGCCGAGGCCGCGGATGGGCATTAAGGCGCGGGATGTATCCGGCGCCTTATGGACATGGCAGATGAGCCGGTGTCAAGAGAGGGGCGTGGGGAGAGATCTGGCGGCCATGGGGATAGGGGGCAGCAAGTTGAGAGCCATTAAAGGCATCATCTACGACTTCGACGGCGTCATCGCGGACAGCGAGGTGCTGGCGAACCATGTGCTCGCTGAAGCCATAACGGCGATCGGTGTGCCGACGACCTTCGAGGACTCCATCACCCTCTACATGGGCAAGCGGTGGGTCGAGATCGATGAGGCGATCGTGGCCGCCACCGGTCGTCCCGTGCCCGAACGCTTCCTCGATGATATGAGGCGCGCGCTCGACGCGCGCTTTCGCGAGGCTTTGAAGCCGGTTCCGGGTGTCGAGGATTTCATTCGAAGATTTGCGGCATTGCCGCGCTGTATCGCCTCATCGAGTTCGCCCGATCGTCTTGCGCTCAGCATGGATGTGATCGGTTTCGGACATCATTTTCCCGATACGATTTTCAGTGCCACGCTCGTGCCGCGCGGCAAGCCACATCCCGATATTTTCCTCTACGCGGCGGACAAGATCGGCGTTGCTCCGAACAACTGTCTCGTTATTGAAGACAGCCTGAGCGGGGTCCGCGCCGGTGTGGCCGCGGACATGTGCGTGGTCGGCTTGTGTGCCGGCGCGCATATTCGTGACGGACATGCCGAGCGCTTGCGCGATGCGGGCGCGAGCCAAGTTTTTCATACATGGCCGGAAGTCGCTGAATTCCTTGCGTCACGCCTTTGAGTGCAGACGCGCCAGCGCACGGCTATGCTGGCGAAAACACAATCGGGGAAGCGCGCATGAAATGGCAGATCGGCGATGTGACGGTCACGAAGATCGTTGAGATTGAGATGACCGGCGGCAGCCGTTTCATTCTTCCCGACGCGATGCCTGAAGCCGTCCGCCCGATCTCATGGCTCATTCCGCATTTCGCCGACGAGAACGGCCGCCTCAGGATGAGCATCCACGCGCTGCTCGTCGAGGCGCCGGGCCGCCGCATCATCGTCGATACCTGCCTCGGCAACGACAAAAAGGACCGCCGCATTCCGACGTGGAACGATCGTAGCGGTCCCTTTCTCGAGGATCTCACTGCGGCAGGGTTCGCGCCCGACACGATCGACACGGTGCTGTGCACGCATCTTCATGTCGATCATGTCGGCTGGAATACGCGGCTCGTGAATGGCCGGTGGGTGCCGACCTTCCCGAAGGCGCGCTACCTCTTCGGCCGCATTGAATACGAGCACTGGACTACGCAAACCGCGCGGCCCGATCAGCATCCCGTCATCGCCGACAGCGTGAAGCCGATCTTCGATCTCGGTCTCGCCGATCTCGTCGAGCTGGATCACCAGATCTGTCCGGAAATCCGCCTCACACCGAGCACGGGGCATTCGCCGGGCCATGCGAGCGTGCTGATCACGTCGAAGGGCCAGCGCGCCATGATCACGGGCGACTTCGCGCATCACCCGTGTCAGTTCGCGCGGCCTGATTGGTGCTCGGCTGCCGACTTCGACCAGAAGGCTGGGGAAGCCACGCGTCGCCGCATTCTTGGCGAACTGGCGGGCGAGCCGGTGCTCGTGATCGGTACGCATTTCGCGGGCCCCACCGCCGGGCACGTCGTGCGCGACGGTGAGGCCTTCAAGCTCGTCGTGTGAGCCTCCCGCAGCATTCAGCCTTGAAATCTCTTCTGCTTTTTCTTGTGAGCCGCGAGCGCTGCGAGCCGCTCGTTCCGCCAGAGCGACTTCTCGGCGATCTTGTCGGGCGCGGGCGGCAGACCCCAGGCCTCCGCGACGCGGCGCCAGTTTGCTTCGTCCCACACGGCGGGCTTTGGCAGATCCTTCATGTAGCGGCGGAACCAGTCGCCGTAGCGCTCGCAGTAGTCGGCCGTGCCCTTCGGCGCATTGAGCTCGATGGTCTCGAAGGGCCCCATGAACGCCCATCTCAGGCCGAGCCCATCCGCGATCGTGTGGTCGAGGTCCTGCGGCGAGACGTAGCCTTCATCGACGAGCCGGAACGCCTCCGTCAGCAGCGCGATCTGCAACCTGTTGAGAATGAAGCCGTCCACCTCCTTCTTCACCTCGATCGGCACTTGACCGACGCTCTGATAGAAGCCGCGCGCTTTCGCGATCGTTTCCTTCGTCGTCCACGGTGCGCCACACAACTCGACAATCGGCACGAGATGCGGCGGGTTCACGGGATGCGCGACGAGACACCGCCCGCGTCCTGCGAGCTCCTTCGTGAAAAGCGAAGCCACGATCGCGGATGTAGAAGATGCGAGCACCGTCTCGGGTGCGGCCGCTGCATCCAAACGCGCCCAGATGGCGAGCTTGTCCTCGAGACGCTCGGGGCCCGACTCCTGCACGAGATCGACGCCCTTCACCGCATCTTCGAGTGTCGGCGCCGTGCGCAGGCGTGCAGCGGCCTTGTCGGGCTCTTCGACCAGTCCATGCTTCGCGAGGTCATGCAGCGACTCGGCAACGAGACGTGGTGCTGCGGCTGTGGCTTCCGGGTTCGCGTCCCACATCACCACGTCCCAGCCCGCGCGCGAGAACACATTCGCCCACGCCCGTCCGATCAGCCCCACACCCACCAGTCCGATTGTCGGCATCGCCGTTTCTCCCTGCGTCTGTCGTTGCAACGAGGGAAGCAAATGCGGTGGCGGTCAGCAAGAGCCGCGCTGGGTCGCTTCGCGACGCGGGGACCAGTCCCCGCACCCCAGCCGGGGAGACCCCGGGCCCCCTCCTTTTTAAGACTTGGAGTTTGCCGCGCGTGCGACAGATCCCCTCTCCCCGTTCTACACGGGGAGAAGGTTAGGATGAGGGGCGGGAACTCGCTCACACGTCAGAGTTTGCCGCCGCCCCCACCCCGACCCTCTCCCCGCATGCGGGGAGAGGGAGAAGTGGGCGCTCGCGGCGAACTACAGTCCATAAAAGACGGGGGTTCGGGGGTGTCCCCCGAGCGGGGTTGAAGGGGCGGCAGCCCCTCTCGCGCTAAAAGCGCGACGCGACGCGCCAAAGCAAAACTCGGCGTCCTTTCGAGCGCCGCGCTTCAGACTTTCGGTGTGGCCGCCGCGGGCCTGCCGCCACGGAAGGGTTGCGAAGCACCCCTTCCCAGCAGCCCGCGGCAACCAGATCAATGCGCCAGGATCGCCAGCAGCAGCAGCGCCACGATGTTCGTAATCTTGATCATCGGGTTCACGGCCGGGCCGGCGGTGTCCTTGTAGGGATCGCCGACGGTGTCACCCGTGACCGAGGCCTTGTGCGCCTCGGAGCCCTTGAGGTGCTTCACGCCGTCCTTGTCGACGAAGCCGTCCTCGAAGGACTTCTTGGCATTGTCCCAGGCTCCGCCGCCGGCCGTCATGGAGATGGCGACGAAGAGGCCCGTGACGATCACGCCGAGCAGCATGGCGCCGAGAGCCGCGAACGCATGGCCCGTGCCGGCGATCCACTTGATGACGAAGAAGCAGACGATCGGCGAGAGGACAGGCAGCAGCGACGGCACGACCATTTCCTTGATCGCGGCGCGCGTCAGCATGTCGACGGCGCGGGCATAGTCGGGCTTCTCAGTGCCCTTCATGATGCCCGGCTTCTCCTTGAACTGCCGGCGGACTTCCTCGACGATCGAGGCCGCAGCGCGGCCGACCGCCGTCATCGCGATGCCGCCGAAGAGGTACGGCAGCAGGCCGCCGAACAGCAGGCCGACGACGACGTACGGATTGGACAACGAGAAGTCGACGGTCAGGTTGTGGAACATCGATCCTGGTTGGGCCTGACTTATGAAGTATTTCAAGTCTTCATTGTAGGCCGCGAAGAGCACCAGTGCGCCGAGACCGGCCGAGCCGATCGCGTAGCCCTTGGTGACTGCCTTGGTCGTGTTGCCGACGGCGTCGAGTGCGTCGGTCGTGCGACGGATCTCCTTCGGCAGGCCCGCCATTTCGGCAATGCCACCGGCGTTGTCCGTCACGGGGCCGAAGGCATCGAGTGCGACGACCATGCCGGCGAGTGCGAGCATGGTCGTGACCGCGATCGCAATGCCGAAGAGACCGGCGAGCTTGAAGGTGACGATGATGCCGGCGACGATGATGAGTGCCGGCAGCGCCGTCGCCTCGAGGCTGACCGCGAGACCCTGGATCACGTTTGTGCCGTGGCCGGTGACCGACGCCTGGCTGATCGAGCGCACGGGGCGATAGCCGATGCCCGTGTAGTACTCGGTCACGACGATGATGGCCGCCGTCACGATGAGACCGACCACGCCGCACCAGAAGAGATCCATTCCGGTGAAGGAGAAGCCGCTCGTCGTCTTGAAGACGGTGTCCATGCCGAGCATGTAGTCGGTGAGCGGGTACAGCGCGATCAGCGAAAGCACGCCTGTCGCGATGATGCCCTTGTAGAGGGCGCCCATGATCGACTGGTTGGCGCCGAGACGGACGAAGTACGTGCCGATGATCGACGTGACGACGCAGATACCGCAGATCGCCAGCGGGTAGATCATGAGCGAGCTGACGACATCCTGGCCGACGAAGTAGATCGCCGCGAGCACCATGGTGGCGACGACAGTCACCGCGTAGGTCTCGAAGAGGTCGGCGGCCATGCCGGCGCAGTCGCCGACGTTGTCACCGACGTTGTCGGCGATCGTGGCCGGGTTGCGCGGATCGTCTTCGGGAATGCCGGCTTCGACCTTGCCGACGAGGTCACCACCGACGTCGGCACCCTTGGTGAAGATGCCGCCGCCAAGGCGGGCGAAGATCGAGATGAGCGAGGCGCCGAAGCCGAGGGCGACGAGCGAGTCGATCACCGTGCGGCTGGTCGTGCCGTAGCCCATCATGCCGGTGAGGATGCCGTAGTAGACGACGACGCCGAGGAGCGCGAGACCGGCAACCAGGAGGCCGGTCACGGCGCCCGCGCGGAAGGCCATCGAGAGGCCATCGGCGAGCGAAACCGTCGAGGCCTGCGCGGTCCGCACGTTGGCGCGGACCGAGACGTGCATGCCGACGAAACCGGCGAGGCCCGATAGCACCGCACCGATGAGGAAGCCGATCGCGACGAGCCAGCCGAGCAGGAAGCCGACAATGAGGAAGATCGGCACGCCGGCGATGGCGATGGTCTGATACTGGCGGGTGAGGTAGGCCTGCGCGCCTTCCTGAATGGCGCCGGCGATCTCCTGCATGCGCGCGTTGCCGGCGTCCGATGCCATGACCGCGCGGATCGTGAATGCGCCGTAGGCTATCGAAAGCAGGCCACAGATGATGATGGCCCACAAGATGGACTGCATGAGTAGAGTGCTCCCCGTTGGTCAGATGCCCCCTTCAGGGCTTGGAGTGCGCGCCATCTTGGTGGAGACCACCAGGATCGCAGCTCGCACGGCAAAGCAAAGACCTCACAGCGCTCCGGCTGCCGCTGGGTTGCCGGGTCGATGCAAGGAAGGATATTGCGGCGCCGGCCGGCGCGCAGTGCCGGCTCCCGCCGTCAGTACGCGCCCGGTCGGGATTTGGCGGGCGGACCATGCCAAAACCGGTGCGGCGATGCAACAATCAATGGTGCGTCTTTAGGCGTGCTTTGCACGGAATTGCAGCGGAGCCGCGCTCGGAGGGGCCGCCGGGCCACAGATATTGGCTCCGGCGGTTCCCTGACGGCATCTCAGTTGCGGGGCGCGCCGACGGTCGTGGCCGCTCCGCCGGTGGCTGTCCGGCCGCCGTCGACGACATACTGGGCGCCCGTGATTCCGCTGGCGAACTCGGAGCACAGGAACAGGACCGTGCTGGCGATCTCGTCGACGGTGGCGTAGCGTCCCATGGGGATCGAGGCCTGATAGCGGGCGCTGACCGCCTCCGCATCCGCCGGACTGATCATCTCCTCGATGGAATGGATCATCCGCGTATCGACTGGTCCCGGACAGACGGCATTGATGCGAATGCCCTGGCGCGCCACCTCGCCGGATACGGATTTGGTCAGGCCGATGACGGCGTGCTTCGTGGCCACATAGGGGCCCATGTTCGGGCTTCCCGTGATACCTGCGACCGATGCCGTATTCACCACGGCGCCGCTGCCCTGGCTGATCATGACCGGCAGAACATGCCGGAGGCCCAGGAATACCCCCTTGAGATTCACGCCGATGACGGCATCGAATACGGCCTCGTCATACTCGGCGATGGGCGCCACTTTTCCTTCGATGCCGGCATTGTTGAAGAAAGCATCGATCCGACCATAAGTGTCGACGGCGGCCTTCACATAGCGGGCGACATCGGCCGACTTGGTGACGTCGGCGGGGACAGCCAGGGCCTCACCACCCTTGCCGCGGATCTCCTGGGCGAGCTTCGCGACACCGGCCGTGTCACGGTCGACGGCGACGATCTTCGCGCCGCGGGCCGCAAACGCGAGGCAGGTGGCGTGACCAATGCCGTTGGCGGCGCCGGTGACGACCGCAACTTGCCCGCTGAAATCCATGGTGTTTCCTCTTCTGTGTGGGTGGCGTTGCCCGTTGACGGGCATTTGCAGGCTGGGGCCTGTGTACTGAGCGACGCTTCAAATTCGCAGCGGCCCGACGACGCGTCAACGCGGGTCTGCGGAGGGCAGAGCTGCAGCCGCACCCAAGCGCCGGCCGTCGCTGCGCCTTCATACGCCCTTCAGCTTATGCTCATTGAAAAGACACATTTCGACCATGGGCGCGTGATTGGCTTTCAAAGCGGCAAAACAATTGTCGCTTGGCAGAAAATACGGGGGCCAGAAATGTTCACGCGTAATGGTTCGACCTCACCCAAGGCTTCGGCCGAGCCGCAGCGGATAGATTCGCTTCGCCTGCAGACGATGTCGCCTGCTACAGGCCGCACCCCGAGCGAGCCGCCGCCAGCGCCAATCCATCAGGCTCACAACGACACGGTCATCCCGAGCGGTCCTGTCAGCGACGCTTCGGGGAGCGGCATCTCCATCATTGGCCAGGATCTCACGATCATCGGCCAGGGGCTGCGGATCATCTCCAAAGGCAAGATCCGCGTCGAAGGCGAGGTTCAGGGCGACGTGCTCGGCACCGAGGTCATCATCGGCGATGTCGGCAAAGTCACAGGCGTCGTTTCGGCTGAGACGATCACCGTGTTCGGCTCGATCATGGGAACGATTCGCGGCATCCGCGTGCTGCTCGAGTCGGGCGCCAGGGTCGAAGGTGACGTGCACCATCAGACGCTCAGCGTCGATGAAGGGGCGCAGCTCGAGGGGCGTGTGCGTCGAGCGCATAATGTCGACGAGTTGAAGCCTGATCTTACGGAAAACACATCGTCGTCCTGAGCTGCCGCGTTCACCGCACTCGAAAGAGCAAGGCCCCGCCAAGAGACGGGGCCTTTCTTGTTCAGTCGATCGACGTGAGCGGCGCTCAGCCGAGCATCTCTTCCACGTATTCCCAGTTCACGAGATTGTCGAACCAGGCTTCGAGATACTTCGGGCGCGCATTGCGGTAGTCGATGTAATAGCTGTGCTCCCACACGTCGACGCCGAGAATCGGCTGCGCGCCGTGCATGAGTGGATTTTCGCCATTAGGCGTCTTCTGGACCTCGAGCTTGCCGCCCTTTACGGCGAGCCAGGCCCAACCCGAACCGAACTGACCGACGCCGGCGGCGATGAAGTCAGCGCGCACCTTGTCGAATCCGCCCGCCTCGTCGACGAGCTTCTGCACTTTCGCGGGCAGCTTCTTGCCGCCGCCGCCCTTCTTCATCCATTTCCAGAAGTGAATGTGATTGTAGTGCTGACCGATATTGTTGATGACCGGCGCGTCCTTCGCTGCGAACGCTTCCTTGCAGATGTCCTCGATGCTCTTGCCCTCGTACTTCGTGCCGGGGCCGGCGAACTTGTTGCCGTTGTCGACATAGGCGAGGTGATGCTTGTCGTGGTGGAACTCGAGCGTCTCCTTCGACATGTAAGGCGCGAGCGCGTCATAGGCATATGGGAGTTCGGGCAGTTTGAAGGTCATAGTTGGATCTCCTGTCGGTTCTGTCTTCGGCTCTGCCTAGGATTTATCGAGGCACGCGCGCGCGATTCGTCGAGCTCGCCACAGCCGCTCGAGAGCGGCCCATCTCATTGAGACACTCGCGGAGCCATATGTCGGATCGCGGAGGCAGTGTGCAAGCGCCCTGGAGGATGCAACAGCGCGGATGTTTTGGCCAGTGCTCCACATTCACGTGCTCCGCGCGAATCTAGAGCGATTGAGTGAGGGCGCGACTGACTGCTTAGCGCTTGTCCGGAATGAAAGTTCCCTACGCCGCAACACAGTTCTCGTCTCGATCGTGCACAGCACGGCATATGGAAGTGCCCGGTTTTAACTTGTTGGTGAGAATTCAAGCGCGTGCCGGCGCAAAATGCGTGTCGTTCAGGCCACAATGTGACTCATTACGAACGCTGCCCACGCCTGCTGGGGTGCTTTCAACTCCAGGTTGTTAGACCGAAAACACGCCGAAACATATTCCTCAGTCCATCAGTCGAGTCGTGCGGCGAGTCCTCCAGTCGAGGTCTCATCGAAGCGGTCCAAGGCATGAGTGTTCATGCCGACCGGACCGAAGCGCAGGAAGCAAGCCCGGCGCTCAATGGTCCTGCCGCAGACCGCGTATCCAGTCCAGTTCCGCGTGATTTGAAGTCGCGTTTCCTCGTGACGGCGTGCGCTTGAGGCGCGTGCGTGCAGTCCCGAAGAGACGTGAAATTGCCCGCCGCCGGGCTGCGCACTCTGCTTCCGCGCTGGAAGCAATTGGAAATGGAGCACTAGACAGATGAATGGGGGATCGATGACGACATTCAGTCGCATTTCGATGGCCGCCGTCGCTGCACTGATCGTGGGTATGGGCCCCGCGTCGGCTGCCGACCTCGGTGGTAATTGCTGCGCCGACCTCGAGGAGCGTGTTGCTGAGCTCGAGGCGACGACGGCCCGCAAGGGCAATCGGAAGGTCTCGCTGACCATCTCGGGTCAGATCTCGCAGCAGCTCATGTTCTGGGACGATGGTATCCAGAGCGATATGTACGTCGCGGGACCGACGCAGTCCAACTCGCGCTGGCGCATGAGCGGCTCGGCCAAGATCTCGCCTGAGATCACAGCCGGCTTCCTCTACGAGTTCGAGGCGTTCGGCAGCAACTCGTCGGCCGTGAACCAGGCCAATGGCAACGGCATGACCGTGAACGGTACAGCCGGCGACGACGCCGGCGGTTCGGGGCATAACCTGCGTGAGGCCATGGCGTGGGTAGAGCATAGCCGTCTTGGTCGCGTCTCGCTCGGTCATGGCTCGTCGGCTGCGAACAACATCATCCTGATCGACCTGTCCGGCAAGGGCATGGGCGCGTCGAACGACGTGCGGCTGCACTCGTCGGGGTTCAATATCCGTACGCGGGACGGCGGCTTCTCCAATGCGACCTGGGGAAATTTCTTCCAGGGCTCGTCGGGTGACTGGCTGAACGAGCGCAACCAGCACATCCAGTATCGCACACCGACGATTGCGGGCTTCACGCTCGGAGCCTCGGTCGGCGAGGACAACTATTGGGATGTCGCGCTGCGCTACGCGGGCGAGTTCAACGGTGTCCGCATCGCCGCTGGTATCGGCTACAGTGTTCGGTCCGAGTACGATGGTCCCACAGGGGCGTTCACCTGCGCGGAGAATTGCTCCAAGGAGTTGGAGCAACTCGCCGGTTCACTCTCGATCCGCCACATGCCGACGGGACTGTTCTTCACGGGTGCCGCCGGTGATCGTGACTACAGCGGGGTTACCCATCTCGGCGGTCTTCGCGCTTCCACGGCGCCTGCGCCGACGGCGGCTCCCGATGCGGACTTCAGCTCGAGCTTCTACTATCTCTCAGGCGGTGTTGCTCGGAACTTCTTCGGCCTCGGCGACACGGTTCTGTTCGGCGAGTACAGCCAGTGGAAGGGCAACTCGCAGGACACCTTTATTGACGCAACGTCGAGCGACAAGCTGACCCATTGGGGCGTCGGTGTTGTGCAGCATGTCGATGCGGCTGCGATGGAGTTCTGGCTGGTCTACAAGAACTACAGCCTGAGCGGCGGTTGCGATCTCTGCAGCGCCACTGGTGGAGATTCGGCGGAAGACCTCCACCTCGTCCTCGCCGGTACCCGCATCCGCTTCTAATCGGATCGGTTAGCGACAAGAACTTACGGAAAGGGCCGCCCAGCGGGCGGCCCTTTTTGCTTCTCGAGGGGGAGGCGGAAGCAAAGTCAGAGTAGGGTCTCTTCTTCATGCCGCCGAGGGGTGCGGCGACACGCTCATAATGTGCATGAGGCAAAAGAAAAAAGCTCCTGTCCGATCGGACAGGAGCTTCTTAACCATCTGAGGGGGTGCGAGCTCTGCCCGCACCCGATTGGCATCTGGACCTCAGGCTGCCGCGGCGAGGTTCCGCAGCACGTAGTGCAGGATGCCGCCGTGGCGGTAGTAGCTCATCTCATCCTCGGTATCGATCCGGCAAAGCGTCGGCACTTCGCGCGTCACGCCATCCTCGAATGTCACCTGGAGGATGACCTTCTGGCGCGGCTTCAAGTCGGTGAGGCCGGGGATGGTGACGAACTCCTTGCCCGTGAGGCCGATGTCCTGCCACGACAGGCCGTCCTCGAACACGAGCGGCAGCACGCCCATGCCGACGAGGTTCGAGCGGTGAATACGCTCGAAGGACTGCACGATCACGGCGCGGATGCCGAGAAGGGCTGTACCCTTCGCTGCCCAATCGCGTGACGAGCCCGTGCCGTACTCCTTGCCGCCGAACACGACGAGCGGCACGCCCTCATCCTTGTACTGCATGGCGACGTCGTAGATCGACGCCTCCTTGCCGTCGGGATAGTGGATCGCGTTGCCGCCTTCCTTGCCGCCGAGCATGAGGTTCTTGATGCGGATGTTGGCGAACGTGCCGCGCATCATGATCTCGTGGTTGCCACGCCGCGCGCCGTACGAGTTGAAATCGTGCGGACGCACCTGGCGCTCGATCAGGTAGTTGCCGGCGGGGCCGTCACGCTTGATCGATCCGGCCGGCGAAATGTGGTCGGTCGTGATCGAGTCGCCGAAGAGGCCGAGGATGCGCGCATTGACGACGTCGCTGATGGGCTTCGGCTCCATCGTGATGCCCTCGAAGTACGGCGGGTTCTGGACGTAGGTCGAGACCGTGTTCCATCCGTACGTGAGGCTCGCGCGCGCCTTGCCGAGCGCCTGCCATTTCTCGTCGCCCTTGAAGACATCGGCGTAGCGCGCGGCGAACGTATCGGGCGTCACCGTCGAGCGTACGATCTCCGCGATCTCGGCCGTTGTCGGCCAGATATCGCGCAGGAAGACATCCTTGCCTTCCTGGTCGGTGCCGATCGGCTCGGTGGTCAGGTCCTTGTTCAGCGTGCCGGCGATCGCATAGGCGACGACCAGGGGCGGCGAGGCGAGATAGTTGGCCTTCACCTCGGCGTGCACGCGGCCCTCGAAGTTGCGGTTGCCCGACAGAACGGCGCCAGCGACGAGATTGCCGTCCGCGATCGCCTTCGAGACCGCCTCAGGCAGTGGGCCGCTATTGCCGATGCAGACCGTGCAGCCGTAACCCGTGAGATTGAAGCCGAGCGCGTCGAGTTCCGTCTGCAGGCCGGCCTTGCTGAGGTAGTCGGTCACGACCTGCGAGCCCGGCGCGAAGGATGTCTTCACCCACGGCTTGATGCTGAGGCCCTTGGCGCGCGCATTACGGGCGACGAGGCCCGCAGCGACGAGCACCGAGGGATTTGATGTGTTCGTGCACGATGTGATGGCCGCGATCACGACATCGCCGCTGCCGATGCTGTAGCTGCCGTCACCGACCGGCGTCTTGGCGTCGATGGTCGCGCCTTTCACGATCTCTGGGAGCGCCTTAGCGAAACCAGCCTTGGCGTCCTTCAGCAGAACACGATCCTGCGGGCGCTTGGGACCAGCCATGGAGGGCTCGACCGTCGAGATGTCGAGCTCCAGCACGTCCGTGAAGACCGGCTCATAACCCGGCTGACGCCACAGGCCCTGTACCTTGCAGTAAGCCTCGACGAGTGCGACGCGCTCCTTCGAGCGTCCCGTGGAGGTCAGATACTTGATCGTGTCCGCGTCCGTTGGGAAGAAGCCGCAGGTCGCGCCGTATTCCGGTGCCATGTTGGCGATGGTCGCGCGATCCTCGAGCGAGAGATGATCGAGGCCATCGCCGAAAAACTCGACGAACTTCTCGACGACGCCGCGCTTCCTGAGCATCTGCGTGCATGTGAGCACGAGATCGGTCGCGGTGATGCCTTCCTTGAGCTTGCCCTTGAGGCGGAAGCCGATCACCTCGGGGATGACCATGGCGACGGGCTGGCCGAGCATGGCCGCCTCGGCCTCGATGCCGCCGACGCCCCAGCCGAGCACTGAGAGGCCGTTGATCATGGTGGTGTGGCTGTCCGTGCCGATGCACGTATCCGGGAACGCCTGCGTGACGCCGCCGACTTCCTTGGTCCACACGGTCTGGCCGAGGTATTCGAGGTTCACCTGATGGCAGATGCCCGTGCCCGGCGGCACGACGCGGAAGTTGTTGAAGGCCGAGCCGCCCCAGCGGAGGAACTCGTAGCGCTCCTTGTTGCGCTCGTACTCGACGTCGAAGTTCTTCTGGAAGGCATCGGCCGTGCCGAAGTAGTCGACCATGACCGAGTGGTCGATGACGAGATCGACGGGCACCAGCGGATTGATCTTCGAGGGATCGCCGCCCATGGTCTGCATGGCATCGCGCATGGCCGCGAGATCGACGACACAGGGCACGCCCGTGAAGTCCTGCAGCAGGACGCGCGCGGGACGATAGGCGATCTCCGCCTTCGATGTCTTGGACGTGAGCCAGGCGGCCATGGCCTTGATGTCGGCGGCCTTGACCGAGCGCCCGTCCTCGAAGCGCAGCAGGTTCTCGAGCAGCACTTTCAGCGAGAAGGGAAGGCGTGAGATGCCGGGGAGGCCGTTCTTCTCGGCGTCCGGCAGCGAGAAGATCTCATACGATTTGTTGCCGACCTTGAGGGTCTTGCGGCACTTGAAACTGTCGAGCGAGGTGGGTGTGAGGGTCATGACGGGCACGTCTCCTGCAGCGATCCGGCAGTCGATCGAGGTTGTCGGGACCCGGGCACGTGAGTGCACGGCAAGCACCGTTCGTCAGGCGGGACGGGCGGACGGTGACCGGGCGATTGGAAGCCTTATAAAGCGACGCAGCGGCCTCCGCTAGCCGGTCGCGCGCAAGATCAGGGGCGCATTTTTGGGCAGGCGCGCAGATCCCGATGCGGCCGGTAGCGGACGGGCTATTTCTTCGTCGTCGGAATGGCGATGACCTCGCCATTGCGGACCGTGAGCGCCAGCTCGCCGGCTTTGAGGCGCAGGGCATCCTCCCCGAAGAGCTCCCGCCGCCAGCCCTTGAGGGCCGGTACATCCGGATTGCGCTGGCTTGCGATGGCTTCGATGTCATCGGCATCGGCAATGAGCCGCGGCGCCACCTTATGACGCTGGGCCGCCGCCTTGAGCAGCACCCGCAGCATATCGCAAAGCGCGTTGACGTCGCCCGAGGACGGCGCGTGCGAGCTGACCGAGGGGAGCGTGGCCGGATCGCGCGCCAGACCGCGTTTGACGGCGTCGATGATTTCTTTCGCGCGCTGGGAGCGCGAGAAGCCGTCGCTCAGCGTGCGCAGCTCGGCGAGCTGCTTCGTCTCCGTCGGCATCTGATTCGCGATGTCGTACAGCGCCTCGTCGCGGATGATGCGGCTGCGCGGCACGTCCTGGCCCTGGGCCCCGCGCTCGCGCCATGCAGCAAGCTCGATCAGCACGGCGAGGGACTTGCGCCCGCGCACCTTCAGCTTGAGGCGGCGCCAGGCGTCCTCGGGATGCGTCTCGTACGTGCCGGGATCGAGCAGTGTCGCCATTTCTTCGTCGAGCCAGTGCGCGCGGCCCGAGGTTTCGAGCATTTTCTGCAGGCTCGTATAGACCTTACGCAGGTGCGTCACGTCGCCGAGCGCGTACTGGAGCTGCTTCTGGCTGAGCGGGCGGCGGCTCCAGTCCGTGAAGCGAGAGCTTTTATCGAGATCCTCGCCGCTGATGCGCTTGACCAGATTGACGTAGCTGATGCTGTCACCGAACCCGCAGACCATGGCCGCGACTTGCGTATCGAACACGGGGGCCGGCAGCGCGCCCGTCTTGACGTGCACGATTTCGAGATCCTGGCGTGCGGCGTGGAAAACCTTCACCACGTCGCGGTCCGTCATCAGATCCCAGAAGGGCGCGAGGTCGAGGCCTTCGGCGAGCGGATCGACAACAGCCTCGGCATCAGGGCCGGCGAGCTGCACGAGGCACAGCTTCGGCCAGAAGGTCTGCTCGCGCATGAACTCTGTGTCGACAGCGACATAGCGGCTTTGTGCGAGCTCGCGGCAAAGGGCGGCAAGCCCGTCGGTCGAAGTGACGACATTCATCGCGGCAGTACTGAACCCGGACAGAATTGGGGGGTGGCCTGGGCATAGCACGTTCCAGCCCAAGCGCAACAGGCAGATGCGCGCGCCCGCCTGGGCCTTGTGGTTGGTGCCAAATGAGACTATATCTGTTCCATGTGGAATAGCGGAGGTGCTGCCATGCCGACGGCTGAAAGTGGGGCCGTTTCCGAGGCCCGACGGATCGCCAAATTCATGGGCCTGTCGGACTGGGCCAAAGTGGATGATCTTGGGCTGGTGGAGCGGCTTGCCAAGGGCTTTCCGGTCAAGACGGCGACGGTCGTCATGGAACGGATCGATCCGCAGGGGAAGTTCGTCCGCGCGACGGACATCATTCCGAAGTCGACGCTCCATCGTCGGAAGCACGCCCTCACCAAGGACGAGAGCGAAAAGGTCTGGGCGCTTTCGAAGGTCTTCTACGAGGTGCTGCGCGTCTATCACGATGATGCGGGACGGGCCGCGCGCTTCATGATCCAGGAGCATCCCATGCTCGGCGGCCGCACGCCGATCGATCTCGCCAAGGAATCGATTGCGGGCGCCGATCTCGTCCTCAAGCTGCTGGCCAAAGCCGATGCCGGCGTCGCGGTCTAGAGTTCTCGCGGAGCCGATGCGCGCCTATCGCATCGGCGATCCGCAGGGCACTTATCCCATCTACAGCGGCGAAGGCGCGGCGCGCATCGAGGGCCGCTGGCACGAGAAGGGTCAGGAGGTCATCTATACCTCGCGGCACTACGCCACCGCGCTCCTCGAAAAGCTCGCGCACTTCAATGGCGTACTGCCGTCGAACCAGCACTACATCGAGATCGAGATTCCGGCCGGTATTTCCTACGAGATCTTCACGAAGGACACCGTGCCTGGATGGCTGGACCTCGCCAAGGCGCGGGCCGCCGGCTCGAAATGGTACCATGAGAAGCGATCGGCGATCCTGATCGTGCCGTCGTTCGTGGCCCGCATCGAGGAGAACGTGATCATCAACTGCGGACATCCCGAAGCGCCGCGCATACGGCCCGGGCTCGAACACCCCGTCGCGTGGGACATGCGGCTGTTTCAACCGTAGATCAGCGTCCGCCGCTCAGGATCAATCCGTCGGGTCCGCTGCGCAGGCTCAGCCCCTGCTGGGAAAGCGCACGGGCAAGATCGTCGGGGCTGCCAGGAAAGCTCAGCGCAATGCGGGCACTGCGCGCGGAAAGGCCTTCCACTTCGAGATTACCGACACCCGGCACCGCGGATAGGCGCTGGCTGATCTGCTGCCATTCGTTCATGCCCTGGAACGACACCGAGAGGCGGATCGGCGCGCCGCCACCGGGCTGACTGCCGCGAGCGCCATAGCTCGACGGGCCCTCGCCGTAGCCCGGGCTCGCACCAGGGCTTGCGCCCCAGCCGTAGCCACTACCGCCACCGCCCGGTGCTGGAGCGAAGTTGTTCTGCGCCGGCGCACTCGCCGTGCTCAGATGCGAATTCGCGGCCTTCCAGCGCCCTTCCAGCACGCCGAGCCCGACGACTGCCGCAAGCTCGGATGTGTAGGCAATGTCGCCGTCGAGGCGATAGTTGCGCGCGAGCGAGAACGGACCGACAGAATCCTGCCCGCTAAGCGTGACGGTCGCTTTCTTGCCGTCGGCACTCGGCTCGATGACCGCGAGCACGACCAGCGATGTCTGGTATTCACCGGCGATCGCGCGCTGCGCGCCGCCTTCACCTTCGAGTGCGGCTTTAACCGTGTCGGGATTCAGCGTCTTCTTCGGTTGCGAGATCGTCGCCGGCGTCAGCGTGTTGGCGAGATCGAGACTGCGCCACGCGTACATCCAGGTGTCGCTGGCCTCTGCCGTCACGTTCTGCGGCTGGCGCTCGGCGCGATAGATCGGCACGATCACGATGCGCGGTGCCTGCTTGTCGACGTACGGAATGCCGTTGCGTTCGAGCAGCTGCTGCACCGCCGCCGGCTGGAAGGAGAAGTCGTAGCTCGCGATGTATTCCGTCGCCGAGTTGCGCTCGGAGCGGACCGAGAAGCCTTCGATCATCGGCGCGGCAGGGGTGGCGCGAACCTGCTTCAGGCGCGCGTAGGAGGTCACGGGCACGATGCGCTTCAGAAGCGAGCGGAAGGCTGCCTGCTGGCCGTCGGCAATGGCCTGCTCTTTGGCGGTCACGGCATCGGCTGCGCGGGCCTCCACGGGATAGTTCCCGATGATGAAGACTTTCGAATCCTCGGCCGTCGCAGCCCCCGGCGCGAGGCCGAGAAACGCCGCCGCAAGCGAGCCTGCTAAGGCTCGCCGCGCCCGCCTGCCGCTATTCGCGCCGATGCCCGTTGCTAGGTCGGTGTTGCCCAAAAGCCTTCTCATGGTGCCCAACGGTCCCACGCTTAGCCAATTCATCCGGAATTGGGGACAACATAGCCTTTCCGTGAGTTGCCGAACGCCCCACGGATTGCTATTGCCCCGCACAATACCCATCAGTTGGGCATCACCACTTGGGCCATGACCATTGGGGCAAAAGTAGGGTTCGGCTGCGAGCATTGCGCCTCCTGGCTTGACCGTCCCCGAGTTCCTGGTCCGCCGTGGCACGAACGCCGAGCCCGAGGGCAGCGGTCCACCTCTGCGAGGGTGAAAATGACGTCCATTGGCCACAACGGCGCAGGTACGGACCCGAATGCGTCCGTCACCTACCGTGATTCCGGCGTCGATATCGATGCCGGCAATGCCCTCGTGGCCGCCATCAAGCCGCTGGTGCGCGCGACGCGGCGCGCCGGCGCCGATGCGGATCTCGGCGGCTTCGGCGGTCTCTTCGATCTGAAGGCGGCGGGCTATAAGGATCCCATCCTCGTCGCTGCCAATGACGGTGTCGGCACCAAGCTCAAGATCGCCATCGAGACCGGCCAGCACGCGACGATCGGCGTCGATCTCGTCGCCATGTGCGTCAACGATCTGATCGTGCAGGGCGCTGAGCCGTTGTTCTTCCTCGACTATTTCTCGACCGGCAAGCTCGATGTGGAGGTTGCCCGCGAGGTGATCGCCGGGATTGCGGCCGGGTGCCATGAGGCAGGCTGCGCGCTCATCGGCGGCGAAACGGCCGAGATGCCCGGTATGTACGGCGGCGGTGACTACGATCTCGCCGGCTTTTGCGTCGGCGCCGTCGAGCGTGGTGGCGTGCTGCCGCGTGCCGATATCGACGTCGGCGACCTGCTGATTGGCCTGCCCTCGTCGGGTGTGCACTCGAATGGCTACTCGCTCGTGCGCAAGCTTGTCGCCGGCGCCAGTCTCGAGTGGGAGACGCCGGCCCCCTACGCGCCCGACGTGTCGCTGGCAGCAAGCCTGCTCACGCCGACGCGCATCTACGTCAAGCCCGTGCTGGCGGCGCTGCGCGCGACCGGCGGCAGCGGCCCCGAGGGCGCGATCAAGGCACTGGCCCACATCACGGGTGGTGGCCTTTCAGAGAACGTGCCGCGCGTTCTATCCGACCAGATTGGTGCCGAGATCGATCTTGGCGCCTGGATACCGCCGGCTGTGTTCGGCTGGCTCAAAGCCGCCGGCAATCTCGATGACACCGAGATGCTGCGCACGTTCAACTGCGGTATCGGCCTCGTGATCGTGGCATCGCGCGACCGCGCTGGACTCGTGCTGAAGGAGCTTCGCGAAGCTGGCGAGTCTCCGATGATCATCGGCCGAATAGCGCCGCCGCGCGGCGTCCTGAGCGACGCCAAGGGCAAGGGCCAGACCGAGGCCGTGCACTACACCGGTCAGTTGAGGTACCCATCGTGAAGCCGCGCCGGCGCGTCGGCATCCTCATTTCGGGCCGCGGCTCGAACATGATGGCGCTCGTGGCGGCGTCGCGCGCGGCGGACTATCCGGCCGAGATCGTCTGCGTGATATCCAATCGCCCGCAGGCCGCCGGGCTTGCCTGGGCCCGCGAGCAGGGCATTGCCGCCCACGCGGTCGATCACAAGGCTTATGCAACCCGCGAGGCCTTCGAGGAGGCGATCCAGGCCGTGCTCGAAAGGGAGGGGGTCGAACTGGTCGCGTTGGCCGGTTTCATGCGCATTATGACAGGTGGTTTCGTCGCGCGCTGGGCCGGGCGCATGATCAACATCCACCCTTCGCTGCTGCCGCTCTACCCGGGACTTCACACACACGCACGGGCGCTCGCGGATGGTGTGCGAATCGCCGGCTGCACCGTGCATCATGTGATCGCCGAGATGGATGCCGGGCCCATCATCGCCCAGGGGGCGGTACCGGTCTTGGACGGCGATACACCCGCAAGCCTCGCCGCACGGATACTCCGTGTGGAACATGTTCTGTATCCGCAGGCCCTTGCCCTGGTCGCTTCAGACGCGGCCCGACTCGAAGATGGGCGCGTGCGCATTCTGACCGCCGTTAACCAAGCGTCCTGCATGATCTCGCCTGAAGAGGCGTGACCGGGCTAAAATCTGGCAAAAGTTCGCGTTTCGGACACAGGCCGCGCCAAAATGCAGCGGTCAAGTGACCGTGCGTGGACATTGCCGCCGAGCGGATGTTACGAGACCTTTAGGCAGCTAACGGCACGTCAGATGCCTTCGAGCGCCATGGGTGGGGAAACGCCGGTCGGCTGAGACAACCTCGATTGTCCGCGTGCATTGCGCGTGGACGGTAGGAACGCACGCTATGACTGCGATCCATACGCCGACCAATGATGGTCTGCAGCAGGCAAATGCCACAACACCTGGCCAGCACACGCAGGGCCTCGGTGAGCAGGAGAGCATCTGGTTCAAGCTGACCGCCCTGCAGAAGGGCACGGCGGCGAACCCGATGACGATCCTGCAGCAGCTCACGCAACGCTACGGTGGCGTCATCGCCGTGACCATGGCCAACGAACGCGTGGTCTTCCTTTCCGAGCCCGATCATTTCAAGCGCGTGCTCGTCACGAAGGTCGACGACTATGTGAAGTACTTCGACGGCCTGCGTCCGGTCTTCGGCAAGTCGATGATCACGCACGACGGCGCTCTCTGGCAGAAGATCCGGATGCCGCAGCAGCCGGCTTTCCATCCGGACATGTTCGCGGAGTACATCCCGTACTTCCTGACCGCGATCCGCCAGAAGATGGATATCTGGGCCGAGCTCGCGCGCACGGGCGAGAGCGTCGAGATGGTCGAGCAGACCTGGACGCTCGCGGCCGACATGATCTGCAAGGCTTTGTTCGATCGCGACATGCCTTTCAATCCGCACTTCATCTTCAAGTGCGTGAAGACCTACACCGACGTCCCAAGCCACAAAGATCTTCGCATGAAGAAGATGTCGGACGCGGACTTCGAGATCTCCGAGGACAGCATCGCCAAGGCTATGGAAGCCTGGGCAGGCGTGCCGCCGTCGATCTTCGCGGCGAACCCGCGCGAGGAGCGCGAGCGCACGCTGTTGAAGATGATCCAGGCCGTAACCGCCGATCCGAACGTGCCGGAGTTCGACGAGCAGCAGGCCGTCGACGAGCTGAAGCAGTATCTCTGGGCCGGCACCGAGACGACGGCGCTGACACTCGCCTGGGCGCTCTACGAAGCGTCGCGCAATCCCGAGATCGTCGAGCGCATTCGCCGCGAGGGCGAGGAAGTCTATGGCTCGCGCGAGCCGACGGCGGCCGACTATTCGGGGCTCGCCTACACGCGCGCCGTGATCCAGGAGACCATGCGCTTCTATCCGCCGATCTGGGGCCTCATCCGCGTCGCCGCGAAGGACGACGAGATCGGCGGCAAGCAGATCAAGGCAGGCGATCGCGTCGTCCTCTTTGCCTACGGTGCGCATCATGATCCGCGCTTCTGGGAGGAGCCCGAGAGCTTCCGCCCCGAACGCTTCATGGGCGAGGCCGCGAAGAAGCGCCGGCCCTACACGTACATTCCGTTCGGCGGCGGCAAGCGCTCCTGCATCGGCGGCGCCATGAGCCAGGTCGAGAACACGCTCGCGCTCTCGATGCTGCTGCGCCGCTTCCGTCCCGAATATGTGGGCAACAAGCATGCACCGGCTGCCGAGCACCCCGGCATCAACGCGACGGTGACGCTGACACCGCGCGGCGGTCTCAACTTCCGCATTCATGAGCTGAGCTAGTTTTTCTGTTTGCCGCGGGCTGCTGAGAAGAGGTGCTGATGCTCGGCGTCAGTGTCGAACTCGACTGCAGCCGCCCTCGCGCCGCTGGCGCGACGGGGCTTTCGCCCCTGGCCCCAACCGGGGAGACCCCGGACCCCCTCCTTTTTGTCACTTGGAGTGCGCGGCTCGCGCTCCATTTTTCCCTCTCCCCGTTCTTCGCGGAGAGAAAGGACCGGTCGAGTTCGCGGCAACTCCAAGTCATAAATAGAAGGGGGTTCGGGGTCTCCCCGAGCGGGTGTGGGCGGCAGCCCACTCGCGCCGAAGGCGCGAACTAGAGATGCGCTCGCACAGCCTCGCGCAGCCACGGCAGCAGCTCCGCGTCGAACCACGGATGCTTCTTGATCCAGGCGTTGTTGCGCCATGATGGATGCGGCAGCGGCACCATCACCGGGCCATCCGGCCGCGCGACGATCTCACGCCAGCGCTGCACGGTGCTCGTCAGATCGCGTCGACTATCCTGTCCCAGATGCCAGCGCTGGGCATACTGCCCGACGAGCAGCATCAGTTCGAGGTTCGGCAGTGCCGCCATCAGGCGCGCACGCCAGAGCGGCGCGCATTCACGGCGTGGCGGCAAGTCTCCACCTTTGGCATCGAGGCCCGGAAAGCAGAAGCCCATGGGAATGACGGCGATGCGGCTGACGTCGTAGAATTCGTCGTCCGTCACGCCCATCCATTGGCGCAGGCGCACGCCGGAAGGATCCGTGAAAGGTGTGCCGGAGGCATGGACGCGCGTTCCCGGCGCTTGCCCGAATACGCCGATGCGCGCGGTTGTACTCACACGCAGAACGGGACGTGGCTCGTGCGGCAGAGGCGCACCCCGAGGCTCATCTCGGCAAAGGCGGCAGGCGCGAATGTCCGCGACGAGCGCATCGAGTGCGCGACGCTTCGAAGGTACTCGCTTCGTGCGCATTACACGTCGATGACGAGGCAGTCCTCGGCGAGCAGGATGTTCGGCCGGTCGATCTCGTGGCGGCGCGCCAGCATGGACGGATTCATGTGCGTGAGGAGAATGCGCTTCGCTGCGATCCGCGGCAGGTTCTCCTCGAGGATTTTCCAGCTCGTGTGATAGCGCACAGGGCCATCAAACGCGTAGCACTCTGTAATGAACAGGTCGGCGCCGGCGCTCACGGGCACGAGCGCATCGACCCATTCCGTATCGCCGGAGAAGGACAGTACCTTGCCGCCCGTCTCGAAGCGCAGCGCGTGCGAAGGCGCGCCCGAGGGATGCGAGACTTCCCAGGCCGTCACCATGACGGGGCCTTCGATAAGCGGCTCACCCGCACGGCACTCCTTGAAGATCAGCGGATAGCGCCGCTCGATCTTCGTCGATCCCGGAAACATCAGCTCCGCCGTCTGTAGCACGCGATCCTCGACGCCGGGTGGTCCGATGACGGTGAGCGGATCGGTCCGTTTGGCAACGTGCTGCGCGTGGAGCATCCACCACACGAGGCCCGAATAATGGTCGCCGTGCAGATGCGAGAGGAAGATCGTCGAGATGCCGTTCGGGTCGATGCCGAGCTTGTTGAGGCCGATCAGGCTCGTCGCACCGCAGTCGATGAGAAAGCGGTGATGCCCGAGGTCGACGTGATAGCCCGTCTGCAGCCGTCCCCCGGCGCCGAAGGCATCACCGCATCCGACGATCGTCAGTTTCATCACGGGCGTCTCAGCCTCTTGTTCGTGCGCGCTGTCAGGCCTTGGCGCTCGGCCGTGAGGCGACTTCCTTGTACCAGCGGTCGAGGTTTGCGAGCCCTTCGGGCCGCTGCACGCGCGCGGGTTTCATGAAGTCCACGGTGACGAGCGCCGTGATGTCGGCAACAGAGTAGGCGTCGCCGGCTACGAAGCGGTTGCCCGCGAGTTGCTCGTCGAGGATGCGCAGCATTTCGAGAGCTCTCGGCTTGTTCGCCTCGCCCCAGGCCGCGACCTGCGGGACCTCACGTTCGGCCATCGCGGGATGCAGGTGGCGGAACGCCGACGTAACGGCGGACATGAGGCCCAGTTCCATGCGCCGTTGCCACATCTCGACCATGGCTTTACCGAGGGCGCCTGTCCCGAAAAGCGGCGGTTCTGGATGCAACTCTTCGAAGTAGCGACAGATGGCCATCGACTCGCAGATGGCCGTGCCGTCATCGAGCTGCAGCACCGGAACCCGTTGAAGGGCGTTCAGTTTGGTGAAACTCTCCCTTTGAAGCTCTCCCTTCATGAGATCTAGCTCCTCGGTCGGAACTTGAATTCCCTTCTCGGCAAGGAAGATGCGCACGCGCCGCGGATTGGGCGCCATCCGGGTCTCGAGAAGCTTCATGGTGGGGATCTCCGGGCAGGGGGAGCAATTAGCCTAGTCCTAGTCGACCGGCCCGGTGCGTGCAACGGCGGCCGGAGCGCGGCAGGCCTGTCGGACCGACGAGGCAGGAAAGCCGCAATCATGAAGGCCGAATTCATATTGCAGCAAATGTGATTACAACCTTCAGGTCAGAGTAAACGCGAAGTTAGGATTTACAGATCACTCTCATACTGAGGAAAATTGGGAGGCACGCACGGGGCGCGGCCGGTCGCGAGGCGGGTGCGACAGAGCCGGGTTCGATGTGCTGCTGGCCTCCGACAGGAATTTCGGGGTCTTGGCGTGTCATCGATCAGCGTCAGCGCAGAGGAAGCAGGAGTGAGCCCTCGCCGGCCGCGGATCGTGCGCGCGCATCAGGGCTTCCAGGTTCGCGACACGCGGCGCCGCCTGGCGCTCGACGGCGAGAGCAAGCCCGGTTTCGAGTACGAGATGCTGCTGATGTTCGTGCGCAACGAGCTCAGTGCGGTGGCGACCATTCAGCTTCTCGCCGTGATCTTCTCGCTTGCCTCGATGTTCTGGGCGACCAAGACCGAGGCCGTCCTCTGGCTCGTCATGGTGATCGGCGCCAAGGTGGCGCTGCTCGAACTCTGCCGTCGCTTCGTCGCACTGCCGCGCAGCGAAATCGACATCACGGTCTGGCGCCGCCGGCTCATCCTGGCCGAGACCATCAACGGTGTCGTCTGGGCGGGCTTCGCGCTCGTCGGCATGGGGGCCACCGATTCCGCGTCCCATGTCTTCCTGTTCGCCTCGCTGATCGTCGTGCTCGCGATCCGCATGACGTTCGCCTCGACTGCGCTTCCGATCCTCTATGTCGGTACGATCCCGATGACGATCGCAGTCGTCGTGCGCTTGCTCATGCTCGGTCATCCCTTCTACTGGGCCATGGCCTCGATGGCGCTCGGCGTACACGTCTACTTCATATTCCTGGCCAAGGGTCTCAACTCGACCGCGCTTGCCATGCTCGAATACCGGGCCGAGAAGGACGCGCTCATCGCCGAGCTCGAGCAGGAAAAAGCCACGTCCGACGAGGCGCGCCGTCGTGCGGAATCGGCCAACATCGCCAAGTCGCGCTTTCTGGCCACCATGAGCCATGAGCTGAGGACGCCGCTCAACGCGATCCTCGGTTTCTCGGAGGTGATGAAGGCGGAGCTGCTCGGGCCGCTCAAGAACCCGACCTACAAGGAGTACGCCGCCAACGTGCATTACAGCGGCAGCCATCTCCTCCATCTCATCAACGAGATCCTCGACATCTCCCGCATCGAGGCCGGACGCTACGACCTCAACGAGGAGGCGATCCGCCTCATCGATGTCGCCGACGATTGCTACCGCCTGCTGAAGCTGCGCGCCGAGAACAAAAATCTGACGATCGAGATGGATCTCGACCAGACACTGCCGATGATATGGGCGGACGAGCGCGCGCTCCGCCAGATCTGTCTCAATCTGTTGTCCAACGCCCTCAAGTTCACGCCGAAGGGCGGGCGGATCACCGTGCGCGTCTATCGCGACTCGCTCGGCGGCCAGACGCTCAGCATTCGCGACACCGGCCCCGGCATTCCACGCGAGGAAATACCGCGGATCATGCAGGCTTTCGGCCAGGGCTCGCTGGCGCATGAGAATGCCGAAGGCGGGACGGGCCTCGGCCTGCCGATCGTGAAGAGCCTCGTGGAGCTGCACGAGGGCGTCTTCGAGTTGCGCTCCGAGCTGCGCAAGGGGACGGAAGTGCTGGTTTCGCTGCCGCGTCAGCGCGTCATGGAGGCGCTGGCGCCTCTCCAGCCACTCGGCCAGGAACGCCATCGCTCCCTGCCGAGCCATGGCGGTCGCGCCGAGTGGGAACGGCCCTCCCGCACGGCCGGCCGGGCGCCCCACGCGGCCATGATGGGCTGAACGGAGACTGAACGTCCGCCTCCCCGTTTTGGGCGCGAAGCTCGCCCAGACATTGCCACGCGCCTCTCCTGATCTTATCTAACCGCACGAGGCGACACCGATCCCGGCCACTGGGGCCCCTCGCGATCGCCGCTGCGCCGCGCGGGTCATTCGGGAGCAAAATGGAAAGTCCGTGCATTCAGGTTTGCGTGATCGAGCCGCGATCGGGGTTTTGCGCGGGGTGTGCGCGGACAATTGCGGAGATTGCTGCCTGGAGCACGTATGCGCCCGCAGAGCGCCGCAGAATCATGGCTCTCTTGCCGGGACGGCGCGTGGCCGAGGCTGCTGCGCCATCCGGCACCGGAGATTGAGGCAATGGGCTGGCTCATTCTACTGATGGTCCTCATCGGCGCGCTCGGCCTGCTCATCGCGGGCGATGCGACGCTGTTCGGTCTCGACTGGCCGGACCTTGCGGCCGCCGGCTTCCTCGCCGCGTTCCTGATCGTGATCACGCTTTCGCTGGCCGGCTCCTATCGCGGGCGCACCATGCAGGCGGCGCGTGATTTTCTGACCTGGGCCGCGATCGCCTTCGTTCTCGTCGCCGGCTACAGCTATCGTGACGAGCTCACGGAGATTGCCTATCGCGTGCGCGGTGAGCTGACCCCGCCCGGCACGGCCGTATCCATCGAGCCGAGCACGCAGGGCGCCCAGGCCGTCCGCATCCGCAAGCGCCGCGATGGCCACTTCACAGTCAATGCCCGCGTCAACGGGCAGAATATGCCCATGCTCGTCGATACCGGCGCCTCGACCGTTGTTATCCGAGAGGCGGATGCCTCGCGGCTTGGCGTCGACACGAGCCGGCTGCGCTATACGGTGCCCGTCCAGACCGCCAACGGCATCACCTATGCGGCCCATGTGCGCCTCACCAGCATCGCAATCGGGTCCATACAAGTCGACGGCGTCGATGCGCTCGTCTCCAAGCCCGGGGCGCTGCGCGAGAACCTCCTCGGTATGAGTTTTTTAAGCCGCCTGCGCTCTTATGAATTCTCCGGGGACTTTCTGACGCTGAGGAGCTGATACATCTGAAGCTCCACGGCAGGCCCGGCTGTTCAGTCAGGCGGGAACTTGTCGGTCATGGCGTTGTCGCTTTCCGCATCGAATGCCCTGAAGCTGGCGGCTGTCTGGGCCGCGCTCGCCGGCTTCGGCATCATCGGCGCCATGAATGCCGATCTCGTGCGCGATCTGCTCGGACTGAAATTCGAATACCAGGAAGGTGCGCCGGCCGACGATGCCATCGGCGCCCCCGAGCAAATCGAGCGCGGTGGTGACGAACAGGGCGGCGAGGCGAGCGACGAGGAGCCGGCTGCTCCGGCTTCCGCCGGCCGCATGGTCCAGCTCAAGGCCGGCGCGTACGGCCACTTCTACTCGCGCGTTCATGTCAACGGACGCGCCGTGCAGGCCATGGTCGATACTGGCGCGTCGATCGTGGCGCTGACCTATGACGATGCCCGCGCCGCCGGCATCCATATTCGCGACGGCGACTACACCCATCGCGTCAGCACGGCCAACGGCATAGCCCGCGTCGCCATGGTCACCCTCGACAGCGTAGCCATCGAGGACATCGTCGTGCGGGATGTGCGCGCTGCCGTTGCCGAGCCCGGTAAGCTCACGAAGACGTTGCTCGGCATGAGTTTCCTCGGCCAGCTCCGCCGCGCCGAAATGAGCCGCGGCGTGCTCGTGCTGGAGGAATAGAGCTGCGCGTCTATTGCTCGATCGGCTTCCTCGGATATTCGAGTTGCATCGCGACGATGGCGCTCGTGCGCCGGCCGTAGCGTGATGCGATGCTGCGCAGTGTCTGGTCGAGCGCTTGGGCCGGCAGCCGGTCGTTGATCGAAGGAAGGCGGCTCTCTACGGGCCAGCTATTGACGATCTCATCAGGCAGAATGCGGATGCCGTTGCGGCTCTCCATTGCTTCTGCAGTGCTTGCGAACGTATAGGCGCGCGAACGATAGGTTCGCGACCAGGCATCGGCGCTGAGCGCCAGCGATACCTCGTCCATGCCGGGCGTGAGCTCGATGCCGAGTTTTTCCCACTGCCAGAACGAGAAGAGATTGCGCAGCACGGTCGTTGCAAAGGGCCGCGTGAGCTTGAAGGCGTCACTGTCGTGGCGCGCGTCCCAGCTCACGAGGCCGAGGTCCTTGGCGAGAGCCTCGGCGCGGTTCCGCCCGGCAATGGCCTCGACGAGCGTGATCATCATGGGCATGGACGCTGTGATGCCCGTTGTCGTTGCGCGCGGGCCATCGACGATGAAGCGCCGATCCGCGACATACCGGATCGATGGGTGCTCCTGGCGCAGCTCGTTCAAGAAATACCAGTGCGTGGTCGCGAGATGGCCGTCGAGCAGTCCGGCAGCGGCGGCGACCTTGGCGCCGGCGCACACGGCGATGATGACCGCTCCCTTATCCGCTTGGGCCTTGAGCCATGTCATGACCTTCGGATCATCGTCGCGGCTCATGGCGGGCACGATGACGTAATCCGCGCCTGTAGGATGCTGCTGATCGAAATCGGCGACGGTGGTGTTCGGCTCTACTTTGAGCGCCGGGTAGAGCGCAACCGACCCCGGCTCTGTCGCGACCGTCAAGACATCGGCAACGTCCGCGCGCCGGAGAATGCCGTACGGCATCAGATAGTCGGTGGTCTCGGTCGCGTCGTTGATGCCGATGATGGCGACGAGGGGGCGCTGGCGCTTCGGCGGCTTCAGCGCGGCAAGCGCCGCCTCGCTCTCTTGCTGCGGGACGAGCGGCGCGGCCGTAGCCGGCGGATTGGGCGGCAGCGAGAGGATCCAGGCCGCGCTCCCGGCCACGAGCACCACGACAACGCTGGCAATCCCCCAAAGGACAACTCGATAGCTCATGGTTTCCCCTCTCCGTGATCGGCAGCTCCTCGATGTAATGTCTGGGGTCCGGAGCTTGTTGCATGGCAGAAGCGCCGAGCAGGTCCGCGTGGGCGTTACCGGCCCTTGCCACTGATGGCCATTCGCCGCCATAAAGCCTCCCAATTGCCTTTACTTGGCGGTCCCGCCAGGAGTGAGGCGCGCCGTGCCGAAGGAAGGAGCCTTCCGTGTCCAATTCCAAGATCGTCCTCATCGACCGCCATCCGGGCCGCTCGACCCAGACCCTGGGCATTGCCCGCGCGCTCGGGACCGACCCGGATCTCATTCACGAGCCGTCGGTCGGCGTGGTGGGCACGAAGGGCGACAGCCAGTGCTATCTCGGCGTTCTCGACAAGGTCGAAGCCGTGCACGAGCGCCTCAAGGCGAAGATCGGTATGGGGCCGGGCAAGCTCAAGCTGCGCCTCGTCCAGCCCGAGTACACGATCGCGACCTCGGACGGCATCCGCAATGGCACGCGCGAGATGCGCTATTCGCTCATCGGCCGCGACGTGACCAACGATGCCCTTTGTGAACATCTCGAGGCCAGCGGGCTTGCCGGTACGATCGCGATCGTCGCTTGCGACAAGCCGCCCGTCGGCACGCTCGCGGCGCTGCTCGAGCACAACCAGCCGTCTATCATAATGTCCGACGGCTCGATCCATCCGGGCCACGATCCGAAGACGGGTGAGGCGATCGATCTCGTGACCGCCTATCAGGTTGCCGGACATCCGGATGCCGAATACCGCGATCATATTTCCTGCCATGCCTGCCCCGGCATCGGGAGCTGCGGCGGGATTTTCACGTACAACACGATGCAGACCTTCATCGGCGTCGTCGGCATGCAGCCGCTGCATATGGTGGCGCCACCGTCGGATGATCCGCGCCGCGTGAACGAGTTCGCCGACGAACTCGTCGAACACCTCGCCATGATGATGGAGAAGGACATCAAGCCGCGCGACATCGTGGTGCGCGACTCGCTGCGCAATGCCGTCATCGTCGCCATGGCCATCGGCGGATCGACGAACGTGACGCTGCACGCGCCGGAAATCGCGCGCGCCGCCGGTTATGCCGATTTCTGGAAGGAGATCATGACGCCGGAGGAGTTCAATCACCTCTCGCAGAACATCGTGCCCGTGCTCACGGACGCGCGGCCCTACGGCAAGTATTCCATGGTCGACATCGATGCCATGGGCGGCGTGCAGGTCATCGTGCGCGAGCTGCTCGATGCGGGCCTGCTCAACGGCAATGTGCTGACCTGTACGGGCGAGACGCTCGCACAGCAGGTCGAGCGCCTCGGTGCGAAGAAGGCCGACGGCAAGGTCATCTATCCCGTCGAAAAGCCCTACAAGCCGACGGGTGGCCTGCGTGTGCTCGGCGGCAACCTCTCGCCGGAGTTCTCCGCGATCCTCAAGCTTGCGGGCGTCGAGGGCGGGCTCGAGGACAACGTCTTCCGCGGCAAGGCACGCGTCTTCGAGGGCGAGCAGGGCTTGCTCAACGCACTCGACAGCGCGCCCGAGCAGTTCCAGAACCACGACACGGTCATCGTGCGCTATGAGGGGCCGAGCGGTGCGCCGGGCATGCCCGAGATGCTCGATCCGACCTCGCGCATCACGGCGCTTTGCCGCGAGCGCGGCATCGTCGTCGCGCTCATGACGGATGCGCGCTTCTCCGGCGGCTCGGTTGGTCTCGTCATCGGCCACGTCGGTCCCGAGGCGGCGCTCGGCGGTCCGATCGCCTTCATCGAGGACGGCGACGAGATCGTCATCGACCTCAACAAGAACGAGCTGAACTGCACGGTGCTGAGCGATCCTGCCATCGTCGCAAAGCGCAAGGCGGCCTGGGAGAAGGTCGTCGCGGACAATGGCGGTGTGCATCCGAACTGCGGTGCCGCCGATACGCGGCTTCTCCATCGTGCGCGCCATACGGCTGTGCCGGCGACGCGCGGCGGTGGCCTGCATCCGAACCGCGAGGTCTGGGTGCGCGAGCGTCGCGAGGCGACACGCTCGGGCCATGTGCCGAAGAACAAGTACCGTCCGAATGCCGCGAAGGCATTCTGAGTGCATTCTGGGACCGGGCGGTGAAGGCCGCCCGGCATTGAGCCATGAAGCCGATCGGCGTTTCAGTGCTCACGATCTGCGGGATCGATGAGCTTCCCGAGCACGGACCGCGTGCGGTGACGCATGTGCTGTCCCTGCTCGATCCGAACTGGCCGGAACTCACGAGCTTCGGCAGCTATGGCGAGCATCGCCGCACGACGCTGCGCTTTCACGACATCATCGATCCCGGATACGGGCGCGTGTTGCCGACGCGCGAGCATGTCGGCGAAATTCTCGCCTTCGGCAGCCAACTCGCGGCGGAGGCCGAGGCGCGCTCGGATCGCCATCTGCTCGTCCACTGCCACATGGGCATCTCGCGCTCGACGGCGGCCATGCTCTCGCTCATGGCGCAGGTCAATCCCGAGGAGGGCGAGAATCAGCTTTTCGAGCGCTTGCGTGCCATCCGTCCACAAGCCTGGCCGAACTCGCTCATGGTCGGCTATGCGGATGACATTCTCGGCCGCGACGGCCGACTCGTCGCGGCGCTGCGCCGACACTACGGCTTTCAGGTCCGCGCCAAGCCCCAGTACGTGGATTGGATGACGCAGCTCGGCCGCGTGCGCGAGCTGGACATGGCGGAGTGAGTTAAGCCTCGGTGAGTTGCGCGCCGTGCTCGCGGAGGAGCTCGCGCAGTACCGAGCGGTGGCAGCGCGCCTCGTTCTCGCAGTAGCAGCCGACGGAGAAGTTGCTCTCCTTCGAGAGGGCAGCCAGCAGGTCGAGCGTCCGGCTGGCGGTCGGCGCCTTCATCTCACTGCGATAGGCGCGCATGAAGGCGGACCATTCCTTTTCCGTCTCGGCAGCGCGCGCCTTCGCCACCAGCTCTTCGCTTGGCGCCAACTCCGGCAGCCAGACGTCGTACCAGTTGTCGGCGGCGTAGCGCTCCTTGCGCACGCCGCGTGGCGGCCGCCGCACGGTGCCGATGCGCGTTCCCTCGTCTGCGTGGCGCGGGCTGCCGAGCTGGACGATGCGAATGGGCATAGATGGGCATCCGGTCTGAGGCGTTCCGAGCATTTTAGCATGTTCCCGGAGCACTTTGAGCCGGCCTCTAAGATAGGCTGCGGGATTGGTGCCTCTGCCCTTGACTATCCCCCGAGCCTCGCGTATCTCCCACCCACTCTGACGCGCCCAACTCGGCGCGCGTTTCTATCTCTGCGGGCGTAGCTCAGTTGGTTAGAGCGCCGGCCTGTCACGCCGGAGGCCGCGGGTTCAAGTCCCGTCGCTCGCGCCATTGTTTTCAATGGCCTCGCAGATAGATGATCGCGGTTCGGGAACTTTCCGGCCGGGATCCGGGAATTTTTGTCCGGCCTTTGTTTGCCGGGCGCCTGAACCGCCCGAAATTTCGCGCGTCCCTTCTGACGCGCTTCATCCGCATCCCGCACCGACGCCAACTGCACCGGTCCGTAGGTCTTGTGCAAACGGTTGGCTGTCCGATGACATCGGAAGAGGAAGAGGGAAGCCACACCGGCCAAGTCATGAATTTCACGGTGCCGGGACGGATGATTTAGGCAGCGCTGAGCCGTGAAGCTGGACGACCGTAGCCTGTCCACTGCTGCACGGCTTTCACGGGATCAACTCTCACGAAGGGCTCAACCTTCGTCATGAAGCGCGTTCCTGAGAACTGGGAAAATCAACGAACGCATGCACGATAGTCGAAGCAACGATCCATTGCCGGCACGCAGAACGTCGCAAAATCTCTGCAGACGATTTGCGTAATGCGCGAGATGCGTGGTGCTGGAGAGAGCCATGGCCGAGAATTGTGATGCGCCGCCAAAGATCGAATTCGGCGCAAGTGGGCTGAGCTACGAAGTGAGCTGTTCGCTCGAGGCCAGTACGACGGGCAAAAATACGATGTTGATCAGCAGATCACGGACCAGAAGTTGACTTTCGCGTGCATCTTTGCGCAGAAGGCGGATGTAGTCAGGGTCCGTCTCGAGCTGCACGAGCTGCATCCGCCGTTGGATGCGGCGAATGAGTGTCTTGGTCTTATACTGGCTGAAATCATGGCCGGTGCGGTTTTTCACAAGCGTGCAGATCTGGGCGACATAGCTCGCAACGTCCTCCCGGGTGCCATCGGCCGTCTCGCTGCTGACGTAAGAGGCTGCCGCTGCAACGGATTGCAGTCCCGCTGGCGGGCGGTGACCATGCCCTTGCCTCGACCAGGCGAGCGCGCCGCAACTGCGCGGCGAAATCGCGAGAAGGCCTGCCTAGTGCGCACGCCGTTTAGACAGAAGAGGAGCGTGCCAAATCGGCGCTCATGCGCCTAGAGCAGCTTATCCAATGTGATCGGCAAATCGCGGATGCGCTTCCCGGTGGCGTTGTAGACCGCGTTGGCGACGGCGGCGCCCACGCCGGTGATGCCGATCTCTCCGATCCCGCGCAAACCGAACGGAGTTCGGGGATCCGGGATGTCGTTCCAGATCACATCGATCTTCGGTACATCCAGGTGAGACGGAATATGATACTCGGCCATCGACGGGTTCATGATGCGTCCGGTGCGTTCGTCGAACAGCGTATCTTCCATCAGGGCCAGGCCCAGACCCATGATGATACCGCCGCGGAACTGGCTGGCCGCAGTCTTCGGATTGAGAATACGGCCGGTGTCGAACGAGCCGAGCCAGCGTATGACTCGAACCTCGCCCGTCATTTCGTTGACTTTGAGCTCGCAGAACTGCGCACCATAGGAATGCATCGAGTATTGCTTGATTTCGAGCGGCATCGACGCAGCCGCTTCGACGACGACCTCCTCCCGTCCCGAACGCTCCAGTATGGAGACATAGCTCTCATGGCGTGTCGCGTCGGCGCGGCTGGCCAATCCGCTGTCATGGGCGACGACCTCGCCAGCCTTGAGACCGGCGAGCGGCGAATGGTTTCCGGCAAGTTGCAGGAGTTCCTTGAACAAGGCCTCGCTCGCGGCCATCACGGCGGCAGCGATCGATGCAGTCTGTGAGGAGCCGCCGGCTATGGTTCCGGATGGTAGATCGGTATCGCCATACTCAAACGCGACCATTTCGACGGGGAGGGCGAGGCGGTCGGCTGCGGCCTGGGCCTGTACCGTCGCAGTGCCCATGCCCATCTCATGAGCTGCCATCTTCACCACGGCGCGGCCGTCGGCGCGCAGACATATGCGGGCGGAGCCGCCGGGCATGCGATAATAGGGGTACGTGGCGGTAGCGACGCCCATCCCGAAGAGCCAATCGCCCTCGCGACGCGATCCCGGAGCGGCGCGGTTGCTCCATCCGAAGCGCTCCGCACCTCGATCGTAGGCCTCGATAATGTGACGCGATGAAAAGGCCAGACCGCTGACGGGGTCCGTCTCGGGCTCCAGTCGTCGACGGAGAGCTATGGGATCGACATCCAACTGGACCGCCAATTCATCGATTGCCGATTCAAGAGCGAATGTGCCGATCGACTCACCAGGCGCCCGCATCCAAGTATTGGGTACCATGTCCATGTCGGCGACACGCTGCTCGAGCTTCAACGTGTCGGCTGCATAAAGGTGGCGGGCCGGGAAGGTGAACTGCTCGGGACAGTTGTTATGGGCTGTCATTCCCGCGATGCCAGTATGTATCAAAGCGGCGAGCGGGCCCTCTCGGTTCGCTCCGAGCGCTACGCGTTGCTCGGTCAAAGTCCGCCCGCCGGTCGTGCGAAAGACGCCTTCGCGCGTAAGGACCATACGCACGGGCCGCCCGATTTGCCTGGCCGCTGCGACCGCCAGGATATGATGGTTCCAAAGTGTCTTGTTGCCAAACCCTCCGCCAACGAAGGGTGACAGCACGCGCACCTTGTCTTCGGCAAGCCCGAATGCCTTCGCAAGCGTCGTCCGGGTGAGATTGACTGCCTGAGTTGCGTCATGAACGAGCAGACGATCATCCTGCCACGCGACGGTTACGGCATGGAGCTCGATGGCGCCGTGGTTGTGTCGCGGCGTGTGATAGACATGATCGATCGCGAACTCCGCGGCGCGTAGCGCCGCCTCCGCATCGCCGATAAGCACGTCAGCAGGTTCGCCGACGATATCGCCGGGCGAACGCGCGGACGCCCGTGCCCGTGCAAATTCCGTCACCGACGGCTCGGCATCAAAGGTTACCCGTACCAGCGATGCCGCATAGTCGGCTTGCTCCTGAGTTTCTGCAACGACCATGGCGACCGGTTGGCCATTCCAATGAACGTCGGCAGTTTGCAACACCGGAAGTGAGCTGGCCGCCGCGCCCTGTTCGTCCATCGTCGGCGGCGCTTTCATGCGCGGCGCGTTGAGGTGGGTCATTACGAGCAACACGCCCGAGGCCTGTTCGGCTTGAGCGGTGTCGATCGTCGAGATTTTTCCGCGCGCGATGCTGCTGTAGACGAGCGCGCCATGGGCCAGATTGTCGTAGAGCATCTCCGCCGCAAACCGCGCGGTGCCGCTGACCTTTGCAGGGCCGTCGACCCGGGCGTGGGCTTGCCCGACCTCGCGCGCGTCGTCGATGAGAGGATCGTCGAACCGATCGGGCAGGTGGCGGATGACCGTATCGACTGCTCGTTGAAGGATGCTCATGGATGCACCTCCGCGACCAACTCGCGCAATGTCGCAACGATGGCTCGTTTCGTGAGCTCGACCTTGAAGGCGTTGTCTCGCAACGGCTTCGCACTCACAAGCTCGGCTTCGGCGGCGGCTCTGAAAGGCTCTTCGGATGCTGGCTTGCCGAGCAGTGACGCTTCGGCGCTTCGCGCGCGCCATGGTTTATGGGCAACGCCGCCAAGGGCAATACGCACCTCTTCGATGTTGCCTGCGCGGTCGACACGCAGCACCGCGGCGACAGAGACCAGCGCAAAGGCATAGCTCGCGCGGTCGCGCACTTTCCGGTAGGTCGAGCGGCTGTTCGCCTCGAGCGGTGCAATTTCAAGGTGCGTGATCAGCTCGCCGGGCTCGAGCGCGGTCTCGATGTGCGGCGCGTCTTCCGGCAAGCGATGCAGGTCCAGAAAAGGCAGGCTTCGCGCGCCATGCGGATGACTGAGGTGGACAGTCGCATCGAGGGCGGCGAGCGCCACACACATATCGGACGGATGCACCGCGACGCAGGATGGCGAGGCACCTAGAATTGCGTGATAACGCGTGAATCCGTCAACGGCATCGCATCCTGCACCGGGTGACCGCTTGTTGCAGCGCGAGGCGTCGTCGTAGAAGTACGCGCATCGCGTCCGTTGCAGCAGGTTGCCGCCGACCGTCGCCATGTTGCGGATCTGCGCGGACGCGCCCGATAGAATTGCGCGCGAAAGCAGCGGGAGCTTCGACCTGACGCTCTCGTGCGAGGCCAGAGCGGTATTGGTGACGCCGGCACCGACGATCAATTTGCCATCCGCACGCTCGAGGATGTCAGATGAGCAACGCGTGACATCGATCAGCGCTTGAGGCTGCTCTATGCCCTCGCGCATCAAATCGACAAGATTTGTGCCCCCGCCAAGATACTTGGCGGATTGCCGGGTCTGCAGTTGACCAATCGCGTGATGCGGGTCGTTGGCGCGGACATATTCAAATGGGGTCACGGGCGCTCTCCCGATGTCAACATGTCGCGCACAGCGTCGATGATGCCGTTGTGGGCACCGCAACGGCACAGATTGCCGCTCATCCTTTCGCGCAGCTCATCGTCGGTCGGATTGATACTCGTGACCGCGAGATCGGAACTGACAGCGCTCGGAATACCGCGCTGCATCTCGCTTCTCATGCCGACGGCGGAGCAGATCTGCCCGGGCGTACAGTAGCCGCACTGGAAGCCGTCGTGGCTGATGAAACTTTGTTGGAGCGGGTGCAGATCGTTGATAGACCCCAGGCCTTCAACGGTGACGATCCGGCGGTCGTGATATTGCATGGCCAGAGCTAGACAGGCGTTGATGCGCTCGCCGTCCGCAAGCACCGTACAGGCGCCGCACGCCCCCTGATCGCAGCCCTTCTTGGTGCCGGTTAGTCCGAGATGGTCGCGGAGCAGATCGAGCACCGAGGTGCGAGGATCGATCTCAAGCTCCACGCTCCGATCATTGACAATAAAGCGCATGGCCGGATCCGCATTTTAGTGGACGATCCTTGGACAACAGGCATATCGACGCAAAGTTCCAGCCAACCTTGGCGCCACATCGAATGGCTCGTGGTTGCCAGTAGGCCGTTTGCGCGACTGGTAGATGTGCCTCTGCTCAGCCCGATCGGCTCGGTTGCGTGAGCCGCTCGGTCTCCAGGCATCCCACGCGGCGCCCCGCTTCCAATTTCAGAGGGCGTTGGCCATGGGCTGGGCGCGGACCTTGCGCGTCTCACTGTCAGCTCAACGTACGTACCCCCGGCTCTCGCGCCCAAATGCGCGTGCGCGCCTGCGATAGGAAGCCCGCCACGTCCTCGCCGACATCGACAATACCCTCATCGGTCGTCACATTGGCCTTCTCGAGAAGCGGCATCGCCAGGCGGGTGTAGCCGATGGCCTTCAGATGAGCGAAGGCGTGCTGGACGAATTCCACGGCAGCGCTTTCCTTAAGAAGTTCACTGCAGCCCTCGTCCGACAACACGAGCACAACAGCGTCGAAAAGCACGGAAGGCATTCCAGCGAGCTGGCCGTCAGCGGAGACACGTCCTCCGCCCTTCAACGCCACGCCGCCCACTCTTGGCGCGACAATCTTGACGGTGGCTCCGTCCGCGCCCGCTTGCTGGGAGAGTGCTTTCACAATCTTCCCGTCCGCGCCTTCTGTAACAAGCAGCGCTATGGTCCGGCCTTTTAAGCTCGGCGCATACTTCCCGATAATGCGGAGGTCCGGGGAGGGCTCCAGCTCCTTCGGTTCAACGAAGGCTTTCGATTTCGCAGGAAGCTCCATCCCGAGCCCGTCAGCAATTCTCCGAGCCAAGTCCTCGTCCACATTCCGCCAGTTTGCCAGAACGCGCTTTCGCACGTGCTCCAAGCTGACCTTTGACAGCTCGAATACAAAGGCGCTCGCAATATGTGCCTGTTCGACTTCGCTTTGCGATCGATAGAAAAGGCGCGCGTGGCTGTAGTGGTCGCCGAAGCTTTCCGAGCGCAGTCGCACCTTCCGATCCTCGACTGGCAACTGGAACGAGCGGAAGCCGCCTTCCGGGTCGGCACGCGGCCCGCCCGCTTCACCCACTTCACCCAGACTGTTGGGCTCGTAATTGGCGCGGCCCTTGAACACCTGCGTCTGCATCTGGCCATCACGTTGCAGGTTCTGGAACGGGCAACCCTTCGCGCGATTGACGGGGATCTGATGGAAGTTGACCGTCCCGAGACGGGAAAGCTGCGTGTCTTGATAGGAAAACAGCCGGCCCTGAAGCAGCGGGTCCTCCGAGAAGTCGATGCCCGGCGGGATGTTGGTCGGCAGGAATGCGACCTGCTCCGTCTCCGCAAAGAAATTGTCGGGATTGCGATCGAGAACGAGGCGACCGACGATCTGAATGGGGATGAGCTCCTCCGGTATGAGCTTGGTCGCATCGAGGATGTCGAAAGGAAGCTTAGCTGCCTGCTCCTCGCTGATCAGTTGCACGCCGAAGTCCCATTCCGGGAAGTCACCGGCGGCAATGGCTTCAAAGAGATCGCGGCGGTGGTAATCGGGATCGGCGCCCGCGATCTTGACCGCTTCATCCCAGCACGTGGACTGCAGACCAAGCCTAGGCTTCCAATGGAACTTGACGAACGTGCCTTCGCCTTTGCCATTCACGAGCCGGAACGTGTTGACGCCGAAACCCTCCATGGTCCGAAACGAGCGCGGAATTGTCCGATCGGACATCGCCCATGTGACCATGTGTGTCGACTCGGGCATGAGTCCAACGAAGTCCCAGAATGTATCGTGGGCGCTCGCGGCTTGCGGATAGCCGCGATCGGCCTCCATCTTCACGGCGTGGATGAGGTCAGGAAACTTGATGGCGTCCTGGATGAAGAAGATGGGAATGTTGTTGCCGACCAGATCCCAGTTGCCCTCCTTGGTATAGAACTTGACGGCAAACCCGCGCACGTCACGCGGCGTGTCCACGGAGCCCGCGCCGCCAGCCACTGTCGAGAAGCGAACAAATACTTCAGTCTTGGTCCCCACTTCGGTGAGCACCTTGGCGCGCGAATGCTTCGCCAAAGACTTCGTCAGCTCAAAATAGCCATGAGCGCCGGAGCCCCTGGCATGAACGATGCGCTCGGGAATGCGCTCGTGGTCGAAGTGCTGGATCTTCTCGCGGAGGATCATGTCTTCGAGAAGTGTCGGGCCGCGCGATCCCCCCTTGAGCGAGTTTTGATTGTCGCTCAACGGCACCCCATGATTGGTCGTCAACCGCTCATCGGGTATCGTTGCCGTCTGGTGCAACTCCCCCCCTTTGCCTGTACGCAACTTCGACGAGCTCGGGGGCTTCTTGCCGTTAGGCTTGTTGCCGTGAGGCTTGGATTTTCGGGCGGTCATTCTGGCACCTGCGATGCTGCGCTGCGCTTGCCGGCTCGAATTGCCTGTTAGACAGCGACTGACTAGGACTCGGTCCTTCGACCTCTAACGCGTCGCCCGCAGGTATGTTGCACGCTGGAGTTCCATCCGAAGAAGGAATGCGGCCCTTTGGTTGCCCGCGCCGTCACCATGTACCCATCGTTTCCGCAGTTTTTGGAGGTCAGCCGTCGTCGAGCGCCATCGCTCCTGCCTCGGAACCATCTGCATTCTCTCGGATTAGCCCAAAGAGGTGATGCTGGCGGCTCGCGTGTCCTTGGAGTGATGAATGACCGACGATGTGGAGTTCAAGGCATATGATGGCCCGGCGGGAGGCTGGGGATCGGTTAAATCGCTGATACGTCACTCCACTCGACAGGGTGCGATCAGCACCGCGCCTGACCTCTTACGTCATCACAACAAGGTCCGGGGCTACATGTGCAGTAGTTGCGCATGGGCGAAGCCCGCCGAGCCGCACACTGCCGAGTTCTGCGAGAATGGAGCAAAGGCCGCCTTCTGGGAGATGACGTCGAAGCGAACGACCCCGGAATTCTTCGACCGGCACGCCGTGTCTGAACTCCTGCAATGGACGGACTTCGACCTTGAGAACGAGGGGCGGCTGACGCATCCGATGCGATACGATGCCGGCATCGACCGATACGTTCCGGTGACGTGGGAAGAGGCTTTTGCCGATATCGGCACGAAATTGGCAACCTGCGAGCCGGAGTCGGTCATCTTCTACGCGTCCGGCAGGGCGTCGCTCGAAGCGTCGTACATGTACCAGCTTCTAGCCCGCCTATACGGCAGCAACAACCTGCCCGATAGCTCGAACATGTGTCACGAGACGACGTCGGTAGCTCTCCCACAGAGCATTGGCACGCCTGTCGGCACAGTCCTCATCGAGGATTTTTCGAAGACGGATTGCATCTTCGCCTTCGGGCAGAACGTCGGAACCAACTCTCCGCGTCTGCTCCACAATTTGCAGGAGGCGCGTGAGCGTGGCGTTCCGATCGTTGTCTTCAATCCGCTCCGTGAGAAGGGCTGGGAGGAATTCATCAATCCCCAGCGGCCCGGTCAGATGCTCACGCATGACACGACGAACATTGCTACGCAGTACTACCAGGTGCGGGCCGGCGGCGACATTGCCGCTCTGATCGGCCTGTCGAAGGCGCTGTTCCAGTGGGCCGAGACGTCCGGACGCGATCAGGATGCGGTGCTGGATACGGCATTCATCAAAACGCACACCCACGGCTTCGAAGAGTTTCTGGCTTTCGTCACAGCGACGACGTGGGACGACATAGAAAAGGAGAGCGGACTTACGCGTGCCGCCCTGGAAGCCGCGGCGAAGACCTACAATTCGGCCCAGTCCGTGATTGCGGTGTATGGCATGGGCCTCACGCAGCATCGGCTTGGCGTCAACAATGTTCAGATGCTCGTCAACTTCATGCTGCTGCGCGGAAATATCGGTAAGCCGGGTGCAGGAATATGCCCGATCCGAGGCCACTCGAACGTCCAGGGGCAGCGAACGGTAGGCATCGCCGAAAAGCCTGAATTGGTTCCTCTCGATCGATTGGCCGATCTCTACGGGTTCGCGCCGCCGCAGAAGGAAGGCCTGGCAACTATCGGAGCTTGTGAGGGTGTGATCTCCGGCGACGTGCGTGCGTTCATCGGGCTCGGCGGCAACTTCGTTCGCGCTATTCCGGACCATGGCGTCATGGAGCCTGCTTGGCGGAATCTTGACCTCTCAGTCCAGATCGCCACGAAGCTCAATCGCACGCATTTGATAACTGCGCGAACGACGTACCTGCTCCCATGTCTTGCTCGGACGGAGATTGATGAACAGGCCTCCGGGCCGCAGATCGTGACTGTCGAGGACTCGACCACCTGCATTCATGCCTCGCGCGGTGTTGCCAGTCCGGCCAGTGAGCATTTGCTGTCCGAGCCCCGCATCATCGCGGAGCTCGCGAAGGCGACGCTGCCGTCCAATCCGCGCGTTCCGTGGGACGACTGGGTGGCCGACTACGCCCTCGTCCGCGATGCGATAGAGAAGACCTATCCGGATCAGTTTCGCGATTTCAATGCGCGCCTCGATACGCCGGGTGGATTTGCTCGGCCGATCGCTGCGCGTGACAGGGTATGGGAAACCGATACCAAGCGCGCAAACTTCAAAATTCCCAAGGCGCTTTCCGCAAGTTTCGATGATGGCAGCGACGGCGACGTGCTGCGCCTCATAACCCTGCGGTCGAACGACCAGTTCAATACGACGGTTTATGGATACGATGACCGGTTCCGTGGAATCTACGGCTCCCGCATGATCGTCATGATGAACAAGGACGACATGCTTCGCATGGGCATCTCGCACGAAGCCGAGATCGAGCTGACGACGGCCGTCGATGATGGCGTGCATCGGAATGTCACCGGCTTGAAGGCATTGGAGTACGATATTCCTCCCGGCAACTGCGCGGCTTACTTTCCGGAGTGCAACCCGCTCGTCCCGCTCTGGCAGTTCGCCGAGCAAAGCAAGACCCCGGCAGCCAAGTCCGTACCGGTCAGGGTTCGTCCTCAGCATGGCGCGTAGCGGATCGGCTCAGCTTCGCAGGAGTATGCCGGCATGACTGGCGGCCCTTCGCTGGCGGAGTAGTGGCGGCGCGGCTAGCCTTTCGACGTCAGGACCTCGAGCAGCAGAGACAACGCGCGAGCGAGCACGTCTCCGCGAATACGGCCTGAGCTTTGCGCCTCGATTAGGAGGTGGCGCACATTTATTGCGGCGCCGCGCCGTTGCACGGCAAGATATGCGAGCCCGACGGGATTGCCGTCATCGTCAGGCTTGGGGCCCCCGACACACGTGACTGCGATGGCGATATCGGCCGAAGGGCATTTGTCGAGTGCCCCTTGTGCCATCGCCGCGGCTACCTTTGCGCTGACGGCCGAGCACGATGCGATGAGGCTTGGCGGAATGCCGAGCAGGTCCACCTTGCAAGACTTCGAATAGGTGACGACGCCGCCGACCAGTACGTCTCCTGCGCCGGGTGTGTCGGCAAGGAGTGTCGTCAATGCCCCCGCAGTGCAGGACTCGGCAGTAATGAGCCTGGTCTTGGATGTTCGCGCTGCGTCCACAACGCGAGCTGAAAGATCCGTGATGGCGATGCCTTGCGACATCGATTGCCCCTGAGCTCAAGTCCTTGATCGGCGAACGCGCCAAAGCACGCACTGTTCCGCGCGGCCGGCGGCGGATACGCGCTTCCGGTCAGAGGAGCTGGTCGGAAGGAATGGAAGTGCTGGCTGGCGACGGGTCCATACGTCCGAGCACGTGCGTGACCTCGGCGCCATAGAGCAGGATTTGCGCGGAGTAGTAGACCCAAATCAGCAGAACGACGAGGGATGCGGCGGCGCCGTACGTCGACGCCAGGCCCTGCGTGCCGATGTACCAGGAAATGGCGGCCTTCCCGATGTTGAACAGCACGGCTGTGGTGAGCCCTCCGATCCAGGCATCCCGCCACGCCACCTCGGCATCGGGAAACCACTTGAACAGCATGGCGAAGAGCGCTGACAGAACGCCAAGGGAGACAATGAAGTTTAGCGCCGACCATATGAGGCTTTCGCCGGCGCCGAGCCAAACGGAGAGGCCTGATAACGCGGTGCTGACGACCAGCGATACGGCTAGCAGGAAACCAAGGGCGAGTATCCCGGCGAAGGAGACGAGGTACGTGCGGATGTATGCCCAGATCCCACCATGCTCCGGCTCCTTCGTCTCCCAGATCGTGTTCAAGGCATCCTTGAGCTGGGCGACGACGCCGAGCGCTGCAATCAGTAGGAGGAGAACGCCGATTACCGCTGCTATCGCGCCTCCTGTCTGCGAGCCGGCACCTTGAAGCATGGCCTCCACTGCCTGACTGCCCGCGGGGCCAAGCAGCGAGCGGAGCTGATCGTTGAGCGCAGTGGAGACGGTCTCACGGCCGAAGAACACGCCGGCAATGCTCACGACAATGAGCAGCAAGGGGCCCAGAGAGAACACAGAGTAGTAGGCCAGCGCCGCACCAAGCCGCGCATCACGGTGGCGCAGCCAATCGTTACCCGCAGTTACGAAGACGTTCCACATCGCGAAGCACCAAGTCACCGCTGTGAAAGCAGGGTGGTCCGAGCGGGAACGGAGATGAATGCGCATACGTTCCCGTTTCGTCAGTGAGACGGAGCGGGCGATGTCGAGAAACCGTATTGGAGGACAGCATGGCAAAGCTCGATAGACCCCTTGCCGTCGTAACTGGAGCGTCCACGGGGATTGGGTATGAACTTGCGATATGCTGTGCGCGCGAAGGCTTCGATCTCGTCGTGGCAGCGGACGAAGCGCAAATCCAGTCGGCAGCGGAGCAGTTCAAGACGATAGGTGTTCGTTGCGAGGCTGTAGAAGCAGATCTCAGCACGCTCGAAGGCGTCGACAAGCTTCTGGGAGCTATCGGTGGCCGACCGGTGGACGCGCTCCTGGCGAACGCCGGGCGGGGCCTCGGCAAAGGTTTTCTCGATCAGGACTTCAATGACGTCATCCATGTCGTTAATACCAACATCAGCGGGACGCTCTATCTGATACAGAGCGTCGGTCGCGATATGCGTGAGCGTGGGAAGGGACGCGTTCTTATCGTCGGATCGATTGCGGGGTTCATCCCGGGAACCTATCAAGCGGTCTACAACGCGAGCAAGGCGTTCCTCGACTCCTTTTCGTTCGCATTGCGGGCAGAGCTTGCCGACAGCGGCGTGACGGTCACATGCCTGATGCCGGGCGCCACGGAGACCGACTTCTTCGAACGGGCCGATATGCTCGATACCAAGGTTGGTCAGAGCCAGAAGGACGACCCCGCCGATGTGGCTGCAACGGGCTTCCGCGCCATGATGAATGGCGACGGCGATGTGGTCAGCGGATGGCACAACAAGCTGCAGTCGGCCATTGCCAACGTGACGCCTGCTTCTCTGCTCGCCGAAGCGCATCGCCAGCAGGCCGCACCCGGATCCGCCAAGCACTGAGGAGCGCGATATGAAAGCCCTGTGCTGGCACGGCAAGAACGATGTGCGCTGCGAGACAGTGCCCGATCCTAAGATTGAGCATCCGCGCGACGCGATCATCAAGGTGACGGCCTGCGCCATATGCGGATCGGATCTCCATATCTACAATGGCATTATCCCGAATATGGAGAGTGGCGACATCATCGGCCATGAGACCATGGGCGAGGTGGTCGAGGTCGGGCGGGAGAACACCAAGCTTAAAGTCGGTGACCGCGTCGTCGTTCCGTTCACTATTGCATGTGGCGAGTGCTTCTTCTGCCAACGCGGCTACCACTCCGCCTGCGAGCGTACGAATCCGGATCGAGACAAGGCTGCCGAGCTCTGGGGCAATTCTCCCGCGGGTCTTTTCGGATATTCGCACTTGCTTGGCGGCTACTCGGGCGGTCAGGCGGAATATCTGCGCGTACCATACGCTGATGTCGGACCGATCAAGGTGCCTGACAGTCTCAGTGACGATCAGGTCCTGTTTCTCTCGGATATCTTCCCGACCGGCTACATGGCGGCCGACTACTGCAATATTCAGGCGGGCGATACGATCGCCGTGTGGGGTTGCGGCCCCGTCGGTCAGTTCGCCATTCGCAGTGCGTTCCTGCTCGGCGCGGGGCGCGTGATCGCGATCGACGCCGTGCCGGAGCGGCTTGCGCTTGCCGAAGCCGCGGGCGCAAAAACACTCAATTTCCGCGATCACGACATTTACGAGAACATCATGGAGCTCACTAACGGCCGCGGCGCAGACGCCTGCATCGATGCCGTCGGCACGGAGGCGGATGCCACGGCGAGCCTCGACTCCATGATCGACCGCGTGAAGGTGGCGACATACCTCGGCACCGACCGTCCGCATGTCCTACGCCAGGCCATTCACTGCTGCCGCAACTTCGGCACCGTCTCGATCGTCGGCGTGTATGGCGGATACCTCGACAAGATCCCGATGGGCTCGGCGATCAACCGCGGCTTGACCTTCCGCATGGCGCAGACGCCTGTGCAACACTATCTGCCGTGCCTGCTCGAGCGCATCGAAAAGGGCGAGATTGATCCCTCCTTCGTCGTGACGCACAGTGGAAAGCTCGAGGAGGGGCCCGAGCTGTACAAGACGTTCAACGCGCGCGCCGACGGATGCGTGAAAGTCGTGTTGCGCCCTTGATCCGCTGACCACAGAGCAGACTGTTGGTCCACGACATCGGCATTCTGCTCGACCTTCTGTTCCCTTCGAGCTGAGTGTGGCGAGCGCAGCGCAAGTTCGGAACTAAAGGCGTGTCTCCCAGCTTAGTCCTGCATGGTGTGGAATACGCCAGCAATGCTGCAGTGAGGTGAGTATGAGACCTGATCGCATTTCACAGCGTAACGACCCACCCGGTGCTGGCGATGCGAACGAGCACGTGGCGTTGCTGATGCTCGCAGAGCGACTGTTCACGGTCGAAGAATACACGCAGTTGTGCGCCGATATCGGATCCGGGAAAGTCGAGATCCGCCGATATGATGATGGCATCGTGCTGGTGCGCGATTTCTAGCCGCTGCGAACTTCGTCGGCATCGGCTTCCGAAGCAGTTGGAGCCGATGAGGATAGTGCCGTGGCTATGGAAGCCGGCAAGACGGCATATCGGGTTCATGCCCATGCCTTCTCGATAATCCCCGTGGTAGCGGGGTTCTTAGCCTCCATTGCCATAACCGCCGCGCTTATGTTCGTGTTCTACGATGGGAACGAGCAATATCGACGCGGCGTCGACCACCTCAGCAAGTACGAGCGAGCCAGGACGTTGATGGCAGTAGCGGCCATCGTGCCGTTCGCGGGTCTATGCAGCGCTTGGGAGCAGCAACGACGAAGGGCGCGCGGTGCCTCCGACTGACCTTGAACAACCCCATCCGTGGTGCGAGGTCCGAACCCTTCTCACATCGATTGACGCGCGCCGTGCACACGGTGTCATCGAACTACGTCCACGCCTGGATATAAAGATTAGTTGATCAAGGAGCGTGGAACAGATGGTCCTTCATCGTCTTAGGCTGATATGCGGCGCAGCGGAGGGGGTGCGGCAGCAGTCGTCAGACCGGTGAAGGAGGAGCTTCATGCCTCGCGCCATCCCCCTATTGGTGGGCACCATCCTATCTTCTCTTTTTGCCCTCCCCATTCTTGCGCAATCGGGCGGTGGTACGTCGCCCAGTAAAGAAGCGGAAGGAGCACCTCCGGCAAAGGGAGCGCGGGCGGGAGACGCGGCTGAATCAGTCGAAACGCAGCCGCCCAATGCGCCCCACCAGAAGCCAGCGTTTGCCGGGCAGACGCGAGCTCCGCAGCCGGCTGAGATGGTGCGAACGACGACATCAATGTTTGCTGAGCAATTGCCTCTGACGTGGGCAATACGCTTTCTTCCAGACGGCCGCCTTCTGGCGACTGCAAAGGATGGCCGTATGTATGTTATTTCGCGGGACGGCCGTGCCGGTGAGCCGTTCTCTGGAGTCCCCAAGGTCGACAGCAAAGGGCAGGGCGGACTGCTCGATGTTGTCCTGGCGCCAGACTTCGACACCTCGAACCGCATTTTCTTCTCGTTCTCTGAGCCGCGCGAAGGCGGCAACGCAACCAGCGTCGCCTCCGCGACATTGGCCCTCGACGACAGCGGCAGTGGCGCGCTGACGAACGTCGATGTCATATTCCAGCAGATGCCCACTTACGATGGTGATAAGCACTACGGTTCGCGCCTTGTGTTTGGTTCCAGCGGTGAGCTGTTCGTGACCGTAGGCGAGCGGTCGGACGCGAAAGTGCGCACGCAGGCACAGGATCTCGGCAGCGGCCTCGGCAAGGTTTTCAGGATCGATCAGAGCGGAAAGCCGCTGTCCGACAATCCTTTCGTCGAGACAAAAGGCGCTCTGCCCGAAATCTGGAGCTACGGCCATCGCAATACCCAATCCGCCGCACTCGATCGAGATGGCCGGCTTTGGATCGTCGAGCACGGCCCGAAAGGAGGAGATGAGCTGAACCGCCCGGAGGCGGGGCTCAATTACGGCTGGCCTGATGCGACCTACGGCGTGGAATATTCCGGCAAGCCAGTCGGTAAGGGGACAACCGCAAAATCCGGGACCGAGCAGCCCGTATACTATTGGGATCCGGTCATCGGCCCATCCGGAATGGCCCTGTACGAAGGTGACGAGTTTCCGGGATGGCGAGGCGCATTCATTGTCGGCGGGCTGGTCTCGACGGGACTCGTCGTGCTCCATATGATGGGCGATCGCGTTGCCTACGAGGAGCGTGTGCCATTGAACGCTCGCGTGCGGGATGTGCGCATCGGGCCGGACGGTGCTGTCTACGCTCTCACCGATGATCGAGACATCGGATCATCGAGAATTCTTCGGGTAAGGCGGGGAAACTGAACCGCTGCGCACCCACGCCGCGATTCTGGAAGCGCGCTGCACGAAGTATCGATCACGGGAACCACCTATCGCTGCAGTTGTTAGAGGATCAACGTAACCTCTGCTGCGGAGATCGACGATGGCGAGCAAAGCAAAGACATTGGAAGACCTGTTTCACGATACACTTCGGGATATCTACTACGCAGAGAAAAAAGTCCTCAAGGCTCTGCCCAAGATGCGCCGCGCGGCGGCATCAAAGGAGCTAAAGGCCGCTTTCGAAAAGCATGAGGCCCAGACCGAAGGGCACGTCGAGCGCCTCGAGCAGGTATTCGAGATGATGGGCAAGGCTGCCCGCGGAAAGACGTGTGACGCCATCGAAGGGATCATCGCCGAAGGCGGCGAGATCGCTGAGGAGTTCAAAGGGGCGCCCGCACTTGACGCAGGCCTGATATCGGCCGCCCAAGCTGTTGAGCACTACGAGATCACGCGCTACGGCACGCTGAAGCAGTGGGCTATCGAGCTCGGCATGAAGGATGCGGCAGCTTTGCTCGGCGAGACACTGCTGGAAGAGGCCGCGACGGACGAAGACCTGACATCGTTGGCGCAATCCCTGGCCAATGTTCGCGCGAAGAAGGCCGCCTGAGCAGGGCGGATTCGGCGAGCGGAGAGACGCTCGCCACCGGTACTCGCGCATCAGCAGGAGATCGTCATGGAACCCAAGTTACCCGAGCCGCCCTTCCCGAAGCAGAAGCAGCCCATGCCTGGCGTGACCGCCAAGATGAAGCCGAGGCCGGATCACGGCGAGAGCAGCTACAAAGGCGCGGGGCGTCTCGAGGGCAAGAAAGCCATCATCACGGGGGGCGACAGCGGCATTGGTCGCGCCGTGGCTATCGCCTTCGCCCGCGAGGGTGCGGATGTGCTCATTTCCTATCTCGAAGAGCATGAGGATGCCAAGGAGACCATGGGGCATGTCGAAGATGCAGGCCGAAAGGCCGTGCTCATGGCCGGGGATATTCAGGAGCCAGCCCACTGCCGGGCGATCGTCGAGCGGGCCGTAAGGGAACTCGGCGGTATCGATATCCTCGTGAACAACGCCGCACATCAGGCGAGCTTCGACGACATCACGGATATCTCGGACGAGGAGTGGGACTTGACCTTCAAGGTCAATATCCATGCCATGTTTTATCTGACCAAGGCCGCTGTGTCCCATATGAAGGCGGGAAGTGCGATCATCAACACCGCGTCGATCAACTCCGACATGCCGAACCCCAGTCTGCTCGCGTATGCGACGACCAAGGGAGCGATCCAGAATTTTACCGCTGGCCTCGCGCAACTGCTCGCCGAGAAGGGCATCCGCGCCAATGCCGTCGCGCCGGGGCCGATCTGGACGCCGCTCATACCTTCTACGCTTCCAGAAGAGTCAGTGGCCAACTTCGGCAAGCAGGTCCCAATGAAGCGTCCTGGCCAGCCGGCGGAGCTCGCGACGGCCTTCGTCATGCTGGCAGATCCCTTATCGAGCTACGTCTCCGGCGCCACCATCGCCGTTACAGGAGGACGGCCGCTCCTCTAGGATCGTCCTCTATGGCCGCACCACGGAAGGAGAAGGGTCTCAGCAACATCTGGATTGGAACGTCCGGCTGGACGTACGACGGCTGGCGCGGGCCATTCTACCCGCCCGACGTCGCCAAACGGAATTGGCTCGGGTGGTACGCTACGCAGTTCGCGACGACTGAGATCAACGGTTCATTCTATCGCACACCGTCACTTGCGATCATACGCGAGTGGCGAAGCAATACGCCCGATGGATTTCTGTTCGCTTGGAAGGCGTCGAAGTACATAACGCACTGGAAGCGCCTCGGGGAGGCAAGCCCCAGCTCGATCAAGCTGATGAGCACGAGATTGCGCGGGCTCGGCCGCAAGCTCGGGCCGGTGCTGTTTCAGCTTCCCGCGAACTTTCAGGAAGATGCCGGTCGCTTGGAGGCTTTCCTCGCGATGCTGCCTCGGCGGCGCCGCTACGTCTTCGAGTTTCGGCATGAGAGTTGGTATGCTGCGAAGATCCTCCGGCTCCTTCGTGAGCATGATGCCGCGCTTTGCCTCTCGGATCATCACGATGCTCCTGCACCATGGAAGGTGACGGCGCGCCACGTGTACGTACGCGGTCATGGGCCGGGGGGGCGCTACACGGGCCGATATCCCGAGAAAGTCCTAAGCTCCTGGGCCGATGATATCCGGCGATGGAGACGGGGCGGTCGTGAGATCTTCGTCTACTTCGACAATGATCAAAAGAGCGCCGCACCTAAAGACGCCCGGCGGCTGCTTTCACTGCTTCGCGCGTGAAGGCGCTGCAAGCGCGCGAACCCTATTCAAGTCTGCCACGAACGAAGCGAAGCCGAGGTCGCGCGCTTTCTCTCCCCGCAGGCGCAGCAGATAGGAGGGATGGACGGTGATGTAACCCGCCTGGCCATCGAAGTCGGCTGGCCCCCTGAAGCGGCCGATTGCCAGTGCCTTTCCCGCGAGGGCAAGCACGGCCGTGGCACCAAGCGCGACGACGATCCGCGGGTGCACAAGCTCCAGCTCCTTTCGCAGCCACCAGCGATAGTGACGGACCTCGCCCGCCGAGGGCTTTTTGTGAAGACGTCGCTTGCCGCGCTCCTCGAACTTGAAATGCTTGACGGCATTCGTCACATACGCGCGTTTGCGATTGATGCCTGCCTCCGCGAGGGCGCGGTCGAGAAGACGCCCCGCAGGGCCTACGAATGGGCGACCCTGCAGATCCTCCTGATCACCAGGCTGCTCGCCGACCAGCGCTATGGGAGCGCCGATCGGCCCTTCACCCAGTACGGCGCGTGTCGATCCGGTGATCAAATGCCGGGCTGACAGGATCAGCGCATTGAGGTCGGCAAGAGCTCTCGGCTCTTCTCCGTCTGTTTCCGCAGGGGCAGATCGGATGTTTGGCTCGTTTGTCATGGTTGCCTCGCAACGAGAAATCGCGCTGCCAATCCTAAAGTTCCCTGGAGCAAGCGTCAGTGTCGTTGCAGCGGCGGAGGCGCTCGAGGTTCGATCAGGAACTCGGTGCTGCAGATGGTGTTAAAGGGGCAAGTGATGCCCATTCCTGCGAGGGCCGATGGTGGGCGCTTTCCACATAGACTGGTATTCGTTGTTCCAACCCTCGATGGGGCTGCTGGAAGTGATCGTGCGCGGGACCATTATGTACCTCGCGCTGTTCGTGATCCTCCGCTTTGTCGCGAGGAGACAGTCCGGGCGCTTCGGCACTGCGGATCTGCTTGTGATCGTATTGATCGCGGATGCGGCCCAGAACGGACTTGCAAAGGAGTATCAGTCCGTCACCGAAGGAATCGTGCTGGTTCTGACCATAGTGGGTTGGGAGTACGTCCTCGACTGGCTCGGGTGGCGCTATCCCACGTTGCGCCCTTGGTTACAGTCAGCACCTCTCAGGGTTGTCTCCGGAGGTCAAATGCTGAGAGAGAACATGCAGCGGGAAATGCTGACCGAAGATGAGCTCCTCGCAGCCCTGCGAGAGCAGGGGATCGACGACATCGGGGAAGTCAACGTCGCCTACGTGGAGCATAGCGGGCACCTGAGTGTCATCAAGGCCAAACGGCATCAATCCAGCTAGTGTTGACATATCGAGCACGACAGCCACCATAGAAGCGAAAGCGCTACTGGCTCGGGCTACGGCTGCTGAGCTAGACGATCATCCGATCCCAGCCGCCATAGTGTTCGCCGCTCAACGTGCCGCGAGGCAGGCTCAATGCGACGAGCGCCAAGCCCGCGGCTATGCTCAGAACCGTTGCTAAGGCTGAACTGCCGGTCAGTAGAAACGGCGAGGCCATTACCCACAAACCGAGAGGAATATTCAGGAATCGCGCCGCACGCGCGACCTCCGCAAAAGCGGTGACTGCAATGGTGATCGCCAGGCACCCTGCAATATGATCGCTGAAATACAGCGTGCCGGTGCTGCCGGCGATCAACGGCGAGGACATCAGCAAAATACCGACACCGACCGTCGCAACCAGCGTCCATGGGTAGGTCACGCCCCCCCGAAAGAAATCGCGTACTGTGTCGCCGAGCTTGCTCATGTCCTCATCGGCTCCGCGGCGTTCATCGAACGCCGGTCCACCGACAAATAGCGTCTTCCAGAGCGAGCGCCCGGCTCGGCGGCTTTGGAGAAGGTACTGGAGTGTCGCGATCACCTCGTCGATCGAATAGGGGACAAGGATGATCGTGACCGCTGCCTGCATGAGGCAGAGTGCACACAGGGTCCCGATGACGGTTGGCTGGATGATGATGAAGCCGACGCTGACGAGCCCGAGCGGAATGATGAGCAGGCCGAAAATGAGTACGAGCCAGGGCATTGTGCGCCAGCGCCGTCGATCGCCGATCGCACCGGTGAGAATGTCGAGCGCGTAGGCAATGGCACCGAAGCCGGCATCGGCAATCGGGAAGGCTTTGGACACAGCCGACGTGATTACCGCTTCCGTTCCATTCTGCTGGTCCTCGATGCCCTGAAAGAACGGATCCCAGGTGCCGTCGATATGGCCCAGCTGGTAGGCAGCAAGATAGCGGGAGATGAAGAGCCCGATGAACGCGAGCGCAACGATGGGCATGCGCTGCGAATAGCTCGAGGGCGAATAGCTCCACCCCAATGGAACGTCGGCAGGTGAGGCGAGGGCCTCACGGCTGATGCCGGGCTGCGCTGGAACGATCACGGCTAGCACGATGACCAGCATCCCGATCAGCGTGTCGCTGGCATAGGCCGCGGGGCTGGTCGTCCAGAACACGAGCGGGGCGAACAGGATCCACACCCCGACGGCGGCGCTCGCCCACTGTGCCCACGATCTGGCGCGGTTCAGGGCCAGCAGCGATAAGAGGACAATTGCGGCGCCGCTGATCATTTCGCTGACGCCGAGCCGCAGATTTCGGAGTTCCGCGGCAGCGAGCGCGTGTCCCGCCGCCGGGGGCGATGCGACATTGCCAATCGGATCGAACAGGCCTAGCGCGAACGGGCTCGCGACGAGCCACAAACCGAGCGCCGCATTGGCGAGGTGGGCCCAAGTTGTCTGGCTGTGCTGCGTGTTCAGCTCTTCCTCTACCCGCAGGCGATCCTTGCGTGACAGCCGTTCCGTGCGGATCTTGGCCTCCTCGAGGACCGGATCGGACGCCGCGACCTGTGCCGCATTCAGTTTGTTCGCCGTGTACCATCCTGGTGGATCGGCCTTGAGGGCTTCAATGATCTTGGGGAGTGTCTGCCGAAGCCGATGCTTGGGCCACCAAGCCAGCGTCTCCTTGGCATGTGAGATGTCGATCTCGTAGTGGTCGCTTGCCTGGTCGATCATCCATGGCTGAACGAAAGGATCCTGATCGAGTACATCCTCCTGCAGCCATTGGCCGGTTTTGGTGAGTGGGGCGGGGATCTGCTGCGTTTCCCATTCCTCACCGTGAAGCAATCGACCGATGTCCTTTTGCAGATCGGCATAGCCCATCGTCTCCGGCTCGCCGAGCAGCAACGTCATGTCTTCGGAGAGATCGGATCTGCGCTCGATCAGGCGGACGACCGCATCAGTAAGATCGTCGAGGTGAAGATAGGGTTGTCCGCTTTCTGGATCGCCGGGATAGACGTAGCTGACGAACTGCCGCTCGTAGATATTGGCAATCTGCTGGGCGAGAAATGCGGCACGGCAGCGCTCATCATACACGCCCGCGAGACGCAGTATGATGAGCGGGATATCTCCGCGCTTTTCACGGAGCAGATGCTCCGTATCCGCCTTCGATTGAGGATAGGGTGTCTTCGGCTGCAGCGGTGCATCCTCGTCGATCGGTCGTCCGCGATCGGTCGGGCCGTGCACCAGCATGGTGCTGGCGTAGATGAACTGCTCGACATCGAAATCATCCAGCGCCCGGAGAAGCCGCTCAGTGCCGCGCACGGTGACCGCTTCGTATTTGGGATTGGGATCGCCAGAAAGATCGTAGTAGCCGGCCAGATGAATGACGCTCGCTATGCGATTGCCGTAGGCGGCGCGGATACGGCCGAACGCTGCCTTGACGCTCTGGTCGGAGGTTAGATCAACGCGGATCGCTTCAAACGTGGATGAGGGAGCATCAGGCAAAGCGAAGTCGAGGCCGATGACATCGTACTGGCCCGCCAACTCTGTCGCCAGGGCGCGTCCGATGAAGCCACTTGCGCCCGTGATCACGACGACGCTCCGCGGCTGCTCGCTCTCCCCGCTCTCGGTGCGATTTTCGATCGCGTCAGTTTCCACGTCTGGGACCGTTCCAGTGTCTCAAGTATTACCGCGGCGGGCGAGGGCCGCCCTAAGTGGCACTCTGCGCAAGCTTGATGAGCGCAAGACCACTTTCGGGGTCATGGACTTTCTGCAGATGAGCAGGGGTCTCGGTGACGATGGCTTCGAGAGTGGGGCGTACATAACCCTTGTTGAGATGCCCGGCCCGCGCGGCTCCCGTTCGATCCGACAAGACGGCATGAACGTGCACCGCCGCCGTGCCATCGGGATCGCGCGCGATGTCGCCAATGAGGGAGGCGACCTCAACCTGCTCATCGATCTCGATTGGCAGATATTTCTTGCTCTCCCAATCGAAGAACGCGATCTCGGCAGCGGAAAGCGCTCCTATCGCGGTTATCTGGGCACTCCCGATATTCTGAGATGCCGCAAATTCCTTCAGGCACGCCATTGCTTCGTCGCCGACGCTGAGGACGACCGCAAAAGTGCGCTTTCCATCGATCTCGTGCAGCTGTCTAGTGCGCATGGCCCGCCTCGTGGGTCGCACAATGCGCACAACAGAATAACTTCCCTCCAGCTTCGACACCGTGGCCGATGATGCGGCACTCACAATGCTCACAACGCGGCGCCATTGCATGAACCGCGCATTCGAAACTGTCGAAAGTCATCTCGCGCTGACCCTGAATAACCTTGAAGGCCTTGTCATAGTCATTTCCGCATACATCGCATTTGGCCATGGGGGGCTCCTCAATTAATCTCCGAGTTCGAGCCATCCGGATCGGCTCTCGATACTGTAGATGCCATGGAAAGAAGCTCCACGGTCGCGTCCTGACGTCAGACGACCCAACAGCTTGAATGTGAAGCCGTCCGCCTCCTCATCCATGCGCTGAATGTCCGCATCGAACGCATCGCCTTCGACACGGAAATGCACGTCATTCACGCCGGAGTGGGCGAGGGATCGTTGAAGAGCGGGTTTATCCGGGCCATCGACAATCGCAAATCTTCGCGGTGTCATGAGTGCGCATCTCCTTTCCTGGGCGAACGCGCGCTCGCCAGCGCGCCGCCACCAAGCTGCGATTCCCGTCGCGCGCGTCAGTTAGTAACGGAACGAATTGTTTGGTCATCTGTTCCGTCGGCAACGGACCGTGCATGGAAAATCACGGTTCGGCCGAGCTACACATGGAGCAGCGCGCTATGGACGGAATAATTTACCTTGTCGGTCTGATTGTCGTCGTCATGGCTATCCTCTCCGTTCTCGGTTTGAGGTGAGTGTCATGGCAAGTGTGGTGACACCCATCAGGGTGAGCGGTGTGGATTGGAAGGCGATCATCGCGGGCGCGGTTGCCGCGGTTGCGATTTCCGGACTTCTTACGGCCTTTGGAACAGCGATCGGCCTGTCGTTGACATCGGCCCATCGCAATTCCGGCCTCTCGGTGATGACCCTCGCGATTGCTGCGGCAATATGGATGGTGATGGTCCACATCTGGGCCTTTGCCGCCGGCGGCTATCTTGCTGGGCGGTTGTCGGAGGTTCCCGATCTTGATGCTGAAGAGGCGCAGTTCCGGGCGGGTTCGACCGGCTTCTTAGTGTGGGCACTTGGAACGGCAGTGGGATTGATCTTCCTGGCCCTCGCGGCGAGTTCGGCCGTTCGTTCGACAGCGGAAGTCGCAGGCCAGGCTGCTTCGGGAGTCGCGCAGGCGGCGTCGAATGTATCTGCCGAGAATGTCTCGTACGTCGCCGATGCTCTATTCCGCGCGCAAGCCGCAGATCCGGGCGCGACACCTGCGCCTCCCACACAAAGCAGGCCGGACCCTGCAGTCATAGCGGAAGCCGGTCGCATCTTCGTGGTCGGCTTGGCCGAGGGATCACTCAATAGTGGTGATCGCGCTTATCTGGCGCAGATCGTCTCCAGGCACACGGGTTTGTCCGAAGCGGATGCGCAAGGCCGCGTAGATGAAACGTACGTTCGCGCGCAGGGCATGAAAGAAGCGGCGGAGCGGCGCGTCCGAGAGGCGGCAGATACCGCTCGTAAGCAGGCGGTCATTGCCGGCTTTCTTGCCGCCGCTGCATCGCTTATGGGGCTTGTGGCCGCGACGTGGGCAGCAGGCTTGGGCCGTGAGCACCAGAGCACGCGCCACTACCCGTCCATCTTTGGTGCCGCGCGCTTTTGGTAGCCCGTGGTCTACTAAGTTCATACCGGCGGCGAGACCCATCTCGCCGCCGGTACAATCGTCTAGCGGCTCTGAGCCGAATGAATGACGAGCTCACGAGTTAGCGAAGCTCCACCTTGGCCACGTTCTCCTTGTACTGTTCCTTCGGATCGGCACCGAGAAGCAGTTTGATACCCGCAACAATGCTCGATGCATCCAACCATATTTCGGCGCGCTCGGGATCGAGGCGGAGAAGAGCCAGCTTCGGATCCGACTTGCCGCCTTCGAACCATGCGGCGACGTACCGGTTCCACAACCTGTCTATTGTGGCTGGATTGTTGTCGAGGCTGAGCTTACCGTGCAAAGTAGCGAAGAGGTCATGGCCCTTCGAAGTAAAGGTCGCGATAGCGCGGTCGCCTTGAGGTAGCTTCTCGACCAACGCATTGTCCTTGCTCGAGAAGAACCAGATCGGGCCGCGCGCGCCTTCGACCTGAGCGGTCATGGGGCGCACGTGCCCATCCTCCAAGCCGTCGAGACCGAGCATCATGGTCATATCGGACTGAAGAGATTTCCAGAATTTTGCTTCGAGCTCCTGCGGTGTCGGCATCGATCTACTCCTGTGTTGCCTTTTGAAGGACAACCAAGGCGATCAGCGCAAGTTCCTCTCCGAATGACCGTCTCAGGTTCCGGCTTCAGAGCGAAGATTGCAGGGAAGTAACTTGCCGTTCTCCACGAGCTTCAGCGGCGGAGCCTTCAGGATCAGTCGGTGGGTACAATCAGCTCGATTGAAGAACGTGGCCCACGGATGAGGCGTTCCGTGAATGGAACGGCTGCGCTCGTTTGCTGTTACGCAATCAGTAGACCCGGAAGAGTAACGGCATCCGGAGAGACAAATGCCAACGTCTATCCAAACTGTCGGAGTGTGTCTCATCAGCGCAATGCTCGCCATGGCAATCGCTCCAGCATCTGCTCAGTATTCCTCGAATGGTACTCCCGGCTATGGGCCCAAGCCGGAACTGCCGCAGCCCAAGCAATCGTGGTTGCCCACACTCAATTGGGCTCGCGTAAACCCATGGCCCGAAGGTACCAAGCCCAGGCCTGCAGGCGGCGCGGAGGTATCCGCGTTCGCGAAGGATTTGAAACATCCTCGCTGGATCCACATTCTGCCCAACGGTGATGTGCTGGTGGCGGAAGCTGCCAGTCTTCCCGCCGACTCTTGGAACCCCCGCGCGATTGCGCAAAATTGGGCCATGCGTCGCGCACGCTCCATCACGGAGAATGCCAATCGCATCACGCTCCTGAGAGATGCGGACGGCGATGGCGTGGCCGAAGTGCGTGAGACTTTTCTCGAGAACCTGCGTCAGCCGTTTGGGATGGCGCTCATCGGCGATCAGTTTTACGTGGCGAACACCGATAGCGTCGTCAGGTACACCTACCAGGACGGAGTTATGCGCGTCGCAGGCGAGGGTACCAAGGTCGTCGACTTGCCCGTCGGCCACCACTGGACGCGGACATTGATCGCAAGCCCCGACGGCTCGAAGCTCTACATTACGGTCGGCTCTGGCAGCAATATCGGCGAGAAAGGCATGGGCGTTGAGGTCGACCGTGGCACGATCATGGAATATGACGTCGCCACCGAGCGCGTGCGCGTATTTGCGTCCGGACTTCGGAACGCCAATGGCATGGCATTTGAGCCCACAACTGGCTCACTTTGGACCGTAGTCAACGAGCGCGACGAGATTGGCGATGACACGCCCCCCGACTATTTGACCTCAGTCGTCGATGGCGGGTTTTACGGCTGGCCGTACAGCTATTGGGGCAAGATTGTCGACCAGCGTGTCGAGCCGCAACGTCCCGACCTCGTCGCGCGCTCGATCACGCCCGACTATGCACTCGGTGCTCATACTTCGGCGCTCGGTCTCGCCTACTATGAAGGGACGGCTCTGCCAGAACCTTTCCGACGTGGCATGATCATCGGCCAGCACGGCTCATGGAATCGTAGCAATTACAGCGGTTACAAAGTCGTATTCGTGCCCTTCGAGAACGGAAAGCCGAACGGTCCGCCGATCGATTTGCTCGCAGGCTTCGTGAATGATGACGGCAGCAAAGAAGTTTTCGGCCGCCCAGTTGGTGTAGCCGTCGATAGAAGTGGTGCGGTTCTTGTGGCAGACGACGCCGGCGACACCATATGGCGTGTCACAGGCCCTGCTGGACCAACGCGGCAGCAATCTCTGAACGGCCAACGCGATGCGCCTGTGACGCCTCCCAAAACCGTTCAATGAAGTCGTCACTAACCCGGAAAGGAGAGTTTGATGACGAAGAACGCAAAGCAGAAGAAGCGCACCTGGAGCAAGCCGATCATCCAGGACGAGCAGGCTGGCATGGAGGTGACCAGCTACGCCAGCGCCACGCTACGCAAATAGGCGCCATCTGATGATGGACACTGAATGATTGTCCGCATCCTCGGCTCCGCAGCGGGCGGCGGCTTTCCGCAGTGGAACTGTAACTGCGCGAATTGTGCTGCCGTCCGCTCAGGTGATCACAAATTCATTGCGCGCACTCAGACGTCGATCGCCGTATCTGGCAATGGGCATGACTGGGTCCTGCTAGATGCGACGCCTGACCTCCGGGCTCAGATCGCCGCTGCGCCTGTGCTTCAGCCGAGGGTGAAGGATGCCGCAAGGTCGAGTCCAATCAAGGCTGTCGCAGTCACAGGCTTCGAAGTCGACCAAGTGGGTGGCCTCCTCAATCTGCGTGAAGGGCAGGAATTTCGGCTTTACGCAACGGCGTTTGTTCACGCGGCACTCGCTACCAACGAAATCTTCAACGTGTTGTCGCGTTCCGTCGTTCACCGCAGAGAAATGCACCTCGGATCGCCATCCTCGCCGCACGATGGCGCTTCGATTGAAATTACGCCGCAGCCGATGCCCGGCAAGGTGCCGTTGCCGCTTCAACGTCGATCAGAGCGCTCGCTGGACAAGGGGAGCTCAATTGCTCTCGTCATTCGCGATGCCAAGAGCAATCGGAGCGTCGCATATGTGCCGTGCTGCGCCCGAATTACAGAAGATGTCCTCGGTGTCTTGGACGGCGTTGACGTGATACTCTTCGATGGGACGCTCTATCGAGATCGCGAACTCATCGATCTGGGTCTCTCACAGAAGACAGGTGCCATGATGGGGCATGTTTCCATGAGCGGCCCTGAAGGCTCCATCGCACGCCTGCGGAGCTTAAAGGTTGGCCGGCGCATCTTCCTCCATCTCAACAATTCGAACCCGGTGCTGAGAGAGGACGGCCAGGAACGAGTGGCGATTGCGGAGGCAGGATGGGAAGTCGCCCATGACGGCATGGAGATGAGGATATGAAGCCAGCCATGTCGCCGGCTGCGTTCGAGGATGTCATCCGGGAGGTTGGTCGCGAGCGGTATCACGACAAGCACCCGTTCCATAGGCTCCTTCATGGCGGCAAGCTCAACAAGCAGCAAGTGCAGGCTTGGGCGCTGAACCGATACTGCTATCAGGCAGCAGTTCCAAGAAAGGATGCGGCGCTGATGAGCCGCACAAGTGACCAGTATCTGCGGCGCGAATGGCTGCGCCGGATCGTCGATCACGATGGTATAGGCGAAGATGAAGGCGGCATTGAGCGCTGGTTGCGCCTGACAGACGGACTTGGTCTCGAGCGCACCTATGTAACATCTATGGTCGGCGCACTTCCCGCAACGCGCTTCGCGGTTGAGGCTTATGTCAGGTTTGTCAGAGAGCGCTCGCTGGTGGAGGCCGTGGCGTCGTCATTGACCGAATTGTTTGCACCCGCGATTCACGAGCAGCGCATTGCGGGCATGTTGGAGCACTACGACTTCATCGACGAACGTGTCCTCACCTATTTCCGACGCCGCCTATCGCAGGCCAATCGCGATGCAGATTTCGCTTTGTCTTATGTGAAGGAGAATGCCACCTCCCTCGACGCGCAGAACGCCTGCGTTGAGGCGGTACGTTTCAAGTGCAACGTACTGTGGGCGCAGCTCGACGCCTTGCATCATGCCTATGTGACGCCAGCTATTCCACCACCGGGCGCTTTTGAAGCAGGAGCTCGGCATGAATAAGCACATCAACGGCGACGCCATAGCGCCGATTGACCTCGATAGTCGCCCGGCATTGCGCCCTCATGTTCGATTTCGGCCGGATCCCGTTCGAGGCGGCTGGGTGGTCTTGGCGCCTGAGCGCATCTTGACGCCGAACGAGTGGGCATCAGATCTAATTCGCCTATGCGATGGTCAACGCACGGTTGCCGACATCGCCGCGCAGCTTGCGGAAACCTATGATGCAGAAGCTGGCACGATCGCCGGCGACATAGTGCCGGTCCTGCAAGGGCTCGCAGATGCCGGTGTATTGAAGCCATGAACGATTGCAGCCCACACGCCAATCGCGTCTCGGCCGTCGGCCGGCCTGTGGGACTTCTCGCGGAGCTGACCCATCGTTGCCCGCTGCAATGCCTCTATTGCTCCAATCCATTGGAGCTCGAACGTGCGAGCGCAGAACTTCCAACCGAGCTTTGGCTGGATGTATTCCAGCAAGCCGCCAAACTCGGTGTACTGCAGCTCCACCTGTCGGGCGGAGAGCCTACTGCGCGCAAGGACATCGTCCAGCTCGTTGCCGGGGCAATGCGAGCCGGCCTCTACACCAATCTCATAACGGCTGGCGTCTCTCTTGGACGTGAACGCATCAGCGCACTTGCCGAGGCGGGGCTGGATCATGTGCAGATCTCGCTGCAGGATACTACGGAGGAAGGCACTGCGGTCGTAACAAAGTACCGCCGAGGCCTCGAACGCAAGATCGCGACTGCGAGGATTGTGCGCGAGGCAGGGCTGGCTCTCACGATCAACGCGCCGGTTCATCGCCTCAACCTCGCTCGCTTACCGGCCATGATCGAACTTGCAGTTGAAGTTGGTGCCGAAAGGCTCGAGGTGGCACATGTCCAGTATCTTGGCTGGGCGCTCCGCAACCGCGCAACGCTCTTGCCGACGCGGGAGCAGGTGGAGCGGTCAGTGGAGCTTGTCTCAGCTGCTCGCGAACGTCTGCGTGGCATTCTCGCAATCGACTTCGTCGTGCCGGATTACTACGCAGTGCAGCCCAAGCCCTGTATGGGTGGATGGGGGCGACGGTTCATGGTCGTGACGCCTTCAGGAATGATCTTGCCGTGCCATGGTGCGCAATCGATAGCCGGCCTCAAATTCGAGAATGTCCGCGATCACTCCCTACATGATGCCTGGTTCAGCGGATCAGCGTTTCAGGCCTATCGCGGCACGTCATGGATGAAAGAACCTTGCAGATCTTGTCCGCAGAGGGAGATCGACTTCGGCGGCTGCCGCTGTCAGGCGCTGGCGCTCACAGGTGACGCGGTCAACACCGATCCCGTTTGCGCGCTATCCGCGCATCATCATCTTCTACTGCGCGAGTTTCGCGATGACTGCCATGATCCCAGATACCGCAGCTGGCAGACCAACTAGCCGCCGCGCGATCTCTCGCTTCCTCGACATAACCAGCGCGTGACGGCGTTAGCGAATAATCGACCTCGATGCGAGATCGCTAGCAGAAGGGCCGAACTATCGCGGAACGCTGGCGGTCGCGACACGTTCAACAGGTAGTCTGTCTACAACCTGGAGTTTCCGCCATGATCACCCTTGATGAGAATGCCTCGCTCATCTCCGCCGGCAAGGTCACCGGCACCAACGTCTACAACACTGCGGGCGAAACGCTCGGCGAAATCTACGATGTGATGATCGACAAGAGGTCCGGCCGCACAGCCTATGCGGTGATGTCGTTCGGCGGCCTTCTTGGCATTGGCGAGCAGTATCATCCGCTTCCCTGGGGTACGTTGAAGTACGACACCAATCAGGGTGGCTATGTCGTAGGCCTCACACGGGAGCAGCTCGAAGGCGCACCGACGTTCGCCGCCGGTGATCAGCCTTTCCGTGATCGTGCGGCTGAGCAGCAAATCCACGACTATTACCGCGCACATCCTTACTGGGCGTAAGCGAGCACCGTTCTTGAAAACGCAGCAAGCCATTGCTCACGTGGCGGCGGCTAACGCTTTTCGGTGCCAGTTGATCGATCAAGAGAGGTCTTGAATGACGCGAGCCCCAAGTAAGCCTCAGAAGCCTGATCGGGAAAGCGGATCGCGCGGGGCCGATGAGAAACCGGCCAGAAATCGAAGCTGGGATCCAGGTCGCAAAGGTCAGGGCGGCGAAGGGCTGAGCGATGGCTACGGCGGGAGCGATGGCGACGGAACCGGCCCATCTGGGCCTGAAGACAAAGAGGGTGGTTGAAGCCTGGGAGCCAACGCGGTTCGGCAGCGCAGATCTGGTCGAGGAAATTCCACTCAGATGGTCGCAGATCGCAGAAACTCGACGAGGGAAACCCACTTACGAAGTGCGCGATGCCGACGGCACAGATGCCCGTTCGCAGATTTTGGCCAACCCTCTTCCGGAAACGCCAAACCGAACCGCGAGCTTCATCATGGGCACTGACCACACAAGGTCGTACAGCTCCTGACGCGTGAAGATGTGGCGTCTAGGTGGAGATGTGGGCTCGGCAACTTTGGGCGCGTTAGATGCCTTTGCGCCTGAATATCCGTTCCTAATGGCTTTGATATTGTTTGCATAATTATGTCCTTTCACGTCGGAGGCCGCGGGTTCAAGTCCCGTCGCTCGCGCCATTGTTTTCAATGGCCTCGCAGAGAACTGATCGTGGTTCGTTCGAGACCGCGCGCCCTAGACTGGGCGGCCAGCTCTAACTCCCGCAATACTCAGAATTCCCTCGGTTCGACGACCCGCCGATAGAGATGCCAACTCGCATGCCCCAGAATGGGCATGACGACGGCCAATCCCACCAGCAGGGGCAGCGAGCCGATCAGCAATCCACCCGCGATCGTCACGGCCCAGCTCATCATCACAAGCGGATTGACAGCAACCGCCTTGAGCGATGTCGTCACCGCAACCGCGACCCCGACGTTCCGCTCCAGCAACAGCGGGAACGAAACGACGCTGATCACGAACACGAACAGCGCGAACGCAGCGCCGACGACGTTGCCGACCATGAACAGATTATGGCCGGCCTTCGTGGTGAGCACTTCGGAGATGAAGGCACCCAGCGTTTCAGGTTCATGATCGCCGAAGTTCGCCACGAATATCCCATGCGCGACTGCGATCCACACCAGGAAGACAATAACAAGCAACAGGCCGAGCATCAGTATCGGTCCGAACGACGGCGAGTACACGACGTCGAAGGCATGCCGCCACGACGTATCGAGATGCATCTCGCGGCGCCTGCTCAGTTCATAGAGACCGATCGCGGCGAATGGACCGAGCAAGGCAAAGCCGGTCGCGAGGGGATAGAGCAACGCCAACAGATTGAGACCGGCGGTGGCTGCCCAGAGGCTCACGCCGACAATCGGATAGATCAGGCTGAGAAAGACGACATGCGTCGGCATCGCCTTGAAGTCCGCAAAGCCTTGCGCCAGCGCTTGCCGTAAGTCGTCGAAGCTGATTGTGCGGACCACCGGCAGCTCATCCGTTCGTGCCAATGGCATGATCATGTCGTGGGGAGACATCTGAACCTCCTGCTGGTTTGTCGGGATCGCAATCGAAGAGCGCGGGCGGGCACGAAGCCGGATGGCGCGTGCTCGGAGGGGCGGGGTCGTGCTGCGATTGGAGGCGCTCGTCAGGCGCTGGCGTGCGGTCAGAACTCGATGAAGTGCTGACTATGTGGCGGCGTCCGGCGCCGGGATGCGCGAGAGCGGCTGGCATGGTGGCCTCATCGGCCCCCCGTGGGATCAATCCCCTTCAGCGGTTAGCAATCTGCGTCCGACAGACACAGGTACTGGATGGAGAAGTAGGCCACTCCTCCGACCATTGCAACGCCTGGATGCTTCCTCAACGCGTGTGGCCCAACGCTCGTTCGAATGTGAGCGTCGATTCTCAATGGCATTGATATTGCTTGAATAATCGGCGGCGGTCGTGGCCGACGGTGAGATCCATCTCCGCGCGGACTGCCGGCCCAGAGGATAACTTCGGGCCTGCAGAAGCCCTTCAGGTGACGACGGCCTCCTATTTCAATAGGTTTGAGCCATGGCGGCCGTGCGCTGCCCAAAAAAGCAGAACTGGTGCAACGGGAGGAAAATTCATGACGGTGATGAAAAGGATTGGATTAGGTGCGTTGGCTCTTGCCGCACCGATGATGGCGACGGTTGCGGCTGCGCAGGATGTGAAGCTGCCGCAGACCCTGACAATGACGGCATACGATACCGGCTCATCGGGCTTCAATATTGCCGTCGCCGTGGGCAAGGCGCTCAAGGACAACCATGGTGCCGAGGTGCGCGTGCTTCCGGCCGGCAACGACGTGGCGCGTCTTGCGCCATTGAGGGCGAACCGCGCCCAGGCATCGGCCATGGGGGTCGGCGTCTATTTCGCGCAAGAGGCCGTGTTCGAGTTCGGCGTCAAGGATTGGGGTCCGCAGCCGCTGCGCCTCCTGCTCTCGGTCACGGACTGCAATGCCATCACGCTCGGTGTCGCGAAGGATACCGGCGTCAAAGAGGTCAAGGATCTCAAAGGCAAACGCATCGGCATGGTGGTCGGCTCGCCCGCGCTCAACCAGAACGCCCTCGCGATCCTGGCCTTCGGCAACCTCTCTCGCGATGACGTCCAGCCGGTCGAGTTCTCCGGCTACGGCGCCATGTGGAAGGGCATGGTCAACAACGAGGTCGACGCCGCTATCGCCTCGACGATCTCCGGTCAGGTCAAGGAACTCGAGACATCGCCGCGTGGCATTACCTATCCGCAGACGCCGGCCACCGACAAAGAAGGCTGGGCGCGCCTCAACAAGCTCGGTCCGTACTTCTATCCGCACAAGACGACATGCGCGGCCGGCCTTTCTTCTGGCGCCTCGCTCGAATTGCCGTCGTATCCCTATCCGATCTTCATGGCATATGCCTCGCAGCCTGCCGACCTCGTCTACAATCTCACGAAGGCGATGATCGTCGGATACAAGGACTATAAAGACGGCGCGCCGGGCGCGGCCGGCCTCGCTGTCGAGCGCCAGAACCTCAGCTGGGTGCTGCCCTATCACGAGGGTGCGGTGAAGGCGCTCAAGGAGGCGGGCGTCTGGAAGGCCGAGCACGAGACGCACAACAACGCGCTCGTGAAACGTCAGGACACGCTGGCTGCAGCCTGGGCGGACTTCCTCAAGACGAACCCCTCGGGTGAGAAGGCGGACTTCACCAAGGCCTGGATGGGTGCGCGCAAGGCGGCCCTCAGCAAGGCTGGCATGGACGTCATCTTCGAATAAGCCCTGCCATCCTGCTGCATGATGCGCAGCCGGGCGGCTGGGGCGCGCTGATGCCAATCCTTCGGCCCTCTTGGCCGGAGGATCCGGCGGCACCTACCCCCGACGGTTGCGCGCGTCAGCGCCAGCATCCGAGGTACGTCCGTGACGTCAGCATCCGGCCAGACCGGCGCCACCGCGCCGGCAACTTCATCGTCTCATGGGTTCTCACTCGATGGGCCCGATATCCATTCCGGTCCCGCCGAGGCGGAGACGACACGCATACGCAAGCTGACCGGTTTCTGGCGCTGGGCGCTGATCATCGCCACCGCGGTCACCATCATCCTGTGTATCAATCAGCAGTTCACGCTGCGCTTCTTCGTCGGCTACACGCAGCTCAACACCGAATACTTCTATCTGCTGATCGCGTGCATGCTGCCTTTCACGTTCCTGATCTTCCCGGGCAGCGAGAAGGCGCCGCTCGATCGCGTGCCCTGGTACGACGTCGTCTTGTTCATCGCGACGCTTGCGGCTTCTCTCTTCCTCATGTCCAAGGTGCGCCAAGCTGCGGAGCTCGGCTGGGAGTTCTCGGGTGCACCCATGCCTGTCATCATCGCGGGGCTCGCCATGTGGGCTCTGCTCATGGAGGGGCTGCGCCGCACGGGCGGCTGGAGCCTTCTGCTGAGCGTGCTGCCGTTCACGCTCTACCCGCTTATTGCCGATGCGCGTTGGCTTGGGCCGCTGCGCGGTCATCAGTCGGACTGGGAGCAGGCGACCGCCTATCACATGCTGTCGAACGAGAGCGTGCTCGGCATTCCCGTGCAGGCGTTTGCCGATACGGTGATCGGCTTCCTCGTATTCGGCGTCGCGCTGATGCTGACGGGCGCCGGCAAGTTCTTCATCAACCTCGCGTTCGCATTGTGCGGGACGTTCCGCGGAGGCGCGGCCAAGGTCGCCATTTTCGCGAGCGCGCTGCTTGGCATGATGTCCGGCAGTATTGTCTCCAATGTGCTTACGACCGGCACCATGACCATACCGGCCATGAAGAAGGCCGGCTTCCGTCCCTCCTATGCGGGTGCCATCGAAGCCTGCGCGGCGACCGGCGCCGTGCTCGCGCCGCCCGTCATGGGAGCGACGGCCTTCGTCATCGCGCAGTTCCTCAATGTGAGCTATGCCGAGGTCGTCGTTGCCGCCATCATCCCGACGGTTCTCTACTACATCGGCCTGTTCATGCAGGTGGATTCCTACGCTGCGCGTCACGGTCTTCTCGGCATTCCGCGCGCCGAGCTGCCGAGCGTGATGACCACCATTCGCGAGGGCTGGTACTACGTCTTCGTGATCATTCTGCTCGTGGTCATGCTGCTCCACTTCAAGCGGGAGAGCCATGCGCCGTTCTATGCGACCGCGCTGTTGCTGCTGCTGAACCAGCTCTTCTCGAAGGAAACGCGTTGGACCTGGCGCAGCATTCCGCAGTTCCTGGAGCTCAATGGGCGCACGTTCGTCGAGTTGGTTGCCATTCTCGCGGGTTGCGGCTTGCTGATCGGTGCGTTCTCGATGACGGGCGTCGTGTCGTCGCTCGCCAATGATCTGCTCAGCATCGCCGGCAACAACGCCCTTCTGCTGCTGGCCATGTGCGCCATCACGAGCCTTATTCTCGGCCTCGGGCTGACGACGACGGCCTGCTACATCTTCCTTGCGATCCTTGTCGCGCCCGCGCTCGAAAAGCTCGGTCTCAATCAGATGGCCGTGCACATGTTCATCTTCTATTGGGGGATGCTCTCCTCGATCACACCGCCGGTTGCGATCGCATCGTTCGCGGCGGCCGGCATTGCCGGTTCGCCAGCGATGAAAACCGGCTGGGAGAGCATGCGCGTCGGCAGCATCATCTATTTCCTCCCCTTCTTCTTCGTGCTGAATCCCGCGCTCGTGCTCCAGGGTGACAATCCCTACCTGGAGGCGGTCGGGCTCTCGCTGCTGGTGGTGACCGGCACGCTCTTCATCTGCGGTGGCATTCAGGGCTATCAGGCGTTCGTCGGGGATCTCCGCCGAACAGGCGTACTGGAGTGGCCGATCCGGTTCGCGCTGATCATCGGTGGCATTATCCTGGCGACGCCGGGTGGTGGCATCATGCCGTACTCGAAGCTGCAGATCACGGCGACGGCTGTCGTGGTGCTCGTGCCGACGCTTGCGCTCGCGCTGACGCTGATCCGGCGTTCACCACCGCTGGAGGTCGCTCGCCGATCGATAAGTCGCTCTTGAGTGCAAGTGGCGGGAGTGCAGCGGTCATGCAGCGCCGCGACCAGACTCCCGCCACATAGATAAGGCTCCCTTGGCGCACCGCCAGCGCCGAACGGGGAGCTATCATGAGACATTTGCTCAAGGCATTGACGTCATCGGGTTGGCTGCTCGTGTGCCTGCTGCTGCTCGCCCAATCAGCCGAGGCCCAGAAGCGCTATCCGTCTATCGAAGAGGCGTGGGACGGAACCGACTACAGGGCTTTGATCCAGCGCTTCGAGAACGATGGCTTGTCGTTGCCGACACTCGCCGATGCTGCGACGAAGCCGGTCTTCGAGCGGATGGTGCGCGAGGACAATATCCCTCTGCGTGTCGGGCTCAATGCGAAGCTCGCGGTAGCCATTCGCTTTCAGAAGCTGAGCAGTGCCCTGCACCCGGTCAACAAGCTCGTGGCGCTCTATTCGAGCGAGATGCAGAAGGGGAAACCCTACGCCGCGGAAGTCGCACGGCTCATGCTCTATGAAGCGAAGATCGCAGGAATGCTGCTGGAGCTCGGCGATCCATATCTCTCATCCATCGCAAAGGACAAGCGATATCAAACGCACGTCGATGACCTCAATCAGATGAAAGGTTCAGCGCTTCAGCTCTACGCCGGACTGGTGCAGCGCATGACCGAAACAAGCATCTATGAGAAGTCCGACATTCTGGCGATGAGCAGGGGCGCTCTCGAGGGGCTGCGCAGCTATGATCCGCTCATCACGGATCAGCATCGGCAGGAGTTGGTCCAAAGGTTGACGCAGCAGATTTCGACGACGACGGACCAGGAGCTGAAGACGGCGCTGAGCACGCTGCGCGATGCGATCAAGAAGCGTCAGATTCCGACGTAGGACGACGTAGGTTGTCGCGGGCCATAGGCGACGCGTTCACTTCTTGACGTTACTTGCCTTCACCGACGTGCCACCTACGGGGCCGCCGGCAATGTCCATGGCGAGCCCGACGACCAGCAGCGTCGCGAGGCCTGCGGCGATACCGATCACGATCTGACGGTGCCGCGCTGAAATGCGCGCCATATCCTCGGGCGCCAGCGGTGTGTCGGTGCTGACCGAAGCCATGAGCCCCATGCCTGTCATGGGCTGCGGCAGCTTGCGGTTCACGGCACCGCGGTCCTGCACCTCGATGCCGGCACGTCGCGCAATCTCGCAGCCGATCGACAGGCACGGCAAGGAGGGATCCTCGCAGTGCGCGTTCACGTGTCCGATCTGAACCTTCTCGCCATCGCGCGTGATGAGGCTCACGCCCTGCATGAGCACGGGCGCGAGGGGGCCGCCATAGACCTCACCGCGGGTTTCGACGGCCTGGATGTCGTCATAGCGCACGATGCGGCTTTGGTAGGTGAGAGCAGGCGTGAGCCAGCGCCCGGCCGGCAGCGTCGTCTCGACAGTTTCGGATCCGAGGATCACGCGGGCGCGCAGTGCGTGGATGAATTGGATGATGAGAAGCGCGAGGATGATCGCGAAGGCGATGCCCATCAGCGCGAGCCCGGCCGTCCCGAGCCAAATGCCCGCGCTCAGGCGCTGGAAGAGCATGATCGGAACGCTTGCCGCGAACGGCAGCAGGAGCAGGATGGTCATCGCGAGCAGAAAGCGGCGCGTCCCGCCTGGGCGGTACACAATGCGCTCGAACTGTGCCGCAGTGACCATGCCGCTGCCATCCCCGTCCGTCGCCACCTTCCCGCGTCACGAAAGCATGCCCCGGCAGCGCGGGGCGTGGTGCGAAGGGGCGATCGTGCTTATATTAGGGACAACATAGTGCATTGCAGCTTTCAACGAGACAAGGCACACACACATGCTGTTCTTCCGCAAGAAAGCAGAGATGATTTCGCGCGATCAGGCCCTCGGGGGCCGCGCAGAGCCGATCCCGACCGCGCGCACGCACGCGCTCAATGGTCACGGGCTGAAAGGGCCCTATCCCGAGGGCATGCAGATGGCCATGTTCGGCCTGGGCTGCTTCTGGGGCGCCGAGCGCAAGTTCTGGGAGCTCGAGGAGGGCATCTGGATCACGGCCGTCGGCTATGCCGCGGGCTACACGCCGAACCCGACGTACGAGGAAGTTTGCTCGGGCCTCACGGGCCACAACGAAGTCGTGCTCGTCGTGTTCGACCCGAAGAAGATGAGTTACGAGACGTTGCTCAAGACCTTCTGGGAGAGCCACGACCCGACGCAGGGCAATCGCCAGGGCAATGATGTCGGCACACAGTATCGCTCCGGCATCTATGTCTTCGACGAGGCACAGCGCGCCGCCGCCGAGGCATCGAAGGAGATGTTCGGCAAGGCGCTCAAGGCGAAGGGTTTCGGTGCGATCACCACCGAGATCCTCGATGCGCCGGATTTCTACTTCGCCGAGGACTATCACCAGCAGTACCTGCACAAGGTTCCGCACGGTTATTGCGGTCTCGGCGGTACGGGCGTCGCCTGCCAGATCGGGACGGGCGTCAAGGCGGCGGAGTAAAGTAGTCTTTCTTCCTAGCTCGGCCTACCGGCCGGCGCGCAGTCGCGCGCTCATGAAGTAGTGCGGGTTGCTGCTTTTCCCCTTCTCCCCGTCCTTCACGGGGAGAAGGTCGGGATGAGCGGCGATAACTTGCGCGACGTCGACGTATGCCGCCGCCCCTCACCCTAGCGCTCTCCCCGCACGCGGGGAGAGCGGATCTGTCTCCGTCGCGGCTTGCTCCAAGTCCATAAAAGACGGGGGTTCGGGGGTGTCCCCCGAACGGGGTCGAAGGGGCGGTAGCCCCTCTCGTGCCGAAGGCGCGACTGACGCTTACGCTGCCGCCGTGTCGAGCTTGCGGGCTTCGCTGCAATCGAGGGCCGGCGTGCGCGGGCTGATCCAGCGGGCGCGGTCGGCCTGCCCTTCAAGGTCGTCGCGAAGGAAATCCAGATCGAAACCGGCCTGCTCCAGCGCCTTCAGCACGCAATCGACGTTGCCACCGCGCGCGCTGGCGGCGGCCCAGGCGATCGCCGAGCGGATGCCGCTCGCGCAGTGGGCGAGGATGGGGCCCTTCAGCGTAGCGACGGCGTCGGCCATGCCCTCCACGACTTCGTCCGTGAAGAGATCGAGCTTGCCGGCGGGAACGTGACGGAACTGAAGTCCTGCCTGCCACGACAAAACCGCCTCGGCGCGGCCGGTGAGCTGGCCTTCGGCCTCGCCGTCCGGGCGATTGGAGAGGATGGAACGGAAGCCCATGGCGGCCGCGGCCGCGAAGTCCTCGGGCGCGAGGGCCGAGGTCACGGCGAACTGAGGCGTGATGTAGATGGGCTTGTCCATGCGAATCCCTGTGCGCGGCAAATGCATTCTCCGCAGACCCTGAATTTGGCGGTATTGGCTGGGGCAAGCAAGGGGAGGAGTTGCAATTTGTAGAATAAAATACTAGAACATCGCCAGAATGGTGCGGCGAAGTGCTGCATTTCTACTTATTGGCCCGCATCGAGCAAAAATTTCCTCCCGGAGAGCTGATCGTGGAATTCGACGCAATGGATCTGAAGATCCTGGGCCTGCTGCAGGCAGATGCAACCATGCCGATCGCGGAGATCGGCAAGATCGTCGGCCTTTCCACGACACCCTGCTGGAGGCGTATCCAGAAGCTGGACGAGGCCGGAGTCATCCGCGGCAGGGTGGCGGTCCTCGACCCGGTGAAGGTCAATACCGGGGTGACGGTGTTCGTCTCGATCAAGACCGACCAGCACAATCTCGAATGGCTCGAGCGCTTTCACGCAGCGGTCGTCGATCTGCCGGAAGTCGTTGAATTCTATCGCATGTCCGGCGAGGTGGACTATCTTATGCGAGTCGTGGTCCCGGATATTGCGGCCTATGACGCGTTCTACAAGAAGCTCATCTCACGGATCGACATCACCAAGGTCTCTTCGGCTTTCGCCATGGAGCAGATCAAGTACACGACCGCCCTGCCGCTCTCTTTTGCGCTGCCCCAGAAGGAGAAGGCATAGCTCCAGCGACCGGCTCGGCCGACGCCCTCAAAACTAAGCGTTGATCCCGGGCAACAGGGCCGGATATATGTCGGCGCCATCGCGCCCGGTACGGCGGTAAGCGCGGGTGGCGGGCGTGGCGGAATTGGTAGACGCACTGGATTTAGGTTCCAGCGACGCAAGTCGTGGGGGTTCGAGTCCCTCCGTCCGCACCAGCCGGCCTCATTGGGCCGCGATGAAGAATTCACGTTGCGTCCCATGAGGATGCAGCAGACTGAGATCGGGTGGCGCAGTGCCGCCGCCGGCAGGGCATCACATTCGTGGTGCGAAAGGGCTTCCCAGCAGCCGGCGGGAAAAACGAAAAAGCGGCGGCGCTTGCCGCCTTACGAGTGGATGACGGACGACATGCAGGTCACGGAAACGAGTGCGGACGGACTGAAGCGGACCCTCAAAGTGGTGGTCGGCGCCAATGAGCTCAGCGAGCGCTTCGAGACACGCCTCGACGAGGTCAAGGGCAACATCCAGCTCAAGGGCTTCCGTCGCGGCAAGGTTCCGCTTGGCCACATCAAGAAGGTCTACGGCCGCTCGCTCATGGCCGAGGTGCTGCAGGATCTCGTCGACAAGTCGTCGAAGCAGGCGCTGACCGATCGCCAGGAGCGGCCGGCCATGCAGCCGGAGATTGCTTTCAGCGAGGACAAGGACGAGATCGAGAAGGTGATGGATGGCAAGGCCGACCTCGCCTACACCATGTCCTTCGAAGTGCTGCCGAAGATCGATCTCGTTGATTTCTCGACGCTGAAGCTCGAGCGTGAAGTTGTCGATGTCGACGACGAGACGATCGAGAAGGCCGTCGCCGATCTCGCCGAGCGCAATGTGACCTTCGAAGTCGAAGAAGGCCGCGTTGCTGCCGAAGGTGACCAGCTCAAGATCGATTTTGTCGGCTCGATCGACGGCACGCCTTTCGATGGCGGTGCCGGCGAGGACGCCGACCTCGTTATCGGCAGCGGCAGCTTCATTCCGGGCTTCGAGGAGCAGCTCAAGGGCGCCAAGGCCGGCGATGAGCGCACAGTCTCCGTGACGTTCCCCGAGGCCTATCAGGCAGAGCATCTTGCGGGTAAGGCCGCCTCGTTCGCGACCAAGGTGAAATCGGTCGCGAAGCCTGTGAAGCCCGAGATCAACGAGGATTTCGCGAAGGGTTTCGGCCTCGACTCGCTCGACGCACTGCGCAAGGTCATGCGCGAGCGCATCGAAGGCGAGTTCGCCGAGTTCTCGCGCACGAAGATCAAGCGCTCCCTGCTCGACGCGCTCGACAAGGCGCACAGCTTCGAGCTGCCAGAGGCGCTCGTGAACCAGGAGTTCGATCAGATCTGGGGGCAGGTGACGAACACGCTGCAGCAATCCGGCAAGACCTTCGAGGACGAGGGCAAGACGGAGGAGAGCGCGCGGGCCGAATACCGCGGCCTTGCCGAGCGCCGCGTGCGCCTCGGACTCGTGCTGGCGGAGATCGGCGACAAGGCGAAGGTCGAAATCACGCAGGAGGAGCTGCGCAATGCGCTCTTCCGCGAGGCGCGCCGCTTTCCCGGTCAGGAACGCATGGTCTACGAGTATTTCGAGAAGACGCCGGGCGCCGTGCAGCAGCTTCGCGCACCGATCTACGAGGACAAGGTCGTCGACCACATCCTCGGCGAGGCCAAGCCGACCGACAAGAAGGTTTCGCGCGAAGAGCTGCTCAAGATGCCGGACGACGGTGAGCCGGCCGTTCCGGGCGCGGGTGCGTGATCGAGGTCGCGACGTCGGGAGTGGATGAATTCCTGCCGTCGCGTCCTATATATGCGCCGGACGCGCGGCGTACCGGGAGGTACGTCAAAGTGGGACGGTGACGTCGGAGTGGATGAACTCCTGCCGTCGCGTCCTATATATGCAGTGTCGGTGATCTGATTCTCGACCAGCGCCCGGCGCAAGCCGCGTGCTCGCTTAGCCGCCTTCCTCAAGCTCGCAGGACGCTCCCATGATTATTCCTCCCTTTGGCGCCGATCGGCTCCACAACTCTCCTGTCGCCACCTACTGGCCGACGGTGATCGAGCAGACGGCGCGCGGCGAGCGGCCCTACGACCTGCCGTCGCGGATGCTGCAGGAGCGGATCATTTTCGTGATCGGTCCCATCGAGGACCACATGGCGTCGTCGGTGTGCATGCAGCTTCTCTTCCTGGAGGCCCAGAACCCCAAGAAGGAAATCGCCATGTACATCAACTCGCCGGGCGGCGTGGTGACCTCGGGCATGGCCATCTACGACACCATGCAGTTCATCAAGCCGCCGATTGCGACATTGTGCATCGGGCAGGCGGCCTCGATGGGCTCCCTGCTGCTTTGTGCGGGCGAGAAGGGCATGCGCTATGCGCTTCCGAATGCTCGGATCATGGTTCACCAGCCGTCGGGTGGTTTCTCCGGCCAAGCGAGCGATATCGAGCGCCACGCCGAAGATATCGTCAAGATGAAGCGGCGTTTGAACGAAGTGTACGTCAAGCATACTGGTCAGACATACGATCAGGTTGAAAAGACGCTCGACCGCGATTACTTCATGACCGCCGAACAGTCCCAGGAATTCGGCCTGATCGACCGGGTGCTCTCGCGCCGCGACGATATCGAGCCGAAGCCGGATGCCGAAAAGGGCGCCTGAGGTCCCGAATCGCTTGGCTTATGCGTCGTTGGGCGACGGCTCTACAACCGCCGCAGCCCTCAAAAGTGACGCATTCCGCGATCTCGATCGCCGTTGGCGCGTGGCTTGCAGGGGATCGATGCAACACTCGTGCGACACCAGTGCGGCTGGATTGTCACATCGGTGTTGCAATTCCCGCAGGGCCCTCAACCTTAGCTGCGGGTCTTACGGAATGGATAGTTGATCTGACCGGCCGCCCATGATCAGCTCGACAAGCTGGTGGACGCGTCGCTAGGGTACCTCGAAGGCTGCGGTAAGCGCCTCGAGGCTGACGAAATGCCCCGCGCGAAGATGAGCCGCGCGCAAGACCAGGAACGGGTGCAGGAGAGCCAATGCCAAGCGAAAAGAACACCCTCTACTGCTCCTTCTGCGGCAAGAGCCAGCATGAGGTCCGCAAGCTGATTGCGGGGCCGACCGTATTCATCTGCGATGAGTGCGTCGAACTCTGCATGGACATCATCCGCGAGGAGAACAAGAACACCCTCGTGAAGTCACGCGACGGCGTGCCGAGCCCGCAGGAGATCTGCGCCGTGCTCGACAGCTACGTCATCGGCCAGTCGCACGCCAAGCGCGTACTCTCGGTCGCCGTGCACAATCACTACAAGCGGCTCAATCACGCGGCCAAGGGCAACGACGTCGAGCTCGCCAAGTCGAACATCCTGCTGATCGGCCCGACCGGTTCGGGCAAGACCCTGCTCGCACAGACCCTCGCTCGTATTCTCGACGTGCCCTTCACCATGGCGGATGCGACGACGCTCACGGAAGCGGGCTACGTGGGCGAGGACGTCGAGAACATCATTCTGAAGCTGCTGCAGGCGGCCGACTACAACGTCGAGCGCGCGCAGCGCGGCATCGTCTACATCGACGAGGTCGACAAGATCAGCCGCAAGTCGGACAACCCGTCTATCACGCGCGACGTGTCGGGCGAGGGCGTACAGCAGGCGCTGCTCAAGATCATGGAAGGCACGGTCGCATCCGTGCCGCCGCAGGGTGGCCGCAAGCATCCCCAGCAAGAGTTTCTGCAGGTCGATACGACGAACATCCTCTTCATTTGCGGTGGCGCATTCGCGGGTCTCGAGAAGATCATCGCGCGTCGCGGCCGTGGCACGTCGATTGGCTTCGGCGCGACGGTTGTCGGGCCCGATGAGCGGCGCACTGGCGAAGTCCTGCGCGCGGTCGAGCCCGAGGATCTGCTGCGCTTCGGCCTGATCCCCGAGTTCATCGGCCGTCTGCCGGTTCTCGCGACGCTCGAGGATCTCGACGAGAAGGCTCTGGTTCAAATTCTGTCGGAGCCGAAGAATGCTCTGGTGAAGCAGTACCAGAGGCTGTTCGAGATGGAGGACGTGCGTCTGACGATCACGGTGGACGCGCTGAAGTCCATCTCCAAGAAGGCCATCGAGCGCAAGACCGGCGCGCGTGGCCTACGCTCGATCATGGAGGGCATTCTGCTCGACACCATGTTCGAGCTGCCGAATCTGAAGGGGGTAGAAGAAATCGTCATCGGCCCCGAGGTGATCGACGGTGGTGCCCGGCCGCTCCGCATTTATGCAGAGCGTGCCGAAGAAAAAGGCACGATCGCCTGAGATCGAAAGGGGGCCGCCTGCAGGGGGTAGGTGGCATCGGCGCATAGCTGAGTGCGGCTGAGCTGCACAGCTCTTTAACCCTATCGTGGGGCTCACCATATGTGCCCTTGCGATCGTACTATGCTGTGGGCGTCGCCCGTCTGGGCCGAAGACCTGTAAGCGTGATCGGCGAGAGTGCTCGAGGTTGCGCGTCGCGAGGTAGGCCAACGGAAAAGGCCCAACAGCAGCGTTTACGCATTGCCGGGATGCCGGTATCGGGTCCCGTGGCGAAGAGAAAAGGCGGTGACACCATGAGCGAAGAAAAAGTGACCCGGGAAAAAGGTGCTGGCAGGGAAGTGTTCCCTGTTCTGCCGCTGCGCGACATTGTGGTGTTCCCCTACATGATCGTGCCGCTGTTCGTCGGCCGCGAGCGCTCCATCAACGCGCTCGAAGAAGTCATGCGCACCGACAAGCAGATCCTGCTCGTCGCGCAGAAGAATGCTGCCGACGATGATCCCACGCCCGGCGCGATCTACAAGATCGGCACGCTTGCGTCCGTGCTTCAGCTTCTGAAGCTTCCCGACGGCACAGTGAAGGTGCTCGTCGAGGGCAGCGCGCGCGCCAAGATCGTCAAGTACACCGAGAACGCGAGCCACTTCGAGGCCGAGATCGAGCGCCTCTCGGAGACCTCCGGCAACAAGGATGAGCTCGAGGCCCTCTCGCGCTCGGCCATGTCGCAGTTCGAGAGCTATGTGAAGCTCAACAAGAAGATCAGCCCCGAGGTGCTCGGCACCATCAGCCTGATCGAGGACTACTCGAAGCTCGCGGATACGATCGCCTCGCACCTCGCGGTCAAGATCTCCGACAAACAGGACGTTCTCGAGATCAGCAAGGTCTCCGAGCGGCTGGAGCGCGTCTACACGCTCATGGAGAGCGAGATCTCCGTGCTGCAGGTCGAGAAGAAGATCCGCTCGCGCGTCAAGCGCCAGATGGAGAAGACGCAGCGCGAGTACTATCTCAACGAGCAGATGAAGGCGATCCAGAAGGAGCTCGGCGACACCGACGAGCGCGACGACATCGCCGAGTTCGAGGAGAAGATCGAGAATACGAAGCTGTCGAAGGAGGCCAAGGACAAGGCTCTGGCTGAGCTGAAGAAGCTCAAGCAGATGAGCCCGATGTCGGCCGAGGCGACGGTTGTTCGCAACTACCTCGACTGGCTGCTGTCGATCCCCTGGGGCGTGCGCGGCAAGGTCAAGAAGGACCTCGCCGAGGCGCAGACCGTGCTCGACAAGGAGCACTTCGGTCTCGAGAAGGTCAAGGAGCGCATCCTTGAGTATCTCGCGGTGCAGGCACGCACGAACAAGCTCAAGGGGCCGATCCTCTGCCTCGTCGGTCCTCCGGGCGTCGGCAAGACCTCGCTCGGCAAGTCGATCGCGAATGCGACCGGACGTGAGTTCGTGCGCATGAGCCTCGGCGGCGTGCGTGACGAAGCGGAAATCCGCGGTCACCGGCGCACGTACATCGGCTCCATGCCCGGCAAGATCATCCAGTCGATGAAGAAGGCTAAGCGGACGAACCCGCTCTTCCTGCTCGACGAGATCGACAAGATGGGCTCGGATTTCCGCGGTGATCCGGCGTCGGCTTTGCTCGAGGTTCTCGATCCCGAGCAGAACCACACGTTCAACGACCATTACCTCGAGGTCGACTACGATCTTTCGAGCGTCATGTTCGTGACGACGGCGAACACGCTGAACATTCCGCCGGCTCTGCTGGACCGCATGGAGATCATTCGCCTCGCCGGTTACACCGAGGAGGAGAAGGTCGAGATCGCGAAGCGCCATCTCATTCCGGAAGCACAGACCGCACATGGTCTGGAGGCCGGCGAGTGGAGCGTCAGCGATGAGGCCCTGCAGACGCTGATCCGTCGCTACACGCGCGAAGCGGGCGTGCGCTCGCTTGAGCGTGAGGTGTCCAAGCTCGCCCGCAAGGCGGTCAAGGAGATCCTCGCGAGCGACAAGAAGGCGGTCGAGGTCACGGCCGAGAACGTCGAGGATTATCTCGGCGTGCCGAAGTACCGTTATGGCGAGGCGGAGCTCACCGACCAGGTCGGTGTCGTCACCGGTCTTGCCTGGACGGAAGTCGGCGGCGAGATCCTGACGATCGAAGGCGTCATGATGCCCGGCAAGGGCAAGATGAGCGTCACGGGCAACCTGCGCGACGTGATGAAGGAGTCCATCCAGGCGGCCAACGCCTACGTGCGCTCGCGCTCGGTGGACTTCGGCATTCCAGCATCTCGCTTCGAGACCAAGGACATTCACGTCCATGTTCCCGAGGGTGCGACGCCGAAGGATGGCCCTTCGGCGGGTGTCGCGATGGTCACGGCGATCATCTCCGTGCTCACCTCGATCCCGGTGCGCAAGGATGTCGCCATGACCGGCGAGATCACGCTCCGTGGGCGCGTTCTGCCAATCGGTGGATTGAAGGAGAAGCTCCTCGCGGCGCTTCGGGCCGGCATCAAGAAGGTGCTGATCCCGGAGGAGAACGTGAAGGATCTTGCCGAGATCCCCGACAACGTGAAGAACGCGCTTGAGATCGCGCCGGTCGCGCGGATGGACGACGTGCTGAAGCACGCGCTTGTCACGCAGCCGGAGCCGATCGCCTGGGAGACCGACGGCGGTGGGCCAGTGGCCGAGGGCGGCGGCGACACGCGGCCGACCGCGCACTGAACGCGCATCTGCAACTCTGAACTCAAAATGGGACGCCCGCCACAATTTGGCGGGCGTCTTTCATTTTGCGGCAGGAGCAACTCGAATAACGGATGCGTGATCAAACAATCTGTTTACTTACTGTGCAAGTTCGGCGCGATTTATCGCGTTTACACGCAACTAAATCGACCCTTCTACCGTACATTTTAGGCTTGACGCGGCCCTTTCACGGGGCTTGTTAGCGCGGGTGTCGCGGCGATGGTCGCGGCTTTTCGCTTTTTGGGGCTTGTTCGCCCGGACCGCGCTGTAGGCGCGTCGCAAGGAGGACTGCAATGAGCAAGAAGGATCTGATTGACGCGGTGGCGGCCGAGACCGAGCTGACGAAGGAGAAGGCCGGTGATGTCGTCGACGCGGTGTTGAAGCATATCCAGGCCACCCTGCAGAAGGGCGATGAAGTGCGTCTGCCGGGCTTCGGCGCGTTCAAGGTCGGCAAGCGCGCGGCGCGCAAGGCGCGCAATCCGCAGACCGGCGCCGAGATCGATATCAAGGCCTCGGTCGTCCCCAAATTCCAGGCCGCCAAGGGCCTCAAGGACGCGCTCAACTAGCTCTTGCCGGTTCTGTCGCCGATCTGCAGGATCATGGTCGGCGCCAGCGAGGCAGGGAGGAGGAAGCGTGGTCAGGATCAGCGACGAGCAGGTCGAAGCGTTCAATCGGGACGGCGCCGTGCTGCTGCCGGGGCTGCTGGCCGACCGCGTTGGCGAGCTTGCCGGTGCCGTCGCCGAGAACATGGCGGCACCGAGCCGCTTCGAGCGCACCTACCGCCCTGCTGACGGCACCGCGCCGTTCTTCCAGGACTTCTGCAACTGGCAGCGCATCCCGGGCTACCGGGACGCGGTGCTTGGTTCGGACATGGCTGAAGCCGCGGCAAGGCTCATGCGCTCGAACACTGCGCGGTTTTTCCACGATCATGTGCTGGTCAAGGAGCCCGGCAACTCCATGCCGACGCCTTGGCACCAGGACCAGCCCTACTACCTCGTCGAGGGCCAGAAGTCGGTGAGCTTCTGGGTGCCGCTCGATCCCGTGCCGGCCGAGATCGCGCTCGAGTACGTCGCGGGCTCGCACAAATGGGGTAAGGATTTTCGCCCGGAGCGCTTCGACGGCACCAGCCTCTATGCCGGCGACGAGAGTGAGCGCGTGCCTGACATGGCGACGCGCAAGAGCGAGTTCGAGATACGCTCCTGGGCCATGCAGCCCGGCGATGTCGTCGCTTTCGATTTTCGCACGCTGCACGGCGCGCCGGCCAATACGACCGCGAACCGCCGCCGCGCCATCTCCTTCCGTTGGGTCGGCGACGGAGCGACGTTCGTCAAGCGCAATGGCCGCACGTCGCCGCCGTTCCCCGATCTCGAGTTCGAGCACGGCGCGCCTTTCGACGGGCCCGAGTTCCCGCAGGTCTGGCCGCGCGCTTAGTCTCTGACAAAGCTGCCGGCGCCCGTCTGGCGCAGTGCCTCGCCGAGCACTATTCCCGCCGCCACCGCGATATTGAGCGAGCGCAAGCCCGATCGCATGGGAATGCGCAGACGCGCATCCGCGATGGCGTGGACGCTCTCCGGTACGCCGGCGCTTTCGCGGCCGAGCAGCAGCGTGTCGTCGCGTGCGAATCCGAAGTCGGTGTATGCGGTGTCGCCGGCCGATGTGAGCAGGACGAGGCGACCGTTTCGCTGAGCCTGATACGCCTCGAACGAGCGATGCCGGGCGATCTCCACATGATTGAGATAGTCGAGCCCTGCGCGGCGCAGATTGCGGTCGCTCATGTCGAATCCAGCCGGCCCGATCACGTCGACAGCGACGCCCAGACAGGCGGCGAGCCGCAGGATCGTGCCCGCATTCTGAGGAATGTCAGGCTGATAGAGCGCAAGGCGCATCGGGTGGGTGATCCCGCTCCTTTTCGGCGTGCAATGTGCAAAGGCGCGCGGGGTGCCTTGATCGAGCGCAGCCATGCGCCAAATTGCCCCTCGCCCATGTCGGCCTATGCGCTTGTGCGTGCTTAGAAAGGATGCAAAAAGTACGCGCGTCAAATCGCCCGTTCCGGGGAGGAGCGGGCTCACGTCATGTTACGGGGACACCGCAGCAGGGGTATGGCTGTTTGATGGCGCAGTTCGCGTCATGCCGATCCCCTGTAGTGACGCCGATGACGGACGTGGCGGCCGGAGGGGCACTCCGGTCATCGAAGACAGGGCAGGCCATGCACGGGCCCATGCTCTGGGGGCAGGAAAGAGGAGGCTGATTTGGCGGCCCATACGGAAGATGCGACACGGCGCGACTTTCTGGTGGTTGCGGCGAGTGCGTTCGCAGCCGTCGGCGGCGCGGCGACACTCTGGCCGCTCATCCAGCAGATGAACCCCGATGCATCGACCCAGGCAATGGCAACGACCGAGGTCGATGTCGCGCCGGTCAAGGAAGGTCAGGCGATCACCGTGATGTGGCGGGGCAAACCCGTCTTCATCCGCCATCGCACGAAGACCGAGATCGACACCGCCAAGGGCGTCGACCTGAACGCGCTCCCCGATCGCAGCGCCCGCAACGAGGCGCTTCCCGAGAGCGCGCCCGCGTCCGATGCCAACCGCACGAAGGCCGGCAAGGAGCAGTGGCTCGTGATGGTCGGCATCTGCACCCATCTCGGCTGCATTCCGAAGGGTCAGGGCATCTCGGACGTCAAGGGCGACTACAACGGCTGGTTCTGCCCATGCCATGGCTCACACTACGATACGTCCGGCCGTATCCGGCTCGGGCCCGCGCCGCGAAACCTGGATGTGCCCGTGTACGAGTTCGCGTCCGACACCCTGATCAGAATCGGCTGAAGGCTTCGCATTCCCCATGTCTCAGCATGAATCCTCATATAAGCCCGGGTCCCGCGCCGAGCAGTGGCTCGACGAGCGTCTCCCGATCGTGCGTCTCGCGCATGACACGGCCGTGTCGTACCCGACGCCGCGCAATCTGAACTATCTCTGGACCTTCGGCGGCATTCTTACGTTCTGCCTCGCCGTCCAGATCGTGACCGGTGTCGTGCTCGCGATGCACTACATCCCGAGCGACCTGATGGCCTTCGACTCGGTCGAGCGCATCCGTCGCGACGTGAACTACGGCTGGCTGATCCGCAGCGTGCACGCGGTCGGCGCCTCGATGTTCTTCTTCGCGGTCTACATCCACATGGCGCGCGGCCTCTATTACGGTTCGTACAAGGCGCCGCGCGAGGTGCTGTGGATCCTCGGCGTTCTGCTCTTCCTGCTCATGATGGCGACGGGCTTCCTCGGCTATACGCTGCCGTGGGGGCAGATGAGCTTCTGGGGCGTCACCGTCATCACGAACCTTTTCTCGTCACTCGATGCCGTCATTCCGGGCCTCGGCACCAAGATCGTGACTTGGCTGTGGGGTGGCTTCTCGGTTTCCTCGGTCACGCTCAATCGCTTCTTCAGCCTGCACTATCTGCTGCCGTTCGTGATTGTCGGCGTTGTGATCCTGCACATCTGGGCGCTGCACGTCGTCGGCCAGAACAACCCGACCGGCCTCGACATCAAGACCAAGTCCGACACAGTGCCCTTCACGCCGTACGCGACGATGAAGGATCTCTTCGGTATCGGCGTATTCGCGCTGCTCTTCGCCTGGTTCGTGTTCTTCGCGCCCGACTATCTCGGTCACGCGGACAACTACATTCCGGCGAACCCTCTCGTGACGCCGCCGCACATCGTGCCTGAGTGGTACTTCCTGCCGTTCTACGCGATCCTGCGCGCGATCCCCTCGAAGCTCGGCGGTGTCATCGCCATGTTCGCGGCGATCGTGATCCTGGTCTTCATTCCCTGGCTGGACACGAGCCGCGTGCGCTCGGCGCGCTATCGCCCGATCTTCAAGTGGTTCCTCTGGTTCTTCTTCTTCTCGGTGCTGGCGCTCGGCTATCTGGGCGGCAAGCCGGCCGAGGGTGTGTATGTCGCCTGGGCGCGCTTCTTCACGCTCTACTACTTCGCCTTCTTCCTCCTGATCATGCCGATCGTCGGAGTGATGGAGACGCCATCCGCCATGCCGCGCTCGATCACCGAGTCGGTACTCGGTGGCAGCGGAAAACCGGCTGGGGCCACGTCGGCTCCCGAAAAGCGCTAAAGACGGGGAGCCAGCCGATGACAACACGTACCTCCCGGATCAAGCGGGCCTCCCGGATGAAGCGGGTCATTCTGGTCGCTCTTTCGATCGCGACCCTGCCTCTCCTCGCCCACGCCGCAGGTGAGGCCGTCCATATCGACCGCCAGAAGTGGAGCTTCGCGGGCTTGTTCGGTCGCTTCGACCAGAACCAGCTGCAGCGTGGCTTCCAGGTCTACAAGGATGCCTGCGCGCAGTGCCATGGCGTCTCGCGCCTCGCCTTCCGAAATCTCGCGCAGACGGGCGGCCCCGTCTTCAATGAGGAAGCCGTTAAAGGTCTCGCCGCGACCTATCAGGTCAACGATGGCCCGAATGACGACGGCAAGATGTTCAAGCGTCCGGGCCGTCTCTCCGACCGCATTCCCGCGCCTTACGCGAACGAGCAGGAAGCGCGCGCGACTCACAACGGTGCCTATCCGCCGGATCTGACGCTGATCACGAAGGCGCGCGGCATCGAGTACCACGGCTCGCTCTTCGCCCATCCCTTCCACATCGTGAAGGACATGGCGTCGGGCTATCAGGAAGCGGGCGCGGACTACCTCTACGCGCTGCTGACTGGCTATGCCGCTGCACCGGCGGACTTCAAGCTCGCCGACGGCATGCAATACAACAAGGCCTTCCCTGGCCACCAGATCGCGATGCCGCCGCCACTGATCGAAGGCAACATCAAGTATCAGGACGGCACGCCCGCCACCGTCGATCAGATGGCGCGTGACGTGACGGCATTCCTGCACTGGGCGGGTGATCCCAAGCACGACGAGCGCAAAAGCATGGGCCTGCTCGTGCTGCTCTATCTGCTGATCACGGCCGTGCTGCTGTACTTCGCCAAGAAGCGCATCTGGTCCAGCGCGCATTAGTTTACTTGCCGCGGGCTGCTGGGAAGAGGTGCTTCGCAACCCTTCCGTGGCGCTATGCCCGCGGCGGCTATGTGGTCGGGCCGAACAAGTTTTCCAGCGGCATCAAGACCGCGGGCGACAAATTCAAAAGGGCGGAGAGCTTCGGCTCCCCGCTCTTTGCTTTTGCGTAGGCGTGCTTGCGTACGTGTTTAAGCCACGCGATTGCGATAGCGCACCGGCCGCCCGATCATGCCTTCGGCTGCCGCGAGGATCGCTTCCGCATCGAGGCCGTAATGAGCATACAGCTCATCGATCGAGCCCGATTGCCCGAAGCGCTCGACGCCGAGCGCACGCACGCGATGGCCGTTCACCGATCCGATCCACGACAGCGTCTCCGGATGCGCATCGCACACCGTGATGATGCCGGCGTCGCGCGGGAGTGCCGCGAGTAATGTCTCTATATGCGCCTTGGCGCCGTAGTGGCCGCGCTCACGCGCGCGCTGCGCATCGTGCCAGCCCGCCGTCAGCCGATCGGCCGACGTCACCGCCAGCACGCCGACGCCACGGCGATCCTCACTCAGCAGGCCGGCCGCTTCGATAACCTCCGGCGCGACGGCGCCCATGTACACGATGGCAAGCGATGTCGAAGCATCGGGCCGACGCAGCCAGTACCCGCCTTCGATAATGTCCTTGTTGAGGTCCGGCGACATGATGCGCTGGATCTGCTCGACGGGACGCGTCGAGAGCCGCAGGTAAACCGAGCCGCCCTTCTCGTCGTGCCGCCAGCCCTGCTGCCCGCTCTCGGTGCCATCGCGCTGCACGTACTCGAAAGCCCAGCCCATGATCGCCGCAAGCTCGTCGACGAAGGCGGGTTCGAAGGAAGCCAGCCCATCCTGCGACATGCCGATGAGCGGCGTGCCGATGGACTGGTGCGCGCCGCCTTCAGGTGCGAGCGTGAGGCCGGACGGCGTCGCGACGACGATGAAGCGCGCATCCTGGTAGCAGGCATAGTTCAGCGCATCGAGCCCGCGGCAGATGAAAGGATCGTAGAGCGTGCCGATCGGAATGATCCGCTCGCCGAAGTGCGAATGGCTCAGGCCCGCCGCCGCGAGCGTCAGGAACAGATTCATCTCCGCAATGCCGAGCTCGAAGTGCTGGCCCTGGGGTGACATCTCCCACTTCTGCGGGCTCATGAGGCCGCGCTCCTTGAACACGTCCTCGCGGCTCTCCATGGAAAAGAGTCCGCGCCGGTTCACCCAGGGCCCGAGGTTCGTCGAGACGGTCACATCCGGCGACATGGTGAGAATGCGGTCGGCGAGCGGGCCGCCGCGCTTTGCGATCTCATCGAGAATGCGGCCGAAGCCGTTCTGTGTGCTTGCGGCGCCTGTCACGCCAAGCGGCGCAAACTCGGGAAGGGGAATGCGGTCCGCGCGCAGTCCCCGCGTACCCTTGGTATTGAAAGGCACGCGCGCGAGATAATGCGCGATATCCTGATGCGAGAGATTGAGCCCGGCAAACGGCTCCCACTCCTCACCATTCTGGATGCCTTGCGCCTCCTGGAACGCAGCCATCTGCGTCTTGTTCATGAGGCCGGCGTGGTTGTCCTTGTGCCCCTGCAGCGGCAGCCCCATACCCTTGATGGTGTAGGCAATGAAGCAGCAGGGCTTGTCCGACGGCGCGCGCTCGAAGGCTTCGAGAATGCTCTCCATGTCGTGCCCGCCGAGGTTCGTCATCAGCCGGGCGAGCGTTTCATCATCGCGGTTCTGAATGATCGCGAGCGTGTCGGGATGTGCCGCAAGATCGGCCTCGAGCTGCCGGCGCCAGCCCTTTGCACCCTCGAAGACGAGCGCCGAATAGAGCTGGTTCGGGCAATCGGCGATCCACTCGCGCAGGCGCTCGCCGCCGGACTCAGCGAACGCGGCTTCCTGCAGCTTACCGTACTTGATGAGGATGACCTCCCAGCCGAGGTTCTCGAACATCCCCGCGACCTTCATGAAGAGCTTGTCGGAGACGACGGAGTCGAGGCTCTGGCGATTGTAGTCGACGACCCACCAGCAGTTCTTGAGGCCGTGCTTCCAGTACTCGAGCAGCGCCTCGTGGATGTTGCCTTCGTCGAACTCGGCGTCACCCATCAGCGCGACCATGCGCCCCTTCGGCCAGTCCGCGCTCCAGCCCTTGGCGTGCACGTAGTCCTGGATGAGGCTCGCGAAGCCCGTCGCCGCGACGCCCAAGCCCACTGACCCCGTCGAGAAATCGACGTCGTCCTTATCCTTCGTGCGCGAGGGATAGGACTGCGCGCCGCCGAAACCGCGGAAGTTCTTGAGCTTGTCGAGGTTCTGGTTGCCGAGCAGGTACTGGATGGCATGGAAGATCGGGCTCGCGTGCGGCTTGACCGCGACGCGATCCTCGGGCCGCAGCACATGGAAGTACAGTGCCGTCATCAGCGTCGCGAGCGAGGCCGAGGATGCCTGATGCCCGCCCACCTTGAGCCCGTCCTGCCGCTCAACCTCATGGTTGGCGTGGTGGATCGTATAGGTCGAGAGCCACAGCACCTTGCGCTCCAGTTCGCGCAACATGGCGAGGGTGGCGGCACGGTCGTCGGTGGCGGGGGCGTCCTGCATGGTGGCCTCGGAAAATGGGGCGTGAGCGATTAACCGAGAATAGACCCAAGCCCGTGGTGGGTGTTTGCAAAGTATGCCACTTGGCGTCAGAATATTGGCATGATCAGCTAGATTGGGCGCCATGAATGCCGGAATCAGCCAATATCGCCCTCGATCGGATTGACCGGCGACTCCTCGCCGAGCTCCAGGCCAATGGCCGCCTGACGGTCGCCGAGCTCGCTGAGAAAGTCGGCCTGACGGCTAGTCCCTGCTCGCGGCGCCTGCGCATTCTGGAGGATGCCGGCATCATCAACCGCTACGCCGCGCTGCTCGATCAGAAGAAGGTCGGCCTGCCGGTCAGCGTCTTCGTTTCCATCAAGCTCGACCGCCAGCAGGAGGACAAGCTCCAGCGCTTCGAGGACGCCATTCGCCGTTGCCCCGAAGTGCTCGAATGCTACCTCATGACCGGCCCACGCGATTACCTGCTCCGGGTCGTCGCGCGCGATCTCGCTGACTACGAGCGCTTCGTGAAGGACACGCTCACGCGCATCGACGGCATCGCCAACATCGAGTCGAGCTTCGCCCTCGGTCAGGTGAAGCATTCCAGCGCGCTGCCGTTGGAGACGCGGTGAGGTATTCGCGCCTTTGGCGCGACGGGGCTTTCGCCCCTGGCCACAATCGGGAGGGACACCCTCCCGAACCCACCGCCTTTATGAACTTGGAGTGCGCTGCGAACGCGCTGTCGACTATGCCGACTGCTTTTTGAGGATGAGGGTCAGGCCCAACAGCGCACCATCGATGAACTGAATCTCGACGACCTGGAGTGCATCCCTGACGATAACGTCCATGTTGGCGGTGATGTTCTCGCCTCTGATGCGGACCTTCAAGCCTTGCGGCGTGGTTGCGCCCGCGAGACGGCCGGTCCAGCCTCGTGTCGTCTCTTCCCAGCCGCCGGATATGTTTTCGCCCTCCAACTGGGCGGCCACTTTGACCTCGATGCTGCCACCTGCGGAGGCGCATCGGATCGATTGCTTGAGTGCGGTACCCTGCTGTTCCGAACGGTAGGTCGCGCGGCATTTGACCATCTCGGTCTGACCGCTGCGTGTTCCGAGCCGACCCTCGCCGACCCAGAGACCTGCGAATCTGTCGAACGAAGTCGGCGTCTGCGCAGAGGCTTCCAGCGATGCGCCAAACAAGAGCGCTACCAGCGTGCAGGCTGCAAATTGGAAACCGCGGATCATGGCGACTACCCGTATCTGCACCCCGAGTGGTGCCTTAGGCGACGCTGCCCTTCATGTCGCTGATTCGTCAACCCGACGCGCCCGCGCCTCACTCCAAGTCCGTAAAAAGCGCGGGTTCGGGGATGTCCCCCGATCGGGAGCGCGAGGGGTCATGCCGAAGGCATGCTAGAGGCATGGCCCTCGCTCGCGGCGGAGCCGCGACGCCCCACTACACCTCCGCCTTGCCCGCGATCTTAATCGCAAACGCGTAGTCGAGTGCGACTTCCTTCAGTGCCTCGAAGCGCCCTGACGCGCCGCCGTGTCCGGCTTCCATGTTCGTCTTGAGCAGTACGAGATTGCTCGACGTGTTGCGCTCGCGGAGGCGCGCGATCCACTTCGCCGGCTCCCAGTACGTGACGCGCGGATCGGTGAGACCACCGTACGCGAAGATGTGCGGATAGGCTTTGCGCTCGACGTTGTCGTACGGGCTATAGCTGCGGATGAGTGCGAAGGCTTCGGCCGAACGAATGGGGTCGCCCCACTCGGGCCATTCGGGCGGCGTGAGCGGCAGCGTCTCGTCGAGCATGGTGTTGAGCACATCGACGAAGGGCACATCGGCGATGATGCCGAGGAAAAGCTCCGGCGCGAGGTTCGCGACCACGCCCATGAGCATCCCGCCCGCGGAGCCGCCGTTCGCGACGATGCGACCGCGCTTCGTCCAGCCGATCTTCACGAGATACTCGCCGGCAGCGACGAAGTCCGTGAAGGTATTCATCTTGGTCTGGGCTTTGCCGCCCGTGTACCAGCGATAGCCTTTGTCCTTGCCGCCGCGCACGTGCGCGATAGCAAAGATGAAACCACGATCGACGAGCGAGAGGCGCGTCGTCGAGAAGCTTGCCGGAATGGCAATGCCGTACGAGCCATAACCGTAGAGGAAGAGCGGTGCGGAGCCGTCGAGGGGCGTGCTCTTGTGGTAGAGCACCGAGATCGGAACCATCTCACCATCGGCTGTCGGCGCCTCGATGCGTCGCGTGACGTAGTCGCTGGCGTTGTGCCCGCTCGGCACTTCCTGCGTCTTTCTCAGAACACGCGCGCGCGTCTCCATGTCGTAGTCGAAGACCTGCGCCGGCGTCGTCATCGACGAGTAGGAAAATCGCAGCGCCGTTGTGTCGTACTCGTAGCCCGAGGACATGCCGAGGCTGTAGGCCTCCTCGTCGAAGGCAATGGCGTGCTCGGCACTATCGGAGAAGCGTCGGACGATGATGCGCGGCAGGCCGCCCTCGCGCTCGAGGCGTACGAGATGATCCTTGAAGGTGGTGTGGTCGAGGATCAGACGGCCCGGCTTGTGCGGGAGAATCTCGCGCCAGTACGCTTCCTGTGGAGTCGCAACGGGCGCCGACACGATGCGGAAATCTTCGGCACCAGCTGAGTTCGTGACGATGATCAGGTCGTCACCGTGATGGTCGATCGAATACTCGTGGCCGAAGCGGCGCGGGCTCACGAGCTGCATGGGGCCGGTCGGATTGCGCGAGTCAATGAGACGGACTTCGCTCGTCTGGTGATCGTGCGCGTCGATGAGGATATAGCGCCCGGACTGTGTCTCGCCGACGCCGACATAGAAACCCTTATCGGTCTCCTCGTAGACGAGCACATCGTCCTCGACAGGTGTGCCGAGGATGTGACGGTAGACGTAGAGTGGCCGGTGGTTTTCATCGAGGCGGACGTAGAAAAGCGTCCGGCTATCCTCGGCCCACACACAGCCGCCGCCCGTGTCGGGTATGACGTCTGTGAGTTCCTGGCCCGTCGCGAGGTCGCGGAACCTGATGACGTAGTACTCCGAGCCCTTGTCGTCGACGGCATAGGCGAGAAGGCCGTGGTCGGGGCTGTGCGTGCAGCCGCCGAGCTGCCAGTAAGGCTTGCCTTGGGCTTCGAGGTTACCGTCGAGCAGGACGACCTCGCTGTCGTCGGCGCCGCCGCGCGGGCGCCGGGTGAAGCGCGGATACTGCGCGCCGGTCAGATAGCGCGTGCCGTATTCCCAAGGGCCGTCCGGTGCCGGGACCGAGCTGTCATCCTCCTTTATACGCCCCTTCATCTCGGCAAACAGCTTTTCGCGCAGTGCCTTCGTATCGGCGAGCGTGTGCTCGGTGTAGGCGTTCTCCGCTTCGAGGTAGGCGCGGATCTCGGTGTCCAGCACGCTCGGGTCGCGCATCACCTCCTGCCAGTTCTCCGCACGCAGCCACGCGAAATCATCGACGATCTCGACACCATGGTGGACCGCCTTCACGGGTTTCTGGCGCGCGGAGGGCGGAGCCATTGCAAGGGCCTGAGCAATGGCGGGATCGGCTGGCATGTGGAATTACTCCTGGCGCAAGGCGCCCTAAAAAGGGGAAAGCCGCAGCGCCGGTGATGAGCCCGGCGCGGCGGCGGGTTCGTGCAGTCGAGGCGCGAGAGGCCGCGCGGCTCTCACTTCGGCTCGTGCTTCAGGGCGGCGCCGTTGATACAGTAGCGCAGACCCGTCGGCTGGGGCCCGTCCTCGAAGACGTGGCCCAGATGCGCATCGCAGCGCGAGCAGCGGACCTCGACGCGGCGCATGAACAGCGAGCGATCCTCATGCTCGGAGACGGCCTCGGTGCCGATCGGCTTGTAGAAGCTCGGCCAGCCGGAGCCTGAATCATACTTCGTCTCCGAGGCGAACAGCGGCTCGCCGCAGGCCACGCACTTGTAGATCCCGGCTGCCTTGAGGGCATTGTAGGGATGGGTGAAAGCGCGCTCCGTCCCGTGCTGGCGCGTGACGTAATACTCCTCAGGCGAGAGCTCGGCACGCCACTCTGCGTCCGTCTTCTCCACCTTGTCCGCGCGCGCCTTCGTATCGGTCATGACCCGCTCCTTTGCTGACAGTGGTTCACTGATGATGGCTGCGGAGAATGGCTCGCCGCGACGGCGCGCCCGTCCGCAATCGTGCTCATGATTGAGATGATAATAGTCTGGACCAATTCAAGGGCCGGCGCCAGCCCTGGACCTCAAACTCACGTGTGGCGCTCGCATCCGCGCGGGCCTGGTGCGCCGCGCACTGAGTAGGCCAAGCAAGAGCGCGGCCCAAAAGCTTGGAAGCTGGTGAAAAACGCAGCATAGACAGATCAGGATATTGGCGAAAATCCTGCTTTTACTATATTGTGCGCTGCAATTGCCATTCTGGGAGAAGTGGAGTATTGGCGATCTCTGATCATGGACTTTGATCAGCAGGGCTATTTTAAACGCGACGTCATGGGATGCCGGTCGAGCGCGACCACCCGCAAGACTTCGCGGCACAAATGGGAGACGATACCCCGATGGACAACAACGGCGGAAATCAACTGGTGGACCTTACCGCCCAGATCGTCTCTGCTTACGTGGCGAACAACACTGTTGTTGCTTCGGATCTTCCGGCGCTTATCCGTGACGTGCATGATGCGCTCAATCGCGCATCGACCAACGAGCCGGTAATCGACAGCGAGGAGCTCAAGCCCGCCATTCCGGTCAAGCGCTCTGTGACGCCCGACTACATCATCTGCCTCGAGGATGGAAAGCGCTTCAAGTCGCTCAAGCGCCACCTGAGGACGCATTACAAGCTCTCGCCCGAGGAATATCGTGCGAAGTGGAAGTTGCCGAACGACTATCCCATGGTCGCCCCGAATTATGCCGCGGCGCGTTCGCAGCTTGCCAAGAAGATGGGTCTCGGCACCCGTAGGGACTGAAGCTCCAAGCGTAGAGGTCATATGCGCCAGGGGGACTGCGCATCGATGACGATCCGGCGCCGGAGGCCCAGCTTGTACGAGCGGGCGGCGCACCGATGACCCGGCTCGCTCGCTCGCTCGACCACGCCCGCGCACACTACGACGTGATCGTCGTCGGCTCGGGTTATGGCGGCGGCGTTTCGGCCATGCGGCTGGCGCGCGCCGGCAAGCGCGTTGCCGTCATTGAACGCGGCCGCGAAGTTCAGACCGGCGAATTCCCGAACCGCTTTCCCGACATGCGCCATGAGATGCGCGTCACCGGCGCCCGCATGGCCATGGGCTCGGAGACCGGTCTCTATGACGTCCGCATCGGCGAGGACATGCATGTGCTCGTCGGGCGCGGACTCGGTGGCGGCTCGCTCGTCAACGCCGGGGTGGCACTGAGGCCTGACGCACGCGTCTTCGCCGATCCTGTGTGGCCGGGCCAATTGCGCCAGGATGGACTTCTCGATGCGGGATATGCGCGTGCCCGCCGCTGGCTGAGGCCGGCCCGCGATCCCGAGGCCGCGACGCTCACGAAGTACAAAGCGCTCGAAGCCGCGGGCGCGGCCCTTGGCGCCTCACCAATTGCTCCGGAGGTGGTTGTCGGTTTTGCTGACACCGTCAATCCCGCCGGCATAGCGCAGGCAGCTTGCACGCGCTGTGGCGACTGCTGTGCCGGCTGCAATGTCGGCGCCAAGAACACCGTGGCCCTGACCTACCTTCCCGAGGCCGTGCGATATGGCGCCGAGCTCTTCACGCACGGCCGCGTGAGCCACGTCGTCCCGCTGCCGACCGGCGGATGGCAAGTACACGTCGATCGTATCGATACGCCCGGTGCAGGGCATGGTCAGCAGCTCGATCTCACGGCGGATATGGTCATTCTCTCTGCCGGCACGCTCGGCTCGACGGAGATCCTGCTGCGCTCGCGTGCCAAGGGTCTGGCGCTCTCCGATCGTCTGGGTGCGCGCTTCTCTGCGAACGGCGACATCATCGCCTTCGGTTATGGCGCCAAGGTTCCCGTCAATGCGGTTGGAGTCGGCCATCCCGCGAAGCTCGAGGGGATGAATGTCGGCGCTGCCGTCTCTGGTCAGCTCGAGATCGTCGATCCTGATGACCTCGCGCGATCGGTCACCATTCAGGAAGGCGTGCTGCCTTCAGCATTCGCTCCGATCCTGCCGGTGATGTTCGTGCCCAACGGACGCTTGCTCGGCGCGCTGCAGAGCCTTGTCAGCGGTGTCTACAAGGGCCCCTTCGCAAGTCTCCAGACTTTCTTCGCCGTCTCGCATGACAGCTCCGGCGGCCGCTTCAGTCTCGATGGTGAGCGCCTAGCTCTCTCCTGGCCCAATGCCAAGGACGAGGATGTCTATCGACGGCTCGATGCAGTGCTCGCAGCACTCGTCGGCAAGGTCGGCGGCAGCTATGTAAAGAACCCGCTCGCTGGCAGCGTCATGGGAAATCAGCCGGCGACTGCGCATCCACTCGGCGGCTGCGCCATGGGGGCCGATCGCACGGCCGGCGTCGTCGATCATGCCGGGCGCGTGTTCGATGGTGGCGTCGGCAAGGACGCGAGTGCCGTCCACGCGGGCCTCCATGTCATCGATGGCGCAATCATCCCGCGCTCGCTCGGTGTGAACCCGTTGCTGACGATTACCGCGCTCGCCGAACGCGCCATGCTGCACATCACGCGCGAGCATGGTCTGGTGTGTGCGGATTAGGCCGCGCCTTCGACAAACTCCAGGTCCATAAAAGACGGGGGTTCGGGGGTGTCTCTGGGGCGTGGGTCGCGCCAGAGGCGCGCAAACTCAAGCCAAGCCCCACTCGCGCCGGCGGCGCGATTTATTCACCGCCGACGAGGTTCTCCTCGCGCACGGCGAAACGTTTCCTCGCGCACGTTTCACTCTCCGCATTGCGGCTGCGCGTATAGAAGTTTCCGAGCACGAGCACGTCCATCTCCGTGCGGAGGTAGCACGACACGGCCTCCCGCGCGGTCGCCACGATCGGTTCCTGGCGGTTGAAACTCGTATTTATGAGCACAGGCACGCCTGTCTCGCGCATGAAGGCTTCGATGACGGCGTAATAGCGCGGATTGGCACTGCGCTCGACGGTCTGCAGGCGCGCCGTGCCATCGACGTGGACGACCGCAGGAATGACGTCCCGCTTTTCGGGCCTGACGCGCGGCGCCATGGTCATGAACGGATCGCTCTGGTCGATCTCGAAGTAGTCGCGCGCGTACTCCGCGAGTACGACCGGCGCGAAGGGGCGGAAGCTCTCGCGATACTTGATGCGCGCGTTGATGCGGTCCTTGGTTGCGAGGCGGCGCGGATCGGCGAGGATGGATCGATTGCCGAGCGCGCGCGGCCCCATTTCAAAACGGCCCTGAAACCAGCCGACGATGTGCCCTTCCGCGAGATCGCGCGCGACGCGGGCGAAGAGCGTCTCATCGTCGAGCCGCTCGGCGACAAGCCCTGCGCCATCGAGTGCTTTCCGGATGGCCTCCTCGCTCTCTTCGAGCCCATAGAAGGGATGCGTCAACGTCATGGTGCGCGGCCGGCCGCACTTCTGGTGGTGGTACCAGAGCGCAGCCCCGAGCGGTCCGCCCGTATCGGACGCGCAAGGCGGCACCCACACGTGCTCGTACGCCGTATCCTCCAGCACGCGCGCGTTCGCGACACAGTTGAGCGCAACGCCGCCCGAGATCACGAGATGGCGCGAGGGATGCTGCTCGTAGAGGCCGCGCGCGACGTGCAGGACGACTTCCTCGATGCGCACCTGAAGCGCGCGGGCAAGGGCCTTGTGATGATCGGTGACCGGCTCGTCATGATTGCGGGGAGGGCCGAACGCCTCGAAGAACTTGGCGCTTAAGGGGCGCAGGAAGGCGTACCTGTCGAACATGAAGTAACTCATGTCGACGGCATAGCGCCCGTTCTCGGCAAGGTGGATCGTGTCGCGGAATTTGGCGACATAGCGGTCGTCGCCATGGGCCGCGAGTGCCATGACGGTGCCTTCCTCGAAATCGCGGAAACCGAGATGGCCGGTGACGAATGTGTAGATCATGCCGAGCGAGTTGAAGACATCGCTCTGCCAAAGCCGCTTCAGCCGGTTGCCGGAGCCCACGTACGTCGACGTCGCGGCATCGTCACCGTAGCCGTCCATCACCAGGATGTTGGCATTCTCGAACGGTGATACGAAGAAGATCGCGGCGTGCGCATGGTGATGCCGGACGCCGAAGAACGGTGGAAGCTTCTGCAATCCGAGGGTGCGCGTGAGCTTGTACTTGAGCCACTGGTTCAGGATGACGATGCTCGACCGCTGCGCCGTATTGGCGCCGGGCCTGAGCAGATTGAGCGCGGATGGCAGATTGCGCAGTATCGCCTTGCGAAATGTACGGCGCAGCACGCCCGCGTTCCACGGCGTGACGATGACATCGATCTCGTCGGGCTTGAGCCAGCCGCCTTCCACGGCGGCCGCGAGCGAAGCCGCAGGAAACATCTGCGTGTGCTTCAGCCTGCTGAGACGCTCTTCCTCGAGCACGAGCACAGGCTGCCCGTCCTCGACGAGCGCGATGCCGCTGTCGTGTGTCTCGCTGGCGATACCTAGGATGCGCATGGCCGGTGATGGTCGTCGCTTGCCTCGGTACGATGCCTGGGTGGCGCTCGATCGCTGATCTTCGTGCTCATGGGCTCACCCCCTGCTGGCTTGGCTCCCTGCTCGCCGCTGCGCGCTTTGCGCATAGGCCAAGGCCGGATGCTGAAATACCAGACAGGCCAGCCCCCAGGCCATAGTATTTCCGGCGGTGCGGGCCATATGCTAGGCGCGTTTGGACAGATGGGATGGATGGTGGTGTTCAAGTGCCTCATCCCATTCGCGAATTGGGGAGTGTGACGAGATGAGACTGGGCGGACTGACGATGGTCCTCGCGGCGATGGCGGCCTTGGCCGGCCCCGCGACGGCGCAGAGCCCGATCAAAGTCGGCGAAATCAACAGCTACAAAGTGATTCCCGCGTTCCTGGAGCCCTATCGCAAGGGCTGGGAGCTGGCGGTCGAGGAAATCAACAAGAGCGGTGGCATCAATGGGCGGCCGCTGGAAGTCATCTCACGCGACGACAACGGTGCGCCAGGTGATGCTGTCCGCGCCGCCGAGGAACTCGTGAGCCGCGAGGGCGTCGCCCTGCTGACGGGCGGCTTCCTCTCGCATGTCGGCCTCGCCATCGCCGACTTCGCAAAGCAGCGCAAGATGCCGTTCATTGCCTCGGAGCCGCTCACGGACAAGATCGTCTGGGAGAACGGCAATCCGTACACCTTCCGCCTGCGCGCCTCGACGTACATGCAAGTTTCCATGCTCGTCGAGGAGGCGCTCAAGCTCAACAAGAAGCGTTGGGCGCTCGTTTACCCGAACTACGAGTATGGCCAGTCGGCTATTGCCTCTTTCAAACTGCTGATGGCGGATCGCCAGCCGGGCGTGGAGTTCGTCGTCGAGCAGGCGCCGCCGCTCAATCGTATCGATGCCGGCAGCGTCGCGCAGGCTGTCGCCGATGCCAAGCCCGATGCGATCTTCAACGTCACGTTCGGCGCGGACCTGCAGAAGTTCGTGCGCGAGGGCACCACGCGCGGGCTCTTCAAGGACATGACGGTGCTGAGCGTGCTCGGCGGTGAGCCCGAATATCTCGACCCGTTGCGCGACGAGGCGCCGGTCGGTTGGATCGTGACCGGCTATCCCTGGTATGCGATCGACACGCCCGAGCACAAAGCCTTCCTCGCGGCCTATCAGGCGAAGTTCAACGACTACCCGCGTCTCGGCTCAGTGGTCGGCTACTCGGCCATGATCTCGGTCGGGGAGGCGCTTCGCAAGGCGACGTCGACGGAGCCCGAGGCCATTGTCGCTGCAACGAAGGGCCTCAAGCATTCGACGCCCTTCGGCCCGATTACCTATCGCGAGATCGACCACCAGTCGACGATGGGTGCGTACGTTGGGAAGATCGGCCTCAAGGATGGCAAGGGCGTCATGGTGGATTGGCGCTATGAGCCGGGTGAGCGTCATCTGCCGCCGGACGACGTCGTGAAAAAGCTGCGGCCGCAATAGCCGCCTCGTGTAGGCTTGTCGTGAGCGACGTGCCGTGACCGTCCGCGGTCGCGGCCGTTGCTGCATACCAGCCGGGCCGCCATGATCGCCTCCTTTCTCATCCAGACGCTGAACGGGCTTGCGAGTGCCTCGCTGCTCTTTCTGGTGGCGTTGGGACTCACGCTGATCTTCGGCGTTACGCGCGTCGTGAACTTCGCGCACGGCTCGTTCTTCATGCTCGGCGCCTACCTCGCCGTGAGCTTCCACGGCTTCGTCGGCGGCGGGGTGCTCGGCTTCTGGGGCGGGGCTCTCTTCGCGGCCTTGGCCGTCGGCATTCTCGGCGCGGTGACCGAGCTCACCATCCTGCGCCGCATCTACCGCGCGCCGGAGCTTCTGCAACTCATCACGACATTCGGCATCGTGCTCCTGCTGAAGGATGTGGTGCTGTACACCTGGGGACCCGAGGACATTCTCGGCCCACGCGCGCCCGGTCTCACAGGCGCCGTCTGGATCTTCGGCAAACCCATTCCGCAGTACGATCTTCTCCTGCTGGTGCTCGGCCCGCTGATCGGCCTCTCGGTCTGGCTGCTGCTCACGCGCACGGACTGGGGGACGCGCGTGCGCGCCGCGACCGAGGATCGCGACATGGCCGCCGCGCTCGGTATCAATCAGGCACTCATGTTCACGGGCGTCTTCGCGCTCGGCGCGCTGCTTGCGGGCCTTGCCGGTGCTCTTGCGCTGCCGCGTGAGCCGGCCAATCACAATATGGACCTGACGATCATCGCCGATGTGTTCGTCGTGACGGTCGTCGGCGGGCTCGGCAGCCTGCCGGGCGCTTACGTTGCCGCCGTCATCATCAGCGTCATCAAGGCGTGGTGCATCGGCATTGGCGATGTGCGCCTGTTCGGTGTGGCCTTCTCGTTCTCGAAGCTGACGCTGGTCGCCGAGTTCATCGTCATGGCGATCGTGCTGATCATTCGGCCTTGGGGGCTGTTCGGTACGCCGCAGGCACCGCAGCGCGTGTCGGCGGCTTCCATCCTGCCGATGCCCGTGCCGGACGTGAGGCGCCTATGGCCTCTTGCGTTCGTGGTGCTCGCGCTCGTCGCGCTCCCGCTTCTTGCCGATCGTTTCACCGTCGTACTCGCGACGGACATCATCATTTTCGCACTGTTCGCGGCGAGCCTCGGCCTCATCATGGGCCAAGGCGGCATGGCCTCCTTCGGACACGCCGCATACTTTGGCGCGGGGGCTTACGCTGCGGCCGTTGCCTTCAAATCCGGCGCGCCATTCCTCGTCGCGGTCCCCGCCGGCGTGGCCTTTGCCGGCGCGCTCGCCATGCTCTTCGGCTGGTTCTGCGTGCGATTGTCCGGTGTCTCGCTCGCCATGCTGACGCTCGCTTTTGCGCAGATCACATGGGCCATCGCCTTCCAGTGGGACAGCGTCACGGGCGGCAGCAACGGCCTCGTCGGCATCTGGCCGCCCGATCTGCTCTCAGGTAAGACGGCCTACTATTTCGCGACGCTGCTGCTCGCAGGCGCCGCCATCTTGATCATCTGGCGATCGGCGCATGCGCCGCTCGGCTATCTGATGCGCGCCGCCCGCGACTCGCGCATTCGTGCCGAGGCCGTCGGTGTCGATGTGCGCATGATCCAATGGCGCGCGATCATTCTCGCAGGCGCTGCGGCAGGGCTGGCCGGCGCCCTCTACGTCTTCTCGAAAGGCTCGCTCTCGCCGGACTCGCTTTCGATCCCGCGATCCGTCGACGCCCTCGCCATGGTCTTGATCGGTGGCGTGCAGACGCTCGTTGGGCCGGTCGTCGGCGCAGCGGTCTTCATGCTGCTGCAGGACTGGATCGTTCGCGCGACACCGTACTGGCATGCCGTGCTCGGCATCACGCTCATTCTCATCACCATCATCTTCCCGCAGGGCATCGTCGGCACGCTCAGGCAATGGCGCCAGCGCCGGGAAGGTGAGCCATGACCGCGCCCGTGCTCGCCGTCGAGGAGATCGGCAAATCCTTCAAGGGCTTTCGCGCCGTCGAGCGCGTAAGCTTTACTGTGGATGCTGGGGAGCTTCTGGCGCTGATCGGTCCGAACGGCGCCGGCAAGACAACGACCTTCAACATGATCAACGGCCAGCTCGCGCCCGATCATGGTCGCGTCAGCCTCGGCGGTGAGGATGTCACGCACTGGCCGCCGCGCGCGCTGTGGCGGGCCGGTGTCGCGCGCACGTTCCAGATCACGCAGACGTTCGCCTCCATGAGTGTCGCCGAGAACCTGCTGGTCGCCATTCTCTCGCGCGAGCGCGCCACGGGACTGCTCAACGAAGCAGGGCGCGCGCACGCCGATGAAATCCAGGCGCGGCTGACAGAAGTGGGCATGAGCCATGCCGCCGATACTCTGTGCTCCGTCCTCGCTTATGGCGATCTGAAGCGTGTCGAATTGGCCATCGCGCTCGTCAACGATCCGCGCCTCCTGCTCATGGACGAGCCGACAGCCGGCATGGCGGCGCGCGAGCGTGGTGCTCTCATGCGCCTCGTCGCGGAGCGCGCCCGCCAGCGTAGCACCGCCGTTCTCTTCACCGAGCACGATATGGATGTCGTCTTCGGCCATGCCGACCGCGTTGTCGTCATGAACCGCGGTCGCCTCATTGCCGAGGGCACGCCGGCAGAGGTGCGCGCGAGCCCGCTCGTACGCGAAGTCTACCTCGGCAGCACCGCTGGAGAGGCCAACCCCCGAGAGGCTAACTCATGAGCCTTCTCGAAATCCGCGACCTCGATGCCTGGTATGGCCGCGCGCAGATCCTCTTTGGCGTTTCGCTCGCCGTCGAAGCGGGCGAAGCGGCCGTCCTCATCGGCCGAAATGGTGCCGGCAAGTCGACCCTCATGAAGTGCATTGTCGGTCTCGAAGCCGAGCGGCGCGGCACCATCCGCTTCGGTGGTGCGGACCTCATCGCCGAGCCGACGCACCGCATCGCACGTCGCGGCATGGGCTATGTCCCCGAGGACCGCCGCGTCTTCATGGATCTCACCGTCGCCGAGAACTTGGCCGTCGGCCGCCTGCCGTCCAGCGGCGGCCCAGCATGGGCGCCGGAAGCCGCCTTCGAGCTGTTCCCGCCGCTCGCGGCCATGCGCGACAGGAAGGGCGGCCAGATGTCCGGCGGCGAGCAGCAGATGCTGACCATCGCGCGCGCGCTCATGGGCAATCCGCGCTTCCTGCTGCTCGATGAGCCCTCGGAAGGGCTTGCCCCCGTCATTGTCGAGGTGATTGCCGGTGCGATCGCCAAGCTCAAGGCGCGTGGTGTCGGCCTGCTGCTGTCCGAGCAGAACCTGCACTTTGCGCGCGCCGTCGCCGACCGCGCTTTCGTGCTCGATCGCGGCCACATTCGCTTCGCCGGCACGCTCGCCGAACTCGATGCGGATGTAGCCCTCAAGGAGCAATATCTGGCGATTTGAGCGCCACCTGACCGGTGGCGCCAGACTCGAGTTTTTTGCGGCCTCAGCTTTCGCTGCGCAGCGGGAAGCCGGGGCCTGCCGGTCCGGGCGTCTCCGGCGTGCTGACGCCGGACAAGGGATCGGCCACGCGGCGCGATTTGCCCTCGAAGTAGGCGCCCTGCTCGATGCCGAGCTGTTGGTGAAAGACATCGCCTTCGACGCGGCTCGAGGACTGCAGCACGACGCGCCGCCCGCGAATCGATCCGGAGACGCCGCCGCGCACGATGACCTCGTCGGCGACGACGCCGCCCGTGATGCGCGCGGTCTCGCCGATGAGCACGTTGGCGGCGTGGAGATCACCCTGGATCTGGCCGTCGATATGCACCTCGCCCTTCGAGATGAGGTTTCCGACGATGGTCAGATCTTCACCGATATGCGACGCGCCGCTCTGGCCCGATGAGCGCGGTGACGGACTTGATGGCCGCGATGTCGAAAGCGGCTCGGGCTGCTGGGAGTGAGAAGGCGGGGCCGGTGGCGGCGTCCCCCTCGGCACGTCGAACGCAGTAGGCTCTGTTTTCTTCGTGAACATTGACGCAACTCCCTCTCCAGATGCGTAACACACACCGCCGCCTGCAACGACGGAGACAAACATTTCGACCTGACCTGCGCCCCCGCGCGGACTATAGGCCCCGTTTGCTTGGATAGCAAAGCCCGGGACGCTGGTCAGCCCATTTGCTCTGAATGCGCACTGTCGCTCGGCCCGCCTCGCTGGTGTCACAAAGGCTGGACCTTGATGACGAAAGGTGGCGGTATCGAGTGGCGGTTTTGTGGTGCGCGGGGCACGACTGTATGCGGACATTTCGGAACATCACGATCCTGACCGGGGCCGGGATCTCGGCGGAGTCGGGCATCGCGACCTTCCGCGACAAGGATGGCATCTGGGCCAAGTACGACTATCGCGACGTGGCAACGCCGGAGGGCTTTGCGCGCAATCCGAAGCTCGTGCTCGACTTCTACAACATGCGCCGCCGCATGAGCGCGGCCGCCAAGCCCAATCCGGCCCATTTCGCCCTGGCGCGTCTCGAACGCGAGCACGCCGGGCGCGTCACGGTCGTTACGCAAAACGTCGATGCGCTGCACGAGGCGGCCGGCACCCAGAACCTCATTCACATGCACGGCGAGCATCAGAAGGCGCTGTGCGCCAAGTGCGGTGAACGTCGTCCCTGGGGGCCCGAATATCCTGATCTGACGACCGAGCTTGCCTGCCCCTCGTGCGGCACGCCGGGTGGACTGCGCCCCGATGTCGTCTGGTTCGGCGAAATGCCCTACCACATGGGCCGCATCGCCGAAGAGCTGGCGCGCACCGATCTTTTCATTTCCATCGGCACCAGCGGCAATGTCTATCCGGCAGCGGGCTTTGTCGCCGAGGCCCGCGATCAGGATGCGTATACGGTCGAGCTCAATCTGGAGCCCTCTCAGGGAACGAGCCTCTTCGACGAGGCCATTCATGGGGCGGCTTCCGAGGTGGTGCCGGCGTTCGTCGAGCGGCTGCTCCGCGGCCCCCACTGACCGCCGCCGGAGCCCTCCGTTGCAGTCCGTATTCAAAGAACGTCCGCTCTTAGGTATTGACTAATACTGACTTCAGTCGTCTGGCCATTTTGGCGGATACCTGCGATAAGCCAGCCGACGGAGCGGGCCACGGATAAGCACGAATGAGTCTGGACGAGTACAAGCGTATGGCGGCGCGCGGCGCCATCGAGCAGGTCGTATCGGGCATGCGCCTCGGCCTTGGCACGGGGTCCACGGCGGCCCATTTTGTCGAGCTGCTCGGCGAGCGGGTTCGCGGCGGCCTCGATGTCATCTGCGTGCCGACCTCCGAGGCGACACGGGCGCAGGCATCATCGCTCGGCATTCCCCTGACCACCCTCGATGACATGCCGCTTCTCGACATGACGGTCGATGGCGCCGACGAGTTCGACGGCGTCCTGCGGCTCATCAAGGGCGGTGGCGGCGCCCTGCTGCGCGAGAAGATCGTGGCGGCGGCTTCGGAGCGCCTCATCGTCATTGCCGACCACACCAAGCGCGTCGAACGGCTCGGCGCGTTCCCCTTGCCCGTCGAGGTCGTGCGCTTCGGCTATATGGCGACGCAGAACATGATCGCGCTGCTTGCGGCCGACCTTGGCTGTCACGGCGAGATCCGCCTGCGCACGGGGCGTGATCGTCAACCCTTCGTCACTGATGGCGGCAACTACATCTTCGATTGCGCCTTCAAGCGCATCGACGAGCCCGAGCGGTTGGACGAGGCGCTGAAGCACATTCCGGGCGTCGTCGAGAACGGTCTCTTTCTCGGTCTCGCCGACATGGCGTTCGTCGCCGGTCCGGAGGGCATCGTCGTAATCGAGACCGAGCCCGTCGAGGACGACGGGCGCTGAGCCCGCGCTTACTGCTGCCTGGGAGGATGAAGTCGATGAGCCTCGCACGCTGCTTGTTCATCGCGATGCTCTTCTGCGCAGCCCTGAGCCAGCCGACACTGGCGCAACAGCGCGCCTCACCGGGGGCCATGGGTGCCGCACGAGTGCTCATCGAGGTGACCGGCGCCTCGGCTCAGTTCGATCAGGCGCTCCCATTGCTGACCGGTCCGTTGACGCAAGCCTTCGTCTCGCTGGCGCCCGGCCGTGCAGGCGAGATCCGCGAGCTCATGGCCGAGATGGTGAAGCGCTTTTCGTCGCGGAAGGGCGAGTTGATCGAGCAGATCGCCATCATCTACGCCGAGAGAATGACTGTCGACGATATGCGCGGCGTAACGGCGTTCTATCAATCCGAGGTTGGCCGACGCATGGTCGCGGCGCAGCCTGAAATCATGCGCCAGTCCATGCTGGCGGGCCAGATTTGGGGCCAACGCATTGGTGCCGAGATCGACGCGGAGATGCGGCGCGAACTCAGGAAACGCGGCATCGACCTCTGAGGAAATACGTTATGGCGAGCTATGACTATGATCTGTTCGTGATCGGTGCCGGTTCCGGCGGCGTGCGCGCGGCGCGCATCGCGGCCGGGCATGGCGCGAAGGTCGCGATTGCCGAAGAGTTCCGCTTCGGCGGCACGTGCGTCATCCGCGGTTGCGTGCCGAAGAAGCTGCTCGTCTATGCAAGCCGCTTCTCCGATGAATTCGCGGATGCCGTCGGCTTCGGCTGGACCGTGGGCGAGCCGACATTCGACTGGGCAACGCTCATCGCCAACAAGGACAAGGAAATCGCACGCCTCGAAGGCGCCTATCGTGGGGGGCTTGAGCGCGCCGGTGTCGCTGCTATCCACAAGACACGCGCGGTGGTCACTGGTCCCAATTCCGTCCGCCTCGCCGATAGCGGCAAGGAGATCACTGCGAAAATCATCCTCGTTGCGACAGGGGGTAGCGCGAACGTCGATCCGAAGCTGCCGGGCGTCGAGCACGCCATCACGTCGAACGAGGCCTTTCATCTGCAGGAGCTGCCAAAGCGCATCGTGATTGCCGGCGGCGGCTACATTGCGGTGGAGTTCGCCGGTATCTTCGCCGGGCTCGGTGCGGAGACGACGCTCATCTACCGCGGCGAGAAAATCCTGCGCGGTTTCGACGAGGACCTGCGAGATGCACTCACCGAGGAGTACGGCAAACGCGGCATCCGCATCATTACGGGCGAAGTCTTTTCGCGCATCGAGAAGACGGGAAGCGGCCTCACTGCGCATTGCACGGGCGGTGGCAAGCTCGACGTCGATCAGGTCATGTTCGCGATCGGTCGCAGCCCGAATACCAAAGGTCTCGGGCTCGAGAGCGCGGGCGTCGCGCTCGGCAAGAGCGGCGATATCATCGTCGACAAGCAGCAGCGCACGAACGTACCGAGCATCTACGCCGTCGGCGATGTGTGTGACCGCGTGAACCTGACGCCGGTCGCCATCCGCGAGGGGCACGCCTTTGCCGACAGCCTCTTCGGCAACAAGCCGCGCGTCGTCGATCACGACTGGATCCCGACGGGCGTCTTCTCGACGCCGGAGATCGGCACTGTCGGGCTGCCCGAGCACGAAGCGGCCAAGCGCCCCGGCGGCATCGATATCTACAAGGCGCGTTTCCGCCCGATGAAGGTGACGCTCACGGCACGTGATGAGAGGATGCTGATGAAACTCATCGTCGAGCGCGCAACGGATCGCGTGCTCGGCTGCCATGTTCTCGGACCGGACGCCGCCGAGATCGTGCAGATGGCCGCGATCGCCATGCGTATGGGCGCCACCAAAGCCGACTTCGACGCCACCATGGCGCTCCATCCGAGTGCCGCCGAGGAGCTGGTAACCATGCGCGAGAAATGGATGCCGCCGGCGGCTGCTGCGGAGTAGCGTGCGGGCGGGTTGAATACGGCGAAGGCAACACGCATGAGGCTGCAGGGGCGCATCGCGCTGGTCACGGGCGCCGGCAACGGCATTGGTCGCGGTATGGCGCACGTTTTCGCGGGCGAAGGCGCGCACGTCTATGTCAGCGACGTCGATGGCACAGCCGCGGAGAGTGTCGTCGCCGAGATCGGTGCGGCAGGCGGGGCGGCGACCGCACAAACCTGCGATGTCTCGCGCGGCCAGGATGTGACGGCGCTCTTTCGCGCCATTCAAAGCGCGCACGGCAAGCTCGACGTGATCATCAACAATGCCGGCCTGAATGTGCGCGAGGATTTCCGCCATCTCTCGGATGCCGACTGGGTGCGGATTCGTGAAGTGAATCTCGACGGCGTGGTGCGCGTCGCGCGTGATGGCTTCGAGCTGCTGAAGGCATCGGGGCGCGGATCGCTCGTGAACCTTGCGTCGATCATGGCGCATCGCGGCCTGCGCCAGCTCGCCGCCTACTCCGCCACCAAGGGTGCGGTCTCCGCGCTCACGCGTGCGCTTGCGGTCGAGTACGCGCCCTTCAATATCCGCGTGAATGCGGTAGCGCCGGGTTTCGTCGAGACCAACCTCACGAGCCGCGTGCTGCGCAATCCCATGATCGCCAAGGCGCTGATCGACCAAACGCCGCTGCGCCGCTTCGGCACGGCCGAGGAGATCGCGCGCGCCGCGCTTTTCTTCGCGAGCGATGACAGCTCGTTCGTGACGGGCGCCGAGCTCGCCGTCGACGGTGGGATGTCCGCAGGGCTCTAAGACTTCTTCCGCACCATCATCTTCGCAAGAAATGCCGTCGACTGCTCGACGGCTTCGAGCCCTGCCTCGCGGAATACGCCGTCGAGATCATCGATTGCGTAGTGGCGATAGTACGGTTCGTGAAAGCGCGCGGGAAAGGCCTCGAGCAGGCCATCCCAGTTCGGTCGATCACCCATCTGCAGGCTGTCGATGAAGACGAGAAGCCCGCCCGGCTTCAGGACGCGCGCCATCTCGGCCGCGACTCGCCGGCGCACGTCGGATGGCAACTCGTGAAACAGGAAGACCGTGGTGATAATGTCCTGGCTCGCGTCATCGAGCGGGATCGTCTCGGCGTTTGCAGCGATCCACTCGACCGGACGCAGATCCTTGAGATGCCGCCGCGCTTCCTCGAGATAGGGCCGCGAGAGATCGAGACCCGAGAGCTTCATCGCAGGATAGGCGAGGCGCACTGCGCGCAAAAATCGCCCGGTACCGCAGGCGACATCCAGCAGCCGCACCTGCCTTTGATCGCGCCCGTGCATGAAGGCTGCAATCGGCCTCAAACCCTGCCGACGCATGGCGCCGGCCGCGCCATAGAAGAGCGTCTCCACCTGCAGGTCGTACAACTTGGCGGAATCGTCGGTAAGATAGCCGCCCGTCTGGAAGTGGAAGTCCTGCACGAAGTAGTCGGGAAGATCGTCGCGCATCGCAGCTTCCGCCGTCGAGGCATCACGCGCGTTGCGGCGCGCCAGGGCCGACGGCAGATCGGCAAGCATGTAGCGAATGCGCTTCAGTTGCACAGGTAGCGGCGGCTCGTCGCTCATGGGCGGATAGAGGCCATCGCGCACGGCCGCGGCATCCTGCATGAGCAAGCCCATGAGATCGCGCAGCAGCTCGGCTTGCGACGGCATCGGTCCACGCGGCTTTTCGGTTGGCGCCCGGCCGAGGGCATTCGTGCGCCAGTCGACGATCCGATTGAGGCCGAGATACAAGCCGAACCGTACGGCCTGCCCCGCTGCCTGCGCCGCCATGCCGATCGTGTCTGCCATGGTCTGCTCCGTTCAGCGCTGCTCCTGCAGAAACGCCAGAATGTGCCGCGCTGTTTCCTGGGGCCGTTCCTGCTGCACCCAGTGGCCGGCACCTTCGACGAGATGCACCGCGCGCATGCGTGTGCAGGCCTCTTTCTGCATGCGCTCGATGGCACTGGGCACCTGATAGATGCCCCAGTCGCTCCGACCGGCAATGAAACATGAGGGTATGTCGATCGTGCGGCCGGAAAGCAGCTCCAATTCCGGCTGGAAGCGCGGCTCGACGCGCGCACGATACCAGTTGAGGCCGCCCTGGAAAGTTGTGCGGCCGTACTCCTGGCTGAACACGCCCATCTCCGCTTCCGGCATCCAGCCGCATGCCGCGATCTCCGCTTCGCTCGGCATTTCCTTGGCGACTGTCTCGGCCATGCCGTCCACGAGATCCATGACGTAGTACGTCGGCATCTTGGCGAGTTCTTCGGCTGTCCAGCCCGCGAGCCGGTAGGGCTTGTTCGCTTTCCAGTCGGCGCTCTTGTGGTGGAAGTAGGCGCGCAGGAAAGCGTGCACGCCCTGTCTCGCGCCATGCATGTTCGGATCGGCTTCGCGTGTGCAGTAGTAGGCCTGATAGTGCTTGCGCGGGCGCGAGAGCGCGGCGAGCGTCTCATGGATGCTCGGCCCTTTGGGGCCTGCACTGGACCGGATCGCCGGCGGACCGGAGAACGGCGCGCTCATGAGGATCATGGAGCGGAAGAGGTCGGGCCTGAGCAGCGTGCCGAATGCGGTGACTGTCGCGCCGAAGTCGTGCCCGATGAGTGAGGCAACCTCGCTAATGCCGAGTGCGTGCACGAGCCCGATGACATCGCGCACGAGATTGAAGGGGCGGAACTCGGCAAGGTCCGCGTCGTACCGGTTGTCCCATCCGGTCGTGCGCCCATAGCCGCGTTGATCCGGCGCAATGACGTAGTATCCGGCCTCGGCCAGCATCGGCATGACTTTGCGCCAGCTATAGGCAAGCTCGGGAAAGCCATGCAGCAGGAGGAGACACGGCCGCCCGCGCTCGCCGCATTCCAGAACGTGCATGTCGAGACCGTTCACGCCGGGCACAAATCGCGCGGTGATGCCGATTGGCAGTGTCGGATGATCGAGCGGATCGAGGGCGGGCATTTTGCTTAGTTTCCTCTTTCACTGTAGGAACTGCCCGTCTGGTGGCCGCGGGCTTGGCATGTCCAGGGTAGGAAACTCTTTCCGGCCGGTCGCGGCAAGAGAAACACGGGGCCAGGCACGATGCTCGGGGTAGGATGAACTCCTTCCAGCAGCCCGCGGAAAGTAAAAATGGAGAATGAAATGAGCGACGATCCCGTTCTTTGGACTCTCGATGCGCGCGGCGTCGCGACCGTGACCCTGAACCGGCCACAGGTGAACAACGCCTACAACGGCGCCATGATCCAGGGCCTGCACACGGCCATGGATACGCTCGGGTCCGAGAAGGGGCTCCGCGTCGTCGTTCTCAAGGGTAATGGCAAGCACTTTCAGGCCGGTGCCGACCTCACGTGGATCAACGGTGCCCGCGCCGGCACGCCGGCCGACAATCTCACTGTCTCGCGTGCGACGGCGACCGCGGTGGATCGCCTCAACCGGCTGCCGGTGCCCGTCGTCGCGCTCGTGCAGGGCGGCTGCTTCGGCGGCGGCACGGGTGTTATCTCCGCCTGCGATGTCGTGATCGCCGCGGACAACGCGCTGTTCTCCATTACCGAGGTGCGATGGGGTCTCCACGCAAGCATCATCTTCCCGCAGCTCAATGATGCGATCGGCGTGCGCCAGGTGCGCCGCTATGCCCTGACTGGCGAGCGCTTCGGCGCCGAAGAGGCGCGCCGCATCGGCCTCGTGCACGAGGTCGTCCCGCTCGCCGATCTCGCCGCGCGCGGAGAGAAGATCGTCGCCGCGCTCCTCGAGAACGCACCGGGCGCCATCGCCAAGACCAAGCAGCACATCATGGAGCACGCCTGGGGCGGGTTCGATGCATCAACCCTCGAGGGTCTCATCCAGAGCCATTCGGATCAGCGCCAGACCGCCGAGGCATCGGAGGGACTCGCCTCGTTCGCCGAGAAGCGCAGCGCGCGCTGGGCACCGAAGTAGCAGCGCTTGGGGCGTCGGGACCGGCTTGTCCGTACAAGCGACACTGTTCATTGCGTATTCACGCCGGCGCCCCTAGTCTCGCCCAATGATGATCATCGGCCTGCGATCCACCGTGGTGTTGGGCGCATTCGTCCTTGCTGCCTTGTTGGGGCTGCCTTCGGCCCCGGCAGCTATCGGGCAGTCCGTGAAGTGCTTCGACGACTGGTCGGATGCGGCGCCCATCGTTTTGCGCGAAAAGCTGGTGCCGGCCCGCGACATCCACGCCTGGGCCCGCAGACGGCTGAAGGGCAATGTGATCCGCGTGACCCTCTGCCAGGATGGCGAGCGCTACATCTACCGCGTGCTGGTCCGCGAGCCCAAGGGGCGGATACGCAACCGTACAGTCGAGGCACGCGGCCCTCTGGAGACCGCTGACCCGCCCAAGGCCGCAAAGCCGCCCAAAAAGCGTTGATGTCCTCCTGCGACGGATTTGCCGCTCCTTCGGCGTTTCAGCGCACGACTGGAATGGTATTCGTCGCCCCGGCCGGTTAAACTGCTGCCCGTCCGACGTTTTAGGCGGGTGAGTGACCATGCACGGGGCATCTCAGACAAGGGGGCGAGACGCCATGCGTGTGCTGGTGGTCGAGGATGATCCGGATCTCAATCGTCAGCTTGCTTCCGCGCTGGTCGACGCCGGTTATGCGGTAGACAGCGCGCACGACGGCGAGGAGGGCTACTTCCTCGGCGAGACCGAACCCTACGACATCGTGATCCTGGACATCGGCCTGCCGAAAAAGGATGGCATCAGCGTCCTCGAGCAGTGGCGGCGCGCCGAGCGCAACATGCCGGTCATTCTGCTCACGGCGCGCGATCGCTGGAGCGACAAGGTGCAAGGCATGGATGCCGGCGCCGACGATTATCTCGCCAAACCCTTCCACATGGAGGAGCTACTCGCCCGCATTCGTGCGCAAGTGCGCCGGCTTTCGGGACATGCGCGCAGCGAGATCGAGGTCGGCCCGCTGCGTCTCGATACCAAGACGGCGCGCGTCTCGATGGGCGGCCAGCCGGTGAAGCTCACCTCGCACGAGTATCGTCTGCTCGCCTATCTCATGCACCATAACGAGCGGGTCGTCTCGCGGACCGAGCTCGTCGAGCATCTCTACGATCAGGATTTCGACCGCGACTCGAACACCATCGAGGTGTTCATCGGGCGCCTGAGGCGGAAGATCCCCTCGGACATGATCAAGACGGTGCGCGGGCTCGGCTATCGCCTGACGCGTGAGGGCGATGAAAGTTAACTCGCTCGCGTTTCGACTTTTCGCGACGGCGGCCGTTTGGACGCTGCTCGTTCTGCCCCTGGCTGGGCTCGTTATCGACTACGTCCGCCAGAACGAACTCTCTTCCGCCCACGACGCGCGCCTCAGTCAGCTTCTGACCCTCGTCATCGCTTTCAGCACGGACGATGGCGGTTTGGAGCCGCGCTTTCCCCGCAATGTCGGTGAGCCGCTCTTCGAGGTAACGCACTCGGGCTGGTATTGGCAGATCACGCCACTCGCCGGCAGCACGGGGCGCCGCATGGTCTCGGCTTCGCTCGCGAGCGAAGCCATAGGCTTGCCCTCGGCAAACAACGTCGTTCCGGACACCAACAACATTCGCTGGACGGAGGCGACCGGCCCTCTGGGCGAGCCACTCCGTGTCGCCGAGACGGTCTTCAATCTCGGCGACGACGAGGCCCAGAGCAATTACTCCTACGTCGTCGCCGGCAACATGGATTTCATCGAAGGACGGCTCGACGAGTTCCGCCTGCCGCTTGTGATCGCGCTCGCGATCGCCGGTTTCGGCCTTGTCGGTGCGACGGTCGTGCAGGTGCGCTATGGCCTGAAGCCCCTACGCGCTATCGAGCAGGGGCTCGCCGATATCCGATCGGGGCGCGCCCAGCGACTCGAGGGTGATCTGCCCGCAGAGATCGAGCCACTACGCGCCGAGCTCAACGCGCTCATTCAGTCCAATCACGATACGATCGAGCGCGCTCGCACCCAAGTCGGCAATCTCGCCCACGCCTTGAAGACGCCGCTCGCGGTCATGATCAATGAAGCGCGTGAGGAGCGCTCGCACTTCGGCAACAAGGTCGTCGAGCAGGGCGACATCATGCGCGACCAGATCAATCATTACCTCGATCGCGCGCGTGTCGCGGCCCAGCTCAGTGTGATCGGCACCGTGACCGAAGTCGAGCCCGTGCTGCGCGGCCTTGTGCGCGCTGTCTCGCGCATATACCGCGACCGCCATATCGATATTGCCGTGGACTGTGCACCCGGCGCCCGTTTCCGCGGCGAGCGGCAAGACCTCGAGGAGATGCTCGGCAATCTCATCGACAATTCCTGCAAATGGGCCGGCAGTCAGGTGAAGGTTAACGTCGTCGTCCTGGAGGAGCCGGGTGTCGCGCGCCCTTATCGCGCCGTCGAGATTACCGTCGCCGACGACGGCCCTGGTCTCGATGCTGAGCAGCGTGCTCAGGCGGTCAAGCGTGGTCGTCGTCTCGACGAGAGCAAACCGGGATCGGGTCTCGGCCTTTCCATCGTCGCGGATCTCGTCCAGTCTTATGGTGGAACTTTCAATTTGGAGGCGGCGCCGGCAGGCGGTCTGAGTGCCCGCCTGGTGCTGCCGGCGGCGTGATGCCGCAGGGCGATGAACGTACGTAATTGACGCTCCCCAAGGACCTCATGCCACAGCCATGCCAGTGGCTTGCCTTGCAAGGGCCCCAGGTCATCCTTATTGACGGGTTCTAAATTGGTGACGTTCCGGGGCGGGAGCGTGCTGACGAGGTAAGCGATGCTGCTTTGGGTCGGGTTCGCGCTATTGACGGCGGCCGTGGTGGGCGTGCTGCTGCGTCCGCTGCTCGCCGGCGCCGCACCCGCCGACCCACAGGCGCAGTCTCCCTCATCAACGGATCCTACTGCGGCCGCGAGTGCGGCCGTGTACCGCGACCAGCTTGCCGAGATCGAAGCCGAGCGCGCGCGGGGCCTGATTGCCGAAGCCGAGGCCGAGGCTGCGCGAGTCGAGATCGCGCGCCGGCTGCTCGCGGCTGGCGACGTGGCGAAGGCGCATGTGCCGGTGCCGACCCGCATGGATGTGCGCATGGTCGGCATGGTACTCGCGAGCGCGCTGCCTGTGCTCGCCGTCATCGTCTATCTCGCTATCGGCACGCCCGGACAGCCCGGTCAGCCTTTTGCGGCGCGCGCGCCCGATACCACCGGCCCTGGCGTCGAACAGCTCGTTGCACAGGTCGAGGCGCGTCTGCGCGCACAACCCGAGGATGGGCGCGGCTGGGATGTGATCGCGCCCGTCTATTTGCGTATGGGCCGCTATAACGAGGCGGCCGATGCCTTCGGACGCGCATTGCGGCTCGTCGGTGAGAGCCCGGAGCGTCTTGCCGGTCTCGCAGAGGCGCACGTACTCGCGAATGACGGCATGGTCACCGAGATCGCGCGCACGTCCTACGAGCGCCTGCGCGCGCTCGCACCGGAGCGCTTGGAGCCGCGTTTCTGGCTGGCCGTAGCTGCCGAGCAGGACGGTCGCTCCGAGGAAGCGGCGAAGGCCTATGCGCAGTTGCTGACTGAAGGTGATGCTGCCGCACCCTGGCGTCCGACAGTTGCCGAGCGTTGGCGCACCGTGCGCCGCAAGCTCGGATTGCCCACCGATCCCGTGCCCGATGGGAAGGTCGAAGCGACGCCGACGGGCATGGCCCCGGCGCTCGCGCGCGAGGATGTCCGCGCCATCCAGCAGCTTCCAGAAGACGAACGCAAGCGCGTGATCGAGAACATGGTGAGCGGACTCGACAAGCGCCTTGCCGAGAACGGTCAGGATCTCGAGGGCTGGCAGCGTCTCATCCGCGCCTATACGGTCCTCGGCCGCCGCGACGATGCGATCGCCGCGCTCGAGCGGGCGCGGACGGCACTCGCGGCGGAGACGGCGGCTCTCGAAGCGCTGAGCTCGCTCGCGCGCACGCTGGGGCTTTCCTCATGACCCGCCGCCGCCGCAGAGGTGTTCTGATTTCCGGCGCCCTCGTGGTGCTTGCCGCTGCTGTCGGCCTCGTGCTGATGGCCTTGAGCGACTCGATCGTGTTCTTCCACACGCCGAGCGATCTCTCGGCAAAGGCAGTCCCCGAAGGCCAGCGCATTCGTCTTGGCGGCCTCGTTGCCGTCGGGAGCGTGAAGCGCGGCCAGGGCACGGATGTGGAGTTCGCGATCACGGACACGGCCGAGCAGATCACCGTGCGCTATCGTGGCGTGCTCCCCGATCTCTTTCGCGAGGGCCAGGGCGTGGTGACCGAGGGTGCGCTCGAAGGCGGGCGCATCTTCCGCGCCGATACCGTGCTCGCCAAGCACGACGAGAACTACATGCCACGCGAGGTTGCGGACGCGCTCAAGGAGAAGGGCCTCTGGCAGCACGGCGCGCCACCGCCCGCCGTATCCGCGCCGCAGCCCGCCGCGGAGAGGAAGTGATGCGAGGAGGCGACCGCCCATGATCGTCGAGCTTGGACACTTTGCCCTCGTGCTCGCCTTTCTCGTCTGCCTCGTGCAGATGATCGTGCCGGCGTGGGGCGCGCGCATCGGTGATCACCGCCTCATTGCACTCGGCGAGCCCGCCGCGCTCCTGCAGTTCGGCCTCCTGATCCTCGCCTTTGCGGCGCTGACGCACGCCTACATCGTCAGCGACTTCTCGGTCACGAACGTCTACCAGAACTCGCATTCGACGAAGCCGCTCATCTATCGCATCTCGGGCGTGTGGGGGAACCACGAGGGTTCCATGCTGCTCTGGGTGCTCATCCTCGCACTCTTCGGTGCGGCCGTTGCGGCCTTCGGTTCGAACCTGCCGACGACACTCCGCGCGAACGTGTTGAGCGTGCAGGCCTCGATTGCGCTCGCCTTCCTGCTCTTCATCCTGCTCACTTCGAACCCGTTCGATCGCCTCGATCCCGTGCCGGCCGAAGGCCGCGGGCTCAATCCCATTCTGCAGGACCCGGCACTCGCCTTTCATCCACCCTTCCTCTACGCGGGCTATGTCGGTTTCTCCATGGCGTACTCGTTCGCCATCGCCGGCCTCATCGAAGGCCGTACGGACGCCGCCTGGGCGCGCTGGGTGAGGCCATGGACGCTCGCCGCCTGGATGTTCCTGACGGTTGGAATCTCCATGGGCTCGTGGTGGGCCTATTACGAGCTCGGCTGGGGCGGCTGGTGGTTCTGGGACCCCGTCGAGAATGCGTCTTTCATGCCCTGGCTCGCGGGCACCGCGCTCCTGCATTCCGCGGTCGTGATGGAAAAGCGCGAGGCGTTGAAGGTTTGGACGATCCTGCTCGCGATCCTGACATTTTCGCTCTCGCTCATGGGTGCCTTTCTGGTGCGCTCGGGCGTGCTCTCATCGGTGCACGCCTTTGCCGTCGATCCCAAGCGCGGCGTGTTTATTCTCGCGATCATGATGTTCTTCATCGGCGGCGGGCTCATGCTCTACGCTTGGCGCGCGCCGAGCCTCCGGCAAGGTGGGATCTTCGCGCCACTGAGCCGCGAAGGCGGCCTCGTCCTCAACAATGTGCTGCTCACGACCGCGACCGGCACCGTCCTCGTCGGCACGCTCTATCCGCTCGCGCTCGAATCCATCAACGGCGCCAAGATCTCGGTGGGTCCGCCCTACTTCAATGCAACCTTCGTGCCGCTCATGGTGCCGCTGCTGCTCGCATTGCCCTTCGGGCCTCTGCTCGGCTGGAAACGTGGTGACGTGGCTGCCGTCATGCAGCGCCTTATGATCGCGGGCCTCATCTCGATCGCCGCCATCGCCGTCGTGTTTGCGCTTATGTGGCGTGGACCATGGCTCGCGCCGTTTGCGATAGCACTTGGCGTTTGGGTGATTGGCGGCGCTATCAGCGAGCTTCTGTTCCGCGCCAAAGCGGGGCAGGCCGATCGCGCCGAGGTCTTGCGCCGTCTCAGGAACCTGCCGCGCTCGGTCTATGGCACGGCGATTGCGCACGCCGGGGTCGGCGTGATGGTCATCGGTATCACCGCGATGAGCGCCTGGCAGAGCGAAACGATCCTTACCATGCGTCCAGGCCAGACGGCGCATATGGCCGGCTATGACATTACCTTTACGGGCGTGGCGCCGCGGGAGGGGCCGAACTACCGCGAAGTCATTGGCGTCATGCAGGTGTCGCGCGGTGAAACACGCATTGCCGAGCTCACGCCATCCAAACGCCAATACAACGCACCGGCCCAGGCGACGAGCGAGGCGGGCATCCACGTCGCGCTCGCGGGTGATCTCTATGTCGTGCTCGGGGATGAAGCCGGTGACGGCGCCTGGTCCGTGCGGCTCTACTTCAATCCTCTCGTGCGCCTCATCTGGATCGGAACCATCATCATGTTCATCGGTGGCGCCTTTTCGCTGAGCGACCGGCGCCTGCGCGTCGGTGCGCCGCGCCGTTCGCGGCGTCGAATGCCCGCAGCGGTACCGGCGGAGTAGGGCGCCATGCGAACGCTCATCCACGCCGCGCTGCTTGCGATCACTCTTCTGCTCCCGGGTACCGCATTCGCCGTTCAGCCCAATGAAGTGCTTGCCGATCCAGCGCTGGAGGCGCGCGCTCGCGCGCTATCGGTGAACCTGCGCTGTCTTGTCTGCCAGAACCAGTCGATCGACGACTCCGACGCGCCGCTCGCCAAGGATCTGCGCCTGCTCGTGCGCGAGCGCCTCGTCGCGGGTGACAGCGATAAGGAGGTCACGCGCTTCCTCGTTGCGCGCTATGGCGAGTTCGTACTTCTGCGCCCGCCGCTCGGCATGCACACGCTGCTCCTCTGGCTGACGCCGCTTCTGCTGCTCGCGGGCGCGGCTGCCGGCATCGGCTGGCGCCTCATGGCTGCGCGCACGCAAACACCCGCCCCCGCGCCCCTCAGTCCCGAGGAGCAACATCGCCTCAAGGACATGCTCGAGGCGCCGCAGCACGAGAAATGAACGATAATTCGGCCCTTTGAGGGGGCCTGGATTGCAAATATTGCGACTTGCGAATATTAATTGCGCAATGGCCGGCCGACCCGGCGGTTGCGAGAAGGCATCAGGGATCATGTCCATGGACGCGCTCGCCAAGGCGACGCGGGAGGGCGACGACGAACTGCCCGCCGGCGAGGTGCTGAGCTCCATGCGCTGGGCCGCCGAGGAGGCAGCCGGCGTGCTGCGTTCGATCGGCAGCCCCTATCGCCTGATGATCCTCTGCCTGCTCGTCGAGCGTGAGAAGACGGTCACGGAGATCTGCGACGCCATCGGCGCGCGCCAGAGTCTCACCTCCCAGCATCTGACGCGGTTGCGTCTCGACGGCCTCGTGAAGGCCGAGCGGCGCGGCCACTTCGCCTACTATTCGCTGACCGACACCGTGGCGAAGGAGATCGTCGCCACGCTCTATCGTCACTACTGCGCCAAGGGCATGCTGCCGGAGAAGGAATGAGGCGGTCGGGATCGAATGCCGGAGGCTTCCGCCTCGCGGCTGGTGCACTCGGGCTGATGCTTACGGGGTCTGCGGTCGCCAGCGACGCGAAGAAGGTCGCCTACGGCCGCCATCTCTCCGGCGAGTGCAGCGCCTGCCACCGCGTCGACGGTACCGACAACGGCATTCCATCCATTACAGGCTGGGACCCCGAGGAGTTCGTCCACACGCTCGTTTTCTACCGCAATGGCGAGCGTAACAATCCGGCCATGGTCTCCGTGGCCCAATCACTCGACGACGACCAGATGAATGCGCTCGCTGCCTACTATGGCTCGCTTCCCAAGGCGTCGCGCAGCAAGAAGAAGTGAGCGGGAGCGCCGACCGACACTCCCGCACCGCGAAGCTTACCCCTTCACGCCTGCATCGGCGAGCTTGCCGCCGGGCGTCGCGAGCTTCTCGATGAGCGGTGCGATCGCCCAGCGTTTGCCATGGCGCGCCTCGTAGGCCTTGATCTTCTCGGCGACCTTCGCGAGCCCCTGCTCCTCGATCTGCCACATGGGACCGCCGCGCCAGCCCGGAAAGCCATAGCCATTGAGGTAGATCGTATCGATGTCGGAGGCGCGCATCGCGATGCCTTCATCGAGGATCTTCGCGCCTTCGTTGGCGAGCCGCAGCAGGCAGCGCTCGACGATTTCGTCTGGCCTCGGCTTGCGATTGGCGAGGCCCTGCGCGGCGGCTTCCTTCGCGAACATCTCCTCGATCTTGGGATCGCTTTGGCGCTTGCGATCGGCGCCATACGTATAATAGCCGGCGCCCGTCTTCTGCCCGTGCCGTCCCATTTCGACGATCGCATCGGTCACGCGATAGAGCTTCGCGCGCTCGGGTGTCAGCTCGTGCTCCTGGCGAATGCGATAGCCGACGTCGAGGCCCGCCATATCCATCATGGCGAGCGGTCCCATGGCGAGACCCCAGGCCTCCAACGCACCGTCGATATCGGCCGGCGTGGCGCCTTCGAGCAGCATGGCTTGCGCTTCTTCCAGATAGGCCTCGACCATGCGATTGCCGATGAAGCCGAAGCACACGCCCGAGACGACGCCCACCTTACCGATGCGCCGCGCGACAGCCATGGCCGTTGCGAGCGTATCCTTCGCCGTTGCCTTGCCGCGCACGACTTCCAGCAGCCGCATGATGTTGGCTGGTGAGAAGAAGTGCATACCCACCACGTCCTGCGGCCGCTTGGTCGCGGAGGCGATCTCGTCCACGTCGAGCGTCGAGGTGTTACTGGCGAGCACGGCGCCAGGCTTGGCGACCGCATCGAGCTTCGCGAAGATCTCCTTCTTGAGCGCCATGTTCTCGAATACAGCCTCGATGATCAGGTCCGCATTCACGAGCGCCTTGATGTCGAGCGCCGTCGTGAGATTGGCGATCCGCTTCTGACCTTCGTCCGCGGAGAGGCGGCCGCGCTGGACATTGCTCTCGATGGTCTCGCGCACGCGCTTGGCGCCACGGTCGAGCGCTTCCTGATTGGCTTCGACGATCGTCACCGGAAAGCCCGCATTGAGGAACGCGAGACCTATCCCTGTACCCATGGTGCCGGCGCCGAGAATGCCGACCGTCTTGACGTCGCGCGGCGTGACATCCTTGCCGATGTCGGGAATGTTCGCGGCCTGACGCTCGGCGAAGAAGGCATATTGCAGCGCACGCGCGTAGGGTTTGCCGGCAAGCTCCAGGAAAAGCTCGCGCTCGCGCGCGACACCGGCCTTGTAGTCCGAGCCGATCGCCGCTTCTACGGCGGCAATGCAATTCTTCGCGGCCATGGGCCCGGAAGGATGACGTGCGATGGACGCGCGCTTCTTCGCAAAGAGATCTGCCGGCACGCTCTCAGGATCGATGCGGGTGGCGCTACCCGGGCGCGGACCCTTACCGGCCGCAACGAGTTCGCGCGCGAAGGCGATGGCCCCCTCGACGACGTCACCTTCCACCAGCCGATCGACGAGGCCGACCTTGGCGGCCTTCTCGGCATTGATGGGATTGCCCGATGTGATCATGTCGAGCGCGGCTTCGACGCCGATGATGCGCGGCAGGCGCTGTGTCCCGCCCGCGCCCGGCAGGATGCCGATCTTGACTTCGGGAAGTCCGAGCTGGCTCGCCGCCTTGTTCGCCACGCGGTAGTGACAGCCGAGCGCGACCTCGAGACCGCCGCCAAGTGCGAGGCCGTTCAGTGCTGCGACCACCGGCTTGGGCGATGCCTCCATGGTGTCAATCACTTCCCCTAGGCCGGGCGGCTTCGGACCCGAGCGGAATTCGGTAATGTCGGCGCCGGCCGAGAAGGCGCGCCCATCGCCGGTAACCACAATGGCCTTGATTGCGGGATCGGCATTGGCGGCGGCAATGCCGTCCTGGATGCCTTGCCGCACGCCCTGCGCGAGCGCGTTTACCGGCGGATGCGCGAGGCGGATGACGGCGATATCGCCCGACTTGGTCAGAGTAGCCGTGGCCATGGGATTTCCTCCTGCTGGATGCCGGGCGCGACCGGTCGCGCGCGCGACTTTCGGGGCGCTTGGATTTGCGCCCTGTGGCGTCTAACCTTGGCGCATAACAAATCCGGGAGACGCGCGCCATGCTGAAGGGGCAGATGATGGACCAGCCGTTGCTGGTCTCGAGGTTGATCGACTTCGCCGCCGAAGTGCATGGGCCCGGAACGATCGTCACATCGACGGTCGAAGGCGGCCTCCATCGCTACACCTTCGCCCAGGCACGTCCGCGCGTCGCCAAGCTCGCCAATGCCCTCCTCGAACTCGGCGTGAAGCCGGGTGACCGGGTAGCAACGCTCGCGTGGAACACGTACCGGCATTTCGAACTCTACTACGCGATCTCGGGTATCGGCGCGGTTTGTCATACGATCAATCCGCGCCTCGCGCCCGACCAGATGAGCTACATCGTCAATCATGCGCAGGACAAGTACCTTTTCTTCGACCTGACCTTCGCGCCGCTCATTGCCAAGCTGGCCCCGGCCTTCCGCCCCATCGAGGGCTATTTTGCCATGACCGACCGGGCGCATATGCCGGCCGAGGCACCGGTCGCGAACCTGCAATGCTACGAGGAATTGCTCGAGAGCGGCGCACCCGAGATCGAATGGCCGGAGATGGACGAGCACGCGGCCTGTGCGCTCTGCTACACGTCGGGAACGACGGGCGATCCCAAGGGCTCGCTCTATTCGAACCGTTCGACGGTACTGCACACGCTCTTCACGCTCGCCTGTGTGAGTTCGCCGTTCGGCGTCGACAAGCCGGTGCTGCCGGTCGTGCCGCTCTTTCATGCCAATGCGTGGGGACTGCCCTATGCGGCCGCCATCTCGGGCACGCCGATCGTTTTCCCAGGGCCACGGCTCGATGGCGCGAGCCTCTTCGACCTCATGGAAAGCGAAAACGTCTATTCCTCATGGGGCGTGCCGACGGTATGGCTCGGCCTCATCTCCGAGATGAAGCAGCGCGGCCGCAAGCCGCGCAATCTCACCCAGGTCATCGTCGGCGGATCGGCACCACCGCCTGCCATGATCGAGACCTTCGAGCGCGACTTCGACATTCGCGTCCTGCACGGCTGGGGCATGACGGAGATGAGCCCGATCGGCACATTCACGCCGCAGCGCGCCAACGATCCGTCGCTGTCGATAGACGAACGCGTCCGCGTGAAGTCCGTGCAGGGCCAGCGCATGTTCGGTGTGGATCTCAAGATCGTCGACGAGGACGGCAAGCGCCTGCCCCATGACGGCAAGGCCAGCGGCGAGCTGTTCGTCCGCGGCAATGCGATCGTGAACGGCTATTTCAACAACGAGGCCGCGACGGCGGCAGCGCTCGACAAGGATGGTTGGTTCGGAACGGGAGATGTCGCGCGCATCAGCCCGAATGGCTTCCTGTCGGTCGTCGATCGCACCAAGGACATGGTGAAATCGGGCGGCGAGTGGATCAGCTCGATCGATGTCGAGAACACAGTCATGAGCTGCCCCGGCGTTGCCAATGCGGCCGTGATCGGTGTGCCGCATCCGAAGTGGACGGAGCGGCCGCTGCTGGTGGTCGTGAAGCAGCCCGGAGCCGACGTCACCAAGGAGCGGATACTGGCGCATGTCGCCGGCAAGCTCGCGACGTGGCAGGTGCCGGATGATGTGATCTTCGCGGAAGCGCTGCCCATGACGGCGACGGGCAAGGTCTCGAAGCGCGAGCTTCGTGCGACGTACGGCGCGCACGTTCTGCCGGGTGAGTGATACTCGCGCTTTCAGCGCGAGCGGGGCTTTCGCCCCGTACCCCAACCGGGGAGACCCCGGACCCCCTCCTTTTTATGACTTGGAAGTTGAGGTGAGCGCTTCCAAGTCCCTTCGACCGTCCTCACGGGGAGAAGGGACATGGCGATGCCAGCGGCGCGCTCCAGGTCCAGAAAGGACGGAGCTCCGGGGGTGTCACCCGGGCGGGTCTTAGGACCTGCGGCCCTACTCGCGCCGCAGGCGCGACGCAGCATCGGACATACCCACAGTCTTGCGCCTCAAGCCCCCACAAAAGCCATGTTCCTGCCGACATGCCCGCGCAGGGTAATGTCGTGATTCGACATAAGACATGATGGCAGGCACGAGGGTGGCCAAGGGACCAAGAGCATGGCGCGGATGGCAGGTTGCGGCCTGCCTCGTGGTGCTTTCGTCTCCTGCCTTCGCTGACACGTCCAAGAATGCGCCACCGACCCCCGCGATGCAGCTCAGTATGGAGCCTGTGCATCAGCGCGTTATGGACGCAGCCCACCGGGCGCGTGTGGTGGTGGCTGAGGCCTACCAGCGCTCGCCGGTTATCGTGATGAGCCTCGGTCTTGCGGGCGCCTTGCCGATCCTTGCGACGCTTTTTGGGATCGGCCGCGTTGTGCGCCGCCGCGCAGAGATGCGCGAGAGGCAGGTGCTGTCGGATGATACGCGGGCACGTCCAGGCGACAAGGCGTGGATCGACATCGGTGAGGGTGCCGATAGCGCGCCGCTCGCCTTCACGGGCGAAATCCTGCGCATCGGCCGCCACAGCGATAACGACATCGCGCTCGCGCATGAGGCTGTCCATCGCCATCATGCTCTCATTCAACGCACGCCCGACGACGAGTTCATCCTCATGGACCTGACGGCGGGGACCGGCAACGAGACACTACTCAATGGTCGGCCCGCGGGACGGGCGGCACTCAAGGACGGCGACCGCATCACGCTCGGTGATACGGTCCTGGTTTTCTATCTCGGCGTCGAGGCGCCCGCCGCCAGCGTGCGGCCTGCAGCCCGCAAGCCGATCGCCCCAATACCTATGGAGATGACTGATGACGAACGAGACGCCGGTGACGAGCCCGCCGGACGGGCCGCCGACGGGATCGAAACGCGCCGCATCAGCCCGCCCGGCAGGTTCGCTGCGCGACGCACTCATCGCGGCCGGGCGTGACGATGCGCGCGTAACCCAGATCACCGAGCGCAGTGCGCCACCGGAGCCGCGCGCCGCCGAGACGACCATACGCGTGCCGCCGCCGCTACCCGCAGCGCCGGTCGCCGAGCCTCAGGTTGTTGCCAAGCTGGCGCCGCGCCCCGCCAGCAAGCATGTCGAGATCGAGCCTCCTGCCGCACCGAACGATCCGGTCTCCGGGCCGCCGCGCACGCAACTCGTGCGTGGCCGCTCGGCGGTCAAGCGGGGCGAGTTTCATCAGGATCCAGTGGTCGGCTGGCTGGTTGTCGTGGGCGGGCCGGGGCTCGGTGCTTTTCGGCCGGTCTATGAGGGCAATAACACCATCGGCCGCGCGTCCACGCAGCGTATTCCGATCAATTTCGGCGACGAGGCGATCTCCAGCGAGGAGCAGGCCTATCTGCGCTACGACTCCGTCGACCGCAAATTCCTCCTCGTCCCCAATCTCGCCAAAACGAACATTGTGGCCGTGAACGAGAAGAAGCCCACGGGTGCCGTCGAGCTGTCGGCCATGGATCTGATCACCATGGGGCGCACGCAGCTCGCATTCGTGCCCTTCTGCGGGGCGGATTTCGATTGGTCGGAGCTCAATGACCTGAAAAGCTGAGCGCAGAGCTTTGCCAAGGGCTTAGGGGCAACGCGCAAGTTGGGCCATCAAGGCCCCTTGACGCTCCGGACCCGTGGACCCATGAAAATGGGGAGCATCGGGCATCATGGCTCGGTGCGGGGCCAAGGAGCAGAGACCGGTTCGTGAAGCTTCAGGTCGCCATACGGGCCAGCCAGGGTGCGCGCAGCTATCAGGAGGATGCGGCAGCCGCCTGGACGCCGCCAGCCGACGCTGGCAGCTCCACTGAGCCGACGCGGCTGCTCGCCATTCTGGCTGACGGTATGGGCGGCCACGCGGGCGGCGCGATCGCGAGCGATGCCGTGTGCACGAACTTCGAGGCCCAATACATCGAGCAGCAGGGAAGTGCCCGTCAGCGTCTCAAGTCAGCGCTCGCGGCTGCGAACGGGGCGATCGGGGCGCTTGTCAGTGCGCAGCCGCAGCTCCGCGGCATGGGATCGACGCTGCTCGGCGTTGCCTTCCACGACGATCATGCGAGCTGGGTGAGCGTCGGCGACAGCCCTCTCTATCTGTACCGGCGGGGCGAGATGGCCCGTCTCAACGAAGATCACTCCATGGCGCCCGTACTTGAGAAGCTCGTGGCGTCCGGCCGACTGACACCCGAAGAGGCCGAGGACGATCCGCGCCGGCACATGCTGCGTTCGGCTGTCGTCGGCGAGGATCTGGACCTCGTGGATCTGTCGCAGAGTCCTTGGCCGCTCCTCGCAGAAGACGTCGTCGTGCTCGCCAGCGACGGCATTCACTCGATACCCGACATCGAGATCGCACGCGTTATCGCCGCCTATCGCAAAGACGGGCCGGCTGCGACCGCGGAAGCGCTATTGGCCGCCGTCAAGGACATGGGCGTGCCGCACCAGGACAACACGACCGTCGTCGTGGTTACCGTCGGCGCCTGAGGGGCGCCGGTCCATGCGGTAATATATGTGAAGTCACTTTTTTCATTTGACCCCGCCACGGGAAGGATCAGAGTCCGGGCAATGGCTTCCGAGCTTTGCTTGCGCGGCCTGCTGGGTTGAACTAAGGAAGCGGTTCCTGTCAGCAAGAAGTCGCGATAAAGCGGCCACGCTACACAAGGGAGGAGTTAACGGTGACCGCAAGTATTGCGCCGGCCGACGCGTCCGCGTCCGCCCTCGACACCGTGCCGAAACTGCTTCTCCACAACGCGCGGCAATACGGATCACGTCCCGCCTTCAGGGAGAAGGCATTCGGGATCTGGCAGACGTGGACGTGGGCTCAGACCAAAGACGAGATCGAGGTCTTCGCGATCGGCCTCAAGCTGCTCGGCCTCAAAGCTGGTGAGACGGTCGCCATTATCGGCGACAACCGGCCCCATCTGTATTGGGCATTCTGCGCGGCGCAAAGCCTCGGCGCGATTCCGGTTCCCGTCTATCAGGACTCCGTCGCCGAGGAGATGGCCTACGTTCTCACCCACGCCGAGGTGAAATTCGCCATCGTCGAGGATCAGGAACAGGTCGACAAGGTGCTGTCAGTCGCCGGTGATGTCGGCACGATCCGCAAGATCATCTACAACGACGAGCGCGGTCTCCAGAAATACGATGCAAACGATCTCGTCTCCGTCGCGAGTGTGCAGGAGGCTGGGCGAAAGGCACTCAATTCCGATCCCGCCGTCCGCAAGGCTTGGCTCGACGGCATTGCCGCCGGCAAGGGTAGCGACGTCAGCGTCGTACTCTATACGTCGGGCACCACGGGGCGGCCGAAAGGCGTGATGCTCACACAGGAGAACGTCGTCGTCTCCGGCCGCAATGCCAATCTCTTCGATCATTTCACGCCCGACGACACCATGATCGCCTATCTGCCCATGGCTTGGGTCGGCGATCACATCTTCTCCTATGGCCAGGCCTTTGCCGGCGCACTCTGCGTTTCGTGCCCTGAGAGCCCCGACACGATCACCGAGGATCGCCGCGAGATCGGCCCCACATACTTCTTCGCGCCACCGCGCGTGTTCGAGAACATGCTCACGCAGATCATGGTGCGCATGGAGGACGCCGGACGCCTGAAGAAGGGCGTCTTCGACTACTTCCTCAAGGTCGCGCGCCGCGTCGGCGAACCCATGCTGGATGGACGCCCTGTCCCGTTCGGCGATCGCCTGCGCTATCGCCTCGGCGATCTTCTCGTGTACGGGCCGTTGCGCAACCGCATGGGCTTCTCGAATCTGCGTGTGGCCTACACGGCGGGTGAGGCCATAGGCCCCGAGCTTTTCAGTTTCTTTCGCTCGCTCGGCATGAACCTGAAGCAGCTGTATGGGCAGACGGAGGCGAGCGTCTTCATCACGCTGCAGCCCAATGGCGAGGTCTACCCCGAGACCGTCGGCAAGCCTGGCCCCGATGTGCAGATCAAGATCGCCGAGAACGGCGAAGTGCTCTTCAAGAGCCCCGGCGTTTTCCTGCGCTACTACAAGAACGATGACGCCACGGCCGAGACCAAGACCGCGGATGGCTGGGTGCATACGGGTGATGCCGGTTTCATCGACCAGCGCGGCCACCTGCGCATCATCGATCGCGCCAAGGATGTCGGCCGCCTGACGGACGGGACGCTCTTCGCGCCGAAGTACATCGAGAACCGCCTCAAGTTCTATCCGGAGATCAAGGAGGCGGTCGCGATCGGTCACGGGCGCGAGTTCGTGACCGTGTTGATCAACATTGACCTCACGTCGGTCGGCAACTGGGCCGAGCGCAACAACGTCATCTACGCGAGCTATCAGGAGCTCGCCGCGCATCCTGATGTCTATGCCATGATCGAGAAGCGCATAGACGAGCTGAACAAATCGCTCGCGAGCGAGGAGATGGTCGCGGGCTCGCAGATTCGCCGCTTTCTCATTCTGCACAAGGAGCTCGATGCCGACGACGGCGAGCTCACGCGCACGCAGAAAGTGCGCCGCAGCTTCATCGCCGATCGCTATGCCCCGCTGATCACCGCGCTCTACGACGGCACCACGCGCTGCCAGATCAAGACCGAGGTCACGTTCGAGGATGGGCGCAAGGGTGTCATCGAGGGTGACGTGAAGATTGTGGACATGAAGACGTATCCGCCCGTGAAGGCGGCGGTCAGGGAGGCCGCAGAATGAAGGCGGACGTTCAGGAGCGCCCGGAGGTCGCCGATGCCGCGCACGCGGGTTCCGATCGCGTGATCGGCGACGTCGTGCTCTCCGTGGAGAATGTCTCGCTCGCCTTCGGAGGCGTCAAGGCGATCACCGATGTGAGCTTCGACATCCGCAAGGGCGAGATCCGCGCGATCATCGGGCCGAATGGCGCCGGCAAGACGTCCATGCTGAACGTGATCAACGGATTCTACCACCCCAATCAGGGTGCGATCACATTCAAGGGGCAGAAGCGCAGTGCCATGCGTCCCTATATCGCCGCCTCGCAGGGCATCTCGCGCACCTTCCAGAACCTCGCCCTGTTCAAAGGCATGTCGACGCTCGACAACATCATGGCCGGGCGCGCGCTGAAGATGCGGCGCGGTCTCCTCTGGCAGGCGCTGCATTGGGGGCCGGCGCTCTCCGAAGAGATCAAACATCGCGAGGCCGTCGAGAAGATCATCGACTTCCTCGAGATCCAGCACATTCGCAAGGCGCCCGTGGGCAAGCTACCCTACGGCCTCCAGAAGCGCGTCGAGCTTGGCCGCGCGCTCGCCATGGAGCCCGAACTCCTGCTGCTCGACGAACCCATGGCCGGCATGAACCTCGAAGAGAAGAAGGACATGTCGCGCTACATCCTCACGGTCAACGACCAGCTCGGCACCACGGTGGCGCTCATCGAGCACGACATGGGCGTCGTTATGGATATCTCGGACCGCGTCGTCGTTCTCGAGTACGGCCGCAAGATCGCCGACGGTACACCCGACGAAGTCCAGCGCGACCAGCGCGTCATCGATGCCTATCTCGGCATCAGCCATTAAGGAGCGTCGCGCGTGCTCGTCTTCGGTCAATTCCTGGAAGTGCTCATCGGCGGTCTTCTGGCGGGCGTGCTCTACTCGCTGGTCGCGCTCGGCTTCGTGCTGATCTTCAAGGCCTCCGGCGTGTTCAACTTCGCGCAGGGCGCGATGGTGCTGCTCGCCGGATTGGCGCTCGTGCGCTCGCTTGACTTCATGGTCGCGCGCGGCATCCCGACGTGGGCGGCGATCGTGCTCGCGCTGATGTTCGCGGCCGTCGTCATGGCGATCACGGCCGCGCTCATCCAGAAGTTCGTGCTCGGTCCTCTCGTCAATCAGGATGGTCTGTCGCTCTTCATGGCGACGATCGGCATAACATTCGTGATCGAAGGTGCCGGTCAGATGATCTTCGGATCCGACGTGTACCCGCTCTCGCTCTTCCCGACGGACGCCTGGTTCATTCTCGGCAACATCTTCGACGGCGGGCTTCTCGTGAGCAAGATCGACGTCTGGGGCGGCATCATCGCAGGCGCGCTCGTCGCGGTCCTTGCCATCTTTTTCCAACGCACCAAGACGGGCCGCGCCTTGCGCGCCGTCGCGGACGATCATGCGGCCGCCGAGTCTGTCGGCATTCCCATTACCTGGATCTGGTTTGTCGTATGGCTCGTCGCCGGTCTCGTCGCGCTCACCGCGGCGACGGTATGGGGGACCAAGCTCGGCGTACAGTTCTCGATCGTGTTTCTGGCGCTGAAGGCCTTGCCCGTTCTCATCATCGGCGGCTTCACATCGGTTCCCGGCGCCATCGTCGGCGGTCTCATCGTCGGCGCAGGTGAAAAGATCGCCGAGGTCTATCTCGGGCAGCACATCGGCGGCGGCATCGAATACTGGTTTGCCTATGTGCTCGCCCTGGCCGTGCTGCTCGTCAGGCCGCAAGGCCTGTTCGGCGAGCGCATCATCGAACGCATCTGAGGAGGCAAGGCGTGCTTTATCGTGAGGCCGGCCAGTTCAAGACCTCCTACGCGGCGGATATGGCGATTTTCCCGATCCGCCAGGACCGCATCGCGCTGATCCTTCTCCTGCTGTTCGCCTTCGTCGGCATTCCGCTGCTCGCGAACTTCCAGCTCTGGCCGCTCGGCAGCGATTACATGCTGCGCGCGATCCTGATCCCGTTCCTCATCCTCTCGCTCGCTGCGATCGGCGTGAACATCCTTGTCGGATACTGCGGACAGATTTCGCTCGGCAGCGGTGCCTTCATGGCCATCGGCGCCTACAGCGCCTACAAATTCGGCACGGGGGTCCACATACCGCTCGAGTTTCTCGGCACCGAGATCAAGATCCCGCCGCTGCCCCTGTTCGCCTCGGTCATGCTCGGCGGGCTCATGTCAGCGATCGTCGGCATACTCTTCGGAATCCCGAGCCTCAGGATCAAGGGCCTCTATCTCGCCGTCGCGACGCTCGCCGCCCAATTCTTCTTCGACTGGGTGTTCCTACGCGTGAAGTGGTTCACGAACTACGCGCCGTCTGGTTCCGTCGCCGCGCCTGATCTGTACTTCTTCGGCTATCTCGTCCACTCGCCGATCGAACGCTACCTGCTGTGCCTCGCATTCGTTACGGTCTTTGCCCTCATCGCGAAGAACCTCGTGCGCGGCAATATCGGGCGTCAATGGATGGCGATCCGCGACATGGACATCGCCGCCGAACTCATGGGCATCCGCCCCCTCTACGCCAAGCTCACGGCGTTCGCCGTTTCCTCGTTCATCGTTGGCGTGGCCGGCGCGCTGTGGGCGTTCGTCTATCTCGGTGCGTGGGAGCCGCTCGCCTTCAACATCGACCGCGCTCTGCAGCTCCTGTTCATGGTCATCATCGGTGGTCTCGGCTCGATCCTCGGCTCGTTCCTCGGCGCCGCCTTCATCCTGATCCTGCCCATCATGCTCGATCAGGTGCCGCACGCCCTCGGCGTGCCCGTGTCCGTCGAAACCGTCTCGCATCTCGTCTTCATCGTGACGGGTGCGCTCATCTGCTACCTGCTGATCGTCGAGCCGCACGGTTTCGCGCGACTCTGGTCGATCGCGAAGGAGAAACTCAGACTGTGGCCGTTCCCTTACTGAGGTCGCAAGTTCGAGCCGATGCCTGCTCGCGACGTGGTGCGGCGAGACGGGCGAACAATAAAAAGCACCCGCGAGAAGCCCGGCATCTGCCGGCGTGTGGAGGAGGAAGTAATGTTGCGAAAGACTTTGGCAGTCGCCACCGCGGCCACTGCCGTGCTCTCCGGAGCCGGCATCGTGTTCTCGACGGGCCCGGCAATGGCACAGAACGAGCAGTTCATTCCGCGCCTCGTCTATCGTACGGGCGCCTACGCTCCGAACGGCATTCCGTTCGCCAATGGTGCCGCCGACTACATCACCATGCTCAACGAGCGTGATGGCGGCATCAATGGCGTCAAGCTTGTCATGGAAGAATGCGAGACGGGTTACGCGACCGACAAGGGCGTCGAATGCTACGAGCGCCTGAAGGGCAACGGTCCCACCGGCGCCTCGTACTTCTCGCCGCTCTCCACCGGAATCACGTTCGCGCTCACGGAGAAGGTGCCGACTGACAAGATCCCGCTGCTGACGATGGGATATGGTCGCTCGGAAAGCCGTGACG
>JAEZRM010000085.1 GCA_023412805.1 Pseudomonadota bacterium | reverse complement strand
CTGGCGGTACAGGCACAGGTATGTCGTAGGGCACGCCATCGACCGGCGCAGTGTTTGACTGCTTGCTCTCTGAGGGGACGAAGATCGCATACAGTCCGCCGATCAAGCCGCCCGCTTGCGCGCGCGGTAGGTCGAGCTGGCCTCTCGCTTCACCTTCCAGGAACGCCGTGACGCCGTCATTGTCCTGCCGCCAAAGGCGCAGGAGCACGTCGTTGTGACCATCGAAGGAATGCATTGAGATCGTAGCCTTTGGGAGTGTTGATCCAGATGGTTTCTTGTGTTCGGTAGCTGACCTTCAACAACCCTCTTTGCCCGCGAAAAAGATAGGCTGCTTGCTCATGCGCTTGATCTCCTCGGGCGCCTCTCCTCGCCACTGCGTATCAGGAGCGTTCGGAGAACGCATTGACCTCGGCCCATGTCGCCAACTGTGTGAACTTCCCGCACATCGGTGTCACTCCGATCGGCTTTAAGCCATCGCCTACGCTAAAGGCTTTTGCGGAGATCGCTACGGCGTGGGCCCAAGCCGCAATCCATCGGGGCTATCGAGTGTGGATTCACGTCCCCGCTCAAAATCGTGTGACCCGGCCGCCAATCCGCACAAAAAAGTTGCGCCAACACGGTTCGTCACACGGTTCGCGGAGGGTGGATGGCGGGCTAACCAACTGATTTATTTGGTCGGAGCGGGGAGATTCGAACTCCCGACCCCTTGCTCCCGAAGCAAGTGCGCTACCAGGCTGCGCTACGCTCCGCCAAATATTCAGCCCGCACATGGCGGGCTCGGGAAAACGGGCCGTCCAGGCAATCCGGGTGGCCGCGCGTGGGCTGGGTTATGCCTTTCGGCTTGACGTAATGTCAACCCCAGCCCTATAGAAGCCGCCACACGCTCCGCCAGTGCACCCTGGGTGCCGCCGCGCGGAGCCTTCTTTCATTCGAGAGGCCCGATGCGGCTGCCGGCATGGACTGGCGCCCCCGCGGCCGCCAAGGGCCCGCAGAGGCCAAGGAGCACGTGATGACCAGGCGCTGTGAGCTAACCGGCAAGCTGCCAATGTCCGGAAACCTCCGGAGCCACGCCGAGAACAAGACGCGCCGCGTCTTCCGGCCGAACCTCTGCGACGTCACGCTGATGAGCGAGACGCTGAAGCGCAAGGTCCGCATTCGCGTCAGCGCCCACGCGCTGAAGACTATCGAGCATCGCGGCGGCCTCGACGCCTACCTCGCCAAGGCAAAGGATGCCGAGCTCTCGGATCGCTGCCTCAAGCTGAAGCGCGAGATCGCCAAGGCTGCCGCTCCGGCTGCCTGAAGCCATCATCCGCGATATGATTTGGATGCGGCGGCCTCTCGGCCGCCGTTTCTGTTTGGCGGGCCGTGAGTGTGCAACGGCATGCAGAACCCACGCGACGCCAGCACAGCCTAGTTCATCAGCGACTGCTCGCGCCAGGAGAAGGCGGCCTGCTCGGCTTTGAGGTGGTCGGCGCGCGAGAGCTTCTTGGCGATCTCATCGAGAGATGGATCCTCGATGCCGGCGGCTTTGGCAATGAGATGCCATTTCACGGCCTCGACCACATTCATCTCGACGCCGGCGCCGTGTGCGAGACAGCGCGCGTAGCGGTTCTGCGCAACGGCATTGCCCTTCTCGGCCGCCGTCTTGAAGTAGTACGCCCCGCGCACCTCGTCGGGCGCCACGCCTTGCCCCTTGAAGAGCAGGATGCCGTACTCGAGCTCGGCCTCGGTCAGGCCAGCCGACGCAGCGCGACCGATCCAGCGCGCAGCCTCGAAAATGTTCGCCGTCGTGCCGGTGCCGGTCGCATGGAGCGTGCCGAAGTCATATTGCGCAACGGACAGGCCCTGCTCGGCGGAATACTCCATGAGCTGGAAGGCACGGATCGGGTTCTCGGGCTTACCTTCGCCGGAGAGGAAGAGCAGCGCGAGATTGTACGTCGCGAGCGGATTGCCCTTGCGCGCGGCCATCTCGAGATACTTGGCGCCGAGATTGACGTCCTTGGCGACGCCGTCCCCCTGGACGAGCATGGTGCCGACGGCGAGCGCGCCCTCGACGTCCCCGAGCTCGGCAGCCTTGGCGTACCATTGCCCGGCTGTGACGTGGTTCTGCGGCACGCCGAGACCCTCGGCATGAATGCGCCCGATGAGCGTGTGCGCCTGCGGTTCGCCCTTGGCGGCAGCCTCCTCCGCGAGCTTGAGGGCGGTCAGGTATTTGCCGAGTTCGAAGGCGGTAAAGGCCGGGTCATTATCGGGCTTGGGTGGCGGCGCGGTCGATTGTGGGAGCGGCGGAAGCTTCGCGGCGGAAGTGGACGCGGGTGCCGTCTTCACGCTGCGTGCAGCCCCCTTGCCGGGCGCGGGTCCGGTGGGTGCCGCTGCCGGCGGCGATGCGGCCTTCGTCGGGGCACCGCGCGCTGGCTTGGCCGCAGGTGCGGGCGCGCTCTTGGCCTTGGGCGTGCGCTTCGGGACCGGCTCGGGCGTGATCGTGTTGCTCCAACTGCTCGTCTGAGCCGAGGCGAGACCCGGCACGAGAAGGGCGGCAAGCGCGGCGACAGCCGCAATGTGTGCAGAACGCCTGCTCATACGACTTCCTCGCCGGCAATAGCGGCATGGGCAGCACGAACGAGTTCCCCGGACGCGGCCGGCGGCTCGCCAGCCGGGAGGTTCAGCGCGATGAAATCAGCGCCTGCCGATGCGAGGTGAGCTGCTTCCTCGGCCGTCGTGACATCGAAAGCCACGACCGGCACCTCGAAAATCTCGGACCACCATGCGACGAGCTCGCAGCGCCGCTTGTGCGCCTTCTCGCGATCCTCGACGTGAGCCGGAATGCCGAAGGCGACATATTCCGCCCCGCCTTCACCGGCGAGCATCGCCTCGTGGCGCGAGCGCCCCGCATCGACGCCCACAATGGCGCGGCTGCCAAGAACCTCCCGGACCTCACCAAAAGCCTTGGCATTGCCCACAGAGATATGGACGCCATCCGCCTTCAACGTGCGCGCGAGGCGTGCGTCATCGCGCAGCAGGGCCGCCGCGCCACCCGCCTGAGCTGCGGCTATCAGCGTCTGCACATCCGCTGCGGGCGCCCCTTCCGGAACGGTGATCACCACGGACGCAACGCGCGCGGAGGCGAGCGCCGCCGCTAGCCGCGCAGGCGCGCCTGCCCCCATCTCGATTGCCACCATTAGCTGGCACACTGCCACCGGACCCCTCCTGCTCGTTCAGTCGAGCGTATCATGATTGAATAGGGCAGAAATCGGACCCCAACCCAAAGTCTGACCAATCACCCCCGTGCGGAGGCGCGCGCCCGAGTTGCTTAGTCATCCGGCAACCCTTCATCCGATTGGTGCATTGCAGCAAGCGCCAGAGATTGTCATAAAGGTGCGAAAGGGGTGGGGGCGTCCTGGCAGGGAGTTTGCTGGCAGGCTGCGCGCAGGTCGCGCCACCATTCCGACCGTCCGGAGTTGAGACACGCATGTCGTCGCCCAAGAGAGTCTTCATTAAGACTTACGGCTGTCAGATGAACGTCTACGACAGCGAGCGCATGATGGAAGCGCTCGCCGGCGGCGGCTATGCGGAGACGGACGCGCCCGACAACGCCGACCTCATCATCCTCAATACCTGTCACATTCGGGAAAAAGCTGCGGAGAAGGTTTACTCCGAGCTCGGCAGGATGCGGGGCATCAAGGAACAACGCGCCCAAGAAGACCGCGAGACCGTCATTGCGGTGGCCGGTTGCGTGGCTCAGGCCGAGGGCGATGAGATCGTTCGCCGCGCACCCGTCGTCGATCTCGTCGTCGGACCGCAGAGCTACCATCAGATCAATACGCTGATCGCCCGCAACAAGACCTCAGCCAAACCCGTCGTCGAAACGGAGTTTCCCGAGGACGACAAGTTCCGCCACCTTCCCGAGCGCACGCACGTGCCCGCACGCACGCGGCCGGCGAGCGCATTCCTCACGGTGCAGGAAGGCTGCGACAAGTTCTGCACGTTCTGCGTCGTGCCCTACACGCGGGGCGCGGAGTATTCGCGCAGTATCGCCGCGATCGAGGAGGAAGCGCGCCGCCTCGTCGATGCAGGCGTGCGCGAGATCACGCTGCTCGGCCAGAACGTCAATGCCTATCACGGTGAGAACAGCAAGGGCGGCGCGGCCACGCTCGCCGAGCTGCTGTACCGTCTCGAGGATGTCGAAGGCCTCGAGCGCCTGCGCTACACGACGAGCCATCCGCGTGACATGAGCGACGACCTGATTGAGGCGCACCGCGATCTCAAGAAGCTCATGCCGTACCTGCACCTCCCGTTCCAGGCGGGATCGGATCACGTGCTTGCGGCCATGAATCGCAAGCACACGGGTGCCGAGTACATCGATCTCGTCGCGCGTGTCCGCGCCGCGCGGCCGGACATCGCGCTCTCGACGGACATCATCGTCGGCTTTCCCGGCGAAAGCGATGCCGACTTCGAGGCGACACTCGACATCGTACGCAGGGTGGGCTTCGCGCAGGCCTACTCCTTCAAGTACAGCCCGCGTCCCGGCACGCCGGCCGCCACCATGGACCGCCAGGTTTCCGAAGCCGATAAGGTCGACCGGCTCGCCCGCCTGAAGGCACTGCTGGATGAACAGCAATCATCGTTCAATGCCGAGTGCGTCGGACGCGTGCTCCCCGTGCTCTTCGAGCGGCGCGGACGCCGCGAGGGCCAGCTCATCGGCCGCTCGCCCTATCTCCAATCCGTTCACGCCGAGGCCGCACCCGGCCTCATGGGCCGCATCATTCCAGTTGAAATCGCGCAGGCGGGCCCCAATAGTCTTTCTGGTGTGATCAGGGCGGCGTGATATGCTGGCCTGGACTCGGTTGCCGGGATAGGTTGTAGCGGCGGCGAGTTACCGTGCAACAGGCCGGGAGAGCCACATTTGACAACTGCGCGCGGGTCGGCGGCGCATAGGCCGTCCAAACCCGAAAGATCCCCAGGGTCGTCTCGAGAGGCAGCTCGTGAGGGAACCGGGGCCAAGCACCGTATCGTCGTGCCCTTCGACGACAACCGGCTTCTGGCCCATCTGCTCGGCGAATACGATTCACATCTCGCCCTCATCGAGAGCAGGCTCGGAATCGAGGCCCACGCCCACGGCAACGTTGTCACGCTGACCGGTCCGCAACCGGCCTGTGAGATCGGCCGCGAAGTGTTGAACGCGGTTTATGATCGAGTGCGCAAGGGCGAGAGCATCTCGGCCGGCGACATCGACGGCCTCATCCGCCATTCGCGATCGGGGGCGCCGCGCAATGACGGCACCGCGCAGATTCGCACGCGCCGGCGCATCGTCACGGCGCGGACGCCTATGCAAAGCGCGTATATTCGGGCACTTGACGCACACGACCTCGTTTTCGGCACAGGCCCTGCCGGCACCGGCAAGACCTATCTCGCGGTGGCCCAGGCCGCCTCGTACCTGGAACGCGGGCTCGTCGAGCGCATCGTTTTGTCGCGACCTGCCGTCGAGGCCGGCGAGCGGCTCGGCTTCCTGCCCGGCGACATGCGCGAGAAGGTGGACCCCTATCTCCGCCCGCTCTATGATGCCCTCTATGATGTTCTGCCGCCCGAAAAGGTCGAGCGGGATCTCGAAGCCGGGATTATCGAGATCGCCCCCCTCGCATTCATGCGAGGCCGTACGCTCGCCCACGCCTTCGTCATTCTCGACGAGGCGCAGAACACGACGAGCATGCAGATGAAGATGTTCCTGACCCGCCACGGCGAGGGATCGCGCATGGTGGTGACCGGCGATCCCACCCAGATCGACCTGCCGCCCGGGCAGAAGTCGGGCCTGGACGAGGCCGTGCAGCTCCTCGAAGGCGTGAAAGGCATCGAGGTGGTGCACTTCTCCTCAGCCGATGTCGTGCGCAGCGAGCTCGTGGCCCGCATCGTCGCTGCCTACGACGGCGCGCCGACAACGGCGGGGCTCGGCTCGGGCGTGACCTCGACTCTCGCGCGGGGTCAGGGCCGCACGGAATAGGAAAATGAGTACGGTTCTGGATCAATCCGCAGTTCCCGGCGGCGATGCCGTTAGTGACGAAGACCGATCTTGTGACGAGGAACCTCCGTCGCGATTAAGTCTCGCGCTCGAACGTGTGGACGATGATGGCGAGTGGGCAAGTGTCGGCCCTGTCGACGATATGATTGCGGCCGTGGCGCAGGTGCTCGCGGCCGCCCCTGAACTTTCGGACGTCTATCCGGCGACGGCCGCCGTCGCGCTCAGCAGCAATGATGCCGTGCGCCGCCTGAATGCCGCCTATCGCGGCAAGGACAAGCCGACCAACGTCCTTTCCTTCCCGACTCCCACCCTTCCCGAGACATTGACCGACGCCGAGCCGCAAGCGCTCGGCGATGTCGTGCTCGCGCTCGAAACGCTGATCGACGAGGCCGCTGCTGCCGGTATCCCGCTCGGGCACCACTTCCAGCATCTGCTGATCCACGGGCTCCTCCACCTCATTGGCTACGACCACGAGAGCGATGCCGAGGCGGAGGAGATGGAAGCCCTCGAGACCGTGCTGCTCGCACGTCTCGGCATCCCCGATCCTTACGCGGAGGGCGGTCCATGACCGAGATGCCGCTCCCGCACGCCCATCATTACAGTCACGGAATAGATCGCTGAGCCATGGCACTTTCTGACGATACCGGCCCCCGCCCTGAAAGTACGAACGGCAGTGATGCCGCAAGGAACGGCGAAGGCTGGCTTGCCGCCCTGCGCAATCGGCTCGGCCTCGGCACGCAGCCGACGCTGCGCGAAACGCTTGGAGAGACGCTGCGCGTCGAGGATCAGACCGGCACGGGCTTCTCACCGGCGGAGCGCGAGATGCTCCTGCGCCTGCTGGAGTTCGGCACGCTCAAGGTCGAGGATGTGATGGTGCCGCGCGCGGATATCACCGCCATCGACGAAAGCGCGACGCTCGCCGAGCTGCTGCATATGTTCGATACGTCCGGCGTATCGCGCATCCCGGTGTTTCACGAAACGCTCGACGATCCGCGCGGCGTCATCCACATCAAGGATCTCATGGCCTATCTGACGCGCGGCGGCGCTCCGGCAGCGCGCTCGGGTGTCGTTCCGGCAGCCGACACCGATGCGCCAGCGCTGAAGATCGAATTCGCCAAGGCGGACCTTTCAACGACGATCGCCGCGGCGCAGCTTCGCCGGCGCGTGCTTTACGTGCCGCCGTCCATGCCGGCCGTGAACCTGCTCGTGCGCATGCAGGCGACGCATGTCCACATGGCGCTCGTCGTCGACGAGTACGGCGGCACCGACGGCCTCATCACGATCGAGGATCTCATCGAGCAGGTCGTCGGCGAGATCGAAGACGAACACGACGTGGCGGAGGCCGACAATATCGTCGAGGACCCCAAGCTGGGCCTGGTTGCACAGGCACGCACGCCCATCGAGGAAATCGAAGTGCACCTCGGCGTGAAGCTGCTCAAGAACGGCGAGGAGGAGGACATCGACACGCTCGGCGGCCTCGTCTTCACGCTTGTCGGCCGTGTTCCGGCAATGGGCGAGATCGTGCATCATGAGAGCGGCATCGAGTTCGAGGTCATCGACGCAGATCCGCGGCGCGTGAAGAAGGTCCGCATCTTGCGGCCCGGCCCCAGCGAGGGCGCGGCGGCCCCAGCGATGCCGGCCGCACGCCAGGGTTGATCCCGCAACGCAGTCCAGCAACGCGTGCGCTGCCGCGCGGCAAACGCGCGATTGCCAAGGGGCGCGAGTGAGGCCATATCTCGTCTGCCATGGCCATACTTCATCCCGTGCCCTCGTCGATCTACACGGAACCCGACTTCCGCGTACGGGCCACGTCCGCGCTGCATCACAGCCCGAGCGACGCCGTCTTCGATCCGCGCACGGGACGGTCCTGGGCGCGCAGCGACTGGGATCTCAATCCCGAAATGCTGGCGGACTTCGAAGCCATGGCGCCCGCGCGCGCGGCCGCCGTGCTCGTACCTGTCATCGCGCGCTCGGAACTCACGGTGCTGCTGACGGAGCGCACGGCCCATCTCTCGACGCACGCCGGTCAGGTGGCCTTTCCGGGCGGCAAGGTCGAGGATTCGGATATCGATGCGGTCGAGACGGCCGTGCGCGAGGCGGAGGAGGAAATCGGCCTGCCGCGCTCACTCGTCGAGCCGCTCGGTTTCCTCGACGGCTACCGTACGGGGACCGGCTTCCTCGTGACGCCCGTCGTTGCGCTCGTGAAGCCGGATTTCGTTCTGGCGCTCGATCCGGGCGAGGTCGCGAGCGCGTTCGAAGTGCCGCTCGCCTTCCTCATGGATCCCGCCAATCATAAGCACCACTCGCGGCCTTGGCGCGGGCGCGAGCGACACTACTACGCCATGCCCTTCGAGGAGCATTACATCTGGGGGGCGACCGCCGGCATGCTCAAGAACCTGCATGAAAGGCTGTATGGAGGATGATCCGCGTCGTCATCGAGAATATCGTTCTGTTTCTTCTGCCGACAGCTATCTACGTCATCTACATACTGCTGACGCGCAAACAGGACGAGCAGGGCCGAGGCGTGCTGGACGATGCACCATTCATCTGGCTGATGCTCTCGGGTACAGCGCTCGTTTTCCTCGTGCTCATCGCCTTCGGCTCGACATCGGGCGGCAAACCCGGTCAACACTATACGCCGCCATCGCTCGGCACGGATGGCAAGATCGATCCCGGCAAACTGGACTAACCCTGGTCAGGCATCATGCCCTCTGAGGCACCAGCCAAGATCCCGACGTCGCTTGCCGGTGCACCCTGGCTCGTGCGCCCGGAGACGCGCGCGGTTCTCGATGCACTCGCAAAGGCGGGACACGAGGCGCGCATCGTCGGCGGCACCGTGCGCAATGCCCTGCTCGGCGAGCCCGTCACCGACATCGACATCGCAACGACGGCTACACCGGACGAAACCACCTCCGCCGCCAGCGCAGCGGGGTTGCAGGCGATCCCGACAGGCGTCAGCCACGGCACGGTGACGGTCGTCGCGCATCACGTGCCGTTCGAGGTCACGACCCTGCGCGAGGATGTCGAAACCTTCGGCCGCCACGCGCGCGTTGCCTTCACGGCCGACTGGGCGGCGGATGCCCGTCGCCGCGATTTCACGATCAACGCCATCTATTGCGACGCGGCCGGCACGATCAGCGATCCGCTCGGCGGCCTCGCCGATCTCGCAGCGCGGCGCGTCCGCTTCATTGGTGATGCGCGCGCGCGCATTCGCGAGGATGCGCTGCGCATCCTGCGCTTTTTCCGCTTTCATGCCCGTTACAGTCCCGGGACCATCGATGCGGAAGGGCTCGCCGCCTGCGCGGCGGAGCGTCATCTGCTGGGGCATCTCTCGGCAGAGCGCGTGCGGGCGGAACTTCTGAAGCTGCTCGAGGCAGCGGGCGCCGCCGATGCCATTACCGCCATGGCCATGCACGGCTTCATCGTCCAGACTCTCGGACGTGCCCCGCGCATCGGCGTCCTCAGGAACCTCGTCGCGCAGGATGCGGCGCGCCAACGCCCGGCCGATGCGCTGTTGCGGCTCTCGGTCCTGGCCGTCGCTGTGGAGGAGGATCGCGGTTTTCTGGGAGAGCGCTTGCGCCTCTCGCGCGAGGAAGTGCGTGCGCTCATCGTGCTCGATCCGCCACTCATGGCACTGCTCTCCCTCGACGATCGCGCCCGGCGGCGCGCGCTCTATGCCATGGGTGCAGAACGCTGGCAGCGTGTGGCCATGGCCGGTGCGGCAAGCTCCAGCGATCCTGGCGAGATCGCCGCTTGGGATGCCTTCGCCGCGCTGCCTGCCGCGTGGCCTGTCCCGAAGTTTCCGCTGGCAGGCCGCGATGCCCTGGCGCTCGGCCTGGCGCCCGGACCCAAGGTGGGCGCGCTGCTCGACGAGATCGAGGCGGAGTGGATCATGAGCGACTTCGCCGCCGACGCGGCCGCGCTTCGGGAGCGCCTCGCTGTCTGCATAGGCGAATCCGGCTGAATGCGGATCTTGCGCGCTCGAGTAAAAGCTCCGCATTCCGGAAGCTTATGAACTGCAAGGAAGTTTCGATCTCATGAGAGCGCGCGGGTTATACGGAGCACTGCTGCGATGCAACCTCTAAGGGCGGGCTCGAACGGCGAATCTGTGGATAACTCATTTCCGCCTTAGTCTGCATGTGGACGAAGATCGTGGATAAATTTACAAGGGGATTACTGAATATCTCGTTCGGCAATTCCCCCTCTCCCCCCTGAGCGCCAGCGAGATTGTAAAGCCCCGGCATGCCACGCCGGGGCTTTTTCTTTGGGGCACGCCGTCAGCATCCCATGTGCGTGGCGAGTTCCGGAAATCCATCGACGACGAGATCGCACGCCGGGTTTGGCGTCGGATCAGGCGGGCCAGCCGCACCCCATTCGAGCGGACGGCGCACGAAGCAGGTCTTCATGCCTTCCTTGCGTGCTGCGTCGAGATCGAAGTTGTGACACGCGACCATCAGGATTTCGGCCGGCTTCAACTGCAGCAGCTTTGCCGTTGCCTGATAGGCTTCCGGCCGCACCTTGTACACGCCCAGCATCTCGCAACTGATGATCGCGTCCCATGTGATGCCATTGCGGCGCGAGACTTCGATCACGAGACGTGGCGTGAGCAGCGTGAAGGATATGCACGGGAACTTGGTGCGCAGGCGATCCAGCCCCGGAACGAAGTCCGGCCACGCATCGAGCGTGAACCATGCGCGCTAGATCTCGTCGCGATCGTCCTTCGTGAGGGCACAGAGCCCGAAATCGATGACGACGCGATCGAGCTGATCGCGATGCACGTCATCGAAATTGAAGCGCGGCCCGAGCTGATTGACGATCGTCCCGAGCGAGCGACGGCGATACTCGTTGGTGGCAGCCGCCCAGTCGGCCTTGAGGCCGCGTCGGCCCGCGACCTCGGCCATGGCCCGCGAAAGGCCGCCGTGCCAGTCGAGCACCGTCCCGCCCGTATCGAATGTCAGTGCCTTGATGCCCTGCATGGTTCGGGCCCCCTCGCTCCCGTGCCCACCATCCTGGCAAGCCGCCCCGATAAATCTCTGTTTCATAAGGCTTGATACAGATCAAATCGTTATATTCGAATATTGGAATATATAGGCACATCCGCATCGCTCAACACGGAGAGCACCGCATGTGCCTCATGCATCGCAAGGCCTGGCCGCCCTACATGGCCGGCGTCATCATCGGGCTTCTGCAGATCCCGACATTCCTTCTCATGAACACCGCGCTCGGTGCCTCGTCGTCCTTCGTGACGGTCGGCGCGCACATCGCATCGTTCTTCGATCCGACCGCTGAAAGCATCAAGTACTTCGCAAGCCACATGTACGGCGCCAAGAACTGGTGGCAGGTGGCTGTCGTCATCGGCATTGCGATCGGCGCCTTCATTTCCATGCGCATCTCCGGCGCGCGCCGGCAGACGATCTCGCCCGTCTGGGAGCGGACCATGGGCGTGCGCACGCTTGGCGCCCGCGCACCGATCGCCTTCGCGGCAGGCTTCATCATGCTGTTCGGCGCCCGTATCGCCGGCGGATGCACGAGCGGCCACGGCATCTCGGGCATGGCACAGCTTTCGGTCGGCTCGACGCTCGCCGTCGCGGCCATGTTCGCCGGCGGCATCCTCACCGCCATGCTCATGAAACGCGCCTGATCTCACAGAAGGAAAGCATCCCATGTCCGTATTCACTGCGGTTCTGGTCGGTCTGGCGACGGGTATCGCCTTCGGTTTCGCGCTCGAGAAATCCCGCGTCTTCGAGCCGGGCATCATCGTCGGGCAGATGCAGCTCAAGAAGTTCATCATGCTCAAGATCTTCCTGGCGGCCGTCATCACCGGCCTCGTCGTCCTCGCCGTGCTCCATGGCATCTTCGGCGTCTCGATGCACATCAAGCCGGTGCTGCTGCGCGCGGACATTATCGGCGGGCTCATTCTCGGCGCCGGCATCGCGCTCGCGGGCGCCTGTCCCGGCACGTCGATGGCGCAGCTCGGTGCCGGCTACAAGGATGCCTGGTTCGTCGTTCTCGGCGGCGTCGCGGGCGCCATGGGTTATGGCTACTTCTATGAGCCGCTCACCGCCCTCTTGCCTGACAAGGGCGAGAAGCTGACCTTCGACCAGATGCTGGGCCTGCCCTTCTGGGTCGTGGCACTGACGTTTGCCGCGCTGCTTGTCGCCTTCCTCGTCGTGCTCGAACGCGCCACGCCCTGGCAGGACGAGATCGGCGCGGATGTCGACGGCCTTAGTCCCGAGGCGTCGCATGAAACGGTCGTCGGCAAGCAAGCGGCTGCATCACCACGCGGCTGAGCAGCGGCAACCCGAATCACAGCGCTCCGAGGGGCCGGCGTCACCGGCCCCTTTTGTGTTGTGCACACCTCCTGCACGCTCATCCACTGTATGCCGCCTGCGCACGGCGCCACATTGGTGCGCGATGTCCCATCCGCTAGTTTGCGGGCATGACACAAGCGATTCCCTCGGCGCCCGCCGCCCCGACGTTCGTGCACCTCAAAGTGCACTCGGCCTATTCGCTGCTCGAAGGCGCGCTGCCGATCGGCACGCTGGCCAAGCGGGCCGCCAAGCTCGGCTTTCCCGCGCTCGCGCTGACCGACACGAACAATCTCTTCGGCGCACTCGAATTCTCGGACAAGCTCGCGGGCAGCGGCATTCAGCCGATCGTCGGCATAAGTCTCGCCGTCGATTTCGAGGAAGTCGACCGATCCGGCCCTGGCATCGCGGGCCTTCCCGCATTGCCGGCACCGCACCGCGATGGCCTGCTTGCGCTCCTCGCCATGAGCGAGATCGGCTACGGCAATCTGCTGAAGATCGCGAGCCGCGCGCACATGGGCACGACCGATGGCGAAGCGCCGTACGCCAGGATCAGCCACATTGCGCAGCACGCCGAGGGGCTCATTGCACTGACCGGCGGCCCCGATGGCCCGATCGACAAGGCCTTCGCGGATAACCACGGCGCCGTGGCGACAGCGCGCGTGAAGAAGCTCAAGGACATCTTCGGCGATCGTCTCTATGTCGAGCTACAGCGGCATGGCGTTCCCCGCGAGAAGCTCGTCGAACCGCAGCTCATCGACGTCGCCTACAACGAGGATCTGCCGCTCGTTGCGACCAACGAGTGCTATTTCGGCGATCCGGAAGACTACGAGGCGCACGACGCGCTGCTGTGCATTGCCGAGGGCCGCTATCTCAACGAGGACGATCGCCGCCGCCTGACGCCGGAGCATTCCTTCAAGAGCGCCGAGGCCATGGCCAAGGTGTTCGCCGATCTGCCGGAGGCGCTTGCGAGCACGGTCGAGATCGCGCGGCGCTGCGCGTATCGTCCGCGTGGACGCAAGCCCATTCTGCCGAATTTCGTGAAGACCAAGGCCGACGCGACGGCCGAAGAGCGCGCTGCTGCGGAAGATGCGGAGTTCGCACGCCAGGCCGAGGAAGGGCTCGTCAAGCGGCTCGAAGTGAACCCGCTCGCGCCGGGCTTTACCAGGGAGGACTACGAGAAGCGCCTCCAGTACGAGATCGGCATCATCAAGGGAATGAAGTTCCCGGGCTACTTCCTGATCGTTGCGGACTTCATCAAATGGTCCAAGGCGAACGGCATTCCTGTCGGACCGGGCCGCGGCTCCGGCGCGGGCTCGCTCGTTGCCTGGGCGCTCACCATCACGGATCTCGATCCGTTGCGGTTCGGCCTGCTCTTCGAGCGCTTTCTCAATCCCGAGCGCGTGTCGATGCCGGACTTCGACATCGACTTTTGCCAGGACCGGCGCGACGAGGTCATCCGCTACGTACAGGACAAGTACGGTCACGATCGCGTGGCGCAGATCATCACGCACGGAAAGCTGCAGGCGCGCGCGGTGCTGCGTGACGTCGGCCGCGTGCTGCAAATGCCGTACGGGCAGGTGGACCGCCTCTGCAAGCTCGTGCCGAACAATCCCGCCAATCCGGTCTCGTTGCCGGATGCCATTGCCGGTGAGCCCAAGCTGCAGGAAGAGCGCGACAACGAACCGGTCGTCGCACGCCTGCTGGAGATCGCGCAGAAGCTCGAAGGCCTCTATCGCCACGCGTCGACGCACGCTGCTGGCATGGTGATCGGCGACCGCCCGCTCGACGAACTCGTGCCGGTTTACCGCGATCCACGCTCGAACATGCCGGTCACGCAGTTCAACTGGAAATACGTCGAAGCCGCGGGCCTCGTGAAGTTCGACTTCCTCGGACTGAAGACGCTGACGGTTCTGCAGAAGGCGCTGGAGCTGGTCGAACGGGGGCACGGAATCAAGATCGATCTCGCGACGCTGCCTGTGACGGATACGAAAGCCTACGAGCTACTCGCCAAGGCCGATACGGCGGGCGTGTTCCAGCTCGAAAGTACGGGCATGCGCGAGAGCTTGAAGCGCCTGAAGCCCGACCGCCTCGAAGACATCATTGCGATGGTGGCGCTCTATCGCCCCGGTCCGATGGACAACATCCCGACGTACATCAATCGCAAGCACGGCGACGAGCCCGTCGATTACCTGCATCCGATGCTCGAAGGCATCCTCAAGGAAACCTACGGCGTCATCATCTACCAGGAGCAGGTCATCCAGATCGCGCAGGTCATGGGCGGCTACTCGCTCGGCCAGGCCGACCTATTGCGCCGCGCCATGGGCAAGAAAGACAAGGCGGAGATGGCGCGCCAGCAGGCGCGTTTCGTGGAAGGCGCGAAAGAGAAGGGCGTCAAGGAGAAGGACTCGAGCTACATCTTCGAGCTGGTCGACAAGTTCGCGGGCTATGGCTTCAACAAGAGCCACGCGGCAGCCTACGCGCTCGTCAGCTATCACACGGCCTATCTCAAGGCGAACTTCCGCGAGGAATTCCTCGCCGCGTCCATGACACTCGACATGGCCAACACCGATAAGCTCGCCATGTTCGTTGGCGAAGCGCGCAAAGCCGGCATTGCGGTACTGCCGCCGTGCGTGAATGGATCGGACGTCGAGTTCACGGTGGAGTTCGACAAGCCGCGCACGTCTCCCGTGCAGCAGGCGGGCAGCGAATTCCCGTCGAATGCGGATGGCCCGCGCGGCGCGATCCGCTATGCACTGGCAGGCCTCAAGAACATCGGCCGCGGCGCCGTCGAGTCGATCGTCGAAAGCCGCAAGACCAAGGGGCCCTACGCATCGCTCGCCGATTTTGCCTCGCGCCTCAATCCCAAAGCGCTCAACAAGCGCGGCCTGGAAACGCTCGCTGCGGGTGGCGCGTTCGACGCTTTTGATCGCAACCGCGCGCTCGTGCACGCGAACGTCGAGCAGATACTGCGCGAAGCGGGCAGTCGCGCCGACGACGAGCAGTTCGGCCAGGGCAGCCTTCTTGGTGGCATGCAGAACACTGCGACGTCGGTGGTGCTGAACTTCAGGACAGCAAAATCCTGGACACCCATCGAGCGCCTGCAGCACGAGTTCGGCGCCGTCGGATTCTATCTCTCGGGCCATCCGCTCGATGCGTACGGACGCGTTCTCGCGAAGCTCGGCGTCAAGCGCTTCACCGAGTTCGAGAATACCATCGGGCTCGCGGCGGGACGTCTCGCAGGCATCGTCATCTCGGCACGTGAGCGGCGCTCCGCCAAGGGCAACAAGTTCGCCTTCGCCATGTTTTCGGATGCGAGCGGGCAGTTCGAAGCCGTGATCTTCTCCGACACGCTTGCGCGTTGCCGCGAAATCCTCGTTGCCGGCACGGCCGTGCTCATGTCGGTCGAAGCGGAGCGCGATGGCGATACAGTGAAGCTGCGCGTGCAGAACCTCGAACCGCTCGAGTCCGCTGCCGCCAATGTCCAGCAGTCGCTCAAGATCGTGCTCGACCGCCGCACCGTGCAGGCAAGCAAGGGCAAGGCTATGGCCGAGCTGCGCGCGCTGCTCGACAAGGCACCCGCCAACGGCAAGGGGGGAGAAATCCGCCTCGCCATGGAAGTCGAAAACATAGCGGGAGGTCGCGGTGCGCTTCGCGAGGTCGAATTCAAGCTCCCCGGCCGCTATGACATCGGCCCGCGCCAGCAGGGCGAACTGCTGACGGTGCCGGGCGTGCTGGATGTGCTGGAAGTTTGACGGCGTATTTTCTCCCTCTCCCCATTCCTTCAATGGGGAGAGGGTCGGCCACCATTGCGGACGCCAGAGTATGCCGCCGCCCCTCATCCCGACCTTCTCCCCGTAAGAACGGGGAGAAGGGGAAGCTCATCACTTCTGCGGGCGGTTCTTGGCCCACTCGGTGTACTTCTTCGCCTTCTCGTGGGTCTCGTTGTAGTACTTCACGTACTCGTCGCCGACCATGACCTTGATGGCAAGACCCGCATCCTCGAGACGCTTCACGTGGTCGGGATCCTTCATGGCCTGCGCGAACACATCCTGCAATTTCTTGACGAGCGCCGGATCCATGCCCTTGGGACCGCCAATGCCGCGCGTCGAGCTGGAGATCACCGTTGGCATGCCGAGCTCCTTGGTGGTCGGCACGTCAGGCAGGAACTTCGAGCGCTCCGTATCCATGACCGCGAGTGCACGGACCTGTCCGCCCCTCACCTGCGTGACAATGGAGCCGACGTTGTCGAACGATACGTCGATGTTGCCGCCGAGGGTTTCCTTCATCTGCGCTGCACCGCCGAGCAGATGCACGATGCGGAAATTCACGCCGGGGCTCGCCTCTTCGACCATCAGGATCGCGAGGTGATCATCCGAGAGGATGCCGGTCGTGGCGGCACGGATGGTGCCGGGCTTCGCCTTAGCCGCATCGATCACGTCCTTCATCGTCTTGAAGGGACTGTTGGCGGCGACCCAGACCACGCCAGGGTCGAGCACCTGATTGGCGATGGGCGTGAAGCTGCCTTCGTTGAAGATGGCTTGACGATCGGGATCGAGGATCGTCGTGTTGGTCGCGGGCAGATTGAGGAAGCCGATGGTGTAGCCATCGGGTTTCGCGCGCGCGAGCTCCGTCCAGCCGACCTGACCGCCGGCACCACCACGGTTCACGACGACGATCGGCTGTCCGATCATCTTCTCGGCGATGCCGGCGATGACGCGCGCGCCGATGTCGGTGGAGCCGCCGGCGGGGAACGCGACGATCATGTTGATCGGCCGCGTCGGATAGTCCTGGGCTGATGCCGCCGCCGAACCAAGCGCCGCAACGAACGCCCCCGCCGTCACGGCCATTGCCAGTCTGAGCAGTCTCATGGGTGGTCCTCCGGTACAATGCGCCAATCGAGTTGGCTTTCGGCTGAAGTGCCAACAAAGTTGGCTCGGTTAATCGGCATTGGGATCCCTGATCTCTTTAGGCGCGAACTGCAGGGCCGCAAAGACAAGGATGGCAATGGCAAGTGCCAGCAGCGAGGCGGACAGCGGCCGCGTGACAAAAATGCTGAAGTCGCCCGCCGACATCTCGAGCGACGTCCGCATGGACTTCTCGATTTGCGGGCCGAGAATGAGCCCGAGCACCAAGGGCGCAAGCGGGAAATTGAGCTTGCGCAACAAATAGCCGATCACGCCGCATCCGAGCATGACCCATAGATCGAAGATGCTCTGATTGATGCTGTAGGCGCCGATGATGCAGAAGAGCAGCGTGCCGGCGCAGATGTACTGGTAGGGAATCTCCAGGATCTTCGCCCACAATCCGACGAGCGGCAGATTGAGGATCAGCAGCAGCACATTGCCGATGAAGAAGCTCGCGATCACCGCCCACACGAGGTCGGGTCGCTCCTGAAAGAGCAGCGGTCCGGGCGTCAAGCCGTTGATGATGAAGGCGCCCATGAGCACCGCGATCGTCGGCGAGCTCGGAATGCCGAGCGTCAGCAGCGGCACCATGGCGCCGTTGGCGTAGCTGTTGTTCGCCGTCTCCGGCCCGGCGACGCCCTCGATTACGCCAGTGCCGAATTTCTCGGGATGCTTCGAGAGGCGCTTCTCGACGATGTACGACATGAATGTCGGGATGATTGCGCCGACACCCGGTATGAGCCCGAGGAAAAAACCTATTCCCGTGCCGCGCCAGATCGCGCCCAAGGAGCGGTGCCATTCCTCCTTCGATGGTATGAGGCCCTTGAGATTGGCCTTGATGACCTCGCGATAAGGTTTCTCCGCCGTCGCCAGGATCTCACCAACGCCGAACAGCCCCATGACGACAGGGATGAAGCCCAGGCCGTCGAACAGCTCGGGCATGCCGAACGTGAAGCGCGGCGCGCCGCGCACGGGGTCGAGGCCGATCAGTGAGATGAGCAGCCCGGTGACCGTCATGAGGACGCCGGCAAGAAGCGAGCTTCCAGCAAGGCTCGTCACGAGCACGAGCCCGACAATCATGAGCGCAAAAAATTCCGGCGGGCCGAAACTGAGCGCCAGCCGTGAGAGCGGCGTCGCGACGACAACGAGAAGCACGGTCGCGATCAATCCGCCGATGAAGGACCCGATGGCGGCAATGCCGAGCGCCGCACCCGCCCGCCCATTCTTCGCCATGGCGTGTCCATCGAGGCAAGTAATGACGGACGCAGCCTCCCCCGGCACGTTGATCAGCACGGAGGTGATCGTGCCGCCATACATCGCGCCGTAGTAAATGGCCGCGAGCATAATGATGCCGCCGGTCGCATCGAGTTGGAAGGTGAGAGGAATGAGGATCGCCGTGCCCGCCGCGGGCCCGATGCCGGGCAACACACCGATGAGCGTGCCGAGAAAGCAGCCGATGAACGCGAACATCAAGTTCGTCGGCGTCGCCGCCGCGGCAAAGCCCGCCATGAGATGCTGGAAGGTATCAACCATCCGCTCCGCCCCCCATCACAGCCCGAACCCCCCGATGGGCAGCGGCACCTTCAGCCAGTAGTAGAAGCTGTGAAACACGCCGAAGCTGAGTGCGAGTGCTACGAGCGCTATGGCGAGGTAATTCCTGACGCCGAGCACCAGCAGCATGAGCACAATGAAGATGAACGAGGTCAGCCGGTAGCCGAGCGTGTCGAGCGCAGTGAAGGCGGCGAGCAGAAGGACGATGATGCCAGCGATACGGAACAGTGCTTCCCGATCCGGCACGAAAGGCTCGGGGTCGGGCTGCGGCTCGCCCGTTGGAGCTAGAGGATCACGCGCAAGCTGGGCGATAAGCGCGACGGCGAGCGCGCCACCCAGCAGTGCCAGGATCAGCGGAAAAAAGCCGGGTCCCGGCCCCAATGCATCCAATAGCGGCAGTTTGAACGACAAGAACGCCGTCCCGGCGAAGAAGGCCATAAAGACCCCCGCCGTAACGAACCAGCCACGCCTCAAGATCGCGTCCTCCCTTGACGCACTCTTTTTTTATAGCGCGAGGCTAGCACAGGATGTGGCTCGCGCAATGCCCCAAGTTGCTCGTGGACACGAAAGCGGGCCTCGAACATGTTTGACAAAACTATGTTGCAGCGGCTTTTTCTCCTGGCGCGGCGTTTGCCCCCTGCACGCCGCAATGCTCGGCGATGTCCCTGTTACCAAGAGATGATCGCTCGTTGAGACATGGCGGCACCGGTGCCGCCCAGCGGAAGAGACGAGCAGAACAGAGGTGTCATGACCCTGACCGAGCGCCTCGACGAGCTGAAACGCGACCCCGCTTTCGCGAGCCTTTCGCGCTCGCTGGAGGTGTACTACGGCGATGCGCCGCGCGAAGCCGCCATGGACGCGCTCTATGCCCGCTTCGTCGGCCCCGGCGATCTCGCCTTTGATATCGGTTCGCATGTCGGCGACCGCATCGGCGCGTTCCGGCGGATCGGTGCGCGCGTGGTGGCACTCGAGCCGCAACCACTCTGCGCTCAGGCAGTCCGCGCGATCTATGCCGGCGACAATGATGTGACGCTCGTCGAAAGCGCGTGCGGGCCGGTGCCGGGCCGCCTGAGCCTGCACGTGAACTCGGCGAACCCGACGGTCACCACGGCCTCGCAGGATTTCGTCAAGGCTGCCGATGGTGCCGGCGGCTGGGAGGGACAGGTCTGGGATCGCACGATCGACGTGCCGGTCACCACGCTCGACGCGCTCATTGCAGCGCACGGTGCGCCGGCCTTCGTGAAGATCGATGTCGAGGGCTTCGAGGCCGATGTCCTCTCGGGTCTGAGCCAGGCCGTACCGGCGCTCTCCTTCGAGTTCACGACCATCCAGCGCGATGTCGCCTACGACTGTCTCGATCGCATTGCAGCGCTCGGCGACTACGGCTTCGATCTGGCGCTCGGAGAAAGTCAGCAGCTTTCGCTTGGCCGCTGGATCACGGCCGACGAGATGCGCCGCCATATCGCTGCACTGCCGCATGAGGCGAACTCGGGCGACGTCTACGCGCTGCGGCGCTGATCACGCCGGTCGCTCGAAGCGGAATTCCTCAAGCCGTCCTCCATCCGTACGCGCACCGCTGGTGTCGAACGGCGAGCTGATATATCGTCGGCCGCTGCCGACCCATGAAAAACAGAGCCTTTAACTCAAAGAGAGCTCAACAAGGGCGGCGCTCATGGAGGAAACACAATGTATTCACGCAGGACCATTCTTGCGGGGCTCGGCGCGACGACCGCCGGTACGCTCGCAATGCCGGCCATTGTTCGCGCGCAGGCACCGATTACACTAAACGGCGCCGTCCAGTTCAATGACGATCACGCTTTCACGAAATCACTCGTGAAGTTCGAAGAACTGGTGAAGCAGTATTACGGCAAGCCCATCAATTTCGTGCTGCACAAGAACTCGTCGCTGGGCCTCGAGAAGCAATACTTCGAGTACATGGCGCAGGGCCGCGCCGTCGACTACGGCATCGTATCGCCCGCGCACATGTCGACGTTCTCGCGCGCGGCGCCCTTCATCGATGCGCCTTTCCTGTTCCGCGATCTCGATCACTGGAACAAGGTGCTCGATGCCGACCTTCTGAAGCCGATCGCCGATGAGATCGCGCAGAAGGCGAATGTCATGCTGATCGGCTATGCCGGTGGCGGCACGCGCAACATCTTCATCAACAAGCCCATGGGCTCACTCGATGAGATCAAGGGCCTCAAGGTGCGCGTGCAGGGTGCGCCCATCTGGTCGCGAACCTTCCAGGCAGCCGGCATGGCACCGACGGTCATCGCCTATAACGAGGTCTACAACGCCATCCAGAACAACGTCATCTCGGCTGGCGAGAACGAGGCAGCCGGCGTCGAGCAGATGAAGTTCTACGAGGTCGCGCCGAACCTCGCGATGACGCAGCACGCCATTACGATCCGGCCCATCTGCTTCTCGGGCAAGATTTTCCAGAGCCTGCCGAAGGATCTCCAGGAAGTCGTGCTCAAGGCCGGCAAGGAAGCGGGCGCCTACGGACGGCAGATCGAAGCCTCCGAGGATGAGCAGAAGCTCGTCGCGCTCGAAAAGGCGGGCCGTCTGAAGCGTATCCCGTTCAAGGGGCGCGACGAGATGAAGAAGCTGGTCGATCCGGTGATGGCGGCCTACGCCAAGGAAATCGGCGCCGACGGCATCTTCCAGAAGATCGTCGCAATGCAGTAGCGCATGGAAGGGTGGCGGCCGCTCCGTGCCGCCACCGC
>JAEZRM010000055.1 GCA_023412805.1 Pseudomonadota bacterium | reverse complement strand
CTGCGTTGATGCAGAAGCCCGGCGAGGCCCGGATCGAAGGTCGACGCGCACGCGTCACCGGGCTGCTCACCCCTCCGCGTCGAGGCCCTCGCCCGTCGTCCGCTCTCGGCGGTCCGCCAACGCATTTCTCGCTGCGTGCCGACCGTCCGCCCGGCGTGGCGCTCCTCGTGGTCGAGCTCGAGCCTCCCGTCATCGAGACCCTCCGGCGCGATCTCACGCGCAGCGCCGTGGTCGCGGCCGTCGCCGGGGGCGTGCTCCTCGCGTTCGCCATCGCTTGGTCGCGGAGCGCCCGGCGCCTTGCAATGCTCGAGGAGCGGGCCGCGCGCGAGCAGCGTCTCGTTGCCCTCGGCAGCATGTCGTCCGTCATGGCCCACGAGCTCCGCAATCCGCTCGCCTCCCTCAAGGGGCACGCGCAGCTCCTCGTCGAGGATCTCGAGGATGCCGCCGAGAAGAAGAAGCGGGCCAAGGCCGAGCGAGTCGTCGCGGAGGCCGAGCGCCTCGAGCTGCTCACGACGACGCTCCTCGACTTCGTGCGTGACGGCCCGATCGAGCGCGCTCGAGTGACGCCGCGCGAGCTTCTGGATCGATCGCTCGACGACGTGGCCAAGGAGCGCGTGAAGCTCGACCTCGACGCTGCGCCGCGCACGGTCGAGGTCGATCCCGGACGCCTCGCCCGCGCGATCCACAACCTCGTCGATAACGCGCTGCAGGCCTCGCCCGACGAATCGGTCGAGGTCAAGGTCGCGACGGAGGGCGCCGATGTCGTCCTCACGGTGCGCGATCGAGGACCCGGGCTTCCGGCCGGCTCCGAAGCGGAGATCTTCGAGCCGTTCGTCACGACCCGCGTACGCGGCACGGGGCTCGGCCTCGCCGTCGCGCGCCGGATCGCCGAGCAACACGGTGGTACCCTGACGGGCGAGACGCACGCCGACGGTGGCGCGCTCTTCACGTTGAGGCTCCGCGGACAGGAATCATGAAAGAGAAACGCTCGGGAAGGATCCTCGTCGCGGACGATGAAGAAGGCGTGCGCTCGTTCCTGGCGGAGTCGCTCGAGCGTGACGGCCACGAGGTCGTGGAGGTCGCCGACGGCGCCGCTGCGCTCGCTGCAGCACGCGAGGAGCCGTTCGACGTCGTGATCACGGATCTCAAGATGCCGAAGCTCGACGGCATGAGCGTCGTCCGCACGCTCCGCACGGAGCAGCCGAACGTGGAGCTCATCGTGCTCACCGCCTTCGGTGACGGCTCGACCGCGGTCGAGGCGATGAAGCTCGGTGTGTTCGACTACCTCCAGAAGCCGGTCCAGAGCCCCGCCGCCGTGCGTGAGCTCGTGAAGGGCGCGCTCGGACGCCGCGTGGAGCTGGCCGTCCCCGCCGATGCCCCGCCGGCGCGCTCGACGCTCACGTTCGGCGCGCCCAGCATGGTTCCCGTCGTCGCGGCGCTCGCGAAGGTCGCGAAGAGCGGGGCGACGGTCCTCTTGCAGGGCGAGAGCGGGACAGGCAAGGAGGTCGCGGCACGCGTGCTCCACGAGACGAGCCCGCGAGCGGACAAGCCGTTCGTCGCAATCAACTGCGCCGTCCTCACGGAGCACCTGCTCGAGAGCGAGCTGTTCGGGCACGAGAAGGGGGCGTTCACCGGCGCGCACGCGCAGCGCCGCGGTCGCATCGAGCTCGCCGACGGAGGGACATTCTTCCTCGACGAGGTCGGCGAGCTCAAGGCCTCGCTCCAGGCGAAGCTCCTTCGCGTGCTCGAGGAGCGTAGCTTCGAGCGTCTCGGCGGCTCGCAGCTCGTCGAGGTCGACGTACGCTGGGTCGCCGCCACGCATCGCGATCTGCGCGCGATGGTGCGCGAGGGGACGTTTCGCGAGGACCTCTACCACCGGCTCGCGGTGTTCCCGATCCGGCTGCCGCCGCTCCGCGAGCGACGCGAGGACATCGTCCCGCTCGCGAGGGCGCTCGTCGCGGAGCTGTCTGCCGCCGCGGGACGCTCGCCGCCCCGGCTCGATGAGGCGCTCGAGCAGCAGCTCCGCGAGGAGAGCTGGCCGGGCAACGTCCGCGAGCTTCGCAACGCGCTCGAGCGCGCGATGATCCTGGCGGACGGCGACGTGCTCGGGAGAGCGCACCTCTGGCTCGAGTCGACGATGACCGAAACATCCTCGAGTGCGGAGACGAAGCCCGTCGCGGCCGAGCCTGGACGAGCCGGCGGCAAGGGCGGCTCGCTCGCCGATCTCGAGCGGCAGACGATCGAGAGCACGCTACGTGAGGTCGACGGCAACCGGCGCGCCGCCGCCGCGAAGCTCGGCATCGGCCTCCGCACGCTCTACGACAAGCTGAAGAAGTACGGCATCCGCTGAGCGAGTGCCGCCGCCCCGCTCACCGGCGCGCTCAGAAGGGGTTCGTGGGGCAGCAAACCGTCATGGGCGCGGTGACGAGCTGCTTGCCCAGGACCGTAGGCGCGTCCTTCACCTTGCAGCCCTTGCTCCGGGTGTAGCGGTAGCTGGCGGCGTTCGAGAGCGGAGAGCCGCTCGTCGTGCACGAGCCGTCGACGTCCAACGTGCGAATGCTGGTGGTGCAGGTGGCATCGCTGTACGCGCGGAGCGTTCCGTCGTTGCAGGGGCTCGGCTCACAGGTGCACGTCGCTCCGCACGAGCGCTGGTCGTCGACCGCCGAACCGATGACGGTGCGCACCGGGAGCTGCGACGGGCACGCGACCTCGCCCTCGTGCATCACGCAGATGGGCTGGCCGAACTGCTTGGCGACGCAGACCTCGTCATCCTTGCACGCGTCGCTCTGCGTCGTCGTAGGGTCTCCGCAGACGCTCGTAGTGCGAGGCCGCGAGAGGTTGTTCATGGGCGTTCCCGCGCAGGCCGTCGGAGCGGTGGTCGGCTGCGCGGCGAAGGCGATCGGCAGCGCGAAAGCAGGGAGGGACGTCGAGCAGCTCCCGTCACCCGGGATGTCGTGGAGCGTCGGGAGGCCGCCGCACGTTGCGCCGTCCTTGCTGGTGATCGTGTCCCCGCACGAGCCGGAGGTGGGCGCGCAGTTGCAGCCGCATCCGCCACCCCCGGTGCCCCTGAACTCGCGTCGCGTCGGCCAATCCGCCCCGCAGCTTCCGAACCCGCCGCTGAGCACGGGGACCCACGTGCTCGTGCTCGTGATGCAGAGCCTGTTGATGCCGCACGAGGCGAGCGACGGGGAGATCGGGTCCACGACGACCAAGCCGCCGTCGCCGCCGTCATCGAGGCCGCCGTCGTCGATGGTGCCGTTGCCGCCGCCGCCGTCACCGTTCCCATTGCCGCCGTTGCCGGCCGCATCCCCGGTGAGCCCACCGTCCCCCAGCGCCTCGGCGGGCGAGCCGGACGCTTCGAGCTCCCATGCCCCGGTGATCGCGTTGCTCGCCGCGCCGGCGAACAAGCCACCGAGCAAGAGGCAGGAAGGGGCCAGCCGGAGCGCCATGCGTC
>JAEZRM010000023.1 GCA_023412805.1 Pseudomonadota bacterium | reverse complement strand
CCGCCTCATTGTTTCTGTGATGTGCTCTGCGCCTCACTTCACGCCGTAGACCTCGAGCGTCGCAGCACCGCGGAAATTCGGCCGTGCGCGATAGACGAACTCGATGCGGTCGATCGAGCGCGGTTCGCTGCCGCGCAGATCGATCGGATCCGTGCGCTGGCCGGCGCGCAGGACGCGGCGGAACTGGACATCATCCGGCGGACCACCACGACCAGCGTAAAAGATCTTCATATCCATGATCTCGATGTCGTTATCGAGCGCCCGCAGAGCGATCCGGCTGAAGCGACCTTCCCGGCGACCGACGCGCAGCACATCGCGATCGACGGAGAAGCCGATCTTCTGCGAGCCGAGGAGCTCGACCTGCGGTCCTGGCCCCGGCCCCGGTCCGCGACGTGCAACCCGCGCATCGACGCGCAGGCGCGCTTCGCCCTTCAGGCTGAGCTTCGAGCGATAGATGAACTCGATCTGGCGCAGAAAGCTACGGTCGCCGCGCAGGTCGATGTTGATGCTCTGGCCGCGACGCACCATGCCGTCGACCCTGAAGTCCTCGGCGAAGCCGTTCATGTACACGACGCGAACGCTCATGATGTGAATGTCGTTGCGCTCGGCGGTCAGCCGAAGATCGCTGAACGGCCCCTCGCGGCGAAACCAGTCCTCATTGTGATTGAGCCGCAGCACATCGCGATCGACCAGGAAGCCGACCTTCTGCTCGCCGAGCGTAACCCACCGGTCACCCCCACCCGGTCCGCGCTGCGCCGCTGCCGGCGCGATCATCAAAGTCAACAGGAGTGCCATAGCACTCGCCAATCGAAACATTGCCGAACTCCCTTCCCTTGCGTTTTCCCTGCAGAGCAGGCTGGCCAAGTCCGCGATCCCGATGCTCGGACGGCCAGCGCCGGACCGGCGCCCGCCCGCACGGCACGCGCCGATCGACGACCTACCACGGGCGCTCACGTACTGGGGAATTAAGGTTAAAGGGGAGCACGGCCTAATACTTTTCAACGAAAATCCTAATCCGAATGAGATCAAATAAGGCCGACCAGGCGGCGGATGTCGGCCGGTGTCGCGCCGCCTGCGCGAAGCTCGGCAAGGCTCGTATCGCAGGCGCTCTTGGCGAGCTTCCGGCCGCTTTCGTCGACGATCAGGCGGTGATGCGCATAAAGCGGCGCGGGCAGGTCGAGGAGTACCTGCAGGAGGCGGTGGATGTCGGTCGCGGCGAAGAGATCTTGTCCGCGCGTGACGTGCGTGATGCCCTGAGCGGCATCGTCGACAACAACCGATAGATGATAGCTCGTCGGCACATCCTTGCGCTGGATGACGACGTCCCCCCAGCGTCGCGGATCGCACAGAATGACCCGCTGTCCGCCCTCCTCATCCATCTCCACGAAGTCGAGCGGCGCATCGCCGAGACGCTTCTCCGCCAGCGCAAGCGCTCGCGTCATGTCCAGCCGCATGACGCATGGCTCGCCGCGCCGCCGCCGTGCGGCGATCTCCTCGGAAGCCATGCCCCGATGAAGGCCCGGATAAAGTGGCGCACCGTCCGGATCACGCGATGCGCCGGTGGCCGCACCTGCCTCCGCAATCTCGCGGCGGCTTGCAAAGCAGGGATAAAGGACGTCGAGACGCCCGAGCTGAGCAGCCGCAGCTTCATATCGCGCCATATGCTGCGACTGGCGCAGCACGGGTTCCTCCCACGGCACGCCGAGCCATGCGAGATCGCGGAAGATACCTTCGACGTGCACCTCGCTCGATCGTTCCGGATCGATGTCCTCGATGCGCACGAGAAAGCGCCCGCCGAGCCGCCGAGTCCATGCGAGACCCGTGAGCGCGGAAAGTGCGTGCCCCAGATGCAGCGGACCATTCGGGCTCGGCGCGAAGCGCAGCACGGGTCGGCTGGTCGTGGTCATCCTTGGTCTCCGACACCTGCCGCGGTGCAGATCGTTGCACTGCCCGCCGGGGCTTCCTACAAAGCCTTCGAGTTGAGGCCGGCGTACGCACCCTGCTTCATGACATCATAGGCGCGCGCCAGAAAGACCGACATCCATGATCGACCGGCCCATGATCGACCGGACCGGCTTCATTCTCGCCAACACGCGGCTGCTCATGCCGCCGCTGGTGCCGGAGATCCACCTGCATCTCGCGGAAGAGTCTCTGCCGATCTGGCGCAAGACCGAAGAAGAACTCGGCGAGATGGGCCTGCCGCCACCCTACTGGGCCTTTGCCTGGGCTGGCGGTCAGGCGCTCGCACGCTACATTCTCGACCATCCCGCAGAGCTGGACGGTAAGCGCGTACTCGACATCGGCGCCGGCTCCGGCATCGCAGCCATCGCGGCTGCAAAAGCCGGCGCGAGCCAGGTTGCTGCTGCAGACATCGATGCGCTGGCGGTTGCCGCCATGGATCTCAACGCCGCCGCAAATGATGTCACAATCGCAGCGACCGCCGACGACTGGCTGAACCGTGACGCACCGCAAGGCGATGTCCTCCTGGTCGGTGATCTCTTCTACGAGCGGGAGCTGGCCGAGCGGGTGATGGCCTTCATTCGCCGCCAGGCCGCGGATGGCGCCCGCGTGCTCGTCGGCGACCCGCGGCGCAGCTATTTTCCCAAGGACACCTTCGCGGCGATCGCACACTATGATGTGCCGGTGACCCGCGAGCTCGAAGACGCCGAAATCAAGCGGGCCGCTGTCTGGCAGCTCGCGAATTGAGCGAGAAAGAGCGAGGACAATGCACGTCACCGGGATCAGCTACACGGCCGTACTCATCGCAGCGATCGCGAGTTTCGCATTCGGCGGCCTCTGGTACGGCGTGTTCGCGAAACGGCGCCTGGGCGCAGCAGGCGAAAGCCCGGCGAAGGGCACCTTCAGCCCCGGTCAGTTCGCCACCATCTTCGTTGCGCAACTCGTGATGTCCTGGATGCTCGCCGGCATCCTGCTTCATGTCACGCGCGGCAGCATTCCTCTCTCGTCGCGAAACGCCATCATCTCGGCCGTGCTCATCTGGGTCGGCTTCGTCATGACGTCGCTCTCGGCGTCTCACGCGTTGCAGGGCACCCGGTTTTCCGCAACGCTCATAGACGGCGGGCACTGGCTCGGCGTGCTGCTCATCCAGTCGGCGATACTTGCGGCGATGGCGAGTTAAAGAGGCTCGCCACCGAAGGGCGCAACGCCGCATGTCACGCGCCGTGACCGCAGTGCGCCGCACACGCGGTTCGCGGCGCCCGTGCTCGCGATCGGTCCGGCGATCAGGCGATAGGCAGGGCCGCTGCCGCTGGTCGACGGCACGAAGCGCGGTTCGTAGTTTCCGAGAATTTCCTTGTGGCGATCGGCGAGCAGCATCCAGCTGATGCGCAGCGCATCGACGGATGGACCCGTGGCGATCTGAATACCGCGCGGACTTTCGGGTGCAGCCGGCGCAGGCTTCACTTGAGGCGTACCGAAGGCGATACGCTCGCTCTCACGAGGCGTCGGCCTGCGTGCCGGAAGCTCACTCTCCCGCGGCGCTTCGACGACCCGGCCATCGACGGCACGGCCCGGAAGTGCATCCGGCCCGCCATTGCCAGCGCCAGGTCCTTCCAGAGGCCCGCGATTGACGCTCGCCGTCGCGATCGGAGCCGCCTGCTCGGCGATGCGCTGCGCTTCGACCGCCGCAAGCCGCGCGGCGAATGCCTTGTTCTGCTCCTCACGCGCCGCGAGTTCGGCACGCAATGCGGCCGCCTCGCGCTGCACGGCGTCGAGATTGTCGCGAAGAGCCGCGATCTCGGTCCGCGCCTGCTCGTCGCGGGCGGCTTGTGCGCTTTCGTCCTCACGCGCACCTGCCTCGACGCCAACGAACGCGGCGACCTGGCCGCCAAGCCCCTCGGCGAGATCCGGGCGCACTGAGAGCGTAACGAGATACGTCAGCGCCATACTCGACAGCACGACCCAAACGGCAACATACGGACGCGGCAGACCACCGCGGCGACGTTGCTGCGGTGCATGGCTTGCCAAATTACGTTCCACAATAACCCCCAAGCTCCCCCGGAGGGCCTGCCTGCTCGGGCAAAGCCCGCCCTCTTAGAGATATAGGACGTTCGACCCCATCCCACGTGGACCTGATCGGGCCCTGAGTCGGGGTCCTGGGTCAACGCAGCAGCTGCACAGCCAGCGGAGGGACTGTGGATGGACGCCGATCAACTCGCCGCGACCCTGCCCGAAGAGCCGCGGCCGCCGGTGCTCTGCCCAGCTCAACTATGATTCTGAAAGGGCTGGAAACTTCAATTCAAACGGAAGTCCGCGGCGGCGATCCGGAGTTCACGCGGAGAGATGAGCGCCTTGTTGGCGACGGTAATGCGAAAAAGCTGCCCATCCAGGTTGGCGGCCCAGAACCCCAGAAAAGCCTTCAAGCGCGGAAAACGCGGGTGAAGATCATATTCCTGCCATATGTACGTTTGCAGCAGCGCCGGATGATCCGGCAGGCGATAGAGTATTTCTGCAGTTGTCAGACTAAAGCCCCGCAATTGCCGAAGGGCGTCGCGATCCGCCATACCCTGCCTCCTCTCTCGTCCGAGCAGAAACAAAGATCAGAATATCCCGCAGGCTGCCGTCCGCAAGATCTTTATGAAGACAAATCATGATGTTAGCAGCCAATGCGGCTGGATGCTAACATCACTGCGGATCGCGGTGGTTAAGGGCCCACGGAAGTGGAATCGAGGGTCGCAGCGGATTTCTGCGTCGGCACACGGCGGATTATTGAACCTATGCGCAGCGCTCATTTCGGGCCAATCGGCTCGTAATCAGCTAGGTAATACACGCGATTTAACCCACACGAGATTGCGATCCAGCAGCAAAGCACTTCTTGCCCCTGCAATTGAATATCAATATATTACCGCCATCGAGATCATTCCCTGGACGCCCTGTTCTGCATGCTCCGGAAAAAATGCGCAAAAGCGCGTTGCACGACGAGCAAATCGCACATAAAAGGCGCCCTTAGCCCGAGTTTCAACATGGCCCGAACCCGCACCAAGGGAGCAAGAGGTAAGACGATGGCGACCGTGAACTACGACAAGATGTCCCTTAAAGAGCTGCTGGAACACGAGGCTCGTATATCAAAGGCCATTGTCGCAGCGCGGCGCAACGAGTTCACGAATGCCCGCCAGAAGGTAATCGCGATGGCCGAGAGCCTCGGCTACAAGATCGAGGAGCTTACGGGCGCGGCTCGTGGTGCAAAGCGTGGAAACGGCGGGAAAGTCGCGGTCAAATTCCGCAATAAGGATAATCCGGAAGAGACCTGGACCGGCCGCGGCCGCCAGCCGAAATGGCTTACCGCGAAGCTGGCCAAAGGCTCGAAGCTCAGCGATTTCGCGATCTGAAATCGGCACTTTCTCATGCGGGATCCGGAAATCGGCGCCTGCAATCGAGACAAAATTCAAACCGTCGGAGCACGTCCATTCTGCGACTTATTCCGACGGCTTTTCAATTCCCCGTTTCACGAACACGCCTTCCTGATGTGGGCCTTGCCACCACACCGCCGTAGCGCGCTGGCATCAGTCGGCGGGAAATTCAGCGCCAGCGCCTGATCTTGCGGCAGCCGACCCGCTATCCGAATGTCACACGAATCAACTATTACCTTAGCGAAAGCAGGGAGATTTTCTGCTTTCGGCGATCCGGTCTCCGATCGGGCGCAGGTGGTTGCGTCGCCGACCTGCAGCTAAGGCGCATGTGCGCTTTAGCAACGCAATGAGCGAGGGCATGCTGGCGAGTTGCTCGAACAGCAAAGCTGGGATCCGGAGGCCATGGATGAGGCCGCCGTCTGGTCTTCCCCCGTCTCCGACGAAGAAGCTCATCCTCACCAGCCTTCATTGCACCCGATACGACGAATTCTGTCGTCCGCTCGAGGCCATGGCGCGCTCCCCGCGCGGCAACCTCGGTCGGACGCCTGAGCCTTCTCGGCAGGGAAAAGTGGGGCTTCCCAACGACGATGGAGTGGCCAATGCCAACACGCCGTCTTCTTCCTCGCAGTCGCTCAGGCCCGACAGCCGGCAAAACCGGTTGGAACGGGCCCCGGAGCCGTAGGCTTTTCGAGTTCGACGAACTGCGCTGGCGTGTCAAACCACAGCATCCACCGACTAGGCCCTAATCACGTACCCGCCGTCACGACGGCCACAACTCGCAAAGCCGGCCCGTTGGCCGGCTTTGTTTTTTGCCGCGGGCTGCTGGGAAGAGGTGCTTCGCGACCGGCTCGTGGTGCTATGCCCGCGGCGGCCATAGCGGGGGTACAGAATTCGCTTCGAGCCGGCGCCTCTTCATGAGCGCGCGACTGCGCGCCGGCCGGCAGGCCGTACTGAAAAAATTATCGCTTGGGCTCGTAGTTCAGCACCGGCGCGAGCCAGCGCTCGGCTTGGGCGACCGACCAGCCCTTGCGCCGCGCGTAGTCCTCGACCTGATCGCGCTCGATACGGCCCACGCCGAAATAGTGGCTGTCCGGATGAGCGAAATAGAGCCCCGACACCGACGAACCGGGCCACATCGCAAAGCTCTCGGTGAGCGCGATGCCGGTCGCGGCCTCCGCATCCAGAAGCTGCCAGATCGTGCCCTTCTCGGTGTGATCGGGCTGCGCCGGATAGCCGGGAGCAGGACGGATACCCTGATAGGCCTCGAGGATCAGCTCCTCGTTGGTCAGCACCTCATCCTTGGCGTAACCCCAGAACTCGCGGCGCACGCGCTGATGCATCCGCTCGGCAAACGCCTCTGCGAGCCGGTCCGCGAGCGCCTTGACCATGATGCGCCCGTAGTCGTCGGTCTTCTTGATGTGCGCCTCGATCGCCTCGTCCTCACCGATGCCGGCGGTGACCGCGAAAGCGCCGATGAAGTCCTGGCGGCCGCTGTCCTTCGGCGCGATGAAGTCGGATAGCGCGGTGTGGGCGCGGTTGCGGCCGGGATCACGCGCGATCTGCTGGCGCAGCGTATGGAGCATGGCGAGCGGTGCATTGCGCCCATCCTCGGCATACACCTCGATATCGTCGCCGATGGCGTTCGCGGGCCAGAAACCGATGACGGCGTTGGCCGTGAGCCACTTCTCCTTGACGATCCGATCAAGCAGCGCCTTCGCGTCATCGAACAGCTTGCGCGCCTCGGGACCGAACTTCTTGTCGTCGAGGATCATCGGATAGCGCCCTTTGAGCTCCCAGGTCTGGAAGAAGGGCGTCCAATCGATGCACGAGACGAGATCGGCGAGATCGTAGGATTTGAAGCGCGTCACGCCCATGGTTGCGGGGCGCTGCGGCTCGTAGCTCGTCCAGTCGACCTGGAACTGGTTCTCGCGCGCGGCTTCAATCGTGATCCGCTGCTTGGTCTGATCCGAACGCAGGTATGCCTGTCGCGCCTTGTCGTACTCGGCGCGGATGTCGGCGACATACGGATCGCGATCGGTGTCCGAGAGCAGCTTCGAGACGACACCGACCGCGCGACTCGCGTCGAGCACGTGGATCGCCTGGTTGCGCGCGTAATTCGGGCTGATCTTGACGGCCGTATGCACGCGGCTCGTCGTTGCGCCGCCGATCAGCAGCGGCACGTCGAAGCCCTCGCGCTCCATCTCCGCGGCGACGGTGCACATCTCGTCGAGCGAGGGCGTGATGAGGCCGGAGAGGCCGATCACGTCCGCCTGCTCCTTGCGCGCGACCTCGAGGATCTTCGCCGCCGGGACCATGACGCCGAGATCGATGACCTCGTAATTGTTGCACTGGAGAACGACGCCGACGATGTTCTTGCCGATGTCGTGGACATCGCCCTTCACGGTCGCCATGACGATCTTGCCGGCAGCGGGCTTGTCGGTGAGGCCCGAGGCCTCCTTCTCGGCCTGCAGAAAGGGCTGCAGGTAAGCAACGGCCTGCTTCATCACGCGCGCGGACTTGACGACCTGCGGCAGGAACATCTTGCCGGCGCCGAAGAGATCGCCGACGACGTTCATGCCGGCCATCAGCGGCCCCTCAATGACATGCAGCGGCTTCGCGGCAGCCTGCCGCGCCTCCTCCGTGTCGGCCTCGATGAAATCCGTGATGCCATGCACGAGCGCGTGCTTGAGACGCTCCGTGACATCGCCCTGGCGCCACGTGAGATCCACTTCCTTGCGCTTGGCGCCATCGCCCTTGAAGCGCTTCGCGGCTTCGAGCAGGCGGTCCGTCCCATCAGGGCGGCGGTTGAGGATCACATCCTCGCAAAGCTCGCGCAGCTCCGGCTCGATATCGTCATAGACCGGGAGCTGTCCCGCATTGACGATCGCCATGTCCATGCCGGCCTTGATGGCGTGGTACAGGAACACCGAGTGCATGGCTTGGCGCACAGTCTCGTTGCCACGGAAGGAGAACGAGAGATTGGAGACGCCCCCGGAGATGTGCGCGTGCGGGCACGCCGCCTTGATCTGCCGGACGGCTTCGATGAAGGCGATGCCGTAGCCGTTGTGCTCCTCGATCCCGGTGGCCACCGCGAAGATGTTCGGGTCGAAAACAATGTCCTCAGGCGGGAAGCCGAGCTTTTCGGTGAGCAGCTTGTAGGCCCGCGCGCAGATCTCGACCTTGCGCTCGACAGTATCGGCCTGCCCTTGCTCGTCGAAGGCCATCACGACGACGGCGGCACCATAGCGACGCACCCGGCGCGCCTGCTGGAGAAACGCCGCCTCGCCTTCCTTCATGCTGATCGAATTGACGATCGGTTTACCCTGGACGCACTTGAGACCAGCCTCGATCACGCTCCACTTGGAGCTGTCGATCATCACGGGCACGCGCGCGATATCGGGCTCGGAGGCGATCATGTTGAGGAACGTGGTCATGGCCTTCTCGCTGTCGAGAAGGCCTTCGTCCATGTTCACGTCGAGAATCTGGGCGCCGCTCTCGACCTGTTCGCGAGCCACCGAGAGGGCAGCGGCATAGTCACCGGCCTCGATGAGTTTCCTGAACTTGGCCGAACCGGTGACGTTCGTGCGTTCGCCGATATTGATGAAGGTCGCCGCCGTTGGGGGCGACTGAGTTGCAGAGGTCATGGCGAGAAGTGGGGTCCGGCATAGATGCTTCGGGGTCTGCGTCCGACACGGGGCCGCAGGCGCATTCGTCGCCACGTGTATAGGAAATCAGAGCGAACTCATAGATGCGGCGTGAGGACGCCGCGCCCAGGCCAGACAAGAAGCCCGGAAAAGCAGAACGCCCGCCCCGGGTAGGGAGCGAGCGCACTGTTCGGCGATTTCGCGGCTGAGGACAGCATAAGCTGCCGTCAAGCCAGCGATAAATCACGAGGTGGTGCCGTTCAGGCCGTCATCGATGGACTGGAACGTGGTGTTGAGGCTCGTGCCGACGTTGGAAACAACGCCGATGATCGCAACCGAGATCAGGGCGGCGATGAGGCCGTACTCGATGGCCGTGGCGCCCGACTCACACTTCGCAAAACGAACGAGGGTCTTCATGATTTCACTCTCCCACTCTGACTAACTTGACGACCGATGGGTCGAAGCCCGCCGTTCATTGAGTACCCGGCCGAACTTGAGGACACCCTACGCCCGTCGAATTAATGGGGAGTAAAAATAGCATATTTCGGCGAAAGAAATCCAATTTGGGAAACAACATATTAAATAGCCGCAGGCTGATCAAGAGAAATATCACAACATTTCATGCCAATGCAGCCAATATATACTTATGACTACTTGTCGACCAGATCAGTCGCGCTGCGTAGATCGTGGTTTATCAGCGATTAATATGAGCCCACACAAAGTCGAGCGCGAGCATTTCGGCAGCGCAGGATGCCGTGCTCGGCTGATTTAGCCTGGTACGCCAGCCACCAGCGCATCAGATCTGCAGGAAAGGTGGGCGAGCAAGCCCATCCGATGCTTGGCCGACCAGCGTGCGCGTGCTTCGATAGCCACCAAGGATACACAGGCCCGCGGCGGCCGACAGGGAAGGGGACACCCATGAAAATTGGAGACGCGATCTCGGCCATCCTCAAGCAGGAAGGCGTCGAGTACATCATCGGCTATCCGGTCAATCACATCCTGGAGCACGCCGCGAAGTTCGATATCCGCCCGATCATCGTCCGCCAGGAGCGTATCGGCCTTCATATGGCGGATGCGGTCAGTCGCGTAACGTCGGGCAAGACCATCGGCGTGTTCGCCATGCAGCACGGCCCCGGCACGGAGAACGCCTATGGCGGCGTCGCCCAGGCCTATAGCGAGAGCATCCCCATTCTGGTGCTGCCCATGGGCTATCCGCGCCGCCTCGCCTGGGTCGAGCGAAACTACAATGCGTCCGTCTCCATGCGCTCCATCACCAAGACGGCGGAGCCCATCACTTCCGCCAAGGAGATCCCGAACATCTTCCGCCGCGCCTTCCAGAACCTGAAGTCCGGCCGCGGCGGCCCCGTGCTGGTCGAGATCCCGACCGACATGTGGAATGAGGAGGTCGATCCCAAGGACTACATCTCGCCGCAGCGCATCCGCACCGGCACGGACCTGTCGGCGGTCGCCGAAGCCGCCAAGATGCTCGTCGCGGCCAAGCGCCCCGTCATCTATGCCGGCCAGGGCGTGCATTGGGCCGAGGCCTGGACCGAGCTCAAGGAACTTGCCGAGCTCCTCGCGATCCCCGTCACTACCAGCCTCGAAGGCAAGAGCGCCTTCCCCGAGACGCATCCGCTCTCACTGGGGTCGGGTGGCCTCGCCATCCCGCAATCCGTGCGCACGTTCCTCGACAAATCCGATCTCATTTTCGGCATCGGCTGCTCGTTCACCGAGACGAACTTCGGCGTGAAGATGCCGGCCGGCGCGCGCATCATCCAGGCAACGCTCGATCCCGGCGACATCAACATGGACGTGCCGGTGGCGCTGGGCATGGCCGGCGATGCCAAGATCGTGCTCGAAGCCATGCTCGCCGAGGTGCGCAAGCTTCATGGCAACAAGCCGAAGGATCACAAGGCCGTTGCCAAGGAAATCGCCGACACGAACGAGCCGTGGCTCGCCAAGTGGATGCCGAAGCTCACGTGCAACGACGCGCCGCTCAATCCTTATCGCGTGCTCTGGGAGTTGCAGAAGACCGTCGACGTCGCCAACACCATCATTACGCACGACGCCGGCAGTCCCCGCGACCAGCTCTCGCCCTTCTGGAAGTCGACGACGCCGCTCTCCTACATCGGCTGGGGCAAGACGACCCAGCTCGGCGCCGGCCTCGGCTTCGCCATGGGTGCCAAGCTCGCCAAGCCGGACAAGCTTTGCATCAACGTATGGGGCGATGCGGCGATCGGCTTCACGGGCATGGATTTCGAGACGGCAGTGCGCGAGCGCATTCCGATCCTCTCGATCCTGCTCAACAACTTCTCCATGGCCATCGAGCTCAAGGTCATGCCCGTCTCCACCGAGAAGTACCGCTCGACGGACATCTCGGGTGACTACGCGGCCATGGCACGCGCCTTCGGCGGATACGGCGAGCGCGTCGAGAAGCCGGAGGACATCGCGGCGGCGATCAAGCGCGGCATCGCCGCCACCGAGAAAGGCCAGGCGGCACTTCTTGAATTCATCACATCCAAGGAAACGGAAGTTTCGCGACTTTGATGTGCTTGTCCCCTCTCCCTGCCTGCGGGGAGAGGGTTAGGGTGAGGGGCGGCGGCATACGCCGACGTCAGCGATTGGCGCCGCCCCTCATCCCGACCTTCTCCCCGTGAAGGACGGGGAGAAGGGGAAGGAAGCAGCGCCTCTTAAGCTACGCTACGATTGATGCGAGAGCTCACCGCTGCGGCGCGCTCGACGTTGCGATGTTGCGCGAGCGCGCTTGCTCATGCGCGACCTCGGCCGCAACGGCTGCACGAATGACATCCTCGGGGTCCGCCGTCGCGGCTGGCGCAACAGGCGCCGGCGCCATCGTGCGGGCAGCGGCCGTGCGCACGGGCGGCGGCAGTTCCTGACGCGCCACCGCCGGCTGCGGTGACGGCGCGACGGCCGCAACCCTCGCAGGGGCCGGCGCCGGACGGGCCGCGATCGATGTCGGCGCGACGACCGGCCGAGGCATGTCATGGCCCATTGAGACGCGCGTCGCCTCTTCTTTCTTGCCCTGCAGATTGAGGACCAGCGCCAAGTTCTGGCGCACGCGCGGATCGGCCGCCGTGCTCGTTGCCTGCCTGAGCATGGGCTCGGCCTGCGAGGCCTGACCGTCCATCGTGTAGGCGAGCGCGAGATTGTTCATGACGCTCGGCTGATCGGGTGCCAGCGTTCGGGCGCGCTCGAGAAAGGGAATGGCCTCCTTGTACTTGCCCTGCTGGGCAAGGGCGACGCCACGTGCGGAGAGAATGCGCCAGTCGGGCTTGGCCGGGTCATCCGCCTTCTCGAGGAGCTGCTGCGCCATGGGAGCATGCCCCTGATCGAGCGCGAGGCGACCATACTCGGAGAGGTATTCGCGGTCCTGCGCATTATAGAGGTAGCCGGCCTGAAGGACGGCCAGCGCTTCCGGCTTGCGGTCGAGCGCCTTCAAGCTGCGCGCATAGTTGAGCGCGGCTTTCCCGTCCCGGCGCTGCTTCGAATGCTCTTTGCCCCAATGCTCAGCGGCCTTCTCAACCTCGGCGCGCGGCGCCTGCGCCAGTCGCGTTGGATCTCCGCCCGGCGTCTGCGCCTCGCTCATGAGCAATCCGCTCGATTGCGAGCAGGCCCCAAGCGAAAGCGCCAGAGTGGCAACGGTCGCCATCCGCGCGGCGGACGCGCGCGTCCGCAACGACAACCCGTACGTCATCGAAATTCATGCTCCCTGCCCGAGCCCACGCACCGACCCTGCGCGGACCTGCCCTGCCGCGATATTTCGGCACAGCCGTCAATAAACATTTAAGGGCTGGAATGCACAACTAAAGGTTTAGTAATTTCTCTGGATACACGCAAATGATACGCACAGAGAGCATCGAAACAAAGCTCGCCAGATCAAATGATTAGATGCGCCAGCCGGAATGGATGGCGGCAACGCCGCCGGTAAGGTTGCGGACGCCGACATTCGCGAATCCTGCGCCACGCACCAGCTCGGCGAAAGCTTGCTGATTCGGGAAATTACGAATGCTCTCGACGAGATAGCGATAGGGCTCGGCCGCGCCGGCCGCGAGCGCACCGAGGCGCGGGATGACCTCGAAGGAATGAAAATCATAGAGTTTGTCGAGGATTGGCACGTCGACGTGTGAGAACTCGAGGCAGAGAAAATGCCCGCCCGGCCTCAATACCCGGTACGCCTCGGCCAGCGCCCGGTCGATGTGGGTGACGTTTCGAATGCCGAACGCGATCGTATAGGCATCGAACGAGCGATCCGCAAACGGCAACGCCTCCGCATTACCGAGCACCGTGCCGATGCGCTCCGCATACCCGGCTTCCGCGATCTTCCGCTTTCCGACGGCAAGCATTTCCGGGCTGATGTCGCAGACAATGGCACTGAATCCTGTGCCGCCCGCTGCCGCCGCCTTGAGGGCAACGTCGGCAGTACCGCCCGCCACATCAATCTGCTTGAAGGGTGTCGCGCTCCTCGGCGGATTGAGCCTAACGATCAGATCGTCCTTCCAGAGGCGGTGCAGCCCTCCGGACATCAGATCGTTCATGAGGTCGTAGCGTTCCGCGACGCCACTGAAGACCTCGTTCACGAGCCCCTGCCGCTCGCCCTCCGCGACCTCGCGAAAGCCGAACGTAGTCGTGCCTGCGGGATGTGTGTTCTCAGTGCCGCTCATGGGGCGCACACTACCGCCAACCTCTACATGTTGACCAGCGCGTCTAACGCACTTGAAGCCCGTATAGTTCTTGCCGTTTAGTTCTCATCGTGATTAAGCGGTATCTATTCATTCGCTAAGCGGGCCTCCCAGCGATGCCGATTAGAGAGCACCCCCTAGTCGGGTCGATACTCACGTGCGATTTCAATTCAGGTTTCAAGGAGCCTGAGATGGTGAAGCGGCGCCCTGTGGTGGTGCTCAGCCCGAAAATTGCCTTGCGTCCAGGTCTGTGCACGGTAGTCGCCTTGAGCGGAACAGAACCCTATCCGGTTATGCCCTACCACTGCCAAATTGATATCGAGCCGGCACTGCCTTCTCCGTTCTCAAGCAAGGGAGTTTGGGTGAAAGGCGATATGATCAATGCTGTCGGATTTCATCGCCTTGATCTGATACGTGTGGGCAAGCAAATACTGGCAAGCGCATCTATCGATACGAAACCTTGAGCAATGAAATCATTAAGAAAATTAGGGAATGCGTGCTAAAAGCCCTTGGCATGTCGATCTTGACAAAACACTTAACATAGACTAAATAATCGCTCGTTAGCGGCTCTTAGTTGTTCGCGACTAATCCGCGTCTAAGACCCCGCAAGGGGCCGTCACAGCCACCGGTGATAACAAACCATGCTGTGACGCAGATCTGAAATTCCGACCCCGCCTAGTGGCGGGGTCTTTGCGTTCTGAGCCTTTTGCAAGATTGGATCAGGTCTCCCTGGCACCCTGCATGAGCTTGAGTGCGCTCTCGATACGCCGCCAGTCGGAAGCACCAGCAATATCGCCCGACTGCTCGCAGGCCTGGACCTTCCTATGGGCCTCGACCACGGCCTTGGTGCCGTGCACCTCCATGAGCATCCGCGCTTGCGTTTGAATCTCCGTTGCCTGCATCTCTGCGTCTCCTTGCGGTTTCTTCTCTCAACATCCCCCGCAATGGGTGAAAGTTGCCGCGGCAATCGATCGTTCCCGAACTGCGGCGCCACGCTCTCGCCGGAAGGCACCCAGTCGGCTAGAAGAAGCGTCATCTGCGTATCCGGAAGCTGAGCCCAACAATGCCCGAGCTGCCCGAAGTCGAAACCATCCGGCGCGGCCTCGAGCCCGTACTCGTCGGGCAGCGCATTCAGCGCGTCGAGCAGCGCCGCGCGGATCTGCGCTTTCCGTTCCCGGAGAATTTCGGCGCGCGCCTCACCGATCGCACGGTCGTCGCGCTCCGGCGGCGGGCGAAATACATTCTTGCCGAACTCGACGATGGCACCGTGCTCATCATCCATCTCGGCATGAGCGGGCGCATCAGCATCACGGGGCACGATGGTCAAGGCCGGGGCCAGCTCGGCGAATTCACGCACAATCAGGGCAACCGCAGCGCCCACGATCATGTCGTGCTGCGCCTCGGAAGCGGCACCGAGATCGTCTACAATGACCCGCGCCGTTTCGGCATGATGGACCTCGCAACGCTCACGACGCTCGACACGCACCCACTGCTCGCGAGCATCGGCATCGAACCGCTCGGCCCGGATCTCACGCCTGAGTTTCTTGCGCGTCAGGCTGCCGGGCGACGCAGCGATCTGAAGAGCTTCCTGCTCGATCAGCGCATCATTGCGGGCCTCGGTAATATCTACGTCTGCGAGGCGCTGTTCCGCACGCGCCTCAAGCCCTCCCGTCCCGCATCCTGCCTATCGACGCCATCGGGCAAGCCCAATGCGCGCACTGCGGCCCTCATTCCGCATATCAAAGACGTGCTGAAGGATGCCATCGCTGCCGGCGGCTCGACCCTCAAGGACTATGCCCAGGCCGATGGCTCGCTCGGCTATTTCCAGCACAGCTTCCATGTCTACGGGCGCGAAGGAGAGCCTTGCCTCACGCCCGCCTGCCGGGGCATGGTCCGCCGCAGTGTCCAGGCCGGGCGCTCGACATTCTTCTGTCCGGTCTGCCAGCGCTGACGCGCACAAGCTTCATGATCAGGAGAGGACATGCCCATGGCCTACAGCAACATCATCGTCGAAACGCGCGGTGGCGTCGGGCTCGTCACGCTCAACCGGCCAAACGCGCTCAACGCGCTCAACTCTGCACTCATCGCCGAACTCACGCAGGCCATCGACGGCTTCGAGGCCGATGACAAGATCGGCTGCATCGTGCTCACCGGCAGCGAGAAGGCTTTTGCCGCCGGCGCCGACATCAAGGAAATGCAAAACAAGACCTACATGGAGGCCTACAAGCAGGACTTCATCGGTAGCTGGGATCGCGTGGCGCGCGCCAGAAAGCCCGTGATCGCCGCGGTTGCCGGCTACGCACTGGGCGGCGGCTGCGAACTCGCGATGATGTGCGACTTCATCATCGCTGCCGACACCGCGAAGTTCGGCCAGCCCGAGATCAACCTCGGCGTCATGCCAGGTGCTGGCGGCACACAGCGCCTTACGCGCTTCGTCGGCAAGTCGAAGGCGATGGATATGTGCCTGACCGGGCGCATGATGGACGCGGACGAGGCCAATAAGTGCGGGCTCGTGAGCCGCGTCGTCCCCGCCGACAAGCTGCTCGAGGAGGCCATGAAGGTTGCCGACGTGATCGCCGGCAAGTCCACCGTCATTGCCATGATGACCAAGGAGTCGGTCAATCGCGCCTATGAAACCACCCTCGCCGAGGGTATTCGCTTCGAGCGCCGGGTCTTCCACGCCATGTTCGCGACCGAGGACCAGAAGGAGGGCATGACCGCCTTCGTCGAAAAGCGTAAACCGAACTTCAAGGATGCTTGAACGGCATTTCCCCCGGGAAAACGCCGTAAAGCGCTGACTTTTGTGCAGCGCACATGAGTGATGGACAGGCAGGCCGCCGTTCAATCCAGCAAAAGGCACTTGCAAGCGACGCTGAGGCTCGCTATCTTGTGATCGCTCATGATCATCTCAACTCTGAGAGTGGGCCCCACAGGGTCCGCTCTTTTTGTTTTTGTAGGTCGATCTGGCATTATCGGAAATCGTTATCGGGCACGGATGGAGCGCTTGAGCGGTCCGGCTGAAGAAGCACGTTTTGTTGTCGAGAGCGGAGTAGCGGCGCGCGTCGCAGGGCTCATCGAGCCGGTTCTCGAAAGCATGGGCTATCGCCTCGTGCTGGTGCGCCTGATGGGCGGGAGCGACGCCATTCTCGAGATCATGGCTGAGCGTGCGGACGGAACGATGACGGTCGAGGACTGCGAGGCAGTCTCCCACGCCGTTTCACCGCTGCTCGACGTTCATGATCCTATCGATGGCACTTACCGGCTGCAGGTTTCTTCGCCCGGCATCGATCGGCCACTCGTACGCCCGGCCGATTTCGAGCGGTGGGCCGGTTACGAAGTGAAGATCGAACTGAAGGAAGCGGTTTCCGGTCGGAAGCGCTTTCGCGGCCCCATCGAAGGCTTTGCCGATGGTGAGGCGCGCATCGAGATCGAGGTGCCGGAAGCTGGCCGCCAGATCGTCGGGCTGCCGGTCGGCATCATCAGCTCGGCGAAGCTCGTGCTGACGGATGAATTGGTGCGCGACACGTTGCGCCGCGCCAAGGGTAGTGACACTGCGGCTGGAAAAGCCGATAAGCCGGCCCGCAAGGCCGACGCAAAGCGAATTGACGTCACCAAGTGAAGTGAAGGTGCGAAAGCATGGCTCAAGCAGGCATCAGTGCGAATAGACTGGAGCTCCTCCAGATCGCGGACGCCCTCGCACGTGAAAAGACGATCGATCGCAAGATCGTCATCCAGGCTATGGAAGAGGCGCTGCAGAAAGGCGCCAAGGCCCGCTACGGCGCCGAGAACGACATCCGCTGCGAGATCGATCCGCGCACTGGCGAGACGCATCTGACGCGCGTGATGACGGTTGTCGACGAGGTCGAGAACGAGTCGCAGCAGATTACCGTTGCCGACGCCAAGCGGCGCAAGCCCGATGCAGCGGTCGGCGATCTTCTCATCGACAAGCTGCCGCCCCTCGAGTTCGGCCGCGTCGCCGCGCAGAATGCCAAGCAGGTTATCGTGCAGAAGGTCCGCGAGGCCGAGCGCGAGCGCCAGCACAACGAATACAAGGACCGCATCGGCGAGATCGTCAACGGGACGGTCAAGCGCGTCGAATACGGCAATGTCATCGTCGATCTCGGCCGCGCGGAAGGCATCATCCGCCGCGATGAGATGATCCCGCGCGAGAACGTGCGCCTCGGCGACCGCATCCGCGCCTACATCTACGATGTGCGCCGCGAGCAGCGCGGCCCCCAGATCTTCCTCTCGCGCACGCGTCCCGAATTCATGGCCAAGCTGTTCGCCATGGAAGTGCCGGAGATCTACGACGGCATCGTGCGCATCATGGCCGTTGCCCGTGATCCGGGCTCGCGCGCCAAGATCGCCGTCATCTCGCGCGACAAGTCGATCGATCCGGTCGGCGCCTGCGTCGGTATGCGCGGCCAGCGCGTGCAGGCCGTCGTCGCCGAGCTGCAGGGCGAGAAGGTCGACATCATCCAGTTCCCCGAGAACAACGACGCCGCGACGCTCGTCGTCAATGCACTGGCGCCGGCTGAAGTCTCGAAGGTCGTGCTCGACGAAGACTCAAACCGCATCGAGGTCGTGGTCGCCGAGAGCCAGCTCTCGCTCGCGATCGGCCGCCGCGGCCAGAACGTGCGCCTCGCGTCGCAGCTCACCGGCTGGGACATCGACATCCTCACGGACCAGGAAGAGAGCGAGCGGCGCCAGAAGGAATTCACCGAGCGCTCGCAGATGTTCATGGAGACGCTCGACGTCGACGAGGTCATCGCACAGCTTCTCGCCACCGAGGGCTTTGCCTCGGCCGAAGAAGTCGCATTTGTCGATCTGGCCGAGATTGCCCATATCGAGGGCTTCGACGAGGACACGGCGACCGAGATCCAGACACGCGCCCGCGAGTACCTCGCCCGCATCGAAGCCGAGCGTGATGCACGCCGCGTCGAACTCGGCGTGTCGGATGATCTCGCGAAGATCGAGGGCATCACGACTGCCATGATGGTCGCGCTCGGCGAAGCCGGCATCAAGACGCTGGAAGATTTTGCCGATTGCGCGACCGACGACCTCGTCGGCTGGACCGAGCGCAAGAAGGAAAAGGACGCCGAGGCGATCAAGCACAAGGGCGCGCTCGACGGCTTCGACATCGGCCGCAAGGAGGCCGAGGCCATGATCCTCGCCGCCCGCGTCGAGGCCGGCTGGCTCAAGCCTGAGGATATCGCGCCGGCTGAAGAGCCGGCCGCCGAAGAAGAAACTGCACCGGAAACCGCCGACGCTGGGGCTGACGCCCCTGCTAAAGCGTGATCCGGGCAATGCGCACGGAGCGAACAGACCGGGTATGGGCGCCGAAACGGCACCAGAGCACGACACGGACGCAGGCCCTGCCGACAAGGCAGCGGTCGAGCGGACCTGTGCGCTCACCCGGGCTCCGCTGACGCCGGAGGACGGCCTTCGCTTCGTTGCCGGGCCGGACGGCACAATCGTACCGGACGTGGCACGCCGGCTACCGGGCCGCGGCATCTGGCTGACGTGCAGCCGGCCTGTCGTCACGGAGGCCGGCCGGAAAGGCGCGTTCCAGCGAAGTTTGAAGCGTCCCGTATCCGTACCGGATGACCTTCCCGATCGCGTCGAAAACCTGCTCGTCAAGCGGGTGATCGAGGCACTGAGCCTCGCCAACAAGGCCGGACTCGTGACGACCGGATTCACCAAGGTCGACATCGCTGTCGGGCGGGGGGAGTGCCGCTTTCTGCTGCATGCCAGTGATGCGGCCGATGACGGGGTCGCCAAGCTGGACCGCAAATTCGCGGCCATCGCGGCGAGCTCCAGGCCGGAAACGGAACAAAATGGCCCCGACAGCGGGCCAAGTAATGAGCTTAGGGAGCATTTGAGGCAACACGTTCTGGATTGCCTGACATCGGCCGAATTGAGCTTGGCCATGGGGCGTTCGAATGTGGTACACGCTGCACTAGCACGTGGCGGTGCAGCCACCAGGTTTTCTCGCGAGGCTGAGCGGTTGAGGCGCTATCGGGCGCCGGCTTCCGTTCACGTGCCGCGCGAGCCGGGTTCAAGGGCGAGATCGGAACAGGCATGAGTGAGACCAAGGAAACCCCGGATAAGGCCCCCGCGGCCGGTGGCGGCGCGCGCAAGCCCCTGAGCTTGAAGCGCACTGAAGCATCCGGGCACGTCCAGCAGAGCTTCAGCCACGGCCGCAAGAATGTAGTTGTGGTCGAGCGCAAGAAGCGCCGGACGATCACTGGCCCCGGCCAGGAAGAGGAGCCGCGCGCGCGCACCGGCGGCGGTGCCGCTCCGGCAGGTGGCGCACGCCTCGGCGATCTCTCCGCGGGTGAGCTCGATGCGCGCCGCAAGGCCCTCGAGCAAGCCGCTGTCGACGAGAAGGTCCGCGAGGAGGAAGACGCCAAGCGGCGCGCCGACGAAGAGCGCCTCGAAGCAGAGCGCGCGGCCGAGCGTGCTCGCGAAGCTGCCGCGGCTGCGGCGGCGAGCAAGCCGGCAGCGGGCGAGGCGGCACCTGCCCCCGCACCAGCGCCTGCAGCACCTGCCGCCGAGGCCCCGCGTCCGGCGCAAGCAGCTCCCGTTGCACCGCAGAAGTTCACACCCGTAAACCCGCCCGCGGCCACGCAGGCGCGTCCCGGTGGTGCGCCCGCAACGGAGGCCCGTCGCACGACGACCGAGACACCCGCCGTCAAGCGCCGGCCGATCGCCGATGAAACGCCGGACGACGACGACCGCAAGAAGAGGGGCGGGGCCAACCTCAAGGGCGCGCCGCGCGCACCCGTCAAGGTCGCCGACGACCGTCGCGAGCGCGGCAAGCTCACGGTCGACAAGCTCCTCAACGACGAACAGCGTGAGCGCTCGCTCGCCTCGCTGCGCCGCAAGCGTGAGCGTGATGCGCGCCGCGCGTCCGGCATCCAGGTCTCGCGCGACAAGATCGTGCGCGAAGTGACGATCCCTGAGGTCATCACGATCCAGGAACTCGCCAACCGCATGTCTGAGAAGTCGGTCGACGTGATCCGCTTCCTGATGAAGCAGGGGGCGATGCACCAGATCAACGACGCGATCGACGCGGACACGGCCGAGCTGATCGTGCAGGACTTCGGCCACACGCCGAAGCGCGTTTCGGAAGCCGACGTCGAGGAAGGCTTCGCTGGCGGCGACGACACGGACGAGAACCTGCAGCCGCGTGCGCCCGTCGTCACGATCATGGGCCACGTCGACCACGGCAAGACTTCGCTGCTCGACGCGATCCGCCATGCCAATGTCGCTAGCGGTGAAGCCGGCGGCATCACCCAGCACATCGGCGCCTATCAGGTCTCGACCGAAAAGGGCCAGAAGATCACCTTCATCGACACGCCGGGCCACGCTGCGTTCACCGCCATGCGTGCGCGCGGCGCGAAGGTGACGGACATCGTGGTGCTGGTGGTCGCGGCGGACGACGGCGTGATGCCGCAGACGATCGAGGCCATCAATCACGCCAAGGCTGCCGGCGTCCCGATCATCGTTGCCATCAACAAGATCGACAAGCCGCAGGCCGATCCGAACCGCGTGCGCACCGAGCTGCTCCAGCACGAGATCGTCGTCGAGACGATGTCGGGCGAGACGCTCGAAGTCGCGGTCTCGGCGCTCAAGGGCACGAACCTCGACAAGCTGCTCGAAGCGATCGCGCTTCAGGCCGAATTGCTCGATCTCAAGGCCAATCCGGATCGTCTCGCCGACGGCTTCGTCATCGAAGCCAAGCTCGAGCGCGGCCGTGGCCCGGTGGGCACGCTGCTCGTTCAGCGCGGCACGATCAAGGTCGGTGACATCATCGTCGCCGGCAGTGCATGGGGCCGCGTCAGGGCACTGCTCGACGATACCGGCCACAACGTCGTCAAGGCCGGCCCGTCCGTACCTGTCGAGGTGCTCGGTTTCGATACGGCTCCCGAGGCCGGCGACCAGTTCGCCGTCGTCGAGAACGAGGCGCGCGCTCGCGAGATCACCGACTACCGCATCCGCAAGCGGCGCGAGACGCTCGGCACGGCGGGAACGCCGCGCACGCTCGAGCAGATGATGCAGAGCCTCAAGGACACCGGGAAGAAGGAGTTCCCGCTGGTCGTGAAGGGCGACGTGCAGGGCTCGGTCGAAGCCATCATGGGTGCGCTCGCGAAGCTCGGCAACGAGGAGGTCATGGCCCGCATCGTCCATTCGGGCGTCGGCGGCATCACCGAATCCGACATCAACCTCGCGCACGCTTCCAAGGCGGTTATCCTCGGCTTCAACGTCCGCGCCAACACGCAGGCGAAGCTGTCGGCTGACCAGCAAGGCGTCGAGATTCGCTACTACTCGATCATCTACGACCTCGTCGACGAGGTGAAGGCGGCCATGTCCGGCCTGCTGGCACCGACGAAGAAAGAGGTGTTCCTCGGCTACGCGACCATCAAGCAGGTCTTCAACATCTCGAAGCAGGGCAAGGTCGCTGGCTGCCTCGTCACGGAAGGCAAGGTCGAGCGCGGCGCCAAGGTTCGCCTGCTCCGCGACAAGACCGTCATTCACGAGGGCACGCTCGCGATCCTCAAGCGCTTCAAGGACGATGTGAAGGAAGTCCCGGCTGGCCAGGAATGCGGTATGGCTTTTGCCAACTACCAGGACATCCGCGAGGACGACGAGATCGAGTGCTTCCAGGTGGAGACGATCGCGCGCACTCTCTAACGATCGGAATGCATGACAGGCGGATGAGCAGCACGCTCATCCGCCTTCTGCTTCCGGTATTGCCGATTTGGAAATTCAAGGAGCTGGCGGCGGTCCGAACCCGCTGCCAAGTGAGAAAATGCCTCGACAGAAACCAAGTGCCGGGCGCGGCGCTGCCCTCGGCGGCGCCAGTGGCCCATCCCAGCGTATGCTGCGCGTCGGCGAACTCGTGCGCCACCGCTTAGCCGAGCTTCTCGCGCGCGGCGACATCCATGACGACACGCTTGCCGGCGCGGTCGTGACCATCCCCGAAGTGCGCATGTCACCCGATCTCAAGCTTGCGACGGTGTACGTGATGCCGCTTGGCGGAAATGATGTCGCGCCGGTGCTCGCAGCGCTCAGGCGCAATCAGAAATTCATCCGCGGCGAGGTCGCCCGTGCCCTGAACCTCAAGTTCGCGCCGGACATCCGCTTTCGCGAGGACGAGAGTTTCGAGGAGGCGACGCGCATCGACCGGCTGCTGGACAGCGACCGCGTAAAGCGCGACGTGCAGGCCAAAGACGACACCGAAGGGGGCAAGTAACGTGGGGCGCCGCAAGAAGGGCAATCCGATCAACGGCTGGGTCGTGCTGGACAAGTCCATTGGCATGACGTCCACGCAGGCCGTTGGCAAAGTGCGTTGGCTGTTTCAGGCGCAGAAGGCTGGACACGCCGGCACGCTCGATCCGCTCGCGACGGGCATCCTCCCGATCGCGCTCGGCGAGGCGACGAAGACCGTTCCTTATGCCGTCGACGGGCAGAAGGCCTACCGCTTCACCGTTCGCTGGGGCGTCGAAACCGACACCGACGATGCCGAAGGACAGGTCGTGGGGCGCAGCGACATGCGTCCGACACGCGCCGCGATCGAGGCCCTGCTGCCGAGCTTCCTCGGCGAGATCCTTCAGACACCGCCGGCCTTCTCCGCCATCAAGATCGACGGCCAGCGCGCCTATGATCTCGCGCGCCAAGGCGAAACGGTGAAACTCGAGGCTCGCCCCGTGCAGATCGATCGGCTCGAGCTGGTCGAGATGCCGGACCACGATACCTCGGTGTTCGAGGCCGAATGCGGCCGCGGCACCTATGTGCGCGCCATTGCCCGCGACATTGGCCGCACACTCGGCTGCCTCGGGCATGTCATCGCACTGCGGCGCACACGGGTCGGTCCCTTCGAGGAAGCGCAGGCCGTCACCATCGACGAACTCGAGGAAGCGGCCAATCGCGAGGACGGCGGCGTCGAGATCAAATCGCTGCTGCGCCCCGTCGAGAGTGCGCTTGCCGAGCTACTCGAGGTCAATGTCTCGCAGTCGGACGCAGCCCGCCTCGCGCGCGGCCAACCGGTGCTGCTGCGTGGGCGTGATGCGCCAGTCATGAACGGCGAAGCCTTCGCCCTCTCCAAGGGCATGCTGATTGCGCTCTGCGAGATCGAGCGCGGCGAGTTGCGCCCGCTCCGCGTGTTCAATCAGGCTTGATTCCGCTTGCGCCGAGTTCGCTTCGCTCACCGGCTCCGCGGGGGGCCGGCGCTAGCGCCGGCGCGCCTCGCGCGCTTATGACGCTTGAGCAAGTTGCACGTCGAGCGGCGCGAACGAAGTGAATAGCGGCATGAGCGACCTTCCCTTCCTGAGCACGCGACCGCGTGCCGGCCCAAGGGCCGCCCCGCGGAGCCGGTGAGCGAAGCGAATACGGCGTGAGCGAAAAAAGCAAAAGGCGCGGAGACCCTGGGCTCCGCGCCTCGCATTCTTCACGCCGGGGAAGATCTACGTCCAGGGTTCGCCAATGTTGGCCCCGAGGCCGTGAACTGCCATTGAACGCTGCATTCATGCTGGGTTCATCGCCTGGAAGTGGTGCCGGTAAGCTTGCTGGACAATTTGTAATGGCGGGGTGTCTTCTCCCGAAGGAGCCTTTCCGCCACAATGATGCCGGGACACGCCGGGGCAGCGCGACGGAACAGGTTCCACGCCGGCGTTAAAACAGCAGAGGCCGGTCCCCGTGGGGCCGGTCGCTTGGTGTGAAGGCGCAGGCAGGTCGGACAGATGGCGGGCCGTTTCAAATATCTCTTCACGTTGGCGCTGCCTCTGGCAGCCGTAGGCGTCGGCGCCGCCTGGATGATGAACCTTGGCGGCTTCGGCAGCTCGGGCGATCCCGCGCTGGCCTATGACACGACCGAGATCAGCCGCGGTGAGATCCGGCGGCTCGTAACGACATCGGGTCCGGTGCGTGCCGTCGTCACCGTCAGCATTGGCTCGCAGCTTTCGGGCAGGATCGACAAGCTCAGCGCCGACTTCAACAGCGAGGTCAAGGAAGGCGACCTGCTGGCCCGCCTCGACGACAAGACGTTCGCCGCGCGCGTCGCTCAGGCCCGTGCAGATCTCGTGGCGGCTCAGGCTGGCCTGACCAATCAGGAAGCTGCACGCACAAGAGCCGAGGCTGTCCTGCGCAATGCCAAGCGCCTACTTGAACGCCAGGAGACACTTGCGACCAAGGGCGTCGCCTCGACGGCGACGCTCGATAGCGCAGTCCGCGACGTGGATGTGGCGACGGCCGATATTGCCGTGATCGATGCCCAGATCGCGAACGCGAAGGCCACGATCGCGCAGCGTGAAGCGGCGCTGAAGGTCGCCGAGATCGATCTCGATCGCACGCTCATTCAGTCGCCCATCGACGGCACCGTGATCTCGCGCACCATCGATGTCGGTCAGACGGTCGCTGCGAGCTTGCAGGCGCCTGAGCTATTCAAGATCGCGCAGGATCTGCGCCGCATCCAAATTGAGGCACAGGTCAACGAGGCCGACGTCGGCTCCATCAGCGAAGGAAATTCAGTCGAGTTCACTGTTGACGCCTATCCCGAGGATCGCTTCCACGGGACCGTGTCGCAGGTTCGGCTTGCCGCCACTGAGTTGCAGAACGTCGTCACCTATACGGTGATCATCGAGGCGCGGAACGAGGATCGCCGCCTGTTTCCAGGCATGACGGCCAATGTCCAGATCGAGACCGCGCGACGCCGCGACGTGCTTCGCATCTCGAATGACGCCTTGCGCTTTCGCCCACGTGATATTGCGGCGCCTACGCCTCAGACAGGAGCCGCGCACGCTGCCGAGCGCAGCGATCGCCTCGTCGAGCAGATGAGGGGCGCCCTGAAGCTCTCCGATGCTCAGGTCGATACGGTGCAAGAGGCCATGCGCAAGGCTGCGGCCGCACGCGCCGAGCGCCAGAAGTCCCGCGAGGCCCGGGGAGAAGGCGCAGGTGGCGACGGTGGTGGCCCTGGCGAGCGGAGGTCCGCCGAAGGACCTCCCGGCGGCAAAGCCCGCGGCGACGGCAACGCCATGCGCAATCGCTTCATGGAGCGCATTGAAGCTGTGCTCGAGCCGACTTTGACCGACGAACAGAAGCCGCTGATGGAGCGCTGGCGCGCGGCGCGTCAGTCGGGCCGCATGGCATCCGTGTGGGTCTTGGGACGCGATCGCAGGCCCGAGCAGCGCCAGATCCGACTCGGCATCGGCGACGAACAGTTCGCCGAGCTCGTCGGCGGCCTCAAGCAAGGTGATCGCGTCATCACCCGCCAGCGCCAGACTGTGAAGCGCTAGTCGGCGGCATGTCACGCCCTGGGCATGATGTCATGGACGGAACGACCCAAACAGACAAAATGACGAGCGCGGCGCGCGCCGATGGCAAGCCGCTGATCGAGGCGCGCGGCGTTGCGAAGATCTACACCGTCGGCGAGCAGACCGTGCGCGCGCTCGATGGCGTTTCGCTCAGTATCAATCTCGGTGAGTTCGTCGCCATCATGGGACCGTCCGGCTCGGGCAAGTCCACAATGATGAACCTCATCGGCGCCCTCGACGTGCCGACGACAGGCGCCATGGTGCTTGACGGGCGCGACGTCGCCACACTCGACTCCGACGCACTCGCAAATCTGCGCAACCGCACTATCGGCTTCGTCTTCCAGCAGTTCAATCTGCTGCCGCGCACGACGGCGCTGCGCCAGGTCATGCTGCCGCTGCTCTATGCCCATCCGCGCCCCGCCGACGCCGAGGCCATGGCGCGTCACCGCCTCGAACAGGTCGGTCTCAAGGATCGCATGGACCACGTGCCGAGCCAGCTCTCGGGTGGTCAACAGCAGCGCGTCGCCATCGCGCGCGCGCTCGTCAACAATCCGAAGCTCCTGCTCGCCGACGAGCCGACGGGCGCCCTCGACAGCAAGACATCCGAAGAGATCATGGCGCTCTTCTGCACGCTCAATACCGAAGGCATCACCGTTGTCGTCGTGACGCACGAGCCCGATGTCGCAGAGTACGCCAAGCGCCGCATATTGTTCCGCGACGGGCAAATCGTCGAGGACGTCGCCCAGGCCGGCTACATGGGAAGGGCTGCGGAATGAACGTCTTCGACAGCCTCGGCATTGCGCTGACGGCGCTGCGTGCCAATACGCTGCGTTCGATCCTCACGACGCTCGGCATCATCATTGGCGTTGCCTCCGTCATCGTCATGGTCGCCGTTGGCACAGGCGCGCGCAGCGAGGTCGATCGCCAGATCGCCTCACTCGGCTCGCACATGCTCGTTGTATTCCCGGGCGCGTCGCGTGTCGGCGGACGTTCTGGTGGCGCGGGCACGCGCCTTCCGCTCTCCGAGCGCGATATGCAGGCGCTTCGCGACAGCATTCCAGGCGTCATCGCGATCTCTGGCCTTCTGCAGGGCTCTGGCCCCGTGATCTACGGGAATGCCAACTGGACCACATCATTCATGGGCGTCCATGACCAGTTCAATGAAGTGCGCGACTGGCCGGTCGTCGAGGGCCGTGAGTTCATGCCCAACGAAGTGAAAACGGCAGCGCGCGTCGCGCTCGTCGGTAAGACGGTCGCCGACAAGCTATTCAACGGCGGCGATCCCATCGGCGCAACTATTCGCGTGCTCAACGTGCCCTTCCAGGTCATCGGTGTACTCGATAGCAAGGGGCAGAACTCGTTCGGCCGCGACCAGGACGACGTGATCATGCTGCCCATGTCGGCGGCGCGCGGGCGCATTGTCGGACGCAGCCGTCTCGTGAACGACAATGTCGGCAACATTCACGTGAAGTTCGACGCCGGTACGGACCTCGGCGAAGCGCAGGAACAGATCGAGACGCTGCTTCGCCAGCGCCGCAAGATCAAGGCCGGCGCCGAGGACGATTTCAACGTCCGCAATCTCTCGGAGTTCATGCGCGCCCGCACGTCGGCGCTGACGACCATGGGCTGGCTGCTCGCCGCAACCAGCGCCATCTCGCTCATCGTCGGCGGCATCGGGATCATGAACATCATGCTCGTGTCGGTCACGGAGCGCACGCGCGAGATCGGACTGCGCATGGCCGTCGGCGGGCGGCGGCGCGATATCCTGATGCAATTCCTCGTCGAGGCCGTCGTGCTCTGTCTGTTGGGTGGCCTTATCGGAGTGAGCATCGGCGTGGCGACCGCCGCGGGCGTGGCGTTCTCGGCTCAGTGGCCCATCGTGATCGCACCGAACGCCATTCTCATGGCGCTTGGCGCGGCGGCACTGACAGGCGTCGTGTTCGGATTCTTCCCGGCACGTCGGGCCGCACACCTCAACCCGATCGACGCGCTGCGCACCGAATAGGGGAACTCACCACAAGCCACGGCCTCGTGTGAGCGCGCGCGCATCCTCGCCGCGTCCGCCACCGCTGCGTTCGGTGCGCGGCGCCCAGCCACCGCCGGAGGGCTCCCTCCCGTCCTGATCGGACTGCGGCTGCGAGAAGCCGCCGGTCTCATCCGTGAAGCCGATGATCGAATATGGATCGTCCGGCTCCTCATCGGGCTTGAAGGCCTCGAGGACGCTGCGCGTATCGCCACCCTGCACGCGCAGACCCGTCGAGGGGTTCACGCGCACGAGCTTGATGCCGGGAGGAATGCGGAAGGGCGTGGCGGGCTTGTCGGCGAGCGCCATCTTCATGAACGAGCCGAAGATCGGCACCGCGATCGCGCCACCCGTCGCCTCCTTGCCCATGGGCTTCGGAATGTCGTAGCCGACGAACACGCCGACGACGAGGTCCGGCGAGAAGCCGATGAACCACGCGTCCTTGGCGTCATTGGTGGTGCCCGTCTTGCCGGCGAGCGGCTTGCCGATCGCGCGGAGCGACGTCGCCGTACCACGCTGTACGACACCCTCCATCATCGACGTGATCTGATAGGCCGTATGGGGGTCGATGATCTGACGGCGATCGTCCTTGATCTCGGGCTCGTCCTGGCCATTCCAGGTCGTCTGCCGGCACTCCTGACAATCGCGATCGTCATGGCGCCACACAGCGCGGCCCCAGCGGTCCTGAATGCGGTCGATATAAGTCGGCCGCACCTGTCGTCCGCCATTTGCCAGCATGGCGTAAGCGGCGGTCATGCGGAGCAGCGTCGTCTCGCCGGCGCCGAGTGCCATGGAGAGCACCGGCGTCAGTTCGTCGTAGATGCCGAAGCGGCGCGAATACTCGCCGACGAGCGGCATGCCCATGTCCTGGGCGAGACGCACCGTCATGAGGTTGCGCGAATGCTCGATGCCGACGCGCAAGGTTGTCGGGCCATAGAACTGCCCGCTGTAATTCTTAGGCCGCCAAACATCGAGACCGGCACCCTGCTCGATCGTGATCGGCGCATCGAGCACGACACTCGTCGGCTTGTAGCCATTGTCGAGCGCGGTGGCATAGACGAACGGCTTGAACGACGATCCCGGCTGGCGACGCGCCTGAGCGGCACGATCGAACTGGCTCAGCGCGAACGAGAAGCCGCCGACGCTCGCGAGCACGCGGCCCGTGTGCGGATCCATGACGACGATGCCGCCACCGATCTCGGGAATCTGCATAAGCGACCACACGCCTTGCGGCTCGTCATGGTTTTTCGGCGAAACGTAGATCACGTCGCCGACGTTCAGCACGTCGCCCGCGCCCGGCTGCTTGCCCGGCTTGCGGTTCGCCCACCTGATCTCCTCGTACGGAACCTCGACAGCCTCGCGGTCGGCAACAAGGCTGCCGTCCTGCTGGCGCGCCGGACGAAGCCCGACCGTAGCCTTCTCCCGCTCGATCTTGAGCACGACGCCAAGACGCCACGGCTGAATGTCGCCCGGGAATTCAATGGCGCCGAGCGGCGCGCCCCAATCGCCGGTGACGGCAATTTTCTCGACGGGCCCGCGCCAACCTTGCTTGCGATCGAAGGTAACCAGTCCCTCGACAAGCGCGCGCCGGGCAAGCATCTGATAGCGCGGCGACAACGTCGTGCGAACGGAGAGGCCGCCCTGATAGAGCTTCTCGTCACCGAACTGCGCGATCAGCGTGCGCCGAACCTCTTCGGCAAAATAATCCGCCGCGTGCGTCTGCACGCCGAACGGGCGGATGTTGACGATCAGCGGCTTCGCCGAAGCTGCTTTGGCTTCCTGCTCCGTGATGTAGCCATTCTCGGCCATCAGCCCCAGGATGGCATTGCGGCGAGCGACAGCTTCCTTCTCCCTGCGGAAGGGATGGTAGTTGTTCGGCCCCTTGGGCAGCGCCGCTAGGTACGCCATCTCCTCGAGCGTCAGATCCTTCAGCTCCTTGTTGAAGTACGTCAGCGATGCCGCGGCGACGCCGAACGTGTTCAAGCCGAGGTAGATCTGATTGAGATAGAGCTCGAGGATCTTCTCTTTCGAGTAGGCGCTCTCGATCCTCACCGCGAGGATGGCTTCCTTGAGCTTGCGATCGGCCGTGCGCTCGCTCGTCAGCAGAAAGTTCTTGGCAACCTGCTGCGTAATCGTCGAGGCGCCTTCCGCACGGCGACGGCGCCCCTGGATCTTGTCCATGATGTAGCGGGATCCGGCGCGCGCCATACCGAAGAAATCGAGGCCACCATGGTCGAAGAAGCGCTTGTCCTCAGCCGAGAGGTAAGCGGCAATGAGCGGCTTCGGCACAGTGTTGATCGGCACGAAGATGCGCCGCTCGTGCGCGTATTCAGAAATGAGGGCACCGTTGTGCGCATGGATGCGCGTCATCACGGGTGGCTCGTACTTGGCGAGGCTGTCGTAGCTCGGCAAGTCGTTCGAGGCCTGCCAGAGGAAGTAGCCGCCGACCGCCGCGCCGATCAGAAATAGGAAGACGCCCGACGCAAACGAGAACCCGAGGAGGCTCAGCAGCAGGCTGCGCCGCCGCCGCTTAGGCTTGCGCTGCAGTGGGGGCAATATCGGGGGCGGTCTCATCTAGCTCAACTAATCCGGTCGTGCACGGATGGGTCTGTCTAGACCCCGATGCCGGGAGAAGCAAGCGCGCGCCCGGTTTCATCCAGAGGTTACAATCGATTGTGTCATTAGCGGGGTCACAGCCGTGTGAATGTCGGCACGGGTGTTTGTATATACGGCGTTTCCGCGCGCAGCGTGGTTAATGCGCCGCGGTCATGAGCTTGCGCCGATCACCTCGCAGGCCGACAGTTAGCTCCTCTGAACAACCGAACAGAATGGGGAAACACCATGGACATCGAGGATCAGCGCAAGCGTGGCCGGGAAATTCTGGGGGAAGTGATCGGCGCCGCCTATCTCGAACGTCGCGATGCTTCGACCAACGACTTCAACAGACCGTTGAGAGAGTTTTCCGAGACCTACGCCTTCGGCGATATCTGGGCCCGGCCCGGTCTGCCGCGGAAGGTGCGTAGCATGCTTTGCATGGCCATGCTGACGGCCATGGGCAAGCCGGCCGAGCTGCGTCTTCACGTGAACTCGGCGATCAACAATGGTTGTACCGTCGAGGAAATCCAGGAAGTGCTCTACCAGACCGTCGCCTATTGCGGCATCCCGGCGACCATCGAGGCCTTCAAGGTCGCCGAGGAAGTCCTGGCCGAGCGCGGGCTGACGAAGCCCAAGGATTGAGCGATACCGGCGGCGGCCGACGCGTGGAGCGCCGGCCGTTGTCTGCTGTCAGCTCACGATGCCTTCCTTGCGCGCCCAGTCGAGGCCGCGATCGAGGGCCCGCGCCATGCGGTCGAACATGGCGTTGATCTGATCGTTGTTGATGACCAGCGGCGGGCAGAGCGCCAGCGTGTCGCCGGCGATCGAACGCGAGATCAGCCCTTCCTCCTGAGCGAAGATGTTCACCTTCGCACCGACGCCCTGGCGCGGATCGAAAGACTGCCTGCTCTTTTTGTCCTTCACGAGTTCGATGCCGCCGATGAGGCCGACACCCCGCGTCTCGCCGACGAGCGGGTGCGCATCGAGCTCCTTCAGGCGCTTCATGAAGGTCGGCGCGACCTTGCGCACGTGGCCCACGATGTCGATGCGCTCGTAGATTTCGAGCGTCTTGACCGCCACGGCCGAGGCCACCGGATGACCCGAGTACGTGAAGCCGTGCGCGAATACGCCGAGCTTTTTGCTCTCGTCGATCATGGCCTGATAGACGTGCTCGGGCACGGTGATCGCACCGAGCGGCATGTAGGCCGAGGTGATCGCCTTAGCCATCGAGATGGTATCGGGCTGCATTTTGAAGGTCTCAGTCCCGAACATATTGCCTGTACGCGCAAAGCCGCAGATCACCTCGTCGGCGATGAAGGCGATGTCGTAGTGGCGCAGGATCGCCTGCACCTTCTCGAAGTAGGTCTTCGGCGGCACGATCACGCCGCCCGCGCCCATCACCGGCTCGGCGATGAAAGCCGCGATCGTCTCGGGCCCCTCGCGCTCGATGAGCGCCTCGAGCTTGCCGGCGAGCCGCGATGCGAACTCCTCCTCGCTCTCGCCCTCCTTGCCGAAGCGATAGTAGTGCGGCTTGTCGGTGTGCAGAATGCGGTCGATCGGAAGATCGAAATCAGCATGGAAGATCGGAAGCCCGGTCAGGCTGCCGGCCGCGATCGTCACGCCATGGTAGGCGTGCATCCGCGAGATGATCTTCTTCTTGTTCGGCTTGCCGATGGCATTGTTGTAATACCACTGGAGCTTGATCTGCGAGTCGTTAGCCTCGCTGCCGGAGCTGGTGAAGAACACCTTGGAGGTCGGGCAGGGCGCGATCTCCTTGATCTTTTCGGCGAGCTGAACGGCCGGCTCGTGACTGCGCCCGCCAAAAAGGTGCGTGAACGAGAGCTTTCGCATCTGCTCAGCGGCGGCTTCGACCAGCTCGGTATTGCCGTAGCCAAGCCCCGTGCACCAGAGCCCCGCCAGACCTTCGATGTATTCTTTGCCCGAGGAATCATAGACATGAATACCCTCGGCGCGCTCGAGCATCATCGGCCCGGAGGTCCTATGCGTCGCGAGGTTGGTCGCCGGATGCAGAACCGTCTCGACGTCGCGAGCGGCAAAATTGGTAAGCGTGGCCATTGCACGTATGTCCTGTTCTTGACGGGAAGCCCGACTATGAGTAGCGCGGACACCAGAGCCTGACAAAGCCAAAGAACCGACTGGGCACACAGCCTTCGTGCAGTCACTCAGGGACGATCTGCCACCGCCATGACACTGGCCGTCTCATTGCCCCGCACGAAGCTCGCGATCTGGGCGCGCCGGCTCGCCTTGTTCAGCGCGACAGTGATCCTCGTCGCACTGATCCTGCATCGCCTCGGGAAAATAGCGACACCGCTCGGTATCGGCCTCGTGCTCACCGGCTTTGTCGGCGCGGGCCTCGCCCTCATTAGCGGGCTCGCGGCAAGCGTCGTGATCTGGCGCAAAGGCGCAGCCGGTGCCTGGAGCGCTGTAGCGGGCGTCGCTGTCAGCCTTGCGATTTTCGCATGGCCAGCCAGCATCGTACCCTTCTATCTCAAGACGGCGCCGATGACGGACGTGACCACGGACACCGAGCACCCGCCGGAGTTCGCCACACTCGCGCGCGACCGACCAAAGGCCGCCAATTCGGTCATCTACAAGGGCGAGGCTGTCGCTGAGTTGCAGGAGCTGCACTACCCCGAGCTGCGCCCGATGATCCTCGAACGCCCTGCTGACGAGGTCTTCGACGCGGTCGGCGAAGCCGTGCGACGCCTCAAATGGCGCATCATCGCCGAGGAGCGGCCGCAGGAAGACGGGAGCGCCGGGCACGTCGAAGCCGAAGGCCGCACGCTGATCCTCGGGTTCGTCGACGATGTCGTCATCAGGGTGGAGAGCGACGGCGGGACGACACGCGTAGATATACGCTCACTATCGCGCTACGGGGGCCACGACTTCGGCCGCAATGCGAGCCGCATCAAGGAATTCTACACGGAGCTGCAGGCCCGCCTCGAGGCTTCGGTTCCGGCCGCCGTCGCGCCGCGCGGCAAGGCCAAGGCAAAAGGGACGAAAGTTCCGCCTAGGGGACAGAAAGGCGCACGGGGTCCAAAACAGGCCCCTCGCAAATGAGCTGACCTCGCTCGACGAGGTGCTCGATGTGCGCGGCGACGGAGAGCGATGCCGCCTTGACGAGACGCGGGTCGATGCCGCGATAGATCGCCGCCACGATCTCGGGGATCGTCGTCTGTCCGTTCCGCACACAGTCGAGAATGGACTGCTCGCGCATCCGCCGGTGCAGGATATATGCCTTCACCAGACGCTGCGGCTCGTACACACGGCCACCGTGGCCGGGGAAATAGATCTCGTCGTCGCGCTTGAGCAGCCGCTCCATGGCGCCGAGATAGGCACTCATACTGCCTTCGGGCGGCGCCACAACGCTCGTATTCCAGCCCATCACGTGATCGCCGGAGAAGAACAGCTTGGTCCCTTCGAGCGCGAAGCAGAGATGGTCCGGCGCGTGCCCCGGCGTGTGGAGCGCCTGCAGCGCGAAGTCCTGGCCTTCGAGGCGATCACCGTCCTTCAGCACGACATCCGGCTTGAAATCGTTCTCGACGTACTCGCCGCCTGCGGGGCTCGCGCGCGTCAGGCCGGGGCGCGCAACCGTGCGTCCGAAACCGGCTGTCGGCGCTCCTGTCCGCTCCTGCAGCGCCGGAAGGCCGTCCACATGATCGTGATGCGTGTGCGTGATGACGATATGCGTGAGCTTGCGCCCCGCGAGCGCCGCGAGGATCGCGTCGAGATGCGCGCTGTCCGCCGGCCCCGGGTCGATCAGGAAAACATCGCGCCCCTTGCCCACGATATAGGTGTTGGTGCCCTTGTAGGTGAAGGCGCTCGGATTGTTCGCGACAATGCGCACGATCCCCGGCGCCAGCTCCTTCGCCTCGCCATAAGCGAATTGGATCTCTTTGCGAAAAGGCAGCTCTTCGGCCATTTGGGTATCCTGCGCTCACTTCATCGGGCTGCTGTCATAGCCGAGGGCGCGCGGATTGGCCATCGGCGGGTTTGCAGGCCTAGTAAACCCCAAGGTGCGACAGCAGCTCCTTGCCGAAGCCGATGCGCTTCGGTGCATCCTCGATCCGGCTCATGTCCATAGTGAGTGCGAACGCCGTCTTTCTATCTCCTCGCTCGACCCAGCCCGCCCACCAGCCGATCTTGCCGTCCCATCCGGTCTTGGCGAACAGCGTGCGGCCATCCTTCTCCTCGATGCGGATGATGTCGCGCACGATCGCCTGCGACCGCGCGCTCATCGGCAGGGCACCATCGGCGAGCCGTGCGAGAAAACGCGCTTGTTCGATGGCGCTGATCGCCAGCGGACCTTCGAGCCAGAAGCGATCGACAATCTGGCCGACCTCGCGATTGCCATAGTCGAGCTTGGCGAGCCAATCGCGATACGCATCGAGCCCGACGCGACGCGCGATCTCCTGGAAGACGGGCACATTGGACGCCGTCACTGCCTCGCGCAGTGTCATGTCTTTTTGCCATGCAGCTACCCTGCGCGGCTTGCCGTCGTAGCGAAAGACCTCGCCGGCATCCTTCACCGCGCCGACTTCCAGTGCGATCAGGCTGTTCGGGATCTTGAACGTCGAGGCTGGCACGAAGCGCGTGCCCGCGCGCTCGGCATTGAGCACGATGAGCCGATCCGCGCTCGCCTCGTAAGCGGCGAACGTGCCGGAAATCTGCTGGCGCGCGAACACGTCCTCGGCATCGCCGAGCTTGATCATCTCGCTAGCCGAGACGCGGTGCGTGCCGGCAAATACGGCTGTCAAAGCACATGCGCCGATGCCAAGCACGTCGCGCCGCGAGAGCCCATAAAGGCCTGATTCCGTCATGATCTCAGAGCTTGTTCAGCGGCACCTTCAGATAGCGCACGCCGTTGTCCTCGGGCTCTGGCAGATCGCCCGCCCGCATGTTGACCTGAATGGACGGGATGATCAGCTTCGGCATGTTCAGCGTCTTGTCGCGCGCCTCACGCATCGCAACGAACTCGTCCTCGGTCACACCATCACGCACATGGATATTGGACTTGCGCTGTTCCGCGACCGTCGTCTCCCAGGCGAATGCGTCGCGGCCCGGCGCTTTGTAGTCATGGCACAGGAAAAGCCGCGTCTCGGGCGGCAGCGCCAGCACCTTGCGGATCGAACGATAGAGATCGCGCGCGCTGCCGCCGGGGAAATCCGCCCGCGCCGTGCCGTAATCGGGCATGAAGAGCGTATCACCGATGAAAGCTGCGTCGCCGAACACGTACGTCATGCAGGCGGGCGTATGACCGGGCGTGTGAATAGCATAGCCGGTCATCTCGCCGATGCGAATGCGGTCGCCATCCTTGAACAGCGCGTCGAACTGACTGCCATCGCGCTCGAACTCCGTGCCCGCATTGAAGATCTTGCCGAACACGTCCTGCACGACCGTGATATTGGCGCCGATGGCGATCTTGCCGCCGAGCTTCTCCTCGAGATAGGGCGCCGCCGACAGATGATCGGCATGAACGTGCGTCTCGAGCAGCCACTGCACGTCGAAACCACGTTCTTTCACGAACGCGATGATCTCGTCGGCGGCTTTCGTGGATGTCCTGCCCGCCGCGGCATCATAGTCGAGCACGCTGTCGATGATCGCGGCCACATTCGTAGCTGGATCCTTGAGCACATAGCTCGCGGTATTGGTCGGCTCGTCGAAAAACGAGAACACTTCTGGGTGGAGCATAGGAACCTCCGTCGCGTTCCCGCGAGAGCATTTCCTTCCATTTAGAAGCGCTGCGACGAATATTCAATACTGCGAATGCCCGATCCACTAGCCACGTTGACGCTGCTCGATGACGGGTGCACTGTTTAAAGAAAATCGCGCTTCCTGCGCCCGAGGAAACCCTAGGAGATCCCATGACCGCCGGCATTCTGGCGTTCGGCGCCTATATCCCGCGCCTCAGACTGCAGCGTCAGGCCATCGCGGCCGCAAATAGCTGGTTCAACCCCGCCCTCAAGGGCCTCGCGAAAGGCGAGCGCGCGATCTGCAATTGGGACGAGGACACGGTCACCATGGCCGTCGAGGCAGCCCGCGACTGCCTCTCGGGGCTGGACCACAAGAGCGTCCGCGGCCTCCAGTTCGCCTCGACCTCATTTCCCTTCCGCGACCGCCTCAATGCCGGCATCGTCGCCGAAGCGCTCGACATCGCGGATCATGTCGCCGCGCTCGACGTCACGGCAAGCCAGCGCGCGGCGACCTCGGCCCTGCTCAATGCGCTGATCGGCGGCGGGCCAACGCTGCTCATTGCCTCGGAGAAGCGCCGCGCCAAATCCGCGAGCCCCTACGAGATGACGACCGGCGATGGTGCCGCTGCCGTGCTCGTCGGCGAAGGGCCAGCCATCGCGCGCCTCGTCGGTTCGGCGAGCCGCACGGCCGATTTTGTCGATCACTACCGCACGGACGATCAGCCCTTCGACTACCAGTGGGAAGAGCGCTGGATCCGTGACGAAGGCTACATGAAGCTCGTGCCGCCGGTAATCGCTGAAGCACTTTCGCGTGCAGGCCTCCAAGCGCCCGACATCACGCACTTCATCATGCCAGGAACATTGCCGCGCATTGCCGGCACCATCGCCAAAGCGGCAGGCCTCCCCGAGACGAGCGTACGCGACAATCTGCAAGCTCAACTCGGCGAGACCGGCGTCGCGCATCCGCTCATGCTTCTGGGACATACGCTGGAGCAGGCCAAGGCAGGCGACCGCATTCTCGTCGTCGGCTTCGGGCAGGGCGCCGACGCGATCATCCTCGAAGTGACCTCGGAGCTGGCGAAACTGCCTGCCCGCACTGGCGTCAAAGGCCATCTCGCGCGCCGCAAGGAAGAATCCTCGTACAATCGCTATCTCGCGATCAACGAACTCGTCGAGATCGAGCGCGGCATGCGCTCGGAAGTCGACAAACAGACACCGCTCTCCTCGCTCTGGCGCAATCGCGCACTGCTGACGAGCTTCGTCGGCGGCGAATGCACCAAATGCGGCACCGTGCAGATTCCGAAATCGAACATCTGCGTGAACCCGAACTGCAATGCCATGCACGCGCAAGTGCCGCACGCCTTTGCCGACAAGACCGGCCGCATCAACTCCTTCACGGCCGATCGCCTGACCTACTCGCCCTCGCCGCCCGCCTGTTACGGCATGGTGCAGTTCGAGGGCGGCGGCCGCATGATGCTCGACTTCACCGACGTCGATGCAGAGGCACTCGAAGTCGGCCAATCCATGCGCATGATGTTCCGCATCAAGGACCACGACACACAGCGCGGCTTCACCCGCTATTTCTGGAAAGCCGCACCCGCCCCCACTTCCGCGAAGGAGAGCTGAGCCATGGCTTCGGGCATCAAGGACAAAGTTGCGATCCTCGGCATGGGCTGCTCGAAGTTCGGCGAGCGGTGGGACAAGGAAGCCGACGACCTCATGGTCGAGGCTTATGAAGAGGCATTGACCGACGCCGGCATCGAAACGAAGCAGATCAACGCCGCGTGGCTCTCGACTGCAATCGAGGATCAGCACGTGGGCAAATCGGGCGTGCCGCTCGCGATCGCGCTCAGGCTGCCCTACATCCCCGTGACGCGCGTCGAGAACTACTGCGCGTCCGGCACGGAAGCCTTCCGCGGCGCTGTCTACGCGGTCGCATCGGGTGCGGCCGACATCGCACTCGCCATGGGCGTCGAGAAGCTCAAGGACACGGGCTACGGCGGCCTCCCGCAGCGCTCGCGTGGCGTACTGAATTCGATGTCGTGGGCGAATTTTTCAGCCCCCGGCTCGTTCGCGCAGCTCGCGGCCGCCTATCGTGCCAAGAACGGCACGTCGCCCGAAGAACTCAAGCGCGCCATGGCGCAGATCTCCGTCAAGAGCCACGACAACGGCGCCAAGAATCCGAAGGCGCACCTGCGCAACAAGATCAACATCGACACCGTGCTCGGCGCGCCGACCGTCGCGGAACCGCTGGGGTTGTATGATTGCTGCGGCGTGTCGGATGGCGCCGCCTGCGCGATCGTGACGACGCCCGAGATAGCGAGAAGCCTCGGCAAGCACGACATCGTCTCGGTGAAGGCGCTGCAGCTCTCGGTCTCGAATGGCCAGGAAGCGAGCCACAATTCCTGGGACGGCAGCCACTTCGTAACGACGCGCACGGCATCGAAACGCGCCTACACAGAGGCCGGCATCGAGGATCCGCGCAAGGAACTCTCGCTCATCGAGGTGCACGACTGCTTCTCGATTACCGAGCTCGTCACCATGGAGGATCTCTTCATCTCCAAGGAGGGCGGGGCCGTGAAGGACATTCTCGATGGCTTCTACAATGCCGACGGCGGCGTGCCCTGCCAGATCGACGGCGGCCTCAAATGCTTCGGCCATCCGATCGGCGCTTCGGGCCTGCGCATGATCTACGAGATCTATCTGCAGATGCTCGGCCGCGCCGGTCCTCGCCAGCGCCAGGACGAGCCGACACTCGGCCTCACACATAACCTGGGCGGTTTCCCGCATCAGAATGTGTGCTCGATCTCGATCATCGGCCGCTACGGGGTTTAGGGGGCTTGGCGCTCGCGATGGGCGGCTTCGTACCAGCCGCGGCCTTGCGCACGGCCTCCGCCGTCACCTTGTCCGCCGGATAGAACGCTTCGATCGCGATCTCCGCGATCGTGATGTCGACAGGCGTGCCGAACACCGTGGTCGTCGAGAAGAACGAGAGCATTCCGTCCGGCGTCATCAGTTGCAGTGGCACGACCACATTGCCGAAGTCGCGCTTGGGTGATGGTGCGGTAATCGGTCCCCCGCGCGGGCGCTGGTAGGTCTTCAACTCCTCCAGCAGCTCATTCAGTTTGGCATCCGCCGAAGCATCCACCTGCTGCGTCAGGCGCGCAATGACATGCGCCTTCCACTCAGGATAATTCGCGATGCGCGGCGCCATACCCTGCGGATGGAGACTCAGGCGCAGCACGTTCAGCGGCGGCTCCAGCAGCTTGGCATCGATGCCTGCGATAAGCGGTCCGATCGCGGCGTTCGACGCGACGAGCGTCCAGTGCCGATCGACGGCGAGTGCGGGAAACGGCTCATGCCCTTTGAGCACGACGTCGATGGCTTCGCGCTGCGCCGTGAGCGCCGGATCATCGAGACTGCGTTCCTGATAGATGGGCGCGAAGCCGGCTGCGACGAGCAGGATATTGCGCTCGCGCAGCGGGATCGAAAGGCGCTCTGCCAGATGCAGGATCATGTCCCGGCTCGGCGCGGAGCGTCCGGACTCGACGAAGCTGAGATGGCGTTGCGAGACCTCGGCCTCGAGCGCCAGTTCGAGCTGGCTCATGCGGCGGCGCTGACGCCATGTCCGCAGCAGGGTTCCGGCAGTGGGCTGTGTGTTCGGCATGGTGACGAAACTACCGACGAGGCAATCGCGATCCAATTACCTCCAGCGTAATCGACCAGGCGCATCGCTGTCGCCATCTTCCGGGGCATGGAGCTGAACGAAGCTCCGCCACAAAAGCCCACGGAGAACAACCATGAGCCCCATTCAGTCCAACAACACACTCCAGAACGTTCTTCTGCTCGATGCGGCAACCTGCATCGCTGCCGGCGCCCTGATGGCGTTCGGATCGAACTTCGTCGCCGGCCTCACCGCCATTCCCGCACCGCTGCTCACCTGGGCCGGATTGATCCTGTTCCCCTGCGCCGCACTCATGATCTTTGCCGGGCTTCAGGCATCGCCGTCGCGGCCGATCGTCTGGTTGATCGTGCTCGGGAATATCGGGTGGGTGATCGCGAGCCTCGGCGTATTCGCATTCATCGCGCCGAATGCGCTCGGAACCATATTCATTCTTGCGCAGGCTGCTGTCGTCGCGGTGCTCGCGCTACTGGAGCACAATGCGCTGCAGCGCTCGGATGTCGCAACGGCCTGACATGCCCGGCAAAGCAAAACGGGAGGAGTGCTGACCGCGCTCCTCCCGTTGTGCTATTCGCGCTCCGACTTGAGCCGGCGTCGCCTCAACGCGCGCGCCGATCCTGCATGAAGGCCTCGAATTCCTCGCGGTCACGCGCAGCGCGCAGACGCTCCAGATACGCGTGAAAATCGCGCTCCTCGTCCTCGAGACGCGCGAGCTCCGCGGCACGATATTCCTCGAAGGCCGCATTGCGCACGACGGGCCGCGCTTCTTCACGACCACCACGCCCACTGCGATCCTTCCGAAGCAGATGGCCGAGGCCGTCGCCGATCTTCTCACCGAGCTTCCGGCTGATCCAAGCGCCGTTCTCCCAGGCCCGGCTCTCCCGCACCCGCGTAACACCCGCCTGGACGCGCGACACGGCCGGCGCGAACCGGGGGCGGCTCGCGATATAAGCCAGCGATGTCCCGAGCAGGGTTGCGCCGCCCGCGAGCCACCACATCAGCACATGCTTGCGCATTGAGATCCCTCGTCTACCGTCATGTTAAGCATCTTAACATTGGACGTGATCGACGATCTGTCAAGAGGATGGGCTACCCGGCATCCAGGTGCGCGCCACCTGGATATGGGCCATTTCACAACTCGATCGCGGCGGCCAGCTCGATCGTGGTTTACCTAAAATTATGCGCGGACGTGGTTTGGTCATCGTTCACGGCGGTTGCCGATGCCATTTTGCGACGGTCCTGATCATGACGATGTCCATCGCCCAAGCTGCCGAGGCCCGCATGAAGCCGCTGGCCCTGCTGCCGGTCTGGGTCGGTCTCGGCGTCTATGCGCTGTTGCTGATGATTGGCAGCAGTCTGCTCAATGACCCCGATACTTACTGGCAGATCACCATTGGGCAGTGGATCCTCGACAACCACGCGCTCCCCCGCACCGACATCTACTCCTTCACGATGCACGGTCAGCCCTGGATCTCGACCCAATGGCTGGCACAGGTGCTCTATGCGCTCGCCTATGGCGCCCTCGGCTGGACCGGGCCGGTCGTCCTGGCATCTGCCGCAGTTGCCCTCTCACTCGCACTCCTGACGCGCTTTCTTACTGCACGCCTGTCGCATACCGCCGTCCTGGTGCTGGTCACTGCGGCCATCATGTTGATGGCGTCCCACTTGCTGGCGCGCCCGCATGTGCTGGCGATGCCCGTGATGGTCGCTTGGGTCGCCGGCCTCGTCGGCGCGATGGATCGCAAAGGCGCGCCGTCATTCTGGCTGCTGCCTTTGATGGCTCTGTGGGCCAACTTGCATGGCGGCTTCGTCCTGGGCCTCGCATTGATCGGGCCGATCGCGCTCGATGCGATCTGGCGCGCATCGAAGCCGGAGCAGCCCACCATATTCCTGCGATGGGCAGTGTTTGGCGTCGCGGCGCTCGCGGCAAGCTGCATCACGCCCTACGGCTGGGAAGCGCTGCTGGCCTCGCGGCGCATTCTCAGCCTCGGCGGCGCGCTCGCGCTGATCGGTGAGTGGCGAGCGGCGAATTTCGGTCAGGCGGGACCGCTCGAGCTGACCGTGCTCGCCGGCTTCGCCTTTGTATTGTGGCGCGGCATCACCCTCCCGCCGATGCGGATCGTGCTGATGCTCGGCTTCGTGTACATGGCCTTGAGCCACGTGAGAAATGCGGAAGTTCTGGCGCTTCTCGCACCGCTGGTGCTCGCGAAGTCGCTCGGCGAGCAGATCGGCCGCGATCCACCTGCTGCGGGTGCATCGTCACTGCAGCAGTGGCCACTGCTCGCCGTCATCGCGATGACCTCGATCGCTCTCACCGTTCTTATCGCCTCGACGCTTCACTACGCACCATTCGCGCGCATGTCGCCGGTCGCTGCCGTGAACGAGTTGAAGAAGCTCAATGTCAGCCGCGTATTCAATGACTACAACTTCGGCGGCTATCTGATCTGGCGCGAGGTGCCAACCTTCATCGATGGACGCACGGAGCTGTACGGCGAGAAGCTTATGGTGGATCACACCAATGCCCGCCGCCTGGTGCAGCCTGACAAACTGTTCCAGTTGCTCCGCGACTACGATGTTGAAGCCACCTTGTTGAGCTCCGCAAGCGCAGCGGCAAAGCTCCTCGATCGCGTCGAAGGCTGGCAGAAGGTCTATAGCGATCAGCTCGCCACTATCCACGTCCGCAAGCCCGGCACCAAAGCTGCCGCGACACCTGCGATCAAGGGCGATTGACGGCCGCTACAGCTACCGCCTCAATCCCAGGCGATGGGCTTTCCTTCCATCCCGTCCACCGGCAATCCGAGGAATGTCAGGATCGTCGGCGCGATATCGATGAGCGAGGTTCGCTCGGTGCGCCGTCTTGGCTTGGCGCCGGGATGATCGACAATGAGGAAGGGGCGCGTCTCGTCCGGCCCCCATCCGCCGTGCTGGCCGAAACCCAGACCCTTGAACTCGGGACCGTTGAAGGACGCCCATCGCTGCCCCGCCACACCAAACTCGTTCGGCTCGGGTGAGCGCGCGAGACTGATGCCGGCGACGAGCCCGCCCTCGACTGCGATGCCGAGCTGCGCGAGCTTGTCGCCCGTCGCGATTTCACCGACCCACGGCGCCGACTTCAGCTTTGCGAGCACTTCCGGAACTACGCGCTCGGCTTCACCGATGGCATAGAGCAGCGCTGCCGTGCCCTGCGTCGCGAAGGCAATCTGGCCAGCTTCGCGAAGCGCACCGAAACCATTGTCGTCGAGCCACGCAGCAACGTTGATGCCCTGCGTGATCGTCTCATGTCCATGATCGGAGCCGACCATGAGCAGGATGTCCTCGCCCTTGGCGCGCAAAGCATCGATGGTAGCCGCGACATCGCCGACGAGCGCGTCGATCTGCTTGAGCGCCGCCATATGCGTCGGCGAGCCGATCGGCGCGTTGTGCATGGTGAGATCGGGATCGCCGAACCACATGACGGAAATCGCGCGCGGCTTGCCCTTCAGCACCTCATCACAGAAGAGGCCCGCCATGGCGATATCGCCTTCGAGGCCGCCCTTGATTGGCAGTGGCGGCACGGCCGATCCGCCCGGGCCATACGAACCCGCGCGATGGCGCACTTCGCCATGCTCGTCAGGATCGAGGAAGTACGCCGCACCCGGCGACACATTCGAGTAGGCGACGAAGCCGCCATGCGTGGCGACGCGCTGCGACATGCTCGGCACGCGCAATGTGCGGCCAAGTGCCTTGCGCATATGATCGCGGAAGTTCGGCGGGCCCGCATCGCGCACGACAATGCGCCCTTCCTCGATGAGCCCCATGCGATTGCCGTGCAGACCATGCTTGATCGGCCGGCAGCCTGAGCCGACAGCCGCCGCCGACGCGCGCGTCACGGATGGAAAGATCGAACGATGCTCGGCGCATCTAAGGCCACGCGCCGAAAGCGCCGAGAGTGCGGGCGTCCGCTTCTCGCTGATCCAATCCGTGCAGAGGCCATCGCAGTTGACATAGACCGCGCGCTTCATCCCGCTACCCTCTCACTTCTTCTTGGCTGCGACTCGCGCCTCGATCTGGCTGACCAGCTTGTCGCCGATCGGCGGATCGTTCGGAATGTCGAGCGTCTCGGTAAGGCGCGCGAGCATGATGTAGAAGCCGGCCACCAGGATCAGCTCCACGACCTCGCGCTCGGAAAGATACTTGCGTGCCTCGGTAAGCGAGGCCTCGGACGCACCGACATCCACGACGACCTCGCGCGCAAAGCGCAACGCCGCCTTCTGCGCATCGCTGAAGCACGCCGCCTGATCGTCGCCCAGCTGCAGAGCATCGATCTGCTCTTGCGTGCCGCCAAGCGCGAGGACGACTGGCACATGCTGCACCCATTCGTACTCGCCACCTTCAAGGTTCACGGCGTGGCAGATCACCAGCTCGCGCAGCAGCGGATCGAGTTGAAGCTTGCCGAGGAACGTACCGCCGAGCTTCATGAGCGGCTTCAGCGCCGTTTCGGCATGCGCGATCATGTTGAAGATGCCGACTGGCCCCGGCAAACGCGCCAGCATCTCGCGGACTTCGGGCGGAGACTTTTCGAGGTCGGGATATGGAATGCGGGTCATTGACTTCCTCAGCTTAAGAGCGGTGCCCGATCAAGCCGGGTCGAACTCCTGATCCTTCTTCGGGATGAGATCGTAGGGGAGGGCAAAACCCGGCATGGCTTTCAGACGCTCCGACCATGCCAGCAGGTTCGGCCAGCGGTTGATGTCGAGACCGCCCTCCGCCATGAACACCATGCGCCCCCAGCAGGCGATGTCCGCGATCGTGCACTGATCGCCGACGAGCCACTCGCGCCCCTTCACGGATTTATCGACGAAGTTGAGCGCGTTCTCCGCCTCCGGCCGGAAGTACCCCATCACTTCGGGATGCACCTCGCGAAAGCGACTGTAGTGGCGCACTTTCGCGACATTGCTGATCGCGTCGGCTTCCCACGCACACCACTCGCGCGCCGTCCACTGATCCTGCTCGGTCGCGCCCGCAAAATGCCCCGTCGTGCGCGCAAGGTAATCGAGGATGATGTTCGAGTTGACGATCGTCAGCCCGTTGTGTTCGAGCACCGGCACCTTGCCGTAACGATTGCGGGCGAGATGCGCAGGCTCGTTCTGCACGCCCTTCTTGAGGTTGACCGTGCGGAAGGAGAACGGCAGCCGCGCGAGCGACAGAAAGAGCATCGGCTTGTAGCTCGAGCTCGACGTGAAGCTGCCGTAGAGCGTGAGACGTGAGGACATTCGCGCGTTTCCTGATTGGGCCCGCTCCTGTTGTCCGGAGCGTGGCCCTCTATCGCAGCTCGTGCCTGTCTACTTCATGACAGGTATGGAGAACTCCGCGCCTTCCTTGACGCCGGAAGGCCAGCGCTGCGTGACGGTTTTCGTGCGCGTATAGAAGCGGATCGAATCCGGGCCATGCTGGTTGAGGTCGCCGAACGCACTCTTCTTCCAGCCGCCGAAGGTGTAGTAGGCGAGCGGCACCGGGATCGGCACGTTGATGCCGACCATGCCGATATTGATCTTCGAGGCGAAGTCGCGCGCCGTGTCGCCGTCGCGTGTGAAGATCGCGGCGCCATTGCCCATCTCGTGGTCCATGGCAAGGCTCAGCGCCTCGCCGTAATCCTTGGCGCGCACGACCGACAGAACCGGCCCGAAGATCTCTTCCTTGTAAATGCGCATGTCGCGCGTAACGTCGTCGAAGAGGCATCCGCCCATGTAGAAGCCGCCCTCGTAGCCCTGCAGCTTGAAGTTCCGGCCGTCGACGCGCAGTTTCGCACCTTCCTTGATGCCGATATCGACGTAGTCCTTGACCTTCTGGAGATGCGCCGCCGTGACGACGGGCCCGAAGTCCGCTTCCTGCGAGGTGGACGGGCCGATCTTGAGATTCTCGACGCGCGGAATGAGCTTGTCCATGAGCGCATCGGCCGTCTGCTTGCCGACCGGCACCGCCACCGACACCGCCATGCAGCGCTCGCCGGCCGAGCCGTAGCCCGCGCCGATCAGCGCATCGACGGCCTGATCGAGATCGGCATCCGGCATGATCAGCATGTGGTTCTTGGCGCCACCGAAGCACTGCACGCGCTTTCCTGACGCCGTTCCGCGCGCGTAGACATATGCCGCAATCGGCGTCGAACCGACGAAGCCGACACCCTCGATCTGCGGATGGTCGAGGATCGCGTCCACGGCTTCCTTGTCGCCATTGACGACATTGAGGATGCCGGCGGGAAGGCCCGCCTCCATCATCAATTCCGCCAGCATGAGCGGCACGCCCGGATCGCGCTCCGAGGGCTTGAGGATGAAGGCGTTGCCGCACGCGATGGCCGGCGCAAACTTCCACATGGGGATCATGGCCGGGAAGTTGAATGGCGTGATGCCGGCAACGACGCCGAGCGGCTGGCGGATCGAATAGATGTCGATGCCGGGGCCGGCGCCATCTGTGTACTCGCCCTTGATGAGATGCGGGATGCCGGTCGCGAACTCGCACACCTCGAGGCCGCGCTGAATGTCGCCCTTCGCATCCGGCACCGTCTTGCCGTGCTCCCGCGCAAGCACATCGGCGAGCTTGTCCATATCGCGGTTCAGGAGATCGACGAACTTCGCGAGCACGCGGGCGCGGCGCTGCGGATTGACGGCCGCCCAGGCCGGCTGCGCGGCGCGCGCGTTCTGCACGGCCGCATCGACCTCAGCCGTGGATGCGAGCGGCACGCGGGCGGCGACCTCGCCCGTCATAGGCCAGAACACATTGCCGAAGCGGCCGCTCGTACCCTTGACCTTCTTGCCGCCGATGAAATGGGTGAGTTCTTGCGCCATGGTACCGTCGTTCCCGTCGTGAATGTTCGTTGCCGTCATATGCCTGTATCAGGCGGCCGGGGCCACAGTAGGGGCCGCCTCAACCCGCGGCAAGGCGGCCAATCCGCGCCTCAGATGCTCGCTCCGCGCCGAGCCAGAAAATCGAGGAGTGCGGGGTAGTAGGCGGCCGGCTCCTCATAAAAGGGCATATGGCTGGAATTGGGGAAGACCTTGATCTCGGCATCGGGCAGCGCCAGCTTCATGCGAAGCGCGCACGCGGGCGTCAGCTCGTCGTGTGCGCCGACGGTGATCAGCACCGGAACTTTGATGCGCGGCAGATCCGGCACGCGGTTCCAGTCCTTGAGATTGCCGATGTAGAGGAATTCATTCGGCCCCTGCATGGTCATGTACGGGCCCATGTTCCAGTCGTCGAGCGAGCGCTTGATCGGCGCGGGCCATTCAGGCAGGCGGCAGACGTGGCGATAGTTCAGGATCGTCACAGCCGCCTGATACTCGGGATGATCGTAGGTGCCCGCCGCCTCGTGCTTCTGCATCATCGCGACCGTCTCTGGTCCGAGCGCGGCGCGCAAACGCTCCAGCTCGCTCGCGAGATGCGGCATGTCCGCGACCGTATCTTCGAGGATGAGCGTCTTGAGGTTCTCGGGATAGGTGAGCGCATAGTCGATCGAGAGCCAGCCGCCCCACGAATGCCCGAGCAGATGCACCCTGCCGAGGCCAAGCGCATTGCGCACGGTCTCGGTCTCCTCGACATAGCGGCCGATGGTCCAGAGCGCCGCGTCCGTCGGCCGGTCGGACTTGCCCGTGCCGAGCTGATCGAAGGCGACAACGCGATAGCCCTTGTCGATCAGGCAGGAATGGGCCTCCCGCAGATAGTCGCACGGAAGGCCCGGACCGCCATTCAGGCAAAAGACGACGTTGTCGCCAGAGCCGAAGCTGTAGGTGCGAACGCGATAGCCATCGACTGAGACATCACGCACTTCCGAAGGCTCGATCTCGCGCCACATACTTCGCCGTCTCCCTTTTGCTTCAGCCCGCTACATCAGGATCACGCCCTTGCCGCTGGTCTGCTTGTCGAAGAGCTTGTAGGCCTCGTCGGCCTGCTCGAGCTTCCAGCGGTGCGTGAAGAGATCATCGACCTTGATCTTGCGGTCGGCGATGAATGTCGCGCACTCCGCCTGACCGACCGTCGAAAACGTCCACGAGCCGATGAGCGTCACTTGGCGGCGCAGCATATCGGGGCTGACGTCGAGCGTGACTTGCCCACCCTCGCCGACGAAGCAGGCCTTGCCCCATGTGCGCACGCTCTGCACGGCCTGACGCCGCGCCTCCGACGAGGACGAGGCATCAAGCGTCGCGTGGGCGCCGAGACCGTGCGTGAGTTGCTTGATGGCGCCGACGATATCGTTCGTCTTCGTTGGATTTATCGTCACGTCCGCCCCGAGTTCCCTGGCGCGAGCGAGGCGTTCATCGCTGACATCGAGTGCGATGACCCGTGCGCCCATGGCCGCCGCGAGCTGTGTGCCCGAGAGGCCGACCGGGCCCTGGCCGAAGATGGCGATGGTCTGGTCGCCCGTGAGTTCCAGGCGCTTGAGCGCGCCCCAGGCGGTCCCGGTGCCGCAGGAAATTGCTGCGCCAGTCTCGAAGGAAAGTTCATCGGGGAGCGTCACCAGTGTCCGCGCCGGCACCTTCATGTACGGCGCGTGACCGCCGTGCCCCGTGGCGCCATAAACCTCGGCCACGCCCTCGTCGCAGAGTTGCATCCAACCCGTCGAACAGTGGGGACAGACACCGCAACCGCGATAGTGATGAACCATGACGCGCTGGCCGACGCGCGCTTCCTTCTCGCTCACGCCCTTTCCGACCGCTGCGACCACACCACAGGGTTCATGACCGGCGATGACGGCGCCGGTATCGCCGAGCCCGAGCAGTTTCGCCGCCTCGCCCGGCGCCGCCCGGTAGAACTTGAGATCGCTGCCGCACATGCCCGAGGCTTTCATTTCCAGCACGACCTCGCCCGGCCCAGGCGTCGGATCCGGGAAATCACGGAACTCGACTTTGCGGTCACCTGCGAAAACAGCGCCCTTCATTGTGCTTCCTCCTCTGCCTCGCCACGCCGGTTGATTGGCACAGTCCTTATTGTGTGCCCTACACTAATGGCTTGGCCACGCTTGTCAGCAGGAGACCGTCCCGCGCCCCGCGAAATGCAGGCGTGCGCTGCACAGCCACCCGTTGCCTTGGTCGCGCCGGGCGTGGCAGGTTCCGCCGTCAGAACAATCATGCTGCCGACATCCGAGCGGCCCACAGGGAGCACGAAATGCCCAAACTCAAAATTCTCACGCCCGCCGGCGCCTCCTTCACGGTCGCGGGTGGCGGCTATGACTACGAGATGGAGGCGCTCGAAGGCCTCGACGCCGAGATCATCGAGTGTCCGGCGACCGAAGAAGGATTCATTGCCGCCGCAAAGGGCGTCGACGCGGTCTATGCCAAGGCCATGAAGTTCACGCGCCCGATGATCATGGCGCTGGACAAATGCAAGCACATCGCGCTCGGCACGGTCGGCGTGGACTACGTCGATGTGGCCGCGGCGACCGAAAAGGGCATTCCCGTCACGAACTGTCCCGATACCTTCATCGAGGAGGTGGCCGATCACGCTATGATGCTGCTGCTCGCCGCCCATCGCCGGGCGCTGGAGCAGGACCGCATGGTGCGCGAAGGCCGCTGGTCGGAGGGCCGCCCGCAACTGCTGCAGATTCCGCGCCTCCAGGGGCAGACGCTCGGCTTCATCGCCTTCGGCCGCGTCGCTCGGGCCACCGCTGCACGCGCTAAGGCCTTCGGTCTGCACCTGATGGCGCACGATCCGTTCCTCGACGAACTGTCGATCTCATCGCACGGCGTCCAGCCGGCAAGCCTTTCCGAGCTGCTCGCGAAGTCCGACTTCGTCTCCATGCATCTGCCGGCCACGCCCGAGGCCGTGGGCTTCCTCAAGGAGCAGCATTTCAAGCAGATGAAAAAGACCGCGATCTTCATCAATACGGGCCGTGGGCCGACGGTGGTCGAGAGCGGCCTCATCAAGGCGCTGCAGGAAGGTTGGATCGCGGGCGCAGGCCTCGACGTGTTCGAGATTGAGCCGCCCAAGCCGGACAATCCGCTGCTCAAGATGAACAACGTCATTCTCGCGCCGCATAATGCCTCGGCCTCGGCGCGCTTCGATCCGGCACGCAAGCGCCGCGTCGGGCAGGAATTGGCGCTCGTGCTTACGGGTCGCTGGCCCATGTCGTGCGTCAATCCGACGGTGCTGCCGACGAGCGGGCTGCGTCGCTGGCAGCCGGTCTCGATGGATCGCGGCCCGAATAGCTGATGGGCTCTCTTTAGGTGCCGCGGGCTGCTGGGAAGAGGTGCTATCGCCTCCATTTCGTCATGCTATGCCCGCGGCCGCCATGCGGTCAGCTTGGAGTACGACCAGCGGGCTGCCGGGAAGGCGTGCTATCGCCGCGCTCCGTCATGCTATGCACGCGGTCGCTTCGCGAGTGGGGCTTTCGCCCCACGCCCCAACCGGGAGGGACACCCTCCCGGAACCCACCCGCATTTTATGACAACATCAACATGGGTGAGCGTACCGGCGGCGCTACTGCGCGCGAATCACGCGGATGGCGATAATCGCGCAGCCGTCTCCGGCCGTCGGTAGCAGCATATAGCTCAGCTCCTGCGGCACCTGAATGAGCGCGAGCCCCGCCAGATTCGCGACGGCTTTCCCCGTCTTCATGAGATCGCCCTGAATGGCGCTGCACGAACGCTGCGTTGGCATGACCTGCAGCGTCGTCGCATCGCAAGCGCCGCCGACCGGGCTGTTGATGATGATCGACGCACCGCGTGGCGCCGTCGCGTGGGGATAGCGCAGCGAAACGATCGAGCGGAACGTGCTTTCGTTCGGCTTCTTGGAATCCCAGAATGAGAACGCGTGATGCTCCCCATCCACGGCCTGACTCGTCGCCCGCGCGAGGGTATCGAAGCACGTCGTGATCCCGCCGTTACTCGCGTGCAGCTGCGGCTGCAGATGACCGGCCGGCGCGCCGCGATCCTTGTCTGCCTCGGGCTTCGTCGCCTCGGCTGAGGCCTGCTTCTTCTTCGCATCGGGCTGCTTGACGGAGGATGCCCAGCTATCGAGGCGCGGCTTTTTTGTATCGGTAGCCTGTGCCATGCGAACAGCGGCATCCGCTCTCGTCCGCGAATCATCGGCGCCAGCGAGCCCGATGGTGAGCGTACTGCCAACGGCGACCAGCGCCCCCACAGCGATTGTTGACCGGAGAATCTGCTGCCCAAGCGCGTGCACGACAAAGCCTCCTACGCCACCCAATGAAAACGGCGGTGAGGAGAGCGCATCCGGAGACACGCCCTCCTCGCTCTTCCCCCCGGAAGTGTCTCCATCAGTTCAAGGTGAAGCTCATGCCGCCACCGAACGCAGCTTCGTCTTCCGTGAAGCTGCCCGAAAGGTTCGCGCGCCAGAGGCGATCCGGCGAGGTGTAGCCGAGGCCAACAGCGAATGCGCCCTTGCCATGAAAGGCGCCGCCACCCGCGGCGAGAGAAAGCTTGCCTGCGCGATCGTCATAGCGAAGCTGCGAGTTCGCCATCGCAATCGCACCGGCGGAAATCGCGATGTCGCGAACGTCGTCAACTCGATCCTCGAGCCTGCCAACGCGGCCGCTAAGCGCGCTCAGGTCCGACCTCAGCGGCTCGACTGCGCCTTGGAGCTGGGCGACATTGACTGCGTCCGTCGGCGTGGAGCCAGCGGCGACGTTCGTGACCTGCCGCTGCACATCGGCGTTATTGCCAACCGAGACCTCACCGATGGACGTCTGCGGCGCGGTCAGATAGGGCGCTGTATAGTCGGCCTGCCCACCGCGGCTCGCAATCGAACCGCCACCAATAGCCGTGCTGTGATCAGCGGTCGCCGACGCGCCGACGCCGATCGCGATGGCGTTCAGGCCTCCCGCGTTGGCGTAGTAGCCGACCGCAACGGAATTCTGACTTGATGCATTAGCGCCGTCGCCGATAGCGATTGCGTCGGTGCCTGACGCGGTGCCACCGCCTGCGCTGTACTGCGCCTGCGCTGCGCTGCCACCCACAATAAGCGCCCCCGCGACCGCCAATGCCGCGGCGCATCCGCTGCCCCTGAAATATCCTCGCATCTCCGTTTTCTCCGCAGTTCTCTAAAGTTGCAACAGACATAGCACTCAACTAACAGTTCCAAGGCAGCATCCCGTTACGCCCACACACGTGAAGATTGCGGAGATCGCGATAAAGATCGATCGCCCGACCACAATCTATAGGTGTATCATCTGCCACGACTCCATGACTACGGGTAGTGAGATTCGGATATACACACGCTAAGATTGTGCGATGCTGTCGCCGTCTGACAAAAATGCAACATCAGGAGATGGGGCCGTCGCGCACGCGCCGCGTGTCCGGAGAGCCGGACGGCAGGATCAGAAGACGGCAACTGATGGATGCGATCGCCCAGCAACCGATCAGAATGATTGGCGCAGGTAGACGCCGACATGCGGGAAGCCCACGCTCGCTCTTTCGCCCGGGAATCCGACGTATCGGCCCTTGGCGGATGTGGTGGTGTATCCGCCCTCCAAACCGATCACCATTCCCGGCCGCGGCATGATTTCGATGCCCGCCTGAAAGACCGTGCCGCGTACGTCGACCTCGAAATCGAGATCAGGCATCAGCGGAGGGCCAGGGTCATCATGCGGGATCAACGGCTCGCCCGCCGAGTACATCGAGATGTCGAAGTACGATCCGCTGAGGCTCAGCTTTATCCACGGCGCCAGCATGTGTTCATACGATGCGACGGCCGACCAGCCTTTGGAATTGTAGGTCATGCCATCACCGGCGGCGACATAGTCGGGCGCAAAGAAGGGAATGCCGAGATAAGCCGGCGCACCCGAAGCATACGCGGCCGTGAAACTGAAGCGGCCGAATACGCCGTCGCCCTGCGGTCCGATGATGTCCTTCCACGTCACCCGTGACTGCAATCCGGCGGACAGCGCCCAGCCCCAGACGCTCGTCTCATCTCCGCCCACGAAATCCTTGAGAACATGATCCTCGACGTGATGCAGTGCGCCGGAGAAATGATAGAGCGTCGAAGGCGTCGCGATGCGCGCCATCGCGACGATATCGGGAACGTCGGATCGTGTCGGCCGGGCGAGAATGCCATCGGCCATGATCCGTCGCTCCGGATCCTCCAGCGCAATGCTGAGCGAGGCGTTGCGCGTCAGGCCGATCGTGTAGGAAGCTCCGAGGGTATTCACGATCGACGAATAGCCGGGCGTCACGACACTCGGCAACCGGTTGAAGCCGAACATCGACGGTTGAACACCGACCTTCAGGCCGTTCCACTGCACCCACGCCTCGTCCAGGGCGCCGTAGTAGTAGGAGTTCTCGATTCGGCGCAGATCGACGACGACATCTCCGCTATCGTCGTAGCGCGTGCGCGCATCTGCAGCGATGCGCACGAAACCGCGCAGCATCCCCCAGTCGTTCCTCGTCTGAACCATCATCTGCGCCCACGCGTAGGCGCCCGCGGTAGGGTTCTTCGTCTGCTTGCTTACGTCGTCCTCGTGGTAGTAGACGATCGGCGCACCCGCACCATTATTGAACAGTGTCGGTATGCGCTGGCCCACCATCACGATGTCGCGGTCCGTGAACTCCTTCGACGCCGACACAAGAATGCCACCACCAAGCCGCGCACAAAGGCCTGTATTTCCGACGGAAGTGTAGCCCGACCCGAATGCATGACACGCGCGATCCGCACTCTTCTTCGCAGCTACGGCCGGCGATGATGAAGTCTCATCATCGTCGGCGCTTGCGGATCCGCTTACCCTTGCGAGCATCAATGCGCTGATGCAGAACACCGCGAGAAGACCAGCAGCTCGGGTTGCAATCGTTGATTTCATGACGTACTGCCCCTGCGCGCGATATCAGGCAGATCGTGCCCTGCGCTTTTTCTTCTCGCTCTCAGAGAATCGATATCGAAATCCGGGCGTCCCATTGTTTGCAGGAGGCCACTCTCTCAGCGAGAACGGCCGAACCGGCTGATCCATGTGTGATTGGGGTCGGTCGGCGTGACGAGGCTGAACCCCCCTGTCTGGAAATACGAGAGGTAGCCTTCGTCCGTCTCTCGAACAGTGTGGCTCATCGGTAGATCTCGATGGCCGCCGGGGCCATGCGGCCCTTCCTGAATGACGATCGACGATGTGATCCAGCCTTGCTGATGGACGACTGCGGCATTGCGCCGGCCACGTTGATGCGCCAGCATCTCCGTGTCTTTGGCTCCTGCAATCTGCACCGAGGAGATGCCGTTCTTCTCACCGCGATGATTGATCGAGAGGCTCGAGCCCTTGTTCACCGCATTGACGACGACGGTGTAATTCAACCAAGCGCTCTGATTGATCTCCAACGTCTCCGCATGAGAGCTGGTAGCAAGCAACATCAGAGCGACGCCACTGGATGCAGCAGTTCGCATCGAATTCCTCGTGCGTTCGATTTGTGATGGAGACGCTGGCGCTTCATGGCGCACTGGTCGCAAACTCTGGCATCTCAAGCGATGAGGCGTGACCGCAGCAGTCACGCCTCATCGCCTGCTTCAGCATCAAGGAGGATTGAGATAGTCGTTGTTGACCGTGAAGGACCGCTCGTCGATGAACGTGCCGACGGGGTCGTAGACGCGCACTTCTCCGCCCCGCACAGCGTTGAAGGACTCATTGATGTACGGCATGATGAACGCGCCGCCATCGACCCGCAGATAAGGATCATTGCGCGGCGCTTCGATCTCGGCTCGCTCACCCTGAGCCAATAGATTGAAAGCCAGGGCGCCCGCCGTCTGGCTGATGCGCGCGGAATTCGCAACGCCGCCGCGCGAAGCGACCTGCGCAAACGCCGGCGTAGCGATCACGCAGGCAGCAACCACCAATAGCAACTTCTTCATTTGCTCTCTCATCCGATGGAGAAATAGGGGCTCTCACCCGCCCCGAGGCACACACGCTTAAGTAGAGTAAGCGATTCGCCACCACCCGCTATGCGGGTATATCAGTTACGAGCATAAGAGAGGCTTTGCGGCCACAGTGCTACAGTCCGCAGGCGCGTAGGCCGCACGCAGCTCTGCCGCGCTCGCGCATTGCGTGTACCAGGCGTGCGAGCTTTCGGAGATGCTCGCCTACACCTTATGGTTGTAGTTAGACTCGCTTGTGGGCCGCTCCGCAGCCTGCCGCACAATCACCGGATGAGCCCATCGAACTGTGAATCAATCACTGGTTGAATCTTGTCGCGACATCTCGAATCTGGCGCCTTGGGACGTGGCTGCCCACTTCCTGCACGCACGCCCTGGAGATGGAGACGTATGTCCCGGATCGCTAACCTGGCACCCAATCCGCCATCGCCTACGGCGTCCTCGCCGTTCGCCGGCCTGATCCGCATGCCGGGACAATATTTGTGTCCGGACGGTGTGGTCTTCGATGAGCTCGAGCGGGCCATCCGCCGGCACCTCTTCAAGCAGGTGTTGCCATCGCTCAAAGGGCGGGTGGAGCGATACCTGATCATCCAGGGTCCGCGCGGCACGGGCAAAACCGTATCGGCGACCGACGCCTCGCTGCGCTACGGCTTCGCGGTCGCCCTGCTGCCGGCGTCGATGCTGGCGAGCGAACACGAAGGCGGCGCCTGCGCCGTGCTCAACGACTTCATGAGCTTCGCAGCCGAAACCTCGCGGAGCCGCAAAATGCGTATCGCGATCGTTGCCGACGATTTCGATCTCTCGATCTCCGCCGCCGATGGCCAGATGGGCAGAACCATCAACAGCCTGCTCGTGACTCATCAACTCCAGCAGCTCGCCGACACGCAGGAGCCGCGCAACTTCGACGACAGCGGCATGCCGATCATCTTCACCGGCAACAACTTCACGACGATGCGCGCCTCGCTCTTCCGCGACGGTCGCGCCACATGGCACACACATCGTCCAACGCTCGACGACAAGCTCGCGATCGCGTTCCAGCTCTTCAACCCGCGCTCGTACGATGATCGCCGCCTCATCGAGCGGCTGGTGCGCACGTACCGTGATGAAAGCGTCGCCTTCTGGCGCGCGCTGCACAGTGACCTCATGACCGACCGGCTCGACGACATTATCTCCCGCAGCCTTCCGGACGTGTCCGCCGCGGAGGCGGAGTTTCGCCGTCCCGTGCCGATCGATGGTGTCAAGCTGTGGGCACTCGCACGCATCCGTGCCAAGACACGGCCGATGTCGTTCCTCTGACGCGATCAGACCGCGCGCTCCTTGGCGATGCTCGCGCGTCCGGCCATGTATTCGGCCGGTAGATTGACCGCTTCGACGGCGCAGAGGCGGTCACGCTCATCGAAATGCGCGACGGCAAACTTGCCTTGCGCCGCGTCGCCACGGAGATCCATGCGCATCGCACCGATCGGCAGACCGGCGATCTGCAGTTTCAGATCGTACTGATCGGACCAGAACCACGGCACTTCCGGCACCGGCGCCTTGGTGCCGCAGATCGCAGCCGTTGCCTGCTTTGCTTGCTCCAATGCGCTCGCGACACTTTCAAGACGGGTACGGCATCCATAGTGTGGCAGCGGTCTCTCAGTACAGTCACCGATCGCGAAAATGCTCGGGTCGCCCGTGCGCGCGTCGAGATCGACGACAATGCCGTTGTTGCACGCGAGCCCCGCAGCCACAGCCAGCTCCGTGTTCGGCACGGCACCGACACCGACCAGCACCATGTCGGCTGGCTCACGCGTCCCGTCGCTGAGCTGCACACCCGCAACGCGGCCATCGCGCGCATCGAATCCGTTCACGCCAGTCTCGAGCCGGATGCGGACACCCTTGCGCTCATGATACTGCTGCATGAAGGCCGAGATGGGCGGCGAGGCAACGCGCGCCAGCAAGCGCGCCTCCCGCTCGATCACCACGACATCCATCCCTTTGAGTCGCGCCGATGCAGCGACCTCCAGCCCGACATAGCCGCCGCCGATCACTACGAGACGCTGCCCGAGAATCAGTCCGGCCTTCACGCGATCCGCATCCGCGATCGTGCGCAGCGCGTGGACGCCGGGCAGATCTTCGCCTGCGAGACCGAGGCGACGCGCGCGCGCACCCGTCGCCAGGATGAGCGTGCTGTAGGGAAGCGTTCCGCCGCTGGCGAGCGTGACCGTCCGCGTCACGCGATCGAGTGCGACGACTGACGCATCGAGGCGCAGGGAAATGTCGCGCTGTGCGTAGTAGGTCTCAGGCCGCAAGCCGACGGCGGAGAACGCAACATCACCCTTCAGCCAGACCTTGGAGAGCGGCGGCCGCTGATAGGGCGGATAGGGCTCGTCGCCGATGATCGTGATCGGCGCATCCGTCCCGGCTTGTCGAAGGTTCGCTGCAACAACGCCCCCCGCGTGCCCCGCCCCGATGATCAGAATGCTCAACGCTCGTTCTCCCCGCCTGATGCGCGATCATAGGCTGATAGCGCGAACGGGCTCATTGAATCATTGATGCGCATCACACCAACCGTTGTGCGTTGATAAAGCGTTGGTCGTCCACAAGCCCGAGTTCACTATACGTTCCAGCCATGCTAGATGTATCCGCGCCATGAGCGAGGTGCCCATCCGCAAGATCATCCATATCGACATGGACGCCTTCTACGCGTCCGTCGAGCAGCGCGACGATCCTGCATTGCGCGGTCGCCCGCTCGCTGTTGGCCATGGCGCCGCGCGCGGTGTGGTGGCGGCGGCCAGCTATGAAGCACGCAAGTTCGGCGTGCGCTCAGCCATGCCCTCGAGCACGGCGCTGCGCAAATGTCCCGAGCTGATTTTCGTCAAGCCGCGCTTCGAGGTCTACCGAGCTGTATCGCAGCAGATTCGCGCGATCTTCGCCGAGTACACCCCGCTCATCGAGCCGCTTTCGCTCGACGAAGCCTATCTCGACGTGAGCGCGAACCTGCGTGGCATCCCGACCGCCTCGGCGACGGCAACCGAGATCCGCGCGCGCATTCTCTCCGAGACGGAGCTCACGGCGTCGGCCGGCATCTCGTACAATAAATTCCTCGCGAAACTCGCATCGGACCATCGCAAGCCGAATGGCCAGTTCGTGATCCCGCCGGGAGCGGGCGAGGCATTCGTCGCGGATCTCCCCGTCGGACGGTTCCACGGCGTCGGTCCCGTCACCGCTGAGAAGATGAACCGCCTCGGCATTCTCACAGGCGCGGATCTCAAACTGCAATCGCTGGCTTTTCTGCAGCAGCACTTCGGCAAGTCGGGCCCGTGGTACTACGGCCTCGCGCGGGGCGAGGATCATCGTGCCGTCGTGCCGGATCGGCCGCGCAAGTCCTCGGGATCGGAGACGACCTTCTCGCGCGACCTCCTCGAGCCGGCGGAGATCGAAGCGGCCATCTGCGAGATGGCGGATGATGTCTGGGCATGGTGCGAGAAAACGAAATCGCTCGGCCGCACCGTGACGGTGAAGATCAAGTACGCCGACTTCCAGATCGCGACGCGCAGCCGGACCTACGATGCCCCGGTCAGCTCACGCGAGGCGCTGCACGAGGCGAGCGTGCAGCTCATGCGCTCGGTTTATCCATTGAGCAAGGGCATCCGCCTCGTCGGCGTCACGCTTTCGAGCTTCGGCGCGCGCGAGGAAGCCGCGTCGGAGCAATTGAGTTTGGCTCTGGCCGAACGGTAGTCCCATCTCCCGCACACATGCGACCGGGATGAGAGGCGGCATCAATCGCCGACATCGGCGCCTGTGGTCGCCCCTCACCCCGGTTACGCCCCATATACGTGGGACAAAGCTCACTTCTTCTTCTCCCCGTCCTGACGGGGAGAAGGTCGGGATGAGGGGCGGCAGCAAGCACCAACGTCGGCGCAAGTGGCCGCCCCTCACCCTGGCCCTCTCCCCGCAAGCGCGGGGAGAGGGGAAACTTTTCACCCAAACAGCCTGAGCTGTCGTTCGCCCTGACCTTTGGTCTCGAAACCGAGTTGCTCGATGCGATCGAAGGGCACCTGCTCGGCCGTGATGAGCGAGCGCTGCGCCTTGAGCGCGCGCACGAGCCCTTCCTGCACGAGATGGAACTCGCCGACCGTCTGATGCGGGAGTACCGCCGCCGGATCGAGACCCGACTCGCTCTGGAAGGCGGCCTTGAGCTTCCGGAGCGCCGTATCCTCACGCACGCGACCGATGAACCAACTCGTGATCTGGTCGCGCGACTTGTAGTCGAGATCGCCGGGCGACTGCGTCGCGAGCATGAGCCCGACGCCGGCGGAACGTGCACGTTTCAGCAGGCTCTGCAGCGGTTCGGCCGTCGCCGGTTTCGCGTTCGCCGGAATGTAGAGGTCGGCCTCGTCGAGCATGACGACCGCCTGCAGCTCGTCGTTCGGATTGCGCTGGCAGAAACGCAGTGCTTCCGAGAGGAACTGCGAGACCCAGAAGAGGATATTCTCGTTGTCGCCGAGGAAGCCCGTGTAGATGATGGAGAGGCGCGTGCGGCCGTCTGGACGCGCGTGCGGGCCGATACCGAGCAGGTTTTCCATGCGCAGCGGCTCGCCGCCTGTCTCGAACAGCGCCGAATTGCGATGCCGGAGACTGTCAAGCTGCGCAACGAGATCGCGGCGAATCCTGCCCGAGGGGTCCATGCGCTGCGTGAGTTCAGTGAGCTCCGGATCCTCGTCCTCGAGGAGGTGAATGAGATCGTTCAGGCCGACCTCGGTGCTGAAGCGCGATCCGAGAATGCGCAGCGCTACCGAGAGCGTGCCCGACTGCTTCTGATGCGTCGCCGAATTCTTCAGATGCAGCATGTCGCCGAGCGCTGCCGCCGAGAGATTGGCGAGCAGCTGCTGCTCGTGCTCGGGAAGCTCGTTGATGCCGGTGGGCAGGAGCGTGATCGAGATCGGCCGGCCTGAGGCGCGCCCAGGCGTGTAGACGGCGACGTCGACCTGATCGCCGAGTTTCTCGCGCAGGCTGCTCGCCTCGCTGAGTTCGTTCGGCTCGCCACGCCAGACTTCAGGGTTTGCGTAGGAGCAGAGGTCGCCCTTGCGATCGAGCAGGATGACGGGCGTGCCGTTCATCAAAAGCTGCTCGACGAGGCAAAGCGCGAGCGTTGTTTTGCCCGAGCCCGAACCACCGAGCACCGCCGTATGGCGTTTCAGCACGTCCTTGTTGAGCGTGATGCTCTTGCCGCGACCACCGATCTCGCGCCCGGCGAGAATGCTCGACGAATTCGAGCCGTGCTCATCGAGAATGACACTGAGCGGCAGATCCTGATCTTCCTCCGTCGGTGCAGCCGGCGCGGGCGCCGCGGGGCCTGTCGAACTCCAACCTGTCCAGTCGGCGAGACGGCTCTGCAGGCTCGGCATGCTGTAGCCGTCGCGCGGCTGTGCATCGGGCGGTCCTTTGGCCCAAGGCAGCGTGACGAGATTGCCCTGCTCCGGGGCCTCGACTGGCATCTCCGCGCGACGACGCGACGGCGCCTCCCCCATGGGCATGGGCGCACCGAGTAGATCGAGGCGCAGAAGCTGCGCGAGCACCGAGAGGCCAGACAGCAGCTTCGCCTGTTCGAGCCAGCCGCCGAAACCGGGATCCGTGCGATGACGCGCATGGAACTCGCGCACGGTCATCATGCGCTCCCATTCAGCCATGGGCACAACGAGCGTGCGTCCACCGCTCTCACGGAATTTGCGGAAGGCCTGCGCCGTCTGGTTCTTGCGCGGCGGCGGATAGTCGCTCGCACGCAGCATGACCGCACTCGCGGACGACAGGCTGGACAGCACCTTGTCGAGCTGGCGCTTGAGACCGCCACCCTGCGTCGGACGATTGCAAATGAAGACGCGCGTCTTCTGCATGATGCCGGTGGCGTGCGTGACTGTGACGTCAGCCGCAGGCAGCTCTTCGCCGAGATCGGCTCGGCGCACGGACAACGTGACCGCCGAGCCCCATTCGGCCCGCGACAATTCGAGTGCCGACGTCAAAACGCCCAACAACTCCTGATCGTCGGACGGCATCTCGGCTTCGGAGAGACTGGCAAAGCGCTCCCAGCTCGCGCGGAAGTCGATCTGATTTGCCGAAGCCGGCTGGCTGTCGCCACCGCCAAGCCCGAAGCCGAGAGCAGCCGCAAGCGTCGAGATGAAGCCCGCGCCATCGGTCTCCTCAGGCTCGTCGGTCGGCATTTCCGACTCTCGGCTCTTGAGGCGCGCCTGCGCGTCCTCGAGCAGGCGCCGTGTCGAGAGGCCGCCCAGCTCGGCTACGAAATCCGCACCAAAGAGTTTCGTCAGATCCGCAGCCGCAGGATCGACACCGCGCGCGATCGCGTGCTGCTCGACCCGCCGCGAGAGAATGAGGCGCGCTTCATCGGCCGTGCGGCTTTCGAGCAGCGCTACGGGACCTGCCTTCTCGATGCGGTCGATATAGGACTGCGCGAGCACACCGCGGACGTGATCGTAGAAATCGCCGAGGCAGGAGATGATGATCAGCGACGTCGGCACGCGGTTGGCGATCTGAATGAGATCGCGCACGGCTTTCTGGAAGCGCTCGTCGGAGTCGGTGAAGAAGCGCAGATCCTCGACCTGATCGATGCAGAAGACGAGCGCGGCGCGATCGACCGTCCACATGAGCTTGCCGAGGCTTTCCATGATCTCGAAGGCACGCCCCTCCCCCGAGCTCGGATCGAGCGCAGCGACGGACGACTGCGAAAGCTCGTTGAGCGGGCGGCCATGCAGATACTGGCGCACGCGCTGGTCGATGCGCGGATCGGCGCGCTGGAGATAGAGCAGTGCGCGCACGATGTTGATATCGAGTTCCTGATCGGCGAACTGCGGGCTCGCTACGATTTCGTCGGCAAGCGTGATGATCAGCTTCGCGAGCTGGTCCTCGTCGAGCTTCGCTTCCGTCAGCTCATTCAACTGCTCGTCGCTGAGTGCGGCAGCGGCAAGCTTGTTGGTCAGCCGCGCAAGACCGCTTTCGCATTCCCCATCGGGATCGTACGGCTTTTCGAGCGAAGCCACGAGACGGCGCAGGTAGTAGTCGGCGTAGCTTGCGACATCGGGCGTCATCTGCGCATAGCCGAAGTAAGCCGTGCCGGCGCGATGACTGCTCGTTCGTAGCGCGCGGATGAGATGCGTTTTCCCGGCGCCGGACTGGCCATGAAACAGCAGCATTCGTGCCGGCGTCACGCCGCCGTCGACCTTCACCATCGCGTCGAGCGTGCTTTGAAATTTCGCGCGCGCCTGCTTGTGCACGGCGGCCACGTCGACCGGATCCGCGCTCCAGATGTCGTCTTCCCAAGTGATCGAGTGCTCGAATGCCGATGCAAAACTCTCGACCGGGGCCGCGATTTCTACCGCACGCTGCATGTTCTTCTTGTTCCTCGACGCAAATTTGAAGTGTTTAGGCCCCGCGAGGGACTGACGTGACTGATCGGATCAATCGTCGATACGCACGAAATGCCAGACGGTATTCTTGAACACGGTCGCCGAGGCCTGGATCTCCTCGAGATCGCGCTTGTCGCGCAGATCCGATGTGCCGAGCACCAGAAGCCCCGTGCGATGCGCTTCCGTGAGCATCGCCTTGAACTCGATCTCGCTCAGTCCCCAGCCCGTGTGCTGTTCCTGTACGGCGGCCCAGACTTGTGAGATGTAGACCTTGCGGCTGCCCGACCACCCACCGGTCGCGAGCGGCCGCGCCATTCTCTTCACCGCGTGCGCGAACGCCTCGGGATCGGGGCGCCCCGTTTGAGCCGGTGTCGGTCTCAGACGCTGCACGACAGCCGGTGCACTCGCGACGGGCGGCGCTGCCGGCTTGGCCGGCGCCTCTTGACCGCGCGACACGGCGATCGGCCATTCCAGATCGCCCGCAACGAACCGTCGCAGCAGCGCGAGCCGCAGTGCCGGCAATGTGCTGCTCGTGACGCCGACCGCTTCGGCGGCAAGTCTGGCAACGAGCCGGCTGTCCGAGCCGAAATCGCGCGGCCGCGTCGAAAGCTGACCGGCCAGCAGCCGCGCGGCCTTCGCCGAGAGCCCGGACTTGGCGCCGAGGTCCCGCTGCAGGCGGTTGCCGAAGGCGCGATCCAGCGCGAGAAGCGCGAGATCGTTCCGAAGGCGCGAGGCGCTCGCTGCGGAGCGCTGCTTGAGCCCATGGGCCGCGATGACGATCGCGCTTCTGAGCCCGTCGATCTTGCCGAGGGCCTTGAGTCGCCGCACCGGCAAGCCGGGCGTACCCAGCGCACGGGCGATCAACGCCCCATCACGTATTTTCGGCCAGTCGTCCCCACTCGCGGGTGCTGAGCCAAGAAAATGCTGCGCCTGGCGGCGACCGCCGGCCGTGGCATGGAGCCGGTTGCTCCGCCTCACCACGAGTTGGTCCTTGATATGCGCCGCGACGAGGCGCCCAAGCAGAAGTCGCCACTCGCCAGCTTCGACCGCGGGCGCCACCAAGGGTTGCAGATCCCGCGCCAGCTCAGCTTCGCCGACCCCGCTCTCGCTGACCGACAGCCGCAGGAGCACGAGCGCGCCAACCCGGAGCGCATCCACTCGCGCCGGCGCTGCGCGAGGCGCATCCAGTACCGCCACGGCCATGTCTTTGCCCCCTAGCAAACCGGTGTCTGCCTCCGAGCCCTTTCAACACAGGCGACAATGCGCTCACGGCCGCGGTCACATACGACCCGGCCTCACACGAACACGCTGCACCTCACGTGGGGAATTCCAGCACTGGCGCCCCCTGAGCGCGGCCGGACAATCGGGCAGGATTTCGTGTTTCCCTCGCGAAATACCTGCCGCCGGGGCCCCTCGACCCGAACGAATCACCGTAGAATCAATGGCATTCTGAAAGACTGCAACAAATCCGCCAAGTAAAATCGCCCCATCCCGCGCCGACCCGCTCAGGGTGCGCGCATCGGGCCACGCCCGGACCGAATATATTTGCCGCCAACAGCCCCGCGGCCAAATTAAAGTCACGAAGATTCCTTCTCTTATGTCCCGACAGGACGGTTTCTCCCGTGCTCGATGCAGTAGAGGCGACGCGCCCGGATACTCCGGGTTCGTCCAGGGGATCTGCAACGATGACAGCACGGATCGGCAACCGCCACTTGTCCCGAGGGAAGCTAGTTCCGTGCGCGCATCATTAACGGCATGTTTACCACCCGGCTCCATAGTTAACGCTGGGTTTGTTGCGCGTAGGCCGGCAGGAGTTGTAACCATGTATCGCGTGCTGGTGGGGGTTTCGGTCGTTCTTCTGACGACCGGTTGCGGCATGAGTTCGAGCACGCTCAGCTCAGGCTTCGCCGAAAGCCCGACAATGTCGGCCAGGTCCACCCGTCAGGCCTCACTCGGCAGCGACCTCACAGCCCGCACACCGACCCGCGTCGAGAGCAGCCAGCGCATGGCGAGCCTCGCACCGCCGACCACATCCACCCCCTCCGAGCGCGCACCGAAGGGCGCCCTTTCGGACCGCGACTACTCCCGCGCCGGCCTCAATCCCGAATCCGCACGCGACGCCATCAACAATTACCGCCGCACCAAGGGCCTCAAGCCCCTCAAGCTCGATGCCGAGCTGACAACGGCAGCCCGCGCCCACGCGCAGGATCTCGCGAAGTGGGACCGCATTTCGCATTACGGCTCGGACGGCTCGAACCCATGGGATCGCGTCAAGCGCGCGGGCTACAATGCCAAGCTCGCGGCTGAGAACGTCGGCACCGGCCAGGCCAGCTTCGACGAAGTGCTGAAGGGCTGGCAGAACAGCCCGGGCCACAACAAGAACCTCCTTCAGCCCGAAGCCCAGCACATCGGGCTCGCACTGGTTCACGATCCCAAGACCGAGTTCAAGACCTTCTGGACCCTGGTCGTCGGCTCGCGGCTCTAAGCTGTGGCTCTAGTTGCCGCTGCAGCGACCGCGGCCCTTTAGCTGTTCTTCTTCCGATCGGCTTTCCGTTCCGGCGTGCGCGGGCTATACCCCGCGCAAACGCCCATCCCTCGCCGACCGGAGCCCTCCATGACCGCTATCGTCGACATCATTGGCCGCGAGATCCTCGACAGCCGCGGAAACCCGACCGTCGAGGTCGACGTGACCCTGGAGGATGGCTCGGTCGGCCGCGCCGCCGTGCCGTCGGGCGCTTCAACGGGCGCGCATGAGGCCAATGAGCTCCGCGACGGCGACAAATCCCGCTTCCTCGGCAAGGGCGTGCTGAAGGCCGTCGATGCCGTGAACGGCGAGGTTTTCGACGCGCTCTCCGGCATGGATGCCGAGGATCAGCGCCGCATCGACACGGCCCTCATCACGCTCGACGGCACGCCGAACAAGTCCCGCCTCGGCGCCAATGCCATCCTCGGCGTCTCGCTCGCCACGGCCAAGGCCGCGGCCCTCGCCAGCAACCTGCCCCTCTACCGCTACATCGGCGGCACCAACGCCCGCATCCTCCCCGTCCCGATGATGAACATCATCAACGGCGGCGCCCACGCCGACAACCCGATCGACATCCAGGAATTCATGATCATGCCGGTCGGCGCGGAAACCTGCGCCGATGCCATCCGCATGGGTGCCGAGGTCTTCCACACGCTCCGAAAGGGTCTCCACGACGCCGGCCACAGCACCAACGTCGGCGACGAGGGCGGCTTCGCGCCGAACCTCAAGAGCGCCGACGAGGCCCTCGGCTTCATCATGAAGTCCATCGAGCAGGCCGGCTACAAACCCGGCGACGACATCGTGCTGGCGCTCGATTGCGCGGCGACCGAATTCTACAAGGGCGGCAAGTATGCGCTCGAAGGCGAGGGCAAGTCGCTCGACGGCGCCGGGATGGCCAAATATCTCGCCGACCTCGTTGCTCGCTATCCGATCGTGTCGATCGAGGACGGCATGTCCGAGGACGACTGGGACGGCTGGAAGGCGCTGACCCAGGCCATCGGCAACCGCTGCCAGCTCGTCGGCGATGACCTTTTCGTAACCAACACGCGCCGCCTCGCCGAAGGCATCGCCAAGGGCGTCGGCAATTCAATTCTCGTCAAAGTGAATCAGATCGGCTCACTGACGGAAACGCTCGATGCCGTCGACATGGCCCAGCGCGCCCGCTACACGGCCGTCATCTCGCACCGCTCCGGCGAAACCGAGGATTCGACCATCGCCGATCTCGCCGTCGCGACGAACGCCGGCCAGATCAAAACCGGATCGCTCTCCCGCTCGGATCGCCTCGCCAAGTACAACCAGCTCATTCGCATCGAAGAGCAGCTCGGCGATGTGGCAGAATATGCTGGACGCTCGGTGATTCGCGGCGCTTCCGGGAGCGCCTGACAAGCGCCCCGCGACATCATGTATCTGCTCATCGGCAGGCCGCGGCAATATCGCGTGGAAGGCCTGCGTGTTGGGGGTGGAAGTTGACACGGTTTTGACATATAGGACCGCCTATTGACGGCGCCGCTCGACTTGAATTGCAGCGGCATACGTCACATATCCGGCGCTCAACCGGCAGCGATGGAGCCGCAGCGATGATGTCCGTGCCGCACCCTCACGACGCCGACACGCTGCAGACCGACGAAACAGATTGGTATGGCGACCGCCTCCGCGAGGAGTGTGGGGTCTTCGGCATCTTCGGTCACGATGACGCCGCCGCCATCACCGCACTCGGTATGCACGCGCTCCAGCATCGCGGCCAGGAAGGCTGCGGCATCGTCACCTACGACGGCAGGCGCTTCAATCAGGAGCGTCGCCTCGGCCTCGTCGGCGACAACTTCAACAAAGCGAGCGTGATCGAGCGGCTCGCCGGGCGCATGGCCGTCGGCCACAACCGCTACTCAACGACGGGCGATGTCGTCCTGCGCAACGTGCAGCCTCTGTTCGCCGATCTCGATACAGGTGGCTTCGCAGTTGGCCACAACGGCAATCTCACGAACGCCCTCACGCTCCGCCAGGAGCTCGTCTCCTCCGGCGCCATCTGCCAGTCGACCTCGGACACCGAGGTCATTCTCCACCTCATTTCCCGCTCGAAGAAGCGCCGCATCGTCGAGCGCTTCATCGACGCGCTTCTGCAGATCGAGGGTGCCTACGCACTTGTCGGCCTGACGAACGACATGCTGATCGGCGCACGCGATCCCGTCGGTATCCGCCCGCTTGTGCTCGGGAAGCTCGGCGAGGCCTACGTGCTCGCATCCGAGACGTGCGCCCTCGACATCGTCGGCGCTCAGTTCGTGCGCGAGATCGACAACGGCGAAGTGGTGGTGATTACGGCCGAAGGCGTAGAGAGCCATCGTCCGTTCCCCAAACGCCCGGCTCGCCCTTGCATCTTCGAGTACATCTACTTCGCCCGCCCAGACTCAGTCTCTGGCGGGCGAAGTGTTTATGACGTTCGCAAGAGCTTCGGCATCGAGCTCGCGCGCGAGTCGCTCGTACCCGCCGACGTGATCGTGCCGATCCCGGACTCGGGCGTGCCTGCGGCCATCGGATACGCGCAGTTCTCGAGCATTCCCTACGAACTTGGCATCGTGCGCAATCACTACGTCGGCCGCACGTTCATCGAGCCCGAGCAGCGCATCCGCCAGCTCGGCGTGAAGCTCAAGCATTCGGCAAACGTCGGCGTCATTCGGGGCGCGCGCGTCGTCCTGATCGACGACAGCGTCGTGCGCGGCACCACGTCCAAGAAGATCGTCGATATGATCCGCGACGCCGGCGCTCGGGAGGTCCACATGCGGATCTCGAGCCCGCCGATCAAGCATCCTGATTTCTACGGCATCGACACGCCGCGCACCGAAGAGCTGCTCGCCGCCAACATGAGCGTCGAGGAGATGCGCGATTTCATGGGCGCCGACAGTCTCGCCTTCCTGTCGATCGACGGCACGTACCGCGCCATGGGCTTCGACCGCCGCGACCCGAAGAACCCGCAGTTTACCGACCACTGCTTTACCGGCAGCTACCCGACGCGCCTCGTCGATCGCGACGGATCGAACGGCTACCAGCTCTCGCTGCTCGCCGAAGTGAGCTGAACGCGCGCCATCACCTGCCAGGCATTCCACAGGCCCGCGCGCATTGCGTTGCGGGCCTACTGCTTTGCACGCTGAGACCATTGCACGACGAGGCTTGCGTGCCGCAGAATGTACGGACTTAAGCAAAAATCACCGTGGGAACGCTCATGAAACTGATCGACGCCGCGCGCGTCATCCGATCTAAGAACGCTGGCCCGACCCAGGTCACGCTCGATCTCATGTTCGACAGCCGCGAGATGTATGAGCGCGCGCTCGCTGCGCCGGGCCTCAAGGCCGCCGTGATCGCCCAGCGCTTCAATGTCGCCGAGGCCGAGATCATTCCCTATCCGGCGGCGAACGCCATCAAAATCGTACTGCCCCGCCGCATCATCGCCGGCACACCGGGCGATACCGACGTCTACGGCGCGCAACAGCACCGCCCCATCCTGGATCTCGAAATATGAGCGCTTTCGCCGCCACCATCGACGCCTGGAAGCGCGAGAAGGGTCCGCTGCGCATCCTCTCGGCATCCGGACAGCTCGGCTATGGCATTCCCGAGCCCGCTTTCCGCGCTGGTCTCGCGCGCAAACCGCATCTCATTGGCGCGGACATGGGCTCGGTAGATCCCGGCCCTTACTATCTCGGCGCGGGCAAGCTCGCGACCGCGCGACGCTCATCCAAGCGCGATCTCGGCCTGGCGATCGTCGGCGCCGTCACGAACCGCATTCCCTTCATTCTCGGCACGGCCGGTACGGGCGGCGGCGATCCGCATCTTGCCGAAACCATGGACATCATCCGCGAGATTGCGCGCGAGAACGATCTGCGCTTCAAGGTTGCCAACATCAGCGCCGAGATGCCGCGCGACGTCGTGAAGGCGGCCGTGCGCGGCGGAAAGGTCACGTCCATCGGACCCATCGGCGCGATCACGGAAGCGGATGTGGATGGTGCTGCCCGTATCGTCGGTCAGATGGGCATGGAGGCCTTCCAGCGCGCGATTGATCTCGAACCCGACATCATCATCGCCGGTCGCGCCTGCGATACGGCCATCTACGCGACGCTGCCGCAGCGGCTCGGCTTCCCGGTCGGGCCGGCGCTGCAGATGGCGAAGATCATCGAGTGCGCCTCGCTCTGTTGTGAAGGCGGCGGGCGCGACGCCATGCTCGGCACGCTCGAAGGCGAGAGCTTCATCCTCGAAAGCATGAATCCCAATCGCCGCGCGACGCCCATGTCCGTTGCCGCGCACAGTCTCTACGAGCAGGCCGATCCGCTTTCGGTCGCGGAGCCGGAGGGCGTGCTCTATCTCGCCGATGCCAAGTACGAGGCGGTCGACGATCGCCGCGTGCGCGTATCCGGCGGACGCTGGGAGCCGGCGACGCAGTTCTCCGTGAAGATCGAGGGCGCCACGTGGCTCGGCGCGCGCGCGGTCCTCGTCGCGGGCTCGACAGATCCAGTATTCATCGCCAAGGCGCAGGAGATCGCAGCGAGCGTCGAAGCCATGGTGCGCGAGCTGGTACCGCCCAATCCCAAGCGGCCGTACGAGCTATTCTTTCGCTTTTATGGCCTCGGCGTGGTCGGCGGCCAGCCGGTAACGACCGTGCCGGAAGAAGTGGGCGTGCTCGTCGAATGCATCGGCGAGACGGAGGAAGAAGCGCGCGCCGTTGCCGCCACCGCGAAGCAGTACCTGCTGCATGCGCCATTCCCGGGCCGCATCTCGACGGCGGGCAATCTCGGCTTCCCCTTCACGCCACCGGAGATGACGGCCGGCGATGCCTATCGCTTCAGCATCTATCACATCATGGAGGTCGATGACCTCGCGCCGCTCTTTCCTGTCTCGATCGAAACCATCGGCGGATAACGCCGAGTTCCTACATTTGGGAGGACGACCATGGACCTGCAGCTTGCCGGCAAGAAGGTGCTCGTCACGGGTGGATCGAAGGGGATCGGTCTCGCCATCGGCGAAGCCTTTGCCGCGGAGGGCGCGAACGTCATCCTGGTCTCACGCAGCGCCGACGCGCTCAACGCCGCCGCCAACGACATCCGCTCGCGCCATCAGGCCAATGTCACGACGCACGCCGCCGACCTCTCGCAGGAATCACCACGCGAAGCGACCATGGCGCGCTTTCCCGACATCGACATCCTCGTGAACAACGCGGGTGCGATCCCCGGCGGCAGCATCCTCGACATGAGCATGGCCAAGTGGACCGAGGCCTGGGCGCTCAAAGTCATGGGCTACGTGCACATGACGCAGATGGCGCTCCAGCAGATGCAGCCGCGCAAAGCCGGCACGATCATCAACATCATCGGCATGGCCGGCCCCGCGCCACGCTGGGACTACATCTGCGGCTCCATGGGCAACGCGGGCCTCAACGCTTTCACGAAGGGCGTCGGCGCGGGTGCTGCGGACTTCGGCGTGCGCGTGTTCGGCATCAACCCGGCGGCGACGCGCACGGACCGCATCATGTCGCTCTCCAAGACGCGCGCGAAGACGACGCTCGGCGATGAAAACCGCTGGGAAGAGCTGCTCGGCAATCTGCCATTCGGCCGCCTCAAAGAACCGCAAGAAGTAGCAGCACTGACGGTCATGCTCGCGGCGCCGCACGTGGCGTATCTTTCGGGCACCGTCATCGACATGGACGGGGGCGGCCAGTACCGGCGCTAGCAGCACGGCACCCTGGCCGGGATTTCACACTAGGGTGGCTCTCATGGCCATCGACACGAACAGCACGATCGAGATCAGGCAATCACCGTGGCGGATGGTCGGCACGATATCCGTCTGCCTGGGCTTCGTGCTCCTGTCGCTCTTCATAACGCCGGCGCACGGCTTCACCGGGCAGGTCGTCGGCGGCTTCGGCGTGACGTTCTTCGGCTTCATCGCACTCGTCGCGGCGTGGCGCTTGCTCTCACTGCGCGGCCCCATCGTGACGATATCGCCGCGCGGCGTTCGCGACGTTCGCCTGACCGAGGCCGTCGTTCCCTGGTCGGCCATCCGGAACATTTCCACCTGGGCGGCCTATAATCAGCCGGCCATCGTGCTCGACGTGGATCCGGCCTACGAGCGCGTGCTCAAGCTCACGCCGCTGACGCGCCTCACACGCCCGCTGAACGCCGCCGTCGGTGCGGACGGCCTCTGCATTGCCTCCCAGGGCCTCAAAATAGGGCATGAGGCGCTGCTGGAGACCATCACGGCCTACTGGCGCCGCGCTCGCGGTGATCGCAACTAAAACCGCGCCACCAAGCCGCTGGACGGGCACGCCTCGGCCACCTAAGACAGCGCCCAAGTCACTTTCACACCCTCCAGGGCGACGACCATGTTCGACATCCGAGCCATTCGCGACAATCCTGCCGCCTTCGATGCCGGCCTCAAGCGCCGCGGGCTGGAGCCGCTCTCGTCCGGCCTCATCGCCAAGGACGAGGAGCTGCGCGCGATCAAAACGCGGCTGCAGGAAGCCCAGGCGCGGCGCAATGCAGCGTCGAAGGAGATCGGCAAGGCCAAGGGCGCCAAGGATGAGGCGCTGGCGAGCACGCTCATGGCAGAGGTTGCAGCCCTCAAGGACCAACTTCAGGCCGATGAGGACAAGCAGCGTGAGCTTGAAGCCGCGCTGGAGCGCGAGTTGGCCGTGCTGCCGAACCTTCCGCTCGCGGACGTGCCCGAGGGCAAGGACGAGACGGCCAACGTCGAAGTGCGCCGCTGGGGTGATCCGAAGTCCCTGCCGGCCGCGAGCCTCAACAAGCCGCGCCAGCACTTCGAGATCGGCGAAGCGCTCGGCCTCATGGATTTCGAAGCAGCAGCGCGGATGTCGGGCGCCCGCTTCGTCGTGCTGAAGGGTCAGCTTGCACGGCTCGAGCGCGCGCTAGCCATGTTCATGCTCGACATCCACACGGGCGAGTTCGGATACACCGAATGCCAGGTGCCGCTGCTCGTGCGCGATCCGGCCGTGTATGGCACTGCTCAGTTACCGAAGTTCGCAGAGGATCTATTTCAAACGACCAAGGGCTTGGACCTGGAAGCCTGGGAAAAGGGGGTGGCTCTGCTGTCTCCGACCGCATCCAGCGAGGAGCGCCAGGAAGCAATCGACGCCTTCGGCGATCAGCTCAGGAACCGGGATTCCTTCTATCTCATCCCGACAGCCGAAGTGCCGCTGACGAACCTCGCGCGCGAGCAGATTATCGACGAGGCGGCGCTGCCACTGCGCTATACGGCGTGGTCCCCCTGTTTCCGCTCCGAAGCCGGCGCGGCTGGTCGCGATACGCGCGGCATGATCCGCCAGCACCAGTTCAGCAAGGTCGAGCTGGTTTCGATTACGACGCCGGACCAATCACTCACCGAGCACGAGCGCATGACGAACTGCGCCGAGACGGTCCTCCAGCGCCTCGGCCTACCCCACCGGACGATCGTGCTCTGCACAGGCGACATGGGGTTCTCCGCGCAGAAGACCTACGACATCGAGGTCTGGCTTCCGGGCCAGAATGCCTATCGAGAGATCTCATCCTGCTCGGTGTGCGGTGACTTCCAGGCCCGGCGCATGGGTGCGCGCTTCCGGCCTGCCGGCGCCAAGGGCACCGAGTTCGTCCATACGCTGAACGGCTCCGGCCTCGCGGTCGGCCGCACGCTCATTGCGGTTCTGGAGAACTACCAGCAGGCCGATGGCAGCGTGCTCATCCCCGAGGCGCTGCGGCCCTACATGGGGGGAATGGAACGAATCGCACGAATCGCACGGTCCTAAAATTCAGCTGGCCCGAGTGAAGCGTTATCGGATCCCTAAAGACACAGAAAAATAAGTCCTTCGATTCGCGTGGAACATCTTTGGCTTACCTCGGTTCTTTACACTGAGGAGCATGAGCCATGGAGAAACACACTTTAAAAAGACTGGTCGACCAGTTGCGCAAGGAAATTGTGCCGCTGGAAGACTTGCCTTACCCGATGCGGGAGGCATTGCGGAAGCTTGCGGAAAAGTACGACGGGCAGAAGCACTCGGCTTCGGACAACGACAACGACGACGACCAGACCGTCAAAGACAGCGGCGGCCCCGATCAACCACGTTGTTCAGCACTGTCGAAGAGTTGATTTCAAGCTGCGGGCTTCCTGCCACGCGTTTTTGATTTCGTGCCGGTGGAACCAAAGCCACCGGTACCGCGTGCCGTCTCTGAAACTTCTTTAACCTCGACCAGCGTCGCCTGCACGACGGGCGCGACGACGATTTGCGCAATGCGCTCGCCGCGCTCGATCGTGACGGTCTCGGCGCCGAGGTTGATCAACATCGCCATGACCTCACCGCGATAGTCGGAATCGATCGTGCCGGGCGAGTTCAGCAGCGTAATGCCATGCCGAATAGCGAGGCCCGAGCGCGGGCGAACCTGCACTTCATAGCCCTGCGGGATATCTAGCACGAGCCCTGTCGGCACGAGCTTACGCGCACCCGGCGCCAGCTCCATGGGGGCGCCCTCCGGCACCGCCGCGAGGAGATCCATGCCCGCGGCCCCCACTGACTGATAAGCCGGTAACTCCAGCCCCTGCCCATGTGGCAGGCGCATCACGCCGATCGTCACTTTCCCCATACTCGCCCCACCCAGAGTTCGACAGCCGCCGCGCCCCGCGCGATCAAGCCTCGCCCGTATTCTCCACGAGCCATTCGGCCACGCGATCCATCAGGCGCCGCGCAACATCGCCCTTGTCCATGTCCGGCCAGCTCTCGACGCCGTCCGCGCTGACGATGTGCACGGCATTGCGGTCGCCCCCCATGATGCCCGTCGCCGGCGACACGTCGTTTGCAACGATCCAGTCAGCGGACTTGCTCTTGCGCTTCTTCTTCGCGTTCTCGAGCACGTTCTCAGTCTCGGCCGCGAAGCCGACGATCAAGGGCGGCCGCTTCCCAAGCTTCAGGTGACCGACCGTCTTTAGAATGTCGGGGTTCTCGACAAGAGTCAGCGTAGGCATTGCCTGCTTGGCATCCTTCTTGATCTTCTGATTGCGCGCATCCGAGACACGCCAGTCGGCGACCGCGGCCGTGAAGATGCCGACATCGGCCGGCAGTGCAGCTTCGACAGTCGCCAGCATCTCGCGCGCGCTTTCTACACGCGAGACGAACACGCCGTGCGGGATCGGCAGGGTAGTCGGGCCGGATACGAGCGTCACACGCGCGCCGAGCGCCCGCGCCGCCGCCGCGAGCGCATAACCCTGCTTGCCGGACGAACGATTGGCGATGTAGCGCACGGGATCGATAGGCTCGTGCGTCGGACCGGCGGTGATCAGCACGTGCCTCCCGGCGAGCGGTTGCTTGGCGCTGATATTGTTGGCCGTCTCGTCACCCCAAAGACGTTCGATGGCCGCGAGGATCTCGTGGGGCTCGGACATGCGGCCGGGACCGGCTTCATTGCGCTCCGCCATCTCGCCTGCGTTGGGCCCGACGAAATGAATGCCGTCCTCTCTGAGCGCCTCGACGTTTCGCTGTGTCGCGGGGTGCTGCCACATGTGCGAGTTCATGGCCGGCGCGATGAGCACGGGTTTGTCGGTCGCGAGCAGAACGGCCGTTGCGAGATCGTCGGCATGGCCGCCCGCCATCTTTGCCATGAGATCGGCCGTTGCGGGCGCGACCACGATCAGGTCGGCATCGCGCGAGAGGCGAATGTGGCCGATCTCGCGTTCTTCATCGACGTCGAACAGCTGTGTCAGCACGCGCTCGTTGGAGATTGCGCTCACCGACAGCGGCGTCACGAAAGCCTGCGCGGCCTTGGTCATCACCGTGCGCACGGAGAAGCCACGCTCACGCGCGCGCCGGATCAGCTCCAGGCACTTGTAGGCAGCAATGCCACCGCCGATGATGAGTAGTAGACGTCGCTCGCGCACGGATCATGCTCCTGACTAACAGTCGCCAGTGTAACACCTTCACCTACTGGCCACTTAACACGATCAGGAATTACGCTTTCCGGACATATACTCAGGCAGCCACGCCGCGTGGCCCCTGCGGAGCTCGGCCAGCGGCAGAGCGGCCTCTCCCTTGAGTTGTATGGCATCACCACCCGTGCGGCCGATAATACGGACCGCAAGTCCCAGCAGGCGCGCCCGCTCGGCGATCTCCTCGCCGGTGGACGGCTCTGCAGCCAACACGTAGCGGCCCTGGTCCTCACCGAACCACACGGCGTGCGGCGGCAGCTTGCCCTCGTAGGGGAACAGCTCGACGCCGCGATTGCCCACGAGCGCCATCTCCGCCACAGCCACCAGCAGGCCGCCATCGCTCACATCATGGACCGCCGAAACCTTCTCCTCGCGGATGAGCGCGCGCACGAGATTGCCCGCCTTGATCTCGTCGGCGAGATCGACCGGCGGCGGCGCACCTTCGTTCTTGCCCGTGACGTGGAGCTGATAGAGCGACTGCCCGAGATGACCTTCCTCGTGGCCGATCAGGAGCAGCAGATCGCCATCGCGCTTGAGCTTGATGTCGGCCGTCTTCGACCAGTCGGGAATGAGCCCCACGCCGCCGATCGCCGGCGTCGGTGGAATGCCCTTGCCGTTCGTCTCGTTGTAGAGCGAGACGTTGCCCGACACGACCGGATAGCCGAGCGCGCGGCACGCTTCGCCCATGCCTTCGACCGAACCGACGAACTGGCCCATGATCTCGGGCCGCTCGGGATTACCGAAGTTCATGTTGTCCGTGATGGCGATCGGATCGGCGCCGACCGCCGTCAGATTGCGCCACGTCTCGACGACGGCCTGCTTCGTGCCCATGACCGGATCGGCAAGGCAGTAGCGCGGCGTGACATCGCAGCTCGCCGCGATCGCCTTCTTCGTGCCGGGCAGACGCACGACCGCCGCATCGCCGCCGGGACGCACGAGCGTATGGCCCATGACCATGTGATCGTACTGCTCCCAGATCCAGCGGCGCGAGGCGAGATGCGGCCCGCTCATCATCTCCGAAAGCGTTTCCGTAAGGCTCGACGGCGCCGGCACCCACTCCGCGAGAATGGTCTTCGGCGGCATGGTCGGCACCCATGGGCGCTGATAGAGCGGCGCCGAGTTCGCAAGCTTGTCGACCGGCAGATCGGCTTCGACATGGCCCTTGTGCTTGACGATCATGCGGCCGGTATCGGTCGTCTTGCCGATGATCGCGAAATCCAGGCCCCACTTGCGGAACACGGCCTCGCCTGCAGCCTCCGAGCCGGGCTTGAGGATCATCAGCATGCGCTCCTGGCTTTCCGAGAGCATCATCTCGTAGGCCGTCATGCCGGTCTCGCGCTGGGGCACGTGGTCGAGGTTGAGGTGGATGCCAACCTCGCCCTTGTCCGCCATCTCGCACGACGACGACGTCAGCCCCGCCGCGCCCATGTCCTGGATCGCGATGATGACGTCCTTGGACATCAGCTCAAGGCACGCCT
>JAEZRM010000060.1 GCA_023412805.1 Pseudomonadota bacterium | reverse complement strand
GTACAGGCCGGGACCTGCACCTCGCGCTTTTTGTGGGCTGTGGTATCGGTGCCTGGAGCGTCGCCACAGTTTTCTCTGGGTCTCTCCTTCGATCGTATGTCTGGGTGGGCGGGTGGGCAACTTCGCGGAACGCGAAGAAGCCCTCGCGCCGGTGTCGGCGCGAGGGCCTGAGCCGAAGGATCAGTCCTGCGGCGTCCAGATCAGAGCGTAGGCGTTCGGATCGGACTGCCCGGCAGCTCGTCCAAGGTTGGCATACAGCGTCTTGCCGAACTCAGGCGCCGAGATCGATAGCGAGATGTACTCCTTGCCCGAAGTCTGACCGATCCGCTGCCAGCCGGCGCCGATCTCGATGCCTTGCGACATCACGCGGAAGTCCGGCTGGTTGTCGGAGAGCTTGTCGCCGACCGGCAGGATGGCGATCGACGCGCGGACGGAGAGGGTCTTGAGCTCGCCTTCGTAGCGGCCGTCCTCGCGCTTGGTGACGTATCCGATGGTAGCCATGGTGTCGTTTCCTCAGATTGTCCCGGCGGAGACCTATTCCCCGCCGGCGACGTGCCGATCGTGGCAGGCTGGAGCTGGTGGCACCCGTCGAGCGGAGCTTGGCTCCGCGCAGACGGGCCGGAACGCAGTGGAGGACCTGCGCGGCACGCGCGGGTTGCCACCGAGGCGACGCCTGCGACAGCGTGCACAAAGCTATGCGGGGAAGACGGCTCTCCACCGCGGCCAGAGAGCGGCGGCCTGGCGTCCGACCGGACCGGGCAAGACATGAGCGAAGGTGGCGACGTGGCACGAGTTCCTGCCGGGGCGATCACACGGCGGTTGGAGACGGTGATCTCCGACGCTCCGGCGCGCGTGATCGAAGAGGCTGAGACATCGCCGGCGCGGTGTGAGCAGATCAGCACGTACTACAAGCGTCTGTACGCGCGAGAGCGTGCCACGGCGACCGCGGGAGGGATCGTCACGCGAAGGCGCCGAGACGCCGTCTACATCGGCGGCTCGGTCGAGCGGCTCTCCGCGCCGCGAGATAGAGCCCGACCGACCGAGATCCACGATTGAGGGCGGGCCCGCCCAGACTTACTTGCGGATGAGAGACGGCGACTATGGGCATGGCAAAATTGCATCATCATGGGTTCTGGCCATGTCCACGTCGGCGCCTGCGGATGGTGCACGTGTTCGAACGAGACTGAAGCCAATAGTCGAACACAAGTAACCGTCAGAATGTGCGAATGTCGTAACTCCCCTTCACGGCGCGCCACAGCGACGGGCATTTATCTTGGGGAATAGAGGAGGCAATTTGAGGGACTGCGGCGCCAATACGACTCTGGTGAGGGAGAGGATATGTTAGAAGGCCGGTTATGAGCGATCGCGATCGAGGGATTTCAGGAATTGCCGCAGGATAGAGATCGGTTCGAGATCGAGTGCTCGTGCGACGTCAATGAACTCGATCACACTCAAGCGGCGTTCTCCGCCTTCGTATTTGGCGACGAACGATTGAGGCTTGTCGAGACGGGTGGCGACGTCCGCCTGCGTGAGACCGCCTTTCTCGCGAAGGTCACGTAGCAGCTTGCGGAGCTGGATTTGACGCGGCGAGCGCAGCGTGTCGCGCATGAGAAGAAGCCGGGAGCGAGATTGACGACCTCACCGCTTAATCCTGATTTCGGATTATCCCAGTTTGGGATATCCGTTGGTCTGATGCCGACTGCGAGGAATAGAGTGCGATGACCGAAACAGAACCGCGGCCCTTCTTTGAGCGCGAGCACGATGGAACAGCATTCGCGTCGGGGGAGTGCTACGTCGCCGGCCTCAGGTCGCCAGATGATAAGTCGCTCACGGTCAGATTGGTCTTACCGGCTGAAATCGTCGACAGATCCGTGCTGACCGGCGCGCGGTTGTCCGTATGGCTGTCGGCTGGTAGTGGCAAGCTGATCCTCGACGGGGAAGGCATCGACAACGACACGCTCGATGCAGCGGTGGAGGCGGGTCCGATGCGCGCGCAGACGCTTTTGACACTGATCGAGGCGTGCCTTGACCCGCATCATCTGGCAATTGAGGAAGACCCATCCGGCGATCTCAACTCCCTGCGAAAACAACTAGTCGAAGCCTTGGCCAAGGTCGACGCCGCGCTCGGGAACTTGCAACGCGGCTAGCGGGTCCAGATAGGCAGGCCTGTGCCCAATACAGTCCTCCGTTCGATTGGCCCGAAATAGCGACCATCATAGCTTCCCGCTACGTCCGAAAGGACGAAGAGCTCAGAAGTCGTCAGGTAGCGGCACCCGCGCCAGCGTGGCAGGAGGCGATGTCGCCTGTCCATTCCATGCGCTACGGCGCGCATTCGGGCGTTGATTCGTATTAGCGGACCAAACCGACAAACGACATCGCCAGAAGCACCTGCGACAGGTTTGATCAGTAGCGCACCCGCAGGCAGGTAGCCGCGGGCGCTCGCCAATGCACCAGTGGCATCAGACAGGCGGATAACCGCCAACTCTCCTCTTGCCGGCGGTTGATTCACCGTCAAATAGAAGCCAATCGGAACGCTAGGGCTCGCATTCCACAGGACCACTGGATAGGCGATTTTCCTCGATGCCAGTAGTGCGACGACGGCCAATGCAACTATCGCGATCTGGCCTCTGCGGGGAGTTGCGGGCAGCCCGGTGCTCCGACCATTCGAGGATGTCGCCGAGCCGATAGACAATGCGGCCGCCGTGACGTCGAAATTTCGGACCCGTGCCCTTGCACCGATGAGTGTCGAGCGTGCGTTTGGACATGCGCAGCACTGCTGCCGCTTCGACAGCAATGAGGAAGTTGTTCTCCGCTTTGTTGGACATACGGCTTCTCCTTGTTGAGAGCTGGCAATGTTTCGCATTTCAGTCGTCTCGGGGAGATACGAAATGCATCCTCTCAAGAATCGAACCGCAATTCATCGCAAGAGGTCGCGGTAACCTTCGGCTACAAATTGCTCCGCGCGTTGTCTGTCGCGACGGATCCGCTGTCGGAGACTGCCGTGGCGCCAGTCTTGCGCGACGGCGGCCGCGCCGTGGATGAAGGTGCCCGCTTCGCGCTCTGTGCCGCCCGCCATGAGGTAGTCGAACACAATGAATCCGTCGCGACGATTGATAGCGCGTGCCGTCGCGCGCTGAGCAGGAGCGGCGGCGCCTGACAAAACGCGGTGCAAATCGGTCATCTCCGATGCTGCGCGCCCGAGCCAGTCAAGGCGGCGCGGCGAGATGGTGAATCTAACGTGTTCGCTGAGGATGTCGGCACCAGCGATCTCGAGCTGAAGAACACGCCCATTGGCGCGAAGTAGTACGTGCTGATTTTCAGCGGCATCTATGAAAATATGCTCGACGCCACGAAGCTGCGGAACAAAGACAGCATCTCTGTCAGTCGGTGTTGCTCGTTCGGCAACGACCGTTAGGACCTTCTGACTGTCGGGTAACACCCAAAAGTGGTGTGCCGCTGGGGCCGTCAGTGACGGATCAACGAAAGGAGCGGAGTGCCCATGCTTCCGCTCGAGGCGAGGCCTTGGGCATCCGCGTGAAAAGCGCGCCGCTCTCCAGTCGCGTCGCGGCCTGTTCGTCCGCCAAGTGCGCCCGGGCTTCATCCTGATAACGCGGATTGCGGCGTAGGCCTTCCCAAGACCAATCGCGCCGGTGCAGTCCGAGCATGTAGCTGTAGGAGTTCAAGCTAGCCCGCCCTGGGGGACCGACATAGTGGTGTAGGCTATACATGCGCATCTGTTCCCGTCTGCTCGAGATCGGATTCGCGTGAGCACGGGGGAAAATGCTCGCTCGGATCATTTGACAACGGATTAGATCCTGTTTTTGCCATAAGTAAGCTTGACGACAACAATGTGGCAAGCGGTCGTTACCCCAAAAGGCGTGGCGACGACTTGACGAAGTTACTCAGCAAGCTGCTGGCCCGACGCAATGCCCACACTAAGGTGATGGCGACAAAACCGACCGCGTAGGCTGCGATAACGGGAGGGTGTTCGCAGCGCCTATTTCTCATCCATTTGGAGGATGTTCTGCGACGACCTGCACTCCATGGTGTTCACCGGCCGAATAGGCCAAAACGGCCGCCTGGAAAGCTGCGAATGCTGATCGCGGTCAGCGCTTCAGAAAGTCGCGCTAGCCCCGTTCGCGCCTGCGAAAGCAACGACACCTGAAGCGGCTAGAGGTGGGTGCGAGCTCGCTAATTTGGAACAGTTCTCGGGTATTAGGCGTTTCGCAGCTAAACCGAAGCAGCGAAAGCGAGTCCGTCATGACTACCGAATGCGAGCGCCCGCCACGACACGTTGATCGATACTACGAGAGGGTCGGCTCTGGCTTAGGCCGGATCATCGGCTTCATCGTTGTCATCGCTCTCGCGGCTCTCCTGTTTACGACGTTCTATGGCCGCACCACGAGCGGTCCGTCGATCGTCACGTCAGAACCGGGCGTCACTGTGCCCAATCGTCCGGTGCCGAAGGTACCGACGACCCCAACGCCGTCGACGAAATAAGGGACCGAGTGATGCACGGCTTCGTCGGCCCCGCCTTGTTCTTCGTTGCCGCCCACGTCGCTGTCATCGCCATCGCGTTGCAGCTCTACGTCGCCGGCTAACGCACGAGTAGCGCTTGCCCAGCAAGCATCGCGTCGACGGGTTGACCTAGCGCCCTGTCGACGCCCCTCCAGCCAGCCCCAAAGCCAGCCCGAGGTCATCCTGGAAAACACACTCGTCACCGAACTCCGATCCATCACCGCAGCGGCCTTGACAGCGATGTCCGCCGCCGAGCGGGCGAACTGGGACGAAGCGGAGAAGTGCGTCGCTGACCTGGGCGTCCGCGTCATTCGCGTCCATCGCCAGATCTCCTTTACCAACGACGAGCTTCGCGGGAACGGCGAGAGCCGGACGCACCCGTTCGATGGAACCTGATCATCCGTTTTCTCGTTGTCGTCGCACTCTGGAAACGCAAAGGAGCACCATCATGATCAAGCACATCCTCGCCGCTACCATCCTGCTCGGCACCGTCAACGCTGCGACCGCCGCCGACTATTACATCGTTCGCGGCCCGGATAAGAAGTGCAAGGTCGTCGAGACGCGTCCGACCGAGAAGACGATCGTCGTCGTGGGCGACCGCAAGTATGTATCGCGCGAAGAGGCCACCAAGCAGATCGCCGTCGTCTGCAAAGAGCGCAACTGACATCCCCGAGCAGGGGACTTGAGAAGCCTCGCAACTCGCCGTCCTCCAGCGGCTGGTTGCGAGGCTTTCTGCGCAACCGGCTTACAGCCCCTCTGTCCTGCCAGCATCGGCAGCATGATAAATAATAAATAAATGGCACAAAGCCTCGCGGTCACACGACGGTGCGCCGTGATTTCCCGTCGTTTGTGGCATCTCTTCAATCGTCGGTATCTGTTCTTCGCGACTAAGAGATCGGCCATGCACAACAAACGAGCATCAACTACCTGGGAGCACTATTTCGTTACGTATTGGTGGGCGTTCGCTGCGCCGGCGACCATCGGTATCATTTCGACCGGAATTCTCTATTTCGAGCATGTCGCCGGCAGGCATATCGTCGGCTGGTGTGGCGCAATGTGCACCATGTTCGGCGGACTGATCGGCGCGTTCCTGATCGTCCTCACCCACAGCCAGCTCGGAAAGCAAAACGACGGCGGCCCAACTGCGCAGCACCTCAGGCAAGTCGAGGCGCGTTTGCGGATCCTAGAGCATCAGGACGCGGGTGAAAAAGGCAAGACCGAAGACGTGATGTTCTTAGGTGACTTCAAGTCAGGGCCAAAGCACTAACACCCGTTACGAAGCCGTAGCACCTGCCATCATGGCGGCATGACCGGCAGCGACCTCGCACTTTCACGCATGAACGGCCGCTTCCGCGCTGTATCTATCGCACATGTTAGACGGCGCGGTAGCCGCGAAGCTCTATCGCGCTGCTCCGAATACGCCATTGAAAGATATCGTCCGCCCGGCCGCATATCGCGCGAACCATGCGCTGATGCGCAGTAAAAAGGCGAACGACCTCATAGCCTGGGCGGAACGCAAGCTTGCTAAGCGCATGCTCTTTAGTTCGCGTACCGGGTAAGGGGCCGCAGAGTTCGACGTCGGCGGAAGCGCGGCCCAGTCTACGGCAAAATCGCGGCAGTGCGCTCGGACGGCAGCGCCAATAAAGGTAAGCCTCGACTGACCTAACATGCTCTCGCGCGTCCAATCCCACACGTCAACGATTAGGAATCGAACTCGGCCGACCAAAATGGAACCGCTCATCTGACATCAATCGCGCCAAGGGAACTCTTAGCGTCCATTCCAGCCCGTCGGATTTCCATTGCAGATCCGCCAGTCCACCTATGCTCCTCGGGACCGCCTGCTCAAGCACCACTGATCCAAACCCCTTACGAGTCGGCTGAACGACTTTTGGTCCGCCGTGCTCGGCCCACGTTAGCTCGAAGCATTCACCTCTTTCATCACTCATCGTCGTCCAAGAAATGCGAACACCACCCCTGAGGACCGAAAGCGCACCGTACTTTGCTGAATTTGTCGCGAGCTCATGGAACGCTAAGCCGAGGTGCTGCGCCGAAGGTGACTGAGCAGCACGGGCTCGCCCGCCATCTCCACTAGCGAGTCGCCGTCCTCTACAAACGATCGAAGTTGCACCCTAATTAAATCGGTCAACATCACCCCGGCCCAATTGCGCTCGATCAGTGCGTCATGACTGTATGCCAAGCTTTGGAGCTGATGGAAAAGCAATTGGGCCACCAAGGGTGCGCGCGGGTTGAGCAGGATCGCCGTTCAGACATTGCCGAATAACGCGGTGATCGATTTGGCCAGTAAACCTTTTCTCAATCTTCAGTAGTTAGGTTGGCGGCTGTCTCGCGTTGGCCGGCCTCCATTCGAGGTCGGCCTTTTGTTTTCGCAGCACCCATAGCCGTTTCGTCCCGCGCCTACCCGCCGCAGCAACAAGAGGGAACTGTCCGTTTCGCTCAACACGCGTTGAGGGACTGAGTGTCTGCAACAGCGCCCAGCCGCGATGAGCCAAACCACGTTAGGGCCCACCGCTTCGCGACCAATTCGCGTAGGCCTTATTGTAGATTGAGGCGCACGCGCTCGGCATGAAGGCAATAGGAAAGCCCGGAACGGTTGCTGAGCGGTTCCGGGCTCCCTTGGCAACGCGGGCTCTGGGGGGGGGGCCACGACGGCAAGCCTATTTGCGCTCCTTGCAGACGACAGCAACCTGCTGGTCGCTTTCTCGCGCGAGATGTACGCCTTGTTACCGACAACGACGACGGCTTTCTCTGTAGGGCGCTTCTCCCTCACCTTTCATTCCTTATCGGGGCCGCGGCCGTACTATTCTGGCGGTCAAGAACCGACGGCCGATGATAGGTTCCACCCCGTGCGATCCTCCACTTGAAAAAGGTTCTTCCTTCCAACTCGCAGAAGCGGTCGTCGCCCTCGCCGCGTAACTCATGCTCTGTAGACGTTCAAGCGCGTTCGGCGTTGTGGCCGTATGCCGCGGCCGGTGATTGATCGCAGCTCGATCACCAATGCGATGCCATCCATATCTGCTGTCGAGATTCGACGGCGTGTCGCCGGCAAGGAAAGGGCAGACAGGTAGTTGCTTAAGCGAGGAGGCCGCCTGGTCACTGAACCGACTGAATAAATCTGGAGTGCCGTGCCGATCGGCACAACATGCGCGCCGTGGAGATTTCACTCCTTCTCGGGTGCAGCGTTTGCGGCGCGACGTCTTCGCGTTTCCACAAGGCGTTTGAACTCAGCTTGCATTTGTCTTGATCTCGTCGTCGGTACAGTGCTCGAGATCGATGAGGCGGTTTCTGGCGCTCGTCGACACTCGGATCAGTTCATCGAGCTTCAGCTGAACGGCCCGGCCTTCACGGTTTTGAGTATGCTGGATGAGGAAGACCGCGAGAAACGTCAGCACGGTCGTTACCGTATTGATGATCAACTGCCAAGTATTCGAATAATTGAATAATGGGCCGGACAGCGCCCATGCCAGCGTTAGCAATGTGGAGAACACGAATGCGCCCGCCGATCCCAGCAGATCCGCGGACCAGCTAGCAAACTGGGAGAATTTATCGTTGAGGGATAGGCCATTCGCTGATCGATCGTTAGGCATGATGACCTCCAAGCAGCGCGCCTGGTGCAAATGCTTTGCGGATAGCCTTCGTTCCGACGTTGAGGCGTAAAACCCCTGCACGGAAGAACCTGCTGACTTCGGCTAATTCGGTGAGAGGCTCAGGGGAAGCCCGTCCGACAACGTCGCTCTCCCTGCGTTGCGCATTAGGAGACCGCCGCGTCGCTGAGTGCTCGAACCTATCCGGCTTCTGGAATGTTACCCCGTCGCGCCGACTGGCATAATGTGCCGGCACTGCGCAGATGCTGCTCGTTTCGCGCCAGAGGGCCTTCATGGCGCCCGATTAAGCTGTCCCGCGCTAGTTAGGCGGACTAGAACTGTCCGCAACAACAGCCCCGCGCTGGCCCTCGCTTCGAGGCGCTCCCCGGTAGTATCTTGCGTCGTTTGATGCTCCATTTCGGCGTTGATCATGGCGCCAACGATTACGATAAACACCGAAATCCATATTCAGACCAACAAGGCAACGCTAGCGCCCAGGGAACCATAGACCGCATCGATGCCAGCAAAATTTTGCACATAGAAAGAAGCACGCAAGGATAGAAAGAAGCACGCAAGGTAAGTGCGCCCTTGCTTTTTGGCGGGCCAACTCGCTAAGGCGCTCCCGAATAATTTCAGACGCGCCCTCTGGCAAAACCGTATCCAATGCAGCGACCTGATCTATCGCTGTCCGGGGATTGAAGAACAGCCCATAAATTGAGATGAATGCGCTTATCGCTGGGAAAAGACTCAACAGTAAGAAGAACGCCGCGCCGCCCGCGATCAGCACGACACGGTTCTCCCTTAGACCAACCCAAACCCGTAACAGAATATCTTTCCAACCTAAGATCGGAATCTCTCTCGGAGATGCAGCGGATTGACCTCGATCGTGGCCGGACAACATTTAGCACCTTTGTCTGCGAGCGCTTGCCCACAATTAGGACGCCTCCTACGATCTTTGAAACCGCAATGTGCGAGGGCTGCAAACATCGGGAGCATGTCGCTTATTGTCGAACTGCGATACATGGGCGAAGGTGGGCGGCGAACGATCAGTAGCCAGCGGACAGAAATGAGACGATCGGCACCCCTGCGCTAATCGGCTCATTGAAAATTTTTTGCGTAGACCAAAGGCCTGCGACTCGCGAAGCCGCAGGCCATTGTGTCCATCCCCGATCAATCCTCAATGATGAGGACGACTTCGCGCGACTGGGGCTCGACGATCACGACGTCGTCTTCGTAGACGAAGTAGCGGTGACCGCGCAGATCAGGGTTCCTCTGAACCACAACATCGGGCAGCGGCCGGAGCTCGACCGTGTCGGGCAGATCCATGCCGATCGAAAGGCTGCCGATCCCAAGCCGGACACGGGCTCCGAGATCAACATGCTTGCGGATGAATACCCGATCGTCGGTCGCGAGTGTTATGCGGCCGCCCGAGCGCGCACCAACACGGCTGTCACCGCCGATGACGGCAACCACGACATAGTCGGTGGGATGAATGATGACGATCTCATCCCGCACATACACGTAGCGATACCCCCGATACTCGGGGACGATTTCCACGACGTCCGACGGGAGAACATGTAAAGTCGCCCCGCGCGGGACGCTGGCACCGACCCGAATGTCGAAGTTCACATTCGTGACACGATTGGCCCGCGCACTTTTCTCCATGCGCTCGCGAACCGACGTTCGCTTCTGCTCTGAGAGCTGCACGCGGTCGCCCGAGCCACGGTCATCGTCGGCGCGGTCGCGGCGCTGCCGATCATTCTGACGGTCCTTGCTGCTGTCGCCGGCTGCGCGATCACGATCCTGCGCCGATCCCTTGTCCGACTGCTTCGGTGCGTCCTTAGCGTCGCTGCTTCCGGCCCGGTCACCACGCTTGTCTTTGTCGGAGCCGCCGGCAGAGCGGTCGCGTTCCTTCGCCTGCCCCTGCTCAGACTGTTTCGTGGTGTTCTTGCCTTTGTCGCCCGCCGCGCGTGACGGACCATCGTCATCATCGTCCTTCTTCTGCCCCTGGACGGCGCTCTTGGGCGAGGCCTTGTCCTGCGCGCGATCCGATGCTTTCGGGGTCGTCTCTTGGCCCTGCACCCGAGACTTAGGTGATGCCTTTTCCTCAGCCCGGTCCGATGCCTTGGGTTCCGGGGACGCATCGCGCTGAGCGGAGCCCGCCTTCCCCTTTGGTTGCTCAGAAGAGCCCCGGTCGCTGCTGCCGCCTGAGCCCCGATTGCCATCAGGACTCATCTTCTGCTGGTCCTGCGATCCGCCTTGTGCGCCACTTGGGGATTGCGAGACGCTCGCCGTCGCCATGGCCGCAAGAAGGGCGATGGCCGACGCGGTAACGAGAAAGTTTTGTCTGCGCATGCTTGTACTCCTACGTTCCTTGCCTAGTGTGGCTAGACAACGAACGTTGAGCTGAGCCGTTCCAGCTGTTCGCAACGGTGAAGCTTTGGGTGTGCTTCGTCGGCGGCTGAGAACAATGCACTTAAGATCCGGAACCAGAACTTGCTGGAAACGTTTAAGTGGAGACGACGATGTCTTTGGCCGCCGCGAGCGGCCCATTTTGATCTCCTTGGCCGCCTCGAGCGGCCCATTTTTTGCGCAGAGCGTATCGCGCAGCGCAGTGGCTCAAATCCAAAGCGCTACGCGCCCTCTGAGCCGTGAAGCACCGAAAACCTAAAGCTGCTACAGATATTTCCTCGCCCTAAATTGTAAGGCTCCCGGGTTCGACGCGTCGCTCCAATGTCTTCAGCGTAATGAGGCCCGCTTAACCACCGACTACGATGCCGTGCATCCAATTCCGCCCGCCGTTGTTCAGTCGGTGAGAAAAAAGCGTTGCTGGAGCAGGCGCAATGATGGGATCCAAAAGCAACGCGGCTCGAGGTCTTCCTCGCGGACATTGAAGGTCAATGTCGCATCTGCGAAGTGGGACGCCGAAAATGTGCGGCTGCTTGTCGATCGGCAGGTGCTAAAGATCCGAATTTCCCCTGCGAGTCGTTTGACTTCGTTCTCGGAGACCTTCAGTTGGCTATCAGCGGGCTGCGAGGACTGGTGGAGCAATATGCGCAAGAGATAAAAATGCACGGGGCGAGCAGCGCGCAGCGCAGATGACGCCTTGGCTCCGCATTGTATTCCGGGCTGAAGTCAAACGAGCTGGCCTAACTTCGAATCGGATGCCGTCCGTCTGCCTCAACGACGCGCAAGGCAGAGCAGTCCGCAGAGGTCGTGGTCAAAGAACGCGAGCTGGGGGACGTCGAGGCTACGGAACGAAATGACGTTCCCCCATGTTCAGGCATCACCACGCCCTGGAACCATCTCGAAGGGATCGTCCTACGAACGGCATAATCTACCTCGTCGGCTTGATTGTCGTTGTGATGGTGCTCCTCTCCTTTCTGGGCTTGAGGTGATCGCCATGACCACCGTAGTCACGCCCGTAAAGTGGGGTGGATTGGAAATCAATCATTGCCGGCGCCATCGCCGCCTCGGCCATATTCGGATTGTTGACGGCGTTCGGAACGGCCGTCGGCCTCTCCCTGACGTCAGCCCACCGCGGCTCGGGGTTGTCCGCGTCGACTGCTGCCGCCGTCGCCGCCGCGCTGTGGATGGTAATGGTGCACGTTTGGAGCTTTGTTGCCGGCGGTTATCTCGCTGGCCGCCTGTCTGACGTCCCCGATCTTCATCCAGAAGAAGCAGTCTTCCGTGCCGGGGCGAACAGCTTCATGGTATGGGCCCTCGGGACGACGCGGGACGGTCGTTCGTTCCGCATCTCAATTGGTAGGCCAAGCCGCGTCAGGGGTCGCACAAGCTGCACCGAACCTTTCAGCCGAAAACGTGTCGTATGTGGCCGACACTCTCTTTCGTCCGCCAGCGGCTCCGGGTCGACCCCTCCGGCGTCCGGAACATCGTCTCGCCCCGATCCTGCGATGATAGCGGAAGCGGGTCGCATTTTCACGGTTGGCTTGGCGGAAGGCTCGCTTAAGCTGCACTTCGTCGAGTATCACGACGACCTGACCGATGCCGCGAGAACGAACGTGCGACGAGGCTTTGTCTGAAGGAGACTTCTGTAAATTGTGTTCCAAGGGATACTCGCGGCAAGACGATGAATCGCACCGGGCACGAGGCTGAGACGAGGCTCGCAACCGCTCGAGCGGACGCGCATTAATGCTATGATTATCGCGGCGAGCGATGTTGAGCGCCGGCATCTTGTAAACCGCGGATCGAGTGTGCGTGCTGAAATCATTACACTGGAAGTTCTCACCTCCCCCGTTGACACGCGCCGCGACTGACCACCACGCGACAGCCCTCAGTGCGAAGAGGCTATGCGGTTGCGCAGAGTGGGCGCCGCTCACAAGCCCAACGCATCAAGCCAAAGCATCCGCAATTGCGGATGGGCGCGTACATAACGAAGATTTGGCTCACCCATTGGAATTTGAGCCCGGACTGAACCGCGCGGTGTTTGATCTCGCTCTGAGCCATTGCAGTTTTCCGGCCTGTTGAGCCTATTCAATACGAGTGCCAAAGCCGGAAACATGCAGCGCGAGCCTCGTCGCCTTGGCCTTGCCGTTACGCACCCCTTCCAAACGCCTCATTATGCTTCCAGGGGTCGCGCAGGTCCCAGGGCTCATGGCGAAGGCTGCTCGGCGAGATCTGTTGATCCCCGTCTCTTCGGCGGACGGAACGATGCGTGGCCGAAGTGGTTCAAACCACAACTGAAACAGCCCTTCTGGCTGGTGCTGCCACGAGTGGTATTGAAAGGAGGATCCCATGAGACTCTACTTAACCCCCATTGTAGCAGGCCTCTTGGCCGTCGCAGCTGCTCCTGCGTCGCACTTGCGCAAGATGCAATCGTGACTACCGACCTCAACATGCGGGCGGGTCCTTCCACCGCGTTTCCCGTTGTAGATGTTTTGGAGGAGCGAACCCTCGTGGAGGTTCACGGGTGCGTGTCCGGCTACAGCTGGTGCGATGTAAGTGCGAACGCCAATCGGGGGTGGGTTAGTGGCGCCTATTTGAGCTATGCAGCCGGAGGGAGCTACGTGCCGCTTGTCGAGTACGTATCTGATTATGATGTTCCGATAATCAGCTTCTCGGTGGGATCCTATTGGTAGCCCTACTACCGGAACCGGCCGTGGTATGTCGAGCGCGCCCGCTGGCGCGAGCGTTGGGATGGGAACTGGCGTGACATCCGTCGCGATAGACGCGATGTACGCGTCGATCGTCGTTGGGACCGCAGGGACGACCGCATCGAGCGTCGTGGCGATCGCCGAGATGCGCGCGTCGAGCGGCGTTTCGACCGCCGTGAAGACCGGCTGGACCGTCGCGATGCTCGTCGGGAAACCCGTGTGGAACGTCGCGTTGACCGTGGCGAAGCCACGAGGGAGCGGCGCGTGAACCGCGTGGAACGTCGCATAGACCGCCGCGACATGGAGCGGTCGCGCGGGGGCGGAGAGGTGCGTCAGATGCAGCGCCAGGAACGCGTGGCGCCTCCGTCTGGCGATGGCGGACAACGTATGGACCGTGGCGGCCGTCGTGGCCGTGAGTGACTGATGCCAAGTCGGGTCCCTTGCTTTCATACAGCATCAGGGACCCGACGTATCCTATTGCGCCGCATGATAGGAAGCGCTGCTCACAACCTCGAGCATGTAAAGTGGTGGGGCCGCGCCAACAGAAGCGCTTCACTTTCAAAGCATTCGAGGGCAATTGTTTGAGCGAGTAAGACATCGCCGCGAGCGAGGTCCCCTATAGGTGCGAAGCACCAAACCGTATTGCATTGCCCCATTTCGTTGACCTCATCAACGTTCATGCGCGCGGCATTGCGAATTACATAACGTCGACCGCTATCGCCTCCGATAACGTCGAATCGATCATTATTCACGAACGAGGCTTGCTGGCTGAAGACCACAGTCGGCCGACCCACATGCTAACCGCCTACAAGGTGGGGTACGAACAAGGTCTCTTCGACGTTTTCATCAAACCCGGTCAGAAGCTGACCAGGTTGGCCGCGCTTGCCCGGCGCGACCGCGCCCTGCACGTCGGACGCATCGAAGTAGTAACGGCTGTCGCCGTTGCTATCCATCACGATCTGGGCTGGCATGTGAACCTCGCAAAAATGCGGGCTAGTATCGCCGCAACGCGACGCGTTCTTCATGGTTCCTGCCGTCATGGAAGTTGATCACAATAGCTGCTGAGATGCCGTGACGATCGCCGAGCTGTCGTCGATGCTTCAGCGCCTGCCAGCGAATGCAGCGAGCAACGGCTCACCTTTGACGTGTAGATCAGGTCATCAGAAAAACCGGTAGGCCGGAAATGAACAACGTCGCCATCTGAAAGGCGACTTGAGCGGGTAGTTTGCGGCGGGCTGTCGGCAAGAGCGCTTCGCACGGATGTATTCGGCTGACGAACTGGGACGCGCTCGAGCTTGCAAAGCATGTCAGCCAGGCTACGACGGTGAATATTGCTGATTGACTTGGCGGTTCACGTTTTCGATCGGACCGGCACACACCGTATGCACAGCTGGAAGTTCAATCTTGGAGAAGCGGGCGCTGACTTTCGGTTGAGAGCGGCAGTGAGCGGAACCTTGGCGTCTGCGCCGTCAAACCGATTTCATGGACATTTCCTGAGAGGCTTCGTGTGCGCATCGCCAAATGGGACCGTCGCCGATCGTTCCGCCTCCCACTCCACGATAGATGAATGCGAAATTGCGGCGGCGACGTGAAGTACCCGAAGCCAGAGCGGGCGGACGGACGGCCGAAGCCCGAGCGGGGACGCGAGCGGCCGCGCCAGCATCCAGCAGTGCTTGGATGCGCTCCAGTCTGCGGTGCCGTTACGCTAATAAACGTGTCGCGCGAAGATCTCGTTGACCTCCTCACTTCTGCGCACCGACGATCTAGCACCGCTCAATCTGTGCTGTCCGCAGTCCGCAGCCCAAATCTCAATACGAAAAAAGCAGGCCACGAGGGCCTGCCCATAGTAGGAGATGGTTCGGTTAACCCCTCCATTATACGGCGGCGCTTCAGCGCAGCGCAATCGCTTCGCGCAAAGAAAAAAGGCAGGCCTTTACGGGGGAAGGGGGCAAGGCCTGCCTTGATGACGGAATGAATTGGGTATCGATGTCTCCCTTTGGAATGCTCCAAGCTTATCGAGCCGAATCGCCCGCGCAATATCATTTGTGAATAACGACCCTCGACAGCTTTCGACAGTCATGCATCCAACAGGTGCGGCTATTAAATCATTGCACGTACCGAAGTCAGCAATTGCCGTTTACCATGTTCGTGCTCAGCCAACGCATGCTTCTACTCGCCTATATGGTCGTCTTCATCCTCCCGCTGATCGCGATCTTCATTCTTGCCAAGACTGTGGGAGACGAAGCCCCCTGGCCGATGCGGGACGCCGTCATCCTCAACGTCGCCATCCTGTGCGTCGCCGTCGCGGCGCTCGCCGTCATTGAGTTCGTTCTCCTTTAGCTCAGCCGATCGCAGCCGGAACAGAAGGCTGTTGCTGGCGTTCGATGGCAACAAGGAGCCGGCACATGAGCTTCGGTAAGCGAACCGCTAACGGGCAACCCTTCCTCGAACGTCGCGGCGCTCGCCGCGAGCAGACCCAATCCGTCGGCGAGATTCTCATGCCCGGCCGTCCGCCGCAGCGATGCCTCATCGTTGAGTTCTCAGGCACTGGCGCACGTCTGCAAATGCAGTCGATATTCGGGATCTCAAACACCTTCGACCTGCGCGCCTTCGGCCGAATTTATCCGGCTAGGATCGTGCGGCGTATGCCCCGGACGCTGATCGTCGAGTTCGTGTAGCTTCTGCACGCAGGTGCAACGCTCCGCCCTCGACATTCCTCTTAGGAGCCGCACGTCGGCAAACCCTATTGAAGGAGCGCACCCATGGACTGGGATCGGATCGAGGGCAACTGGAAGCAGATGTCGGGCAAGGTCAAAGAGAAGTGGGGCGATTTCACCGACGACGAGATCACCCAGATGAATGGCAAGCGCGAGCAGCTCGAAGGCGCTCTCCAGAAGCGCTACGGTTACGCCAAGGACAAGGCGCGTGAGGAAGTCGATACCTGGACGCGCGGCCTCAACTAAGCCTGCTGTGTTCGAGTGTGCGAAAGCCCCGGCCCCAATCTACCGGGCCTTTCGTGCGTCGGAGCTCACCTCTGCAGAAACTTGGCGCGGAGAGGCCGTCCAAGCGCCCTGATCAGCAGGTGTGACGGAGGGTGCAGCCATCGCGCCTAGGGCCTGGCTACGCGCACGCCAGTTGAAGCTTCCCATTCTGCGGCCGGATCTCGATCGAGTTAATAATAGAACCAGACGGACACACCTCTTAATTTGGTGAGGTCCTTCAAGAAACGATCGAGGTCGGCCACCCGACTTCTGCACGCGCTCAGCGATGGAAGAACTCTTCGCCGGGTCATCGTCCTCGGGAGGCTCCAGATGGGCGATCCGCGCCCTCGACGCGGGTGTCATTCCGAATTCGGTGCTCAGCCTCACGTAGTCGTTCATCGCCTTGTTGGCGGTTCCGACGAGCGGGTTCTGAACAAAATTGCCGTTATTGGTTCGGATCATGAGTCCGTTAAAGATCGCGTCTTTCTTGGCAATGATCACGAGGATACTCTCAGCTTGCATCCAGCGGCTGTACGCTTGGCAAATCGCGGCGAACGGCCCACGGTCGACAGCACTCAAAAGACCGGCTGGGTGCAAGAGCGCGCTGAGGCGGTCCCACTCGAGCCGCGCATCGCCCGTCAGCTCGGGCGGCGGGCTCAGCGGCGCCGCCGGGACCCTGGCCTCCCGTGCAGCCCTGCCCTCGAGGGCGCTCACTGACTGCTTGCGTGAATTGTCCCGCACGAGCTGCAGATGCGCCGGCTGTGGCTTCCTACCTCTCATTGTATGTTTTGCCCCCCTTACGCGAGCGCAGACCGACGAATCAAGCGCGTAAACTATGAATAACGCGATATGAGCGGCAGGACGACCTCCGGTCGGAATTTCGCGGGAATCCGCACACACCTTCGAGCGCCGGTCCCAAATCTCTTCAAAAAGCATTGTCTCCCCCCCGGCCCTCTGTGGCCGGTGCACAAATTTGATCTGATGAACGTTGGCACACGTTTTTCCCCCGCCTAAGTTTCTAACTGGGCCAACTGACCTCGACGCAGCATCGCCAAGCGCTCGGCTTCGGAAAAGGTCAAGCGCGGCCGCGGTCGAGCTCAAGATGCCAAGCACGCAGTATCGCGTTCCAGCGCGCGTATGCGATCACAGTTGCGGCCATGCAGCCGCATCACTTTTCGCTGGCCAGTTCCGAGGCTCCAAGCTAGGCTGCGAAGCTACTCATCTCGACGCGTCCGCTTATTGCGAGGTGCCTTTGGGATTGGAGCCGTCCCGCCAAATGAAGTAGCCCGTGTTTGCCATGCCGCGGAGCACCGGCTCCGGAGCGATCGGTACGGGCATCGCTTCGCGCACACCAAGAGCGAACACGCCGTCGCATATCCATCCTTCGGGGGCGTCAGGGGTGGGTAGATTTTCGCCAGTTGGATGGCGCGATACAGCATGAATTGAAGGATCGGCCCTGCTGAAAAACAGGTAGGCCGGAAGGGCGTCATCTGCGCCAGCTGAAAGAATGGCCTTCGGAATTGTCATGATTCTGCGCCTGTGTAGTCGTGCCACTTAGTCAGGAGGGCTTTCTGTCGAAGCTGCTCGAGCTCCACCAAGGCTTCTTGAAGAGCCCTGCTAGCGTGAGCCAAATGCAAGACCGAACCGGTGCGGGTGAAACGCGCGATTTCCCCTTGGGCAATGGCTAGGCTCGGAACCTTTAATGCTGTCTCGCTGGACACCGCGGCACTCCCGAACTGTTTGCCGATCAACGCTGCCTCGAAAGCATTGTTCCAGCTGTATATGTGCAGCGTCGGCGCAGCAGGCGTGCGCACCCGCTTCCGCAGCGCCGAACGCCGCAAGCTCCATAAGTTCGTTGCCGGCGGTGACGTCGATGGACTTGCAGGAGTGATCGACCAACTTCCGGGCCTGGAAATACTGCATCACCGTCGAAACGCCACTACTTCAGCCTAGTGGGGCGCGCAGTCCGAACCTTAGATGCATGTCCATGGCGTGGTGCTGAAGAAGACGAAATGCGTCGGCGTCTTCCTCGCCTGTCCGCGCACGCGCCACAAGGTTGAGGGCCTCCTGTAGCCTCGCACTCGCGGGCCACCTCTTCCTCGCGCGCTCGTATGATGTCTGCTCGTTCCAATGACTGCCCTCTTCGATAGCACAATCCTCGGCGACCGACTCAAATGTCCGGCCTGCGGATCTCGGGAAGTGTCGGTGATGTTCATTCCGCCCGCGGGCGCGGGCCAGGGAAAGCGCGGGCATGAGCTGGTATCGCTCACGGAGCAACCCGCGGGGGCGCGATGTCAGATCGATTTAATGTCTGCCTCGCGCGCAGCACGAATGGCATCGATGCCTACGAGCTGGAGACCAGTCCCAATAATCACGGGTGACTCACCAGGACGATGCTTAGCGAGCGCCAATTCAACGGCGACGCCGAACTCCATGGTTCCACTATCGAGAAGGTTCGTGAACGACCTCGCGTCGCGGATATAAACCACCCGCGAAGTTGGGTTCAGTCGTTTAGGGGTCATAGCGCACCACGCCTACTGTTGCGAGCGGTCGCTCACTACGGGGTCAACAGATAGAGTAGGATAGCGTTCCAAAAAATATTCCAATCTACGAAATTCAGCACTCTTCCTAGCGGAGTGCCATGTCAAACCGCGGCCTTCCACACGGCGTGGCGGAGCAGGCCGGCAGTTGTAATCGTACGATACTCGACATTGGCTTTCAGCCGCGGCTCCACCCAAATTGCCTTCGGTCGACCTGGCACGACTTCGATGGCCTCGAGCCGCTTCCGCATCTTTCCGCTCTGCTTCATGCTCCAACCGGTGCCGACCTTGCCAACATAGGTGAGCTCGCGGCCTTCCTTCCGCGCCAGATGGAGGGCCGCCACGAGCCCGTTGCCTTCGGGCGTGTAGCCAACGATGGTGAAAGTCTCTCGCTTTACGCACTTCACCTTGATCCAATTCTCGGTGCGACCAGATCTGTAGGGCGCGTCCATGCGCTTCGCGATCACACCCTCAAGGCCCATCTCGCAGGCGTGCTCGAACATCTTCGGACCGTTGTCCTCCATGTGATCGGAGAAGAGGATTGGAGCTCCGACGCCGCTGAGAAGCTCCTAGAGGATGCGCCTATGATCGACCGGCGGTGCCGCTCGCAAGTCGAAGCCGTCTAGGTGAAGCAGGTCGAACAGATAGAACAGCATGTCGGCCGACCGTCCGCTTGGGCCCATGGCGACCTCGAGCGCATCAAAGTCACTGGCGCCTTTGCCGTCTGGCACGATGACCTCGCCGTCGACGATAAGATTGTTCGCCGGCAGGCTTTCAAGCGCCGCCGCTAGAGATTTCATGCGGCCGGTCCAGATGTGCCCGTTGCGGGTGATCAGTGCCGGCTTTCCCTCTACCAGGTGCCCCTGCACGCGATAGCCGTCGAATTTGATCTCGTGCAGCCAACCTTGGTTGGACGGCACAATCTCAGGGTGGCAAGCTGTGGCTTGATGAAACCCGGGAAGGGCGCAGGCTTCGCGCCGGACAACATCCGCGCATTGAAGCGAGCAGGAGATCTGTGGGTGGAGGTTCGTCGGGCCATTGTGCATTCGCCAGAAAAGGCCCGGCGAGGTCAATGTTGGCTCGGAAGGATCGGCACTCGCCGGGCCCGCCGTGCAGGATCACTGCGAACGGCGTGTCCACAACGAGCGACAATCGCGCGCGTTCCAGTTACCGCTTGCGGTCGCCCTTGTAACCCTGACCGGGGCTTTGCGGTGGTCTTCGCTTTCGTACGACGGTCCGCAGCCAGCGAGCGGCCGACGTCGTCGCTCTCCTTGATGCGACCCGCCTCGTCTCGCCGGATGTTACGTTTGTCGCCCTTCGGAGCGATCAGCTCGCGTTTGGCTGCCATTGCAGCGTCCTTTGGATGGCGGCCCGGTGAGTCCACACGGGGCTGGTAGAACCAGTTTCACTCACCGAGCACTTGTGATCGCTTATTAAATGCGATCGTGCATTTTCAACGCTGGATTAGCGAGCAAGTTCCCGCGACCGCCGAGCCCGCTCGGGCCGCCTGCTGATTGACTATGCTTTCGGCAAGCGATGTGAGCTTCTGATCAGCCGCCTTTTCCTCGGTGAGGGTCTGCTGCGGCGTCTTTGTGGCCGAGCTGTTGGGCTAGGCAAAAAGCGAACCGTAGCGGGTGATCTCATAGTGCTCTACCGCCTGCCCCGCCGCGATGATTGCCGCATCGAGAACGTCGTTGTCTTCGACTTCGCCGGTGACTTCCTCGGCTTCTTCGATAATGCCATCGATGGCGGGCAGTTAACGGACCGGGGAGATTTTCGCGACGACGCCAGTATTGATTGACGACGCAAAGTCATCGCAAACCCAAAACTTATCAAATGTTAGCGCGATGGGTAAATCTTCGAATAAATGCGGTTAGCCGGAAACGATACGGAATTCGGAGCGTTGACGGGAGCAGGTATTACCGGGAGCGGGAACGCAGCTATGGCCAGTCAGTATCCGCAAACAGGGACGACGTCGGCACGTAAACCGGAGGCGTCTGGATCTCACCTGGGCGACGCCGATCGCGGGCTCGTCGACAAGGTCTCCGACACCCTCCAGAGCGCTACTGACCAAGCGAGTGAGCTTGCCGGGCGCGCGATGGAGCAGGGACGCGAGGTGAGCGCCATGGCGCAGAAAGCTCCCGGAGCAATGCGGGAGGCCCTCGATACCTCTCTCAAGCAGCAACCCCCATGGCTACGCTCGCTGTTGCAGGAGCGTTGGGCTTTCTCCTAGGCGCGCTTTGGAAGTCGTAGGTCGGAAGGCAGGATGCAGTGTTCGGACGGCTCGTAGGTTATGCCACCTCAGGTCTCACTAACCTGATCAGCAAATATGCCATCAGGGCATCGATCGCGATACCGTTCCTGTTTGCGTTCGCGTTCGGTTTGGCTGGTCTTACCGTCATTCTTATCGACGCCTTTGGATACCGCGATGCCTATCTCATTGTGGCGGGCGGCTTCGTGGCGTTGGGTCTGATTGCCGTGGTTGCTGTGTGGATGAAAGAGCGTCATGACGACCAGGAAACGGCGTCGCTGGATACGAGTGCAGCCGCACCCCTTGCTAGGGCGGCTCTAGAAACCGGCAAGCAGATGCCCAAGGCAATTGCGGGAGGTGCGTCCGAAGCGGCGACGAGCTTTCGCGGCCTCACGGAAATCGCCGTCCGCAGCTGGCCCCTCGTCCTTGCGGCAGGCATCGCCATCGTTATGCTCGGCGGAGCACACGTTGAAAACCGTCATGCCTTCCGCAATCGATCGCGCTTCTGAGCCAACGGGACTCTGGTCGGTCCTTAAGACCGCCGCAAGTGATTGGCTGCGTCACAAGAGCTCCAGGCTGGGTGCGGCGCTTGCCTATTACTCGGTGTTTTCGCTGGGGCCGTTGCTTCTCATCGTGACCGCCATCGCCGGCCTGGTTTGGGGCGGTGACTCGGCTCGCAGCTCGATTGTCAGCCAATTTCGCGCGCTGGTCGGAGAGAGCGGCGGCCAGGCCATCGAGGCCATGTTGCAGGGCGCCTCATCTTCCGTTGCAGGGGGCTGGTCGGCCGTTATCGGTGTGAGCCTTCTCTTGGTTGCTGCCGTCGGTGTCGTCGTCCAGTTGAAGGATGCCCTCAACACCATCTTTGAGGTTTCCGAACCTAAAACCCCAGGGGCGGCTTGGTACGCTAAAGTCTACGGGGGTGCGTTCGCGGGCATATTGGTCCTGGGCTTCCTGCTTGCCGTGTCCCTCGTGTTGAGTGCCTTACCCGTTGTAATGAAGGCCAATGAAGGAGTGCGAGACATGGATGGGTTCATCGACAACATCGAAGAGGCGACGGAGGAGAACGCCAATTTCCGGCACGTGCTCTACACCGGCAATCACCTCCAGTTGGTGATGATGTCGATCGCGCCCGGTGAGGACATCGGGGAAGAAGTGCACGAGGGCGGTGACCAGTTCTTCCGCATCGAAAACGGCCATGGCTTGCTGACCATCGACGGCCGGGAAAGCGAGATTACCGATGGTGATGGCATCGTCGTTCCGGCGGGAGCGCGGCACAACATCAAGAATGTCGGGGAGGAGCCACTGAAGCTCTATACGCTTTACGCGCCGCCCCACCATCGAAACGGCCATGTAGCCGCGACGCGGGCGGACGCGCAGGAGAACCACGAAGAGTTTGACGGTACGACGTCCGAATAACTCATAGCTGGTTCAGCAAATGGCGCTCATCCGTGGACGAGCGCCATAGTGCATTAGCGACGGCGGATGCGATCAATCTCCGCCTGACTGGGCGTATACGGCGCAGCCGAGGGGTCAAATTCGCGCCACCCACCCTGCTCGTACTCACGACGCCGAACGACGGGGTCAATGGGCTCATGCCGTGCGAGAATGCGCTCGATATCGCTTTCACTCGCTGTGTCGGTCCGGACGGTGAGGAGCGTACCGCCACGACGCACGGCTTCGGAGTACACGTGGGCATCGGCTTCTGGCGTGCCGGAATCCAAGAGCGCGCCGATGATCCCGCCGGCAGCCGCCCCCGCTGCTGCGCCCGCCGCAGTCGCGGCAAACCAACCCGCTGCCACTACCGGACCGAGGCCCGGAATAGCGAGCAGACCAAGTCCGGCCAAGAGCCCCGCGCCGCCACCGGTGGCCAAGCCGAGGCCGATACCGGTCGAGGTTGTCGGCGTCTCAGTAACGTCTGCGTACTCTTCGCTCACGTACTTGTTCGCGACGAGGCTGATGTCAGCAGACGGAATGCCGGCTGCCTCGAGATCGCGCACGGCGGACTCGGCTTGCGCGTAGCTATCGTAAACCTTGCTGTAAACGGCCATGGGTGTCTCCTACTGCGCTACGACGTTGCCTTTGAAATCGATGGCGATGTTGACCTGCGATCCGCCACGCTTGGCCGTTCCCCGCCAAATGCCCTTGTCGTCCTTTTGGAGTGCTGACACCTCCGTAAACCCGGCCGCTTCTGCACGATCTTTGGCCTGTCCTTGGGTGAAGCTGTTAGCGCCTTCGAGAGGTGCGCCTGCGGACGGCTGCGCTTGCGAGGCGACGAACACGTCGGCCTTGCAGTGCTCGATGAACGCGGCACGCTCCAATCGATCGCCTGCCACCTGCTTGTTCGCAGCGCGCATGGCCGCAAAATAGCGGCTGCCTTCCGCTTCGGTCAGTACGCCATCCCGGTTGCTGTCCGCCGCTTCGAAGGTCTTCTGACACTCCGCGTCGCTGGCTGCGAAGGCAGGCAGCGGAAGGCTCATGAGCCCCGCGAGAAGCAGAGCCATAGGAAGAGGTCTTTGCATTGCGATACACCTTGCGTTGCGCACAACTGTCCCGGCGCGCAAAAGCTTTGCGCCCACAGTCAGTTTGCCATTGGAGAGTCGTGCTGCTTCAACAGAAGGAGGAACGTTTAGTTCCGAATTCTGCGCAAATTCCTTGGTGGGACGAAGTCGAGGTTGCTGCCGCCGAGCTCAGGCGGTGACACTGGTCTCCGTCAAGATCGAGGGACATCGGTCATATTCGACGCTAATCGCGCCGCATCCTCTAAGGGAGCGAACGTAGTCCGCTTCCTCTGCCGTGCGTTCGACGGCTAGCCACGCGTGCTGCGGCTGCTCAGGGCCGCTTTGGGTCTTGGTTGTGTGAGAACGCGACGAAGGGGTCTGCGGCTGGCGGTCTACCAAGCAGTTAGCGTCTGCATCGGGTTCATGAGCATTTTCGTGCGATTTCGGCTCACAAGCAATCCTGAGTGCGC
>JAEZRM010000118.1 GCA_023412805.1 Pseudomonadota bacterium | reverse complement strand
TGTCAGCTTCGAGGACTGCAACCTCCGGTACGTATCGTTCGTCTCGGTCGGACTGCGGAAGACGCGCTTCAAACGATGCGTCGTCACCGATGCAAACTTCTTCGAAACGGACCTGGCCGAGGCCAGCTTCGATGACTGCCAGATCGCTGACACGCGGTTCGAAGGCTGCGATCTCCGCAAAGCGCGTTTCCGCGCGGCCCAGGGGCTGTTCATCGATCCGGCGAGGAACCGCCTGAAGGACACGCGCGTCCCCCTCGAGACGGCGGTCCTCCTTGCAACCTCGCTCGGCATGCGTGTTCTCGGATTCACCGCCCCGGCGGAAGACGAGCCGCCGGGTTGATGTCACGACCGCAAGCTTGCCCGACGTCGCGATCAAGCTCGAGCGCCGCCGCTTAGGTCAGACCGCAGCGGAACCTGCTAGCGTCGGCGGCTGCAATGGAGAGCTCCGCCATCAGCGCGTTCCAAGAGGCGCGCCTCCGCCGTATCCTCGAGCTCCTGGGAGACCCGCAACGTGCGCGTCATGCGCTCGGCGAGGCGCTTTCGGCGCACGGGATCCAGCCCGACGATCCCAGGCTCGCCGCGACACAAGAGGTGTTCGCCCGCTATCCCGACGACGCAGCGCTCGACGAGACGACGCTGTTCGACGCGATCCGACCGAACGCGACGCTCATCGAGCGCGCGTTCCTCGGCGAGCTCATCATCCCCGACTTCGCGTCGTTCACGGCAGAGATCCGCGACATCTTCGACAAGACGCGCCCGCTCGAGGACGGCGAGGTCGCGACGTACATCCCGCAGCTCGCGCGCGTCCCACCCGGACATTACGGCGCCTCCGTCTGCACCGTCGACGGACAGCGCTTCTCGGTCGGCGACAGCGCCGTCGAGTTCACCGCGCAGTCGTGCATGAAGCCGCTCAACTATTGCTTCGCGCTCGAGGAGAACGGACAGGACGAGGTCCATCGCATCATCGGACGCGAGCCGAGCGGCCGCGGCTTCAACGAGCTGACGCTCAACAAGGAGAACCGCCCGCACAACCCGATGATCAACGCGGGCGCGATCGCGACGTGCTCGCTCATCCGTCGCGGCGCGAGCGTCGCCGACCGCTTCGATCACGTCATGGAGCAGTGGCGCCTACTCGCGGGCGGGCAGAAGGCGGGCTTCTCCAATGCGGTCTACCTCTCGGAGAGAGACAAGGGCGATCGCAACTACGCGCTCGGCTACTTCATGAAGGAGAAGCGCGTCTTCCCCGAGGGCACCGATCTGCTCCAGACGCTGGAGTTCTACTTCCAGTGCTGCTCGATCGAGACGTCGTGCGAGCGGATGGCCGCGATCGCGGCGACCCTCGCCAACGGCGGCGTCTGCCCGATGACGGGCGAGCGCGTGCTTCGCTTCAGCACCGTGAGAAACTGCCTCTCGCTGATGTACTCGTGCGGGATGTACGACTTCTCCGGCGAGTTCGCGTTCACGATCGGGCTACCGGCGAAGAGCGGCGTCTCGGGCGGCCTCATGGTGGTCGTCCCGAACGTGCTTGGCCTCTGCATCTGGTCGCCGCGCCTCGATCCGCTCGGCAACAGCGTACGCGGCATCGCCTTCTGCGAGGAGCTCGTCGGTCGCTTCAACTTCCACAACTACGACAACCTCGCCGGCTCGCTCGACTCGAAGCGAGACCCGCGCCGTCGAATGTTGCTCGGCTGACGGCGCTACGCAGGCCGCAGTCATGTCGTGGTAGTGAGCGGCTGTCCTGGCCGCGGGCATAGCGGATCCGTCGTGCAGGGAGGCCCGGTGCAATGACACGCGCCGCCACGACGGCATGCGCTCGACTGCGAATATGGGCACGTGTGTGACGTACGGAGCGAACGGACGTATTGCTTCGACGATCCGAACAACGTCGGTGACAACCTTGTCCGCAACCTCGAGCTCCGTTAGAACTCGAGCATGGGCCGCGCAATGCGCCTCAAAGCACTCACATGCTTGTTCTGTGCCGTGTGTGGGATGCTTTCATCCGGTTGCTCTTTCCTGTTCGTAAAGACCCCGCCCGCCAACGCGGAAAGGCTCCCCCCAACGGAGCCGGTGGAATGTACGCCCAGCCAGCCCGCTCCAGCGATCGATGCGCTCATCGCCGGATTTCAGGTCGTTCGAACGCTTTATGCGGTGTCGCAATCGGAAAGTGACTATGCGGGTGCACCCATAAAGCGAAGTGCAGACATCGCCCTTGGCGCTGGTTTGACGGTGGTCTTCGCTGCAGCAGCAGGCTACGGCTTCGCGGCGACGGGCGAGTGTAGTGATGTCAAGGACGCTCAGGCGCGGCGTCGGCGGAAGCTCAAGAGGCCGCCCGCCGTCGTCAGGACGGCCCCGACTTCCTCTGAAGGCATGTCGGCTCCGCCCACTCCGGTCCCGGTGGAACCTTCCGAGACAGAGACTCCTTCAACTCCTCCGCCCCCCGAAGACGCTCCAGCGGTCCCCGCCGAGTAAGCGCACGACGAAGGCGCCGCTCATCCGGTCGCGGTCGTGCGCGCGTTGTAGCGCGCGAGGAGCGAGGTGAGCTCTCGCTCGCTGACGAAGACGTCGTCGACCTCATCGCTCTCGAGGAGCATCTCGTAGATGGCGCCCGCGTCCTGCATGGGGAGCTCGGC
>JAEZRM010000142.1 GCA_023412805.1 Pseudomonadota bacterium | reverse complement strand
AAGATCATGGCGCTGAGCGTCGCTCAGCGTGCCAATGCCGAGGTCATCGAGGATAAGTAGGTCGGCCTTGGCGAGGCGGGTCAGTAGCTTCGCGTACGAGCCGTCGGCGCGCGCCAGCGCAAGCTCGTCGAAGAGGCGCGGCACACGGCGGTAGAAGACGCGCTTCCGTTGGCGGCATGCCGCTTGGCCCAGCGCAGATGCGATGTAGCTCTTACCCACGCCGGTCGGCCCGGTGACGAGCACGTTGAGGTGCTCGTTGATCCAGGTCGCCGACGCGAGCTGGCGAAGCATCCCGCGGTCGACACCACGACCTGTTGCCGTGTCGACGTCTTCGATGCACGCGTTCGGCAGCCGCAGACCGGCGTCCTTCATCAGCCGCTGCAACCGCCTGTTGTCGCGTGCCCCGTACTCCGCGTCGACGAGCATCGCGAAGCGCTCGTCGAAGGTCAGCGCTCCGATCTTGGTGTCGCGTTGTTGTTGCTCCCACGCGTCGGCCATCGAGCCGAGACGCAGTGCGTGAAGTCTCTCGAGCGTCGGTTCATTCAACATTCATCGGTCCTTTCATTCAGTGGAAGTAGCCAGGCCCACGCACGTTCTCGTGCGCGATCGTCGTCGTCGTCGTCGTTGTCTCGGTCGTCGGCATCGCCTCGCGGCCGAGCGCGAGGAGGCGTTCGACCGGCTTGTAGCTGCGCGCACCGAAGTGGAGCGCGTGGGCGCACGCGGTCTCGAGCCTCGTGGAACCGTACTTCGTCGCGAGGCGCTGCAGCCCTTTCGCGGAGCGCCATCCGTGCTCGCGGATCGGGTTCGCATCGAGGATGCGCTCGGCCAGCGCCTTCGTCATCGGACCGATCATCGCTGCCCACGAAAGCACCGAGCTCGCGCCCGCGAAGTGCTTCTGGTGGGCCTCCGGCATGTGCGTCGGCTCGGTCGTGAAGCGGACGCGAACGAAGCTGCGCGCGTGCGAGGCGACGCGTTGCCCCTTCCGGAAGATCTCGATCGTCGTTGCTGTGATCCGTGCCTCCACCTCTTCGCGAACGAGCGTGTAGGGCACGGAGTAGAAGTGCTCCGCGAGCTGCACGTGGTAGTCGAGGTTCACCGTCGCGCGCTTCCACTCGCTAAGCTCAAAGCGGTCGGCGGGCAGAGGCAGCAGCGCAGCACGTTCGACGCGATCGAACAGCCTGCGTCGGCTCACGCCGCCGAGCTTCTTCATCGGGCGATCGTTGAGAGCTTCCAGCAGCTCGCTGATGCGGCGGTTCAGGGCCTCGAGCGAGAAGAAGGTCTCGTTCCGCAACCGCGCGAGGATCCATCGCTGCGCGACCTGCACGCCGACCTCGACCTTCGCCTTGTCCCGCGGCTTCGCGGGGCGCGCCGGCACGATCGCCGTGCCGTAGTGCCGTCCGAGGTTGGCGTACGTCCGGGCGATCGTCGGCTCGTAGCGACTCGGGACGCGGACGGCGCTCCGGAGCTGATCGGGCACGGTGATCTTCGGAACGCCGCCGAAGTACTCGAACGCGCGGACATGCGACCCGACGAAGTCGCCGATCTTCTGTGACCACGTCGCCTCGGCGTACGTCAGGTTCGACGCGCCGAGGACGGCGACGAAGAGCTCGACGTCGATGACCTCGCCGGTGTTCGGGTCGACGACGCGCGGGGTCTTGCCGGAGTAGTCGACGAAGGCGCGCTCGCCGGCCTTGTGCTGCTGCCGCATGACCACGCCGCGCCGCGCGAGCCAGCGACGGTACACGTCCGCAAAGGCGGTGTAGCGGTAGCCATCCGGGTGCTCACGCAGGTACTCGAGGTGCAGCAGTTCGAGCGTCACGCCCGGACGGCGTAGCTCGCCGTGCATCCACACCGGGTCCGGCACCGGGCGCGTCGGTCCGCGCGAGTGCTTCGGTCCGCCGTAGAGCTGGCGCTCCAGTTGGTCGTCGTCGAGCGCCTTCAGTGTCGCCGCATCGAGGCCCGCGTGGCGCGCACGGCTCTCGGTCTTCGAGACCACACCGACGCTCAGGTTGAGCGCGCGGGCGGTCTCGCGGACGCTTCGGTCCAGCGTCCAACGCAGTCGCAGAATCTCCCTCGTCTTGCTCATCGCCAGTCGCTCCATCGGCTCTCCGCGCTCCTCGTGGAGCCATTGGAGAGCAGCAGCGACCCTCGGCGTCACTTCCACCTGGTCGGGCGTTCACGTGGCCCGATCCTGGTGTTCACGTGGGCCGATCCTGGCGTTCACATGCCGGCGATCCCGGTGTTCACATGAAGCCGATCTCGGCGTTCACGTGCTCCGATCCTGTTGTTCACATGCCGGCGATCCTGGCGTTCACGTGCGCGCGATCCTGGCGTTCACGTGCGCGCGAGATCCGCAGTGCGCGGGACGGAGGCTGCGAGGCCAAGCGCGAAGACCTGGGTCGGAGCGGCATGACGCGGGGAGCGAGCGAGCCGACGTCTCGGTAGATGAAGCTGCCGGTCGACGCGGCGTCTTCCGGTCCTAGCGACATGTGCTGCGCGCGAGTGCGCATGACCGCCCGCACAATGCGAGTGGGCGGTGGCGCGGAGCTCGCGTGGGCTTGCGCGTTGCGAGTGAGCCTTCGGCGGCGCGCGGAGGTCACGTGGGGC
>JAEZRM010000128.1 GCA_023412805.1 Pseudomonadota bacterium | reverse complement strand
TCACGTCCTTCATCGACATGCCGTTCTTCTTGAGCAGATAGTTGAACCAGAAGTTCGAGACGGCGCCCGGGTTGTCGACCGCGACCGTCTTGCCCTTGAGGTCGGCGAAGCTCTTGATCGCATTCTTCACGATCACGCCATCGCCGCCGGTCGAGCTGTCGATCACCAGCACCTGCGTCACGGGCACGTTCGCCGCGACATAGGTGATGTGCGTGTCGATCGTGGTGGCGATCGCCTGCACCTCACCGGCCGCCATGGCCGCGTGCCTGGACTGGGTCGGCATCTTCTTGATCTCGAAGTCGATGCCGTGCTTCTTGAACAGGCCCTTCTCCTGGGCGAGCGTGAACGGCGCGAAACCGGTCCAGCCGCTCATCGCCAGCACGACCTTGGGATTCGCCTGCGCCTGCTGCGTCTGCGCCATCGCGGGCGCCGCGGCGACCGCGAGGATCGCGGCGCACAGCCCCGCTGACCATCGATTGAGAACCATCGAGACCTCTCCTGCTAATTGGTTATCGGGTTCGGCCGGGCTTGCGCCTGCCGGAATGCGAACCGGCCGCAATCGTAGCGGGATCGGCCGGCTTTGCAAGCGAACGGGGTGGCATGGGCGCGCTGCCTCTATTCCAGGCAAGGTGATCCCACTTGAGGCGCCAACCGTTCGTTCCGGAGCTCTCGACGTTGGTGAACAGGAGGCGCACGATTCTATTTTTGATTGCCTTACGCCGGAACATGTGGAATCTATACTATTTGAAATAGAAGGCGAGCCAATCGCCTCTCGACAGCCGAACGAATACGCAAGGGGGGTGAGGCATGTACGCTTCTCAGCGAGCGTCTACGCGCGTCTTCAACTCGGTCAGGTCGATGCTCCTCGGCGGATTGCTGCTAACCGGATGCAGCATGCCAAAGAGCATGGAAGTCACAACCGGCGGCGAGCCGATTTTCGAAGACAAGTACGTCCGCTTCCGGACGACCTACTATTTCCGAGTCTTTGATGTCTGCGAGGAGTTGTCCGGTGACGGCGGCATTGTCGCCGCGGACTGGAGCCAGATCTTTCCTGACAGGCGCCGCAAGAAACTGCGCCTGCTCAAGGATTCGATATACCGCTTCCGCATGACCGGGCAGGCCGACTCCCTGACTAACAAGGTCCGCTTCGAGGCCGGCACACTGAAGGCTCACCAAATCGACCCGTTCGGTGCCGGTGTCGCTTTCGACAAGACGAACAATCGGTTTTATCTCAAGTCGCAGGAAGCAGTCGAGGAAGAGGGTCGGCGGGACGAAGCCTTCCAGAGGTTGCGTCGCTATGCGGCGTTTCTAAAGGAGATCCAGGCATCCGGCATATCCCTCGATGAAGATCTGATCGCAGTGATGCGCGACGAGATTCGAGCTCTCGGTCCAACGCCCCTGAAGATCGCCCCAAAGGAGCTAGTCACTATCGCCTTTGACAATGCAAACGAGAGCCGAGAAGCGGCATTGAAAGCTACCAATTTTGCCAAAGAGTCGTTGGAAACCTCTGCAAAAGCTATCGCAAAGCTCGAAGATACCGCAGACCCAAAGACCTTCGGCATTCAAGAGCTTGTTGCAGTTGGCGAATCGCTGAAAGTCCTGCCGCCTGAACTAGCAAAGGAGAAACAGGATCATTCTGATGCAAGCAGGGATTACCTCGCCGGAGCCTTAGCGCTGGCGATCAAGAACGAAGCAGCCGCTCGCGAGGCGGTCGATAAAGCAAGAAAAGCGGTCGAAGCGGCACAGGCGGCTGCGAAGGCGAGAGAGATCCAAACAGCAAAGCAGCGAATATCAAAAAATGTGTCGCAGGCAGACACGCCGGAACAATCGCCGCAAGGCAAGGCGCAACAGGAAGCAGATCAATTGATTCGCGAATCTAGCGATCATCTCTCTAGGGTGATTGGATACCACAATGCCGCACGCAACAATGTCCGAAGCCTGCTTGTTGCGCAAATGCATTCATTCGATCTCAATCCGCGCGATTCCACAGCGCTGAGGGAGCAGGATGATTGCCCTTCCGGCTCAGTTCGCAGGCGCGGATTTCAAGTCCTCGGCCCGGAGGGTGTGCGCACGTTTAATCAGGACGAACGACTTCTCATGGCGATGTCGAGCGACGGCTCTCCCATAATCAGCGTCCTGCAAGAAATCTCCGCTCGAGTTCTCGACCAGAAGGTAAACCAGCTAGACCAGCTCACGCCGCTCGCGGAGGAGCGCGCGCGCGTTACCAAAGCAAATCGGATTCTATCGGCTGTTCAGATCGAGGCGGAGGCCTCTCATTCGTCGGCCATAGCGGAGCTTCTCGAGGCTCTGGAAGCCCCAAAGCTAGACCCTACCGACAAAAAGGAGGCTTTGCGATGAGATGGGCATCTCTGTTGGGGCTTTTGGCATTGTTTTCGTCGGTCTTGCTCGCCGGATGCGAAAAATTATCGACTGCGGCGGCAATGCGGGTGGAGGTTGAGGTCTACAAAGGCCCACTATCTAAAGACCCGGAAACACAAATGGGCGAGCTCGTGGGCCTTATGAATGAGGCGGCGGATGCTCTGCGGACCCTGCAGGATGGAATCGCATCGTTTCGTGATGATGGAGCTCCCGAGGACAATTTAGTTGCGCGATTTCACTGGAAGAATATCGAAGAAGATCTCGTTGATCTCATCGATGGAACACGCAATCTTCGCATTGCTACAAACGCGTGGTTGCGGCGCTTTTACCCCTCATTTCGTGGCTATGGCGTACCACAAGGGCAGCCATCCATGCAGGTACTCCGCACAGCGTCGCAAAGCCCAGATTCAATTTTGCAGGCGTCCGCCGCAGGATCTCAGACCAGCGCGGAGCCGCCGAGGAAAGCACTGCCAGAATGGCGCGACCGCGATATCGAAACCAAGTCAGTCGAAGAACTCGAGACCATTTGTGAGAAATATATCAACTCGCTTTGGCCTGAAGACTACTATCTCTGTCGTTTGAGGGTCTTCGACCTGAGATACCAACTTGGAGATGCCAAGGCCATACTGCAGGATTACGGCACTTGCGAACCGGAAAGCCTCAAAGGATCGCAGATTGGAACCATTCAGAAGTCGATCAACAAGGCAAGGCAGGTCGTCTGGGCCTTCCGTGAAGCACAACGAATCGAGCGGGCCAATGCGCTGGTAAAGACAAGAGAATATGAGGTAGCGCGTGCCAAGTTCTGGAGGAAACCCGAGTGCCTGTTTGGAGAGTGTACTAAGGAAGAGAGACTGGCGCATGAAAGAGCAACCGCTAGAGCAAGAGCGGCTACCATCGGCTACGACTGGGCAGCCGGTCGCCTCGAGAAGCTCGAGGAGGAATTGCAATGCGCTGGAATGTCGCCGGCGCCGGCCGAATTCAATGAAGTCACGTTGCGAGAAATCCGTACATCACTACGCGCTATTCTCATGCATTCGAGCCAGCTTGCAGAGCGCTATCGCGCGAAAGCCCTACTTTGGGCGGAAGCTCATGTAGGTGTCCCCCCCTCCACAGAAAAGGCCCGCTGGGCTCCCGCTACGTTTTCCGCGCTCGCGTCACAGTATGCCGACAAAATGACCAGTAAGGCTGACTCCCTGCTTAAACAGGTGAAGGGCGACGACCGACGCGAGTTGCCTCTCAGCATCGCGCTGCGAGAGTCCAGTCCGCCAGACTTCCTAAAGCTGTATGTATGGAATTACGCGGCGACGAGCCTCGATGCCGAGAGCCTCGATTGGACACGAGGTTTACAGGACAAGCAGGACCAGGTTCGCGACCGAGTCAAAG
>JAEZRM010000111.1 GCA_023412805.1 Pseudomonadota bacterium | reverse complement strand
CGCCGCCCCTCATCCCGACCTTCTCCCCGTAAGAACGGGGAGAAGGGGAAAGAGGCGTCGCCCAACTAACCGAGCATCGCCGCCCCCCATGGTTGCCATCAAAGCTCAGCAAGCCAACGCCGTCCTTACGCGGCCCGATCCCGGGCTCACCGCTTTCCTCATCTATGGCAGCGATACGGGCCTCGTGAGCGAACGCGCCGTGCGACTCGCGCAATCGCTTGCCGCGCGCGACAAGCCGCCCGGCGAGATAGTGCGCATTGATGATTCCGAGCTGGAAGATGACAGCGAACGCCTCTCCGTGGAGTTGCTGACACTCCCCATGTTCGGCGGACGCAAGATCGTGCGCACGACCATGAGCCGGCGCGTCACGGGCGCGCTCCTGCGCGGCATTCTCGATGGCCCACAGCTTGCTGGCGTGCTGATCGTCGAGGGCGGCAACCTTCGCCCCGATGACGCTGCGCGCGCGGCGTTCGAGAAGTCGGGGCACGCCGCGGCAATCCCCTGCTTCGGCGATGACGCGCTGTCGCTCGATGCCATGATCAACGAGGTTCTCGGCGCGCACCGCCTCTCCCTCACGCCCGACGCGCGCGAGATGCTCATCGCGCGTCTCGGTGCCGACCGTGGGCTCTCGCGCGGTGAAGTGGAGAAACTCGCGCTCTATGCCGCCGGGCGCGGCACCGTCCAGGCCGAGGACATCGAGGCGATAGTGGGTGATGCGTCGGAGCTCGCCATGGATCGCATCATCGATGCGGCCGCCGCCGGCGACGGCACGCGCGCGATCGAAGGCTGCCAGCGCCTGCTTGCCTCGGGTGAAGGCGCGCAATCCGTGATCGCCGCCGTGCAGTGGCATTTTGCGCGCCTGCATCGCATTCGCGGCGCCATCGAAGGCGGGCGGAGCATGGATGAGGCCATGCGCCAGATCCGCCCACCCCTGCACTTCAAGCGCCGCGCGGCCGTCGAGGCGCAGTGCCGCCGCTGGTCGTCTTCGAAACTGGCCGCGGCCGTGGCCCGCATCCGTGCCAGCGCGCTCGCTGCCCGCACGGCATCGAGCCTCGAGGATGCTCATGCCGAGCGCCTGCTCATGGAGCTTTCCCGCTTGGCCGCCACCCGCGACATGTCAGCGCCGCGAACTTGAGCGCGTTGAGATAATTGACTGATTTGATGGGAGAGCAATGCTAGCCGGCTTGCTCCAACAACCCCGGGCATGATAGTGCGGCCCCACAGAGAACGCGGGGGACCCTTCCATGGCCAAGATCGAGCATGATGTCGTGGGCATCGGCAATGCCATCGTTGACATCATTGGCCGCTGCAAGAACGACTTCCTCATCAAGCACGATCTGGCCAAGGGCCACATGATGCTGGTCGATGCGGATCGCGTCTCGCATCTCTATCAAGAGATGGGTCCGGCCGTTGAAATCTCCGGCGGCTCGGCCGCCAACACCATGGTCGGCATTGCCTCGCTCGGCGGCAAATCCGCCTTCGTCGGCAAAGTCTCCGAGGACGACTTCGGGACGATCTTCCGTCATGACATCCGCGCGGCGGGCGTCGCCTTCGACACGCCGGCCTCCACAGGCGGCGCACCGACGGCGCGCTCGCTGATCCTCGTGACGCCGGACGGCCAGCGCACCATGAACACGTTTCTCGGCGTTAGCCCGGAGCTCAGCCCGCGTGACGTCGATGCCGAGCTCATTGCGGCCTCCCGTATCCTCTATCTCGAAGGCTATCTCTTCGACCGCCCCGATGCTCAGGCCGCGTTCCGTCACGCGGCCGACATGGCCGAGCGCGCCGGCCGCGAGGTGGCACTGACGCTCTCCGATGGCTTCTGCGTCGACCGTCATCGCATCGAGTTCCTGGAGCTTATCCGCCACCGCGTCGACATTCTGTTCGCCAACGAATCCGAGATCATGGCGCTCTACAGCGCCGCTACCTTCGAGGAAGCCGCGCGCCAGGCCAAGAGCGATGCCAAGGTCGCCGTGCTCACGCGAAGCGCCAAGGGATCCGTCATCTTCAAGGGCGACAAGGCCGTGAGCGTGCCCGCAGCACCCATCCGGCAGGTCATCGATACGACGGGAGCCGGCGATCTCTACGCCGCAGGCTTCCTCTACGGCTATACGAACGGCAAGCCGCTCGACACGTGTGGTCATCTCGGCAGCCTCGCGGCTGGCGAGATCATCAGCCACATTGGCGCGCGCCCGGAAACCTCGCTCGCCGCACTCGCTGCGGCACGCGGTCTCTGAAACCACGCCATCTCCTCCCGCGTTGCAACAAAACGTGGCCATCAGGTCGCGGGTGATATATCTTTGTGCGTCGCATCATAGTGCCGCCACATAAGGCGCCGCGAAATATTGCGCGCCATGGTCATCAGTCTCACTTGCGGGGTACGCACATGACTGGCCGAAAATCAAAGTCGTCAAGCTCGAAGGCCACGAAGACGAAAGCGGGTACGAGCCGGAGCCGCAAAACCGCAGCCGGCTCAGCTCGGTCTGCAAAGACTGCTGCCTCTGCCCGAAAGAGCGACGCCGAGCCCGCAACCAAAAAAACATCCGCCCGGGCCCAGTCGGCACCTCTCCTCGCGCGCACCGAGAAGAAGGTCGGCTCTGTCGAGAAAGCCTCGCGCACCACAAAGCCGTCGGAACACGCCAGCTACCATCCAAAGACCGCCCCCCCGGCGGCGCCCGCGAACGTGAATGCCGGTGCGCCGACGCCCGCTTTCGATTTTCTCGGCCTCGCGCAGCCTTGGATGACTCTCGGCTGGCGAATGACGGCGACGGGTATTGCCATGCAGGCCCGCATGGCCAAGGCTGCACTGAGCGTGCCACTCGCCACGACGGCCATGCGCCAGGGCGCCGAAGCCTTCAATGCATGGCTCGCTCTCGCCGAGCGGCGGACCACCAAGCCGCGCAAAGACTGATCAGATCCGGCGGAGCAGCACGCCGTCGACGGTGTGGTTCGCGCCCTTGCGCAAGATGCAGCGCGCGCGCTGACGAGTCGGCAGGATGTTCTCGTCGAGATTGATCCGGTTGATCCCGCTCCAGATCTCCAGCGCCTTGGCGAGTGCCTGCTCGTCGGTCAGTTGCGCGTAGCGGTGGAAGTAAGCGGCTGGATCACGGAAAGCCGTGGTTCTGAGACGCATGAAGCGCTTCACGTACCAGTCTTCGATGACTTGCGGATCTGCGTCGATGTAGATCGAGAAATCGAAGAAATCGGACACGAACGGGATCGCCGCGCCGTCCTTCGGCAATCGCGCCGGCTGCAGCACGTTGAGCCCTTCGACAATCAGGATATCCGGGCGATCGACGACGATCTGCTGACCTGGAATGATGTCGTAGTGGAAGTGCGAATAGACGGGTGCGGCAACTTTCTCTCGCCCCGATTTCACATCGCCGAGGAAGTTCAGCAACCGCGCCAGATCGAAGCTCTCGGGAAAACCCTTGCGGTGCATGATGCCGCGCGCCTCGAGCTCGTGGTTCGGCCACAGAAAGCCGTCGGTCGTCACGAGATCGACGCGCGGATGATCGGGCCAGCGCGCCAGCAGCGCCCTCAGAACACGCGCCGTCGTGCTTTTGCCGACGGCGACCGAGCCTGCCACGCCTATGATGAAGGGCACGCGGCGTCCCTGCCGTCCCAGAAACTTCGATGTGACGGCGTAGAGTTCCTGCGATGCCGCGACGTGGAGATTGAGCAGGCGCGAGAGCGGCAGATAGATCTGTTCGACTTCCTCGATGGAGAGTTCCTCGATGAGACCGGAGAGCGTCGCGAGATCCCGCGGCACCAGCGTCATCGGCGTATCTGCGCGCAAGCGCGCCCAATCCTCGCGACTGATCGAACGATACGGCGAATAGAGCACGCCGGAGCGCGCTGCATAATCTTCCTGCTGCAGGACATCGCGCATAGCTTCAGCTCCCCTTAGGGCCCCGACTGGCTTTCTCGTCGAGGCCCGAAAGCCCCATGCGCTTTTCTAGCGTCTCAAGCACGTCCTCGATCGCGACATCGCGCACTTCGAGCAGCACGAGCAAGTGGTAAAGCAGATCGGCAGCCTCACCTTTGAGTGCCGCATCGTCCTCGCGAAGACTCGCAATGACAACCTCGACAGCTTCCTCGCCGAGCTTCTTCGCACAACGCGGAGCGCCACCGTCGAGGAGCTGGCGCGTGTAGGACGCATCGGCCGCCGCCGAGCGCCGCGCCCGAATTGTCGCTGCGAGGCGCGCGAGCACGGTGTCCGTACCTACTATGCCGTCGTCATCTGTTTGAGTTGTCATGGTACTGTCCGTCATGCCCCGATGGGCGTTCTGCGCATCCATACTGCCTAGCGCTGCCAATGTCATGGCCACTCGCATACTGGTGTGAATGCGCGTGCCGGGCGACTTATATACCGGCGCCGAAGAAGCAAATATTATTGTTTATTATCAATACACTAAACTGTCACAAAACGATTATGGCTGTCGGCTAGAAGTCTGCCCAGGGCCAAGGGGCCCAGCGAGGCGCTGAGCGGGAAATTCGCGCCTCACCTCAGTTGCTCTGGGAGATTGCAATGAGCACCAAGTTCTTCACGACCGCGGCGGCAATGGCTGCTGTGGGTATCGTCGGGTTCGCCAATGCGGCCTCGGCACGCGACCGTGTGCAGATGGCCGGCTCGTCCACTGTTCTGCCCTACGCGAACATCGTTGCCGAGCAGTTCGGCAAGTCCGCGCCGAATGTGAAGACGCCGGTCGTCGAGTCCGGCGGCTCGTCGGCTGGCCTCAAGCAGTTCTGCGGTGGCGTTGGTCCCAACACGATCGACATCGCCAACGCTTCGCGTCCGATCCGCCCGAGCGAGATCGAAGCCTGCGCCAAGGCCGGCGTGAAGGATATCGTCCAGGTCCAGTTCGGCTACGACGGCATCGTCTTCGCCGTTGACGCGAAGGCTGGCAACTGGGCACTCGAGCCGAAGGATCTCTTCCTGGGGCTGGCCGCTCAGGTGCCGGTCAACGGCAAGCTGGTCGACAATCCCCACAAGACCTGGAAGTCGGTGAACGACAAGCTCCCTGACTTCCCGATCGTTGCTTATATCCCTGGCGAGAAGCACGGCACCCGCGAAGTGTTCGAGGAGAAAGTCATGCACGTCGGCTGCAAAGCCGTCGGCGCCGACAAGCTCCTCGCAGAAGCCGCCACAGGTGACGAGAAGGCCAAGAAGGCCTCCGCCGACAAGAGCTGCCTGCGCGTGCGCAAGGATGGCGGGACGGTCGACATCGACGGTGACTACACCGAGACGCTCGCGCGCCTCAACTCGAACCCGACGGGCCTCGGCGTGTTCGGCCTGTCGTTCTACGAGAACAACACCGACAAGCTGCGGGTCGCGACGATGAGCGGCGTGCAGCCGTCCGTCGAGACGATCTCGACGGGCAAGTACCCGGTTTCTCGCCCGCTGTTCTTCTACGTGAAGAAAGCGCACATCGGCGTGATCCCGGGCCTGAAGGAGTATGTTGAGTTCTTCGTCTCCGACAAAATGGCCGGCCCCGAAGGCCCGCTCGCCGAGTACGGTCTGGTTCCTGCACCCGACGCCGAGCGTAAGGCTGTCCAGGCGGCCGTGAAGGAAATGAAGACCATGTAATTGTATGGGGCGGTCCGACGCGAACGGAATTGGACCGCCCCTTCTACGTCTACCTCTCCGGAGTGGTTGTTTCCTTTCCGCGAAGAGATCACTGGTGCTGCACTCTCCAAGTTGGCGCTTGAGAGTAATTTGCCGCCGAGCGGCTGTTGTCCTTCGATCTCACTGCCCGACGCGGCCAAGAATTGCGATCTCCGAAGCTGTTCCAGCACCCACGCGATCAATCATAAGGTGAGTAGCTTGAGCCCTGCGCAAACCATACTGGCCATCCTTGGACTGGCCCTACTCGCATTCATTCTCGGGGCGCGGCGCGGTCAGTCGTTCACGCGTTCTTCAGCCGAGATCCCACATTCCAGGCCCGCATACCACGGAGGCTATCTGGCCATCCTGGCCTGCTTGGTTCCTTTGATCATCATTGCCCTGTGGTCCTTCGCGGCACCGCGGTTCGTCAACACAATGGTTGAGCGCGCGCTCCCACCGCAGACGGCCGATCTCACGCCGCTCGAGCGTAATTTTGCGCTCTCTCGGATCGACAACATCGCGCGCGCGATCCCGCGCCTCTCCGCCGAAGAACAGCAGCTCATTCGCGGGGCCGGGCTGGGCTTTAGAACGCCGGAATCAGCTCAAGCCCTGTTGCAGTCGAAAGGCGTCGCACTCGGCGCGGTGCCCGACCCGTTCATCATTTCTGCGGCCTACGACAAGGCGGCAATGACGGCCACCAGCAATTGGCTGCTGGCGGGCGTCGTCGGGGCGTTGGCGCTGCTCGGTCTAGCATACGGGCTCTGGCGACAGGGTCCGCATTTGCGGGCCCGGAATTTCGTCGAACGTGTCGTTACAGGCCTGCTCGTGGCTGCGTCTGGCGTCGCTATCCTGACGACGTTCGGCATCGTCATTTCAGTCTTGTTCGAGAGCCTCAGCTTCTTCCAAATGGTGCCCCCATCGAACTTCTTCTTCGGCACCGTGTGGGATCCCCGGTTCGCGGCGGCAGGTGCTTCGCAAGCGGACTCGGTCGGCCAGTTCGGCTTGATCCCCCTGCTGTGGGGTACGCTCTTCATCTCGTTCGTCGCGTTGTCCGTGGCAGTGCCCATCGGCTTGCTGTCGGCAATCTACATGTCCGAATACGCAAGCTCGAAGTTCCGAAGCTCGGCAAAGCCGCTGATCGAAATCCTGGCCGGCATCCCGACGATCGTTTACGGCTTCTTCGCGCTGGTCACCTTCGGGCCGATGCTCCGGGATGCTGGAGCGTCCGTCGGTCTCAGCATCGCTGCGACGAGTGTGCTGAGCGCAGGCGTCGTCATGGGTGTGATGATCATCCCCTTCGTCTCGTCGCTGTCGGACGACATCATCAATGCCGTACCGCAATCCCTTCGTGATGGTTCTTATGCGCTCGGTGCGACCCGCTCGGAGACGATCAAGCAGGTTGTGATGCCCGCTGCTTTGCCGGGTATCGTCGGCGCGATCCTGCTGGCTGCATCCCGCGCTATCGGCGAAACGATGATCGTGGTGCTCGCAGCGGGCATCGCCGCGAACATCACCTTCAACCCGTTTGAATCGGTCACGACCATGACCGTCAAAATCGTGAGCCAACTGACGGGCGATCTCGAATTCACGAGCCCACAAACACTGGTCGCGTTCGCGCTTGGGCTGACCTTGTTCGTCATCACGCTGGGGCTCAATGTTTATGCCCTCTATGTCGTGCGCAAGTATCGGGAGCAGTACGAATGAGCGACACCATGGCGAGTACTGCTTCCGCCCCCACCGCGATCAGCCGCGCCTCATTCGCTCGCAGCGATGACGCGCGCGTGCGTCGGCGCTATGCCGCCGAGGCTCGATTCCGGGCCTATGGCCTGACCGCCATCATGGTAGCACTGGGCTTCCTGGCGTTCCTGTTCTACTCGATCATCAGCCAAGGTTGGACTGCCTTCCTGCAGACCGAATATCACGTCGCCGTGGAGTTCGACGCGGCCGTGATTGATCCGGACGGCAAACGCGATCAGGGCGCGCTCTTCGGGGCCGACTATTCTGCGCTCGCACGGCGCGCAGTCCAGAAGGCACTCGGCGTCGAGACGCTGGATCGGCTGGCACGCCGCGACCTCAATCAATTGCTCTCGCGCGGCATCGACGTACAGCTACGCGACATGGTGCTGCGCGATCCGTCCATCATCGGCAAGACCGTGACCGTACCACTGCTGGCGCACGGCAACGTCGATGCGCTTTTGAAGGGCGCGATCGACCGCACGATCCCGCAGGATCGGCGTCAGCTCAACGACCGCCAGCTTGCGTGGGTCGACCAGTTGGTTGCTCAGGGGCAGGCCACAAAGGGTTTCAACTGGGGCCTGTTCACCTTCGGCGCATCAAGCCAGCCTGAGACGTCGGGCTTGCTCGTTGCCCTCGTCGGATCGTTCTACATGATGCTCATCGTGGCGGTCCTCTCCGTGCCGCTCGGAGTTGCGGCAGCCATCTACCTCGAGGAGTTCGCCCCAAAGAACCGGGTCACCGACATCATCGAGGTCAATATCAACAATCTAGCGGCCGTGCCGTCGATCGTGTTCGGACTCCTCGGCCTGTCGGTGTTCATCAATCTGTTCGGCCTACCTCGCTCGGCTTCGCTGGTCGGCGGTCTCGTGCTGACGTTGATGACCTTGCCGACGGTGATCATCGCAACGCGAGCCGCGATCAAGGCCGTACCCCCATCGATCAAGGAAGCAGCCCTCGGCGTGGGGGCGTCGCACCAGCAGGCAATATTGCATCATGTGCTGCCACTCGCGATGCCGGGTATTCTGACGGGCACGATCATCGGGCTGGTGCAGGCTCTGGGCGAGACCGCGCCCCTGCTCATGATCGGCTTGGTGGCGTTCGTGGCCGATGTACCCTCGAACCCCATGGATCCGGCGACGGCCCTGCCTGTCCAGATCTACATGTGGGCCAGCTCGGCCGAGCGCGGCTTCGTCGAGCGAACGGCTGGTGCCACGATGGTGCTTCTGATGTTTCTCGTCTGCATGAACGCCGTAGCGGTATACATGCGACGAAAGTTCGAGCGCCGCTGGTGAGCGGCATCCGCAGATGAGTTCGGGCGGACACGTGCCCGCTCACGAGAGATGTGTTATCTAGATCGAGCTCGAGGCGAATGAACATGGATATGTCGGTCAACACGGATATGTCGCTCCAAGCGGACATGCTTGGCAAGGTCGCCGGCAAAGGCAGCGATGGTAATAAGGTCGTTGCCCGCGATGTGGACGTGTTCTACGGCGACAAGCACGCCATCAAAAGGGTCTCCGTCGACATCCCCGACAAGTCGGTCATGGCCTTCATCGGCCCTTCGGGCTGCGGCAAGTCGACCTTCCTGCGCTCCATCAACCGGATGAACGACACCATCCCGATCTGTCGCGTAACCGGCAAGATCGAAATCGAGGGCCAGGATATCTACGATCCGTCGCTCGACGTCGTGCAGCTCCGCGCCCGTGTCGGCATGGTTTTCCAGAAGCCCAATCCGTTCCCGAAGTCGATCTTCGAGAACGTGGCCTACGGCCCGCGCATACACGGCACTGCCAAGAACAAGACGGACCTCGAGGAGATCGTTACGAAGAGCCTCGAGAAGGCAGGTCTGTTCAAAGAAGTCAAAGATCGCCTGAACGACTCAGGGACGGGTCTCTCGGGCGGCCAGCAGCAGCGCCTGTGCATCGCACGCGCGATCGCCGTCAGCCCCGACATCATTCTCATGGACGAGCCGTGCTCCGCACTCGACCCCATCGCGACAGCGCGCATCGAGGAGCTGATCGACGAGCTGCGTTCGAATTTCTGCATCATCATCGTGACGCACTCGATGCAGCAGGCGGCACGCGTTTCCCAGCGCACGGCCTTCTTCCATCTCGGCGTTCTGGTCGAGGAAGGCGAGACGGAAGCGATCTTCACGAACCCGCGCGAGGAGCGCACGCGCGACTACATCACCGGCCGCTTCGGCTGAGCGCAAAAACAATGGCGGGCGCCGCTGCCAGCAGCTCCCGCCTGAATTTCGTTCCAGTATCCGCGACGGCGACTAGAGCCGGTAGCGGATCTGATCGGACCAGAAGCGCTCGAGCCGCATCAGCGCGCGATTGAGCCCCTGCACATCGTCGTGGTTGACCTCGCCGACGACCTCGAGCGAGCCGAGCTGGCGGTGATAGAGCTTGTCCACCACATCGCACGCTGCCATGCCCTTGGGCGTCAGGCTCACCTTCACCGAGCGGCGGTCCACTTCGGAGCGCTTGTAGTGGAGATAACCCATGTCGACGAGCTTCTTCAGGTTGTATGAGACGTTCGAGCCGAGATAATAGCCGCGCGTCTTGAGCTCGCCTGCCGTCAGCTCGCTCTCGCCGATGTTGTAGAGCAGCAGCGCTTGCACGCTGTTGAGCTCGGCACCGCCCTCGCGATCGAACTCGTCCTTGATCACGTCCAGCAGCAGGCGGTGGAGTCGCTCGATCAGGCGCAGGGCCTGCAAGTACTCACCCCGGAATTCTTCGCCCGCCGCAGCATCCCGCGGACGGACTTTCTCCAGCACTGCACTCATTACACAGCCTCCGGCTCAGTGGGTGCGTCCCAACCGATAGGGATCCGAATTAACCGGCAAGCTACATGAGCAAATTAAATCTTGCGCTAATAGACATACTAAATAAACGATTGATTGTTTCTCTTTTTGGCACGGCGCGAATACAGGATGAGATCTGGAATTTCTCAAATTTCAGGCAAGCATTTCCTGCATCGTTTGCCGCTCCGGCAATCTGACGTGATGGGCTTCAGGGCTTGTGAAGATCGCGTCCAGCATGGCTGCACTTACATCCTCGATCCGCGAAGGGCGCCAGCGCGGCGGCTCTCCCCGCGCAATCAGCCGGGCGCGCACGCCCGCATGGATGTCCGGAAGCTCCATCATCCGGCAGACGAGCGCGTGCTCCATCTCCAGCACTTCGTTGAGTTGCATCGACGACGCCTCGCGGACAAATCGGTGCGTCACCGCCAGCGCTGTCGGCGAACGCTCGAGGAGGCGAGCGCGCGTCTCTTCCGCCCAGGCAGCCGCCGGGCCGCGCTCACGCTCGAGGCGGGCGATGATCTCCGCGACCGTGCTGGCGTTGAACGTGCGTGTGATGATCTCGGCGCGGGCCAGAATCGGGGCGGGCCCCGGATCCTGATGGCGCGTGTCGACGAGCGGATCGACAGGATCGGCGCCGGCCAGCGCCGCGGTGATGGCGCCGAATTCCACAGCCGGAATGCAGTGCGTAACGAGGCCGAGGCGGTACGCATCCGCGGGGCCGAGTGCCTCGCCCGTCAGCGCGAGATACATGCCGATATCCTTCGGCAGGCGCGCGAAGGTGTGCGCGAGACCGTTGTTGGGGAGGAAACCGAGCCCCGTCTCGGGCATGGCGAAGCGATAGCGCTCGCCGGCAACCCGGTGCGTGCCGAAACGGCTGATGCCGTTGCCCCCGCCCATAACCGCACCATCGATCAGCGATACCGTCGGCTTGGTGAAACACTCCGCGAGCCAGACGAGCATGATCTCGTCACCGAGCGCCCTTTCGGCGGCCTCCATATCCCTGTCCGCGAGCGCGGCCATCTCGATGACATCGCCGCCAGCGCAGAACATCCCGTCCACCGCCGAGCGAATGACGACCGCATACGTGATCGGATCCCGTGCATACGCGGGCAGTTCGGCTGCAAGACGCGCGCGCGCCGCAATGGTCAGCGCATTGCGCTTGTCGGAGCGATCGAGTGTCACGATCCGCAGCGCGCCCTCTTGCTCGCACCTGAGACCATCCGACGCATCTGCCGCCGCGGCTGGACCGCTCATGGAGCCTCCCTCTACTGCGCTCTCGGAACAGCACCTTAGCGAACGAACAGCTCATTCGCCATTGGATGGCCGGATAGGCGCCACATAATGTAAGTGCAGAGCACGAATGATTCTCGTCCTGTGGTGGAAACTCATCTCTGGCGTCAGGTGTTTTGTGGAGCCATGTCACTGGAGCGCTGCCATCGAATGCGCGTGCTGACGTCCGGCTGCCAGATGGCCGTGGCGCTCGTCTTCCTGCTCCTTCTCGGCGGCGGCGCTGTCGCAGACGAGCGGCTGCCCGAGCGCAATCCCCTGCGCGAGACCGGATTACCCCTTCCGGAGCGTAATCCCGTGCGCGAAGCCGAGTTGCCGATCCCCGAGCGGAATCCCGTGCGCGAAACCGCACTGCAAATTCCCGAACGCAATCCGCTCCGCACTGTACCCAAGGTCGACACCCGACGCGGGAAGGGCGGACGCTGGCCAAAACTACTGCCCGGAACACCCGAAATCCTCAAGACCTGGACCGAGGAGGAGACAGCCGCCGAACGCGCACGCTGCGTCACGGTCCTCAAGGATGTCGACGCGGAATTCGAGGAAGCCGCTCCCGTGCGCGACGGCGGATGCGGGTCCGCAGCGCCGGTGAAGGTCACCAGCATCGGCAAAGAGAAGAAGGTCAGCATCTCTCCACCCGCAACCATGACCTGCGATCTCGTCGTCGCGCTCGTGCAATGGATGGACAACGATGTCCAGCCGGCGGCGCAGCGACACTTCGGCAAGGCCGTCACCAAGATCAGCAACATCAGCGACTATTCCTGCCGGAATGCGTACGCGCGCACGTCCACGCGCCTGAGCGAGCACGCGCTCGCCAATGCCCTCGACATACGCGACTTCATCACTGAGGACGGCCAGGTCGCCGATCTCAAACGCGACTGGGGGCCGGTCGCGCGCGATATCGCGGCCCAGATTGCTGCCGAGAAAGCTGCAGAAGCCGCGCGCAAAGCTGCGGCGGCCGCCGCAGAGGCTGCCGCGAAGGCCGCCAAGGAAGCCGCTGCCAAGGCGGCCGGCAAAAACAAGGTTGGCGCAAGAAGCGAGGACAAATCCGACGCCCAGGCGCAACCCAAGGCCGAAACCAAGACCGCCGCGAAGTCTGATGCCAAGTCAGAACCAAAGACCGATGCGAAAGAAGAGGCTGCGCCCGAGCCAGCCGAGAAGCTCTCGCCGCGCGAGTTGCGACGCCTCAAACGCGCCGAGCGCCGGAAGGAACGTGAGGACGCCAGAGCCGCCGCGAAGGAAGCAGCTCTCGTCGCGGAAAAAACGCCCGCAGGCTTGCTGCCGGCATCGGCGTCCCTGGCTGCAGCGGCGAAAAATCCTGGCCCGAAAGGTCAGTTCCTGCGCGAGGTTCACGAGGCGGCCTGCGGTACGTTCGGTACCGTGCTCGGCCCCGAGGCCAACGAAGCGCATCGCGATCATTTCCACCTCGACATGGCCAAGCGTCGCTACAAGAGCTTCTGCGAGTAGCTTCTGGCGCCCGGCGTTGCATCTGCGCGATGCACTGGGCTTTGCCGCATTCCTGCATTACACGCTTGCAGACCTGGATTCTGGCCGCCGGACGAGGAACCCGCCTTGGGACGACCACCACGACCGTTGCCGGCCGCAAAGCCCAGGGATGGCGACAGCGAAGCCGACATGCGCATCGCGCCCGATCCGCTTGCAGTCGTTCTTCCGGCACTGTCAGCACTGGCAGCGATCGCCTCCATCGCCGCCGTGCACTGGGTTGGACAGGAGCGTGCGCCCGAAAGCACTCGTGGGCGGCGGAAAGTCGGATTCGTGTTGCGTGATCTCGAATCGTGCTGCCTTGGCCTGCAGGAAGTCTTCAAGCGACTGAACCGCAATCCGCGCCTCTTTGCAGGTGAGGGTGCGGCGGCCGCTTCGCCACTGAAGTTCGGCGTTCACGGGCCACGCATCGACCCTGGCCTCGCGCGCATCTATCACCAGCTCATGAACGACGTCGCGTCGATGCTGGTGCTCGCCTCGCAGAATGCCTTCGACATCATGTGCGCGGTCGAGGATGGCGAGATCGTCGCGCCGGAGCCCGTGTATTTCGGCTTCGGTGAGCAGCAGGACCGTCTCAACAAGCTCGTGCAGGAGCGTGCGAGCCTCAAGACGCTCGTCGAAACGGGCCTCGATGTCGCAAGCGCCCTGCAGGCTCTCGTCGCCGAATTCAAGAAATACAAGGTCGACGGCGCTTAAGAAGCGCTCAGGGCCGGCGGTTGCGCTTCAAGTCCTCCTGATCGTCCCACATGAGGAACTCGGGGCCGAGTGCCGCAATATTCGGCGCTCCCATCTGGCCCATGGTGAGGTCGACCTCATTGCGCATGATGTCGAGCGCGCGTGAGGCAAGCCGCTCGCCACCGGCAGCAACCGCGTAGAGCGTCATGCGACCGACAAAAACGTACTTCGCACCGAGGCAGAGCGCCGTCACGACATCCGAGCCGCCGCGCACGCCGCTGTCCAGCATCAATGTCATCTTGTCGCCGACGGCATCTCGGATCGCGGGGAATACTTCGACGGGCGATGGGGCAGTGTTGAGCTGTCGCGCGCCGTGGTTCGACACCATGATGCCATCGACGCCGGCATCGCGCGCGATCTCCGCGTCGCGGGGGTGCATGATGCCCTTGAGCACGAAGTTGCCGGGCCAGAGATCGCGGAAGCGCTTCACATCATCCCAGGTCATGGCCGGCGTCGTCTGCGAGGAGACGAACGCGGCGACCTTGTCGGCATCGTTCTGCGCGCCTGGGCCTGCGTAGGGCGCCCAGTTCGGAAACATGGGCTGGCCGCCGCTGCGGTAGTAGTCGAACATCCATCCCGGATGCATGAGCGCTTCGAGCTTCGTCCTCAGCGGCATGTTCAGCGGTCGTGACATGCCATTGCGCTTGTTGCGCAAGCGGTTCGAATGCACGGGCACATCGACGGTGAAGACGAGCGTCTTGAGACCGGCATCCTTCGAGCGCCGGATCATGTCCTCGGAGATGGTTTTGTCCTTCGCCGCATAGAGCTGATACCAGCCGTGATCGGGTGCCTCGCGACCCAGATCCTCGATCGAGCCGGTGCCCGTTCCGGACATGATGAAAGGCACGTTCGCATCACGCGCGGCCCGCGCGAGCATCATGTCCGCGCCCGGACGGAATAGCGCTGCGATGCCTGTCGGTGCGATGCCGACAGGGCTCGAATAGCGGCGGCCGAAGAGTTCGGTCGACAGATCGCGCTTCGTGACGTCGACCAGATAGCGCGGGACGAGACTGTAGCGCGCGAATCCCTCGAAGTTCCGGTCGAGCCCTTCTTCGCCGTCGGCGCCGCCCTCGATGAAGTCATAGGCGATCTTCGGCAGACGGCGCTTGGCCAGGCGCCGTAGTTCGTCATAGTTGTGAACCGAGCCGGGACGTGCGGCATTCATGGGCGGGCCCTTCCCTCGTGGACAGCGTTTTGCGCGTGGATTGCAGTCTGTGCGTTTCCCGACCGAGGAAACTGAAGCCACGCGGCGGTTGGATCAAGCGGAAATCAGCCACTTGCATGCCAGCATTGCCGAGCGGTCCCATAAGAAATGCCGGCCCTGCGCAGGGAGAACTGGCAGTACGATCCGAGGAAATTGAATGTCTCTCGAGCCGATCAGCCGCCCGGTGGCGGGCCCCGCGGACTTCGCGCGCGATCTTTCGGCCGAGAATGCGGTCAATGCCGTCGTCGCCTTCGCCTTTTCGATATCGGGGCCGGTTGCGATCATACTCGCCGTCACGGCGCGCGCGGGCCTGAGCGAGGCGAAGGCGGCCTCCTGGCTCTTCGGCGCCTTCTTCATCAATGGCTTTCTCTCCATTGCCTTCTGCGCCGCCTATCGCCAGCCGCTCGTCTTCTTCTGGACCATTCCCGGCACCGTGCTGGTGGGCCCCGCGCTCGCGCACGCCAGTTTCAACGAGGTTGTCGGCGCCTTCCTGGTCACGGGCGTGCTCATGCTGGTGCTCGGCCTGACGGGCGTCGTGCGTCGCGTCATGGATGCCGTACCCATGCCCATCGTCATGGGCATGGTGGCCGGCGTATTCCTGCCCTTCGGCCTCGACTGGGTGAGAGCATTCGAGAGCGATCTTCCGATCGCGCTCTCGATGACGGTCACTTTCCTCGCATTGTCGGCGCTGCCGGCCGTCGCCATGCGCCTGCCGCCGCTGATCGTCGCCATGGCCGTCGGCATCGTCGTCATCGCGCTCACGCACACCGGCACGCTCCCGCCGATCGACAGCAGCACCGTATTTGCCGCGCCAGTCTTTGTGGTCCCGCACTTCAATGCGGCGACGCTCGTCGAGCTCGTCGTGCCACTCGCCATCACGGTGCTCGTCGTGCAGAACGGACAGGGCATTGCGGTCCTTCGCAGCACGGGGCACGAACCGCCAGTAAATGCCATTGGCGCCGCCTGCGGCCTGTGGTCGATGTTCGCCGCTCTCGTCGGCACCGTATCGACCTGCCTCACCGGACCGACCAACGCCATTCTCTCGACCGGACGCGACAAGCGCACGCACTACGCAGCCGGCATTCTCGTTGGGTTGCTCGCCCTCGTCTTCGGGCTCTTCTCCCCCCTGTTCACGAAGCTGCTGCTGGCGACGCCGCCTGCGTTCATCGCCACGCTTGCCGGTCTTGCCATGCTGCGCGTGCTCCAGGGGGCCTTTGCGACAGCCTTCCAGGGTGCGTTCGGCATCGGTGCGCTGGTCGCCTTCCTGGTGACGGTCAGCGGCATCGCCATCGCGGGCATCGGCGCGCCGTTCTGGGGTCTGGTGTTCGGCACGCTCGTCTCGCGAATCCTGGAGCGCGGCGATTTCGCAGCGCGCGTAGCACCGAAGAATTGAACGCCGCGTATTTCTTCGCGCCCGCGAACCGACCTCTCGACTACTGATGATTCGAGCACAACAGTTGTGATTTCGGTCGCTGTGATCGGGTTTTCTGAATCTGCTATCCGCGTCTGCGCTTCACATCCTCTTTCAGGGGTTTCGCCATGAACAAGGCCGTCGCAGAATTCATCGGCACTTTCACGCTCGTCTTTCTCGGTTGCGGCTCCGCGGTCATTGCCGGTGCCGGTGTCATCGGTGTGCACGGCATTGCCGTCGCCTTCGGCCTTGCGCTCATCGGCATGGCCTACGGCATCGGTCCCGTCTCTGGCTGCCACATCAATCCCGCCGTCAGCCTCGGTGCCCTCATCGCGGGGCGCATGTCGAGTGGCGACTTCATCCAGTACGTGATCGCGCAATGCCTCGGCGCGATCGCCGGCGCAGCCGTGCTCTACATGATCGCTTCAGGCAAGATCGCGGGCTTCGATGTCGCCAAGCAGGGTCTCGGCCAGAACGGCTGGGGGCCGACCTATCTCGGCGGCTACGGGCTCGGCGCGGCTTTCGTCTTCGAGGTGGTCGCCACCTTCCTGTTCGTCGTCGTGATCCTCGGCTCGACGGGTGCCGGCGCTGCGACGGCCAACGCCGGCCTCGCCATCGGCCTGACACTCGTTGCGATCCACCTCGTTGGCATCCAGATCACGGGCACCTCGGTCAACCCGGCCCGCAGCCTCGGACCGGCGCTGTTTGCCGGCAGCGGCGCACTCTCTCAGCTCTGGCTCTTCATCGTGGCGCCGCTGATCGGTGCGGCGGCGGCGGGGATCGTGTTCCAGACGGGCGCGCTCGACGCCAAGAAGAGCTGACCAACACCAAAAGCAAACAAGGCGGGCTTGCGGGCCCGCCTTGTCGGCTCAGATCATCAATTCCTGCTTAGGCGCCGGCCGGCTTGTCGGCTTCCGGCGCCTGGGGCTGCGGCGGGTTATTGCGCCGCTGCGTCATGAACTCGTCGAACTCGGCCTTGTCTTTGGCCATGCGAAGGCGATCGAGGAAACCCTCGAAATCGCGCGCCTCTTCCTCCAGGCGTCGGATCGTATCGGCACGATACTCGTCGAAAGCGCGGTTGCCGGTCGAATACTGCGGACCCGAGGGGCCAGACCATTTGCCGAACTTCTCGCGGAAATTCTGCCCGCGCCACTCACCCCGCCGCCATCCACATCCCATTCGTCCGCTCCATATCATATAGGCCAGGATGGCCAGGCCGATCGGCCAGAACACGATGAAGCCGATCACCATCAGGGCAATCCAGGCAGGCTTGCCAAAATCATCAATTCGCATGGCCATCTGATTCATCGCGCGCTCCCGGCGTTGAGTGCCAATTCTCGAGGTTGCCGTCTCGGGTTCATCCCTCGATGTGAATGTAACGAACATTTACATCACTTCAAGAGGCAACCGCAAGAAATTCTTCGAGACGGTCGAGTGCGGGGATGTAGGCGCGAGCGCGATGGAGCGGCAGCTCCGCGTGCTTCAGCTCTTTGGCGCGCCGAGCCCGCGCAGATAAATCAGCACGGCAGCTTCCAGCAGATCTTCAGGGCTCATGGGGATCGGCCGTCGCGCGCCGTCCGCCCGACCGAACAAGCTGGCGATGCCATGTGCCTGGGACCAGATGTGGAGCGTCATCATGAGAGCCGGCGGACGCGCCGTCGCAGGCAGTGTCGCGATCACCGCTTCGACGGCGGAACGCACCGCGCCGAACGCCGCCTCCGCCGCGGCCCTGAGCTCCGGATTGGACCCGATGGGCACGCCCGACTCGAACATCGCAGCGTAGTAGGCGGGTTCCTCTCGGGCAAAGCGCAGATAGGCCTTACCGACGCGATTGAGCGCCTTCAACGGCTCTGAGCCCGCCTCGCCGGCAGCCTTCGCCAATTGCTCTCCGAACACCTGAAAGCCGCGCTGCGCGACATCGGCGAGCAGCGCCTCACGATCGCGGAAATGGCGGTATGGCGCCGCCGCGCTGACGCCGGCTGCGCGTGCCGCATCGGCGAAGGTGAGCCCACCCGGCCCCTTCTCGGCAATGAGCGAGAGCGCCGCCTGGATGAGCGCCTCCTTGAGATTGCCGTGATGATAGCCGCGTCGCAAGGCGAGGATCCTGGGCCCTTGAGTCGAATGAAGGCCACAGAATACAGCAATTGGCGGCGCCCGGCATCGGGTGGCGTCACGAACCCAGTGCCGTGCTTAAGAAAATCGGCCACAAGAAACGGATCGCGGCGACGGCTCTGACCTGATTTTCCTTCGCCTCCCAAATCTCGTGGAGGCCCGATGTCACGCCCGTCCGACCGCCTGCCGCCAGCCTTTGCGAAGCTCGGCTGGTCGAATCTTTCCGCCCAGCTTTCCGAGCAGATTGCGCTCGCGGCCACACCGTTGGTGGCGGTCCTGCTGCTTAATGCGGGAGCGACCGAGACCGGTCTGCTTCAGACGGCGCAGACTTTGCCGTTCCTGCTGCTCGCGCTGCCGGCGGGGGTTCTTGTCGACCGCGTAGCGCGACGCCGCCTCATGGCCGGATCAGAGGCCCTTCGCGCTGCGTCGCTGCTCGCGGTGATCGTTCTGCTCGCGGGCGGCGGCCTGGATCTGCGCCTCCTCGGTGCCCTCGGCTTCATCGGTGCGATCGGCACCGTCTGCTACAGCGTCGCAGCGCCAGCCCTGCTGCCGTCGATGGTGCCGCGTCATCAACTCGGCGATGCCAACCGCTGGCTGGAACTCGCACGCAGTACGGCCTATGCCGGAGGTCCGGCCCTCGGCGGTATCATTGTCGGCTGGATGGGCGCTTCGACCGCCTACATCATCGCGACGGTGCTCTCGCTGTTCGCCGCCGTGCTCCTCATGAGATTGCCAGAGAGTGCGCCCGCACAGAAACTGCGCCGGCATCCGCTGCAGGAGGTAGCCGAGGGCGCGCGCTTCGTCCTGACCCACCCGCTGCTCCGCCCCATCCTTATCACCGCGATTTTCTTCAACACGGCATGGTTCGTGCTGCAGGCAATCTATGTCGCTTACGCAATCCGGCATCTCGGATTGACTGCTGTGGGTGTCGGCGTGACGCTCGGGATCTATGGTGCGGGCATGATCGTCGGTGCACTTCTAGCGCCGCGCCTCATGCGACGCCTTCCGTTCGGCACGATGATCACTCTGGGTCCGCTCGCGGGATTGCTTGCCGCTCTGATCATGCTCGCGACGTTGTGGATGCCATCGGGCGTCCTTGCGGCCGCGAGCTTCTTCCTATTTGGCTTCGGTCCCATTCTATGGACCATAACGACCACGACCCTTCGGCAAGTCGTGACGCCGCTCGCCATGCTCGGCCGCGTCTCGGCGCTCGTTATGACAGCGACATTTGGTGCGCGTCCAATCGGAGCGGCAATTGGCGCAGTGCTTGCTGCACGCGCCGGCGTAGGGGCGTGTCTCGCGCTGTCGGCCGCAGGTTTTGCCGTGCAACTCGCCGTGATCATGCTGTCGCCGGCCGCACGGCTCTCGGATTTACCTGCCGTGACGGCCGATCAATCCCACGCTGCGCGCCTCAGCTCGTGAAGAAGCTCTGCGTCCCGTGCGCCTCGATGGCCTCGGCCAGGCGCGCGAGCGCGTGCACATAGGCAGCCGTGCGCATGGGGATGCTCTTCTCGCACGAAAGGCTCCAGATCGCCCGTCCCTCACGCTCCATAATCGCGCGCAAGCGCGTGTGGATCTCGTCCTCCGTCCAGTAGAAGCCCTGGCGGTTCTGAACCCACTCGAAATAGGAGACCGTGACACCGCCGGCATTGGCGAGAATGTCCGGCAGTACAACAACGCCCGCAGCGTTCAGGATCTCATCGGCCTCGGGCGTCACGGGCCCATTGGCGAGCTCAAGAATGAGCTTCGCGCGCACGCTCTTGGCATTGTCGACGTGGATCATGTTTTCGAGTGCGGCGGGCACGAGCAGCTCGCATTGCACGCCGACGATCTGCTCGGGATCGAGCGCCTCGTGCCCATGCTCACCGACCGTCGCCATGACGGGCTTGCCCTCGGTCTTGGCTGCGATGAGCGCCTCGACGTTGAGGCCATTGCCGGCATAGACCGCGCCCTGCGAGTCCGAGACCGCAACTATGCGATGTCCGTCGCCGGCAAGCAGGCGCGCCACATGCTGCCCCGCATTGCCGAAGCCCTGCACGGCGACACGCATGACCTTCCCGAGCTTCAGATCCTCCGCAAGATGCCGCACGAGATAGTAGCCGCCGCGCGCCGTCGCATCGCCGCGCCCGAGCGAACCGCCGAGCGCAATCGGCTTGCCGGTGATGACGGCGGGCTCGGCCTGCCCTTTGATCTGGGCGTACTCGTCGGCCATCCAACCCATGATCATCGCGTTCGTGTAGACATCCGGCGCCGGAATATCGCGATCGGGCCCGACAGTGCGCGCAAAGGCCTGCATGTAGGCGCGCGACAGCCGCTCCAGCTCCGCCTTCGAGAGCTTGCGCGGATCGACGCGCACCGCCCCCTTGCCGCCACCGTACGGCAGGTTCATCACGGCGCACTTGAAGGTCATCCAGAAGGCGAGCGTCTCGACCTCTTCGACGTGCGCATCCGGATGGTAGCGGATGCCGCCCTTGGTCGGCCCGCGCGTATCGTCGTAGCGGCAGCGCCAGGCGAGGAACGACTTCCGCGAGCCGTCGTCCATACGGATCATGAGGCGGACCTTGGTCGTCTCGCGGGCGTACTTCAGCTTCTCGACGACATCCGGGTCGACATTGAGGTGTCGGGCCGCCTCATCGAGGCGCACGAGGGCATCGTCGAGCAAGCTACCGTCGGACATCGGGGCTCCTTCGGGGGTGGGATGGAGGTAGGGCTGCCGGGCGGCGCCCAATCCTTGGGCGAATACTGCATAATTCTTCGGCATCCCACCCCCTATTGGCGCGACCCATGGCCCCAGGGATGCCGGATTTGGCGGCGGAGGCGGCTGAACAGACGTTTTCGGCCGGTCCTCCAAGGCGCGTAAATGCATGCGAGCCTCTACTTGCACTCGCGCCCCGCCCGGCCTAATCCCTCGGTAAATCCACCCGATCGCCGAGGAATGACCGCCCCATGACCAAGACCCGCACCGAAACCGATACCTTCGGCCCGATCGAGGTGGACGCCAGCCGCTATTGGGGCGCGCAGGCCCAGCGCTCGCTCGGCAATTTCAAGATCGGCTGGGAAAAGCAGCCCCTCCCCGTGGTCCGCGCCCTCGGTATCGTGAAGCGCGCCGCCGCCGAGACGAACATGGCCCTCGGCCGCCTCGACAAGAAGCTCGGTGAGACCATCGTCGCCGCCTCGCAGGAAGTCATCGACGGCAAGCTCAATGACCACTTCCCTCTGGTCGTGTGGCAGACGGGCTCGGGCACGCAGTCGAACATGAACGCGAACGAGGTCATCTCGAACCGCGCCATCGAGATGCTCGGCGGCGAGATGGGCTCGAAGAAGCCCGTACATCCGAACGACCACGTCAACATGAGCCAGTCGTCGAACGACACGTATCCGACAGCCATGCACGTCGCCTGCGCCGAGCAGATCCATCATGACCTGCTGCCCGCGCTGCGCCATCTGCTGAAGGCGCTCGACGACAAGGCGAGCGCCTGGACGAAGATCATCAAGATCGGGCGTACGCACACGCAGGACGCGACGCCGGTCACGCTCGGCCAGGAGTTCTCGGGCTATGCGGCGCAGGTACGCAATGGCATTGCGCGCATCGAGCAGACCATGCCGAGCCTCATGGAACTCGCGCAGGGCGGCACCGCTGTCGGCACGGGCCTGAATGCGCCCGTCGGTTTCGCCGAGAAAGTCGCCGAGCGCATTGCCGCGATCACCGGCCTTGCCTTCACGACGGCGCCGAACAAGTTCGAAGCGCTCGCCGCTCACGACGCCATGGTCATGACGCACGGCGCAATCAACACGGTCGCCGCCTCGCTCTTCAAGATCGCGAACGACATTCGCTTCCTCGGCTCGGGCCCGCGCTCGGGCCTCGGCGAGCTGAGCCTGCCGGAGAACGAGCCGGGCTCCTCCATCATGCCGGGCAAGGTGAACCCGACGCAGTGCGAGGCCCTCACCATGGTCTGCACGCAGGTGTTCGGCAATCAGGCCGCCATCACGTTCGCCGGCGCGTCGGGCCACTTCGAGCTGAACGTCTTCAACCCGGTCATGGCGTACAACTTCCTGCAGTCCGTGCGCCTGCTCGCCGACGCCGCCGTATCCTTCACCGACAACTGCGTCGTCGGCATCGAGGCACGCGAAGACAACATCAAGGCCGGTCTCGAGCGCAGCCTCATGCTGGTGACGGCGCTCGCGCCGAAATACGGCTACGACAAAGCCGCCAAGATCGCCAAGACAGCGCACAAGAACGGCACGACACTGCGCGAGGAAGCGCTGAAGGAAGGCATTTCCGAAGCCGACTTCGACGCCATCGTGCGCCCGGAGAATATGATCTCGCCGGGCTGAGTTCGCGGCTACTTCAGTAGTCCACCGTAACGACGACAATGTCCGTGTAGTCTCCAGGCGACGGGGTCGCCTGGGGCGGAACGCGGCCATGCACGACGTGGCGCTGGAGAGTGCCGTTGCCGCTGCTCGTGACGGTGGCGCCCTCGGCGTCTCCCCACGGATCGTCCCGCGTGGCGCTCTTGTAGAGGCCGTAGATGATCGCCTCGGCGCCCTTACGCATCTCCCGCGCTTCCGGCGCAGCATCGGCATTGCCGCCATTCAACCTGATCGCATACTCCGTCGCCGTCGTGCATGTGACGTTGACCGCGCCGGTCGCATCTAAGCTCCGGTTCAGCACGCCTTCCGAGCCGAAGCTGACGGGCTCGGTGGTGACGAGGCAGTCTTTCGGGACGGTGGCCTGGACAGTGAAAGAGGGTGAGGCCGCCGCTGTGCCGCTCGGATCGTTGCAGCTAGTGTCAGTGGTCTCGCGGTAGCGCACGTCCACGTCGGAAAACATCGACACATAGGATGCCGGCGCCGCAGTTGACTGGTTGCCGAACACACGCCCGTAAATGACGGCCGGTCCCGAAGTCGTACCGCTGAACGGGGGCACGATGATCGGTTTCGGCGGATACCCTGATCCGCTGCTCCCCCAGATCACGGTCCGGTCGGGGCCGCGATAGAGCTGATAGGAGAGTTGATCGCCGCCGCTCGACATCAGGCGCGCACCGTCACCGGTTGCGCCACCACTGCCGCTACCGAGATGAATGCAGATGAGAATAGGCTCGGAGCTTTCGCCGCTACAGTTATACGTGATGTCAGCCGTCACATCTTCGTTCGATCCCGACAGCACATCCACGTTGCCGAAGTTCATATTCGAGATCGTCACGCCGCAGGTCGCCTGCGCGCGTGCCGGCATCGCGAGCAGGAGCGCAGAGATCGGCAGCGCCAGCACGGCGCAGCACGTATGATAGACCTTCATCCGCAAACGACTCCTTCGATGCGAACCTGTACGCCGGGCTCGGGCCGGTAGGTGAACTCGGCTCGACATGTCGTGTCGTCCGTCAACTCGACGGTCGCCACGTTGCTTTCGGAGAGTTCATCGAGGAAGGCCTGACCGGAATAGCCGATGATGGAAGGCTGCTTCACGCCCTCGATGCGCACGGTCGCGCCGGCTTTGAGAGGCTTGCCGACAGCATCGACGAACCCAACCAGTGCCGCGCGGCTCTGCTGCCCCACACCGAAACCGACGACGACACCCGAGCCCTGCATCGGCACGACGACCTCTTTCGTCGTCGGGATATCGGCATCGACCGGCAGATTGTTCGGATCGATCGAGATCGCATTGGGAATGTGGCTGTGCAGGTTGGGCACGAGGATGCGGCCCCAGCGATCCGTGACCCCGACCGGCCGGTTCTGGTAGCTGACCTCGACATTCGGCGCGCCGACGTCGACCACGGCGAAGGAATCGTAGATGCGCTGGGTCGCGAAGACGCCCATGCCCGCAAAGGCCAATGCACCATCGACGGATGCCGTTCCGCGCACGTCGTCGCCGTATTGCGTGACCGTCGTCTCGAAGCGCGCGAACTGCGAGCGATAGCTGGCGGCTGCTGCGCGCACGGGATCCTCCCCCTCGACGACACGCGCCCGCCATCCGATGCTGCCGGCCTCGGGCCGCTCGGCCTTGATGACATCGGCCATGAGGCGTCCGTGCCCGTCGCTGTAGTCGTAACCCGCCGAGGCCGCTATGCCGCTATCGAGCGCGATGGATATTCCGGCGTAGGCGCCGGTGCCTCCGGCATCGCCGAAGTTCTGGAACAGCGATGCGCGAAACGTCGCACGCGGCCAGATCTCGTGGCTGTAGTTGAGGCTCAGAATCTCGCTGTCGTACCAGATGTCGTGGTCCATCCGCGTATAGGCGAGCTGGAGATGCGCACGCTCATAAGGCAGCGGCACGCTTAGCGAAATCTGATCGATGGCGCGCGGCACCGTCGCGACCAGGGGGCGGCCGAGTGCATCCTCATGCTTGGATTTCGAGCTGACCGAGGCCACATCGTCGTAATCGCCGAAGGTCCGCTGTATGCGCCCGTAGAGCAACCAGCCTTTCCAGCGAAGCTCCAGGGCGGCACTGGCGAGGGCACCGGCACGATCCTCGTAGGCGCTGCCGGCCGCCGCGAACGAGGCGACACCGTAACGGCCGAGCAGGTAAGCCGCGCCCATGCCGCCGCTGACGAGCTTCTCACCCGCCTCGAGATGTCCCTCGAGCGTGAGCTGGTTCGTAAGGCCATAGCGGCCGCTCAGGATGGCAAAGGCATCCGAAGCATAGTCATCGGAAAGCACGCCATAGCTGCGGCGCGGAAAGCCCGCCTCGGCAGAGAAGTAGAAGAGGCCTTCCTGGAGGAGCTTGTCCGACGAATAGAAGGGCAGCGAAGTCACCGTTTCGCGGCCCTGACTGTCCTTCAGCACGACTCGCGCTTCGCCCTGCCGGCCGATGACCGGCAGGTTAACCACTTCGAAGGGGCCTGCTGCCACGTTCGACGACCAGGTGCGCGTGTTCTGCGTGTAGACCTCGATGGTCGAGGGCACGGCTGCCGATCCCGAGAACGTCGGCAGCGGCTTCGTGATGACGTCGGGGCGAATGGCGAAGTTCCGCTGCACCTGTGCGCCGCCGAGATAGACCGGACGTGTCCACGAGAGCCCGCCGCTGACGAAGTCACCGACGCGATAGGTGAGCATCCGTCGCGGATCGGCGTAGGACCATGTCGACTGGAGCCTGACGATATCATCCGCCCAATCTCCGGTTCGACCTGCGATAAAGGCGTGATTGACGAGACCATATGGACTGAAGAGACGCAGATTGAACGTCCCGGATGCCGTGTCGAGACGACCGAAGTCGAGATCGCTCAGCCCTCCGGTGGCGGCGAACAGCGAGTAGTTGATCACCGCGCCGTAATCCGAGCGCGGCGTCAGCAGCTTCTGCTGATTGTACGCATCGATCCGGCGGATCACGCGAGCATGATCGGTCGTCGTCACGTAAAGGCGCTGCGAAATCTCGTCCACCCTGTAGGCAACGCCGGGGAGGAGGTCGAGCACGATGCGACCTTGCTGATCGCGCGCCTCAGGGATCGGGTT
>JAEZRM010000069.1 GCA_023412805.1 Pseudomonadota bacterium | reverse complement strand
GGCTTCGCCGGCGTGGTCGGCGGCACCGCGCTGTCGATAGCACCCGGCGAGGACACGCGCTATCTGCTCGCATCGCTTGTGGTGGTGATCGTCGGTGGCATGGGGAGTGTGATCGGCGCTGCCTACGGCGCGCTGCTGATTGGCCTGGCCGAGCAGTTCGGATTGGCCTACGCGCCGACCTACGGCATCGTCTTCACCTTCGTGATCATGGTGCTCGTACTGGCCTTCCGGCCCCAGGGCATCCTCGGGAGGCGCGCTTGACCACGCAGTGGGCGCGCGCCGCCAATCTCAACGCGCGGCGAATGGGAACCGAGGCCGTGGCGGCTTCGTTGGCCGGCTCGGCCCGAATGGGCGCGCGCGAGCGCCTCGCCCGTGCGGCCGTACCACAGGCACAAATCCGCATCCGGCCCGGTTGGGTCGCGCATGTGGTGCTGATGGTCTTCCTGCTGGCGTACCCGTTCGTCGCGACGCCGTTCTTCACCTTCCAGATCGGCGGCCAGGCGCTCGTCCTCGGTCTGCTCGCACTGTCACTGACCTTGCTCGCGGGCTATGGCGGCATGCTGTCGCTGGCCCAGATGACGATCGCCGGAATCGCCGGCTATGGCGTCGCGATCTTCGGCGTCAGCGGCACCGAATCGATCAGCCTCGGCTGGCCGTGGCCGCTGGTGGTGATCGCCGCCGTCATCGTCGCGACGATCTGTGCGACGTTGATCGGCTGGCTGTCGGTGCGCACCGAAGGCATCTACACGATCATGATCACGCTGGCGATTGGCGTCGCATTCTTCTACCTGGCGCAGCAGAACTACGACATCTTCAACGGCTTCCAGGGCTTCCAGAAGGTGCTGCCGCCGATGGCGTTCGGGATCTACTGGCGCGATCCGCTGCCCTTCTATTTCCTGGCGCTGTTCTGGGCAGTCGCGGGTTATGCCTTCGTTCGATATCTGATCCGCACGCCGTTCGGCGTGACGCTGCAAGGCGTGCGCGACAATCCTCGGCGCATGGCGGCGCTCGGCTTCAACGTGACGGCGCACCGGATAGCAGCCTACGCAGTCGCTGGATTCATTGCCGCGATCTCGGGCGTTCTGCTGGTCTGGTACAACGGTCTGATCACGCCGGGCTCGGTCGGCACCTACTGGCTGATCAACATCCTGATCATCGCCGTGCTCGGCGGCATGCGCCATCCGGTCGGCCCGTTCCTGGGCGCCCTGGTCTTCGTGCTGCTGCAGAATTTCGCCGTCGATCTGGTCGATCGCGAGCGCTTCAACCTGCTGATCGGCGCCATCTTCCTGCTGATCGTCCTGTTCTCGCCCGACGGCCTGCTCGGCTGGTGGGCGGTCCTGCGCGCACGCCTTCTGAATGCGTCGCGGGGGCGCGTCGCCGGCTCGGGCCGGAAGTAGAGGTATTCCGTAACGACTCACAGAGCGGCCGCGAGCCGCAACAAAGGGAGGAACAAGATGTTGGCAAGAAGGAGTCTGTTGTCGGCGGCAATGGCGGCCGCTTCCGTGATCGCTTTGTCAGCCGGTGCCCAGGCGCAGGAAACCGTCAAGATCGGCGTGCTCGCGACGCTCGAAGGCCCGTTCGCCGCGGGCGGCCAGGACGGCATGCGCGGCGCCGAACTCGCCATCAAGCAGCGCAACGGCATGGTCGCCGGCAAGAAGATCGAGATGCTCAAGGCCTCGTCCGACGCCAAGCCCGACGTCGCGGTCAATTCGACACGCAAGCTGGTGGAGCAGGACAAGGTCCAGATCATGGTCGGTCCGCTCTCCGGCTCGGAGGGTATTGCGGTCAAGGACTACTCCAAGACCCAGCCCGGCGTGACCTTCATCAACGGCGGCTCGGGCGCGCAGGCCACGACGCTGATCAATCCATCGCCGAACTTCTTCCGCTTCAATACCGAAGGCGGGCAGTGGATGGTCGGTCTCGGCAGCTATGCGTACAACGAAAAGGGTTACAAGAAGATGGCCCTGATCGCGGAAGACTACGCGTTCCCGTACTCGCAGGTGCAGGGCTTCATGACCGAGTACTGCAAGGCCGGGGGGCGCGTCACGCACAAGGCGTGGGTACCGCTGGGTGGCAAGGACTATTCCTCGGTGATCGCCAAGCTGCCGAACGACGTGGATGCGCTGCTGGTGGTGCTCGGCGGCGCCGATGCGGTCAACTTCCTGACGCAGTACGAACAGGCGGGTGGCGACAAGCCGATGGTTGGCGGCTCGATCACCGTCGACCAGACCGTGCTCAACTTCCGCGGCAAGCGGCGCGAATCGCTGCTCGGCACGGCGTCGGCCGGGCCGATCGCCGACTCCTATGACGGCGCCGAGTGGAAGCAGTTCGTCGCCGATTACAAGACGAACTTCAAGGACGGCTTCCCGAGCCCGTCGCTGTTCGCCTACGTCTACTACATCAATACGAAGGCGGCGCTCGACGCGCTCGACATGGTCAAGGGCGATCTGTCCGACGGCCAGGCCAAGTACCGCCAGGCGCTGTCGACGATGACGCTCAAGACGCCGACGGGCGACGTCAAGCTCGACCAGAACCGCCAGGCGATCGGCACGACGTTCGTCACGGAAGTGGCGAAGGGCGCCGACGGCACGTTCTACAACAAGGTCGTCAAGATCATACCCAACGTCAACCAGACGCTGGGCATGAGCCAGGACGAGTTCATGAAGGCCGGACTCGGCTCGCGCGACGTGCCGAACTGCCCGTAACGGAGATGGAGGACGCGCGGGGCGGGTCGCTTGGGCCCGCGCCCATACCGCAGGGCACCCCG
>JAEZRM010000105.1 GCA_023412805.1 Pseudomonadota bacterium | reverse complement strand
TCGCGGTCGGCGTCACGCTGATGCTGGTGGTGGCGCTGGGCGACATCAGGGTCTGGTACAGATTCTCCTATGCGATCTATGGCTTCGCCTTCGTGCTGCTGGTCGCCGTGGAGATCGCCGGCGATATCGGCATGGGCGCGCAGCGTTGGCTCGATCTCGGCCTCATCTCGTTGCAGCCGTCAGAGCTGATGAAGGTGGCGCTGATCCTGGTGCTGGCGCGCTATTTCCACGGCCTGACCATCGAGCAGATCGGCCGGCCGCACTACCTGATCTGGCCGGCGCTGCTGACGCTCGTCCCGGCGGCGCTGATTGCCAAGCAGCCCGACCTGGGCTCCGCCATCCTGTGCGTGGCGCCGGCGGGCCTGATCTTCTTCCTGGCCGGCGTGCGGTTGTGGAAGTTCGCGCTCGTCATCGTCGGCGGTGGTGGCGCGATCCCCGTGGCGTGGCAGTTCCTGCGCGAGTACCAGAAACAGCGCATCTACACCCTGATCAACCCCGAGAACGATCCCCTCGGCTCCGGCTATCACATAATCCAGTCGAAGATAGCACTCGGCTCCGGCGGGATCTGGGGGAAGGGCTACATGCAGGGCACGCAGAGCCATCTGCAGTTCCTTCCGGAGAAGCAGCCCGACTTCATCTTCACGATGTTCTCGGAGGAGATGGGCTTCGTCGGTGGCCTGGCACTGCTGGCGCTCTACATGCTCGTGATGGCCTACGGCACGGCGATCGCGCTGCGCGCGCGCACCGATTTCGGCCGCCTGGTCGCGATGGGCGTGATGTGCAGCTTCTTCTTCTACGCCTTCATCAATATCGGGATGGTGATGGGCATCCTGCCGGTCGTCGGCATTACGCTGCCGCTCGTCTCTTACGGTGGCACGGCGATGATGACCCTGCTGATCGCCTTCGGTCTGGTCATCAACGTCTATGTCCATCGCGACGTGGCGATCGGTCGCCGCGGCCTCGCCGACGACGCCTGATCGATCGATGCGCGTCCGCATGCGACGGGCGCAACCCGTGGAAGTAGGCTGACCGACACCCAGATCAGCGCGCCGGCGATCCGATCTCCGCGCGCACTATGCGGGGCTGGCTGTCGCGTACGACTCGCAGATCGAGCGTCGAGCCGATCGGGCTGAGGCCGATCTGATTGCGCAGATCGCTCGCGCTGCGGATCATGCGGCCATTGGCCGCGAGCACCACATCGCCAGACCGTAGTCCGGCGCGGTCGGCGGCCGATCCCGTCTCGACCTGCGCGATCACGGCACCTTCGGTCGAGCCGGGCAATCCCAGACGTACGGCGAGCTCGGGCGTGAGCTCCTGAAGCGTCACGCCGAGCTTGCCTCGCTGCACCATGCCGTATCGCACGAGCTGCCGCATCACAGATTGCGCCATTGCGCTCGGAACCGCGAAGCCGATCCCGACATTGCCGCCGGCCGGGCCCACGATCACCGTGTTGATACCGATCAGCTCGCCCTGAAGATTGACCAGGGCGCCACCTGAATTGCCTGGATTGATGGCGGCGTCGGTCTGGATGAAATCTTCGTAACCTTCGTCGGTCAGCCCGGTGCGGTCGAGCGCGCTCACCATTCCGCCGGTCACCGTCTGGCCCAGGCCGAAGGGGTTGCCGATCGCAAGGACGAAGTCGCCGACGCGAAGCGCATCCGAATCGCCGAAGGGCAGGGCTGTAAGTCCGCTCGCGTCGATCCGCAGCAGGGCGATGTCAGTCGCCGGATCGCTGCCGACCAGGGTCGCCCGGAAACTGCGGCGGTCTTTGAGCGTCACGATGATGCCCTGGGCGCCCACGACGCCGTGATGATCCGTCAGGACGTAGCCGCGTTCGGCATCGACGATGACGCCCGAACCTACGCTGAGCGACGGGTTACGAGCGCTCTCAGGAACGTCGAAGAAGCGGCGATAGAGCGGGTCGCGCGGCAACGGGTTTTCGCCCGCTGGCGTCTGGTGCAATACCGCGATGTTGACGACCGCCGGCGTGACGCGCTCCACGAGCGGCGCGAGCGTGGTGGTGCCCATCGGCAGTGCTACTGGCGTGTTTCGGGCTGGCTCGGCGCAGGCGGACGACAGAATGGCGACGAGCAGCAACAGCATCGCGCCATATCGGCACGGCATCCGTGTGGCCCGCCTCCGTCCCCACTGCGGGCCGGTGGCGCCGATGATGAGTTGCATAAGCGCTATCCAACCCGCGGGCAGGACGTAAGTACACGACGCGATCGGCTTCCCTGCGAGGCATGCGGTGCATGCCGGTGCAGCCGAGCTTCACTCTGGGCACCGGCCGCTCATTTCCTCGGCGGGCACGACGTGGGGGAGGCCCTGCGCCAGCTTGCGCGCGCGCCTCCTGCACTTATCTCCGTTCTTGAGAGAGGAGGTGAGAAGACATGGCTAGCGTAGCTACGCGAATCGAGCGGCGCTTCTACGATGCGGTTAATTTTGTTCTTGGGTTCCTCTTGTTCATCTCGCCGTGGGTACTGTCTTTCACGGGTGCGTCTGCGGCGGCATGGCTTTCCTGGGTCGTAGGTGTCCTGATCATGCTTGCCGCGATCGCCGGGATTGCCGCAGGGGATGAGTGGCCGGAATGGGTTGCGCTCGTCCTCGGTGTCTGGACCTTCGTGGTGCCGTGGATCTTTGGCTTCGTGTCGGCGCGCAATGCGTTTGCAACGCATATCGTCTTGGGTGTCCTGATCATTGTCTTCGCGGCATGGGGCATCTGGGCCGCCCACCACCCTGGCAGCAGGGTGACGGC
>JAEZRM010000043.1 GCA_023412805.1 Pseudomonadota bacterium | reverse complement strand
CGACTGCGCTCGAGCCGCGGAGTTGTCGGCTTGCGCCCAGGCGATCGAAGGCGTGAGCAGCGCGAGCAGGAAGGCGAGTCGGTGCACGTCAGTTCGTCCGTTGATCGATGAAGGGGCTCGAGGGGCTCGACGCTGTAGCGGTGGCCGGTGCCGCAGGAGTCGGGCCGGCGCCTTGGGCTTTCTTCCCCGAAGCGCGTATCGACGAGGCTGCAGCCGCGGAGCCGGCAGGCGCGCGCGCCGCCGAAGGCGGCGCCGTCGGCAGCGACGCCGACGCGAGCACGGGCGCAGCGCCCATCGTCACGCCCGCATCGGGCTCGACGGCGTCGATCGTGACGGAGGCCGGCGGCGCTGCGGTCGAGGCAGCAGGGTCGGACACGGGATGCCGCGGACCGGGGGCGCGCAGCCAGAGCCCGATCGCGGCGACGAGCCCGATGACCGCCCCGACGAGGAGCCCGGTGAGCATGCGCCGCCCCGCGGGAGCACGCGACGTGGCGCGCTTCGTCGTCGCTCCCACCCATTCGTCGGAGTGCTCCGCCGGTGGCACGATCGACACGACCGTGCGCCGTGCCGCAGCGTCGGGCCCGAGCGCGCTCCGGACACGCGCCGCTCTCTCTGCTCCGCCGGGACCCGCGAACGGGGCAAGCGCGTCGGCGAGGTCGGCCACGGATTGAGGGCGCTCGAGCGGACGTTTCGCCAGGCATCGCATGACCGCCGCCGACAGCGCAGGCGGCAGATCCGCACGGAGCGCGAGCGGCGGCTGTGGCATCTCGAGGGCAACGCTCTGCGCGATCGCGAACACGGTCTCGCCGCGGAATGGCGGCAGACCGCAGAGAGCCTCGTACAAGATGACGCCGAGTGACCAGACGTCCGAGCGAGCGTCGGCGCTCTTCGACGAATGAAGCTGCTCGGGAGACATGTAGAGCGGCGAGCCGAATGCAGCATGGGACTGGGTGAGCGCGCCGTCGGTGTCCGCGACCAGCTTCGAGATCCCGAAGTCGAGGACCTTCAGCACCGTGCCACCGCTGACGTCGCGAGCGAGGAACATGTTCGACGGCTTGAGGTCGCGATGCACGATCCCGTTGGCGTGGGCCTCGGCGATCCCTTCGCAGGCCTGCAGCACCCAATCGAGTGCTTCGGCGATCGGCAGCGCGCCACGCGAGTCGATCTCTTGGCCGAGGTCGTGCCCGTCGAGCAGCTCCATCACCAGAAACGGGCGTCCGTCTTCGAGCTGCCCGATGTCGAGCGTCTTCGCCGTGTGCGCGCTCTTCAGCCGCGCCGTGACCTTTGCCTCGCGCAGGAAGCGCGCGGCGGTCTCGTCGTCGATCGCGGCCGACGGCAGGAGGAACTTCAGCGCGACCTGGTGACCGAGCAGGACGTGCGTCGCCGCCAGCACCACGCCCATGCCGCCACGTCCAAGCACGCGATCGACGCGGTACTTCTCCGCGAACACGTCACCCGTCTTGGGCTCGGAGTGCGGACGCGCCATGGGCTTCGATGGTTGCGTAACCCTTGGTCGCACACAAGGGGGAGTTAGTTGCAGCCGAGAACGAACGCCCCGGCCGTCGTGCCGGCGTCACCGCGGGGAGCCCCGGACCCGTCGTTCGTCACGCCCGCCGTGGACGGAACCTCGAGCTCCAGCCCACATGCGCTGTCGGGCGAGAGCGGGAGGCCTTTCTCTACCGACGTGAGGTCTGCTGCGGTGAACAGCTTGAAGCAGCCCTCGCTCGGGCACGTGATGGCCACGTTGCCGTCTTCCACGGCGCTCGGCCAGACGTTGTCGACGGGGCCGCTCGAACAATTTCTGCCCCCTGCGGGGGTCGCGAAACCGGAATAGCGGTTGTGCGCGAGCTGCGCGAACGCGGGCGCGTCGCACCCTGCGCGGAGGAACCACATCCGCGGGTCGTCGCTCACGACGAGGTTGGAAGCTACCGTGACGGCGCCGCCGTCGCCGAGCGCGTTGTCCGTCATGTAGATCGCGCGTATCGGTGGACCGCCGGCATCGGGCGCGGAGGATGCGGCGAAGTACATCGAATTGTGCGCGATGACCGTCTTGCTCGGCTCGGCGAGCAAGACGGCGGTCGAGCCGTCGAGCGCGTAGATGCGGCTGTCGACCATGATCGACGCGTTGACGACGCGCTCGAGGGCACGGCTGCCCTGGACCCCGTGGAAGATGAGCGACGAAGGGATGCGTGTATCGTGGAGCGTGCGGGGCGCGATGATGCGATCGCCGTCGCTCTCGAACGCCCCGTAGCCAATCACGTTGATCCCCGCGACGATGGCAGGGATGGGAGGGGCCGTTGGAGCGGTGCTCCCCGGCGCCTCGAACACGATGCCGTTGCGTGTGCTCTTGACCACGGAATCCACGCTCACGATCCCGACCGCGCCGGCCGCCGTACCCGTCGTGATGCACCTTCCCAGCAGGATGACGTTCCCCGCGATCTCGGCGGAGGTCGCACCGCGCGCGGAGATGCCCTGACAGCCCCGCATGACCGTCTCGACGATGATCTCGTTGCGGCG
>JAEZRM010000009.1 GCA_023412805.1 Pseudomonadota bacterium | reverse complement strand
GTGTACCTAAAGTCGGTAACCGCAAGGAGCCGCCTAGGGTAAAACTGGTAACTGGGGCTAAGTCGTAACAAGGTAGCCGTATCGGAAGGTGCGGCTGGAATACCTCCTTTTTAGAGCAATTCGGTTTGTTTTATGCAGACCGACAATTGGTTTACCTGCTATTGTTTCCCATTACTTTCAATTTGCATGGAAGTTCTTTTACAAAAGTAATACCCGATAATCCCGATTATCCTGAGTGTATCGAAGGATCGGGAGGGGCTACAAATACAGATCCGTAGCTCAGCCTGGTTAGAGCACTACACTGATAATGTAGGGGTCAGCAGTTCAAATCTGCTCGGGTCTACTAAAACTAGCTGTGAGCAGTGAGCCACGAGCCACGAGCTTAGCTCGAAGCTCGAAGCTGAACGCTCGAAGCTTTTCTGGGGGGTTAGCTCAGTTGGCTAGAGCATCTGCCTTGCACGCAGAGGGTCATCGGTTCGACTCCGATATCCTCCACAGATTGAATGTGGGAATTAGATAATGTGGAAATGTGAAAATTAGTTCTTTTATTTTGGATGTGGCTTCAGGCCTGTTGCTTCGTAACCAAAACATCTTCTGAGTTAGTGTGGTCATTTGCACATTTTCAAATTTGCATATTTCCACATTTTCTAAAGTTCTTTGACATATTGGGTAAAGTTGTTAGAATATGTATTTATAAGCGTGTGATACTTTTTTAAGTGTCATACACCACTCGAGAATTGAGAAATTCTATTTTAATTTTTTTAAAGCAATTAAGGGCACATGGTGGATGCCTTGGGTCTGAGAGGCGATGAAGGACGTGGTAAGCTGCGATAAGCCAGGGAAAGCTGCACACAAGCATTATATCCCTGGATCTCCGAATGGGACAACCTAGTACGCTGAAGGCGTATTATCCGTTGCAAAACGGAAGCCAACCTCCTGAACTGAAACATCTAAGTAGGGAGAGGAAAAGAAAATAATAATGATTCCCTGAGTAGTGGCGAGCGAAAAGGGAAGAGCCTAAACTCTGGCGGCGTGCCGCCGGAGGGTTGTAGGACTGCATTTAGAAATCGTCATCAAGTTGAATCTTCTGGAAAGTTGAGCCATAGCGGGTGATAGCCCCGTAAGCACAAATTGACGAGGACGAGCAGTATCCTGAGTAGGGCGGGACCGGAGAAATCCTGCCTGAATCTGCCAGCACCATCTGGTAAGGCTAAATACTCCTCAGACACCGATAGTGAACCAGTACCGTAAGGGAAAGGTGAAAAGCACCCTAAACAAGGGAGTGAAATAGTACCTGAAACCGTGTGCCTACAAGCGGTCGGAGTCCCGGTTCCGGGATGACGGCGTGCCTTTTGCATAATGAGCCTACGAGTTGCTCCTCACTGGCGAGGTTAAGTTCGTAATTAACGGAGCCGTAGCGAAAGCGAGTCCAAATAGGGCGACTAGTCAGTGGGGGCAGACGCGAAACTTTGTGATCTATCCATGGGCAGGTTGAAGGTTAGGTAAAACTAACTGGAGGACCGAACCCGTTGACGTTGAAAAGTCTTGGGATGACCTGTGGATAGGGGTGAAAGGCCAATCAAACTGAGAGATAGCTCGTTCTCCCCGAAATGTTTTTAGGAACAGCCTCGGATTATGAAGTCTGTTAGAGGTAGAGCTACTGATTGGGCTAGGGGGCTTCACCGCCTACCAAACCCTGACAAACTCCGAATGCTAACAGATATTCTCCGGGAGTGAGGCTGCGGGTGCTAAGATCCGTGGCCGAGAGGGAAATAACCCAGAATAGCAGCTAAGGTCCCTAATACATAGTTAAGTTGATCAAACGAGGTGAGACTTCTATAACAGCCAGGATGTTTGCTTGGAAGCAGCAATTCATTTAAAGAGTGCGTAACAGCTCACTGGTCGAGAGGTCTTGCACGGAAAATAATCGGGCATCAAACTATGAACCGAAGCTCTATGATCCGCCTTTGAGGCGTGATCGGTAGGGGAGCATTCTGATTGCATCGAAGGTGACCGGCGACGGTTGCTGGAGCGATCAGAAAAGAAAATGTAGGCATAAGTAACGATAAATAAGGTGAAAAACCTTATCGCCGAAAGTCTAAGGGTTCCTGATCAACGTTAATCGGATCAGGGTTAGTCTGGTCCTTAGTCAAACCCGAAAGGGGTAGATGATGGAAAGCTGGTTAATATTCCACCACCTGCTATACAATGAAAGTGACGGAGAGCCGTGGTCGCTACGTACTGACGGATATGTACGTCTGAGTGGAGCCTTCGGGCAAAGCGAAGTGATAAAAGCTCTTCCAAGAAAAGCGAGTATAGCAGCCAGTACCGCAAACCGACACAGGTAGACGGGATGAGTATTCTAAGGCGCTCGGGTGAGCCGTGGAGAAGGAACTAGGCAAATTGACGCTGTAACTTCGGGATAAAGCGTACCTACTTCGGTAGGTCTCAGTAAAATGGTTCAACCAACTGTTTAACAAAAACACAGGGCCCTGCAAAATCGAAAGATGACGTATAGAGCCTGATACCTGCCCGGTGCTGGAAGGTTAAGGAAGGGTGTTCGCCGCAAGGCAAAGCTCCTGACTGAAGCCCCAGTAAACGGCGGCCGTAACTATAACGGTCCTAAGGTAGCGAAATTCCTTGTCGGGTAAGTTCCGACCTGCACGAATGGTCTAATGAGTTGAACGCTGTCTCCTCCACGAGCCCGGTGAAATTGTAGTATCGGTGAAGATGCCGGTTACCCGCCACGGGACGGAAAGACCCCGTGAACCTTCACTACAACTTTGCATTGATTTTGAGCAACCGATGTGTAGAATAGTTGGGACGCT
>JAEZRM010000143.1 GCA_023412805.1 Pseudomonadota bacterium | reverse complement strand
GGGGGCGGCGCCCCCCCCCCCCCCCCCCCCCCTAGGGGTGCGGGGATCTAGTCCCCGTCGCGCCGAAGGCGCGAATTAGAGCGACCGGCCGATGTTGAGAAACCGCTCGTGCCGCTGCTTTCGCACCTCGTCGGGCGACATCTTGTCGAATGCGGCGAGTGCCTTCGCGATGGCATCACCGGCACGGCGCACCGCACCTTCCTTGTCGCGATGCGCGCCACCGACGGGCTCGGCAACGATTTCGTCGATCACACCGAGCTCGTGCAGGTCCTGCGCCGTAATCTTCATGCTCGTCGCGGCATCGACGGCGCGCGTCGAGTCGCGCCACAGGATCGAGGCCGCAGCTTCTGGCGACGCCACGGTATAAACGGCGTGCTCGAGCATGAGAATGCGATTGGCGCTCGCAATGGCGATGGCGCCGCCCGAGCCACCTTCTCCGATCACGAGGGCGATCATGGGCACGCCGAGCGAAAGACAGCGATCCGTCGAGCGCGCGATGGCCTCCGCTTGTCCACGCTCCTCGGCGCCAACGCCTGGATAGGCGCCCGCAGTATCGACGAGCGTGACGACGGGAAGCGCAAAACGCTCCGCCATGTCCATGAGGCGCACGGCCTTGCGATAGCCCTCGGGGCGCGCCATTCCGAAGTTGTGCTTGATGCGCGTCTCGGTGTCGTGGCCCTTCTCGTGTCCGATCACCATCACCGAGCGCCCGCGGAACTTCCCGATGCCGCCCGTGATGGCAGCATCCTCCGAGAAGTAGCGATCGCCGGCGAGCGGCGTGAAGCTCTCGATGAGCTGCTCGATATAGTCGAGACAGTGCGGCCGATCCGGATGCCGCGCGACCGTGGTCTTCTGCCAGGGATTGAGCCCGCCGTAGGTTTCGGCGAGGAGCTGGGCCGCACGGCCCTCGAGCTTACTGATCTCGTCGCCGATCGCGGTGCTGTCGTCGTCCTGGGTCAGCGCGCGCAGTTCCGCGACCCGGCTCTCCAGCTCGGCGATGGGCTTCTCGAAGTCCAGATATGTGGCCATGGCCTCGGCAAGCATCCTCAGGCGGTCCACGGCGCAAATTGCGACCGTGCACCTATGATTTGGCGGGACATTCTCCGGGGGGCCCTCCGAAGTCAAGTTAAGGAAACCGGCGGGCTCTGCTTATGCCTACCGGAAGCACCCCACGGCGCCCCGCGACATCCCGGCGCGAACACGCTAAGAGGGTGGTGAAACACTGAAAATGAGGCTTGAGCCGCCATGCAGCACCTGCTGCTCGCCGCGGTCGGCGGCGCGCTCGGCGCCGGCGCCCGCCATCTCGTGAATGTCGCCATGCTCGCGTGGTTCGGCCCGGGATTTCCATGGGCGACTTTCACGGTGAACATTGTTGGCTCACTGCTCATGGGCATCGTTGTCGAAGCTCTCATGCCTTTCGGCGGCGCGTCCGGCACCGCGTGGAGGATCTTCCTGGCCACGGGCATCCTCGGCGGCTTCACGACGTTTTCCGCCTTCTCGCTCGACACGTGGCTTCTCTATGAGCGCGGCCAGCACACGGCCCTGGTCCTGTACGTGGCGCTCTCCATCATTCTCTCCGTTGCCACGCTGGTGCTCGGCATGGCTCTTGTCCGAGGTCTCCGATGACTGCGCCTGTCGAAACCATCAGGGTCGCGCGTGACGAGGCCGGCATGCGCCTCGACCGCTGGTTCCGCGTGCACTTTCCCGATGTCGGTCACGTCTACCTGCAGAAGCTCCTCCGGACAGGACAAGTGCGCGTCGACAGCCGCCGCGTGGAAGCGAATGCGCGGCTCGAAGCCGGCGCCGAGATCCGCGTGCCGCACATTGTACGGCAGCCCCCGAAGAAAGCGGCCAGCGAACAGAAAAGCGCGCCGCCCGCCGGCAAGGCCGACCGCGATCTCATCGAGAGCTGCATCCTCTTCGAGGACGACGACATCCTCGTGCTCAACAAACCCTTCGGCATTGCCGTGCAGGGCGGCACCGGCACGCGCCGGCACATCGACGGCATTCTCGCCGGCATGGCCGATCGCTTCGGCGATCGCCCGCGCCTCGTACATCGCCTCGACCGCGACACAACCGGCGTGCTGCTGATCGCAAAGAAACGCGACATCGCTGCCAAGCTCGGCCGCACGTTCCAGACGCGCGCCGCCGCAAAAACCTACTGGGCTCTCGTCAAAGGCGTGCCCGTCCCACGCCAGGGCAAGATTGAAGCCGCGCTCGTGAAAGCTTCCGGTCCCGATGGCGATCGCGTGCGCAAAGCAGAAGCTGGCGAGCAGGACGCGGCCATGCACGCGACGACGCACTATTCGGTGATCGATCGCGTCGCCAATCGCGCGGCGTGGGTCTCATTGAAACCCGTCACCGGCCGCCAGCATCAGCTCCGCGCACACATGGCCATGATCGGCCATCCCATCATTGGCGATAACAAATACGAAGGCGGTATCACACAGATCATGGAGGCGCTCGAGACGAAGCTGCATCTCCATGCGCGCCGTCTCGCGCTACCGCACCCGCGAGCGGGGCAGCCGCAGATCGATGTGACTGCGCCGCTTCCCGTCCACATGCTGCGCTCGTTCGAGATCATCGGGCTCAATCCCAATCAGTTCGAGCAAGCCGAACCCAACAAGCCGAGTAAACCGATGCGCAAGCGGTGAGGTGATCGCGCCTTCGGCGCGACGGGGCTTTCGCCCCTGGCCCCAATCGGGGGACACCCCCGAACCCCCGCTTTTTTATAAGCTTGGCGCGAGCGGCACGCGACAGGTCCCTTCTCCCCGTCCCTCACGGCGAGAAGGTTAGGATGAGGGGCAGGAACTTGCGCAACGTTTGTGTATGCCGCCGCCCCTCACCCTAACCCTCTGTCCGCACGCGGGGAGGGGGAAAGTGACCACTTGCTCGCGAAGCGACAGCTAACCCAAAAATTCCTCACGCACCGCGCGCGTGTGCGTGCCGAGCGCCGGCACGGTATCGCTGGTGAGAATGGGATCGCCCATCCACTGCGCGGGCGGCGCGGGCATACTGACGGCCCCGACCTCAGTCGTCACGGGCATCATGCGCAGATGCGGATGCTTGTGCAGACCGAGCACATCATTCACGCGGCCGAAGGCGATGTCCGCCGCGTCGAGCTTCGCGATGGCAGGCTCCGCGTCTTGAGACGCGAACCACGCGGCGACAAGGCCGTCCGTATCGTCGCGGTTCGCGACACGTGCCGGTGAGGTCGCGAAGCGCGGATCGCTGGCGCACTCCGGACGCTCGAACACTTTCGTGCAGAGCGCGCGCCATTCGCGGTCGTTCTGGATGCTGATGAGGATAGGAATGCCATCGCGCGTCGTGAAGACGCCGTAGGGTGCGAGCGAGATGTGCGAGAGGCCGATGCGACGCGGCGGTGCACCGTAGATGCCCTGCATGAGGGGCACGCTCATGAGCTCGGCCATGGTATCGAACATGGAAATGCGGATGTCGGCGCCTTTGCCCGTGGTCGCGCGGCGCAGCAGAGCTTCGAGGATGGCCTCGTAGGCGTGAAGCCCCGTGGAGACATCGACAATCGAGACGCCGACGCGCGCGGGCTCTGCCGCACTGCCGGTCACCGAGGCGAGGCCGGACTCCGCCTGAATGAGCAGGTCATAGGCCTTGCGATCGGCGTAGGGGCCCGTGTCGCCGTAGCCCGAGATCGAGCAGGCGACGAGACGAGGGTGGCGCGCGCAGATTTCCTCGACGGGATAGCCGAGCTTGGCGAGCGCGCCCGGCTTCAGGTTCTGCACGAAGACATCCGCCTTCGCGAGCAGGGCGTCGAGGAGTGCGCGATCCTCCGCCTTGGCGAGATCGACGACGACCGACTCTTTCCCGCGATTGAGCCAGATAAAATAGACGCTCTGCCCCTCGGCGAGCTGGTCATAGCCGCGCGCGAAATCGCCCTCGGGGCGTTCGATCTTGATCACGCGCGCGCCGGCATCGGCGAGGCGCCGGCCGGTCATGGGTGCGGCCACGGCCTGCTCGAGCGAGACGACGAGAATGCCTTCGAGGGGCTTCATTCCGAAAATTTCCCTACCTGGGCCGGCTTGCATTGCCGACACTGAGCGCTTTTAACGACCGATCCCCAAGACGTCTTCCTCATATTCGGCAGGGCACCATGCAGCACTCCGAATACGAAAGCGGGGCGCGGCCAGGGGGGCGGCGCGCGGGCAAATCAGT
>JAEZRM010000040.1 GCA_023412805.1 Pseudomonadota bacterium | reverse complement strand
GCCCTGCTCGTAGACCGCGCGAAAGGATTGAAGCGCGATTGGCTCGCCTCGCTTGCCGACGACATCGGCGCGCTGGCCGCCACGGGAGCGGAGGTGCTGGTCGTATCTTCCGGCGCCATCGCTCTGGGGCGCACCGTGCTGGGCTTGCAGTCGCGCACCTTGCGGCTGGAGGAAAGCCAGGCGGCGGCGGCCGTCGGCCAGATCGAGCTCGCAGGCGCCTGGGCGGAAGCACTCGCCCGCAAGAACCTGAAATCCGGACAGGTCCTTGTCACGCTCGGCGACACCGAGGAGCGACGCCGCTACCTCAACGCGCGCGCCACCATCTCCACGCTGCTGAAACTGGGCGCGGTGCCCGTCATCAACGAAAACGACACGGTGGCGACCAGCGAGATCCGCTACGGCGACAACGATCGCCTCGCAGCCCGCGTTGCGACCATGATGGGCGCGGACCTGCTCGTGCTCCTGTCCGACATTGACGGGCTCTACACCGCCCCGCCCGCGCTCGACCCGTCAGCGCGCTTCATCCCGCGCGTCGCGCGCATCACGCCGGAGATCGAGGCGATGGCCGGTGCGGCGGCGTCGGAATTCTCACGCGGCGGCATGCGCACCAAGCTCGACGCCGGCAAGATCGCGACCATTGCGGGCACGACTATGGTGATTACCGCCGGCGACCGGCTTAACCCGCTGGCGGCGATCGACGCCGGCGAGCGTGCGACATGGTTCGACGCCGCGCCCGTGCCGGTCCGCGGCTACAAGACGTGGATTGCCGGCAATCTCGAGCCGGCCGGCCGCGTCACCGTCGATGCCGGCGCCGTCAGGGCGCTGAAATCCGGCAAGTCGCTGCTGCCGGCGGGCGTCACGCTCGTTTCGGGCAGCTTTGCGCGCGGCGACACCGTGGCGATCCTCGACCCCGGCGGGCGAGAGATCGCGCGCGGCCTTGTTGCCTACGATGCCCCGGATGCCGTAAGGATCGCGGGCCTGAAGACGGCCGAGATAGAGGCGGTGCTGGGTTACGAGGCCCGTTCCGCCATGGTGCATCGCGACGACATGGTCATGGCGCGGGCATCCGAAGTGGAGGTTGACCATGCTGAACGTGCCTGAGGCAAAGAGCGAGGACGTCACCGCCCTGATGGCGGAGATCGGGCGCAGAGCCCGCGCGGCCTCCCGACCGCTTGCGCTGGCGACCGCCGAGCGCAAGCATGCCGCGCTCGTCGCCATGGTCGAAGCGATCCGGCACGGCGAAGGCGCCATCCTGGAAGCCAACGCCATCGACCTCGCCAACGGAGAGGAAGCAGGGCTTTCGCCTGCGATGATGGACCGACTGAAATTGACCCCCGACCGCATCCGCGCCCTTTCGGATGGCATCCGCACCATTGCGGAGCTGCGCGACCCGGTTGGCGACGTGATCGCCGAATGGGACCGGCCCAACGGCCTCCACATCGAGCGCGTCAGGACGCCGCTCGGCGTCATCGGCGTGATCTATGAAAGCCGGCCGAACGTGACGGCCGATGCCGGCGCGCTGTGCCTCATGGCCGGCAATGCCGTCATCCTGCGCGGCGGCTCGGACTCGATCAATTCGTCGTCCGCGATCCACGCATGCCTGGTCGAGGGCCTCAAGGCCGCAGGCCTGCCGGCGGATGCCATTCAGCTCGTGCCGACCACGGACCGCGCGGCCGTCGGCGAGATGCTCAAGGGATTGGGCGGCAATGTCGACGTGATCGTGCCGCGGGGCGGCCGCAGCCTCGTGGAGCGCGTGCAGAACGAGGCCCGCGTGCCCGTCTTCGCGCATCTCGAAGGCATCTGCCACCTCTATATCGACGGCTCGGCCAAGCTCGACATGGCGGTGCCGCTCGCCGTCAACGCCAAGATGCGGCGCACCGGCATCTGCGGCGCCGCCGAAACATTGCTCGTGGACCGCGCGGTCGCCCAGACGCACCTTGTGCCGATTCTGCAGGCGCTAGCCGATGCGGGTTGCGAGGTCAGGGCGACTGATGCCGTCCGCGCGGCCTTCCCCGCCGCCCTGCCCGCGAACGAGGCGGATTGGTCGACCGAATATCTGGATGCGATCATTTCGGTAAAGCTGGTCGATGGCGTAGCCGGTGCGATCGATCATATCGAGACATATTCGTCGCATCATACCGAGGCGATCGTCGCGGAGGATGCCGCCACAGTCGAGCGCTTCTTCAACGAGATCGATTCGGCGATCCTGCTGCACAACGCGTCCACTCAGTTCGCCGATGGCGGCGAATTCGGCATGGGCGCGGAGATCGGCATCGCCACGGGCAGAATGCACGCGCGGGGCCCCGTGGGCGTCGAGCAGCTCACCTCTTTCAAATACCGCGTGCGCGGCAACGGTCAGGTCAGGCCGTGATGGCCAGAACGCTCCATTTACTGAGCTGAGGTTTGGTGCCCTACGTTGCCCCCCTCTGTCCTGCCGGACATCTCCCCCACAAGGGGGGAGATTTTCCGTCACGCCAGTTTTCGCCAATCGTTCAAGTTGCAGAACGAGCGGTGAGCGTACTGAAGGTCGATCTCCCCCCTTGTGGGG
>JAEZRM010000036.1 GCA_023412805.1 Pseudomonadota bacterium | reverse complement strand
GCCTTGCGACATACGTCACCGTCTTTTTTGGAACCATGACGGTCGGCAGCGCACTCTGGGGAGAGTTGGCCGGAGTGGGCGGACTGTCTTCGACTCTCTTCATCGCCGCGGCGGGCGCGCTCCGGGCCGTACCGCTGAGCGCGCGGTGGAAGCTCCAGACCGGCGAAACCGGCGCCGGGCTGGACCTGTCGCCGTCAATGCACTGGCCACCGCCCATCGTGACCGATACCGTCGAGAACGACGCAGGCCCCGTGATGGTCACGGTCGAATACCGCATCGATGCCAAGGACCGCGAGGAATTCCTCGCTGCCGTCGAGCGGCTGGCTGCGGAGCGCAGACGTGACGGCGCCTATGGATGGGAGATCTTCCAAGACACGGCCGACGGCGGGCGGTTCGTGGAGACGTTCTTTCTCGAATCGTGGATGGAGCATCTGCGTCAGCACCGGCGCGTGACCAAGGCCGACGAACGGTTGGAGCAGCACGTAGCCCAGTTCGTTCGCGAACCGCCCACGATCACGCATTTCATCGCCGCGCGGACCGGCGAGGGTGCACCTCCGGCGCATTGACATTCTCGACCCGCGTGACCGGCGTCCGAGAGTACACGTTCGCTGTGTCCAGTACGGCGCGCGCCGCGGCCCATCGAGGGCTTGTGCCGGGCGGGCCATCGATACGGCGATCACGACTGGGCCGCCCTGGTTCGTTCCATCTCGGCGGGGGGATTGAAGGGGGCGTGAGAAGGGCGCTGCGCACTGAGGCGGGCGTGGAATGAGCGCGGAGCGGATTGGTGGCGCATAGTCCCGCTACGACCAATGCATCCATATATTCTCCTTGGCAATCGGTATCACAATTGCCGTTATCTTTGGCTTTGATCAACGAGTCCTGAGCCTAACCCTGGAGCGTCAGAAGCTTCTTCTGGATGAACTGCGGGAGCTGACGCCGAAGCGACAGGCCTGTGCGGCGCTGACGGCGCGCTCTGACCTGGAGTCAGCGGAAACCGCCCATCTGGAGAGCCCGGAGCACCATGGCGCAGAGCAACGTGACATCGGTAGCCCGCCAAGCCGAAGGGTTCCGCGGCAACGATCGTGTGCTCTTCGGTATCATCCTTGGCGTCATCACGTTCTGGCTGTTCGCCCAGACCACGCTGAACATCGCCCCGGATATGGGGCGCGATCTTGGCATCGGCGCCAGCACAATGAACACTGCGGTAGCGATTACCGCACTTTTCTCCGGGATCTTCATCGTGGTTATCGGCGGCCTCGCCGACCGCGTCGGCCGTGTTCGCGTCGTGCGGATCGGTCTGTATCTGAGTATCCTCGGCTCGCTCCTCATCGGACTGGCCCCCGCCGGCCGCTGGTCTTCGATATTTCTGCTGACAGGACGGGCACTGCAGGGATTGTCCGGAGCCTGCATCATGCCGGCCAGCTTGGCGCTGGTGAAATCGTACTGGGACGGCGCCGCGCGCCAGCGTGCGGTCAGCCTCTGGTCTATCGGCTCCTGGGGTGGATCGGGTCTCAGCGCGCTATTCGGCGGGCTGGTCACCCAGAGCCTCGGCTGGCGCTACATTTTCTTCGCTTCTGTCGTGGCGGCGTTACTTGGTCTCGTGTTGATGAGTGGCACCCCCGAGAGTCGGGCGACGAACAAAGCGACCTATCGCTTCGATTATGCCGGTGTCATCACTTTCATGGTTGCGATGGTTGCCTTGCAGATTGTCGTCACGCAGGGGAATAAGTTCGGTTGGACCAGTCTGCCGGCCCTTGTCCTGGTCGGGGTCGCCCTGGTGGCGGGTGTTTTGTTCGTTCGCGTCGAGGCACGAAACCCCGCCGCCTTTGTCGATTTTTCGCTCTTTTCCAATTCGACCTACACAGGGGCCACGGTTTCAAATTTCCTGCTCAATGCTGTGTCTGGCACACTGATCGTGTCGCTTGAGCTGGTCCAGATTGGCGGCAACATGACCGCGCAACAAGCCGGCCTGCTCACGCTCGGCTACGCGGTTGCGATCATCGCTTTCATCCGGGTGGGAGAGAAACTCTTGCAGCGGTTTGGTGCGCGCAAGCCGATGGTCTGGGGCTGTCTCATCACCGGCCTGGCGATCCTGTTTCTTTCGCCAGCGAACCTGCTGTTAAAGGATTACAGAATCCTGGCGGTCATCGGCTATACGCTGTTCGGCCTGGGTCTGGCATTCTACGCTACGCCTTCAACCGACGCCGCATTGTCTAGCCTGCCGGAAGACCACGCAGGAACCGGGTCGGGCATCTACAAAATGGCCTCCTCGCTCGGGGCTGCGTTCGGGGTTGCGATCTCAGCGGCGATCTTCACCGCTCTCAGCAGCGGGACCGACAGCGCAAGCTGGATGGAAGGGATCGTCACCTTTTATGGCCGTCAGGACAACCTGGCGGTTCGTGGAGCGGCGATGATTGCGCTGATGTTCAACGTGTTCATGGTGGCCGTGGCGATCCTATCCATAATGCTGACGATCCCCGGTGAGAAGAAGGCGCGCTGAAAACGGACATCCTCTCGAAATCTGCGGACCATCGCGTAGAACACGTTAGTCTACTGCCAGATGGTCGTCGGCAGTAGCCCTATGGGTCGGCTGGCGCGTCCTGATGAAATTGCAGGAATGGTTCTGCTCCGCTGCTCGGCATCGGCGAGCTTCGCCACAGGAGACGTGGAGTGGTGGATGAAGACCAAATGGCCCATTGAACCAGATTGGCCGCCACTGTGGCGAAACACAGAGGACAGGAGAGACGTAGATGGCGCGGCGCGTATTGGTACGGCCGGCGCTTCCGGCATCGGAAAAGAAATAGCGAGAGCCTTCGCCGCGACCGGTGCCAAAGTCTGCGTCTGCGACATCGATGCGAAGGCACTGGATACGGCGGCAAAGGAGATTCCCGGCCTAAAGACCATCGTCTGCGACGTGTCGAAGCGCCCTGAGATCGAGCGCATGGTCACCGCTGCCGTCGAGGCGCTGGGCGGGCTCGATGTACCGGTGAACAATGCTGGCATCGCAGGACCAACGGCATCCGTCGAGGACGCGGACCCCGACCAATGGGAGGCGGTGATGATCGTTGATGTCATCGGGACGTTTCATGTCACGCGCCTCAGCATTCCTCATCTGAAAAAATCGGCTGCCGGAAGCATCGTCGTGATGTCGTCGCTCGGCAGACGCTTCGGCTATCCGAATCGCAGCGCATATTGCATGGCAAAGATGGAATGCGGTTGATGAAGCCGACGACACCGTGAAGCTTATGCACATCGTTATCCGCCGCGCTCTTCTCGAAATACCATTCGACGTCCCCGGTCAGTGTCACCCAGCCTTTCTCGACTTCGACTCTGATCTTGTCGCGCGGAATCGTCAGGTCCCAGGACAGGACTTGCGGAGCGCGCTTGGCTATCTCGTCGTCGCTGTTCTGGCTTCCGCCGGGATAGCGCACCTCGATCTCGTTGGCGATGCCTTTGACGCCGGCTACGCGCTCGGCAGCGTGCTCCGCCGCCATCTTCTCGGCGTAACCGCTGACATGACCCGTCAGCGTGACCACGCCCTCGTCGGCCGTGGCACCGATATGCGCCCCATTGACG
>JAEZRM010000125.1 GCA_023412805.1 Pseudomonadota bacterium | reverse complement strand
CCCTAACCCTCTCCCCGCATGGGCGGGGAGAGGGGATCTGTAGAGCTCGCCGCAGATTCCCAGTTAAAAAAGGGCGGGGGTTTCGGGGGGGTGTCCCCCGAGCGGGGTTGAAGGGGCGGCAGCCCCTCTCGCGCTGAAAGCGCGATCATGTGGTTTCCTGCAACCACCCACCAATATCCGCGAGCGCGCGCTCGGCCATGAGGCGTTTGCGGGCGAAGCCCTTTTCCTTGCCCTTGATGCGTTTGCCGTCGGCGTCCGTGCGCGGCTCCTCGATCGCCGGGAAGAGGCCGAAGTTGATGTTCATGGGCTGGAAGGAGCGAGGGCCCTCGCCCGATGTTTCCACGTGCCCGCCGGTGATATGCGCGATGAGAGCACCGAGCGCGGTGGTCGGCGGCGGCGGCGGCAGCGACGCACCGAGGCGCTCCGCAGCGGCGAAGCGTCCCGCGAGCAGGCCGATGGCAGCGCTTTCGACATAGCCCTCGACGCCGGTGATCTGACCGGCGAAGCGCAGGCGCGGCATGGACTTGAGACGGAGATTGCTGTCGAGCAGGCGCGGGCTGTTGAGGAAGGTATTGCGATGCAGCCCTCCGAGGCGCGCGAACTCGGCATTCTGCAGGCCGGGGATCATGCGGAAGATGCGCGTCTGCTCGGCGTGGCGCAGCTTGGTCTGGAAGCCGACCATGTTCCAGAGCGTACCGAGGGCGTTGTCCTGGCGGAGTTGGACGACGGCATGGGGCCAGCGGCCGGTGCGCGGATCGTCGAGGCCCACGGGTTTCATGGGGCCGTAGCGGAGCGTCTCGCGGCCGCGCTCGGCCATGACTTCGATGGGCAGGCAGCCATCGAAGTACGGCGTGTTGGCTTCCCAGTCTTTGAAGGAAGTCTTCTCGCCCGCGAGGAGGGCGTCGATGAAGGCTTCGTACTCGTCCTTGTTGAGCGGGCAATTGATGTAGTCGGCGCCGGTGCCGGCCGGGCCGGTCTTTCCGTAGCGTGACTGGCGCCAGGCGATGGCCTCGTCGACGCTGTGCACGTGCACGATCGGCGCGATGGCATCGAAGAAGGCGAGTTCGCCCTCCCCGGTGAGGCCGGCGACGGCGGCGCTCAGAGCGGGCGAGGTGAGCGGGCCGGTCGCGATGATGACGCTGTCCCAATCGTCGGGCGGGAGGCCGGCTACTTCCTCGCGCGCGATCGTGACCAGCGGATGGGCTTCGAGCCGGGCCGTGACCTCGGCCGCAAACCCGTCCCGATCCACCGCAAGGGCGCCACCAGCCGGGAGCTTATGAGTGTCGCCTGCCGCCATGATAAGCGAGCCGGCGCGGCGCATTTCCTCATGGAGGAGACCGACGGCGTTATTGGCCCAGTCGTCGGAACGAAAGGAGTTCGAGCAGACCAGCTCGGCGAGGCTCTGGGTCTGATGGGCCTCGGTCATCCGTACGGGGCGCATCTCGTGGACGGTCACCGGAACGCCGGCCGAGGCTATCTGCCAGGCGGCCTCGGAGCCGGCGAGTCCCCCGCCGATCACATGCAAGGATCTTTCTTTCGTCATGGTCTTGATTTGGGTGGACAATCTCGTCCGCGCAAGGACATTGGCATAGAGGGTCGAATCGTCCCTTTTGAGGGACCGGGTTCAGACGGCAGAGGCACAGTTCACGGCATGCGCGTCAAGGTACTTTTCGGCTTGATCGTCGGCATACTGCTGGCGGGCTGCACCTATGAGCGCACGGGACCGCTGAGCCTGCACTATGCCGAGTTCAAATCCGAGGCGCCGGACGGGAACATCGTACACGTCTGCCATGCCTATGGCTGCAAGATGCAGACGCGCTTCCGCTTCACCGATCAGGACGTCGCCGAGCTGACCAAGCTCATGAAGAAAATGCGCAATTCCGACGACGCCAAGGGCGAGCGCCGCAGTGTGGCCTACGCCATCGGCTGGATGGAGGCACGGGTCGGCAAGCAGATCGGCACCGACAAGGACCGGCCCGGCATGGACTTCGCCGCCTCAGGCGATCCGACGCAGCAGGATTGCGTCGACGAGGCCACGAACACCACGAGCTACCTCAAGGTGCTCGATCACAATGGCCTGCTGAAGTACCACACGATCACCCGCCCCATGTCGAAGGAGAACCTCCTGCGTGGCATCTCGGGCTGGACGCACTGGACAGCGGTGCTTGTCGAGAAGGGCAATGGCCAGCGCTGGGCGGTCGACAGCTGGATCTACGCGAACGGCGAAAACCCGGCGATCGTCGAAGCTGAGAAATGGTACATCGACTCGCTGGAAAATCTGCCGATCGCGATGCGGTGAGCGGGCACGAGCCCCTACCGCTTCAGCACACAGCAGCCTTCAAACAAGTTCTCATCGTCCGACAGCAGGACCTGGAAGGCATAGTCGTAGTCGGACATGCCGTCGCTGCACCATTGCTGATGCGTGACCGTCGCGCGGAGCGACTGGCCCTTCTCGTCACGCAGACGATAGAGCAGTGGGAAGATGCGGGCCACCGAGGGATGAACGCGCTCGACGGTCAGCTTCGACTTCGAGTCGGGATCGGAGAACTCGCCTCCCTTGGGCGAGAGCGTGACGCCCCAGAAGGTAATCCTCGTAAGCATCGGATTTCACTAGGAAAGTTAGTTTCCCATTAAACCTGATACCCTCAGCAGCACCCTCAAGCAGCCGCTCTTGCGACATCCGCAGCCAGGTCGTCGACCACCGTCAAGGCGTGTCGTCCAACAGCCCATCCCTTGTTGCGCTTAGAAGCAACAATCTCAGTGTGTGGTCCTTTACGAGTGCCGCTGGAGGTGATCTGAGCACCAGGAATGATCACCACTTCGAAGTTGCTGAAGCTATTCCGGATGACGCCCATCACCAGAACGCCGTCATGCTTATTCGGGAGTTCGAACTTCACCTTGTCTCCGAAGATTTCGATACCGACTCGAACGGCAACTCTACGCTGACGGCGCTCTACGATCGCGTAGAAGTCGACATCTTCCTCATCCTCAGCTAGAGCGCAGTTGAAACCGGCCATTTGAATTAGACCGATCATGAAGTTAACTGCCCCTCGATCGGATATGACGCTTGCATACTCTTTGCGGATGCCGGCCGACCTCTGACCAAAAAACAGCCAACCCGGATCAACATTAAGAATTTCGCTGAGATACACAACGACTTCGGGCTTCGGCCAAGCTTGAGCAACGAACCACTTCCTGACGCCCTCTCGACTGAAATGACAAAAATCATCAACCAACAATATTTCGAGGTACTGGAATTAATTCGAAGCGCTCACTAAATTCGTGGCATGACACATCAACAGATCGAAGATTTGAAAAATCGCCTTCGAGCAAACCAGGCAGCCCGTGTAGTCCAGCAGACGCAGGATGAGCAAAATCTATTTAACGCGCACATTCTTGTTCGCGGGCGCAAAGGGCAGTGGCGCCTTCGTCGGTTGCGCGATGGAAAGTTGTTCGGCTGGTATCTCAATAAATGGGATGCAAGAGCCGACTATGAGCGGAACAAGGCGTTCTACGCTTAGTCGTCTTCACTCGCGCCAGGGTCTTGCTGCAACAGGGTGGCGCGCGATCCTACAGCGCGTTCTTGTAGACCCGGCCGTCCTTCATGATGACCAGGAAGTTTTTGTCGGGGCTAGCAACCAGCTCGATGTTCTCCAGCGGATTGCCATCGACGAGCAGCAGATCGGCGAATGCGCCTTCTTCAATCACGCCGAGCTTGCCGGGATAGGGATTGCGGGCGCCCGAGAGCGCCAGCAGCTCGGTATTGCCCGAGGTCGCCATGACGAGGATTTCGGCGGGCGTGTGCCAGCGCGTAAGACTGGCAAGCATCCGGCCTTGCTGTGCGGCCATGGCTGCCGAGAAGAGGATGTCGGTCCCGAATGCGGTCTTGAGCTTGTATTTCTTGGCGAGCGCGTAGACCCGATCTGTTCCGTTGACCACCTGCTGCTTGCGGGCCTGGTTCGCTGGCGCTAGTCCGGCTGTTGCGCCCACATCCAGAAAGGGCTGGGTGCTGAGCCAGATCCCCTTCTCGGCCATGAGCTGCGCTGTGGCGTCGTCAATGAGATGCGCGTGCTCGATGCATTTGACGCCGGCCGCGATCGACCGCTGGATGGAGGCGGGCGTATACGCGTGCGTGCACACGTAAGTGCCCCAATTCTCAGCGGCTTCGACGGCAGCGCGAAGCTCGTCTTCGTTGAACGTGGTCACGTCGAGGGGGCTGAACGGAGAGGCCACGCCGCCGCCGGCCGTGAGTTTGATCTGTGACGCGCCCTGCATGAGCTGCTCGCGCACGCGCATCCGGACTTCATCCGGGCTGTCGGCGATCATGCTGCCGCCCAGCTGCTCGACGCGAGACGTTGCGCTTCCCATCTTGCGCGGTAGGTCGGAGAACTGGCGGAAATCGCCGTGCCCGCTGGTGACGGTGATGACTGCCCCCGATGGAAAGATGCGCGGGCCTGGCAGCAGACCCTCGTCGATGGCGCGCTTCAAGCCGAAAGAGGGGCCGCCGAGATCGCGGACGGTCGTGAAGCCGCGCATGAGCGTCGCTGTGGCCTCGGCTCCCGCTTGGAGGTTCATGTAGCCGGCGTCACTGGCGAGCATCATCGGCGGCGTCATGCGGACCAGCATGGTGTGCCAGTGCATGTCGATGAGGCCCGGCATGAGAGTGCGCCCGCCACCTGCAATGACGATTGCGCCCGTCTCTCCGGATATCGGACTCGATGAAATGCGCGCGATCGTGTTGCCGCGCACCAGCACGTGGGAGGGCGCGGAAAGCGTGGCCGTTTTGCCGTCGAAGATGCGGACGTTCTCGAAGATCGTCGCGGGCGGCGGCGCTTGCTGAGCAAGGGCGTAGGTGGGGAGTAGGCCGAGTATTGTTGCAATCGCGCGAATGCTGCCGGGCGTCATGGGAAGCCTCCGATGCGGGCGTCCTCGCCCCTAAGGGCCAGTAAGTCCGGCAGCGAACGGCGCGCCTATCCGGGTAATTCCGTATGTTCCCCTAGGGATTAGCCCCAAAAGCCGGCTGCGCGAAGATGGATATTCAAATCATTGAATATTTGCGCCCGCTCAATCTATGATCGTGCCCGAACATGATCCGGCGCCGACGAAATCAAGGAACGGCGCCGCAAGAAGGGAGACGACAATGCCCACATTCCGCGTGATCGACACGGGGCTGCGTGCCGGCCGCGAGCAAATTGCCTTCGACGAAGCGCTCATCGAGCTGCACAAGGCCGGAACAATCCCCGACACGGTGCGCTTTTTGCGCTTCCCGCCGACGGCGCTGATTGGTCGCCATCAGGCCATGAGCCACGAGGTGAAAGTCGACCACTGCCGAGCGAACGGCATCGGGCTCGTGCGGCGCATCACGGGCGGTGGCGCCATCTATTTCGACGAGGGCCAGATCGGCTGGGAGCTCGTGCTTTCGCGGAAGCGCCTCCCCATGCCCTCGCTCGGCGACTATACGCGCGCGATCTGCGAGGCAGTTGCGCACGGCCTTTCCAAGACATTCGCCATCGAGGCGCGCTTCCGGCCGCGGAACGACATCGAGGTCGGCGGGCAGAAGCTGTGCGGTACGGGCGGCTTCTTCGATGGGGACACGCTGTTCTACCAGGGGACGGTGCTCATCGACGTCGATCCGGCGCGCATGATGGCCTGCCTCAATGTGCCGGCGGCGAAGCTGCAGAAGCGCGATCTCGACAAGGCCGAGCAGCGCGTCACGACGCTGAAGGCTTTGCTTGGTGGGACCGCGCCGACGATCGCCAAGGTACAAGAGGCGGTGTTGCTCGGCTTCCGCGAGAAGCTGGGGCTCGACCTCGATGCGGGTGCGCCGAGCGAGGCGGAGGAAGTGCTCGCGAAAAAAATCCACGACGAGACGATCGGCACCGACGACTTCGTTTTCGAGATCGACAATCCGCGGAGCGCCGAGGTCAGCGAGGCCTCGCTGACGGGCGCCGGCGGGACGGTCTCGGCGCATGTGCGCCTCGAAGGTGCGGGCGGTGCGCGGCGCGTGCGCGAACTGCTGCTGACCGGCGATTTCTTCGTGACGCCGCCGCGCATGGTGCTCGATCTCGAAGCGGCGCTGCGGGGGGTGCCGGTCGCAGAGGTAGGCGCCGCTGTGGATGGCTTCTTTGCAGCCTCGAGACCGGACCTGCTGACGATCGCGCCGATGGATTTCAGGTCGGTGATCGAGAAGGCCGTGGCTGCTGGCGGGACTGGGTAGACCTCAGCGGCGCGTTGTTGTCGCGCTTTCGGCCGTGCGCCGGCGGCGCTCGCTGACGCGAGGCGGAAGCCTGCGCTCGAAAGCCTCGACCTGCTCGGGCGAGAGGCGATAGTGGCCCGTGATGCGGTCGACGAAGAGCGCATCCTCGATCTGCGGACCCCAGCCGCGATTGTGCGCGATGAGCGGTCGTCCCGATGGCGCGATCCGGTCTGTCACGATGGCGATGTGATACTGCGAAATGCGTCCTTCGGGCCGGTGATAAGTGACGATATCGCCCGGCCGATAGTTCTCGGCGAACTCGGAGATGGCGAGGCTCGTGCCATAACGCGTGAGAAACCGGCGCACGACCTCGACGCGGCGATGATCGATGCTCGGATCTCCGCGGCCGAGACGTGATGCGTGAATGAGCTTCTGCAGATCGATGCCGAGTGCGCGATAGGCGCGGATGACGACATCGGTACAGACGCCGTAGAGGGGCTGGGTGTCGCCGCCGGGAAAGGCGAGGCTCACGTAGCGCGCATTGTAGATGACGAACTCATCGGTCTGCGCGAGCGCTGCAGCGGCCAGGGCGCGGCCGAAATGGGCAGGTGGGGCCGTGCTCGCCGCTTGCTGTTCATCTTCCGGCACGCACACGGGCGGCGGCAGTGCGGCAACGGATGGCGGAGATGAGGGGCGTTCGCGGGCGCTGTTGGTCGGCTCAGGAAAGAGCGGCATGGCTTCGCGCGAAAGGTCGCCATGCCACGGCTCGGGCACGGGTAGCGCAGTCTCGTTGCTTTCTACGGTCTCCGCGACGACGGATGCGTTTTCGACTGAAGATCTCCGCTCCGTTGGTTCCGGCGATACAACGACGGCGTGGTTCGTGGGCTCGGGAAAAAGAGGCATGGCTTCGAGCGCCAGCTTGCCATGCCATTCCGGCAAGTTGGGGTCGGCGGGCGCATGCGCCAGATGATTGGTTGGTTCCGGAAATACAGGCATGGCCTCACGTGTGAGATTGCCCTGCCACGCGGTGGGGCTTGCGAGGAGTTGCGACGGGTCGATGCGATAGGTCTGGAACCACGCCATCAGGGCGAGCGGCAGCACGAGGATGGCGAGCGCCGGCCAATCGATATGGCGCTGCGCTGATTTTGCACTGGTTGTGCGCGATGCCTTACCGCGCTCGCGCCGGGGCGCTGTCGCGGCTGCCGCAAGTGCGCGTGCGGGCGGTTTGGACGGCGATGTCTGGCGCCCGTTTTTCCGTCGGGCATTGCCCTTGCGGCGCCCGTTGTTCTTCTTCACTGCAACTATTCCCCCCGGCCTGTCCTGGCCGGCAACTTTGTCCCGGTGAGGATTATCCATAAGGGCGAAGCAGATACAAGCCGAGCGGGCGGAAAAGCGGCTGTAACCGCGCGGCGGCATTCTGCTTGACGCACGGCCCGATCGTGGCAAACGTCCGCCATCTGCTCACACACGCCTCCAACGAGACTGCCCTGCACCATGGCCGGCCCCATTCTCAACCTCCTGCGCCTCGCGCGCGCCGGGCTGGTCCTTGCCCAGTACGGCGTGCGATTTGTGCCGGAGGGCGTGCCCGTGCCCTGGCCGCTGCGCCTTGCGCGCGCCGCGACGTGGCCCGTACGTGTGCTGGCCTGGCCTCTCCGGCGCGGCGAAAGCGCCGACATGCGCGTGAGCAGCGCGTTGACGCGGCTCGGCCCGAGCTACGTCAAGCTCGGTCAGTTTCTCGCCACGCGGGCCGACGTGATCGGGCCGGACCTCGCGCGCGACCTTTCGAACCTGCAGGACCGTATGGCGCCGTTCTCGCAGGCCGAGGCGCGGGCCGCGATCGAAGCCGCGCTCGGCGGGCGCGTCGAAGATCACTTCGCCGAGTTCGGACCACCCGTTGCGGCCGCCTCCATCGCCCAGGTGCACAAGGCCGTCGTGATCGAAGATGGCCAGCGCCGCGAGGTTGCGGTGAAAGTGCTGCGCCCTGACGTCGAGCGCCGCTTCAAGCGCGATCTCGACAGCTATTTCTTCGCCGCGCGCATGATCGAGCGCTTTCATGCGCCGACGCGTCGCCTCAAGCCCGTCGCCGTCGTCGAGACGCTCGCGCGCACGACGGAGATCGAGATGGATCTGCGCCTGGAAGCGGCCGCCATTTCGGAGATGGCGGAGAACATCAAGGGCGATGAGGGCTTCCGCGTGCCGGGCGTCGACTGGAAGCGGACCTCGAAGCGCGTGCTGACGCTCGAGTGGATCGACGGCATTCCGATTGCCGACAACGCGCGGCTCGAAGCGGCCGGCTATGACCGTCGTGCGCTCGGGCTCACCGTGCTGCAGTCATTCCTCCGCCATGCCATGCGTGACGGCTTCTTTCACGCCGACATGCACCAGGGCAACCTGATGGTGGACCGCGAAGGCAATGTCGTCGCGGTCGACTTCGGTATCATGGGGCGGCTCGGGCACAAGGAACGCCGCTTTCTCGCGGAGATCCTGCACGGCATCATCACGCGCGATTACCGCCGCGCCGCCGAGGTGCATTTCTGGGCCGGCTACGTGCCGCCGCATCATCCCGTCGAAGTCTTCGCGCAGGCATTGCGGGCGATCGGCGAGCCCATTCAGGGGCGGCCAGCCGGTGAAATCTCCATGGCTGATCTGCTCGGGCAGCTCTTTGCCTACACCGAAGTCTTCGACATGCAGACGCGGCCGGAGCTGATCAATCTGCAGAAGACCATGGTCGTTGTCGAAGGCGTCGCGCGCGGGCTCGATCCGAACCTCGATATCTGGACGGCGGCCGAGCCCATCGCGCGCGAATGGGTCGAGAGCAATCTCGGCGCGGCGGGCGCACTCAAGGATGCACGCGAAGGTGCCGGCGAGATCGGGCGCCTGCTCGGTGATGTGCCGGCACTGCTCGGGCAGGCGGAGCGCACGCTGCTCGCGCTCGCGGAGGCCGCGCGCAGCGGCGTGCGTCTGGATGATGAGACCGTCGAACGGCTCGCGGCAGCCGATGCGCGACAGGAGCGGTGGGGCCGTGTGGCGCTGTGGGTCGGTGCGCTGTCGCTCGCGGGCATCGCGCTCGCCATGTGGCGCTGATCGCGCCTTCGGCGCGAGCGAGGCCAGCCTCGCGCTCCGACCGGGGGACACCCTCGGAGCCTCCGTCTTTTTTGACTTGATAATCAGCGCCGACGAGTTCTAACAAGCGCGGCTCGCGGAGGATGGGGCGCGGAAATGCAGGGATCGGGCGAGCAAGCAGCGGCGCGACGCCTCGTGACGATCGTCTGCGCGGCACAGGTTCTGGTGCAGATCGGCGCATTCTTCTGGCCGGCGCTGCTCCCGCGCATGATCCCGCTCTGGGACCTCACCAACACGCAAGCCGGATGGATCACGGCGAGCTTCTACGCGGCATACATGCTCGCCGTGCCGATCCTCGTGACGCTGACCGATCGCGTGGACGCAAAGTACGTCTATCTGTTCGGCGTTGGCGCGACCGTCGCCGGGCATGGTGGCTTTGCACTGTTCGCGGAAGGCTACTGGTCGGCGATGGCCTTTCGCGCATTGACCGGCCTCGGCTGGGCCGGGACGTACATGACCGGTCTCAAGCTGCTCGCGGATCAGGTCGATGCCAAGATGATGTCGCGTGCCGTGACGGGACACGCGGCAAGCATCGGCATTTCCGGTGCGCTCTCCTTCGCGACGGGCGATCTGCTCGCGAACCTCGGTGGCTGGCAACTCGCGTTCTTCATGGCTGCGCTGACCGCTGCGATTGCGTGGTGCATGGTAGCGCTCTTCGTGCCGCGACGGGCGGCGCCCGCGGCCAAGCCGAGTGATGGCGGTGGCCTGTTCAATTTCCTGCCTGTGTTGCGCAACCGATCGGCCATGGCGTACGCGATCGGCTACTGCGTCCACACACTGGAAATGAGCGCGCTGCGCGGTTGGGGCGTCGCATTTCTCGGGTATGTCGCAGCGACGACGGGGGCGGGTACGTCCGTGCTTTCTCCAGCGGCGGTCATGACGTTGCTTGGTCTGATCGGCGTGGCGGCGAGCGTCGGCGGGAATGAGATGGCCATCCGGCTCGGCAGGCGCCGGCTCATTCAGCTCGCGATGGCTGGGTCGATCGTGACGGCTTTGGCCATCGGCTTCGTCGGCGTCTGGTCGTACTGGCTCGCCGTGGCGTTGCTGCTCGTTTATGGGCTCGTCGTGTGGCTCGATTCCTCGTCGCTCACCGCCGGCGCGGCAGGCACGGCCGAGCCCGCGCGGCGTGGCGCCACGCTCGCGGTTCACTCTTCGCTCGGCTACGCGGGCGGGTTCGTGGGGCCGATCGTGGTGGGCTGGAGCTTGGACCGGGCGGGTGGCATGTCACCGCTCGGATGGGTGGCAGGTTTTGGGAGTGTCGCCGCGCTGATGCTCGTGGCGCTGCTCGCCTTCTTGCTCATGCGGCCACGCGGGCTTGCCGGCGATAAGGGCGGCTAGGTCAGATGCGCCGCCCGGCGTCCTTCCAATAGGGCTCGCGCAGGCGCCGCTTGAAGATCTTGCCCGAGTCTTCGCGCGGCAGGTCGTGCGCGATCTCTATGCGGCGCGGCACCTTGTAGCTCGCGAGATGCGATTGCAGATGCGCGCGGATAGCCCCGATGTCGAGCGCTTGTCCCGGCATGGCCTCGACGAGCGCGATGAGGGCCTCGCCGAATTCCTCGTCGGGAATGCCGAACACCGCGCAGTCCTTCACGCCAGACATGGCGATCGCGACGGCTTCAATCTCGGCGGGATAGATGTTCACGCCGCCGGAGATGACCATGTCGCGCTTGCGGTCGCAGAGAAAGAGATAGCCCTCGGAATCGATGTAGCCCATGTCGCCGACCGTGATGAGGCCGCGGCGCTCGATCTCGGCCCGCTTTTCGGGGAGGTTGTGATAGGTGAACTCGGGGTAGTAGTCGATCGACGAGAACACCTCGCCGATCTCACCCTGCGGTACCTCGCGACCCTGCTCGTCCTGAATGGAGAGCGTCGCGCCCTTCGAGGTACGGCCGACCGTGCCGGGCTTTCTGAGCCAGTCCTCGCTCGAAACGATGGTGACGGCGCCGCTCTCCGTTGCGCCGTAGAACTCCCAGATGACGGGTCCCCACCATTCGATCATGGCGCGCTTGACGTGCACGGGACAGGGCGCGGCGGCGTGCATCACGAAGCGCAGTGACGAGATGTCGTAACGGTGGCGGGCCTCTTCCGGCAGCTTCAGGAGACGCACGAACATGGTCGGCACCATGAAGAGCGTGTCGATGCGCTGGCGTTCGATGGTCGCGAGCAATTCCTCAGGCTCGAAGCGCGGCATGAGGATGAGTGCTTCGGCGAGGCGCGTGGCGCGCAGCACGAAGGCATTGGGCGCAGAGTGATAGAGCGGCCCCGCCATGATCGTGCGAATCCCGGGCGAGACGCCATACACGACGCGACGCGCTTCGTTGAGGGCCTCCTGCTGCTCGGGCGTCGGCGGTGCGCGGCGCACGCCTTTGGGATGTCCGGTGGTGCCGGACGTATAGATCATGCTGAGCGTCTGCGGGCGCGGTGCGCCGAACCAGGGAGTGTGCGCGTTGATGAAGTCGTCCCAACTGCGGGCGTCGGACGGGAGCGCGCAACGCTCCGGCGGAATGGCGAATGCGCGTGCGATCGTATCGGGCGTCGGAGTAGCCAGGATGGTGACGCCGGGTGGCGCCGCGCGTCGCGCCGCATCGAGGAGGTCGGCATGGGTGATGAGCACTTTCGCAGCGCAGTCGCGGAGGATGTAGCCGATCTCCTCGGGGTGGAAGTGCCAGTTGATGGGCACGGCGTAGGCGCCGAGGCGAATGGCGGCGTAGGAGGCTTCCAGAAAGGCGATGTCGTTGCGCATGAGGATCGCGACGCAGTCGCCCTGGCCGACGCCGAGGGCGGCGAGGCCTGATGCGGCCCGCTCAATGCGGGCGTCGAATGTGGCCTGATCGATGATATGCGCGCCGCTAACGATGCCGCGCACGAGTCCGTCCTCTGCCCTCATGGGGAACCTCCCGATTTTGCTCTTTTCGTTCAGTTGAGCATGGGCATACGCGGCAGAGCAAGCTGGCGGACTGGACGGACGGCCGTTAGAGTTCGCGCACAGAACAATTCACCAGGAGGCGCGCTGCATGTCGGATGAATCGGTCGTTGTGACCCGCAAGGATGGCGTCGCCATTGTCCGGCTCAATGAGCCGAAGTCGATGAACGCCATGTCCGCCGGCATCAAGGCCGGCCTCGATGCCAATGTGCCTGGGCTGCTCGAAGACGACGCCGTGCGCTGTATTCTCATCACCGGCACGGGAGATGCCTTCTGCGCAGGCGGTGATATCCGGAACATGGCGCGTGCCAAGCCCTCGGACACGCGCGAGCGTATGCGCCGGTCGTACCGCTGGTCGGGGCGCCTGCTGAAGGCGGAAAAGCCAATCGTGACGGCGGTGAATGGCGCGGCAGCGGGGGCGGGCGTGTCGCTCGCGCTCATGGGCGATGTCGTGATCGCATCGACCTCGGCGTATTTCACGACGGGGTTCGTCAAGATCGGTGTGGTGCCGGATCTCGGGCTACTCGCGACGCTGCCACGCGCCGTCGGGACAATCCGCGCCAAGGATATGCTCCTGACGAGCCGTAAGGTCGGCGCGGAGGAGGCCTTGCAGATCGGGCTCTGCTCACGGGTCGTGGCGCCGGGCGAACTGATGGACAAGGCCATGGAGGTCGCCGAGCAGTTCGCGAACGGGCCGACGATCGCCTATGGACTCCTCAAGAAGATGGTCTCGAAGGCCTATGACGCCTCTTTCGACGAGTTCCTCGATGCCGAGGCTTTCGCGCAGGGCACGGTCATGGCGACCGACGATTTTATCGAAGGCATCACCGCCTTCCGCGAGAAGCGCCGCCCGAAGTTCAAGGGAAGCTGAAGAGGGGCCGGCTGGGCTCTTCAGAAGGGCTGTGAATGGCGGCGGCGCTCAAGCCCCCATTCAGAGGCGGCCGGCCACACTCTCATGTTGGCCTTGTGGTGCGGAGGGAGTGCTCGCGAAGGGGAACAAAGCTCTGAGAAGCGGATTGCGGAGCCACAGTCCGCCCCACATGAACAGTCCGAGATAGACGCTGAATAGAACGTGCGAAAAGAGCGGGCTGCCGGCCCGGATCTGGGTGGCTATCGCGCCTCCGAGCAGGCTCATCATCAGAACGGCACCGAGGACACTCGTGCGCGGCACCAGATAGAGTGTCAGGCAGGCCAGCTCGATCAGTCCGATCATGAGCGCATAGCCTGCCGGCCAACCGAGACCGGCCATGGTTTCCTCGGCGATCGGCAGCTGAAGCAGTTTTGGCGCGATCGAGGCGCCCAGCATAAAGAGGGCGAACAGGCCCGTAAGTACGAAACCTGTCCACTGCAGCGAGGGGTTGTTCATCGGGTCATTTCCTTGATCGGGGTGGCATCGCTTCGAGACCAAGGACGCACCACAACCGACTGAGCCGACAACGCTCGCAAGAATATTTCTCGCCTCCCTACGCTGTCCTCCACCACAGGACCGCTTGGAGAGAGGGAAGGCCTCCCTCGCCGCGGTCGCGCCTTGGGCTACATGAATGCCGCATTCCACCACAGATGCGTGAGGATGCTGGCGATATAGCCCAGCCCGATGGCCCACGCCCATTTGAGGTGATTGAGGAACGTGTAGTGGTTGCGCACGAGGCCCATGAGGGCCACGCCCGCCGCCGTCCCGATCGATACGAGACTGCCGCCGACGCCCGTGCTCAGGGTGATGAGCATCCACTGGCCTGTCGACATTTCCGGGTTCATGGTGAGCACAGCGAACATCAACGGGATGTTGTCGAACGCGGCACCCAGAATGCCGATGGCGACATTGGCGTAGGTGGCTCCAAGATCGACATAGAGGAAGTTCGACAGCACCGCGAGATAGCCGGCAACGCCAAGCCCACCCACGGCGAAGATGACGCCGAAGAAGAACAGGAGCGTGTCCCACTCGACCCGCCCGATTTCCCGGAAAGAGTCGAAGCCAAAGGCGTGATCGTTACGGCGCCGGCCTCGCTGTTGAAGCAGGTAGCTGTACATCTGCAGATAGCCGAGGCCCAGCATCATGCCGAGCGCGGGCGGCAGTTGGAAAATGCTCTTGAACGAGATGGCTGTCGTTATGGTGGCCAAAAACAGAAGGAGGACAACCAATCCGCCCGGCTTCAGCTTTCTCACCTCGCTCACTGCAGCGGGTGTTCCCTTGGGGACACTGAAATGCATGAGCGCCGCCGGCACGAGAAAGTTCACCAGTGCCGGAACGAAAAGATGGAAGAACTCCAAGAACGAGAGCTTGCCCTTTTGCCAGACCATCAGCGATGTGATGTCGCCGAACGGCGAATACACGCCGCCGGCATTGGCGGCCACCACGATGATGATGCAGCCCAAGACAATGAACTGGTAGTTGCCGACACCGACGGCCACCACCACGGCGCCCATGACGAGAGCGGTGGTGAGATTATCGATGATGGGGCAACCGAAGAAGGCAAGACAGCCGATGAGCCAGAAGAGCTGACGGTAGGAGAGTCCGAGACTGACCAGCTTCGTCCGCAGGACATCGAATACCCGGCGCTCCTGCATCGTGTTGACGTAGGTGATGGCCACGATGAGGAACAGCATGAGTTCGCCGTAGTCGAGGATCACATGCTTTGCGGCGGCCTCGAGGGCGGCGCTCTGGCCGTGCAGGGTGTAGACGACGCCGAGTATTGCCCAGATCAGCCCCGCCGCCAGCATGACGGGCTTCGACTTGCGAAGCTGGATGACTTCCTCGACGGCCACGAAGCCGTAAGCGACGAAAAAGATGAAGAGCAGGAGAAAGCCGACGGGATGCGCGGTCAGATCGATGCTACCGGTGGCGGCATGCGCTTGGAGCGGCGAAAGGAGGATAATCAAAAAGGCAACAAGACGCGCAAGAACCGGCCGCCCAACCAAACCCCTCATCCCGCCTCCCAGGAAATTTTACGTGATTTTTTGACCCACCATCATGGTTGATATTGGGCCCTCTCTGCAAGAGCGCAGTGTACGTAAATTTACGGAGTACCTGTCGATAAGAATTCGCACCGGAGATGCGCTCCTCGATGCGTTTAGTGCAGCGCAGCACGCTCAGCTTTGCCTTCTGGAACGCGCCGCGCCGATCAGTGCGCTTGCCGCGAGCTCGGCCGCGAGCCGTGCGGTGCAGGATCATCCGGCTCGCGATACTCCCGCGGCGGCGCGATGGTTGGTTTGGGGGCGCCGGACAGCCTCTGCCGCGCCCTCTTCTTGGCGCGCACCTCACGCGCAAGGGCAGTGCCGAAGATCAGCAATACCGCGACGCCAATTGCCGTGACCCAGCTTTCGGCCGTGGCGTCATGGCCTGCGGCAATGACGATGGCGCCGCCCATCACGGAGAGAATGACCCCGAGGCAGAAGACTTCGAGCGAGTTTCTGCCCGCGTCGGCGATCGTGCGCGCGAGGCCTGTCTTGAGCCATGAGGCTCGTGGCGGCAGCAGCACGAGGAGCAAGTATCCGAAGGCGATGAAATGGAGGAGGCGCGCCGGACCCAGGGTCGTCTTGAGCATTAGGTCGCCGTACGGTTCCAGAGGGATCGGCGCAGTGCCCATGTGCAGAGGCCACCGTGCCCATGGTGCGCGCAGGATGAAGGAAACCACGAGGACCAGCGTAGAGAGGGCGATCAGTACGGGCGAGGGCTGCAGCCCATTGCGCTTCACCTTGATCGCCGCGGCCATGCCCAAAGCCATGAGAAATTGCCAGGCGAATGGGTTGAAGTGCCATGCCTCACCAGAAAGCGTCGGCAGGTTGAACGGAATGAACTGAGTGAGCGCCCAGGGCACTGCCGACAGGGCAAGGCCGAAGGGAATGCTTTGTCGCAACACGAGGTACAAGGCTGGAAACAGCGCGAGCAGGACCACGTAGAGGGGCAGAATGTCGAAGAACGTCGGCTGATTGAGAAGCATCGCAGCACCCGCTGCAGCCGCGGGGTCGCCGGAAAGGAGCGATTCGAACTTCAGCAGTTCGACGAGCCGCATATCGCCTGAGATGCGCGTCAGCAACAGCAGCATGGCCGCGATGAGCAGCAATGTACCCAAGTGGTAGGCGTAGATGATACCGATGCGGTTGGCGATCTTGCGCACGCCTTCAGCCGGAGAGGGCTTGTCGAGATATCGCCCATAAGCGAGCACGGCCGAGTAGCCGGCCAAGGCGACGAACGTCTCGGCCGCATCGGAGAAACCGAAGTTCTGCTGCGTGACGGCAGCCCAACGATTGTAGGGGACGTGATCGATGAAGATCGTCAGAAGGGCGATGCCGCGAAGGAAATCCACCCGCAGATCGCGGCGAAAACGCCTTCTCTCGTCAAACATGCTTCAGGCTCGAGTAGCTCAATAGTCATGGTTTAAGGCGAGCTACGGGACAGGAACATGTCTGGCCGCCTACCTGATAACCCGGCCGCGGCGCAGGAGGTTCCCTGTTTCTGCGGTGCCTAGGATCGTGCAGGTCGTGTCCGTGGGCGCAGGGAGTTGGCGAGGCGGAAGAGCAGGAGCGCGGCGACGAGGCCCGCGTAGATGAGCGGCTCTCCCGGCCAGACCTTCACGAGCATGATGAAATGGAGCGCCGCGGCAGCCGCCGCCACGTACGCAAGGCGATGCAACTTGCGCCAGTTCGCGCCGAGGCGGCGGATCATCGCCGCATTCGACGTCACTGCGAGAGGGATGAGAATGACGAAGGCCAGCATCCCGACCGTGATATAGGGCCGCTTGATGATGTCGGCGACGATCGAGGGGAGGTCGAGCCCTTTGTCGAGCACCATGTAGACGGCGAGATGCAGCACCGCGTAGTAGAAGGCGAGCAGCCCCAAGGCCCGGCGAAAGCGATAGAGGCTGGGCCCGCCAAGCTGCCGCAGGGGCGTGATGGCGAGGCTCGCAATCAGAAAGCGCAAAGCCCAAAGACCGAGTGCGCGTTCCAGCACATTCTGAGGATCGGCGCCGAGCTGATTGGTCAAACCCCAATAGAAGTAGAGAACGGCGGGCGTCATGCCGGAGATATAGAGCGCGCGGCGTGCGGGATCGGCGCCGAGGAGCAGGCGCGAGAGGGTGCTCCTTTGTCCGGATCGCGCAGCCATTCTCAGTAGTTCGCCTTGAGGTCCAGGCCGGTATAGAGGCCCGCGACCTGCTCGGCATAGCCGTTGAAAAGGAGCGTCGGGTGGCGCTTGGCGAAAAGGCCGCCGAAGCTGCCGCCCTGATCGCCGCCTATGCGCCGCTCGGTAGCCTGGCTCCAGCGCGGATGGTCGACGGCCGGATTGACGTTCGAATAGAAACCGTACTCGCGTGGGTTCTCGCGACTCCAGGACGTGATCGGCTGCTTGTCGGTGAGCGTCATGCGCACGACCGACTTGATGCTCTTGAAGCCGTACTTCCAGGGAACGACGAGGCGTATGGGCGCGCCGTTCTGATTGGGGAGCTTCTCGCCGTAGAGCCCGACGGCGAGGATCGTCAACGGATGCATGGCCTCGTCGAGGCGCAGGCCCTCCACATACGGCCACTTCATGGCCTGGAAGAACCCCTTCTGGCCCGGCATTTCCTCCGGACGCACGAGCGTCTCGAAGGCAACATATTTGGCGCTGCCTTGCGGCGAGACCCGCGAGAGCACGCTCGCCAGCGGTACGCCGACCCATGGGATGACCATGGACCAGCCCTCGACGCAGCGCATGCGATAGATGCGCTCCTCGAGCGCGATGTCCTTGATCAGGTCGTCGAGATCGTAGTCGGCTGGCTTGTCGACGAGGCCGTCGACCTTCACCTTCCACGGCTTCGTCGTCAGCGTATGCGCGTTCTTGGACGGATCGCCCTTGTCGGTGCCGAACTCGTAGAAGTTGTTGTAGGTGGTTACGTCCTTCAGCGGTGTCGGGCTCTCATCCGTGGAGAGGGGGCTCTTCATAGCCGAGAGTGGCGCGCCGATCGCGTCAAACGGAAGTGCGGCAGCGGCACCGAATGCGGCTGCGCCGAGCATGAATTCGCGCCGCCCCAAATAGGTGGATCGATCCGTGATTTCAGACGGGCGGATGTCAGTTGGCTTTCGGATCAGCATGGCCGGTCTCCTCCTTCGAGGTCATTGTAGATGAATAAGGTGGCTCGGCGGCTTCGTGAAGGGCCGGACTGGGGCATAACGCTCAATCGAATCGCCGTTTGCAGCGGGGGACGGAGTATTCGTGTGCTGTGGCGCGAACAACCCGCCGTCCCCCGGGCCAGCGCTATAGCGCGCGAGCGTTATTTCATCTTCTCGCCCGGCTTCATGCCACCGGACTTCATGTCGCCAGACTTCATCGCACCGTCCTTCATGCCCTCCGATTTCTTCATCTTGGGGCCGTCTGATTTCATCCCATCCGACTTCATGGCATCGGACTTCATCATGTCCTTCTTCATGGAGTCCTGCGCCTGCACGGAGGACACTGCCCCCATCGTCAGTGCGGTGGCGATCAATGTGGCGCGAATGATGCTGTGGCTCATGGCGGATGCGTCCTCCCGGGTATGATCCGATCGCCCGCAGTCTGCCGCGGCGATGCAGGGGAATTCGCAGCGGCGCACCGCGCGGTTACAGGCATCACGGCGTTGTGATAGGCAGAGGGTGCGTCCTTGATGAATAAGCGCCTTGGCCGTGCGATTTCGCATGCGAACACCGAGCAAAGTTTGGAGCACTCCAGCCCTGCAGCAGGTCGAGGAACGCCTGAGATCCTTGATGATCAGTGCGCTGGCTGGCGATGAACCTTCCTATCGCCGGCTGCTCGCGGATGTCGCAGATCGACTGCGCGTGTACTTCGCCCGCCGGCTCAGTCGCGAGAGCGCGGATGTCGAGGATCTTGTGCAGGAGACCTTGCTCGCCGTGCATCAGCGGCGCGTCACATATGACAGCAGCCGTCCCTTCACGGCGTGGCTGCACGCCATTGCGCGCTACAAGCTCATTGACCATCTCCGGCGAAAAAAGATCAGAGCGAGTATCCCGATCGAGGATGGCGACGAACTAGCATTCGTAAGCGATATGCTTGAGCCGAGCGCTGCGCGCCTCGACGTGGAGCAGGTGCTCGGGGAATTGCCCGAGCGTACGAGCCAGTACATCCGCGCCGTCAAAATCGACGGCCGTTCCATCGCCGAGGTCTCGTCGCAGCATGGGGTCTCGGAATCTGCCGTGAAGATCGCCATTCACCGCGGCATGAAATTTCTGGCACAGCGATTCAAGGGGACCGACACGCCGTGACCACGACGCCCGAGCTCATCGACCAGCTCTCCGGCGACTTGAGTGCGACGCCCAAGGGGTTCGTCGCGCGACGTGTGGTGCGTGGCGTCGTCATCGGTGCCGCGATTGCTGCGGCGGTGGTGCTGACGCTATGGGGGCTGCGGCCGGACATGGCGAACGCAATCGCATCATTCGCTTTCTGGGTGAAACTTGCTTATCCGGCGGTGCTTGTGGCGCTCGGCCTTGCAGCGGCGCTGCGTCTCGCGCGTCCGGATGTCCGGGTCGCAAGAAACACGTGGATCGGCATGGGGCTCGTTCTGGCGGTCATGGCGGGCCTCGCATCAGCCGAGCTCTGGCATGTGCCGCTGGATACCTACGGCCGCGTGATCATGGGCACGACGGCGGCGACGTGTCCGTGGCTCATTGCGCTGCTGGCGGTGCCGGTGATGGCGATTACGCTCGGCGTCCTGCGCCGGATGGCACCGACACGGCTCACGCTCGCTGGTGCGGCGGCCGGCCTGACGGCCGGTGCCACGGCCGCCTTCGTCTACGCATGGTCGTGCGGAGAGACGGCGCTGCCGTTCGTTCTGATCTGGTACGGGATCGGCATAGCGATCCCGGCGGTGGCCGGTGCGCTGCTCGGACGATTTGCGCTGCGGTGGTAGATCTCAGCTTTCCTTTTCCTCGCCGCTCCGCGTCTTCACCTCTGCTGCCGGCTCGGTTGACCGGTCGCGAAGCGGGAGCTGGAGGAGGGCCTTCGGCGTCGGGAGCTTCGGCTTGGCTTTGGCGGGAGGCCGTGCGAGCTGGCGCACGGCGCGTGAAGCCGCGACCTCGCCCTCATTCGCGTAGGCCTCGTGATTGCGCTCGATCTCCTTGAGGTCGTAGCGGTAGTTCACCATGAGGCCGTGCGCCTCGCGCAGACCCTTCTCCGAGACGTCGCCGAGCCAGTTGATGCGCTCGAGACGGGCACCATTGCCGAGATGAAAGCGCGCGACCGGATCAACTGGACGCCCGTCGGCCGCCTTGGCCACGAGGAAGTAGTGCGCTGCAAGCGCCAGCAGCGAGGCGCGCAGAGCCTCGCCCTCTTCCTCGTCCTCGATCCACCCCGGATTGCGGAGCGTCTGCAGCACCTCGCGATCCGCCTCCGTCACAACACCTTCCTGGTCGTCGGCCATGATACGGTCGAGCCAGCGGGCAAAAGTCGGCACAGGCGAGAGCGTGACGAAGGTCTTGAGTTGCGGCTGCTCGCGCGCGAGATCCTCGACGACCTGCTTGATGAGGAAGTTGCCGAAGGAAATGCCCTTCAGGCCTTCCTGGCAGTTCGATATCGAGTAGAAGACGGCCGTTGTCGGTGGCGGCGTGTCATTGCCGTTCTTGCGCGCTTCGCCGAGCACGGAATGGATGTTCGCCGGAATGTCGCTCATGAGTGCGACTTCGACGAAGATCAGCGGCTCATCGACGAGCGAGGGATGGAAGAAGCCGAAGCAGCGACGATCGGCCGGATCGAGGCGACGGCGCAGATCGTCGAAGCCCTTGATCTCGTGCACGGCCTCGTATTGGATGAGCTTTTCGAGAATGGCGGCCGGCGTCTGCCAGTCGATGCGCTTCAGCACTAGGAAGCCGCGGTTGAACCACGAGTGCAAGAGATGCATGAGGTCGGTGTCGAGCGCGCCGAGCGATGGTTCGGACTTCGGCAGGCGCAGGAGATCGCGGCGCATGGCGACGATCTCGGCGGTGGCGCCGGGCGCGAGGTTAAGCCGGCGGAAAAATTCCTGGCGTGGGCTCTCGACGGCGTGCTGGAGCGTCTTCAGCGTCGCCTCGCCGGGAGCGGCGACATAGGCCGAGGCGGCCTGCTCCACCTCGCGCTCGTTGGGCCGGATGTGCTCGACAAGATAGCGGAAGAACGTGCGGCGATGGTCCGCGTCGAGCTTGCGGTAATCGTCGAGAATGCGCCGTGCAATGGCAACGCCAGAGGCTTCGCCGCGCCCGGACATGAGAGCCGCCGAGAGCGCGGTGATGTCCTCGTCGGGACCATTGCCGAGGAGTGCGCGCGGCAGATACTGGCGGCCCTGCTCGGCGACGGTGGTGAGCAGTTCCTGCAGGAACGAGACATTGACGGGCACGCGGGCCACCTCATTGGTTTGATCCGGCAGCGGATCGAGCTTCACTCGATTATGCCCCAAGGCGCATTGCGGTTCCATGACTCTGCATGGCAGTTTTTCTCGACGGCCGCCCATCGGCACGCCATTCTGCCGCCCAAGCAGAAACCGCCCCAGATGGAGGAGTCGCGATGTCCGAGACCTATGAGATTCTGGCCGTGAAGTACGGCGCCATGACGAACCGCACCCGCGCCGACAACTTCCTGCATCCGGACGATCATGCGGCACCTATGCCCATCGACTATTTCGTGTTCGTGCTGCGCAATAAAAACCGGACGATCCTGATCGACACCGGATTCGACCATAAGGAGGCAGCGCCCCGCGGTCGCAAGATCGATCTCGAGCCGCGTGAGGCACTTCAGCGCATCGGCATCGACGCGGAGAACCTCGACACCTGCATCGTGACGCACCTCCACTACGACCACGCCGGCACGCTCGACCATTTTCCGAAGGCGCGTTTCCACCTGCAGGAATCCGAGATGGCGTATGCCACGGGACGCTGCATGTGCGATCACGCCATGCAGCATCCCTTTACGGTCGATCATGTCTGCGAGATGGTGAAAAGCGTCTACTCGGGCCGCGTGCAGTTCCATGACGGTGACGGCGAGGTCGCGCCGGGCGTGACCGTTCATCACATGCCTGGCCACAGCAAGGGCATCCAGGCCATCCGCGTGATGACCGACCACGGGCCGGTCATGCTCGCGTCCGACGTCGTGCACTTCTACGAGAACATCGAGAAGCGGAAGCCCTTCTTCATCAGCGTCGATGTCGAAGCGACGCTCAGGAGCTACGACCGCCTGGAGCAGATGGCCGGTGGCCTCAAGAACGTCATACCGGGGCACGATCCGCTGATCCTGAAGCGCTATCCTGCCTGGAAGCCCGAGACGGCCGGCACGGTCCACAAGCTCGACGCCCCGCGGATCGGGTAGAAAAATTTCAAAAAAGCGGGACTGCGGGGGTTCCTCCCGCGCGGGGGTGCAGGGTGGCGAGCCCTGCTCGCGCCGGCGGCGCGACGGGGACCAGTCCCCGAGCCCCTGCCGGGAGGGAACACCCTCCCGGACCCGCCCGTCTTTATGACTATTATTTCGCGTGCGCGCCGAGGAATCGGAGTAGGCGCTCGTTGGCGCGTTGTGGCTGCTCGAAGTGGCCGAAGTGGCCGGCATCCTCGGCCTTCTCCAGCGTGAAGTTCGTGAAATAGTCGCCGAGCTTGTCGGAGAAGTCGAACTTCAGGACCGGATCGTGTGCGCCCCAGTAGAAGTACGAGGGGGCAGCGATCGGCGGGGGTGGCGGTAGCGCGCCAGACGCGGTTAGAGCTCGAATTCTGGCAATGCCGACGTACCAGTCGAAGCCGCCCTGCAGGTTGCCGGGGCGCATGAAGTTTTCGACCCATTCTTCGAGATAGGGATCGAACGCCTGCTTCTGATGGCTCCAGTGCGTCAGGAAGTGGCGGAAGTAGATGCGGCAGGCCTCGCGCGACGAGCCGACGAGTGCGGCTGCGAAATCCTTCTGATGGAACTGCTGATACCAGGTCTCGCGGAAGTGGCTGTACTCGCCCCAGCGTTTGCCGATGCCGGGATATGTGCAGTTGAAGAAGAACAGGGCCGAGACGCGGTCCGGCGCCGCGATGGCTGCTTGCTGTGCGACGAATGAACCGACGTCGTGGCTGACGATGGCAAAGCGCTCGATGCCGAGGGCATCGGCGAGCGCCAGCACGTCGCCGGCGAGCTTGTCGACGGGCGTGCCGTCCACTGTGCGTGGCGCCTTCGAGACCGTGCGGCCAAAGCCGCGAAGGTCCGGCGCGATGCAGTCGAACTGCTCGGCGAGCGCCGGCATCGTATGGAGCCAGGTCCTGTTGAACTCGGGCCAGCCGTGCAGAAAGATGACCGCGGGGCCGCTCCCGCCGCGTGTGTAGTTGATGTTGAGCTCGTTGGTTTCAGCGATTTTTCCGGTCCAGTCGATTGTCATGTTTGTCCCCACTGGCGGGCGGCACATTCGGTTCGTCATCACCTTTGGTATGGATGAGCAAACGATTGCCTGCGCGACGCCGCCAGAATAGCTTAGCGCAAAACTTGGAATTCCAAACAACTGGGAGGAATGGCATGAGATCGCGATTGGGCATCCATCTTGGTTTGGCGGCGCTCACGGTCGCTGCGGCGGTTTCGGTCTTGCCGGTGGCCGGCGTGGCGCAGGACGTGACGCTGCGCATCCATCATTTCCTGCCGGCCCCGGCGCCGGTGCCAAAAAACTTTATCACGCCATGGGCCGAGAAGGTCACCAAGGAAGCAGGCGGCAAGCTCAAGGTCGAGATCTACCCGTCGATGCAACTCGGCGGCCGTCCGCCGGCTTTGATCGATCAGGCGCGTGACGGCGTGGTCGATATCGTGTGGACGCTGTCGGGCTACACGCCCGGTCGTTTCCCCGGTTCGGAGGTGTTCGAGCTGCCTTTCCTGCCAGCGAGCGGAGAAGCGACGAGCCAGGCCGCCTGGGAATTCTACGAGAAGTACCTCAAGAAGGAATTCGAGAGCGTGCATGTTATTGCCGTGCACGTGCATGGGCCCGGTCTTCTGCACGTGAAGGGTAACGGCGTCGCCAAGCTCGATGATATGAAGGGCTTGAAGCTGCGTGGTCCAACGCGGCAGGCGACGGCGCTCATCGCGGCCCTCGGCGCAACGCCGGTGGGCATGCCCGTGCCGGCTATGCCCGAGGCGCTCTCCAAAGGCGTGATCGACGGCACGGTCATTCCGTGGGAGGTGACGACGCCGCTCAAGGTTGCCCAGCTCGTGCAGTCGCACACGAATTTCACGGGAAGCCGCGGTCTCTATACGAGCTTCTTCCTCTTCGCCATGAACAAGGCGAAGTACGACGGGCTCCCTGCCGACATCAAGAAGGTCATCGATGCCAACAGCGGCATGGCGGCGTCGAAATGGGTTGGTCGCGTCATGGACGAGGGTGATGCGCCCGGAATCGCCGCCGCCAAGGCGGCCGGCAACAAGATAATCACGCTTGATGCCGCCGAAACGGCGCGCTGGAAGGCGGCGGCGGCACCGATCGCGGAAGCCTGGGTCAAGGAAATGACCGAGAAGGGCCTGCCGGCGGCGGAGATGCTGAACGACGCCCGCGCGATGATCGCCAAGTACGCCGGACCGGAGTGAGCGGCGCCCGTGTGGCACTGCGAATACGGGGAGGGGATCTTTCGTTCCCTGCTCTTTAGCGTTGTGAGCGACGTGGCCTGAGGGGGCTTCACATGTCCGATGAAGCGGGCGCAGACAGGCAGGCGGGCATTGCGCCGTCGGCTGAAGCGGCGGTGGGGCGCTTCATCGGTGCTCTCGCGCGCGCATTGGCGATCGCAGGTGGCATCGTACTCGTCGCACTCGCCGTGATGTCCGTGGTGTCGATTGTCGGGCGCGCGTTCACGCGGATGGGGCTTGGTCCCGTGCCGGGTGACTTCGAGCTTGTTGAAGCGGGGTGCGCGGTCGCCATCTTCGCCTTCCTGCCCTGGTGCCAGTTCCGCCAAGGTAATGTCACCGTCGACATGCTTGCTCCCTATCTGCCAGCGCGCTTCTGGGCTTCGCTTGCGGTCATCGGCAACATCGCGATGAGCATCATCTCGTTGATTGTGGCGTGGCAGCTTTGGCTCGGCTTCCGCGACAAGCTCGCTTACGGTGAGACGAGCATGATCCTCCAGATGCCGGTCTGGTGGGGATATGCGGCGGGCATGATTGGCGCCGTCGTCTTCGTGCTCACGTGCCTCTACACAGTCTGGCGCAGCCTCAACGAGGCCATTGCCGGCGGACAGGGCACGGAAGGTGGAGCGCACATATGAGCGGCGCGGGACTCGCGGCCACTGCCTTCGCGTTGGCGCTCGGCGCCATGTTCCTGCGCATGCCGATCGGCGCGGCGATGCTGCTGACGGGGCTCACCGGCACGTGGATCGTAACGGGTTCGATGGTTCCGGCGCTGTCGGCGCTGAAGACGCTGACGTACGATACCTTCTCGAGCCATTCGCTCTCCATCATTCCGCTCTTTCTGCTCATGGGGCAGTTCGCGACGCGCTCGGGGCTTTCGGAATCGTTGTTTCGGGCAGCGGCCGACTGGGTCGGTCATCGTCGCGGCGGGCTTGCGATGGCAGCTGTCGGTGCGTGCGCGGGCTTCGGATCGGTGTGCGGCTCGTCGCTCGCCACAGCCGCGACCATGGGGCAGGTGGCGCTGCCGGCGCTGCGCAAGAACGGATATTCCGGCGCGCTTGCGACGGGTGTGCTGGCGGCGGGCGGGACGCTCGGCATTCTCATTCCGCCTTCTATCGTGCTCGTCGTCTATGCCGTGCTGACCGAACAGAACATCGTCAAGATGTTCATGGCGGCGTTGATCCCGGGCATATTGGCGGCGATTGGGTATGTGATCACGGTCTCGATTTATGTGCGCGTTGTTCCGGGAGCAGCCGGCGAGCTTGCGCCGCGCAAGTCCATGGCTGAGCGCTGGCAGTCCCTGCAGGGTGTTTGGCCCGTAGCATTGATCTTTGTTTTGGTGATCGGCGGCATCTACGTCGGCTGGTTCACGCCGACGGAGGGCGCGGCGGTGGGGGCCGTGGCGACGGGTGTCTATGCGCTCATCACCGGACGCCTCGACAGGGCGACGTTCGTCGCCTGCATTCTCGAAACGGCGGCTGCGTCTGCGATGATCTATTTCATCATTCTCGGCGCGGCCGCCTTCAATACTTTCCTCGCGTTGACGCAGCTGCCTCAGGCTGCCGCCGACTGGGCGCAGGTGTCGGGGCTCTCGCCGCTCACGATCCTGACGCTGATCCTGATCGTCTACATCATTCTTGGCTGCGTAATGGATTCGCTCTCCATGATGCTGCTGACCATTCCGGTGTTTTTCCCCGTGGTCATGGCGCTCGATTTCGGATTGAACCCGGAGGAGACGGCCATCTGGTTCGGCATTCTGGTTCTGATCGTCGTCGAGGTCGGCCTCATCACGCCGCCCGTCGGCCTCAATCTCTTCATCATCAATTCGATGGCGCACGGCGTGCCGCTGAGCGAGACCTACCGCGGTGCCTTCCCCTTCGTGCTGAGCGACATGGTGCGCACGGTGATCCTGGTCATGTTCCCGGCGATCACGCTGTGGCTCGTGCGCGTCGGATTCTGAGGCCGCCGATCAGTACGTCGCGAAGATTTCGCGCAAGTGCTCGGGATCGCTTGTGCGCGTGAGTGCCAGTGCGAGCAGGATGCGCGCCTTCTGCGGCGTGAGGTTGTCCGCGGAAATGAGCCCCGCTTCGCGCATCGGCCGCGAGGCGAAGGCGCGGCCCGATCCGGCACGCGTGGCCAACATGACCACGACGCCCGCGGCGATCGCCTCTTTGTAGGCAGCGAACTCGGCGGGAACGAGCATCGCGGGAGCAAATGCGGCAGCAATGATGCCCTTGGCGCCGGCGGCAACGAAGGCGCGCGTCGCGGTGCCGTCGTCGCCGGTGTACGAATAGGCGATATCGACGCGGGGAAGTGTATCGAGCGTGCGGATGTCGAAGTCCGTATTCGAGGCGACGCGGCGAATGGGGCGCCGATAGAAGCTGATGCGATCGCCGTCGGCGTGGCCGAGCGCACCGAAGTCCGGGCTGCGGAAGGTTTGCAGGCGACCGGTGGACGTCTTGGTGACCTCGCGCGCGGCGTTGATCTCGTCATTGAGCAGGACGAGCACGCCGAGGCCGCGCGCTTCAGGACTTGCGGCCACGCGAATGGCATTCACGAGATTGAGGCCGGCATCGGAGGAGAGCGCACTCGACGGGCGCTGGGCGCCGACAACGACGATAGGGACCTCGACCTTGGCCGTGAGCGAAAGAGCGTAGGCCGTCTCTTCCAAGGTGGCGGTGCCGTGCAGGATGACGATGCCGGCGAGATCCGGATGCTCAGCCACGGCCTTCTCGGCGGCCAGCACGAGCGCCTTCCATTCGGGGAAGTAGATCGCGGGCGAGGGCACGGCCTTGAAGCGGATGGAGATGACGTCCGCGACCTCGTTCACTTGCGGATAGAGCGCGACGAGCTGGTCCGCTTCGAGCATCGTGCCGGCATTACCGTACTCGATGAGGTCGAGCGAGCCGAGGCTGCTCATGGCGGTGATCGTGCCGCCCGTGCCGATGACGGCGACCTTCGGTTTCGCGCTCATGTATTTTTCCTCGATGGAACGGGCTGCTGAATCAATCGGGGCGGACATTTCTGTCCGCCCCGATCATTGACATTCATGCGGCGGCTGTGAAGAGGCAGCCCGCCTGAATTCGAGGCATGATCCTCAGTGAGCAGCAGGCACGCCCGCGGCCCAGACGTAGATGGCGGCGAACAGGAACAGCCAAACGACGTCGACGAAATGCCAGTACCAGGCGGCCGCCTCGAAACCGAAGTGCTGCTTGGGCGTGAAGTGCCCCTTGAGCGCGCGGAACAGGCAGACCGCAAGGAAGATCGTGCCGATGAGGACGTGCGCGCCGTGGAAGCCGGTCGCCATGAAGAACGTGGCGCCGTAGATGTGGCCGTGGAAGTTGAAGGCTGCGTGGCCGTACTCGTAGGCCTGCAGGATCGTGAAGAAGATGCCGAGAATGACGGTCAGCGTCAGGCCCCAGATGAGGCCCTTGCGATTGTTCTCGAGCAGCGCGTGGTGCGCCCAGGTAACGGTCGTACCCGAAAGCAGAAGCACGAGCGTGTTGACGAGCGGTAGGCCCCAGGGATCGAACGTGGCGTGGAAGTTCTCCGAGGGCTTCGGTGGCCAGACGCCACCGGTGAGCGCGTTACGCTCCACCATGCCGACCACCTGATCGCTGTTTTGCAGCGGATGGACGGCAGCCGGGAAGAGCGCGGCATCGAAGAAGGCCCAGAACCACGCAACGAAGAACATCACCTCCGAGGCGATGAACATGATCATGCCGTAGCGCAGGTGGATCTGCACGACGGGCGTGTGGTCGCCGGCGTGGGCTTCCTTGATGACGTCCCGCCACCACATGAACATGGTGTAGAGGACGCCCATGACGCCGAGGCCGAAGAGCCAGGAGCCCTTCATGCCGAACACGCCGGCGCCGCCGTTCAAGGATTTCATCCAGACGATGGCGCCGACGGCGAGCACGAAGGCGGACAGCGAACCGACGAGCGGCCAGGGGCTCGGATTGAGCAGGTGATAGTCATGATGCTTGGCGTGGGCGTCGGCCATTCCGTTGAGCTCCCTTGTCCCCGTCTCGTCCTGCTCGGCGCGCGTGAGCGGCGCCTGATCCCTAAGTTCCCTGCCCCGGCTTGGTGGGCGTGGCTTTCGTCTTGTCTACAGCCGCGGCGGCGGCCGGCTTCTTTACTTCGTAGAACGTGTACGACAGCGTGATCGTCGACAGACGCGAGGCGTCCGGATCCTTCACGATCTCCGGATCGACGAAGTAGCTGACCGGCATTTCCATTGACTCGCCGGGTTCGAGGCGCTGCTCGGTGAAGCAGAAGCACTCGAGCTTGTTGAAGAAGACGCCGGCCTGCTCGGGCGCGACGTTGTAGGTCGCGGTGCCGACGATCGGCCGATCGGATGTATTCGTGACGCGATAGAAGGCTAGTCCGTTCTCGCCGATGGGCAGCGACTGCGGACCGGACAGGGGCGCGAAGTCCCATTGCAGGCCGCCGCCGACATTCGCATCGAAGCGGACGGTCATGGAGCGCGAGAGTGTGGTGTCCGCCGGACGCTCGGCGCGCTGCGTGGTCCCGCCATAGCCCGTCACGCGGCAGAAGAGATCGTAGAGAGGGACGGCGGCATAGGCCATGCCCAGCATGCTGAAGCCGACGCCGGCGCAGATCACGGCAACACGCCGGTTGCGCGCGCTCATGACAGCGGCCTGGGCAACTGCTGCATCCTCGGGCTTGTCGTGCGCCGTGCTCATCGCGCTTTCATCCAACTCCCAGACAGCGGCGTGTGCCGCTTGCAGATCCTCAACGTACCGGCGCTCACATGGGCCGGTTCAGCACATTGCCGCCGAGACGCACGAGCGTGGCGACGTAGAAGAGCAACACGAGCGCCGCAAGTGCGAGTCCGATAGCAACCGACCGCATCCGCTGACGGCGCTTTGCCTCCTGATCGTCATGTTCGGCCACATCCGCGTCCTAACTCAGGTCATGAAACCAGCCGCGAGGCGCTCGACGAGCAACACCGCGAACAGGCCGAAAAGGTAGAGAATCGAGAAGGCGAAGAGCCGCTTGGCGATCTGAATGCTCTCGGCCTGCGTCTCGGCGCGCCAAAGGCTGAGCGCCAAGCTCAGGAAGACGGCGCCGAGCACGGCGGAGGCGATGCCATAGGCTGCACCGCCAAGGCCGATGACTGCCGGCACGACGCCGAGCGGCACGAGAAGCGCGGAGTAGATCACGATCTGGCGCCGCGTTTCCTTTTCACCCGCGACGACGGGGAGCATGGGCACGCCCGCGCGCTCGTAGTCGCCGGCGCGAAAGAGCGCGAGTGCCCAGAAGTGCGGCGGCGTCCACATGAAGATGATCGCGAACATGAGAATGCTCTCGATGCTGACGCCGCCCGTGACGGAGGCCCAGCCGATCATCGGCGGGAAGGCGCCCGCGGCGCCGCCGATGACGATGTTCTGCGGTGTCGAGCGCTTGAGCCACATCGTGTAGATCACGACGTAGAAGGCGATCGTGAGCGCGAGCAGTGCACCCGCTACCCAGTTGACGATGACGCCGAGCGTCACGACCGAGCCGATCGACAGCACCATGCCGAAGGAAAATGCTTCTTCGGGTGTCACGCTGCCGCGTGGAATGGGACGGCCGGCCGTGCGCGCCATGCGCGCATCGATATCGGCGTCGTACCACATATTGAGCGCGCCGGAGGCGCCGCCCCCGATGGCGATGCAGACAATGGCGATGAGCCCGATCACCGGATTAATGCCACCGGGCGCAACCAGCATGCCGACAAGCGCGGTGAACACGACCAGCGACATCACGCGGGGCTTCAAAAGCGCAAGGT
>JAEZRM010000020.1 GCA_023412805.1 Pseudomonadota bacterium | reverse complement strand
GTCATACTGCATGTTGTAGCCGGCCTGGATGCCGCCGAACGCCCCGCTGCCGTTGTGATGGGCGGTGCCGGGACCGGGATCATACGCCCAGCGGATGTTGCTCGATCCCGCACCAAGATGCGCACCGACGTAGAATCCGCTCCAATTGAAGGCCGGGCTCGGCTGGTCCCAATAGGTGGGGTCGGCTGCGAGAGAAGGCGAGGCGGCCATGGTGGCGCCAGCCAACGCTGCAGCAAAGAATGCCGTTCTTCCTTTCAACATGCGTAGTCTCCTCTCCTCGAAGGAATTACATCTTCATGCAAACACGTTCGTGCAGCGGGACAAGAAAGGCAAGCGCGAAACCTTGCCGCTGGTCTGGTGTGGCGAATATTTGTCCGGAAAGTGGCCATTCTGCAACGGAGCGGCACTTCGCCGCCTGGTTGCAGGCCTTTCGAGGGCCCAGAAAAAGGACCGAGGGCCGGCAACGGGCGAAGAAGGCAGCCCCTGATTGGGGCCGAAGAGCCAAGACGGGCGAATTGCCGACGCCTCTGCTCGCCATGCTGGCCATGCCACCGCAAGAAGAAAAAACCGTCGCCCAGCGGAGCGGCGGATCGATACGGGATGGCAGCGCCGGACGGCGTGGAACTCAGCGCACCTGGTCGAGGAGGCGCTTGCATTCGAGGAGGTCGAACAGAGCTTCCTGCAGCAGGGCGCGGTTGTCGCGGCTGAGACGCCCGTCATCGGCCTCGACGGGGCCGTCATCCTCGGTACGGCCAAGGCCGAAGAAGCGGCGGCCGGCCTTCAGCTTCGGTTTGCCCAGGACCGTGTTGTCGTCGATCGACGATTTCTGGGCGGCCTCGGCTTCCGCCTTGCGCAGGGTGATGGCTTCGGCGGCCGCCAGGTCGCCCGCGCCGATGGCGATGAGGAACTGGTTGCCGTTCTCCTTCAGGAGGCGCTGGACGCCCTTGATGGTGTAGCCCTGGTCGTAGAGCATGTGGCGGATGCCCTTGATCAGGTCGACATCCTGCGGACGGTAGTAGCGGCGGCCGCCGCCGCGCTTCATCGGCTTGATCTGGGTGAAGCGGGTTTCCCAGAAGCGCAGCACGTGCTGCGGCAAATCGAGGTCCTCGGCGACCTCGCTGATGGTGCGGAAGGCGTCGGGGCTCTTGTCCATACCGGTACCCGCTCTGTCACGAATCGGCTGAATTATCAGCCTTTTGACAGCGGTCTTTCAAGTCCGTTTCGAGGCTTGTCCCCAAAGGGCGCCGGTTCAGGCTTCCTCGCCGACGCGCGCATTCGTGCGGTGCGTGCGCAGGATGCGCTGTTTTAGCACGTTGGATGCCTTGAAGGTCATCACGCGGCGCGGCGAGACCGTCAAGCTGTCGTCCTTCGCCACGTTCCATGTCCGCGACAAGAACGAGCGGATCGGCCGCAACCCCAAGACCGGCGAGGAAGTTCCTATCCTCCCGCGCCGTGTGATGACCTTCAAGGCATCCAATGTTCTCAAGGGGCGTATCCTGCGGGCGCATCAGAGCAGCAAGGCCAAAGTCGCAAAAGCCTGATTGGTTTGATTTCGGAAATTGCCAATATTTCGCAACGGTCAAAGTCCAGCGCTGTTTCGGGGATTGAATATTTCCCAGTAAACCGCTGAGATGTAGTGCGATTCGGCCGAGCCTGGGCAGGGGCTTAGCGATGGGGAGACTGTACTATGGAAAAGAGTCCCGACGCGTTCCGTACGATCAGCGAAGTTGCCGACGACCTCGATCTTCCGCAGCATGTCCTGCGCTTCTGGGAGACTCGATTTTCCCAGATCAAGCCGATGAAACGTGGCGGTGGCAGGCGGTACTACCGGCCTCAGGACATCGAGCTGATCAAGGGCATCCGCCACATGCTCTACGACCAGGGCTACACCATCAAAGGCGTCCAGAAGCTGCTGCGGGAGAACGGCAATCAGTTCCTCGTGGCGATCGGTAGCGGCAATCTTGCCGCTATCGAGGCGATTGCGCAGCGCAAGCAGGCCGAAGCCGCGAACGCGCAACCTCAGCCATCGCGCGTGCCCGACGAAGAGATGCTGGTCGGCGAGCCGAAGGTGAAGCCTTCCCGCCGGTTCTTCGGTTTCGGCAAGCCCGATGACGACGGGCCGGTGCAACCAGACGCGGGCAAGCTGTCGCGCGACAATCGCGCTCTGTTGCAGGAGGCTTTGTTCGACTTGCTCGAATGCAAGCGGCTCTTGGATCAGGTTAGATAAGGCACGATAAGTCTGGGCTGCACCGCAACGACGTTACAGTTTCCGTGGATGTGCGATATTGCTCTTCTGGGACTAATCATCCGGGTTTATTATTAATTAGTTTATCTTGACTTGCACGCCGTCTCCATGGAAATCTTAGCGTGGGTTAGGGTGGGCCGGTAGCAAGTTTCTTGAAGTCTGCGGCCTAAGCGAACTTGATTTCGGTTCGAGGGGAGACGGCCGTGACAACGCCGAAGCAGAACTCGGTTGACGTAACTCCGTTCAATGCTGCTTTGCTTGGAGTCGGGAAGTACGTTGCAACCGGTGTCAAATGGGGCGGCGCGCCGGGTACGAGCGTTACGCTCGACTTT